>RXJD01000104.1:0-11004 GCA_003987775.1 Mycobacterium sp.
TGAGCGGCAAGGTCGTGGCCAAACGCGACGATGGCGGACGGCGCCTCGTCGACCTCGAGTTGCTCGTCTCGAGCGAAGATGGTCCGTGCGTGCCGAGTGAAGCCACCGTTGAGCTGGCCGACCCGTTTGTCGAGGTGCCGGGGTGAACTGCCACTCACATGCGAGGCGACGGTGAGGGACGGAGGCTCGGTGGCCGAGCAACCGATTCGCTACGAGGTCGTCGACAGCGTGGCCTGGCTGACGATCAACCGGCCCGAGGCGCGCAACGCGCTGAACAACGCTGTGCGCACGGGGCTTTTCGACGCGGTGCGCCGCTTCAATGACGACGACGCGGCGAAGGTGCTCGTCCTCACCGGCGTGGGCGATAAGGCGTTCTGCGCCGGCGGGGACTTGAAGGAGATGGCGCAGAACGCGCTCAAGGTGCCCCCGAAGGACTTCGCTCCGCAGTTCGGCCGCAACATCGATGTCGCGAAGCCGACGATCGCGGCCGTCAACGGTGTCGCGTTCGCCGGGGGCTTCCTGCTCGCGCAGCAGTGCGACCTGGTCGTGGCTGCCGAACACGCGACCTTCGCCGTCAGCGAGGTCAAAGTCGGCCGCGGGTCGCCGTGGGCGGCACCGCTATCGTGGCTGGTGCCCCCACGCGTTGCCATGCAGATCCTGCTGACCGGCGACCCGATCACCGCCGAGCGCGCCCACCAGGTCGGCTTGGTCAATGAGGTGGTGCCGGCCGATCAGTTGCGCGAGCGTACCCAGCAGTTGGCGCTCAGCATCGCCGCGAACGCACCGCTATCGGTGCTTGCGTCCAAGCGCACCGTGTACCTCTCGGCACAGCACCACCTCGCCGCCGCCTACGACCTGGCCGACGAGATATGGGAGCCGGTCTATCTGAGCGACGACGCGCAGGAAGGCCCGACGGCGTTCCGCGAGAAGCGCGCACCACAGTGGAAGGGACGCTGACATGGCGGTGACTATGCAGTCGGTAATCGCCGACATTGAAGCCGAAACGGCCGCGTTGCGCGAACTCATCGCACCGCTGCCCGAAGGTCCGCGCGGCTGGGACGCGCCGACTCCGGCCGTGGGCTGGGCGATCCGCGACCAGATCAGCCATCTGGCGTTCTTCGACGACGTGGCGGTGCGCTCGGTCACCGACCCCGACGGTTTCAGCAGCGACTACCTGCCGATGATGGCCGACGGAAGCATCTCACCCGACGTCATCGCTGAGCGCTACCGTCAAATGCCGGCTGCCGACCTGCTCGCGTGGTTCGACACGTCGCGTGCAGCCCTCGTTGCGGCGTTCGCGAACATTGCCCCGGCGACCCGCCTGCCGTGGTTCGGGCCGCCGATGAGCGCGGTCTCGTCGCTGACAGCGCGACTCATGGAGACCTGGGCGCACGGCCAGGACATCGTCGACGCGCTCGGCGCGACCCGCGAGGCCACGGCACGGCTGCGGCACGTGGCCCACATCGGGGTGGGTGCGCGCGCTTTCAGCTACCTGGCCAACGGTCTGGACCTCCCCGCGGACCCGGTACGCGTCGAGCTGACCGCTCCGGACGGCAGCGTCTGGACGTGGGGGCCAGCCGACGCCGCCAACCGCGTGAGCGGGCCGGCGCTGGACTTTTGCCTGTTGGTGACCCAACGCCGCCACCGCGACGACACCGCTTTGGTCGCCGACGGACCGCTGGCCGACCAGTGGCTCGCGATCGCCCAGGCCTTCGCGGGGCCCCCTGGCGGCGGGCGCGTGGCGGGCCAGTTCGCAGGGGGGCAGCGGTGAGCGTCCCGGTCCGCATCGGCAACTGCTCCGGCTTTTACGGCGACCGCATCGCCGCAGCCCGCGAGATGGTCGAGGGCGGTCCGATCGATGTCCTGTGCGGTGACTATCTGGCCGAGCTGACCATGCTCATCCTGGCCAAGGCCCAGGCCAAAGACCCGTCCGGCGGGTACGCGCGGACTTTCCTCACCCAAATGGAACAGGTGCTGGGCACCTGTCTCGATCGTGGCATCAAGGTCGTCGCGAACGCGGGCGGGCTCAATCCCGCCGGCTTGGCCGCCGCGTTGCGCGAGCTGTCCGCACGTCTCGGCCTCACCGCGCGCGTCGCGCACGTCGAGGGCGACGACCTACGTGGCGACCTCCACGCAATCACGCCGCCCGTCGGCGACATCAAACCGGTATCGGCCAACGCCTACCTCGGCGCCTGGGGCATCACCGAGGCGCTGCGTTCGGGCGCCGACGTCGTCGTGACCGGCCGGGTCACCGACGCATCCCTGGTGGTCGGTCCAGCCGCCTGGTGGCACAGCTGGGCGCCCGAGGACTGGGATCGGCTCGCGGGCGCGGTCGTCGCCGGGCACGTGATCGAGTGCGGCCCTCAGGCGACGGGCGGCAACTACGCGTTCCTCGACGAGATCACCGACCGCCGCTACCCGGGGTTTCCGATCGCCGAGGTCGCCGAGGACGGCTCTTCGGTGATCACGAAGCATCCCGGCACGGGGGGACTGGTCTCAGTCGGCACGGTCACCGCCCAGCTGCTCTACGAGATCGCTGAACCTGCCTACCTCGGCCCCGACGTCGTCGCCCACTTCGACACCATCCGGCTGGCTCAACAGGATGAGCACCGCGTCGCGATCAGCGGTACGAAAGGCAGTCCGCCGCCGGACACGTTGAAGGTGGCGTTGAATGAGGTGGGCGGCTTCCGTAACACGATGACCATGGTGCTCACCGGCCTCGACATCGAGGCCAAGGCGGCCTTCGCCGAACAGCAGCTCTTCGACGTTCTCGGCGGACGCGACGCCTTCGACGAAGTCGACGTGAGGCTGTTGCGTTTCGACGTCTCCGATGCACCGACGAACGAGCAAGCCTGCGCGCACCTGCGTGTGACGGTCAAGGACGCCGACCCGCGCAAGGTGGGCCGAGCATTCTCCGGCGGGGTCATGGAGATCGCCCTGGCTGGTTTCGCCGGCTTCCACACCACCACGCCACCGTCCTCGGAGACCGCCTTCGGCGTCTACCGGCCGGCCTACGTAGCGCGCTCGGCCCTCACGCACGTACTGGTCGACGCCGACGGCACACGGCACGAGATCCCCGACCCGCCGACCGGTGCTGTCCCGCCGGCTGGGATCGCCCCGCCCGCGAAGCTGCCGGTGCCGTCCGGGCCGACACGTCGCGCGCCGCTCGGGTCGGTACTCGGCGCGCGGTCCGGAGACAAGGGCGGCAACGCTAACCTCGGCCTGTGGGCACGGGATGACCCTGGGTACGCGTGGGCGCGCGACTACTTCAGCGTCGAGCGGCTGCGCACACTGCTCGGGCCGGAGACGGCGCACCTGCCCATCGAGCGCTTCGAACTGCCGAACCTGCGCGCCCTCAACGTGGTGGTGCACGGCTTGCTCGGTGATGGGGTGGCCTCCTCGACCCGGCCGGACGCGCAGGCCAAGGGGCTCGGGGAATACGTGCGGTCCCGCGTGGTGGACATTCCCGAATCGCTGCTCGACACACGCTGAACAATCCGGTAGGGCAACGACCGGTACCCCCTAAAAGTTGGGACGCAACATGGGCAAGCTGGACGGCAAGATCGCGCTGGTCTCCGGGTCGGGGCGTGGCATCGGACGCGCCATCGCCGAGAAGCTTGCCGGCGACGGCGCCAAGGTGGTCGTGAACGACCTCGACGCCGGGCCGGCGAAGGAGACGGTTGCCGCGATCGAAGCTGCCGGTGGCACCGCGGTCGTGTGCGCCGGCAGCGTCGCCGAGGACGGTTTCGCCGAACGTTTCGTGCAGACGGCCGTCGATGAGTACGGCGGAGTGGACATAATCGTCAACAACGCCGGCTACACATGGGACTCGGTGGTGCAGAAGATGAGCGACGAGCAGTGGGATGCGATTCTCGACGTGCATCTGAAGGCGCCGTTCCGCATTCTGCGGGCTGCACAGCCCGTGATCAGCTCAGCCGTGAAGAAGGAGCGCGAGGCCGGGAACGTCAGGTGCCGCAAGGTCGTCAACATCTCATCGATCGCGGGCACTGGAGGCAACGCCGGTCAGGCGAACTACTCCTCGGGGAAAGCCGGCGTCCTTGGGCTCACGAAGGCCATGTCGAAGGAGTGGGGCCGCTACAACGTCACGGTCAACGCGGTCGCGTTCGGGCTCATCCGCACCCGCCTCACCGAGACTCCTGCCGGAGGTGACGGGACGATCGACATCGAGGGTCGCGAACTAGCGGTGGGCGTCAACCCCGAACTGCTCGCCACCATGGAGCGCGCCATCCCGCTGGGCAGGGCCGGAACGCCAGCAGACGGCGCGGGTGCCGTCTACCTGCTATGCATCCCCGAGTCGGACTACATAAGCGGACAGGTGGTGATCTGCGGTGGCGGCTTCAACACTTGAGCCTCATGTGCCCACAGTCTGGGTACACATTCGTATCGCCATGCTGGTGGGCACGCTGCCTGGCTACGGCATCTATGCATCGGCAGACGGGCATGTCGCTCTCGGGCAATCGAGCCGCATTTCTTCAGGCGCCGGCTCCAAACATTCGGCGCGAACGGCACGCGTGAGAGCATTCGAGCGGCGTTCGTCGACAAGACCGCCGCCGAGCTGGAATCGATTGCAGCACAAGCCGGCAAACCGCTGAATAGAGCGAGGTAAATCATGTCTGAGCTGTTTCCCGACTACCGCGCCACGTGGGAGACGGGCCAACACCGCGAATTGCGGATGCACGCGGCTGAGTTCTTTCGCAAAGAGGCGACCCCGAACCAAGAGCGATGGGCTGCGCAGCACCAGGTAGATCGCGATTTCTGGAACAAGTTGGGCGATGCCGGCCTGCTCGGCGTGGACCTGCCCGAGTGCTACGGCGGAATTAACGGCGACTTCGGGTTCTCTGCCGTCATCGCTGAAGAACTAGCGCTGGCTCACGACGCATCGTCGGGGTGGCTCGTGCACGCACCTATCGTCGCGCACTACATCAACACCTACGCAAACGACGAACAGAAGCAGCGCTGGATGCCTGGCATCATCAGCGGGACGAAGGTGCTTGCAATTGCGATGACCGAGCCCGGCACCGGCTCCGATCTGAAGGCCGTCAAGACGACGGCGGTTCGCGACGGCGAGGACTACGTGATCAACGGCTCGAAGACGTTCATCTCCAATGGAACTCTCTGCGACCTCTTGGTGATTGTCACCAAGACCGACCTGTCGCAGGGTGCAGCCGGGGTATCACTGATCGTGGCGGAGACCGATGAGGAGTTGGCGGGGTTCGAGCGGGGAAGAGTGCTCGAGAAAGTCGGCCAACACGGGCAGGACACTCGCGAGTTGTTCTTCTCCGACATGCGGGTGCCGGCGGCGAATCTGCTCGGCGAGCAGGAGGGCCAGGGCTTCTATCAGCTCATGCAGCAGTTGGCTCGCGAACGGCTCATCATCGCCGCGCAGTGCGCCGGCATGGCCGAGGCGGCGGTGCTGGAGGCCATCGCTTACACCAAGGAACGCGAGGCGTTCGGCAAGCCGCTGATCGAGTTCCAGCACAACAGATTCCAGCTCGCCGAGCTTAAAGCCGAGGTGCTCTCGATCAAGACCACGGTCGATTACTGCATTCAGCAGTACATCGACGGCAAGAACGACCCGGCGACGGCGTCGATGGCCAAGTTGATCGCGGCGGACAGGGGCGTCGCCGTTGTGGACCGCTGTGTGCAGTTCTTCGGCGGCTACGGCTACATGATGGAGTATCCGATCGCCCGCGCTTACGCCGCCGCCCGGGTGAACAAGATCTACGGCGGCACGAGCGAAATCATGAAGGAAATCATCAGCCGTTCGTTGTGAGTCGCGCGGAGAAGAACCGGACATGACTACGCAGGCGTACATCTACGAAGCGATCCGCACACCGCGCGGCAAGGGCAAGAGGACAGGTGCTCCGCACGGTGTCAAGCCGAACACGTTGATCGTGGGGTTGATTGACGAACTGCGCGCGCGTTTCCCGGCAGGCGTCGGCGAATTTGTGGGTGGCCCCGGCGGTGTCGCAGCGCACCAACACCCGCCACCTTGCCGGAATCTTCGGGATCGGGTCGGTAGCGCGCCGGCGAGGCAGCCGGTGCCCGAGCCAGTACGATGACGTGATCTGAGGCGGAGGCGGCTTCACCACCTGAGCGGCCTCAGTCGGCAGCCCCGCCACGCCGAACCCGGTCAATTCGCGCCGCTGAACAGCGCCGCAACGGCCGCGGCGGCCAGCATCGCCTCAATCGTCGCGTCGTCCAGCGACGCCGGCATGTACGCGGACGCGTTGAGTAATGACAGCACGGCGGCGACCAGGCCCTGTGCGCGCTCACGGTCCAGATCGCCCCGTGCTCGTACGAGTGCCTCGACCCAGAAGGACTCGTAGCTGTGCTGTCGGCGTCGCAGGGCACGGGTCGCCAGCGGCGACAGCGAGCGGTGCTCGCGGGCGTAGACGGCCAACAGGCCGCGTCGTCGCGCGCCGAAGGCCGCGTGTAGGTCGACAAGGGCGTGCAGGACCTCCGTCGGTGTGCCGGCGGTGGTGGCGCGCCGGGCGCCGGCCAGCAGCTCAGTCATGGCGGCGTCGCATAACTCGCGCAGGATCGCGTCCTTGTTCTGAAAGTGCCGGTAGACGGCCGGCCCGCTCACCCCTGCTGCGGCACCGATGTCGTCGATGCCCACGGCGTGAAAGCCTTGCCGCGCGAACAGGTCGGCGGCGGCCTCGAGGAGCAGTTTGCGGCGCAAACCGGCCACTTTCAGTCCTCCTGTCGATTTGTGGTTACGTTGTTCGCCGTCCGATCCGCTGGGCTGGGATCCTACCGACGCTGGCGTTGCCTGCGTCGGCACCAGCCGCACCAAATCGAGGGAGGTGAACGAAACCGCTAGCCCCCGCCGATGCTGTCGCATCCTCTTCTCAGTTCATGATTTAGGGGCTCTGCTTCGAACCCGCGATGTGCAGCGGCACGACTCAGCGCAAAACGACTCCGCCCTCGATGCCCGTGAACTGCGCGCGCAGCTCGGTCTTGAGCAGCTTGCCAGTGGCGTTGCGCGGCAGTTCGGCGACGAAGTGCACGTCACGCGGACACTTGAAGTGCGCCAGCCGCTCCCGGCACCAAGCCACGATCTCCTCGGCGCTAGGCGCCTGTGTTGCCGGGTCGGCGACGACGATCGCGACGACGCGTTCGCCCCACTTTGAGTCCTTGCCGCCGATCACGGCGGCGTCGAGTACCGCCGGGTGGCGGAAGAGAACCTGCTCGACCTCGATCGGGTAGACGTTCTCGCCGCCGGAGATGATCATGTCCTTCTTGCGGTCGACGAGGGTGATGTAGCCCTCCGTGTCCATACGCCCGAGATCGCCCGTGTGGAACCAGCCCCCGCGTAGCGCCTCGGCGCTCGCCTTCGCCTTCATCCAGTAGCCGGTGAACACATTCGGGCCGCGCACGATCAGCTCTCCCACGGTGTCGGTCGCCACGTCGCGGTCGTCGTCGTCGACGATGCGGGCGTCGACATGCATTGCCACGCGGCCGATCGACCCGGCCCGCTTGCTGATGTTCTCGGCGTCGAGGACGGTCACCAGGGGAGCGGTCTCGGTCATGCCGAAGCCCTCGGTGAAGGGCACGCCTCGCTCGCGCATGAAGTCGATGACCGTGAGGGGGACGGGCGACCCGCCGCCCAAGGCGAAACGCAGCCCAGACAGGTTGAAGGAGTCGAAGTCGGGCACCTGTGTGAGAGCGGTCCACATGGCCGGCACCATGAACTGAACCGTGACCTGGTGGTCGGCCATCGCCTGTAACGTCGCTCGCGGCTCGAAGGACGGCATGATGACGCTGGTGCCGCCGACGTAGAGCAGCGGCAGGGTGTGTACTCCCAGCCCGCCGATGTGGAACATCGGGGCCACCGCCACGGTGACGTCCTCGCCCCGCAGGCCGATGTCGGTGCCGAGGACGTTGATCGCGTTCCATAGCAGGTTGTCGTGGGTGAGGATCGCGCCCTTGGGTCGGCCCGTCGTCCCCGACGTGTACATGATGAACGCGGGGTCGCGGCCGTCGACGTCACCGTTGAGCGGTTCGGGCGCGGCGCCCGAGACCACGTCTTCGTAGCCGAGCTCGCCCGGCGCCGGCACCCCACCGGCGCGCACGACATGGCGCACGCGGACTCCGGACTCGGTGACCGCGCTCCTGGCCTGCGCGGCCAACGGCTCGTGCAAGACCAGAACATCGGCGCCTGAGTCGGCCAGGATGTAGCCGATCTCGGGTCCGGCAAGGCGCACGTTGAGCGGAACTGCAAGTGCGCCGATTTTGGCGCAGCCCAGCAGCACCTCGATGAACTCGGTCGAATTGACCAGCAGCATCGCGACCCGATCGCCCCTGCGCACGCCGAGGGCGATGAGTGCGGCGGCGACCTGGTTGGTGCGCCGATCGAGGTCGGCGTAGGTGATGTGCGCGCCGTTGCTGATCATCGCGGTGCGCCCGCCGTTGAGGAAGGCGCGCCGGGTCACCCACTGACCGATGCCGAGTTGCATGCGATTCGCTTTCATTCCGCGGCGACTCAGTAGGACGCGGGCAGTTTCAGGCTGTGCTGCGCCACGAAGTTGAGGATCATCTCGCGGCTGATCGGCGCGGTGCGCATGAGCCGGGCCGGACCCCACAACGTGGCGAGGCCGTACTCGGTGGCCATGCCGTTACCGCCGTGGGTCTGAATCGCCTGGTCGAGCGCCAGGATGCCCGCCTCGGCTGCGGCATATTTCGCCATGTTCGACGCCTCACCCGACCCCGGATCGCCGGCGTCGTGCAGGGAGGCGGCACGCTGAGTCATCAACCGGGCCAGCTCAACCTGGATCTTGGCGTGGGCGAGCGGGTGCGATACGCCCTGGTGCGAGCCGATCGGCGCTCCCCACACGTGGCGCTCGCGGGCGTAATCGGCGGCTTTATCCAGCGCGTAGCGACCGATGCCGTTGCCGAGCGCCGCCCCCATGATCCGCTCCGGGTTCAGGCCCATGAAGACCTGGCGCAGGCCCTCGTTCTCCGTGCCGATAAGGTTGGCGGCCGGCACGCGGACGTCATCGAAGAACAGAGTGAACTGCTTCTCCGGAGTGACCGCCTGCACCGGGATGAGCGACTTGGTTAGCCCGGGGGCATCGGTGGGCACGACGAGCAGGCTCAGAAGCCCGCGACCATGGTCGTTGGTAGAGGTGCGGGTGACGACCAGGATCGCCTCGGCCTCGTCGACACCGGAGATGTAGTACTTGGTGCCGTTGATGACCCAGTCATCACCGTCGCGTTTGGCGGTTGTGGAGATATTGTGCGAGTTCGAGCCCGCGTCCGGCTCGGTGATCGCGAAGGCCATGATCGTCTCGCCGCTGGCGATGCCCGGCAGCCACTGCTGCTTGAGTTCCTCACTGCCGAATGCCTGGATGATCGTGCCGCAGATGGTCGGCGAGACGACGGTCATCAGCAGCGGGCAGCCCGCCGCGGCGAGCTCCTCGCCGACGATCTGCATGTCGTAGATGCCGCCGCCGCCGCCGCCGTACTGCTCGGAAAGGTTCACCCCGAGGAAGCCCTGTTTGCCCACGGCCTGCCACAGCTCGGTGCTCTTCCCCCCGGCCAGCGATTTTTCCAGGTAGTACTCGTGTCCGAAATCCTTGGCAATCTCGGCGACCGCCTTGCGCAGGTCCTGACGTTCCGCTGTCTCGTGCAATTCCATGACACTCCTCACATCGGTATCGACGCGCCACCGATCGGGAGCGCGCCGGGTTCATTAGAGCTCCGTGGCGTCCGACGCCACTTCACCACCGTCCACCGCCTCGACCACGGCGAGGACGTCACCGCTCGAGACCTGATGGCCGACCTGGACCGGCAGGGCGCTCAGCACCCCGTCGATCGGGCTCGCGACGGTGTGCTCCATCTTCATCGCCTCCAGGACGACAAGGGTTTGACCGGCTGACACCGTCTCGCCCTCGGCGACCGGTAGTCGGATCACCGAGCCCGGCATCGGCGCGGTGAGCGACCCGGGCGGGTTGAGAGTGCTCGGGTCGACGAAGCGTGGCGCCAGCCGAAGGGCGGAGTAGCCGGCGACCGAGTCAACGTGGGCAAGATCGCCGTCGAGGACGACATCATAAGTGCGGCGCACCCCGTCGACGCGCAGCACCACCCGCTCGCTACTGCCCTCGACTACCTCGACGTCGGCCAACGCCTCGTCATCGACGCGCAGGCAGGTGTCCGTCAGACGTAACGTGTACCCGACGCGCACTTCACGCCCGCCCTGGGTCTGCCATGTCGTGGTCTGCGGTTGCGATGGGTTGTTGCGCCAGCCAGCGGGCAACGTGGCCTGGACCGTCGCCGCAGCACGCCGCGCGGCCACGCTGGCCACGGTCGCCGCGACGGCGTGCAGGCGCTCTGCCTGCGTGTCGAGGAGGGCAGCGCCGAGTTCGGGGACGTCGTGTCGGTCAAGGAAACCAGTGTCGGTGCCCCGCCCGGCGAACTCGTCATGGCGCAGGACGCGAACAAGCAGGTTGCGATTGGTGGTCACGCCGTGAATACGGGCGCCGGCCAGCGCCGCCGAGAGGCTGGCAAGTGCCTCGTCGCGCGTTGGTGCCCACGCGATGACCTTGGCCAGCAGCGAATCGTAGTAATGACTGATCACCGAACCGGCACGAAAACCCGAGTCAACCCGCACGCCGGCAAGCGCCGGGACATCCAAGGTGCGCAGGGTGCCGGTACAGGGCCGGTAGTCATCGGCCGGATCCTCGGCGCACAGCCGGGCCTCGACCGCATGACCGCGAATTCGCGGGCTGTGCATCTCCTCAGGCAGCGGGCGGCCCATGGCTACGAGCAGCTGGGCACGCACCAGGTCGAGGCCGGTGATCAGCTCGGTAACCGGGTGCTCGACCTGCAGCCGGGTGTTCATCTCGAGGAAGGCAAAGGAGGCGCCCTTGCCGTCCTGGCCGGCGTCGTAGACGAACTCGACCGTTCCGGCGCCTACGTAACCGACGGCGCGCGCGGCGGCGATGGCGGCCTCGCTCATCCGAGCGCGCAACGCGTCGT
>RXJD01000104.1:11054-38718 GCA_003987775.1 Mycobacterium sp.
CGACGTTTCCGTGCGTGTCGGCCATGATCTGGATCTCGACGTGGCGTGGGCGCTGGACGTAACGCTCGAGGAAGACGGTGCCGTCGGCGAACGCGGCGGCGGCCTCACGCGAAGCGGAGGTGACCGCTTCGTCGAGCTCGTCCGGCGACGCGACAACGCGCATGCCTCGGCCGCCGCCGCCGGCGCTGGCCTTGACCAGCACGGGGTAGCCGACGTCGGCGGCCAGCTTCGCCAGCTGCTCGGCCGATAGCCCCGTCGTGCCGCCACCGGGCAGCACAGGCACCCCCGCGTCGGACATCGTCTTCTTGGCCTGCAGCTTCGAGCCCATCGCGTCGATCGCCCTGGGCGGCGGACCGATGAAGACGAGGTCGGCGGCGGCACAGGCGCGCGCGAACCCGGCGTTTTCCGAAAGGAAGCCGTAGCCGGGGTGTACTGCGTCCGCGCCGGTGAGCGAGGCAGCGGCGATGATCCGGTGGATATCGAGGTAGGTCTCGGCGGCAGACGAGCCGGGAAGGCGCACGGCCTCGTCGGCGTCGGCCACGTGCCACGCGTCGGCGTCGGCGTCGGAATGGACCGCCACGGTGGCGATCCCGAGGTCGCGGCAAGTGCGGAACACCCGCCGCGCGATCTCGCCACGGTTGGCGACCAGGACCTTGCGGATCTTGGGCATCGCCATCACATCCGGAACACGCCGTAGCCATGCTGGCCACGGACCTCGCCGTTGTGGATCACCGACAGGCAGAACCCGAGAACGGTCCGCGTGTCGCGGGGATCGATGATCCCGTCGTCGTACAGGCGGCCGCTGTTGGCCAGTGCGACGGATTCGCGCTCGATCTGTTCCTCGACGGCGGCGCGCATCTGGGCGTCGGCCTCCTCGTCGAAGGGCAGCCCGCGGTCGGCGGCGGATTCGCGCGCCACGATGGACAGCACTCCGGCCAGTTGCGCCGGACCCATCACGGCCGACTTCGAGTTAGGCCAAGCGAATAGGAAACGCGGCGAGTACGACCGCCCGCACATGCCGTAGTTTCCGGCACCGTAGGACGCACCCATGGTGATGGTCACGTGCGGAACTGTGCTGTTGGACACGGCGTTGATCATCTTGGCGCCGTCCTTGATGATTCCGCCCTGCTCGTACTCGGCACCGACCATGAAACCGGTGGTGTTCTGCAGGAAGATGAGGGGGGTGTCGATCTGATTCGCCAGTTGGATGAACTGCGAACCCTTCTCGGCCTCCTCACTGAACAGGATGCCCCGTGCGTTGGCGAGGATGCCGACCGGGAAGCCGTGGATCGAGGCCCAGCCGGTGACGAGTGACGTGCCGTAGAGAGGTTTGAACTCGTCGAAGGCCGACGCGTCGACCACACGGGCGATGACGTCGCGGGGGTCGAAGGGCACCTTCGGATCGACCGACGCGATGCCGAGCAGCTGATCGGGGTCGTGCACCGGCGGGTGCGGCGGCGTGGTGGGTCCGGGGCCGTTCTTCCGCCAGTTGAGCCGCGCCATGATGCGACGGCCGATGCGGATCGCGTCCTGCTCGTCCTCGGCCATGTAATCGGCCAGCCCCGAGGTGCGGGCGTGCATGTCGGCGCCGCCGAGCGACTCGTCATCGGAGACCTCGCCCGTGGCCATCTTGACCAGCGGCGGACCGCCGAGGAACACCTTGGAACGGTTGCGCACCATCACGACGTAGTCGCACATGCCTGGGACGTACGCACCTCCCGCGGTCGAGTTGCCGAAGACCAGGGCCAGTGTCGGCAGCCCCGCTGCGCTGTGCTGTGTCAAGTCGTGGAACAGCTGTCCGCCGGGCACGAAGATCTCTGCCTGTGTGGGCAGGTCGGCGCCGCCAGACTCGACGATGTTGATGATGGGCAGTCGGTTCTCCCGCGCGATGGCCATGCCGCGGAACACCTTGCGGAAGGTATAGGGGTTCGATGCGCCGCCGCGGACGGTGGGGTCGTGGGCGATGATCATCGACTCGATGCCCTCGACCACGCCGATGCCTACCACCACGCTACCGCCGACGGGGAACTTACTGCCCCAGGCGGCGAAGGGGCATAGTTCGAGGAACGCCGTGTCGGGGTCGAGCATCAGCTCAATGCGCTCGCGGACAAGCAGCTTGCCCCGCTTGCGGTGGCGCGCAACGTATTTTGCGCCGCCGCCGCCGTTGACGAGCCTCAGTTGCTCAGCGATGGTGTCGAGCTGCGCGATCAGTCCGTCGCGGTTCTTGAGATAGCCGGGCGCGGTGTCGTCGACCCGGTCGCGCAAGGCCTGTAGCAAAATTTTCCCTCCGGGCGAGCATCGACGTCGATCTGCTAGGCGCTGATGTTAGCCGCAATTAACATCAGGTGACAATTGCGCCGGGCCGGGCGTCAGATTTGTTTCCCGCGCCGCGATTCCGTCGAATCGCGATGGACGAAGCGGTGCGCTTCGCTGCAGATCGAGCGATCGTGTTGACGACGGTCGAAATAGACTGCGGGCGCGACGGCACACAGGGCCCTGGCCGGATGTGTTACCCGGTGATGTCGCGAACCGTCTTGCGCCCACCGGGAACCGGGAACCGGCGCGAGCGAGCCGCAGTGACTCCGTGAGAACGAGGTCGATGACCTTCATCTGAAGGGATAGCTCCTGACCCCATAGAGGTCCTAACAACGGAGAACGAACTGACGGCCCTCCGCTGTGAGTCCTCCAGCCTGGCAGGGTGGCCCCTTGCGAGGTTGTATCGAGTTCCTCGACCGGAGCGTTGAGTCTCTACGGTCGCGATCTCGGATGAACGCCCGCAGTGATTGTCAGCGTCGCGCCATGCCCTGTTGACGACGGTTGAAAGCCCGGCCAGTCGCGACGGTTGAAAAGTAGGCCACCCAATCAGATTGGATGGGTGATTTCCTTGGAAGACTGGGCGTTGATTCGGCATCTTCACCGCAGCGAGGGTTTGTCGCAGCGGGCCATTGCGCGGCGACTTGGCATCGCGCGTGACACCGTGGCCGGGGCATTGGCCAACGATGGTCCACCGAAGTATGAGCGGGCCTCGACGCCGTCGGCGATTAGCGAGGTGGAGCCGCGGATCCGGACGTTGCTATCGGCCTACCCGCAGATGCCGGCGACGGTGCTCGCCGAGCGGGTCGGGTGGACGGGTTCGATCTCGTGGTTCCGAGAGCGGGTCCGAGTGATCCGCCCGGAGTACCTGCCCGCCGATCCGGTCGACCGGCTCGAGCATCCACCCGGTCGGGCGATCCAGTGCGACCTGTGGTTCCCCGCACCCAAGATCGCGGTCGGGTTCGGCCAGGAGGCGATGCTGCCGGTGCTGGTGATGGTCGCGGCGTTCTCCCGATTTATCGCTGCAGTGATGCTTCCCTCACGCCAAACTATGGATCTGGTGGCCGGGATGTGGCAGCTGCTGTCGGGCAGCTTCGCTGCGGTGCCCCATGAGTTGTGGTGGGACAACGAGGCCGGAATCGGGCGCCGCGGCCGGTTGACCGATCCGGTCACGGCGTTGACCGGCACGCTGGGTTCGCGGCTGGTGCAGCTCAAACCCTATGACCCCGAATCCAAAGGGATCGTGGAGCGGGCCAACCGCTATCTGGAGACCTCGTTCCTGCCCGGACGCACCTTCACGTCGCCGACGGACTTCAATGCCCAACTGCAGCAATGGCTTCCGACCGCGAACAGTCGCTGGGTGCGGGTCTTAGATGGGTGTCCGATCGACTTCCTCGGCGCCGACCGAGCCCAGATGCTGGCGTTGCCGCCGGTGGCGCCGGTCACCGAGACGGTGACCTCGGTGCGGCTGGGCCGTGACTATTACGTGCGGGTGGCCGGCAACGACTACTCCGTGGACCCGAATGCGATCGGCCAACTCGTCGAGGCCACCACCACCTTGACTCAGGTGGTGGTGACCCGATCCGGGCGCATGCTGGCGGCTCATGACCGTTGCTGGGCGGTGCGACAAACGCTGACCGATCCCACCCACGTCGCGACTGCCGCAGCCTTGCGTCGACAGTTCCAAACCGGCCCACCACCGGTGGCTGGTGATCACCTGGTGCGTGATCTGGCCGATTACGACCGCGCCTTCGGCGTCGACTTCACCAGCAACACAGTCACTTCCGACGACGAGGTGGCCTGAACATGGCCGAAGATCCGATCAAGGCTGTCCTGCATTACGCCCAAGCGCTCAAAGCGCCCCGCATCCGCGACTCCGCTGCCCGCCTCGCCGAGCAAGCCCGCGACGCCAACTGGACTCATGAGGAGTATCTGGCGGCGGTGCTCTCCCGCGAGGTCGCCGCCCGCGAGGCCTCGGGTGCGGCGACCCGCATCCGCTCAGCGGGGTTCCCAACCCGCAAGTCGTTGGAGGACTTCAACTTCGATCACCAACCGGCCTTGAACCGGGACATGATCGCCCACCTAGGCACCAGTGCGTTCCTGGCCAAGTCCCGCAACGTGGTCCTGCTCGGGCCGCCGGGCACTGGCAAGACCCACTGTGAGTCTTGAGGGCGGACTCAATAGAGTCTCGGCGCCGCCGGTGGAAGGGTCGGTGTCGGTGACCGCGACTGACCCCAAAGACTCATTGGCCGCACCTCACGCGGGTAGTGCCCTTGCGTTGGATTTGTCGTCGCCGGTGACCGGCACCGGCCTGGCCCACCACGACTGGCCTGATCAGAAGCTTGGCCGACCCGATGCCGGGTCGTGCCTCATCACAGTCTTGCCGCACGGTGATCCCATCCAGGCCGGCGCCGACCTGATGCACCCCAACGATTGGAGAACACCGTGACACCCATGCTGACAGACAAGGTCGATTTCGTCATCGGCGTCGACACCCACCGCGACTCCCACACCGCAGCGATCGTCACCGCCGCCGGAGGATTGGTCGAGCGGCTGACGGTGGCGACCGACGCGTTCGGATTCCGCAAGCTCGACACCTTCGCCGCCAAACATGCCACAGGGCGGCGAGTTTGGGCCATCGAGGGCACCGGCAGCTTCGGTGCTGGTCTCACCACACACTTGCTCGAACGCGGCGAATGGGTCGTCGAGATCGATCGCCCCGCACGCCCTGCACGACGTGACGGCGCCAAGTCCGACGACCTCGACGCCGTTCGAGCAGCACGCGAAGCTTTGACGCGCGAGCACCTGGCCGCGCCGCGCGCTCGCGGCGACCGGGAAGCCATGCGAGTGCTACTCACCGCGCGAGAGGGCGCAATACTGGCCCGTACCAAAGCTATTGGGCAACTCAAAGCCATGATCGTCAACGCCCCCCAACCGCTGCGTGATCAACTACGACGCGGAACAACCGACGAACAACTCAACCGCTGCGCACGGCTGCGTACCCTGCCGTCACACTCAGTCGAACACCGCGCCACAGTCCGCGCGATTCGCGCCACCGCCCGGCGTGCTCTCATGCTGGAAGCTGAAGCCGCAGAACACGAAACCGAGCTCGAACTCCTCGTCACTGCCGCCTGCCCCCAGCTACTCGACCGTCCCGGCATCGGTGTCATCACTGCCACGCAGTTCTTGATCTCCTGGTCACATCGCGATCGCATCCGCAGCGAGGCGGCCTTCGCGGCCCTGGCAGGTGCTGCACCCATCCCGGCCAGCAGCGGCACCACCGTACGCCACCGGCTCAACCGCGCCGGTGACCGCCAACTCAACCGCGCACTGCACACCGTTGCACTGACGCGCTTGCGGTTCGAGCCTACGACAAAGGCCTACGCCGCCCGACGCACCGCAGAAGGCAAGACGGCCCGAGAGATCAAACGCTGCCTCAAGCGCGCTATCGCCCGCGAGGTCTACCGGATCATGCAGACCGACGCCGCATCAATTACCACGGTCAAACAGGCTGCTTGACAGACATAGAAGCATCCTAGCTATCGGATTGGCCATCAAAGCCGCCCAGACCGGACATCGCATCGCCTTCGCCACCGCGGTGGACTGGGTCGCTCGCCTTAAAGCCGCCCACAATGCAGGGCGGCTGCCCGCCGAGCTGGTCAAGTTGCGTCGCATCGGTCTGCTCGTCGTCGACGAGGTCGGCTACATCCCCTTCGAGCAGGACGCGGCCAACTTGTTCTTCCAACTGGTCTCCAGCCGCTACGAACACGCCTCGCTGATTCTGACCTCGAACCTGCCCTTCGCCCGCTGGGGAGACGTATTCGGTGATCAAGTCGTCGCCGCGGCGATGATCGACCGCATCGTCCACCACGCCGACGTCTTGACCCTCAAAGGCTCCAGCTACCGACTCAAGGACACCGGAATCGACACCTTGCCTCCGCCAGAGCCGACAACACGGCACAATAACCACCGACCACGTGGCCTACTTTTCACCGTCGCTTCTGGCCTAGTTTTCGACCGTCGTCAACATGCCCTTCAGCCAACCGAGTCGTGCATGACGCCGGGTCGGGCAGAATCTATCGGGTCTCCTCAGCTGCGGCCAGCCGCGGAGCGGCCTGATCAGGCGCCTGCCCGAGGGTATATAGGCCGAGAATGCCGAGAAAACCCGCACAGTGCTCGATAAGCATTTCAGTCGAGAGGTTCAGTTGTCCGTCTGTCCAGCGACGGAGTATCTCGAACAGGCCCCCGACACCGTAGGTAGCGGCGAGATCTGCGACTTGGAGCACATCGCTGGGTATATCGAGGTGCAAGCGGGCCTCTCTGAGCACCAGCTCCGCAAAATCGGTCATCAGCTCGCTTCGCAGCTGCCGAAGGAGGGGTTCTGCGCCTGATTCGACAAACAGTATGCGGGCCATGCTGGGATCGTTCTCGATCACCTGAACCAGGGCCTTGATCGGAGCGTAGGCGAGTTCTTGAGGCGCAACCGTGTCGTCCGGAATGGCGCTGGTTATCACCGCTTGGAACGTGGCGGAGATCTTGGCAAATACCGCGCGCAAGAGCGCGTCTCGGTCGCGAAACTGCTGGTAGAAGTACCGGCTCGTCACGCCTGATTTCGCACACACGGCGGTCACGGTGCACGCGGCAGCTCCGTGGGTGCCCATGATTGAGACTGCAGCATCAATCAACATCACGCGGCGCTGCGCATCCCGTTGAGCTGCGGACAGCCCGCCATAAACACGTGCTGGACTCATGTCCTACAGTCTGGCAGTCTTATCTGACAAGGTATAAAGTCAGATGCAACTTCGAGGAAGGACATCAAATGTCGCAAGATCGAGCCCCGACCAGGACCCGCGTTCTGCCAAAACCCAGGCGTGTTCGTTTTCCGATGCCGACCTCCACGAAGCGGCAACATTTTGTCGATGGCGACCTGGTGATGAGCCATTTCATCTCGGTGCTTTCTGCGACGTTCCCGGAAGGCGAGGATTTCTTCATCCGCTCGGTCAGGAACTTCCAGAGTTCCATCGACGATCCCCAATTGGAGACAGCGGTCAAGGGTTTCATCGGACAAGAGGCCACACATCGACACCAGCATCGTCTCCTCAACGAGCGACTCCAGGTCATGGGGTATCCGACCGCGCGAATCGACCGTCATGTCGCACGCCTGATCAAGCGATTGGAACGGCGCTTTTCGCCGGAAATGCGGCTGTCCATGACCTCCGCTTTGGAGCACTACACCGCCACGCTGGCAGAAATCATCCTTACCAGCGAAGACGCCCAGAAGCTCATCGGACAGACAGAGGTTCGACCGATTCTGCTGTGGCATGCCTTCGAGGAGTCGGAGCACAAAGCGGTTGCCTTCGACGTCTATCGGCTCGTGGGAGGAACCGAGCGCACCCGCGTACGGGGCATGCGGATCGCTTCAGTAATTCTGTTCGGCGAACTCATTCTGCAGACTGCCCTGTCCATGGCCGCTGACAAAGCCTCGTATAACCCGGTCACGTTGTTGCGCAGTCTGTACCGCTTCAGTCGCACCCCGATGTTCACCGCCGATGCGCTGCGGCGATTCCGTTCCTACAACCGCCCGGGTTTCCATCCTGACGATTGGGACAGCGCCGCGGTCCTGGAGTTATGGAGCAAAGAACTGTTCGACCAAGACGGTTCACAGAGAGTTATCGCTCAGCCGGGATAGCAAAGGTACGGAAGTTCTGCGACGCAGGAGCACCGTTCCTGCGTCGCTCCTTCCGAACAGGGTGTGACGCGCCGGTCGACTCACGGATTCGGTGCTCGGTAGCCGGGGAGACGGCGGTCGGACCCGCAAATGCCGTTCGCAGCGATCGCCACGGGGCTGGCGGGCCCTGTTGTGAGCCTCGATCAGTCGCTGACGATATAGCGTTGAGCCAGGGTTTCAGCAAGTCTGCTGGTGTGCGCGACCACTTCCTTCTCGGTCACCGCGAGCAAACCCGAGTGCCAGGCGGTGATGACTTCGACGAACCCCCCGACAGCGATCAAAGTGTCCATGCGAAGGGCCATCTCGTCGGCATCTTGTCGGAGGTGTGGCCGGCTTGCGTCAACGACCAACTGCGTTGCTTCCTGCAGCGCCACGGCGCGGCGGTCTTGCAGCGGTGAGCTACCTACGTGCTGAGCGAGGAGGATGTGTGCTCGGCCGGGATCGCGTGCGATCCCATCGACCACGATGGTGATCGCTGCGGTGATTGTTTCGATCGGCGGCCGATCCGCCCGTGCGTCGAACAGCGAGGAAACTTCTCCCAGCATGTCGTTGCGGACGCCATCCCACGCGGCAACGAGCAGCTCATCGCGCGTCTTGAAGTCCTCGTAGAAGTATCGATCGTTGAGCCCTGTGCGGGCGCATACTCCGCGCATAGTGACCGCGGCCCAACCGCTCTCACTCCAAATCTCGGTTGCGGCCTCGATCAATTGCTGCCGTCGTTCTGCGCGACGCTCGGCCCCGGTCCGACCACCCCAGCGCTTATTTCTCGACCGCACCTCTCCATCTTGACAAAGCGCTCGGTCCACGACAAAACTGGTGGCATGGGACACCAATGGTGGCTGGTGCCCCCAGATGAGACTTCCCTCACAGCAGACGTCAATGTCGCGACCCGAAAGGCAGACGAATGAGATTGCTGCCATTCGGCGGCGCACCAGGCAGAACGCACCGAGCCGATGCAGTCGTTACGGGCGCAGGAAGCGGTATCGGCCGCGCATTCGCCGTTGAGCTTGCACGCCGAGGCGGACGCGTGGTGTGCGCCGACAGAGATCCCGTCACCGCAAAAGAGTCGGCAGAGTTGGTGAGGCAGGCTGGCGGCGAGGGCTTCGACATCGCATGCGACGTCACCGATCTTGAGCAGATCCGCAACCTCGCTGATGTGAGCGAAGACTGGTTCGGGAAGGCAGCGAGCCTCGTCATCAACAACGCCGGAATCGGTGCAGGCGGCAATCGCATCGGCGCGACGTCAATCGAGGACTGGAAAGCGGCGATTTCTGTCAACCTCTGGGGCGTTATCTACGGCTGCGAGACTTTTGTGCCTCGGCTCCGGAGCAATGGGCATGGCGGAGTCATCAATGTGGCGTCCGCAGCGAGCTTCGGCTCGGCCCCTCGAATGGCGGCATACAACGTCAGCAAGGCCGGAGTGCTCGCTCTATCAGAGACACTGGCGGCCGAACTGAGCGGTACTGACGTCAACGTCACAGTGCTTTGCCCCACCTTCGTGAAGACGAACATCGCCAATAATCCTCAAATCGACGAGGCGGCTGCACGACTCGCGACCAACCTGATGAAATGGACCGGCATTTCGCCACAGCACGTTGCTCGAACGACGTTGAACGCGCACGATCGCGGACAAATTTATGTAGTACCCCAACTCGATGCCAAAGTCTTGTGGCAACTCAAGAGAGCCCTACCCGGTCCCTTTACACGCACGCTGGGCCTCGTGGAGCGCATGGCCTCATGGAATGATTTAGCCGAGTAGAGGAGCAGGGAAAATGGCTTTCGCATACAGCGACATGCTCGAGACAATCAAAAACAAGCAATGGGCTCTCGCCGATATCGATTGGGACGCCCCTGGCGCGGAACTGATCACCGATGAACAGCGTCCCACACTCAAGCAATTCATGTCCGACGTGGTGTGGATTGAGCATGTTGGAGCACGTGCCTTCGCCGCGATGGCTCCGAAGGCGCCATTCGAAGCGCTCGGAGACATTTACCGTTACTTTCACGCCGAGGAGCAGCGTCACGCCAATGCCGAACTTGCCCTGATGCGTCGCTGGGGCATGCTCGAGGAAGACGAGAAACCGGTCCCGAACAAGAATATTCGGCTGGTCATCGAATGGCTGGACCGTTATGCCGAAGCCCTTCCCCTGACCGTCATCGGGGCCGCGATCCCGGCACTGGAGACTGCGCTCGACGGAGCACTGCTGAAGTTTCTCCTCGATGAGGTTGACGACCCTGTGTGCGGGGAGGTGTTCAACAAGGTCAACAGCGACGAATCGCGGCATCTCGCGGTTGGCTTCCAAGTCTTGAATGACCTGGGCGCCAGCCCCATGCGAATCCACGCCATTCAAACTGCGGGTGCTCTGGTCGACCCGCGCATTCTCACCGGCGCGTTGCTGTATATCCCGCTCCTGACGCGCATGTTGATGAATCTCAACGCTATGGGTCTGTCCGAGGAGAAGTTATACAATGCAGTGACGCGGTATGCCAATGTCGGCGACCGGAGTGAGCACACGCGGAGGGTGCCCGGCTATCACATCTTGAAGGCGCACATGTCGTCTTCGATCAAGCGGTCCCAGCCTCTGCACTTCGTGTCTCAGCGCCTTGGCAATGCGATCGATGTGTTCCCTGTTCAGATCTTCGGCCGGCCGCCATCATGGACCGACGAACTGACCTACGAACCGGTGGCCAAATGACAGGCACGACGACGACCTTGATCGTCGGCGCCGGGTTCGCAGGTATCGGTACGGCGATCAGACTGCTGCAAGAGGGCACAGATGACTTCGTCATCGTGGAACGGTCAAATCGCATCGGAGGCACCTGGCGAGACAATACCTATCCCGGTGCGGCCTGCGATATTCCCTCAGTTCTCTACTCCTACTCGTTCGAGCCGAACCCAGGCTGGACTCGTACCTACTCGGGGAGCGCGGAGATCCTCGAATATATCGACGAGATCGTCACCAAGTACGACCTTGCCCGGTTCATCCAGTTCGATACCGATGTAACTGCCTTGGAATTCGATGAGGGTGCCGGCATCTGGGTGGCCGACACGGCTGACGGAAAGCGTTATCAAGCTCGTTCAGTTGTGATGGCCAGTGGACCACTTGCCGACGCCAGCTTTCCGGATATTCGGGGTATTGACTCGTACGAGGGAAAGAAGATCCACAGCGCTCGATGGGACCATGGCTACGATCTCGGCGATAAGAGGGTTGCAGTCATTGGGACAGGCGCGAGCGCGGTACAGATCATTCCTGAGCTCGTGAAGTCAGCTGCGTCGGTCAAAGTCTTCCAAAGAACGCCCGGCTGGGTGTTGCCCAGGGTGAACCTCAAGCATCCGGCTTGGGCGCGTTCGACCTTCAAACAATTGCCGGTGAGCGAACAAGCGGTCCGTGACGCCTGGTTCTGGGCTCATGAAGTGATGGCAGTGGGTATGGTCTGGAACACCGCTGCGACGTCCGCGATACAACTGGCGGCGAAGGCTCATCTCCGTCGGCAGGTGAAAGACTCCTGGTTGAGACGTCAGTTGACGCCCCATTTCAGACCTGGCTGCAAACGTATGCTCATGACCAGCGATTATTACCCTGCGCTACAGTCGGATAACTGTAAGCTGATCAGCTGGCCGATCGCCACATTGTCACCCAAAGGTGTCCGAACCGCCGACGGTGTCGAGCACGAGGTGGACTGCATCGTTTTTGCCACCGGCTTCGATGTGTGCAAACGTGGCACCCCGTTCCCGATTAGCGGCCGGGGTGGTCGGAAGCTTGGGGACGAATGGTCTCAGGGGAGATACGCCTTCAAGAGCGTGAGCGTGGCCGGCTATCCGAACTTGTTCTTCACTTTCGGACCGAATTCGGGGCCAGGCCACAACTCGGCGCTCGTATATATGGAGGCCGCAATTGACTATATAATCAAGGCGATCAAGCTCCTTCAGCAAGATGACATCGGTACTTTGGATGTGAGGGAGGATCGACAGGATTGCTATCACTCCGAAATTCAGCGCCGCCTTCGACGAACGACATGGAATTCGGGGTGCAGCAGTTGGTATTTGACCGAGGACGGCTACAACGGCACGATGTACCCAGGTTTCGCGACCCAGTTTATGAGAGAACTTTCCCGCTTGGATCCTCATGATTACGTGATAACCCGGCGCGACGATACACACCTTGAGCTGACGCAATCACTCTGAATACAAGTTTGCAAGGCTGACCGTCAGAACGGTGAAATACAGCAATGGATCGTAAGTTCGACCGTCATTACGAGATAATTATCATAGGAGCTGGATTTTCCGGCATCGGGTCTGGCATTAGCTTGATGAAGGCGGGATTTACCGACTTCTTGATGGTTGATGACGCCGATGGCGTAGGTGGTACGTGGCACTGGAACACCTACCCGGGTATCGCTGTCGATATACCGTCGTACAGTTATCAATTCTCATACGAAATGCGGCCCTCTTGGTCGCGCACGTACGCCCACGGCAATGAGCTCAAAGCCTATGCAGAGCGATGCGTTGAAAAGTATCGGCTCCGGGACCATATTCGTTTCAACACAACCATTACCGAGGCTTGTTTCGACGAGAACGCAACACGGTGGCGTTTGACCGGCGCCAATGGTGAGGAGTTCACGGCACGCTTCGTGATAAATTGCTCCGGCGTTCTCAGTCGGCCAAAGTGGCCTGAAATCAAGGGGGTGCGAGATTTCGCCGGCGTTACGCTCCACACGGCTCGATGGGACCATACCAAAGATCTCAGCGGGAAGAGGGTTGCAGTAATCGGCACCGGTGCGTCGGCGGTGCAACTGATACCCGAAGTCGCAAAAAAAGCAGAGAGTCTGACGGTCTTTCAGCGAACTCCAATTTATTGTTTGCCGAAGCCAGACGTCCCCATACCGACGTGGGCTGGAAGGCTTCTGCATTTCCTGCCGGGGGCACAATTGGCGACCCGGACCGCGAGCCAGGCGTTCGTGGAAATCACTTTCCCAATCGCCGCTCACTTTCACACGGTGATACCGTTCGCCGATGTCATGGAGAGCGCCGCAAAACGGTACATGCGGCGTGAAGTCCATGACCCGACGACGAGAGAACAACTCATTCCGCGCTACTCGTTGGGCTGTAAACGACCCAGCTTCCACAATTCCTATCTCGCAACGTACAACCGGTCCAACGTTTCGCTCGAGACGAGCGGCATCACCCATATCGACCATGCATCCGTCCATATTCGAGACGGCAAAGCTCATCCCATTGACGTCTTGATCCTGGCCACCGGCTTCAAAGTGATGGAGTCGGGCAACATGCCAACGTACGTGTTGAAGGGACACGGCGGGCTGGAGCAGGCTACATGGTGGGACGAGCACCGACTGCAGGCCTTCGAAGGGGTGAGCGTCCCGGGATTCCCGAATCATTTCAACATCTTCGGCCCGTACGGCTACAACGGCTCCTCGTACTTCACGCTCATCGAGGCGCAGAGTCGGCACATCGTCCGGTGTCTTCGTCGCGCGCGGGCGCTGGGTGCTAACTTCGTGGAGATCAAGAAGGAGGCGAACGACCGTTACTTCGCCGAAGTGCTAAGTCGCCGTCACAGGCAGGTTTTCTGGCAGCCGAGCTGTTCCAATGCCAATAGCTACTACTTCGACAAACACGGTGACGTTCCACTCCGTCCATCAACGACCCTGGAGACCTACTGGCGTAGCCGCACCTTTCGCCTCTCGGACTACCGATTCGAGAATCGGCCCGAGGAGGTGTGTCCCCGGTGACCAGAATGGATGCCCCTGACTGGCAGCCCAGTATTGCCAGTCATCTCGTCGCGATGTCCTCGCGAACCACGCTGCGCCCACTGGCGCAGCTCATGCCATCAAACGCCTACGGACTTGCGGTGATGGATCGCGTGCTTCGAACAGCGCTCGTCGCCTCACGGCCCCGGCGCGGCGTCACAGTGCGCAAGGTTGACACTGTATTCGCCGGAGGCCCGATTCGTGGGGACTGGATCACCACGCCTGTCATTAATCCGCATGCGAACCCATTGCTATACATACACGGCGGTGCATATTCTATGTGCTCGCCGGATACGCACCGCGGTCTTCTCGGCGAGCTCGCCTCTGCAAGCGGACGCCCAATCTTCGCCGTCAAATATCGACTTGCGCCCCGATACCCTTATCCAGCAGCCGCGGACGATGCACTGAACGCGTATCGCTGGCTTACCAGCGGAGGGTCCCCGAGTTCTTGCCAGCGCACCGTCGCGGTTGCCGGAGATTCGGCGGGCGGTCAGCTCACGATGGCCACGGCCTTGGGCGCACGTGCAGGAGGATTGCCGCTCCCTGATGCAATGCTGCTGATGTCTCCCGTCCTGGACCTCAGGTGCGAACTCGCCAGGGCGCGTGAACTTCGCCGCCGTGATCCTTTCGCCTCCGCTCAATCGGCGGCGCGCGCTCTTGACCTCTACGTAGGTGGTGCAGACCGCGGAGATCCGCGCCTCAGTGTGCTTGACGCGGACCTCACCTCGATGCCGCCGATCCTCATTCAGGTGGGTGGGAGAGAAATGTTAATCGATGACTCGCGCCGTCTCGCCGAGCGACTTCAATCGGCTGGATCCCACGTCGAGATCCAGGTATACCGGGGACAGATCCATGTATTCCAGGCTATGTTCCGGATTCTTCCCGAAGCTCGCGACGCGATTCATCGAGCGGGACGCTTCCTTGAAGCCTCGGGAGTCAGGTGAAAGTGTCCGAACAGGCAATGCTCCTACACCTACACCACCTACACCGCCGCAGCGTGAAGTCAGTCGTCTCTGCCTCATGAGCAGCAACTTCGCGACGGCCTGTCGCGCATACGATCCGTCGATCGTGATCATCGGGGCCGGCTTCGCCGGGCTTGCGATGGCCCACCGGCTGAAGAAGGACGGTTTCACGAACTTCACGATCCTGGAAAAGGCTGCAGACATCGGGGGTGTTTGGCGTGACAACACCTATCCGGGAGCGGCCTGCGACGTGCCGTCAGCGTTGTACTCACACTCGTACAAGCCCAATCCTCGCTGGTCACGGCGATATGCCGAGCAACCCGAGATACTCGAGTACCTCCAACAACTCGTGGAGAGTGGCGGACTGACCGCGCATCTGCGTACCCAGACCGAAGTTGTCGTAATGACCTTCGATGATCAGTTCGGGCGTTGGACCCTGGTTACGAACTCGAACGAGACAATAACCTGCGATGTCGTCGTCTCGGCCGTGGGTCAGCTCTCCTTGCCCCACGTACCCGTTATTGCCGACGCAGACACCTTCCAGGGGCCGCGCTTTCATTCGGCGCGTTGGGACCGATCGGTTTCGCTTCGCGGGAAGCAAGTAGCCGTCATCGGCACAGGAGCTAGTGCCATCCAATTCGTGCCACACATCGCCCAGGAGGCGGAGCATGTCACGCTATATCAGCGCACGGCTCCGTGGATCTTGCCGAAGTGGGACAGCAGGTATGGAGTCGTTCACCGCTGGGTGATCGGATTATTGCCGATGGCGCTGCGCCTCGAGCGTTTCGCGGTATGGCTAATTTTCGAGTTGCTCGCTGTGACGCTAGTCGACGCGAAGCCCCTCTCACGCGTCCTCGGTGCGATCGCGCGCCGCCACCTACATCGGCAGGTTGCTAGCCCATCTTTGCGCGAGCAATTGATGCCTTCCGACGCGCCAGGGTGCAAGCGAGTGCTGTTCTCGAATGATTACTATCCAGCAATCGCGAGTGATCGCGTGTCGTTGGTGCCGAAGGCTATCGCAGAGCTCTGCGACAAGGGTGTCAAGACCGTGGATGGAGAGTTTCGTCCTGCAGATGTCGTGATCTACGGAACCGGGTTTCGCGCCACCGATTTTCTCGCCCCGATGTCCGTGCGCGGCTCTCGCGGAGTCTCCTTGGCCCAGGTGTGGAAGACCCAGGCATACGCATATCTGGGCATCACTGTCCCCATGTTCCCGAACCTGTTCCTGCTTTATGGTCCCAACACGAATGTGGGCTCGGGGTCGATCCTCTACATGATCGAGTCACAAGTCCGTCACATCGCAACGCTCATCAAGGCCGTGGCTGCTCATCCGGGTCATGCGATCGATGTCAAGTCAGAGATCGCGCAACGCTACAACACACGCTTGAGAAGGCGACTACGGAGGTCGGTGTGGGCGCTGTGTGCGAGCTGGTATCGAACCTCGAGCGGGGAAATCCCGACGAACTGGCCGGGGCCTACCTTGGTTTATCGACTCCTTACCCGGAAGCCGCGCAGCGACGATTACGTCTTGAGAAAGGTCGGGCGTCTAAAGGTCGGAGGCCCTGCAGAACCGAGCCTGCCCGACTACGGGCACGAGACGCGCACTTAACCGCTAGGCCAATAATGTCAAGATATTGACATCAATGGCATCTTTGTAAAGACTGGTGGAGACGCCGTCAGAGCGGCCCAGCGTCCAGGAGGAACCATGACGAATCACCTTCTCGCACCTGCGCACCACGTGAAGGAGCGGTTGTCCTCTGTGATCATGGTCCCCGCGCCTCACGCCGTCGACGACAGATGGCGTCGATGGAGCCGGGACTGGCCGGTTCGTGAACTGGCACCGGCACCCGCGGGCAGTGGATTGAAAGCCGTCCGGGGGGATGCCGGACTGCCCTTCGTGGGTCACACGCTCGACTACATCCGATTCGGCTCGGATTTCAATCGAGAGCGCTACGACCGTCTGGGTTCGGTGTCGTGGATGGGCGCGTTCGGCACCAAGATGGTGGTCATCGCCGGCCCTGACGCCACTCGAGAGGCGTTCACGAGCGAAGCGAAGGCATTCTCTCAGGATGGCTGGTCCTTCCTGATCGACGCCTTCTTCCATCGCGGTTTGATGCTCATGAGCTTCGACGAGCACTTGATGCACCGGCGCATCATGCAGGAGGCGTTTACGCGTCCGCGCCTGACCGGATACGTCGAACAGGTAACCCCATGCGTTCGCTCCGCAGTGCCTGCGTGGCCGGTGGGCCCGTCGGTTCGAATCTACCCACTGTTGAAGGAACTCACCCTCGACATAGCTACCGACGTCTTCATGGGCGGCCGCGGCAAGGACGAGAGCGATGCTGTCAACAAGGCGTTCGTCGCTACGGTCCGGGCGGCGAGTTCCCTTGTGCGTGCTCCGCTTCCGGGAACCAGATTCCGCGCTGGTGTGCAAGGGCGGCGCGTCTTGGAGGACTACTTCTTCCGGCATCTGCCGGCCGCGCGAGCCGGTGAAACGGAGGATCTGTTCGCTGCTCTCTGTCAAGCCACGACCGAAGACGGGGAGCGGTTTTCCGACGAGGATGTGGTGAATCACATGATCTTCTTGATGATGGCGGCCCACGACACATCGACGATCACCACCACAGCGGTCACCTATTTCCTTGCCAAGTATCCGCAGTGGCAGGAGGCAGCGGCTGCGGAAGCCGCGGCCATCGGTGACGGGTTGCCGGACATCGATGCCCTGGAGAAGATGACGGTCATCGACCTCGTGATCAAGGAAGCGCTCAGACTGCTTGCACCTGTTCCGCTGGTGATGCGCAAGACAGTTCGAGATGTCGCCATCGACGGATATCACATCCCCGCGAACATTTTGTGCGCCATAACGCCTGCCGTGAATCACTTCGATCGAACGATCTGGAGTGATCCGGAGCGGTTCGATCCCTCACGTTTCGACGAGCCTCGGCGCGAAGACCAACACCACCGATTCGCCTGGGTTCCGTTCGGAGGTGGAGCGCACAAGTGCATCGGCATGCAATTCGGGACGCTCGAGGTCAAAGCAATCCTGCACAGGATGCTGCGTTCGTTCACCTGGACGGTTCCGGAAAACTATCACGTCCGATGGGACAACACCTCGCTGCCCATTCCGGTGGACGGACTTCCGTTGGAGATGAAGCGCCGATGACCGTCGACCACAGGCCCTACCTAGAACCCACGGAGTTTCTTGACTGGCAACAAGATTCGGTACGTGACTTCGTGTCATCGGCGATCCGTGGTGCCTGCGGCGACATCGAGAAGGCCATCGCCATCTTCACCGCGGTCCGTGACTCCATTTGGTACGACCCCTACACGGTGACCGACAACCCACACGCGTATCGCGCCAGCACCGTCGCGACCGCAGAACGAGCCTACTGCGTCCCGAAGGCCGTGCTCTTGACTGCAGCGTGCCGAGCGGCGGGAATCCCGGCGCGTCTGGGGTTCGCCGACGTCCGAAACCACCTCCAGACCAAGACATTGCGCGAGCGGATGGGTCGTACCGACGTTTTCGTCTACCACGGCTACAGTCTCATGTTTCTCAACGGTGCGTGGGTCAAGGCCACCCCGGCGTTCAATCGCGAGCTGTGCGCACGTTTCGGTGTCTCGCCGATCGAATTCGACGGCCGTAGCGACGCGCTACTCCATGGTTTCACCGCTGACGGCACCCAGCACATGGAGTATCTGCGCGACCGGGGAGCCTACGACGATCTACCCCTAGCAGACATCCTCCAAGCACTGAGAACGCATTACGGCACATTCATCGACCAGCCGAACAGCCGTCCCGACCTCTTCGCCTGAAAGGGCACTACACGATGCAAAGCACAATGCAAAATGTTCCCCTGTCGGTTTCGGCGATCGTTCAGCATGCGGCAGCCATACACGGTGACAGCGAGGTCGTCACTCCGACCGGAAATGGATATCGGAGAACGCCTTACCGCATTGTGCTGGCGCGAGTGGCTCGCCTTGCCAATGCGCTGCGCAGCCTTGGCATCACTGCAGACCAACGCGTGGCCACCTTCCAGTGGAGCAACCAGGAACATTTGGAGGCCTACTGTGCGATTCCCTCCATGGGCGCAGTCCTGCACACGCTCAACATTCGTTTGGCCCCAGAGCAACTCGCGTACATCGCCAACCATGCGAGCGATCAGATTGTGCTAGTAGATGCTTCGGTTGCCCCGTTGTTGGCGCGCGCGCTCCCGGCGATGGCATCGGTGCACACCGTCATCGCCACCGGAGAGGGCGACCTTGCCCCGCTACAGGGATGCGGGAAGACCGTTCTGCGTTACGAGGAAGTGCTTGCCGGCCAAGAAGAATCATTTGACTGGCCTGAGCTCGACGAGCTGTCCGCCGCGGCCATGTGTTATACGAGCGGCACCACCGGAGATCCCAAAGGCGTCGTCTACAGCCACCGTTCGACGTACCTTCACTCCCTGACCGCCTGCACAGCTAACGCTTTGTCAGTCAGCGAGGCTGACCGTGTGCTGGCAATCGTCCCAATGTTTCACGCCAATGCGTGGGGGCTTATCTACGCAGCGTTGATGTCCGGTGCGGATCTGGTGCTGCCTGACCGGTATCTCCAAGCCGAACCGTTGGTGTCGATCATCGAAGACACCAGACCGACCGTGGCCGGTGCAGTGCCGACGATCTGGAACGATGTCGACCGATATCTGGATTCGCACCCTGAGCGGGACATTTCTTCGTTACGGCTGGTCGCGTGCGGGGGATCTGCTGTTCCGCTTTCCTTGATGCGGGCATTCGAAGAGAAGTACAACGTGCCCATTGTGCAGGCCTGGGGTATGACCGAAACCTCTCCGTTGGCGACCGTTGCACGTCCGGCTCACAGAGCCGGCGCGACGCGACGATTGGAGATGCGCGCATCCCAGGGCCGGCCGATCTGCGGTGTCGAAATCCGGTTGCGGGATGACGACGGGAAAGACGTGCCGTGGGACGGGCAATCAGTTGGGGAAATCCAGGCGCGCGGTCCTTGGATCACCGGGTCCTATTTCGGAGACAACGATACGGAGAAGTTCGACGAAGGATGGCTGCGTACCGGTGATGTGGGCAAGATCGACGCCGAGGGCTATCTGACACTGACCGACCGCTCGAAAGACGTCATCAAGTCAGGTGGCGAATGGATCTCCTCGGTGGAGCTGGAAAACACGCTGATCGGCCACCCTGCCGTGTACGAAGCGGCGGTAGTCGGCGTCGCGGACGATAAATGGCAGGAAAGGCCGTTGGCGCTTGTCGTCGTCCACCCCGGAACCGACGTTGACATTGACCAACTCCGATCGTTCCTTGCGGACAAAGTCGCCAAATGGTGGATTCCTGAGCGATGGAGCTTCGTGTCCGATATTCCGAGAACGAGCGTCGGAAAGTACGACAAAAAGGCCATCCGTGCCCGCCACTCTGCCGGCGAATACCTCATCGATATCGAAACGCAATAACGTCAAGTCCCCGGAATTCCAACAGTCGGAAGGTAATCATGTCCTCCCCAATCTCTCCCTGGATGAATGCAGAATTACTCGAGCTTCGTGACCTCGCTGCGAAGTTCTTCTCGGCCGAACTGGCGCCGCATGCGCAGCGCTTTGCAGAACAGCACCACGTCGACCGAGAACTGTGGAACCGAGCAGGCGAGCTGGGCCTGCTCTGCATGTCAATACCCGAGGAATACGGCGGAGGGGGCGGAAGTTTCGCCCACGAAGCGGTCGTGCTTGAAGAGCAGGCCCGCATAGGTGACAGCTCATGGGGCGCGGGACTGCACAGTGGAATCGTCGCCCACTACATCCTCCAGTACGCGACTGAAGAGCTGCGCGCGCAGTGGCTTCCCAAGATGGCGTCCGGTGAAATGATCGGGGCGATCGCCATGACAGAACCGGGGACCGGGTCCGATCTGCAGAGCGTCAAGACAAAAGCCCTCCTGGACGGTGACGAGTACGTGATCACCGGCTCCAAGACTTTCATCACCAACGGCCAACAGGCCGACCTCATCATCGTTGTTGCCAAGACAGATCCGAGCCAGGGCGCAGCGGGCATCTCTTTGATCGCTGTCGAGGCTGACCGGGCGGGATTCCGGCGCGGCAAGGTTCTCGACAAAATCGGCCAGCGCGGCCAGGACACCTCCGAGTTGTTCTTCGATGAAGTGAGAGTTCCGCGCTCGCATCTACTGGGCCAGGCTGAGGGACAGGGCTTCATTCAGCTGATGACGCAGCTGCCACAAGAGCGACTCATCGTCGCGGTAGGGGCTGTCGCAGCGATGGAACTTGCCCTGGAGCAGACGCTCAAGTACACGCGTGAGCGGGAGGCGTTCGGTCGGCCTGTCTTCGGCTTTCAGAACACCAAGTTCACGCTGGCTGAAGCCGCGACCGAAACGCGCATCGCACGAGTGTTCCTCGACTACTGCATCGACCTGCACCTTGCGGGTCAACTCGACGTGCAGACCGTCGCTATGGCGAAGTGGTGGACCACTGAGCGAGCGATGAAGGTGCTCGACGACTGTATGCAGCTTCACGGCGGATATGGCTACATGACCGAGTACCCCATCTCGAGATTGTGGGTGGATCAGCGCGTGCAAAAAATCTATGCCGGCACGAACGAGGTGATGAAGGAAATCATCTCGCGTTCCCTATGACGCAGATGAGTTGCTGCCTGCACGTTAGTCATCTAGAGGAGGAGGATTGATGGCATCGATGGTGGTGCCGTATCGCCACGACATGGGCGGCCATTGCGGATCGGGTGCGCTTCGGGATCTGACCGAATGGGCGGGGATCCGTTGGGGTGATGACGCCCCGGACGAAGGCATCGTGTTTGCTCTCGGGGGGGCCCTCGACTTCTCGTATGTTCGCTCGGGGCACCTATGTCCACCGATCTACCTCGTTGGACGTAGCGCGGACCTTGAAGACGAATACTTGACCCGGTTGGGCGCGCGCTTCGAGCGCCGTTCGACAGATGACCCCGATCTTGGTTGGAAATGGGTGACCGAACAGATCGATTCCGGCAGGCCGGTCATGGTGTGGACTGACATCGCCGAATTGCCCTATCTGAGAACGCATCTGAGTATGAGCCGGCACGACGTCGTGATCGTGGGGTACGACGACGACAAGGAACTCGCGTTCGTGGTCGATAACGATCGCGATACACCTCAAGCGGTGCCGTACGAGAATTTGCGGAAGGCGCGAGCATCGACGGGATTTCCCGTCCCCACGCGGCACGCCACCTACGTGGTCGAGTGGCCCCGCGCGGCACCAGATCTCGGCAATGCTGCCCGGTCGGCCTTCCATAGGTCCGCGGACGCGATGCAGGGTTCGTTTGTGAGCGCGCCGATCACCGAGGCCTCCGATTGTGAAATTCAGGTGCGTGGGTTACCAGGGGTGTTGACGTTTGTGGAGGACCTCAAGCGGTGGCCGGAGATCTTTGACGACGAGACCCTCGACGGTGCCTTGTTTGCGCTGAGCGCCTTCATCGAAAAGGCTGGAACCGGAGGCGGTCTGTTCCGAGATCTGCAGGCACGTGGATGTCGGCGCGTCGCTGAAGAGTTGAGTTTCGAACCTGCGTTCCGAGCAGCGGAGGCTGCGAAGACCGCATCGGAGTTGTGGACCGCTGTCGCGCATACCGCGTACGAACGCGCTGCAGATCCGCGCCGGAGAGCGAGTGGCGCGGCGTCGCTCGCTGCGCAATTGCCGACAGCCGAACGTCGACTCGCGCAGGCGCTGAGGGAGGTAGGAAATCTACTCCTATGAGTCCTGATTGCCTGCGGAGCAAATCAAACTGGCTGCGACTCAACGGATTTCTTTGTGAGTGCTTGGATTGCGTAAACAGAATGGAGATTCACGATGGCTGTCTTCGCTGATGCGGAAGAGGTTTACCGCTACCTCGCCGGCATCTTTCGACGAGGTTTGGAGAACGAAGACCTTGCGAACAGACTTGCCGGGTCTGGGGTGGTGTTGCGGATCCACTACACCGATCCGGACGCGGTAGTAACCGTGGATATGCCGAAGAAGTTGATAGAGACCGGCGCGGACAGTGGCGTTACACCGAATGTCGAATTGTTCATGTCCGCGGATACCGGTAACAGGTTCTGGTTGGGGAAAGTTAACTTGACCATGGCGATGGCCAAAGGAACTGTACGAGCGAAAGGTCCTGTCACGAAACTGATCAAGCTCATACCGCAGGCCAAAAACCTTTTTCCAGAATATCGGGCAATCCTCGAAGCCGACAAGCGTCACGACCTGCTCGATGTGTGATGTCAGTCCGGTACGAGACCGGGTGCGGGCGAGCGGCCGCCGCGGCCCCTGGGCGACGTGCCCGGAGATCATCCACGACAGTTCGCGGTATTGCCGTGCGCGGTCGGGATAACTACTTCAGAAGCGTCATTAGATAGAAAAGAAGGGACTTCAGCATGAAGACACGTGCCGCTGTTTTGTGGGGCTTGGAGCAGAAGTGGGAGGTCGAAGAAGTCGAGTTGGATCCGCCAGGTCCCGGGGAGGTCCTCGTGCGGCTGACGGCCACCGGCTTGTGCCATTCCGACGAACATCTGGTGACCGGCGACCTCCCGATCCCATTGCCGGTAGTAGGGGGCCATGAGGGTGCCGGCACAATCGTGGAGTGCGGCGCAGGGGTTGAGGATCTGTCCGAAGGTGATTCTGTCATCTTGACCTTCCTTCCCTCGTGTGGGCGCTGCTCGTACTGCGCGCGCGGCATGGGCAATCTCTGTGATTTGGGAGCGGCGCTGATGATGGGACCGCAGATCGACGGCACCTATCGCTTTCACGCACGAGGCGAGGACGTCGGGCAGATGTGTCTGCTCGGAACGTTTTCCGAGTACACAGTGGTGCCGCAGGCATCCGTGGTCAAGATTGACGGCGGAATCCCTCTGGATCGGGCAGCCTTGATCGGTTGCGGCGTCACGACCGGCTACGGATCTGCGGTGCGGACTGGGGAGGTGCGCGCCGGGGACACCGTCGTGGTAGTGGGAGCAGGCGGAATCGGAATGAATGCGATTCAGGGTGCGCGAATCGCGGGTGCGCTAGCAATTGTGGCGGTCGATCCGGTGAAGTTCAAGCGAGAGCAAGCGAGCGGGTTCGGCGCGACGCATACCGCCGCCTCGATGGATGAAGCTTGGTCGTTGGTCAGCGATATGACGCGGGGCAAGCTGGCCGATGTCTGCATCCTCACCACTGATGTGGCTGAGGGCTCCTACACCGCCGAAGCACTGGCCTTGGTCGGAAAGCGCGGACGCGTCGTGGTTACGGCCATCGGGCATCCCGACGAGTCGTCGATCTCAGGGTCACTGCTGGAGATGACGCTTTACGAGAAGCAGATTCGTGGCGCTTTGTATGGCTCATCCAATGCGCCACACGATATTCCGCGGCTGGTCGAGCTTTACTCCGCCGGGCTGTTGAAGCTCGACGAGTTGGTCACCCGCGAATACTCCCTCGACCAAATCAATGAGGGCTACCAGGATATGCGTTCAGGAAAAAACATTCGAGGGCTCGTCCGGTTCTGAAGAGAACCATGCTCCACTGCTCGTGTTCATGTCCTTGCGCCGCTGCAGATTACACGCCGCCGGACCGCTTAGGCTGCCGCGCGTCGCTCGTCCTCCTTTCCCGTCCTGAGGACGGCAAGCATTAGACACCTTGTAATCAATCATCCATCAAATTCTCTCGGAGGCTGAGATGACGGACGCTGGCACGACCATGGCAAGCGAGGATGGGGCAGCTCGTTTCGTTGTCGCCCCGGAGGTGTGGACCACGCCGGAGCGACGAGCGCTGAGTCAGATGGCGCGGTCTTTCGTCGAACGTGAAATCGCGCCGAAGCTAGCGCAATGGGAGCAGGTGGGTGAGATTCCACGCGACCTGCACCTCAATGCTGCCGAGGTGGGGCTTCTCGGAATCGGGTTCCCGGAAGAAGTCGGCGGCAGCGGCGGCAACGCGATTGACTCTGCACTGGTCACTGAGGCCATCCTGGCCGCAGGTGGGTCCACTGGCGTCTGTGCCGCCTTGTTCACCCATGGCATTGCCCTTCCCCACATTGCCGCCAATGGCTCCGAAGCCCTGATTGAACGATATGTCCGTCCGACGCTCGCAGGAAAGATGATCGGCTCGCTGGGCGTTACCGAGCCTGGGGCAGGTTCAGATGTCGCGAATTTGCGCACACGCGCAGTGCGCGACGGCGACACCTACGTGGTCAACGGAGCAAAGACGTTCATCACCAGCGGAGTTCGGGCGGACTTCGTTACTACGGCGGTACGCACCGGCGGACCGGGTTACGGTGGAGTTTCATTGCTCGTGATCGACAAGAATTCGCCTGGATTCGAAGTGTCCCGCCGGTTGGACAAGATGGGATGGCGATGTAGCGACACCGCCGAGTTGTCTTTCGTCGACGTTCGCGTACCGGCTGAGAACCTTGTGGGGGCAGCGAACAGCGGGTTTTTGCAGATCATGCAGCAATTTCAGGCTGAACGGCTCGGCATCGCTGTCCAGGCATACGCGACGGCGGGTCGGGCTCTCGATCTCGCCAAGAGTTGGGCGCGGGAGCGTGAAACGTTCGGTAGACCCTTGACGGGGCGTCAGGTCATTCGCCATAAGCTTGCCGAGATGGCTCGACAGGTCGACGTGGCGTGCACCTACACCCGTGCAGTCATGCAGAGGTGGCTAGCGGGGGAGGATGTCGTTGCCGAGGTGTCGATGGCCAAGAACACCGCTGTGTATGCGTGCGACTACGTGGTCAACGAGGCAGTTCAGATCTTCGGTGGGATGGGCTACATGCGTGAGTCTGAGATCGAGAGACACTATCGAGACTGCCGGATTCTCGGAATAGGCGGCGGCACCAACGAAATCATGAACGAGATCATCGCCAAGCGTATCGGACTCTAGCTACTTGATCCCAGTAAAGAAAGTTCTCACACCGCAGGTCAGAAGCCGTTTGCGGTCGCTGGCACCGATCTAGTCGCTGCTGGATGAGCAGGGCTGGCCGGTGGCCGAGCACAGCGCTGGTATTACGCGGAGGCTGCGCTGCCGAGCCTCATTTCCTGCTGTGGGTGGTCGATCCAGACAGAGTGCGCTTGCCGGTACTGGCTGCTGTGGCGGCGGACAGAGGGCGAAGCGTAGCGACCGGCGCGGACGGGAGCGCCAGCGGACGGGAGCAGAGGGAGCGTAGTAAAGCCCGCAGGTAGCCGCCGGATGCTGCACGCGAGAGCCTTCGTTATTGGCACTCTTCGGGTCGGGCCGCTTCGGTCAGCAGGGTGACGAGGGTGTCGGCGTTGCGGCCGAGGTGGTTGAGCAGCGCGTGGCCTTTGGCTTCGGTGGCCCGTGACGGGTAGCCGATGACACCGGTGGTGGTGTAGGCGCTGATGCCGACTGTGGTGAGGTAGCGGCGGTCGCTGGCACTGTGATCAGCGGTGTTCCATCCGGCGCGCAGGTAGCTGGGGTACGCGGCGAGCAGGATGGAGGTTTCTAGTTCGCCGGCGTGCATGTCGTCGTGATTGGTGCTGGTGATGCCAGCGGCGGTGCGGGCTTCGGTCCAATCTTCGCGACTTGGATAGAGACCCACATTGATCGGGGTGGCGGGCTGGTTGGCCTGCTGCACGACATTAGTGAGTACAGCGTTGCCGCCGTGGGCGTTCACGACAATGAGCCCGCGCACTGCCTGCTGGATGAGCGACTGGGTGATATCGGCGATGACCGCCGCGAGTGCTGTGGCGCTGATACTGACCGTTCCGGGATACGCGGCGTGTTCATGAGAGCATCCGAACGTGATCGGTGGTAGTCGGAAAACGTTGTGATGCTGGCTGATTGCCGTTGCGATGGCGCAGGCGATGAGAGAGTCAGTGCCCAGCGGCAGGTGGGGGCCGTGCTGTTCGAAGGAACCAACCGGTAGCACTGCCACGGAATTGGTGGCAGCAGGATCGGTGGTGGTGGTATCGGGGATGATGTGGCGGCTCACGTATGTGCTCCTTGGGTGGCTTTCTTGATGCGCGCGGCAAGTTCTTGCAGGACAGGGCTGGTGTCTCTTCGTCGACGGTCACGGACGAGTTTGCCCGCCTGAGCGAGGTGTCGGCGCGCTCGCTGCGATGGCGCTGACAGGTAGGCGGGGATGGCGGTGTCAGCTAGCGCAAGCGCGAGGCGATAGTCCCGGATCGCGATGTAGGTATGCAGCAGCCGCATGTCGGCGACGGCACGGTCGCGGTGTTGTTGTGAAGTCCATTCGGTGTGGTGGCTGGTCAGCAGCTCCAGCGCTTTCTCAGCATGGCCGAGGCGTAAGTATCCGGATGCGATGTCACTGGCGACGTAAGCGGCGTGGGCGTAGGGTGCCCGGTCATCGGTGGCGGGCTCGATGTCGCCGAGTTCAAGGGCCTCGGCGGCGTGCCGGTGAAAGCCCCGCTCGTCGTCATTGTGCAGCGCGGCGAGGGCTTGCTGGCGGGCGATGCTGGCCGTCAGCCGCCCTGCGTCGCGGCCGTCGATGAACTCGGCGGCATCGGCTACGAGGTCGACGGCCAAGCTGGCGTCGCTGCGCGTGAGAATGTTCGATTGCCGCATCAGGATCATCGCACGTAGCTCGGGACTAGCAGCCCGCAGATGCAGGAACGCTTTATGCGTCAGCGTTTGGGCGGCGGCATGATCGCCTAGGTCTTGGGCGATCCAGCCAGCTACTTCGGCGATGGTCCCGGCTGCCTCTGCCATGGCACGTTTGAGTCGGCGGGGTGCGGTTTTGATCAGCGCTTCGACGGTGTCGAGATCGCGCTCGACCAACGGCCGCGCGTGTTGAGCGCCGAAGGCGTGCTCTGCCTCGATGTGAATCGCCCTGGTTCTGCCGGAGACTCGGGCTATTGGATTCCGATCAGTGGTTGGTCGGTCCGTTGTGCATCGTAGAACGCGGCTTCGAA
>RXJD01000046.1 GCA_003987775.1 Mycobacterium sp.
CGCCGGCCCCGTTGAGGAAGCCGCCGACGCCGCCGACGCCGCCGGTGCCACCGGTACCGACGGTGCCGTCACCGCCCGCCCCGCCGGCCCCGCCGGCGCCGAACACGATCCCGCCGGCGCCGCCCGCGCCGCCCGCTCCGCCGCTGCCGCCTTTGCCCAACCCGGCCGGCGAACCGCCGCCGCGGCCACCGGCGCCGCCCGTGCCGAACAAACCGCCGGCACCACCCGCACCGCCCGTCCCGCCCACGGCGTCCGTCACCGACGTGCCGCCGGCGCCGCCGGTGCCGCCGGTCCCGAACAGCCACCCAGCGGCACCGCCGGTGCCACCGATGCCGCCGATGCCCGACCCGCCGGTGCCCCCGGCTCCGCCGTTGCCGATCAGCAGCCCCCCGGCGCCGCCGTTGCCGCCGGGAGCGCTGTTGGAGTTGACCCTGCCGGGCCCCCCGGCGCCGCCATTGCCGAATAGCCCTGCGGCTCCGCCGTTCCCACCGGCGGGATGAGCCGCGGTGCCCGCGCCGCCGGCGCCGCCATTGCCGAACAACAGCCCGCCTGCTTGGCCGTCAGCGCCCGGAGCCCCATTCGCGCCGTTGCCGATCAGGGGACGTCCCAGTAACAACTGGGTCGGCGCGTTGATCACGTCGAGTATCTGCTGCTCGAGGGTCTGCAGCGGCGTCGCGGCGGCCGCCTCGGCGAGGGCGTACTGCCCTGCAGTCGCGTTGAGGAGTTGAACGAACTGACTGTGAAAAGCGGCCGCCTGCTCGCTCAGCGCTCGGTATCCCAGCCCATATTGGGCGAACAGGGTGGCGACGGCCGCCGAGACCTCGTCGGCGCCGGCAGCCAGGACGTTCGCCGTCGGTGTCAGGGCGGCGATGTTGGCCCGGCTGACGGCCGCTTCGATGGACGCGAGATCTGACGCGGCGGCCGCGACCATTCCGGGCGCCGTGGTGACGAATGACATATGGCCACCTCCCCAACTGCAGGGATGCTCAATCCTACGCGCTCACAGCAAGTCCAGGCCCTGTTCCGGGCAGACGCAAACTCGCATGACACGCGGGCGGAAAGGTGCGATTTTGCGACTGCTCGCGCAACGAGGCTGGGCGCAACGAGGCTGGGCGGCCGTGTTCAGTTCCGGCCGGGCAGGCCGTCGGCGCCGAGGAGCAGCCCTGCCGTGCCGCCCTGTCCGACCACACCGCCGGTGCCACCGGCGTTGCCGCCGTTGCCCCCGTTGCCGATTACCTTGGCCGAACCACCCGTGCCCCCCGCTCCGAAGACACCCGCGGGGGCGGCTTTCCGGCCGCCGGCACCACCGTCGCCGCCGTCGCCGGTGAGGGTGCCGCCGTCACCGCCGTTGCCGCCGGCTCCCCCAAAGGTGGTGCCGAAACCACCGCCGCCGCCGGCTCCACCCGAGCCGGACAAGAAGGCGCCGGCGCCGCCGTTCCCGCCCGTTCCGCCGGCGTCGCTGATGCCGCCGGCTCCACCGGCGCCGCCCATGCCGATGACGAAACCGCCGCTGCCGCCCGCGCCGCCGTTGCCGGCGCGGAGGCCGGCGCTCGCGATCGGGGTGGAGCCGCCGTCGCCGCCGTGACCCCCGATGCCCAGCAGGGTGCCGCCGTTGCCGCCGTTACCGCCCGCGCCGCCGTTGCCGACGAGGCCGAAGCCACCGGCCCCGCCCGCGCCCCCGAAACCGGTGAGACCGGCATTGCCGCCCGCGCCACCGGCGCCGGCGGGTCCTACAACGACGCCACCGCTTCCGCCGGCGCCTCCGCTGCCACCCGCGCCGAACAACATGCCGCCGGCGCCGCCCGCGCCGCCGGTACCCCCGATGCCTCCGATCGCAACCTGGCCCGTCCCGCCGGTGCCGCCGGCGCCGCCGATGCCGAACAGTCCGGCCGCTCCGCCGGCACCGCCCACGCCGCCGGGCTGACCGCCGAGCGCGGACCCGCCGCCCACGCCGCCGGCACCGCCCGCACCGAAAATCAGCCCACCCGCCCCGCCATTCCCGCCGTTCCCGCCGTCTCCGCCGTTGCCGCCCGCTCCGCCGGTGCCGAACAGCCCGGCGGCGCCGCCGTTCCCGCCGCTGCGCAACGCCGAGCCGCTTCCACCGGCGCCGCCGTTGCCCCACAGCAGGCCGCCGTCGCCGCCGTTGGCCCCGCTCGCCGGTGCCGCGTTGGCGCCGTTGCCGATCAGCGGTCGGCCCAGCAGCGCTTGGGTCGGCGCATTGATCACGCCGAGTATCTGTTGCTCGACGAGCTGCAGCGGCGAGGCGGCTGCCGCCTCGGCCGCGGTGTACTGCGCCGCCCCTGCGCCCATGAGCGCGACGAACTGGTTGTGGAACGCCGCCGCCTGGGCGCTCAGCAACTGGTACGCCTGGGCGTGCACGCCGAACAAGGCGGCGATCGCCGCTGAGACTTCGTCCGCACCGGCGGCCAGCACGGTCGACGTCGGCGTCAGAGCCAGAGCGTTGGCTTCTGTGATGGCCGAGCCGATGTTGGCCAGATCAGCGGCGGCTGACGTGACGAGGTCCGGCGTCGTGGTGACGAATGACATGAGGTCACCTCCCCGAGATGGGGTCAGCGTCCCTGGTAGGGGCGACTTCGGGAGGTGCTCAGCGTATCGCGGTCGCGCTGCGGGCAAGCCTGGTTTCGCAGGACCCGCCGAGCGGGCCGGACGGCAGATCCGGTAGATAGTAAGACTATGAATCTTGATCCGCGAACGCCGGTGGTGGTGGGCGTCGGGCAGGCCGCCGAGCGCATCGACGACCCCGGTTACCGGGCCATGTCACCCGTTGAACTGGCCGCTGCGGCGGCCCAGGCGGCGCTGGACGACTGCGGTGCGACCGCGGTGGCCGCCGAGGTCGACACCATCGCCGCGCTACGGCAGTTCGAGATCTCGGGGCCCACGGCCAATGCGCCGCTCGGGCGGTCCAACAACTACCCGCGCTCGGTCGCCAAGCGCATCGGCGCCGAACCGCGTCGCGCGATCTTGGAGAGTGTCGGCGGGCAGGGGCCCCAGCAGCTGATCACCGAACTGTGCGGAGAAATCGCCGCGGGGCGCTCGGAGGTCGCGCTGGTCTTCGGCTCAGACGCCACGTCGACCCTGCGGTACTTCGCGGGCCGCGACGACAAGCCGGACTTCAGCGAGACCGTCGACGGTGACCTCGAAGACCGCGGACCCGGTATCGAGAAGTACATCTCGCGCTACACGGTGATCCACGGCTTGGTGGATGCGCCGACTCAGTACGCCCTGATGGAGAATGCCCGACGCGCGGCGACCGGCCTCGGGCCGGCCGAGTACCTGCGGCGGATGGCCGAGCTGTTCGCTCCGTTCAGCGTGGTTGCCGCGGGTAACCCCTATTCCGCTGCGCCGGTGGCGCGGACGGTCGACGAACTGGTCACCGTGACCGAGAGCAACCGGATGATCGCCGAGCCTTATCCGCGGTTGCTGGTGGCCCGCGATCAGGTGAACCAGGGCGCCGCCGCCCTGCTGATGTCGGTCGGGGCCGCGCGCCGGTTGGGTGTTCCCGAGGACAAGTGGGTGTTTTTGCGCGGCCACGCCGGCCTGGAGGCACCAGCTTTCCTGCAACGTCCGGATCTAGGTCACGCCCCATCGGCGGTCGCGGCCGTCCGGGAAGCGCTCGATCTGGCCGGCATCGGTGTCGACGACGTCGCCACTTTCGACCTCTATAGCTGCTTCCCCATCGCGGTGTTCAACATCTGCGACGGGTTGGGTATCGCCCCCGACGACCCGCGCGGCCTGACCCTGACCGGTGGACTGCCGTTCTTCGGCGGAGCGGGCAACAATTACTCGATGCACGGCGTCGCCGAGACAGTTCACCGAATGCGAAGCGCCCCAGGGCAATTCGGGCTGGTCGGGGCAAACGGCGGCATTCAGAGCAAGTACTCGGTGGGGGTGTACTCCACCGCTGCGGCGCCATGGCAACCCGATCGCAGCGCGCAATTGCAGGAGCAGGTCGACAACGGGCCCGCCGTGCCGGTCACCGAGACCCCGGACGGGCCGGCGACCATCGAGACGTACACCGTGCGCCGCGATAACGGCCGCCCGACCGGCATCATCATCGGCCGGCTCACCGCCGACGACAGCCGTTTCCTGGCCACCACCGAGGACGACGAGCTGGTGTCCCTGTTGACCGACGGAGACCCGCTCGGACAACAGGTGCTTGTGCGCTCGTTCGAATACGGGAACCGCTGCACGCTGGCTTGACTCCGAACGGCATGCGCGACACTGCAGCCACGTACGCGACACGCCGGGGACCGTCGCCCTGGTGTCAGTTTCGGTGCAAGGGCATGCCCAGCCGTACTTGAACGGCCGGGTGCCGCTAAGCGAACGACGCCAGTTTGCCGGCCAGTCGCTCGACGTAGCCGGCCACCTTGTCCTCGTCGCTGTCGGGCAGCCCGAACAGCACCTCGGTGACACCGAGGTCGGCCCAGCGCGCCAGCTTCTCGCCGTCCGGCTTGAAGTCCAGCGCCACGATCTGCGGGGCGCCGTCACGGCCGGCCGCGGCCCAGACGTCCTGCAACAACTTCACCGGCTCGTCGATGTCGAAGTCCCGTGGAGTGGTGATCCAGCCGTCAGCGCTGCGCGCGATCCACTTGAAGTTCTTCTCGTTGCCCGCGGCGCCCACCAGGACGGGGATGTGTGCCTGCACGGGCTTGGGCCACGCCCAGCTCGGGCCGAACTTGACGAACTCGCCGTCGTATTCCGCCTCTTCCTGGGTCCACAGCGCGCGCATCGCCTCGAGGTACTCGCGCAGCATGGTGCGACGACGTCCGGGCGGCACGTTGTGATCGGCCAGTTCGTCTGTGTTCCAGCCGAAACCGACACCCAGGCTGACCCGCCCGCCGGACATGTGGTCGAGCGTCGCGATGCTCTTCGCCAGGGTGATCGGGTCGTGCTCGACCGGCAGCGCCACCGCCGTGGACAAGCGCACCCGCGACGTCACCGCACACGCCGCCCCGAGGCTCACCCAGGGATCCAGCGTGCGCATGTATCGGTCGTCGGGCAGCGACTCGTCACCGGTGGTGGGGTGCGCCGCCTCCCGCTTGATCGGTATGTGGGTGTGTTCGGGCACGTAGAACGTGTGAAAACCATGTGTGTCGGCGAGTTTCGCGGCGGCCGCCGGGGAAATGCCGCGATCGCTGGTGAACAGAACGAGGCCGTAGTCCATGCCCCAATTTAGAACGTGTTCTACTTTTGGCCGCACGCGGCCCCCTGCGGCGACGGGCATTACTTCGCCGAGGTGCGCTAGCGTGGTTGATCGAATGCGTCGCACGCGGCACCGCGTCGCTCCGCAGTAGAGGGGCCGTGACGGCACCGGAAGCAACAGGAGGACTCATGACCTACCAGCCCGGTAGTCCCGGATATCCATCCGCGCAGCAGCCCGCCGGCTCCTATGGCAGCGGCGCCGCCCCGGCCGCCCCCCAGGCTGAGCCCGGCGAAAGCAAGCTCGGGGTGTACCTGGCCATCGCGGTCTCGGCCTTCGGCCTGCTGGCCTACTTCTTCAGCTTCGGCCCGATGTTCAGCTACACCTCGGACATGGGCGGGTCCGGCATTGACGTCTCCGGTGACAGCGGCTTATCGGTCGCCGTCGCCTTGGTTGCAGGGATGCTGGCGGGCCTCGGGCTGTTGCCGAAGGCCAAGAGTTACGTGCCTATTGTCGCGGTGCTTTCGATTTTGGGGGTGCTGCTGATCATCAGCGGGACGTTCAACAAGCCGAGCTCGTTCTCCACCGGCTGGGCGCTGTGGGTCGTGTTGTTCTGCATCGTGTTCCAGGCGGTGGCCGCGGTCGGCGCGTTGCTGCTGGAGTCGGGCGTGATCACCGCGCCGACGCCGCGTCCCAAGTACGACCCGTTCGGCGGCGGCTACGGACAGTACGGACAGTACGGCCAATACGGGGGCCAGCCGGGCGGGTACTACGGTCAGCCGGGTGCACAGCAGCCCGCGCAGAATCCGGGTCAGTCGTCGGGATACGGCTCGCAGTACGGCGGTGGTTACTCGTCGAACCCCAACCCGCAGTCCGGTGGTTTTCAGGCGCAGCCCACGCAGCAGGTGCCCCAGCAGCAAGGGCAGACACACACCCCGCCCACCGGCTTCCCGAGTTTCAGCCCGCCTCCGCCGGTCAGCGCAGGCACCGGATCGCAGGGCGGTTCTGCCCCGGTCAACTACGGCAACAACGCCGGTGGTGGCCAGCAGTCGTCCTACGGTCAGGGCCAGCAGGCGTCCCCTGGTTCGGCGCCGGTCTAACCGCGCGCCCGCGCGCCTAGTCAGGCTCGTGCGCGAAGAGTGACCCACCAAGAGTGACAAGGGTGTCAGCAAGAAACGGAGAAACGGGCGCCCGCCAAGCGCGCGACCTCGTGAGGGTCGCTTTCGCGCCCGCTGTCGTGGCGCTGGTCGTCATCGCGGCCGTCACGCTGTTGCAGCTGTTGATCGCCAACAGCGACATGACCGGCGCCCTGGGCGCCATCGCCAGCATGTGGCTGGGCGTGCACCAGGTTCCCATCTCGATCGGCGGCCGGGAACTGGGCGTCATGCCACTGTTGCCGGTCCTGTTGATGGTGTGGGGCACCGCACGGACGACGGCGCGCGCAACTTCGCCGCACTCCTCGTGGCTGGTGATTCGATGGGTCATCGCGTCGGCGTTGGGCGGTCCGTTGTTGATCGCCGCGATTGCGCTGGCGGTGATTCACGACGCGTCGTCGGTGCTGACCGAGTTGCAGACCCCCAGTGCCTTGCGCGCTTTCACCAGTGTGCTGGTGGTGCATGCCATCGGGGCCGCGATCGGGGTCTGGTCACGAGCGGGGCGACGGGCGCTGGCCGCTTCTGTCCTGCCGAACTGGCTGGGCGACTCGTTACGAGCCGCTGCCGCGGGCGTTCTCGCCCTGCTCGGGCTTTCCGGCATGGTGACGGCCGGGTCGCTGGTCGTGCACTGGTCGACCATGCAGGACCTGTACGGGATCACCGACTCCATCTGGGGACAGTTCAACCTCACCGCGCTGTCGGTGCTCTATGCGCCGAATGTGATCGTCGGTGCCGCGGCCGTGGCGGTGGGTTCCAGCGCCCACATCGGGTTCGCGACATTCAGCTCGTTCACGGTCTTCGGCGGCGACGTGCCGGCCCTGCCGATTCTGGCCGCAGCGCCGACCCCGCCGCTGGGACCCGTGTGGGTTGCGCTGCTGATCATCGGCGCGGCCGCCGGTGTCGCGGTCGGGCAGCAGTGCGCCCGTCGTGCGTTGCCCCTGATCCCCGCGCTGGCCAAACTGCTGGTCGCGGCTCTGGTGGCGGCGCTGACGATGACGCTGCTCGGCTATGGCGGGGGCGGCAAACTGGGCAACTTCGGTGACGTCGGTGTCGACCACGGGGCCATGTTCCTCGGCGTGCTGTTCTGGTTCACCGTGGTGGGGGGCGTCACCGTGGTGATGACGGGAGGCATTCGGCGGCGGCCGCGGCGGCGGCGGGTCAAACCTGCTGTTGCGCCAGAGCCGGTCGCCGCAGAAGAGCCGTTGACGGACGCCTTCGACGACGACGAGTTCGAGGACGTCGAGGAGCCCGCAATGCCCGACGAGCAGGCCGACCAGCCGCGCTACCCGACTGAAGACGACTAGTTCCCGTGCGCGTGCGCGTCGAGTGTGCGGCGAGGGTTGCGATGAGCGCGGCGGAACAGCCGTGGGCGCCATCTCGATGCCGGGGGACCGACTAGGCTCTCCGTGTGCAGGAACCGCTCCGTGTACCCCCGAGTGCACCGGCGCGGCTGGTGGTGCTGGCGTCGGGAACCGGATCGCTGCTCAACTCCCTGCTGGACGCGGCCCGGGGCGACTATCCCGCGCGCGTGGTGGCCGTCGGCGTCGATCGCGACTGCCGGGCCACCCAGATCGCCGCTGACGCCCAGATCCCGGCCTTCGCCGTCCGTGTCGGCGAGCACCCCACCCGCGATGACTGGGACGCCGCCATCACCGAGGCCACCGCCGCCCACCACCCCGACCTGGTGGTGTCCGCGGGATTCATGAGAATCCTTGGCCCGCAATTTCTTTCGCGGTTCAACGGCCGCATCCTGAACACCCACCCGGCGCTGCTGCCCGCCTTTCCCGGCGCGCACGGCGTTCGCGACGCGCTGGCCTACGGCGTCAAAGTCACCGGCTGTACGGTGCACCTGGTGGACGCCGGCGTGGACACTGGTCCGATACTGGCGCAGCAGCCCGTCGACGTGCGCGACGGCGACAATGAAGAGACCTTGCATGAACGCATCAAGGTCGTGGAACGCCAACTCCTGGTGGATGTGGTGGCCGCGATCGCGACCCGCGGCGTGACGGTCACCGAGCGAAAGGCGACCCTGGGATGAACATCGACAAGAAGCCGATCCGTCGCGCACTGATCAGCGTGTACGACAAGACCGGACTGGTCGAACTCGCGCAGGGCCTGACCGCCGCCGGGGTCGAGATCGTCTCGACCGGTTCGACCGCCAAGACCATTGCGGACAAAGCGATTCCGGTCACCCGCGTCGAGGAGCTCACCGGATTTCCCGAGGTGCTCGACGGGCGCGTCAAGACCCTGCACCCCAAGGTGCACGCCGGTCTGCTCGCCGATCTGCGCAAACCCGAGCACCGCGAGTCGCTCGAGAAGCTCGGCGTCGCCGCCTTCGAACTCGTCGTCGTCAACCTCTACCCGTTCACCCAGACCGTCGAGTCCGGCGCCAGCCCCGACGAGTGTGTCGAGCAGATCGACATCGGCGGGCCGTCGATGGTGCGCGCCGCCGCCAAGAACCATCCCAGCGTCGCCGTCGTCACCGACCCCCGTGGATACGACGGCGTGCTGGCCGCGGTGCGTCACGGCGGATTCACCCTCGCCGAGCGGAAGAAGTTGGCGTCGTTGGCGTTTCAGCACACCGCCGAATACGACATCGCCGTGGCGACCTGGATGCAGTCCACCCTGGCCCCGGAGGAGCCCGCGCAGGAATTCCCGCACTTCTTCGCCAAGAACTGGCGCCGCCAGGCGACTTTGCGCTACGGCGAGAACCCGCATCAGCAGGCCGCCCTCTACCTCGATCCCGGCGCCTGGCCGGGTCTGGCGCAGGCTGAGCAGCTGCACGGAAAAGAGATGTCCTACAACAACTTCACCGATGCGGATGCGGCCTGGCGGGCGGCCTTCGACCACCAGCAGACGTGCGTGGCGATCATCAAGCACGCCAATCCGTGCGGCATCGCGATCTCCGACGTCTCGGTCGCCGACGCGCACCGCAAGGCCCACGACTGCGACCCGCTGAGCGCCTTCGGCGGCGTGATCGCCGCCAACACCGAAGTCAGCGTCGAGATGGCGGAGTATGTCAGCACCATCTTCACCGAGGTCATCGTGGCGCCGGCGTACGAGCCGGGCGCCCTCGAGGTGCTGACACGCAAGAAGAACATCCGGGTACTGCTCGCCTCCGAGCCGCTTGAGGGCGGCCACGAGCTGCGCCCGATCAGCGGCGGCCTGCTGATCCAGCAACGTGACCAGCTCGACGCCGCCGGCGACGACCCGAACAACTGGACGCTGGCCACCGGCGAACCCGCCGACCCCGCCACCCTCACCGACCTGGTGTTCGCCTGGCGGGCCTGCCGCGCGGTGAAGTCCAACGCGATCGTCATCGTCGCGGGTGGCGCCACCATCGGCGTCGGCATGGGGCAGGTCAACCGCGTCGACGCCGCACGGCTCGCGGTGGAACGCGGCGGCGACCGCGTCAAGGGCGCCGTCGGCGCGTCCGACGCGTTCTTCCCGTTTCCGGACGGACTGGAGACGCTGACGGCCGCGGGCGTCAAAGCCGTCGTGCACCCGGGCGGTTCGGTACGCGACGACGAAGTCACCGCGGCCGCGGCCAAGGCCGGTGTCACGTTATACCTCACTGGTGCACGGCACTTCGCGCACTGAGGCCTTCCAGGTGCAGGTGCGGCTGGTCTGCGGCACCCTCCCGAATCAGGGGAGTCCCGCCAAAACGCTGCTGGGTCCGCTGCGACCGCTCTAATGTGTACGCGTCGGGATCTGCGAACGCCCGGGTTGTTCGCGACGCATTGTGACGGACGCGCGTAGAAGGACTCCCGATGAGCTTTTTGATGTTGCCGCCGGAAATCAACTCGATGTTGATGCACATCGGCGCTGGCTCGGCCCCGATGCTGGGTGCCGCGTCGGCATGGGACGGTTTAGCCGCCGAATTGGGTGCTGCGGCGTCGTCATTCTCGTCGGTGACGTCAGGCTTGACCAGTCAGGCGTGGCAGGGCGCGGCCTCTCAGGTGATGGCGGCGGCGGCGGCCCCGTACGCGTTGTTTCTGAACGCCGCGGCCGAGCATGCCGCAACGGCCGGCCAGCAGGCCCGGGTGATGGCGGGCGTATTCGAGACGGCACAGGCGTCGATGGTGCATCCCGCAGCCATCGCGGCCAACCGCGATGGCTTTGTGCAGTTGGTCATGTCCAACTTGTTCGGCCAGAATGCGCCCGCGATTGCGGCAACGGAGTCCGTGTACGAAGAAATGTGGGCTCGAGATGTCGACGCGATGATCGGCTATCACGCTGGGGCGTCCCAAGCCGCGGCGGCGTTGCCGGCCGCGGGCAAGTTCACCGGCGGTGCGGCAGTCCTGCGTAACCTCATGACATTGTTCAAGCGCCTTCCCAAGGCCGTCAATCGCCTGAGAAAAGCCGACGAGAAATTGGGCGGCGAGATCAGAAGACGCGAGGATGCCTTGGGTGCGGGGTTTGTTCGCGACGTCCAACACATCGTTGACGAGATCAATAAAGCCGTGAACGCACCCGTGGTCAACGAATTCAAGAGCAACCTCGCGCAGATCGTCCCGAATGGAATACCGATCATTGCGCCCGGGGGAGGCATAGGCATCATCCGCAGGCTCTGATCGTGCTCGCAGATTCTCGCCACCAGGCGATCTGCCCGCCCGCGCTCAGCCGCTTAGGCTTGCGCCGAGAGTGAAATCCGCGACCGACACGCCGGGAATGTGGGCCGGGAAAGTCACTCTCGTCGGCACAACGAGAGCTGGCGTCGTAGCTTGGAGAGGTGACTTCACCGAGCAATCTGCCCCGAACCCTTGGCGAGCTGCGGGCCTCCGGTCACCGTGAGCGGGGGGTCAAGCAGGAGATCCGCGAAAATCTGCTGACCGCTTTGGCGGACGGCGACGAGGTATGGCCCGGCATCCTGGGGTTTGACGACACCGTGATCCCGCAACTGGAGCGGGCACTGATCGCCGGCCACGACTTCGTGCTGCTGGGGGAACGCGGCCAGGGTAAGACCCGGCTGCTGCGGGCGCTGACGGGCCTGCTCGACGAGTGGACTCCGGTCATCGACGGATCCGAGCTGGGCGAACATCCGTACACGCCGATCACACCCGAATGGATCCGCCGCGCGGCCCAGTTGCAGGACGACCTGCCGGTGGCCTGGAAGCACCGCAGCGAGCGCTACACCGAGAAACTGGCCACTCCAGATACCAGCGTCGCCGACCTGGTCGGTGACATCGACCCGATCAAGGTCGCCGAAGGCCGCAGCCTGGGCGACCCGGAAACCATTGCCTATGGCCTGATTCCGCGCGCACACCGCGGCATCGTCGCCGTCAATGAGCTTCCCGACCTGGCCGAGCGGATCCAGGTCTCGATGCTCAACGTCATGGAGGAGCGCGACATCCAGGTCCGTGGCTACACGCTGCGGCTGCCGCTGGACGTCCTGGTGGTGGCCAGTGCCAACCCCGAGGACTACACCAACCGCGGGCGCATCATCACCCCGCTCAAGGACCGGTTCGGCGCCGAGATCCGCACCCACTACCCGCTGGAGTTGGCGGCCGAAGTCGGCGTCATCGCCCAGGAAGCGCACCTGAGCGCGCAGGTGCCCGACTATCTGCTGCAGGTGATCGCGCGGTTCGCCCGCTACCTGCGTGAGTCGAGCTCCGTCGACCAGCGCTCCGGGGTGTCGGCACGGTTCGCGATCGCGGCGGCCGAGACGGTCGCGGCCGCGGCCCGGCACCGCGGCGCGATCCTCGGGGAGACCGACCCGGTGGCCCGCGTGGTCGACCTGGGCACGATCATCGACGTGCTGCGCGGAAAGCTGGAGTTCGAATCCGGCGAGGAAGGCCGCGAGCAGGCCGTACTCGAGCACCTGCTGCGCCGCGCCACCGCCGACACCGCCTCCCGGGTGCTCGGCGGCATCGACGTCGGCACGCTGGTCTCGGCGGTCGAGAGGGGATCCGCGGTCACGACGGGGGAGCGGGTGTCGGCCAAGGATGTGCTGGCCGCGGTGCCCGGTCTGCCGGTGGTGGACAAGATCGCGGCCAAACTGGGTGCCGAGTCCGAAGGGGAGCGCGCGGCGGCATTGGAACTGGCGCTGGAAGCGTTGTATCTGGCGAAGCGGGTCGACAAGGTATCCGGGGAGGGGCAGACGGTTTATGGGTAGGTCTCACTCGCAGCGCTACTCGGCGTACACCGGCGGGCCCGATCCGCTGGCTCCGCCGGTAGATCTGCGTGAGGCGCTCGAACAGATCGGGCAGGACGTCATGGCGGGCACCTCACCGCGGCGGGCCCTGTCGGAGTTGTTGCGCCGCGGCTCCGAGAACATGCGCGGTGCCGACCGGCTGGCCGCCGAGGCCAACCGCAAGCGACGGGATCTGCTGCGCCGCAACAACTTGGACGGCACCCTGCAGGAGATCAAGAAGCTGCTCGACGAGGCGGTGCTGGCCGAGCGCAAGGAACTGGCCCGTGCCCTCGACGACGACGCCCGCTTTTCCGAGCTGCAGCTGGAGTCGTTGCCGCCGTCGCCGGCCAAGGCCGTGCAGGAGTTGTCCGAGTATCAGTGGCGCAGCCCCGAGGCCCGGCAGAAGTACGAGCAGATCAAGGATCTGCTCGGCCGCGAGATGCTCGACCAGCGATTCGCGGGTATGAAGCAGGCGTTGGAAGGCGCCACCGACGAGGACCGCCAGCGGGTCAACGAGATGCTCGACGACCTGAACGACCTGCTGGACAAGCACTCTCGCGGTGAAGACACCCAGCAGGACTTTCAAGACTTCATGAACAAGCACGGCGAGTTCTTCCCGGAGAACCCGCGCAACGTCGAGGAGCTGCTGGATTCGCTGGCCAAACGGGCCGCGGCGGCCCAGCGGTTCCGCAACAGCCTGAGCCAGGAGCAGCGCGACGAGCTGGATGCCCTGGCGCAGCAGGCCTTTGGGTCCCCGTCGCTGATGAACGCCCTGAATCGTCTGGACGCGCACCTGCAGGCGGCCCGGCCGGGCGAGGACTGGACCGGGGATCAGCAGTTCTCCGGCGACAATCCCATGGGCATGGGCGAGGGTACGCAGGCGCTGGCCGACATCGGGGAGTTGGAGCAGCTGGCCGAGCAGCTGTCGCAGGCATACCCGGGCGCGACCATGGATGACGTCGACCTCGACGCGTTGGCCCGGCAACTCGGTGACGACGCCGCCGTCGATGCCAGGACGCTGGCCGAACTCGAACGGGCGCTGCTCAATCAGGGTTTTCTCGACCGCGGGTCCGACGGTCAGTGGCGACTGTCTCCCAAAGCCATGCGCCGGCTCGGCGAGACGGCATTACGCGATGTCGCACAACAACTTTCGGGACGCCACGGCGAACGTGACCACCGTCGGGCCGGTGCGGCGGGCGAGTTGACCGGCGCGACGAGGCCGTGGCAGTTCGGCGACACCGAGCCCTGGAACATCTCCCGCACCCTCACCAATGCCGTACTGCGGCAATCGGGTACCCGCACGCTGGACGGGCAACTGAGCATCACGGTCGACGACGTGGAGGTCTCCGAGACCGAGATGCGCACGCAGGCTGCGGTCGCGCTACTGGTGGACACGTCGTTCTCGATGGTGATGGAGAACCGGTGGCTGCCGATGAAACGGACGGCGCTGGCGCTCAACCACCTGGTGAGCACCCGGTTCCGGTCAGATGCCTTGCAGATCATCGCCTTTGGCCGCTACGCGCGCACCGTGTCGGCCGCCGAGCTGACCGGATTGGAGGGCGTCTACGAGCAGGGCACCAACCTGCACCACGCGCTCGCGCTGGCGGGCCGTCACCTGCGCCGGCATCCCAACGCCCAGCCCGTCGTGCTGGTGGTGACCGACGGGGAGCCCACCGCGCACCTGGAGGACTACGGAGACGGCACGTCGGTCTTCTTCGACTACCCGCCGAACCCGCGCACGATTTCCTTCACCGTCAAGGGATTCGACGACATGGCCCGGCTGGGCGCGCAGATCACCATCTTCCGGCTGGGCAGTGACCCCGGCCTGGCCCGGTTCCTCGACAAGATCGCCCGCCGAGTCGAGGGGCGGGTGGTGGTGCCCGATCTCGACGGCCTGGGTGCCGCGGTCGTGGGCGACTACCTGAAGTCGCGCCGCCGCCGCCGCTAGTGCGCGACCACTAGCCGGGACGCCTGTTCATGCCGGCCACGACAGGCGTGATGAGGTCTTTCGGGAGACCGGCCAGCACAACCGCGAGGTTGTAGGCACTCATCCGGAGGTTCCCGTTGCTGCCCGGCTCGGCGTACTCCGAGTGCCCGTAAGCGCGTTCGTGCAATTGACCGTCGCCGTACCGGCCGTCCATCGCATACCCGGTGTTCGCCGACAGTTCAGTCATCCCGGGCACCTCCTGCGGGGCGGCACCGAAGGCGCGCAATCCCGGAATCAGTTCGGAGACAATGTCATCCGTCCCGACCATGTAGTACGCATGTCCCCGGGGGACGCCGAGCTGCGAGGCGTCGGTGAGTTCGGCGCCAGGCGAGCCGTACAACACCACGTCGCTGACCGGCGCACCTTGCTGCACAGCCAGACTGGTCGTCACCGACCCGTAGGAGTGCCCGAACGCGGCGATGCCCGGCTCTGCGGTGTTGCCGGCCGCGGCCAGACCGCGGTAGAAGCTGTTCAGGGCGCGGGCGCCGTCGCGCGCAAGCCAGTCGTGTCCCACATCCCGCAGGCTGTCCGGGGCGTCGTAGCCGAGCCAGGCGATCGAGGCCACCGCGTCGGGATGGGCGACGCCGGCGCGGCGCCGCAGCAGTCTCGCCTCGTCGCGCTGAAACCGGGCCTCTCGCACCATCTTCCCGGTGCTCGCGCTCACCCTCGTGGTCAGCCCGTTGACGGTGACCCCGATCCGCTCGGCGTTGTCGACGTCGCCGATCGCGACGGCCGCGAGCACCTTTCCCGGGACGGCTGCGGTATCCAGCAAGAGCAGACCGGCATCCGGATTCTCGGCCAGGCTGTCATGCAGCGCGGTGAGGTCTGCCAATGTGCCGGGGTCGGTGTGCCAGCCGTACGAGTCGATCCAGCCCTGCCGCAACCGGTCGAGCTCTCGTTGCAGCACAGGGATATTGAGCTCGTTGCGGACAGCGGCCGGTATGCCGTCCCGGTTGCGCAGCGCGTCGGGCCAATTCTGCCTGGCCCGGTCTTGTTGCCACGGCGTCAAGGCATGCCACCACGTCGCGACGGCCGCCGGATCGGCGTCCGGGGCCGGCAGTCGCGGCGGGTCCGGTTGGCGGTGGCTGAGTTGCGACTCGACCCGATCAGCGTGGAGGTCACCTTCGGCGCCGCGGATCGCGGCTGCAAGGTCTTCGTCGGCGCGCTCGGCATCGGCCAACAACCGGCGCAGGCCTTCGGTCAGCCGCACCGCCGCATCGAGGATGGCCTCTTGCTGGGCGGCGGTGAAGGCGGGCAGGTTCGACGGCGGCAGCGCTATCGCGACGGCCTCATCGATCACCAGATGGCTTTGCCGCGCCCCCTCCCGCATCGCTTGCAGCTGCTGTTTGAGCGCGCCGACCTCCTCGGCGGATTGTTCGGCGGCATGCGCGACCGCGGCGCAGGCGTCCGCGTGGTCGTCGAGCACGAGCATGGTCTGACCGGTGGCTGCACGTGCCGCGTCGGCGGCGTCGCCTCCGAATGCCAGCAGCCGCATCAACTCGGTGACCACCGCGGATGTCGTCCGGGTCCCGTGTGCCCGTTTGATCGCCGCGTCGAAGACGGTGGTGATGGCCGCCGGATCCCAGCGTTCGATATCGGCCAGGGTCAACGTCATCGCAGCGTGGCGGCGTTATGGTGCTCCATCGCGCTGAAGCCGGCAGCGGCGACCCGCAGGCTGCCGGCATGCTCACCGAATCGGGCGAGCTGTCCGGCGGTGGCTGCCGCCCATCGGTCCAGCAGTCCCGACAGCGCCACGGCCGACGATCCCACCCAGCCTCGTTGCGCGTCATCCACGTCCCGGTGACAGGACGTCTGTAGATCGAGAAGGATCTGGCCGTGATCGGCCAGTTCGATGCTCGCCCTGAAAAGCGCGTCAGGAATTGCCCGCAAGTTTGGTGCCACTGGAATTCGCCTTCCGCCGATGCGAACGTTGGGCGAAGTGTGGCACCGCGATCGGCGGCCGGCGACTCAGCTTTCCACAGGCGGCGCGGGGCGCGGGTTGCCTACTTGCGAGCCTTACGCGCCTTGCGCTTGATACCGACGCCACCCCACAGCGAGAAGCCTTTGATCTTGACGGTGGGCGCGCCGCGGGTGCCCTCGCCGACGACTTCGTGGTCGAAGTTGCCCATCACGCCGCGGCCGTGGATCTCGACATTGACTTCGGGCGGCAACAGGAACGTCTGCGCGCTCATGATGGAGTAGGCGTGAATCTCGACCTCGGTGGAGGTGAAGTCCGCATAACGCAGGTCAATGACGCCGCTGCCCCAGAACGTGAAGGTGGTCAGCTTCTTCGGGATGTTCCATCGGCCGCGGCGCTCGAAACCGCTCATGATGGCCAGCAGCAGCGTGGAGGGTGCCGGATTGCAGTTGCCGCCGCGCCGGGGGCTGACCGCGGTGCCGGGCAGGTCGGCCCGCAGTTGGTCCAACTCTTGATACGTGGTGGCGGCGTAAGCCTTGGTTAGCCGGTCTTCGTATTCATTGAGCTGGAGGCGGCCCTGTTCGGCCGCATAGGCCAGCAACTGCGCAATCTGGATGCGGTCGGTGTCCTCTGCGCGCGACGTCTCGTCACGCGTGGCCTTCACATCACGCTGGGCTGGGTTGGTCATCTCACCCGCGAGCTTACGACTTTCACGGTTTGCTGCAAAAGGAGTTGGCTGAACTGCAACCTTGACAGGTTCCCAGCAGCCCCGTCAGGGCGTGCGGTCGGTGTCGGAGACCCAGCTGGGGGACCGTTTCTGCAGAAAAGCAAGCATGCCTTCGCGTGCTTCTTCGGACACGAAGAGCCGGGCCGATTCCTCGGTGAGCCGCTCTGCGTCGCGATCGAAGCCCTCGAGCACGGCGGCGGTGGTGAGCGCCTTGGATGCGGCCAGGCCCTGCGGTGATCCGCGCCCGACATCGGCGACCAGTCCGGCCACCGCGGCGTCCACGTCGTCGGCGGCCAGCGTGATCAAACCGATGGCTTCGGCTTCGCTGGCGCCGAACGTCTCGCCGGTGAGGTAATAGCGTGCGGCGGCCCGCGCGGACAGCTTTGGCAGCAATGTCAGCGAGATGATGGCCGGCGCGACGCCGATGCGCGACTCGGTCAGGGCAAACGTGCTGCGCGGCCCGGCCACCACCATGTCGCACGCCCCGACGAGGCCGAAGCCGCCCGCCCGCACGTGGCCGTCGATGGCGCCGATCACCGGCCGCGGGGAGGAGACGATGGCACGCAGCAGCGCGGTCATCTCCTTCGCCCGCGCCACGGCCAGCTCGAAGGGGTCGCCCCCACCGGCCTCGGAGAGGTCGGCGCCTGCGCAGAAGGTGCCGCCGGTATGCCCGAGCACCACGACCCGCACCGCCGGGTCCGCCGCGGCGGCCCGCAGTCCCTCGTGCAACTGGGTGACCAGCGTGGTCGACAGTGCATTGCGGTTGTGCGGCGAGTTCAGTGTCAGCCGGGCAACCACGCCGTCCCGGGCGTACTCGACGAGGGTGTCCATCAGTACGAGCGGGGCAGGCCCAGTGACGTCTGCGCGACGAAGTTGAGCACCATCTCGCGGCTGATCGGTGCGATCCGCGCCAGCCTCGAAGCGGTCAACATGGCCGCCACGCCGTACTCCTTGGTCAGCCCGTTTCCGCCCATCGACTGCACGGCCTGGTCGACGGCCCGGGTGGAAGCCTCCCCGGCCGCGTACTTGGCCATGTTGGCGGCCTGGGCCGCGCCGCCGTCGTCGCCGGCGTCGTAGAGCGTCGCCGCCTTCTGCATCATCAGCTTGGCCAGCTCGACCTCGATGTGGCACTGCGCCAACGGGTGCGCCAGGCCCTGGTGCGATCCGATCGGAGCGCCCCAGACGTTGCGGGTCTTGACGTAGTCGACGGCCTTGTCGAGCGCGAACCGGCCCATGCCCACGGCACTGGCCGCGCCCATGATGCGCTCGGGGTTCAAGCCCGCGAAAAGCTGTGCGATCGCCGCGTCTTCGGCTCCGACCAGCGCGTCCGACGGCAACCGCACGTCGTCGATGAACACCTGGAATTGGCGCTCGGGGCTGATCAGCTCCATCTCGATCGGCGTGTAGGTGAAGCCGGGGGAGTCGGTGGGCACCACGAACAGCGCCGGCCTGAGCTTGCCGGTCTTGGCCTCCTCGGTGCGGCCGACCACGAGCACCGCCTGGGCCTGGTCGACGCCGGAGATGTAGACCTTCTGGCCCTTGAGGATCCAGTCGCTGCCGTCGCGGCGGGCGGTGGTGGTGATCTTGTGCGAGTTGGAACCGGCGTCGGGTTCGGTGATCGCGAAGGCCATGGTGAGGGTGCCGTCGGCGATGGCAGGAACCCAGCGCTTCTTCTGCTCCTCGGTACCGAACTTGCTGATGATGGTGCCGTTGATGGCCGGTGAGACCACCATCAGCAACAGCGCGCTGCCTGCGGCCGCCATCTCCTCCATGACCAGCGCGAGCTCGTACATGCCGGCCCCGCCGCCGCCGTACTCCTCCGGCAGGTTCACCCCGAGAAAGCCGAGTTTGCCTGCCTCGGCCCACAGTTCGGTGGTGTGCTCCTGCGCGCGAGCCTTCTTCAGGTAGTACTCGGCACCGTAGCCGGACGCCCACTCGCGCACCGCCTTACGCAACGCCTGGCGGTCTTCGCTTTCGATGAAGCTGGTATCGGTCATGACGGATCTCCTTCTGATTCAGGCAATTCCACGCGCGCCAGCACAGCGCCCACCTCGACTTGCTGGCCCGTTTGCACATTGATCTCGGTGAGCACGCCGTCGTTCGGCGCGGTGATGGTGTGCTCCATCTTCATGGCTTCCAGCCAGATCAGCGGCTGCCCGGCGGTGACGGTGGCGCCGACCTCGGCACCGATCCGAATGACGTTGCCGGGCATGGGCGCAACCAGCGAGCCCTGTTCGACGGCCGATCCCGGTTCGGGGAACCGCGGCACGACCGCCAGGTGCACCGGGCCGCGCGCGGAGTCGACGTAGACGTCATCGCCGAACCGGGCGACGGCGAAACTGACGGCCACCCCGTTCTCGGCCAGTACCACTTGCTCAGGTGATGCGGACACAAGCTGCACCGACGGGTCGTGTGGCAACGCCAACGAGGTTCGGGTGAAGCGGTATTCGACACGTTGTTCGGTGTCGGTGTCGTCCCGGTAGGTCTTGACCTGATAACCGGAGGACAGATTGCGCCAGCCGGAGGGCAGTGAGCCCAACGCCCCGGCGGTGGCCCGGTTGTGCGCGGCGTCGGCCAGTGCGGCGGCGATCGCCGACATCCGCACCGTTGCCGTGTCGGCCAGCGGCGCCGACAGTTCGGCCAGGCCGTGCGTGTCGAAAAACGCGGTGTCCGTGGCCCCGTCGAGGAAAGCCGGGTGCCGCAGCACGTTGACCAGCAGCTCGCGGTTGGTGCGCAGGCCGTGTACCTGGGCGCGGGCCAGCGCGTCGGCGAGCACCAGCGCAGACTGCCGCCGGGTCGGTGCGTAGGAGATGACCTTGGCCAGCATCGGGTCGTAGAAGATCGACACCACCGAGCCGTCGACGATCCCGGAATCCAGCCGGATCCCGGTTCGGTGCCCCAGCGAGCTGAACTCGGTGCGCACCGACGGCACGTGGATGCTGTGCACCGTCCCGGCCTGGGGCTGCCAGCCGTGCGCGGGATCCTCGGCGTAGAGCCGCACCTCGATCGAATGTCCCCGCGCTGCAGGGGGTTCAGCACCCAGATGGCCACCAGCGGCGACGTCCAGCTGCAGCTCGACCAGGTCCAAGCCGGTGGTCTCCTCGGTGACCGGGTGCTCGACCTGCAGGCGGGTGTTCATCTCCAGGAAGAAGAACTCGCCGTCATCATCGGCGAGAAACTCCACCGTTCCGGCGCCGGTGTAACCGATCGCGCCGGCGGCCAGTCGAGCGGCCTCGAACAACCTGTCGCGCATGCCCGGGGTGCGTTCGACCAACGGTGACGGCGCCTCTTCGATCACCTTCTGGTGCCGTCGCTGGATCGAGCATTCCCGCTCGCCCACGGCCCACACGGTCCCGTGCGTGTCGGCCATTACCTGCACCTCGATGTGGTGCCCGGTCGGCAGATAACGCTCGCAGAAGACCGTCGGGTCGCCGAACGCGGACTGCGCTTCGCGTTGCGCCGCCTCGACTTCGCCCGCCAGCGCGGACAATTCGCGCACCACCCGCATGCCGCGCCCACCGCCGCCGGCGGATGCCTTGACCAGCACCGGCAGCTGAGCCTGCGTCACAGTGTCCGGGTCGAGCTCCTCGAGCACCGGCACCCCGGCTGACGACATCAGCTTCTTGGACTCGATCTTGGACCCCATCGCACGCACCGAGTCCACCGGTGGTCCGACCCAGGTCAGACCGGCTTCCTGCACGGCTGCCGCGAATTCGGCGTTCTCGGAGAGGAATCCGTAGCCGGGGTGCACGGCGTCGGCACCTGCCGCGCGTGCCGCGGCGATGATGGCCTCGGCGTTGAGGTAGTCATTGGTCTGCGCCAACCGCACCCGGGCGTCGGCCTCGGCGACATGCGGGGAGGCGGCGTCGGGTTCGGTGTAGACGGCGACGGTGCCGATACCCAGCCTGCGGCAGGTGGCGAACACCCGCCGGGCGATCTCGCCGCGGTTGGCAACCAGTACTTTCGTGATCCCCATGAAGCTCACATCCGGAAGACGCCGAAGTTCGACGTCCCCTTGATCGGGCCATTGGCTATGGCGGACAGACATATTCCCAGCACGGTGCGGGTGTCGCGCGGGTCGATTACCCCGTCGTCGTACAGCATTCCGGACAGCACCAACGGCAGCGACTCGGCTTCGATCTGGCCTTCGACGGCGGCCCGCATCGCCGCGTCGGCCGCCTCGTCGACCTGCTGGCCGCGGGCCTCGGCGGCCGCCCGGGCCACGATGGACAGCACTCCGGACAGCTGCGCCCCGCCCATGACGGCGGATTTGGCGCTGGGCCAGGCGAACAGGAACCGCGGATCGTAGGCGCGGCCGCACATGCCGTAGTGGCCCGCGCCGTATGAGGCGCCGATCAGCAGCGAGATGTGCGGCACGGTCGAGTTGGACACGGCGTTGATCATCATGGAGCCGTGCTTGATCATGCCGCCCTCTTCGTAGTCCTTGCCCACCATGTAGCCGGTGGTGTTGTGCAAGAACAACAGTGGCGTATCCGAGCGGTTGGCCAGCTGGATGAACTGGGTGGCCTTCTGCGATTCCTCGCTGAACAGCACGCCGCGTGCGTTGGCCAGAATGCCGATCGGGTAGCCGTGCAGTTGCGCCCACCCGGTCACCAGCGACGAGCCGTAGAGCGGCTTGAACTCGTCGAAGTCGGAGCCGTCGACGATGCGGGCGATCACCTCACGTGGATCGAACGGGATGCGCAGGTCGGCCGGCACGATGCCGATCAGTTCCTCGGTGTCGAAGAGCGGCTCGGTGACCGGCTTGGGCTTCGGCCCCTGCTTGGCCCAGTTGAGCCGGGCCACGATGCGGCGCCCGATGCGGATCGCGTCCAGCTCGTCGTGCGCGAAGTAGTCGGCCAATCCCGAAATGCGGGCGTGCATTTCGGCGCCGCCCAGGGACTCGTCGTCGGATTCCTCACCGGTGGCCATTTTCACCAGCGGGGGACCGGCCAGGAACACCTTGGAGCGCTCCTTGATCATCACCACGTGGTCGGACATGCCGGGCACGTACGCGCCGCCCGCGGTCGAGTTGCCGAATACCAGTGCGATGGTAGGAATTCCGGCGGCCGATAGCCGGGTCAGGTCGCGGAACATCCGCCCGCCCGGGATGAAGATCTCCTTCTGGGTCGGCAGGTCGGCGCCTCCGGACTCCACCAGAGAGATCACCGGAAGCCGGTTCTCGAAGGCGATCTGGTTGGCTCGCAGGATCTTTTTCAGCGTCCAGGGGTTGCTGGTGCCGCCTTTGACCGTGGGGTCGTTGGCGACGATCATGCACTCGACACCCTCGACGACGCCGATGCCGGTAACCGTGCTGGCCCCGACCTTGAATGCGCTGCCCCAAGCCGCCAGTGGACTCAGTTCCAGAAACGGTGAGTCGGGATCGACCAGCAACTCGATGCGTTCGCGTGCAGTGAGCTTGCCACGAGCATGATGGCGCTCAACGTATTTCGGCCCGCCGCCTTCGACGGCATTGGCGAACTCGGCGGCGATCTCGTCGAGCTTGGTGGTCGACGCGGCGGCCGCCTCGGTGAAGGTGGGCCCGTTCGGGTCGAGGGTGGACTTCAGAGCGCTCATGACCAGCTCCGACGATGCAGCGCGGAGCGATGAGGAGGAGGAGGTGTAATCATGATTGGTATCCCAGGAGTTTGGCGGCCAGTGCGGTGAGGATTTCGGTGGTGCCGCCGCCGATTCCCAGGATGCGCATGTCGCGGTACTGGCGCTCGATCTCGGATTCGGCCATATAGCCCATGCCGCCGAATAACTGGACGGCCTGGTTGGCCACCCATTCCCCGGCCTCGACGGCGGTGTTCTTGGCGAAGCAGACCTCGGTGATCAGATTGGTGTCACCTTCGATCTGGCGCTCCACCACTCGGCGCGAGTACACCCGCGCGACGTCGATGCGGCGCGCCATCTCGGCGAGCGTGTTCTGCACCGACTGCCGTGAAATCAACGGGCGACCGAAGGTCTCGCGGTCGCGGCACCACTGCGCGGTGATGTCCAGGCAGCGCTGCGCACTCGAATACGCCTGGGCGGCAAGGGCGATACGCTCGGAAACGAAGGCCTGGGCGATCTGGGCGAAGCCGGTGTTCTCCACCCCGACCAGGTTCTCCACCGGAACCCGCACGTCGGTGTAGGACAGCTCGGCGGTGTCCGAGGAACGCCAGCCCATCTTGTCCAGCTTGCGCGACACCTCGAAGCCCGGCGTGCCCTTGTCCACCACGATCAGCGAAACCCCTGCCGCGCCCGGGCCGCCGGTACGCACCGCGGTCACCACGAAGTCGGCGCGCACCGCGGAGGTGATGTAGGTCTTGGCGCCGTTGATCACATAGTGGTCGCCGTCTTTGACCGCAGAGGTGCGCAGGTGTCCGACGTCGGATCCGCCGCCGGGTTCGGTGATGGCCAGCGAGCCGATCTTCTCGCCGGCCAACGTCGGCCGCACGTAGGTGTCGATCAATCGCTGGTCGCCCGAAGCGATCATGTGCGGCACCGCGATGCCGCAGGTGAACAGCGACGCGAAAACGCCTCCGGGAGCGCCTGATTGGTGCATCTCCTCGCAGATGATCACCGCGTCGGCACCGTCGCCGCCACCGCCACCCACCGACTCCGGAAAGTTCGCGCCCAGCAGGCCCGCCTCGCCGGCGCGCCGGTGCAGGTCCCGCGGCAGGTCGCCGGTGCGTTCCCACTCGTCGATGTTGGGCAGCACCTCGCGTTCGGCGAAGGTGCGCACCGTCTTTCGCAGCTGTTCGCGCTCGGGTGTGGTCCAGATGTTCATAGAAACTTCTCCGGAATGTCGACGTGACGGCTGCGCAACCATTCGCCCAGCCCCTTGGCCTGCGGATCGAAACGGGCCTGGTAGGCCACGCCCTGGCCGAGTATGTCCTCGATCACGAAGTTCACCGCCCGGATGTTGGGCAGCACGTGCCGGGTGACCGGCAGCTCGGCCGCTTCGGGTAGCAGCTTCTTGAGCAGCTCGACGGTCAGCGTGTTGGCCAGCCACCGCCACTGTTCGTCGGTGCGGACCCACACCCCCACGTTGGCCGAGCCGCCTTTGTCGCCGCTGCGGGCGCCGGCGATCAGGCCCAGCGGCGCGCGACGGGTTGGCTCATCGGTCAGCGGTTCGGGCAGCTCAGGGGCGTTGGCCGACTCCAGCACCAAAGTCTCGGTGGCGCAGGGGATGTCGACGCGCGTGCCGTCGGCGTGCACGGCGACGTGCGGCACCAGCCGGGCGTCGACGTAGCCCGGGGTGTAGACGCCGTACACCTGGCCGTCACCCGGCGGGGCGGTGGAGGTGAAGCCCGGGTAGCTGGCGAGCGCCAATTCGACTGCGGCGGCGGAGAATTTGCGTCCCACATTCGCCGGGTCCGGGTCGCGGACCACGCAACTCAGCAACGCGCTGGCGCCCTGCTCGGTGTCGGCGTCGGGGTGGTCGGTGCGGGCCAGCGTCCATTCCAGCTCGGCGGGCTTGACCGTCAGCGTGGCTTCCAGCTGGCGGCGCACCAACTCTGCCTTGGCGTCGATGTCCAGGCCGGTCAGCACGAACGTCATCGAATTGCGGAAGCCGCCGATGCTGTTCAGGGACACCTTGAGCGTCGGCGGTGGCGGTTCACCGACCACGCCGCTGATACGCACCCGGTCGGGACCGTCGGGGGAGAGGTGGATGCTGTCCATCCGGGCTGTCACATCCGGGTTCGCATAGCGGGCGCCGGTGATCTCGTACAGCAGTTGGGCGGTGACGGTGTCGACGCTGACCAGGCCGCCGGTGCCGGGGTGCTTGGTGATCACCGACGATCCGTCCTCGAAGACCTCGGCCAGGGGAAAGCCCGGGTAGGTCAGGTCGGCGATCTCGGTGAAAAACGAGAAGTTGCCGCCGGTGGCTTGGGTGCCGCATTCGATGACGTGTCCGGCGACGACCGCACCGGCGAGTTGGTTGTAGTCGGTGCGTCCCCAGCCGAAGTGTGCGGCAGCCGACCCGACGATCACCGAGGCGTCGGTGACCCGGCCGGTGACCACGACGTCGGCTCCGGAGCTCAGGCAGTCAGCGATCCCCCAACCGCCCAGGTACGCGTTGGCGGTCAGCGGCGAGCCGAGTCCGAGTCCGTCCGCGCGCGCTTGTAGGTCGTCGCCTTCCACGTGGGCCACCCGCGCCGGGATGCCCAGGCGTTCGGCCAAGGCGCGTACCGCGGCCGCGAGTCCCGCGGGGTTGAGGCCGCCGGCGTTGGTAACGATGCGCACGCCGCGCTCGTGGGCCAGTCCCAGACACTCTTCGAGCTGGGTGAGGAAGGTCTTGGCGTAGCCGCGTTCGGGATTCTTCATCCGGTCCCGACCCAGGATCAGCATGGTCAATTCGGCCAGATAGTCGCCGGTGATGTAGTCGAGTTCGCCGCCGGTGAGCATCTCGCGCATTGCCGAGTGTCGGTCGCCGTAAAAGCCCGAGCAGTTTCCGATGCGTACAGCACCAGAACGTGCGGCCACGCGGGTGCTCCCTTCGTTGGGATTATTTTTCGGTGGGCGCGATCAACCAACCAACCGGTAGGTTAGCACCGCCGCGAATCGCTGGCGATCGGCTCAGGGAGGCTGGCATAACCGCCCGCCTTGCGCCCCCGTCGGAGTAGTGTCGCGTTTCGCGACGGCACGCTGGTGACTGCCGCAAGGTAGGTGAAATGTCGTTCGTCATCACAGCGCCGCAGACGCTGGCGTCGACGGCTTCGGAGTTGGGCGGCATTGCGTCCGCAATCAACGAGGCGAATGCGATCGCGGGCGCCCGTATCACGGCACTGATGCCCGCCGCCGGCGACGAGGTGTCGGCTATGGCCGCGTCGCTGTTTTCGAGCTACGCGCTTGGCTATCAATCGCTCAGCGCGCAGGCGGCGGCCTTCCACGAGCAGTTCGTGCAGGCGTTGTTCGGCGGGGGAGATTTGTACGCGTCCGCCGAGGCCGCCAACGCCAACGTCCTGGGTCTGATAAATGCGCCCACCAACGTGTTGCTAGGTCGCCCGCTGATTGGGGACGGCACCAACGGCGCGCCCGGGACCGGGCAAAACGGCGGCGCCGGCGGGATTTTGTGGGGCAACGGCGGAACTGGCGGGTCGGGCGCTCCTGGGCAGTCGGGCGGCCGGGGCGGTGACGCCGGACTGTTCGGCAACGGCGGTCAGGGTGGTGCCGGAGGGGTTGGCACGGTGGGTGCTGCGGGCACCCAGGGCTCTCCGGGGGCCAACGGCGGAAGCGGCGGCACCGGTGGTCAGGGTGGGTTCGGCGGCTCCGGGGGCAAAGGCGGGCTGTTCTACGGCAATGGTGGCGCCGGCGGCCAGGGTGGTGCCGGCGGCCTTGGTGGCGCCGGCGGGATGGGGGGCGCCGGCGTCACCGGCAGCGGCGCCCATTCCACCGGCGGTGTCGGCGGGATCGGGGGCGTCGGCGGCATCGGCGGCGCGGGCGGGGTCGGTGGCCAGGGCTCGGCGTTACTTGGCCAGGCGGGGGCCAATGGCAACGGCGGTGGGGGCGGTACGGGCGGCGTGGGCGGGCACGGCGGTGTTGGCGCGGCCGACACCGGCCTCGGCGCCGGCACTGGCGGCGCGGGCGGTATCGGTGGGGACGCGGGTGCCGGGGGCAGCGCCGGTGGCGTCGGCGCCGTAGCGGGGGCGGCGGGCACCGGCGGGGCCGGCGGGGTCGGTGGCACCGGTGGACAAGGCGCCCAGGGCGCCCAGGGCGTCAGCGGTTTCAGCCTCGGCCAGGGCGGTCAAGGCACCCAGGGCGGCAGCGGTGGCCACGGCGGACAGGGCGGGGGCGGCGTCGGCGGCACCAACGGCAGCGGCGGTGCCGGCGGCACGGGCGGCCAAGGAGGGCAGGGCGGTCTCGGTGCCGCCGACACCGGCAGCGGCGCCGGCCAGGGCGGCACCGGCGGCGGCGGGGGCGCGGCGGGTACGGGTGGCCAAGCGGGCACCGGCGGCATCGGCGGGGCCGATGGTGCGGCGGGCATCGGCGGGGCCGGGGGACAAGGTGGCACCGGCGGTCAAGGTGCTCAGGGCATCGCGGGCGTCAGCGCCGTCAACGGCGGCCAGGGCGGCCAAGGCACCCAGGGTGGCGCCGGCGGCACCGGCGGCACCGGCGGAACCGGCGGCAGCCTGGGCGAGGGTGGACAGGGCGGCACCGGCGGGGTCGGCGGCCAGGGTGGCCAAGGCGGTAACGGCAGCGACAACAGCGGCAGTGGCGGGGTGGCTGGTGGCGCTGGTGGTACCGGTGGCATGGGTGGCACTGGTGGGGATGCGGGTGTGGGTGGCAGCGGTTTGGGTGGTGTTGGGGCTTCGGGTACGGCCGGTAGCGGCGGGCGGGGTGGCACCGGTGGTACCGGCGGAAATGCCGGGGAGGGTGTGGCTGGGGTCAATGGTGGTCAGGGCGCGGCGGGCGGCAGCGGTGGCCAGGGTGGTGCTGGTGGTGCGGCGGGCAATGCCCATGGTGGCGGTGCGGGCGTGATTGGTGTTGGGGGGCAAGGCGGTAACGGTGGGACCGGGGGTCTGGGTGCTGTGGGTACGGCAGGTGCGGATAACAGCGGCAGTGTCGGGGTGGCTGGTGGCGCTGGTGGTACCGGTGGCACGGGTGGCACCGGTGGGGATGCAGGTGTGGGTGGCAGCGGTTTGGGTGGTGTCGCGGCTTCGGGCACGGCCGGTAGCGGCGGGCAGGGTGGCACCGGTGGTACCGGCGGGGCGGGCGGCCAAGGTACTGCGGGGGCGGCCGGTGGCGGCCACGGTGGGCAGGGTGCGGCCGGCGGCGCGGGTGGCAGCGGCGGGGCCGGCGGTGCGGCAGGTGCCGGGGTCGGCGGCAGCCAGGGCGCTGGCGGGCAGGGCGGCACCGGTGGCGTCGGCGGCCGGGGCGGCCAGGGTGGCGCGGGCGTCGACAACAGCGGCAACGCCGGCGTGCCGGGCGGTGCCGGCGGCACCGGCGGGCTCGGAGGCACCGGCGGCGCCGCCGGCGTCGGCGGTGCAGGCTCCACTCAGGGGGCGGCCGGCAGCGGCGGG
>RXJD01000030.1 GCA_003987775.1 Mycobacterium sp.
CGGCCACCCCACATCAATCGGCACATACGCCGCCCCAGACTTCAGCACCCCCACCATCGCCACGACCGCCTGCGCCGAACGCTCCACCAACAGGCCCACCACATCCCCCGGCCCCACACCCTGGTCACACAGCAGGTGCGCCAACCGGTTAGCGGCCTCATCCAACTCCCGGTAGGACAAACAGCCACCCCGGAAACTGACCGCCACCGCCTCCGGCGTCAACGCGGCCTGGGCGGCGAACAACGCTGGAATCGACACCGCCGCCGACGCCGACTCAGTCAGCACCGCCCGATTACCCCACCCATCCAGCCGGGCGTGCTCATCCACACCCAACAAATCAAGAGACGACACCCGCCGGGCCGGGTCAGCAGCCATCGCCACCAACACCCGCCCCAACCGCTCAACCAACGCCTCAACGCTCGCCGCATCGAAAACGTCGGTGTCGAATTCGACACGAAGGCCTAGCTCATTGCCCGGGGCGGCCAGCACGGTCAGCGGGTAGTGGTTGTGTTCGCGAATGGTGAAGTCAGCGACGGCCAACCCGTCGCTGCTCACCAATGCGCTGGTGTCGATCGGGAAGTTTTCGTAGACGAAGAATGTGTCGAAAAGTTGCTCGTGGCCGGTGATGCGGTGGATCTCGCTCAACGCCAGGTGCTGGTGCTCCACGGTGTGGGTGTGGGCGCGTTGCAGCTGATCGAGCAGGTCGGCGGTGGTGGTTTCCGGGGTGATGCGCCCCCGGACCGGCACCGTGTTGATGAGCAGACCCACAATCGATTCCGCGCCGGGCACCTCATCGGGCCGCCCGGAGACTGCGGTGCCGAACGCGACATCGTGCCGGCCGGTCAGCTGGCACAACAGTTGCGCGAAGGCGCCCTGCAGCACGATGTTGACGGTGGTGTGGTGCGAGCGCGCCAGTTCGGTAATGGCCCGCGTGGTTTGCTCAGCCACCCGATGCGATGCCATGCCGCGCCGCCCCGGCCCCAACCGGCGTGGCGGACCCACCAAGGTGGGGGCCTCGAAGCCGGCGAAGACGTCGCCCCAGGCCGCGCGAGCGGCATCGAGGTCCTGATTGGCCAGCCAGGTGACAAAGCTGCGATACGACCCGGCCGCGGGTAGCCACTGGCCGTAATAACTGACGAATAGTTCCCGCAGCACGATCGGCATCGACCAGCCATCCATCACGATGTGGTGATTCGTGAAAACCAGCCGGTGCCGATCGGGTGCGGTGCGGATCAATGCCACCCGAAGTGCCGGGTGGTCGGCCAGATCGCAGACCGCGGCGCGTTCGGCGGCACACACCCGCTGGACCTGCTCGTCGATGTCGATGTCGATGTCGGGGTTTCCGGTGTCCAGGTCGACGTAACGCCACGGCGCCTCGGGATCGGCCGGAATGATCTGCACCGGCTTGTCGAACTGTGCGCTGAATCGAGCGGCCAGGTTCGGATGGCGGTTCATCACCGTGTGCACCGCGTCGCGCAGTCGGTGGGGGTCTAGAGGACCGGTCACGGTGACGTCGAGTTGCACCGCGTACACGTCCTCGCCGACCCGCGCAGTGTTCGCATGAAACAGCAACCCCTGCTGCAGCGGGGTCAACGGCAGAACGTCAGCTATCCGCATATTGCCGCTCAAGTTCGGCGATCTGCTGCTGGCTCAGCTGGGTAAGCGCGACATCCGACGGCGTCAACCCACCCCCACCACCGCGCACGTGCGCGCAGATACCGGTCAGAGCCTCAAACCACAACCGGCCCAACCGGCTCACCTTGGCGTGATCGATTGCCGATGGCGCCCACGTCCAGTTGGCGTGCAGCTGCGGGCCGGCGTCGGTCTCCACGGTGGCGGCGTTGAGCTCCACGGTGTGCGCCAACGCCATGGGTATGGCCGCGGCCGCGCCGATCGAGGACAGGCCCTCCCAACTGATGTGCCACAAGTCGTCGGAAAGGCCGGTCGGCGCGCCCAGCCGGCCCAGGTAGTTGAACCCGATCCGCGGGTCAGGCCCGGCCAGCGCAACCTCGGCGTTCAGATAGCGCAACACCCCGTAGCTGAGGGGGTCGGGCAGGGCCCGCAGCTGCTCTTTGGCGTCCTTGACCACCGCCCCCAACGCAGCCTGCCCTGCGGTCACGTTCGCCCAGCCCAGCCCGCCGACGGCCAACGACACCGGGTATTTGGTGGTGAACCATCCCACCGTGCGTGACAGGTCCACATCGGGCGCCAATTCCTCGTGGCGCCCGTGTCCCTCGACGTCGATGCCGATCGGCGCGTCACCAGTACCCAAAAACTCCGCCGACGCCAAGCCGAACGCGATCAGCAAAATGTCTTGCACCCCGGCATGAAACGCCGCAGGAACCTCCCCGAGCAGCATCCGGGTGGTCTCGGCATCCAGCGACATGGACAAATGCCCGGCGGTGGCAAAGGTATCCACCGCAGGTTGCACCGCCGGCAGTGCGGCCGGGGTCGAGGCGACCGGCCGCCACGCCTCGGCCTGGGCAACCACCACCGGTGTGCGTGCGTATTCGGCCAGATGCGTCGCCCACCGGGCAAACGACGTTCCGCCTGCCGGCAGGACGATCGGCTGCCCGCTGTGGTGCTGGGCCCAGGCGATGTTGAGATCTTCGAGCAGGATGTGCCACGACACCGTGTCGACGGCCAGATGGTGAATGATCAGCGCCAGCTGACCACGGTCGGCCACCCACAGCGCGCTGAGCATCACCCCGGCCGCCGGGTCCAACCGCGACTGAGCCGTCACCAGCGCCGACTCGGACAACGCGTCCACTGTGTGGAGGCACCGCTGCGCTTGCACCGAGCCCGCCTCGGGCACCGTCAATGACCACTCGGTGGACCCGGCAACGCCCCAATTGTCGGCGCGCAGCCGCAACATGGCGTGCCGATCCAGCAAGGCCTGCAACACCACCACCACGTCGGTCTCGCTGACCCCATGGGGGGCCTGAACCACCATCGTCTGGTTGAACTGCTCCACCGGGCCCTGCATACCGCGCAGCCAACACATGATGGGGGTCGTCAACACCGGCCCAACGCCGTCATCCTCGGTACCCCGACCGTCGACGATCCCGGCCACGCGAGCCAGTCCCGCTACGGTCTGCTCCCCGAAAACATCCCGAGGCCTCAACGACAGGCCGGCATTGCGAGCCTGCGACACCACCTGCATGGACGAAATGCTGTCCCCGCCCAACTCAAAAAATGAGTCGTCAACCCCAACCTGCTCGACTCCGAGGACCCGGGCGTAGATGCCGGCCAGGATCTCCTCGGTGGGGGTGGCCGGGGCGCGATACTGGCCTGCACCTTGGTATTCGGGGGCGGGCAGGGCGCGGGTGTCGAGCTTGCCGCTCGCTGTCAGCGGCAGGGCGTCGAGCACCACCACGGCGGAGGGCACCATGTAGGCCGGCAGCCGTTCGGCCAGCCCGGCGCGCAGCATGGCCGGCTCCCCCGTGCCGGTGACGTAGCCGACCAGGCGCTTGTGCCCGGGGTGGTCTTCGCGGGCGATGACGACGGCCTGCTCCACCTCGTTTAGGGCGGCCAGGGCGGCGCGGACCTCCCCGAGTTCGATGCGGTAACCGCGGATCTTGACCTGCTCATCCGCGCGCCCCACAAACTGCAACTGCCCGTCCGGGCGCCAGCACACCAAATCCCCAGTGCGATACATGCGTGTTCCTGGCCCGCCGAACGGACACGCCACAAACCGCGACGCCGTGAGGACAGAACGGCGCCGATACCCGACCCCCACCCCCGCACCCGCCACATACAACTCCCCCACCACCCCCACCGGCACCGGCCGCAACCACCCATCCAGCACAAACACCGCCACCCCCGAAATCGGGGCACCAATCGGCGGCGGCCCCGACCCCGGGGTCAGCGGCGCACTGCGCGTGGCACACACCGTCGTCTCCGTCGGGCCGTAGGCATTAACCAGCACCCGCCCCGGCGCCCACCGATCCACCACCCCGGCCGGGCACGCCTCACCAGCCACCAACAACCCCGTCGACCCCAACCCCGCAGGGTCCAACGCCGCCACCGCCGACGGAGTCTGACTGAGCACGCCGACCTGCTCCGCCACCAGCAGGTCGTGCAAGTCCGCCGGCGAGCGGCCCACCTCCTCAGGCACCACCACCAACCGACCCCCACCCAGCAGCGCACCCCAGATCTCTTCCACCGACGCGTCGAAA
>RXJD01000105.1 GCA_003987775.1 Mycobacterium sp.
AGCACCCGCACGGTCAACCGGCGGCTGCGCCGCGCGCTGGAGCACCGCGACCGCTGTTGCGCGGTGCCCGGTTGCGGGGCGACCCGCGGCCTGCACGCCCATCACATCCGCCACTGGGAGCAGGGTGGCCCCACCGAGCTGATCAAGCTGAAATGTCGCTAAACTACCCTCATGGCGAAGGCGAAGACTCCTGGTCAGCGCGTCGGGGTGCGGTCGGCTGCGATCTACGCCCGCATCTCCGCCGATGCGGAGGGCACCGGGCTGGGGGTCGCCCGGCAGGTGCAGGACTGCCGCAAACTCGCCGCCGACCGGGGCTGGCCGGTCGGTGATGAGTACGTCGACAACGACGTGTCGGCGTATTCGGGTAAGCCGCGCCGCGAGTACGCCCGGATGCTCGATGACCTGAAATCCGGTGCGCGGGACGCGGTGATCGTCTACAACCTTGACCGGTTGCACCGGCGCCCGCTCGAGTTGGAAGACTTCGTCACCCTGTGTGAGTCGGTCGGGGTGCGCGATGTCGCTACCGTGACCGCTGACATCGACCTCGGCAACGATGATGGGTTGTTCATGGCCCGGATTTTCGCCGCGTTCGCTGCCAAAGAATCCGGCCGCAAGTCCGCCCGTATCCGCCGCAAAATGCTGCAGAACGCCGAACAAGGATTACCGCACGGCCCCGCGCGGCCGTTCGGCTACGAGAACGACAAAATCACTGTCCGCCCCGCCGAAGCCAAAGTCATTCGGGAGATGGTCGACCGCTACCTGGCCGGGGCGTCGATCCGGTCGTTGACGATCTGGCTCAACGACACCGGGATCGCCCCGCCTGCGTCCACGTCATGGCAGACCACCACGGTCCGCAACATTTTGGCCTCGGGGCGGATCGCCGGGCTGCGCGAGCATCACGGGGAGGTGATCGGTCCCGCGGCGTGGCCAGCGGTCATCACCCCCGCCGAGCGTGACCGCATCCTGGCCCGGATGGCTGCCCGCTCGGTGACCAAGACGCGCGCCCCACGCACTTACCTGCTGTCTGGGATGCTGCGCTGCGGACGGTGCGGGAACCGCTTGTTTTCCCAAGCCCGCCATAACAATCCGACCAACCGGGTGCGGCGCTACGTGTGTTTGAAGGGCCCCGACCACGGCGGCTGCGGACGACTGACGGTGGTCGCGCGACCAGTCGAGGAACTGTTGACTGACGCGGTGCTGACCCGGTTGGATTCCCCGCAGCTAGCCGACGCCCTGAACGGTAAAGCCAGAGTCGATGCCGACGTGGCTGCGTTGGCCGCGCAACTGGAAGCTGACCAGGCCCGCCTGGATGAGCTCGCTGCACTCTATGCCGAGGGGGCGGTGTCGGCGCGGGAATGGATCGCTGCCCGCGACCCCATCACCGACCGCATCACCCAAGCCCGCCGCGACATCGCCAAAGCCACCGACACCAGTTCCGTGGTGGACTTGGTGGGCACCGGCGAGATGCTACGCGGCCAATGGGACGACCTCGACATCGACCGCCAACAAGCCATCATCAAATCCGTGCTCGACCACGCCGTCATCGCACCCGGCACGCCCGGCTCCCGCAAATTGGACATCAACCGTGTCCAACCCCAGTGGCGCCTGTGACAACGAATCCCACACAACGGCTGTGTCTCTAGCACTGCCAACACACCCTCGACCAGCCGACCACCAACACACGGTCAGGGCGATGACAGACACAGACGCCGCAAATCGACAAGAGTGCACCTCTTCGGATGGGAGTCGGCACTGCCGTCTGAATACCCGGTCGCTTAGTCGCCAGCGCGACATCGTGGACATAAGCCAGATGCGACGATGAGTAAGTGCTCATCATCGGTCGCCCACGAGACCCGGGTATCCGAATCGTGCCGGCCGCAGCCGTCACATAACGTTGCGGTGTCGTATTTCTGAACGGCGTGTAAGTGATCTGTCGAACAGTCGTAACAGACGCGGGCGTGGTCAGGATCCCAGCCCCACACAAACATGGGTCGTGGCCCCATCAGGGCATGCACGCATGCCGCACTGCTTCCATTGCTGGAAATGCGACGGGCATATAACCGATACCCTAGATCGCGCGCTGGCTGCGAACTCCGAGCGTAGATATCGACAGTGAACCGATATTCCGCCCGAGCAGTCTTAAGTTCCCAGTCACGCCGCGGGTGGCCGTCTACCGCATCACAAAGAACGCTGCGGTAGCCCCGAAAGACGACCTCGTTAGGAGTGGGCATAATGCGAATTGAGTTCGGGCGACCCGGTCGCTCGACAAACGTTAAACCTGATACCGGCCCGATATAGAAACCCTGGCGCCGATACCAAGCGATAGCATCACGCCTGCTGGTCTCAACGTTGCCGTACAAGCCGATGTGACCGCGAGGTAGCCGCCGCAGTGTCTCGGCAAGCAATGCTCGTGCGACGCCACTCCCGCGGCGGCGAGGATGCGATGCGAGGACGCGGACCTTCCACCATGGCGCATCGCCAACATCGACAGTCCCCGGAGCGCGTTCCCACAGCACGTCTGCTACGGGTGGTCCGACTGCGATCATGGCGCAGACTCCCTCTCTGTCGCTACCAACCAGCGCCAGTGGTTCATCGGCCCTGCGGCCGCCTCCTAGGAGCAAGTCCCATGGATAATCCAAACCAACATAAGACAGCGTCATTTTGCTCAGTTGACCCACGTCGGCGGCATGCGCCTCTCGAATCGTGAATTCGCTCATATGCGACTTCCTACCAGCGCGGCCCGACAACGGATTTGCGCCTGATCATCCACGGCTTCGCGGGAAGTCGCGCCGACCGGTGAAAAGGACTCTTCCTGCAGCCGACTCGCCCGACCCACGCCCGCAAGCCCAGCGCCCAGAAATATCCGACAAACAGTGACTGAGTCAAACCCGGACCTACGTATAACTGCGCTTGATCGGTCCTGCACCCATCGACAATCTACAGCCGAATTTGGAGGGTACAGCCCGACGATCGCGGTGTCCGCGATTCAGTGTTCGAACGTTCTTGAGGTGGAAACATTCCATCGACGCAGTACGCCTAGGGAAGTTATCTCCGCGATCGTTCGTGCTTCCGCCTGCGTGGTGCGGCGGCTTGGAGCAGCTTGTTGTCGGCGCGGCGCGATAGCGTCGAAAGTACCGGCGATAGGATCAAGGCAAAGGCGGCGTTCGAGGGTTTGAAGGAGGCCGAGATGGCGCGTGCTGACCTCCTGCTTGACCTCGTCGAGGCCGAGCGACGTGGCGATCGGGATCGCTTCCGCGTTCTCGTCGAGGCCGTGATCGCTGAAGAACGCGCCAACCAGCACCATTTGCTCGCCGATCGCCTTTCTGAGCTCATCACCACTACTGGGCAGGGCCTGGTCCGCGACGATCGTGCCGCGGCGATTCGCGACCTTGTGCATGAAGTCGTACCAAACCGTCGACTGGACGATTTGGAGCTCGCCCCTGTCCCGAAGCGTGTTGTGTCTGAGCTGATTGAGGAGCAGAAGCGGGCCGAGCTGTTGCGCAGCTATGGGATTGAACCGCGCAACAGGCTGCTGCTGTCCGGACCGCCGGGCAATGGTAAGACCAGTGTCGCCGAAGCAATCGCGGCGGAGTTGATGCTTCCGTTCTACGTGATTCGCTACGAAGGGGTCGTGTCGAGTTTCCTCGGCGAGACCGCCGCCCGGCTTGACAGTGCCTTCGAATTCGCCCGTACTCGCCGGTGTGTCTTGTTTTTCGACGAGCTCGACACGATTGCTAAGGAGCGCTCTGACGCCCACGAGACAGGCGAGATCAAACGGGTTGTTTCTACGTTGTTGCTTCAGATCGACGGGCTCCCGGCGCATGTGCTCTTCGTTGGTGCGACCAATCACAGCGAGTTGCTCGATCGTGCGGCGTGGCGGCGTTTCCAGATTCGCGCCGAGCTCGAAGCGCCCAGCCGCTCTCAAGCCACTCGGTTCCTGGAGCGGCTGGCCGTGCGCCTGGGTGGCGACTTGGGTTTTACGCCGAGGACACTCGCGGACAAGCTCGCTGGGGCGAGTTACGCCGAACTGGAGGAGTTCGCGTTGGACGTACGGCGTCGGGCCGTATTGGAGTTGCCGGACAGCAATCTGCGCCGCATCGTTCAAGAACGACTTGAGCACCGGCGTGGTCAGGTCGGCGAGTGACTGGACAGCGGCGTCCCTTGCTGGCTTTCGGTCCGCCGGTTGTTTCTGAGCGGCCTGCCCAGCCCACGCGGGACATGCCGCGCCTGTCCAAACCGGGTGCGGGCCGGCAGGGACAGCGTCTGACACCGCAATTCCGTGAACTGGTCGCAGCATTCGATGCCGAGCGTGCGCGTCTGGGCGCGGATACCCCTGACGAGGTCGATCCCGCCTTGGTCGTTGTGTTCGATCTTGCAGGCAGCGTCAAAGATTTTCGTAACGCCATCAACCAGATCGACGGCTTAGAGTTTCTCTCGGAGCTGCTCGGCGAGCGGACTGATCCCGACGATGACTTCTACATGACCGAACGCGATGTGGGTCGTACCGACAAGCCGGTCTCACATTCGCTTTATCTGGTGATGTCCAACGCCAGGGCCATCGATGAGTTGCTGCGGCTGTTCGCTTTGTGGCAGCGCGATCCGTCGGCGTCGTTCGAGCGCGGGTTGGGAAAGTTCAAGGATGCCTTCCAGCAGTTAACCGCGATCCGCCGCTGGGGGCCTGAGGATCGGATCCGTGAGACCGGCCTGCGGGAGCGGTGGCAAGAAACCCTGCAGGTCGTGGGCGAGTCCGTGAGCTCAGTCTTGGTAGAAGCGGAGCTGTGGTATCGGCAGGATGCCGCCCAACGCGCCACGGCCGAGGCCCATGTGGCACAGACCATCACAACGAGCGGCGGGCACATCCTCGACCGTGCCCAGATTGCTGACATCCACTATCATGCACTGCTGGCCGAGTTGCCCGTACAGCAGGTTCATTCTGTGCTCAACGATGGTGCCGAGTCGATCCGGCTGCTCACCACTGACGAGGTCATGTTCGTCAGTCCGTTTATCCCGATGAGTGTCACGCCGCCTACTCTTGACCCTGTGGCGGCGGTGCAGTTGCCGCCCGGTGAGCGTGTCGATGGGCTTCCTCGGATCGCGCTGATGGACGGGCTGCCGTTCTCCAATCACGCCGTGCTGGCCGGAAGGCTGTTGGTCGATGACCCCGACGGACTTGGCGAGAATTACCCATTGTCCTCACGTCATCATGGCACTGCGATGGCGTCGCTGATAATTCACGGCGATCTGTCTGTGCCCGGTGAGCCGCTAGATCGACCGCTGTACGTGCGGCCCATCATGCGTCCCCATGAGCTTGCCGCAGGATCTGAGGAGCTACTCCCGAACCGTCTGTTCATTGATCTGCTCCACCGAGCAGTCCGGCGCATCGTTGAAGGAGAGGCTGGCGGCGATCCCACCGCGCCCAGTGTGCGCATCATCAACCTTTCCATCGGCGCCCAGGCCAGGGCGCTCGTACGGCGAATGAGTCCGGTGGGACGCCTGCTCGACTGGCTGGCCCACACCTACAACCTGCTGTTTGTTGTCAGCGCGGGCAATCACCTGGACCCAATCACAATCCCTGCCGACTCCGCCGACGATCCCGCCACTGCACGCATCGCCGCCACACGTGCTGTTTACGACGCGACCATCCTGCGAGGCATTCTGCCTCCAGGGGATGCACTCAATGTGCTGACCGTCGGTGCAACCCATGACGACGGTTTCGGCGACATTGATATCCCGGACACGGTCTGGGATATCACGCTGCCGGGAGCTCCGGCCCACTACGGTGCGACCGGACCTGGTGTCGATCGCTCCGTTAAGCCGGATCTTCACCATGTTGGCGGCCGCGCGCTCTACACACGTCCAATCGCCCTTTCCGGCGAAGAAACGGTCGGCGTTGAGATCGCCTCCACAGCCGCCACAGGACCCGGTCTTCAGGTCGCAGCCCCCGGCCGCGCGGGCGCGACGAACAACACCGTGTTCACCACGGGCACGAGTAACGCCACAGCGTTGGTGACCCGTGAAGCCAGCCGACTGTTCGACATCCTCGAATCCGTGGAGCTCGGCGCTGAGGAAACGCCGTTACCTGACGGGCAGTACCATCCATTGCTCGTGCGGGCGATGCTCGCCCACGCGAGTAGCTGGGGTGAGTGGGACGCAAGGCTCCGCCGCGAACTCGGCCTGGATAATCAGCAGGCGCGCCGTCACTTGACTGCGCTTCTCGGTTACGGCCGAGTAGACGTCGCGCGACTCGGCACGGCCGCAACGAACAGGGCAGTACTCACCGCTGGCGGGCTCATAGCACGCAACGAGCGTCACACCTACCAGTTGCCGCTGCCGCCATCTCTTCGGGCACGAGCCGAATGGCACCGCTTTACGATCACCCTCGCATACATGGTGCCCACCGTCGGCCAGCTCACCCGGTACCGGGGCGCAAAAGTGTACTTCGCCACCCCTGATACTGACCTCGCCGGCGGAGATCGCACTGGCGCCGAGCACAACACCGTCAGGAGGGGCAGTCTTCAGCACGAGATCATCCAGGGCACAAGCGCAATGGTGTTCGGCGAAGGAGATATGTTCCCCATCCATGTCGAGTGCATGGACGACGCTCAACGACTCCGGGCCGGCAAGAAAGTTCGATACGCGCTTGTCGTTTCTGTCGAGACTGCTGAGCAAACCTCAACCACCATCCACGATGAGGTGCGAGCCAGGCTGCGCGAACAGGCCCGTGACCGTGCCCGCGGGCGGGTACAGGGCTGACGCCAACGAAAGCCGGCGCTAAACCAGGGGCTCGTGACACAACCACCGAGGCCGAGCATCGTGAGCGGATAGGAGCACATCTCTGGCGGAGAGTGCCGGCCCGCGAAGAACAGTTTGCGCTCCTGGCTGGTCGCGGTTTGAGTGTGCGCTGGCTGGCAGTTGGCGTCAAGGCTCAACCCTTGGTTGACCGCCCCCGACGCCGACATTGACATCAACTGTCAGCCAACGTGATTGCGCTGATGTGACCAGGCGAGGAGCATCGTCAATTGGCCAACGATGCGTGGCACCAACGCGCGGAGGTGTCGGCCGTGGCTTAGTCTTAGCGCAGCAGCGTGGCGATATCGGCGAGGACGGCGGGGTTGGTGATGGTCACCGCGAGCTGTTGACGTTCGCACGATTGCGTGAGCCACGCGGTGAATTCGTCACGACTATAATATTTTTCGTTCCTCCCGTCCGCCGTGTATGCCTGCACGCTAGCCATCGGGCACCTCGCTGGGGGCATCACGACGCTGCTGTTGTCGCGCCTCGCGCGCGGTATGACGCTGCTGGATGCGCCGCAGGGAGGCACTGATGATCAGCGTGCGCTCACCGAGGCTGGCGTGGCCGGCGCGGTCGAATTCCCACGCCACCAGATCATCGGCGTCATCGTCCCAGCGCGGCGGATGATGCTGGTGTGCAGTGTTTTTCGAGCGTTGTTCGCGGGTCCAGGTGGTGCGGCGTTCACGGAGGGCGGTCATGGTGGTGGAGTAGCGGCGGGATTTGCTGGTGATGTGGCCGCGGAACCCGAGGGTGTGCAACCAGCGTCGAATCCCGGATAGTCCGTTGTCGGCGAGGTGGCTGATGGTGGTCAGGATGGCTCGCACATGGTCGGACACCGCCAGGTCCGGTATGGCTTCGGTCGAGAGGCGGCGTGCGCTGATTCCGAGGTCGGCCAAGGATTTGGTGACGTACTTAGCGAGATAGCGAGCCACCCGCCGGCCGGACAGCGACCTACCCTGTGACGAATCATTTTGTGGTGAGGTGTCATTCATCGCTTTCTCGGGCGCGGTGACGGGTTGGGTGTCGATTTGAGTGCCGAAGCCGATCACGCGCACTGCGCCATCAGCGCACGGATCGTCGACGGTGAGAGTGACGGTGCGGGCGGCGTGTTGGATGATGGTGGCGAGTTCAGTTGCACTGACCGGTGATTCCCAGTCAGACTCATCAGGTTCGTCGCGTGGGTCCAGCCGAATCAGAGCGTGGACGTGGGGGATGGCACGGGCTTGCAGTTCGATAATTTTGATGAAGCTGACCCGCACCGCATCCGCATCCACATCTGTGGTTCTCAGTTGTCGTCGCAGTGCGCGTCGCAGGGCGATGGTGAACCGGCGCCACAGTTCGGGCAGGTGCCAGGTGAACAACACATGACCGACATAGTCGTAGCACTCGGCACAGATCGGCTGACCCACCAGGTCGTCGCCATTGTCGTGGACAATGCTGCACCACAACCGTTTTCCGTGCGGGCAGCGTCGGTAGCCGCCGAGGCGGTGGTGATCTCGGCACGCTGTCTCTGTGCTATTTACTTGTCTCGGTACGGTGTGGACGGCCCCGAAGCTGGGGGCGGTGAGGGTGACGAAGACTTGTGGTCGGTCCGCCACGGTGGTGGGCATGTCGTGGTGGCCACCGGCGGCACCGGCATGGACCAGCTGCCAGGTGTCGCGGGCATACAGGTCCGAGCAGGACGGGCAGATGTGGGCGCGGCGATTGTTGCACCGCGTCCACACCACCCGCGCCCGCCCGTACTCATCGGCACCGACCAGTTGGATGGGGTGGGCGCAGAATCCGACCGATTCGGCTCGCCGCCACCATGATTCGTATCCCATTGAGGAGGCGCGGCGCACCATCTCGCCGATCACCTTCGCGGTGTCGACTGTTGCGGGTACTCCCGGCAGTGCGAGTTGCGCTGACGGTGTCGAGTTATTCACCGCTCGCCTCGCTCGGGGTGTGGCCCGGTGTCAGTGGTGTACGACGGGCGGGTGCTGTTGGGTCGGCTGGCGGGGAGGCGGAAGCGGCGCGCGAGGGTGGTGATGTCGAGGTCGGTGACGTGGAAGGCCCGCACCCGCTGCGGCTGAGCGGTGCCGTCGATCAGCATGTAACCGACACCGGGGGTGGTGTCGGGGATCCGGTCGCATTCCGCACCGGCGTCGCGGGCGCCTTGGCCGAGGACCATGGTGGTTTGGGTGGCTTCGGTCAGCCGCAACCCGATCCGCACGGTGAACAGCTGCCGTACCGGCAGGGTGTCTTTGGCCGGGTCTTGCACCGCGGCCACCACACTGATCCCCACCGCGCGGCCCTGCGACAGGAGTAAGCCGAGGAGTTGTTCGATTTCGGTGCGGATCTTGCGGTCGGTCACATAGGCGGTCAGTGCGGCGATTTCATCGATCACCACCACGAACAACGGCTCAGCCGGTGTCGGGGTGTGCAAGCGGGTGTGGCCGCGGAGTCGGTTGGCGCGGGCTTGCATCACCGTCACGAGTTGGCGCAACAATTCGAGGGTGGTGTCGGTGGCGTCGTGGGTGAACGCCGTGAACATCGGTGCCCCGGCCCCGAGTTCCATGCCGCCTTTCGGGTCGATGACACACAGCCGCACCAGCCCCGTCTTGACCCCCGGGCTAATGCCGGCGATCAGCGACCACAACACCGAGCCTTTCCCCGCGCCGGTCGCCCCGGCGATCAGCACATGATGCCCCAGCAGCGGTAGCTGCCAGCTGTGGCGAGTTTCGGTGATCCCGACCCGCACCGATCCCAGATTCACCGGGGTGGCCGGAGTGGGTATCGGCAGCGCGATCGGGTCGGCGAGCACATCCCCCCGCATCAACGTGATCTTGAGTTCGCCGGGCGCGGTGCTGGTGATGGTGATCCGGTCGGCGCGCCACGCGGCGGCCAGCGCGTCAGCCTGTTTGTGCCAATCGGCCACCGATTGACCGGTGACGATCCGCACCACCAGCACATCGGTGGTCCGGCCGATCGTCACCATGCGCAAGGTCGGGGTCAGCGTGCGGTCGCCCAGGGTGGCGGCCAGGCCGTGCAGGGTGCAGGTCGATTCCCAGGCGCGGGTGTAGCGCGACCAGGTCAGCCACCGTCGGCGCACCGGTTCGGTCACCCACGCGCGAAACCAGACGGGGTCCAGCCACGCCCAACCCGCATACGCGACACTGCACACGACGGCGCAGACCAGGCCCGCGCGGGGCCCGTGGGTGATGCCGAGGGCGAGGCTGGCGATGATCGGGAGGCTGATGGCCGGGAACAGCACGGCCCACCACAGCAGATATCCGGCCGCGGTGAACAGTGACATGACCAGATCCCCCAGCCAGTCATCGTCATTGGATCCAGTGTTGTTGGTGTTCTTCGTGTTTGATGCCATGACAGGCGCGCCTTCCGTAAGGGTGGTGTCGCAGACGGGAATCCCTGGGGTGGGGCGCGATGATCTCTGCTCACCGCGCCCCACACCCCCTTAGGGGTTACTTCTGCGGACGTGCCTGCTCACTGGGCGCGGCACTTGACGTGCCGGCCGTGATCGCGTCGGCGCGGAAGGCCACCCCGCTGCGATCGCCCTGGGCCCACGGGATGGCCACCAAGCCCACCACTGACACCGGTTGGGTCACCGTCACTTTCGGATCGCCGGCCACCGTGACATTGAGGACTTCACCGCCGGTGTCATCCAACGCCAACACCTGCGTGGCGAACAGCGGCATCCCCGTGGCCGTGTCGACTTTCGGGCTGCCCGTCTCGAAGTTCAGCCGCGGCTCGGCCGCCCGCGTGACGATGAACCGGGTACCTGACGTATCGATTCTCAAACGCATTGTCCTGTGGTCCCTTTCTGGGTTGTGGTGTGCGGTCGTGTGTGCCGCGATCCCAGGACAGCGCGCCGGTGGTGGGGCTCGAAAGTGACAGCTAGTAACAGCCGGTAACATCCCGACACGCGCACGGCAGGGCTGAGCTGCGGTGATGTGTCGGGCATGATCGAAAGATGGCCGCAGTCGATCCGAACCGCGCGCGCAACGCGCAGCGGCTTCGCGACGCGCGCATCGAGTACGGGTTCAGCCTCAATGAGCTGGCTGTCGAGGTCGAAAACGTTCGCCGGCTACGCGGTGATGAGGAGATCCCGCCGCGCGAATCGTTGCGTCAGATGATCATCAGCATCGAACGTGGTGGCGCGTTCGGCGACATGTGGCGCACCGACCTGGCGGCAGTGTTCGGCCGCGAGCCCGACGAACTGTTCAGCGTGCCGATCGCCTCACCGCTACCACACCCGTTATTGCTGCGGCTACCTGTCGACGAGGACGTCCTCGCAGTGATCACCGAGCAGCGTTCCGCCCACATCCGCGCCGAACACGCCTTCGGCCCGCAGCATGCTCGCCCGCTGGTGGAACGCGATCTCGACACCGTCGAAGCCCTCATCAAATCAGCACCCCGTCGGCTCAAACGCGCAGTCACCGAAGCGGCGGGCACCATCGCGGAAGTGGCCGGCTGGATCGCTCAAGATCTCGGAGATCAGGCCGCCGCTCAAACGTTGACGCATAAGGCGTTTCTGCATCTGCGGATGGCCAGCCCCGAGACCCAGGCAATGATCTTGATGCGCCAGTCCAACATCCTGGCCCCCAATGAGGCGAGCCTTGCTGTCGATCTGGCCGCTGATGCCGCTGAACTCGTCGAGGGCCGCGATGCTGGACGGTTGACGGCCAGCATCGCGCGCCAACAGGCTCTGGCCGCCTTGCATAACGGCGACGAACGGGGTTTCTACCGGTATGCGGCCGCCGCGCTCGATCTCGGCGATATCGCCCCTGTGGACGGTGATCGGGCCCCCTATGCTCACGCGGCCTATGTGGCCAGTGATATCGCTGCCGGGCATTTGCGGCTCGGCAACAACCAGAAGGCGCTGGAGCTATTGGCCGCCCATCACGCGCATTGGACCTCGCAGCAGCACCGTGACCGCGCCGTGGCCGATATGCGGTTGCTGCACGCCTACATCGCTGTGCATGAATACCGCCTCGCCCTGGTGCTGGCCGACACCGCAATCCCGGCCTACCAGTCAGCGCCCTCGCAACGTGCGCACCGCCACCTCGCCCGGGCGAACACCCTCGTGCGTAACCGCCGCCGCAACGACCCCAACCCGGTACTGCAGGAACTCGCCGCCCGCATCACAACAGCTACCCAAGGAGCCTCGTCGTGAGTCGCGACATCATTCCCGACCTCACCACCACCGACCCCGCCACGGCCAGTACTGTCGCGGTGCTGCCGGTCGGGGCGTTCGAGCAGCACGGCCCGCATCTGCCCCTGGGCACCGACACCCTCATCGCCTGCGCCATCACCACCGCCATCAGCGACCACCACAGTGTTTTGCCGCTGCCGCCGGTAACGTTCGGCTGCTCGCACGAGCACGCCGCGTTCCCCGGCACCATCAGCATCAGCGCCACCACCCTGACCGCGATCATCGCCGACATCGGCCAGTCCCTCGCCGCGCACGGCACACGGGGGCTGATCGTGGTCAACGCCCACGGAGGCAACGCCGTATTGACCAATGTTGTGCAGCAAGCCAACCAGCACGCCGGTCCGCTGCGGGTAGGGCTCTATCCCAGCCGTGAAGACTGGACCGAGGCCCGCGCCGCCGCCGCCATCACCACCAGCAGTCACGACGATATGCACGCCGGCGAACTGGAAACCTCCATCCTGCTCGCCGCCCATCCTGACTACCTGCGCGACGGCTGGCCCGACGACGATCACACGGCCGTCGACCGCCGCTACCTCACCACTCTCGGCATCACCGCCTACACCACCACCGGCGTCATCGGCTATCCCTCACGGGCCAGCCAAGCCAAAGGCCGCACCGCACTCGACCACCTCGGGCGTAACGCCGCCGCCCTCATCGACATCCTCACCGGGCCAGACCGACCCTAGACACCGCGGCGGCCCTACCGCATAACCCTTGCAACGCGCAAGCTCCGACACGTCCCCAGTGCGTCCTGCGAAATGAGGCGTCGCCCTCAGCCTTGACGACAGGGGGCGACTCAAACAAGCCTCAGACCGCAACAGCCAGACACTGCTGCCCGAGAGCACGACGGGCATGCCTGTGGGCGGACACCAGGACAAGATGGTGCGGCCGCACTCAATCACCACCAGCATCCCCACACGCCCGAGGCGCGTCAACACTCCGAGCCAGAACACGGTGCCCTCGCCAGACTGGCCACGCGTTCACTCACCGTCGGGCACCTTCATACGCTCCTGCACATCGCTTTTCTACCTGGTCGGCCCGACGAGGCCCACGCCCAGCAGCCACACCAGCTGTCAGAATTCCGGGGCGGCTACCTGCGGGCTTCGCTTCGCTCCCTCTGCTCCCGTCCGCTGGCGCTCCCGTCCGCGCCGGTCACTACGCTTGGCCCTCCGTCCGCCGCCACACGATCGAACGCGGGGCCGCGATCCCTGTCCGTCACCCCGAATGCCAACCATTACCGCGACAGCAGCATCACCGGGGGCCAACGATCGCACCACGTCCGCAGCCGAGGTCGCTCGACGGTGCTCGTCTGCACAACCATCAACACCACCCATGACCTGCGATGTGAGAATTTTCTTTACTGCTATCAAGGGCGAGACCTCGCGGCCGCATCGTCCGGCCGAACTTTACAGGTATTTCACCAAGTCGTTCGAGAGCGCAGTTCTGCCGAAATGTAGGCAATTCAGCTCGCACCTGATTGGGAATCCCGGTCAATAGAAGTATGACGGGTATGGCTGAGCCGACGGTAGCGCCATCGCTATACCGGTAGAGTACAGTCGCTGAGTGACCATGACCGCAGCCACGGTTTCGGAAGACGAGGGCGCTTTGGTCGCTGCACTTCGCGCCGGCGACCATCGAGCTTTTGCTCGGTTGGTCGATCGTCACACTCCGGCGATGCTGCGGGTGGCGCGTGGTTACGTGCCGAGTGAGCAGCATGCCGAGGACGTCGTGCAGGAGACGTGGATCGCGCTCCTTAAGGGTTTGGACAGATTCGAGGGACGGTCGTCCCTACGTACTTGGCTTTTTACGGTTCTTGTCAATATCGCCAAGGCTAGAGGGCTCAAGGAACGCAGGCACGTCGACACTCAGATCAAAGCGTTCACCGGCGGCACAGTTGACCCCGAGCGGTTCCGTGCTGCTGGCGACGAGCTGCCCGGGCACTGGAAGGCGGAGGAGACACCGACGCCTTTCCCGGACACCCCTGAGGGCTCGGCTCTGAGCAGGGAACTCACCGACGTCGCCAAGCGCAATCTCGATACGCTGCCCGAGCGTCAGCGCATTGTCGTGACGATGCGCGACATGCTCGGTCTCGATTCCGATGAGGTCTGTGCACTACTCGAGATCAGCGCTGCGAACCAGCGGGTACTGCTTCATCGTGGCCGTGCGGTGATTCGAGCGGCTCTCGAAAATTATCTGAAAGATGCGTCGTGAACCCACTCGATTGCAACGAGCTCGTCGAAATTGTCACTGCCTATCTGGACGGCTCACTCGACCTCGAAACGCGGGCACGGTTCGATGAGCACCTGCTCGAATGCGACGGATGCGATAACTACCTGCAGCAGTTTCGGGTCACTATCGGCACGTTGGGCCGGATCCGTGAAAGCGAGTTGGCACCGGAATTCCGCGCGCAGCTACTTGAGGTTTTCAAGGATTGGCGGTGACGCCCTGTTACAACCACAGAGTGCCACCTGCGCGCCAAATGATGCAGTCCTAGCGCCTGGCAAGCACGCGCGATCGCGCGGGGCTGGCGCCTACAGTTGTTGGTAGCATTTATCGCTGTTTGACTCGGGCATCGGCTTGCGAAGGTCACAGCGGGCTTCGTCGGGATTAACTTGACCAAACCTATTCGTGCGCAACTATTTGCATGCTTGCGCTCTTGGTCACCCGGGCGTTGGCGTGTGGTGAGCCTCCCCAGTTTCAGTGGACACCCGAGATAGCGGGGGCACGGGGTTCCGCTGGGAGGATGGGGTATGTCCAGGACTCGTCGGTCGTTTACGGCGGAGTTCAAGGTTCAAACCGCTCGGCGGGTGATTGATGGTGGCCCAGCCGGTCGCCGAGATCGGCCGGGAACTCAATGTTCACGAGCACCTGTTACGTAAATGGGTGGCGGCCGAATGGCTCCGGGACGGCGCTGCCACCGATGCGCACAGGTTTCACCGGATGGTGACTGACCGCGGTCGAGCGTGCCGAGTTGGCACCCGGTTGCGTGCGGGGATCGCCGAGAAGTAACGCGATATCGCGTTCGTGAAAAAAAGTATCGGCGTACTTTGCGGCACAGCAACACAAGTGAGTCGTTTCGAGCTCATCGCCGCGGGGTTCAGGCTACCTGTGGGCGGGTTCCGGCGCACCACGGTGCCCGGTCGGATGCGCATTCGCGCAAACTACCCTGTTACCACTTCTGTACCGGACATTAATCCGCACTACGCCAACGGGACGCAATGGGCTCATGCGATGAAGCGTTCGCGGCCCCCACGATTCGTGCTTCGGGCTCCGCGGGCGACTCCGCCGATGATGGAGGATGCTGGTCAAAGCTGGGAATGATTACTATCACGGAGTCGCCCGGTCGTGCGAATGTCCACTTCGGAGCGGAGAGTGCGGTGCACTGGGCACCTGCTGGCGATCTCCATGAGCCTGTCGCGTTGGATGGCGCTCAGTGGTCCCTGCAACATGATGTTGCGTTCAATGCGATCGATGAACCCTTTCGTTTTGTCGAGCCCGGCACAGTCCTGCGCGTGGACACGGGAATGGCGGGCATCGACAACCACGCTTTCCAGTGGCCATTGTTTGCGTTCGGCGTACATCCTGATCGTCATCGACGTACAGGCTCCCAACGCGGCGAGCAATAGGTCGTACGGGGTGGGGCCCATGTCGTCGCTGATCGGACGAGGTTCGTCTGCAACAAGGCGGTGAGAACCGACCGTGATGTCCTGGGTGAGATTTCTCGCATCACCCCGCTCTGCGACCCGTACGACACCGTCGTCACCCGGCGGAGGGTCGCTGCGAGTCAGACCTGTGCTCGCACGGTGCTTCTGGTAACGGCCAGCCCAGGCAGCTATCACAGTAGCGGCGTACTCGGCGTCGTCACGGCAGCTGAGCAGATGATCAGCGCCGTCAAGTGCCACAAAGGATTTGGGGTGCCGCGCGATGTCGAAGATCTCTCGGGCATTGTCGACTGAGACCACCTGGTCGGTCGGCGAATGCAACACTAGGAGTGCAGCGTCGGCCGCTCGGATACGTTCCCGCTGGGGCTGTGCTGCGATGTCATCGAGGAACTGCTGCTGCAGACGGAACTCGCGACCGGCGATAGATATAGTCGCCTCACCTGCCGCGATGTCGTCGCATGACTGGCGCAGCAGGCCCGCTACGTGACCGGGATCTGCCGGTGTACCAATGATGGCAATGGCATTGACGTCATCGATTCGCGACGCCGCCGCAAGCACCGCAGCCCCACCGAGGGAGTGCCCAATCAGCATCGTTGGCGCACCGTGGCTCGCTCGCATGAAGTCGGCTGCACACACCAAGTCATCGACATTGGAACTGAATCCTGTCGCGGCGAAGTCGCCCTCGGAGTCCCCCAACCCCGTGAAGTCGAAGCGTAGGACGCCGATACCACTGCCGGTGAGGGCACGAGAGATTCGCGCCGCAGCCGAGTTGTCTTTTCCGCAGGTAAAGCAGTGTGCGAATACCGCCCACGTCGTGGGTGGCTGTTCTGGAGTCTCCAGTCGCCCAGACAGCGAGCCGCTACTGCCAGCGAACGTCACGCGCTCTGAATTGCTCATCGGGACGACCTCCTCATTTCTAGAACTGGCGGATGTGTCAGTCCGCCCGCGGTGTCCAGATCGCGGGGGCGGGGTGCTAAGCCCGACGAACGCAATACTTGTCCTTCCACTCGGGATCGGCTTGCCAGCAGACCCTGCACACACGGTGTTCCAGCGCGAGCATCGCCACGCTGAACCCTATAGCACTCTGCGGGACGGCCGAGAGTTGTAACGCTTGACCGTCGTCCGCACACTCATTGGTCGCATGTGATCGTACGAAGAAACCTTGGCCGCGGCACACAATCCGGTCGACCATAAGAAAGCAGGATGAACGATGGCTGTGCAACTGTCCGAGGCACGCGTTCTCATCACCGGCGGAACTAGCGGAATCGGGCGGGCTGTTGCCGTCTCTCTGGCTAGTCACGGTGCCGTAGTGGCCGTGTCAGGCCGGAGCGCGGAGCGTGGGCAACAGCTAGTAGGAGAGATCGAGGCCACGGGTGGCAAGGCCGAGTTTCTCAGCAGTGACCTGCACGACGCCGAATCCGCGAGGCTGCTCGCTGCTGACGCTATTACAAGGCTCGGCCATGTCGATGTGCTGGTGAATAACGCCGGCGTCTATCCGTTCGGACCCACCGAATCGATGACCGAAGAAGATTTCACCGCGGTGTTCGATCTCAACGTCCGCGTTCCGTTCTTCTTGGTTGCCGAACTAGCCCCCAAGATGGCCGAACGCAGCAATGGCGTGATCGTCAATGTCACAACGATGGTTGCCGAGTACGGAAACGTCGGAACCAGCCTGTACGGCGCCAGCAAGGCCGCGGTCGTATCCCTCACCAAAACGTGGGCAGCCGAGTACGGACCGCGGGGCATACGGGTCAATGCGGTCAGCCCCGGACCGACGTTCACCGAAGGCACCGCTGCTATGGGTGAGGGGCTTCGCGGACTGGTTGGCCCTGCTCCCGCGGGCCGTCCCGCGCAGGCTGAAGAAATCGCCAACTCGATTGTGTTCTTGGCGAGCGACCAAGCCAGCTACATCCACGGGGTCACCCTCGCTGTAGATGGCGGCCGCACCGCCGTCTGAACACCAGCTAACTGCACAGTCCATGCTGCCATCAATTCCGATCACACGGGCGCCGAATGCGGCGCGCATCGATTAGTGCGTGTCCTGCGCATCCCATTGAAATATGAGGTATGTCAATATGTCTAACCGTCGGAACCTGCCTGTTCGCGTCGGTGTGCAGCTGTGGCCAGGAGACACCCCTGACTACCGCACCTGGCGCGACGCAGTGATCACCGCCGAACAACTCGGCGTAGACGCAATCTTCGGCTACGACCATTTCCACAAGCCCGCAACCGCCCCGACCTCCGACGGGTTGCCCGAGCTCCTACCCGTGCAGCCCGACGTCAATAATTTCGAAGGCTGGACGTCGCTGGCCTCATGGGGCGAGATCACCTCACGCGCCGAGATCGGCTTGCTCGTAACTGGTGTCGGTTACCGCAATCCGGATCTTCTCGCTGACATGGCCCGCACAGTCGATCACATCAGCGATGGCCGCCTGATTCTGGGGATTGGATCCGGTTGGTATGAAAAGGATTACGTCGTTTACGGTTACGAGTACGGTACCGTCAAGTCACGGATGGACCTATTCGAGAGCAGCCTGAAACGCATAAGCGAGCGGCTCGACAAACTGATACCGGCTCCGACACGCAGCATCCCGATTCTCATCGGCGGCATGGGGGTGCGCCGCACGCTGCCTTTGGTGGCACGGTACGCCGACATCTGGCATACGTTCGCCAGCCCCGCCGAGTACCGGCGTAAGAATGCACTGCTTGGCGAGTTGGCACAGGTAGTAGGGCGCGATGAGTCGGCGATTGAACGCGCAGTGCACTGGACAGGCCGCGCCGACGCCGACGCATTTGCGAGTATGGGGGTAACGTTCTTTACCACTGAAATCCACCCGAACGCAGACGGATTCGACTTTCGCGAACTCAAAGATATGATCCACTGGCGCGATACATACAGCTAGACTGGGTCAGCTCACCGCGACCCTCGCGGGCCGCCCGTGTCCGCGCTACCCAGCGTGCCCTCATACGGCTCAGGTCACGAGCAACCTGGGCGATCCGGCCTACCCGTTTTTTCGACGATCCGGACCGCACCCTCACGGAACTCCTAGTCGTACTTCTTCCGTTTCCCTGGCATCTCGACCCCTATTGTCGATGCCTCCACGCTCTCGGCGAACTTCACCGAGCTAGTCCGCCGGCAATCTGGGCATCTACCCGGTCACCCTTCTCAGTGGACCAAGAAAGACGACATCGAACACCAAGTGCGCCAAGGTGTCCCGACGAGGGAGCCCTCGCACCAAGTCGGTCCCTGATACGGCTGACCGGCATCTACACTTGCCCGGACCAGAGTGGCTCCAACGTCCACTGCGGTGTGGTCACAGTCGATTATCTGGTCAGCCCCTGCTACAGCATCTCGTTCCAAATAAGTTGCAGGTCAATGCTATATGTCCAACACCGCAGCATCGAAGGCTGTTGCACTGCTGCGCTGTCATCGACATGGTCAGTCGCAGCATCGTCGGCTGACCGATAGCCTCGAAGGCGATTGCCACCTTGGTGGTCAAATCGTTAGACATGGCCATCAGCGACGGGCGCCCAGCCTCAGGCATGTCCTTGCTGATCACGAAACACCTTTCACTTCACGGGTTTCGGATGAAAGATCCGGGTGGCTAGACTGGGTCTGTCGTTTGGATCGATTGGGACGAGCTTGGCAGTCTCTTGGGCACGCTCAGCAGCCGAATGTGAATCCGCAGGGCACCATTGCCTTGACGGCTGGCTCAGCGAACGGCGTGCGAGGTTCAGAAGGAGCCGTCGTCTTGGTCGTCGTCTCGCCGAGTGTCATTCTGATGCTGGGCGATTCAGCTCCAGCATCGCTAGCAGAATCCTCAGCTGTCGCCGTTGCGGCGAATACTATCGCAGCGACGCACGCCGACCCGGCAAGTAGCAGCTGGGCGACTTTCGCTGGGCACCGCGTCAGTTGCGGCCCTCGCAGATTAATTGCCGATCGGAGCGTCACTCCTACGATTCTAATCTAGATATCGCGATATCGCTATATCTAGGAAGATGGTATTGGGGCGTCTTAGTCTCGATTTCCGTCCAAGGCGATGGTCGCCGGACTCCGGGTCGCAGTTGACGGGGTCAGGCTTGTGGGCGGGTCGCGGTTGCTGGTCTCGTGGCGCCGGGTGGGACGGGCTTCCCAGTGCCAGCGGTCCTTTCGGTTGATCGGTCATAGGCGGTCCGGTGTGAGCCGAAGGCGCCGCGGGGCGCTCCCAGCCGAACTGACGGTGGGCCAGCGGTTTGCTCATCGCTGACCAGGCCCGCTTGGATGGCGTGGCGGTGCGCGGGGTGGATGAGCACGTCTGGCGGCACGGGCCGTAAAGCCGCGTACACCGGTTACTACCACACTCACAGCGCAGGCACCGTCGTACGGCTAGATGGCTATCAGTGCTGGTGCTCGTTGCGCGTTAGCCAAGCGGGCATGTCAACGATGGAGTCCAGAGTGGTTTCTGCGGGATGTGTCTGGGTAAGGTCGATTTGGTCGGCATACATGCCGGTGCGTACCTGGATTGTGTGTGCGCCTACCGCGTTTCCCATGGCAATATCGTTGGCGGGTTGGTCGCCGATCAGCCAGAGTGCGTTCGGCTTGACGGGCACGCTCGCTGCGGCGGATCGCAGAAATTCTGGTGATGGTTTGCCGAGGAGTTTGCTGGTGACGCCGGTGGCGTGCTCAAGTGCTGCCGTGATCGCACCGGTGTCGATATGGTTGCCGTCGGGGCGTTTTCGATACTTCCCTCTTTGGAGTGCTATAAGGGTCGCACCGCGCTCGAGAGCGCGAAACGCCAAGTCGAGTAGCTGATGCGTTAGCGTGTCGTGAGTGTTGCCGACGACGACATGGGTGATCGCACCGCCGGCGTGGCGGTAGGGGGCAAATGTCGGAAGCAAGGCGCTTGACACCACCGGCAATACGTTGATCCGGCCGCGCGTTGCTTCAAAGAGTTGCAGGGCAGCGGATACGGGGGTGAAAACTTCGCCGACACGAACGTCGAATCCGCGCTCGCGCAGTGTTTCTTGGAGGGTCTGTGGTGGCACAGTATCGGTGTTGGTGAGAAAACGGAGCGTGCAACCCATGTTTCGGAGTCTTGTCACAGCCTCAGGCGCGCCGGGAACGAGCTCGTCACCAACGTATAGCGTACCGTCCAGGTCGCTGAATACTACAGGCGTTGGCATCATCGATACTCCGCGAAATGACTGACCTGCCGCATGTGCCGGATGTATCGAGAACGTTCGGGAAGAGCGATTGGGGCGGCGCCGATCTGTTTGTCAGAACTTGGTGACATAGTGGAGTTGCCTCTGTAACGGTATGGCGTTGACGTGGATGCCGGGCTGGGCTGCGCGAAGCAATATCAAGCCGTCTCAGTTAATGATGGTAGCCCCGCGTCCTCGCGTGTTCAGTTAAAAGTGAAATGACGGCTGTCGATTTTACCGCAGGCTATTACCTGGCTGGCTCGTGCTCAGTTGGTCAGCGAAGGAGAGCGCGCAGCGGTTAAATCAGCGCATTCAAGGCTTCCAGCAGCGACTCAATATTCTTTTCGTGCCTTTTGTAGTATGTCCAGGGCCCGATCCGTCGGGAGGTTACCAATTGCGCGCGTTGCAGAACTGCCATATATGACGACACTGTCGACTGTGATAAGCCGACATGTTTTTGAATGATACTCACGCACACGCCGACTTCTTGTGGATCGATATCCTGTTCGGGAAAATTTTTTCGCGGATCCTTGAGCCAACTGAGTATCGTTAATCGGGTAGGGTTATCGAGGGCTTTCAATGCCTCGTTGACATCAATACTTATTGAATTCTGGGAATTAGTACGTTCAGGTGAAGTGCTCAGCATTTTATGATCCCTTTCGTGGTCATGCTACGCGGGTGGGCCGCCGATCTGAAGGATGTTGCACAGTAGTTAGTAAACGTGGGCCTACATCCAGTGGCGGCGTTGCTAGTTCGACACACCGGGAGCTGGAGAACAGACATGTTGCGGATCCTGTCGTGTATAGGGACTAGCGTACCTGCGAGTTTGTGCCGATGCGCTGGGTAGTTGGCCAGAACGCTGCGCGGCCCATCGGTGATCGTCGTCGGCGCATGTCGTACCTCGTTGGCGGCTTCGCGGTTGGGTCCGCATGAAACGTTTCTCGTAGGCGGTTCGGCTGGGCCGCGGAGCATCCGAGGTGCGACTCGTCTTGCCGTGCAGCCTGATCGACTGCACGGCAAGACGTGGTTCGGTTACTAGCTACGGTAGGTGGGGTAATCGGTGTAGCCTTTCTCGGTGCCGCCGTACATGGTGCTCGGGTCGGGGGTGTTGAGCGGCCAGTCGTTGGCGATCCGTTCGGGCAGGTCTGGGTTGGCGATGAACGGTCGGCCGAAGGCGATCAAGTCGGCCCAGCCAGCCTCAATGGCACGGACTGCGCGTTCGGCGGTGTACTTGCCCGCCAGTAGGATGGTTCCGCTGAAGTTTTCGCGCACTGCGACACGGAAGCTTTCCGGCATTTCGGGAGCGTTGTCCCAGTCGGCCTCGGCCAACGACACGTATGCGATGCCAACCTCTTCGAGGATCTTTACCGCCTCGATGTAGGTCTCATGGGGGTCATCTTCGACAAGGCCAAGGTAGACACGGTCTTCGCCAGTGGTGGTGAACAATGGCGAAAACCGCACACCCAGACGGTCTTTACCGACGACGCCGGCAACTGCCTCGACCACCTCGCGCAGGAACCGGAGGCGATTCTGCAGGGAACCGCCGTATTCGTCGTTGCGGTGGTTGGTATGGGTGGACATGAACTGGTTGACCAAGTACCCGTTGGCTGAGTGGATTTCCACCCCGTCGAATCCGGCGTCGAGAGCATTGCGCGCGGCGTCGGCGTAGAGCTGCACGACGTCTTTGACCTCGCCGGTCGTCAGAGCCCGCGGCGGCGACGGCGGCGCCAGCGCTCCGGCTCCCGGGCCCGTTTCGACGAAAACCTTCACGGCGTCCGCGGTGATGGCCGACGGGGCGACCGGTGCGCCGGCGTCGGGCTGCAACGAGGTGTGCGACACCCGTCCCACATGCCAGAGCTGGTTGAAGATCACCCCACCGGCGGTGTGAACCGCATCGGTGACTTTGCGCCAACCCGCAACCTGTTCAAGGTTGTGGATCCCGGGTGTCCAGGCGTAGCCCTGCCCGCGCGGTTCGATCTGCGTACCTTCGGTCACCATGAACCCGGCACCACTGCGCTGCGTGTAGTAATCCGCCATGAGTTCGTTGGGTACGTTGCCGGGCTGCGAACTGCGCGAACGGGTCAACGGGGGAAGAACGATGCGATTCTTGACCTCATAGGGGCCGAGCTTGGTAGCGGTGAACAGCACTGAGTCTTTCATTTCTTTTCTTTCCGGTGTTGGTGTGATGGTTTCAATCTTGTGCAGCGATGGGATACGCGATTTAGAACAGTCCGCGCGGAGCTTCGTTCATGCTCACGTAGATGTTCTTCTTGTGGGTGTACGCGTCAAGCATGGATTTGTAGGCTTCGCGGCCCAGACCGGATTTCTTGTAGCCCCCGAAGGGTGCATGCGCAGGGATCTCATGGGCCGTGTTCACCCACATCCGACCGGTCTCCACCGCGCGTGCCACGCGAAGTGCACGGTTGATGTCTTGGGTCCACACTGTGCCGGCGAGTCCGTATTCTGAGTCGTTGGCCAAGGCGATAACTTCATCCTCGTCCTTGAATGGGATAACAACGAGAACGGGGCCGAAGATCTCTTCCGATGCAACGCGCATATCGTTGCGCACATCGACCAATATTGTCGGCTCGACAAAGAATCCGGAATCGTAGTCCCCGCCAGTGAGCCGGCGACCACCCGTCAAAACCGTGGCACCTTCAGCACGACCGGTTTCTACATAGCCCAACACGCGCTCCAGCTGGGCTTTGCTGATCAACGAGCCCACCTGGGTGTCTGGTGAGAGGGGATCCCCCACGCGGGCCGTGGTGAACTTGGCTTTTAGTTCGTCGATAAAACGGTCGTAGATCGACTCGTGAATGAAGAGGCGAGCTCCGGATTCGCAGGCTTGGCCTTGATTCCATAGAATCGCCAGGGCTGCCCCCTCGACGGCCTTGTCCCAATTCGCGTCGGGGAAAACGATATTCGCCGATTTGCCGCCCAGCTCCAGCGTTGCTGGTACCAGTCTTTTGGCTGCGGCTTCGGCGACGGTGTAGCCGACTCGGGTGGAACCGGTGAATGCCAGCTTCTGTACCGTCGGGTGATCCAGCACGGCCTGGCCGGCAACCGGCCCTGTGCCGGTGACGATGTTGACGACACCGGGGGGAAGAACTTGCGCGAAAATCTTTGCCAGTTCGGAAATGCTGACCGGCGTCATCTCCGATGGCTTGATCACCACGGTGTTCCCTGTGGCGATTGCCGGGGCAATCTTCCAGGCTGCCATCAACAACGGAAAGTTCCAGGGGATCACCTGACCAACCACACCAAGCGGTTCGCTCAGCACGAGGCTGAGGGTCTGTTCATCAAGCACGGCCGCCTCGTCTGAGTGACTGCGAATCACTCCGGCGAAGTACCTGAAGTGATCAATGGCGATGGGCACGTCGAGAACGCGCGACTCGCGAATCGGCTTGCCCACATCCAGCGACTCCAGGACCGCGAAACGCTCGGCGTCAGCCTCCAGCAGGTCGGCGATCCTGTTCAACGCGTTCGCCCGTTCCGTCACCGTGGTCGCCCTCCAGCCCGCAAACGCACGCTGCGCCGCCTGGACCGCGCGATCGACATCAGCGGCTGTTCCACTAGGAATACGAGTCAGCACCTCACCCGTCGCGGGATTGATACTCTCGATCGTCTCCCCGGACTCCGCGTCCACCCATTGGTTGTCGATGAACATTCCGTAGCTGCGGTCCGGAGCATACTGGGACGTGGACATGGCGCGCTTCTCCTTCTGATTGGCGGGCGGGCCGGAAGTACAACCGGCTCAACCTCTTCCGTGATTTCGTTGTTCACCACCCCTGACGACGTGGTGCCATCAACCCTAACCTAGATATCGAGATACGTCAATATCCCAATAGCGCGATATTCAGATGGGCGTAAAGGGGGTGTCTTCCTGCGCTAACACCGCCGGGTCGGCTGGTTGGTGGCCGTCGGTGCGTGACCGTGCTTGAGGTGCGCTCTGCTGCGCGGCTTAACTCGGACGATCCCCACTCAATAGGGACTCGCCGAACTGCGCAGGTTCGACCGTGCCATCCGGCCAGGAACCCGCAGTCGAATGAAATCGGCAACGATACGAAAACCCGTGAACCACCCCAGGTTTGACGCGCATCAAACCCGGGGTGGTTCAAAGTGCTTGGGAGGCGGTGCCAAGCCGGCGGTGCGGTGGCCACTTGATCGATTCTCGCGCAGCGTCTACTTCCTGGGCCGAGGTCTGCTGCAACGCCGCAAGCTTGCCGAGCATCGTCGACCTCGTCATGTGTACCATGCCTAAGCCAAGGCAAGAATCATTGTAACCCGGTCAGCATCGGCGGTTTGGCCTGCAGGTCACCCGGCAAGTAGTCCGATGGGGCGCAGAACCCGATGAACCTGCAGTGCGAACACTCGCGGTCGTTCTCGCCAGGGTGTGCACCGTGTTGCATTCGGTGTTCTACCGCCTGAAACGGTTGCTGCGCAACATGGTCGGACCATCGCTCCTAGCCGTCGATAGCCTCTCAAGGTCGCCCAAAACTGGAGAGACCCAGCACTGTCTGGTGGCGGTCAGTGCGTTTAGGGTTGCGTTCATCGCCTTGCTCAAAGCAGATTGGTCGCCAAATCTGTTCGGCCGTTAGTCGCGACACAGCAAATCGGCACTACGAGGGCCGACAGACCACGCCGGCGTTTTCCCTGACCGCGCTGCGCTGCTAAATGGTCCGTGCTGTGCTGGTCGATTGCGCCGACACGGGGCGGATAAGCCGACTTCTGGGGTTACCGCGACTAAAGGAACTTGGCGTCGACGACCGCAGCGCCGCGCGGAAGGGCGTGGGCACCCAAATGGTCGAGGGCGAGACCTCGCAATCCGCGTCGTCGGTCTCGATGTCGGCGGCGGCTGAAAATTGACCCCCTGGCGGCAGGTGAATATTGACCCCCTGGCGGTGTTGGTTGGTGATTATTCCTCAGTGTTGGTGGCC
>RXJD01000107.1 GCA_003987775.1 Mycobacterium sp.
ACACCGGCGACTTCAACACCGGCCTCGCCAACCCCGGCCACACCAACACCGGCCTGTTCAACACCGGCACCGCCAACACCGGCCTGGCCAACACCGGCAACTACAACACCGGCCTGGCCAACACCGGCAACACCAACACCGGCAGCTTCAACCCCGGCAACACCAACACCGGACCCGCCAACCCCGGCAACTACAACACCGGCCTCGCCAACAGCGGAAATACCAACACCGGCGCCTACAACACCGGCACCATGAACAACGGCCTGCTCTGGCGCGGCGACAACCAAGGCCAGCTCGGCGCCTACTACGCGATCCATGTTCCGGAGATCGCATTGAATCTGACCGGGACCATCCCCGTGGACATCCCCGTCAGCGGCAGCTTCACGACCACCGTGTACCACGGCGTCACGATCAAGGACATCCCCTTCGGCACCACTGTCGCGCTCGGGCCCATCCCGGTCTTGGAGGGCACCGTCAACTCGCTCACCATCCCGCCCGTGTACGCATCAGGTCCCACGCCGGTTATCCAGATCGGCAACCCGGACGGCTCCACCGCGATCGTCATCCCCGCCTTCGCCAGCCTCGGGCCTGCCGACCTGACCCTGCTCGACTTCGGCAACGCTGCGGGATTCGGCAATTCCACGACCACTCCGTCATCGGGCTTTTTCAACTCCGGTACCGGCTCCGCGTCCGGCTTCGCCAACGTCGGCGCCGATAGCTCCGGCTTCCGCAATCTCTCGACGGGGACTGTCTCGGGCTTCCGCAATGTGGGGGCGTCGTTGTCGGGCATAACGAATCTCGGCGACACCGTCTCGGGCTTGTTCAACACCGGCCTGGGCGCACCGGCTGACGTCTCGGGCTTCGCCAACCTCGGCACCAACCTCGCCGGCCTGTACCGCGACAGCGTGACGGGCACGACGGCCTACAACCTCGGCCTGGCCAATGTCGGCGCGTTGAACGCGGGCCTCGGCAACGTCGGCGACTATAACCTCGGCGCCGGCAATGTCGGTGACTACAACCTCGGCGGCGGCCAAATCGGCTCCGGCAACGGAGGTTTCGGCAACCTCGGCGCACATAATCTCGGGTCTGCAAATCTGGGGGTCCACAACATCGGCCGGGCCAACATCGGTGATTACAACCACGGGTTCGCCAATGCCGGCAATGCCAACAGCGGTATCGCCAACACCGGCGACTCCAACATCGGCTTCGGCAATTCCGGCAACAACAACATCGGCATCGGCCTCACCGGCAACGGCGAAATCGGCTTTGGGGCAATCAATTCCGGGAGCGCGAACATCGGGCTGTTCAACTCCGGCACTGGCAACACCGGATTGTTCAACTCCGGTACCGGCAACGTCGGCATCGGCAACTCGGGCACGGCGAACTGGGGACTCGGGAACAGCGGTCACCTGAATACGGGCCTGCTCAACTCCGGCACCCTCAACACCGGCGGCCTCAATTCCGGCGCGGTCAACACCGGCTTCGTCAACGCGGGCGATTACAACTCCGGCAGCTTCGACGCCGGCAGCTTCAACACCCTGGGATTCAACCCGGGTTGGTACAACACGGGTTTGGCCAATACCGGCCACTACAACACCGGCCTGGCCAATTCGGGCGATGTGAACACCGGGGCGTTCATCGCCGGGAACTTCAGCAACGGCCTGTTGTGGCGAGGCGATTACCAGGGCCTGATCGGCTACAGCTACACCATCTCCATCGCGGACACCGCCATCCCGGTTGATGCCGGCATCACCGTCCCGATCAACATCCCGATCAGCGCAACCCTGGGCACCCTGACCGTCCAGGGCTTCACCATCCCCAAGTACACCGCCGACATCAACATCCTGAGCACCGGCGAGACGCAGGCCATCAGCGTCGGCCCGATCACGCTGGGCAACATCGCGATCTCCCTACCGGCCATCGAGACCACGCTCGGCGGGCCGACCACTGCCATCAGCCTGACCGGCACCGGCGACATCGGCCCCGTCGCCATCCCAGTCATCGACATTCCTGCCGCCCCGGGCTTCGGCAACTCCACCAGCGTCCCGTCCTCCGGCTTCTTCAACACCGGTGCCGGAAGTTCTTCGGGGCTGGCCAATCTCGGGTCGAACACCTCCGGTTTCTTCAACGTCGGCGGCACCGGAATCTCCGGCGCCAAGAACCTCGGCAGCCTGATCTCCGGTATGGCGAACCTCGGCAACACCATGTCGGGCGCGCTCAACTCCAGCACGCTCGACCTGAGCGCCGCAGCCGACATTTCGGGGGTGGCCAACAGAGGCAGCGACCTGTCGGGCCTGTTCACCAATTTCGCGGTATCGAACCTCGGCTTCGCCAACGACGGCAGCCTCAACCTGGGCAGTGGGAACGTCGGCCACGCCAATCTCGGCAGCGGAAACATCGGCGACACCAACGTCGGCAGCGCGAATATCGGCAACGTCAATCTGGGCTTCGGAAACCACGGCGCGCACAATGTCGGCTCCGGCAACGTGGGCGATCACAACCTCGGTTTCGGAACCATCGGAGATCACAACCGCGGATTCGCCAACGCGGGCGACCACAACCTCGGGTTCGGAAACACCGGCAACGCCAACATCGGCTTCGCCAACACCGGCGAGGGCAACATCGGCATCGGTCTCACCGGCAACGGCCAGGTCGGATTCGGTGCCCTGAACTCCGGCAATGGCAATCTCGGGTTGTTCAACTCCGGCACCGGCAACATCGGCCTGCTCAATTCCGGCACCGGCAATATCGGAATCGGCAACTCCGGCAACGCAAACCACGGTATCGGTAATGCCGGGGTCGGCAACAACGGGATCGAGAACGCGGGCAACTACAGCACGGGACTGTGGAATCCGGGCGATGCCAACACCGGCGCCGGCAACTCGGGCGGCTACAGCACGGGTGCCTTCAACGCAGGCGTCGCCAACACCGGGCTGGCCAACCCGGGCAGCTACAACACGGGCAGCTACAACCTCGGCAGCACCAACACCGGCGGCTTCAACTCCGGTGATTACAACACCGGTTTCGTCAACCCCGGGGATTACAACACCGGCCTGCTCAACACCGGCGATGTCAACACCGGGGCGTTCAATGCCGGCACCTACAGCAACGGCTTTTTCTGGCGGGGCGATTACCAAGGGCTGTACGGCTTGCACGCCGGAATCCACATCCCCGAGTTCTCGCCGGTGGACCTCGACTTCGACATCCCGGTGAATATCCCCATCACTGTCGATATCGCCAACATCGTCGTCAATTCGTTCACCATCAAACCGATCACGGTGAGTCTGCTGGGGTCGTCGTACCTCAGCGTCACCTTCGGCACCATCTCCATCCCGGCGATCACCGGAGTCGTGCCCGCCGTCAATGCCTTGATCGGGGGGCCCGGCACCTCGATTCCGATCGCCATCAACAGCGGCATCGGACCGATCGACATCACCTTCCTCGACATCCCCGCCGCTCCCGGGTTCGGCAATTCGACCACCGCCCCGTCGTCGGGATTCTTCAACTCCGGCACCGGCGCCGCGTCCGGCTTCGGCAACGGCGGCGCCGACGTCTCGGGCTTTCGCAACCTGTCCTCCGGAACCGTCTCGGGCTACCGCAATGCCGGGGCGCTGCAATCGGGTCTGGCCAACTACGGCACCACCATCTCGGGCGTCTACAACAGCAGCGCCAGCACCGCCGGGCGTGTACTCAACGCGGGCCTGGCCAACACCGGCGTCTGGAACCTGGGCTTCGGCAACACCGGCAACCACAACCTCGGCAACGGCAACACCGGCGACACCAACTGGGGCAGCGGCAATCTCGGCAACCACAACCTCGGCTTCGGCAACACCGGCCAGGGCAACCTCGGCTTCGGCAACACCGGCCAGAACAACATCGGCCTCGGCAACACCGGCCAGAACAACATCGGCCTCGGCAACACCGGCCAGAACAACATCGGCCTCGGACTCACCGGCACCAACCAACTCGGCCTGGGCCCCCTGAACTCCGGCACCAACAACATCGGCCTGTTCAACACCGGCAC
>RXJD01000056.1 GCA_003987775.1 Mycobacterium sp.
ACGAAAACCCCGACATCACAGCGGTATTCGACGCCGAACACTGGGCCGTCAACATGCGCAACCCGGTGCACTTCCAGCAGGCCATCGAGCGGGCCGGCGAGCAGCACCACACCTTCATCGAGGTCAGCGCGCACCCACTGCTCACCCACGCCGTCATCGAAACGCTGGACGGCCCGGGTTATCGCGCTGTCGGCACACTCCAGCGCGACGCCGACGACACCGTCACCTTCCGCAGCCACCTCGCGCAGATCACCGGCCATCCCCCGGCGACGACCGGCGGCCGGTTGGCGGATATCCCCACCACCCCGTGGCAGCACGAGCAGTTCTGGGTAGCGGACCGGTCCTCGATGGCCGACCTGGTGATGAAACACCCGCTGCTGGGTGTGCACGTCGAAGTACCGTCCAGCCGGGATCACGTGTGGCGGGCCGACGTCGGCACCGATGTCTCTCCGTGGCTTGCCGAGCACCGGGTGTTCGGGCAGTCGATCATGCCGGCCGCCGGCTACGCGGAGATCGCATTGGCGGCGGCCGGCGAGGGACTGGGACTGCCCGCCGAGAGCGTGTCGGTCAACCAGCTCGAGGTCGAGCAGATGCTCACCCTGGACAAGCACACCGAGCTGACCACCCAGCTCATCCGCAACGGCGACAGCAAGATTCGTGTCGAGATCCACTCGCGCGCCGGCGGCGGTGACTGGACCCGGCACGCCGTGGCGAAGGTGGAGGCGACGCAGGCCGCCCCCGGACCGGTGCCTGCCACCGGACAATCCCAGACCTCGGTCTCGCCCGCCGACTTCTACGCGCTGCTGCGTCAGACGGGCCTGCACTACGGTCCGGCCTTCGCCGGCCTGACCCGCATCGACCGGTTGTCGGACGGTTCGGTGGAATCCGAGATCACGCTGCCCGACGAGGCGCCCCGCCACCCCGGCTACCGCATTCATCCCGCGCTGCTCGATGCCGCCCTGCAGAGCCTCGCGGCCGCGATGCCGACCGATGGCGTGACCGAATCCAGTTATCTGCCAGTCTCTTTCGAGAGCTTGCGGGTGTACGCAAACCCCGGCCGGTACGCCCGCTGCCGCGCCACCCTCACCGACGCGGGCGGCAGCGGCAAGCTCGGCCGGATCGTGTTGATGGACGCCGCCGGCAACGTGACCGCCGAGATCAACGACATCTTCCTGCGGTCGGTCGAACGGCGCAGCGTGCCACTGCCGCTGGCACAGAAGATCTTCGAAGCCGCGTGGATCGATCAGCCGCTCACGGCCGCAGCCGCTCCGCCGCTGCCGGGCAGCTGGCTCGTGCTGGCCGCGCCGACCGCCCAGGCGTCCGCCGAGCAATTCGCCGCCGCATGGCGATCCGACCAGCATCGGGTGCTCACCGCCGCATTGGACGACGAACCCGCGATGCTGGCCGCATTCGCCGAGGCCGCAGGCGATCCGGACCATCCGCCCGCCGGTGTGGTCGTCTTCGTCGGCGACACCTCCGACGTGACCGGGGCACGTGACCTGGTGTGGTCGATCAGCACCGTGGTCCGCGCGATCGTCGGCGGCTGGCACGGCGAACCGCCGCGGCTGTGGCTGGTCAGCAGGAGCGGTCTGGTGGTCGCCGACGGTGAAGCCGGGCAACCCGCCGTCGGCGCCCTGAAGGGTCTGATCCGGGTGCTCGCCTACGAGCACCCCGAATTGCGGGGCACTCTGCTCGATCTCGATGGCGGTACCGACGGACTGATCGCCGAACTCGGCGCGGCCGATACCGAACTCTTGAGCACCGTCATCGCGCACCGCGGCGAGCACCGCTATGTCGAACAGCTCACCCGGGCCACGCTCGACGACACCCGGAGCCATCCGGTGGTGCGCTCCGGTGCCGGCTACATCATCACCGGCGGCCTCGGCGGCCTGGGGCTGGTGGTGGCGCGTTGGCTGGTGGAGGGCGGCGCGGGCCGCGTGGTGCTCAACGGCCGCAGCGAGCCCGGCGAGGAACAGCGCAGAATCCTGGCCGACCTGCAGGGCCGTGCCGAGATCGCGGTCGTCCTGGGCGATATCGCGGATCCCGGCGTGGCGGAGCGGCTGGTCGCGGCGGCCGAGGACGGCGGCAGGACGCTGCGCGGCATCCTGCATTCGGCCGCCGTCATCGACGACGCCCTGTTGTACTCGATGACCAAAGACAGCCTGGACCGCGTCTGGGCACCCAAAGCCATTGGCGCACAACGGCTGCACCAGGCCAGCGCGGGCCGCGAGCTGGACTGGTGGGTCGGATTTTCCTCCACCGCCGCGCTGCTCGGCGCGCCCGGCCAGGGTGCATACGCCTGCGCGAACGCGTGGCTGGACGCCCTGGTTGCCGAGCGCAGAGCGGCCGGTCTGCCGGCCGCGGTGATCAACTGGGGCCCGTGGTCCGACGTCGGCATGGCCCGCAGCCTGGCCGGCAGCGTGCTGGACCCGATCACCCCGGCCGAGGGGCTCGCGGCCATGGAAACGTTGCTGGCCGGCGGTCGCAGCCACACGGGTGTCGCGCGGTTGCGCGCGGACCGGGCGCTGATCGCCTTCCCCGAGATCCGCGGCCACGACTTCTTCGCCGCCGTGGTGCGGGAGCTGGAAGCCGCCGGCGGCGGCGATGATTGGGCCGGCCCCGACTCGCTGCGGGACCTGGATCCGGCCGAGGCGGCACGCGTGATGACCGACCTGCTGCGGTCCCGGATCGCCGCCGTGATGGGGTATGCGGACAAATCCGCCGTCGACCCCGGTCTGCCGTTGCTCGATCTCGGCATGGATTCACTGATGGCCGTGCGGATCCGCAACACCGCCCGCGCCGACTTCGGCGCCGAGCCGCCGGTGGCGTTGCTGCTCCAAGGTGCCACGCTGCACGACCTGACCGCCGACCTGATGCGCCAACTCGGCCTGTCGAGCCCTGAACCGGCGACCGAGACCACTACCACCGTCCGCGACCGCGCGCAGCAACGCGCAGCGGCGCGACAGGGAGCCGCGCTGCGGCGCCGAACCAGACCTGACGTACAGGGAGGACAGATCCAGTGAGCATTCCCGACAACGCGATCGCGGTGGTCGGCATGGCCGGCCGGTTCCCCGGCGCCAACACCGTGTCGGCGTTCTGGGACAACCTGCGGCGCGGCAAGGAATCCATCGTCACCCTCTCCGAGCAACAGCTCCGCGATGCAGGCATCAGCGACAAGGCACTGGCGAATCCGTCGTATGTCCGGCGCGCCCCGATCGTCGACGGCGTGGACGAGTTCGACGCCGACTTCTTCGGTTTCCCGCCCCTGGTGGCCCGGTCGCTGGATCCCCAGCACCGGCTGTTCCTGCAGTGCGCCTGGCATGCGCTCGAAGACGCCGGTGTCGACCCGGCCCGATACGACGGGTCGATCGGCGTGTACGGGACCAGCTCTCCCAGTGGCTATCTGCTGCACAACCTGCTGTCACATCAGGACCCGAACGCCGTACTGGCCGAGGGGCTCAACTGGGACCAGCTGAGCATGTTCCTGCAGAACGACAAGGACTTCCTGGCCACCCGGATCTCACACCAGTTCAACCTGCGCGGGCCCAGCCTTGCCGTGCAGACGGCGTGCTCGTCGTCGCTGGTGGCCGTCCACCTGGCCTGCATGAGCCTGCTGTCCGGCGAGTGCGACATGGCGCTGGCCGGCGGCGTATCCCTGTGCGTCCCACACCATGTCGGGTACTGGCATTCGCCGGGCCAGATGCTCTCGGCGGTGGGGCACTGCCGTCCGTTCGACGTCCGCGCCGACGGGACCGTGTTCGGCAGCGGTGTCGGGCTGGTGGTGCTCAAGCCACTGCAGGCCGCCCTCGACAGTGGCGACCGCATCCACGCCGTCATCCGCGGATCGGCAATCAACAACGACGGATCGGCGAAGATGGGTTTCGCGGCGCCCAGCGCCGCGGCCCAGGCCGACTGCATCGCCGAGGCCCACGCCGTCTCCGACGTCGACGCCTCGACCATCACCTACGTCGAAACCCATGGCACCGGAACGCCGTTGGGCGACCCGATCGAGATCCAGGGTCTGCGGGCGGCGTTCGAAGCCTCCGAGGAGCCGCGGTCGGCGCCGTGTGTGATCGGCTCGGTCAAGTCCAACATCGGTCACCTCGAGGTCGCCGCCGGCATCGCCGCGCTCATAAAGACGATCCTGTGTCTGAAGAACAAGGCGATTCCCGCGACCCTGCACTACACCAGCCCGAACCCGGAGCTGCACCTCGACGAAACCCCTTTCACGGTGCAAAGCCGTTACGGTGCATGGGAATCCGGCGGAGTGCGCCGGGCCGGGGTGAGCTCGTTCGGCATCGGCGGCACCAACGCGCACGTGGTCGTGGAAGAAGCTCCGGAGGTCCCGGCGCAGGCCGGGCCCGAAGGCCCGCAGGTGCTGCTGCTCTCGGCACGCACCGCCGAGGCCCTCGGCGAGGCACGGACCGCGCTGGCCACCGCGCTGGACCGCCCGAACGCCCCGGCCCTGGCCCCGGGGATGGCGAATGTCGCCCACACGCTCAGCGGCCGCCGCCGGCACCACGTCACCATGGCGGCCGTCGCCGCCGACCGGGCTCAGGCGATCACGCTGCTGCGCGCCGCCGAGCACGACAACGTCTTCGTCGGCGAATCCCCATCCGACGGCCAGAGCGCAAGCACCGACCAGGTCGTCTTCCTGTTCCCCGGCCAGGGCGCCCAGCATCCCGGCATGGCCAAGGGGCTGTACGACACCGAGCCCGTCTTCGCCGAACACTTCGACGCCTGCGCCACCGCCTTCCGGGCGGAAATGGGCCTGGATCTGCACGAGGCGATATACCCGGTTGCCCAAGGGACCGCAGCCGATCTGGAGCGTATCGACCGCTCCCAACCCGCGCTGTTCACCGTGGAATACGCGCTGGCGAAGCTGGTCGAGAGCTACGGTGTGCGCGCCGGCGCGTACATCGGTTACAGCACCGGTGAATACGTCGCGGCCACCCTGGCCGGCGTCTTCGACCTGCCGACCGCCGTCAAGACGGTGTCGCTGCGCGCCCGGCTGATGCACGAGTCGCCGCCGGGCGCCATGGTCGCGGTGGCGCTCAGCCCCGCCGACGTCGCGCAGCACCTGGTACCGGGAGCCGAGGTGTCCGCGGTCAACGACCCGGGCAACTGTGTGGTGGCCGGGCCCAAGGACGCGATCCGCGCGTTCACCCAGCGTCTGGGCGAGCACGGTGTTCCGGTGCGGCGGGTGCGCGCCACCCACGCCTTCCACACCAGCCAGATGGACGGGATGCTCGGTGAGTTCCGGGAATTCCTGGGAAGCCGGCAGCTGAAGACTCCCGATACACGGCTGCTGAGCAACCTCACCGGAACTTGGCTCACCGACGAGCAGGCCACCGACCCCGACACCTGGACGCGCCAGATCCGTTCCACTATCAGGTTCGCCGACGAACTCGACGCGGTGCTGTCCGATCCGAACCGGATCCTCGTCGAGGTCGGGCCCGGCGGCAGCCTGACCGGTTCGGCGATCCGGCACCCGAGGTGGTCGAGCGCCAACCGTTCCGTCCGGCTGATGCGGCACCCCATCCAGCAGGCCGACGACCGTGACACCTTCCTGCGCGCGCTGGGCGAACTGTGGGCGGCCGGCGTCGAGGTCGACTGGTCACCCAGACATCCGGTGCCGCCGCGAATCGTGTCGCTGCCCGGCTATCCCTTTGCGCGGGAACGGCATTGGATCGAACCCAAGCCCACCCACTGGGAGCCGGCCACGGTGTCCGTCAACGGCTCCGCGGTCACTCACGCCGCCGAGCCCGCCGTCGAGTTGGGGCCGTCGCAGACCGGCGTCACATTGCAGCGCGTCTGGCAGCAGTGCCTCGGCGTCCCCTCCGTCGACCCGAAGGCGAACTTCTTCGACCTCGGCGGCGATTCGCTGATGGCGATCAGCATCGCGATGACCGCCTCCAACGAAGGTCTGAGCATCACGCCACAGGATCTCTACGAGCATCCGACCCTGGCATCGCTCACCGCCGCCGTCGATGCCGCGTTTGCGGCCAGCGGTCTGGCCAAACCACCCGAGCCGGAGTCGAATCCGGCGATCCTGCCGAACACCGAGTATTTCCTCGAACATGGACTGCACGACGGTGGCCGCTGGCGGGTACCGCTGATCCTGCGCTTGGAGCCGCAGGTGAGCCCGGACGACATCCGGACGGTGCTGACCGCGGTCTGCAACCATCACGACGCGCTGCGGCTGCAACTGGTGGACAACGACGGCGTCTGGGAACAGCACGTCGGCCCGCCTGCGGACTTCACGACCCTGGTGTCGCGCTCGTTGCCCGGCGGTACCGGGGTGGCCGCGGTGCTGGCCGAAGTGATTGCCGAGCACAGCGATTCGACCGCACCGCTCATCGCGGTGCACATTGTCGATTCGTCCGGCGGCCCGAACTATCTCGGGCTCGGCGTGCACGCCATGGTGGCCGACACCGCCTCACACCAGATCCTGGGCAGCGACATCGTGATCGCTTTCGGACAGCACCTGGCCGGCAGCGAGATCACGCTGGAGCCCGCCGCCACCGGCTGGCGGGAGTGGTCACAGCGGATGGCGGCCCTGGCCACCCATCCGGCCGCACTGGACACCCGGCACTTCTGGATCGACAACGCCGCCAGCGTGACCCGCTGGCTGGCCGAACCGGCGGCGACGCCGCCCACCGCCGCCGACCTCCGCAAACTGTCCGGCACCCTGGACGCCGAGCAGACATCGGAACTCGACGACGCGCGGCGACGGTTCCGGCGCTCGATCCAGGAGATTCTGCTTGCGGCACTGGGCCGCACCATCGCGCAGACGGTCGGGACCGGGGTGGTCGCCGTCGAACTCGAGGGCGAGGGTCGCTCGGTGCTGCGGCCCGACGTCGACCTGCGCCGCACCGCCGGTTGGTGCACGACGTACTACCCGGTGCCGCTGGCCTGCGCCACCGGCGAGGGCTCCGCGGTGGTGGAACAACTCGACGCCGTGCACAAGACCCTGAAGGCGGTGCCGCACTACGGCGTCGGCTACGGGCTGCTGCGCTACCTGTACGCACCCACCGGACGTACCTTCGGCGCGCAGCGCCCACCGGACATCCATTTCCGTTACGCCGGAACGATTCCCGAACTTCCGCCGATCGAGGCCCCGGTGCGGTTCGAGTCCGACGTGACCCTTCCGGTGCGCGAAACCATCCCCGGGCTGGGCCACGCCCTCGAAGTGCGCGTGTACCGGTTCGCGGGCTCGACCCATCTCGACTGGTGGTACGACAGCCGACGGATCGCGGCGGACACGGTGCAGGAACTCGCACGCACCTTCCCGCAGGCACTGCGCGAACTGATCCAGGAGGGTATCGCCGCCGAACAACTGGAGAGCGAAATCGCCGGCGTGGCCGAAGCGGGTGCCCTGGTGGACCTGTCGAGCCTTGACTGAGGAGACTGGAATGCCAAGTGACGCAGCGGTAGTCGTCAAAGGGGTCGGCAAGACGTTCGGCGCCCGCTCCGGACAGGTGGTGGCACTCGACGACGTCAGTTTCGAGGTCGGCCGCGGCGAGGTCATCGGCCTGCTCGGCCCCAACGGCGCCGGCAAGACCACCATGGTGGACATTCTGTCGACACTGACCCGGCCGACCACCGGGTCGGCCTCGGTCGCCGGCCACGACGTCGTCTCCGACGCGGCCGGAGTGCGGCGGTCCATCATGCTGACCGGGCAACAGGTCGCCCTCGACGACATGCTCTCCGGCGAACAGAATCTCGTAATGTTCGGCCGCCTCTACGGTCTGTCCAAGTCCGCTGCCCGCAGCCGTGCGGCCGAGCTGCTCGAGCAGTTCGACTTGGTGCACGCCGCCAAGCGGCGGGTCAGCACCTACTCCGGCGGCATGCGCCGCCGCATCGACATCGCCTGCGGGCTGGTGGTGCAACCGCTGGTGGCTTTCCTGGACGAACCCACCACCGGGCTGGATCCCCGCAGCCGGCAAGCGATCTGGGACCTGGTGAGCAATTTCAAGAAGCTCGGCATCGCCACGCTGCTGACCACGCAGTACCTCGAGGAGGCCGACGCGCTCAGCGACCGCATCATCCTCATCGACCGGGGCACCATCATCGCCGAAGGCACCGCGAACGAGCTCAAGCACCGCGCCGGCGGCACCTTCTGCGAGATCGTGCCGCGCGACGTCAAGGAGTTGCCGGCGATGGTCGCCGCGCTCGGGCCGCTTGTGCCCGAAAGCCAGCGGGCCATGCTGGCCGCCGAGTCCGACCGGATCATCATGCCGGCCGCCGAGGGCACCGGCACGCTGATCGAGGCCGTGCGCCTGCTCAACGCCGCCCACCTCGAACCGGCCGACATCGCGCTGCGCCGGCCGTCACTGGACGACGTGTTCCTCTCCATGACAGCCGATCCCAGCGAATCCCGGGCGCTGAGTCACCTCACCCCGGAGGCGGTGCGGTGAGCGTGGTCACCGGTTCGGCGGCGGCCGGGGCTCGGCAGCCGTCGATGCTGCAGCAGTGGTGGGTGCTGACTATCCGCTTCATCGCCCCGACCCTGCGCAATGGTGAACTGATCACCGCGATCGGCGCCTCACTGTCCTTCGCGGTGGGGTTCTACGTCCCGTTCTCCATCCCGTGGAATCACTACGTGGGTGGCGCCGGCAGCGGCATCGCCAGCAATCTGGGGCAGTACATCACACCGCTGATCACGTTGCAGGCCATCGCTTTTGCGGCCATCTCCTCGGCGTTCCGGGCCGCCACCGATGCCCTGCACGGGGTGAACCGGCGGTTCCGGTCCATGCCGATAGCGCCGCTGACGCCAGTGCTGGCCCGGGTGTCGGCCAGCGTGTACCGCTGCTGTGTCGGCCTGACCGTATCCCTGATCGCCGCCCACGTGATCGGGTTCCGATTTCATCGCGGGGCGCTCTACATCGCGGGCTTCTGCGTGCTGGCAATCGCGATCGGGGTGGTCTTGTCGTTCGGCGCCGACCTGATCGGCACCGCCACCCGCAATCCCGACGCGATGCTGCCGCTGCTGACCATGCCGATCCTGATTTTCGGGCTGCTGTCGGTGGGGCTGCAACCGCTCAAGATGTTCCCGCACTGGATCCAGCCGATCGTGCGCAATCAGCCGATCTCGCAGCTGGTGATCGGGCTGCGCGCGCTGGCCGGCGATACCGTCAAATCGCCTGTGCCGGTGACCTGGTCGGTGATGACGCCGCCGCTGCTGTGGCTGGCCGGCTTCGCGCTGTTCCTGGTGCCCGTGTCCGTTCTCGTCCTGTCCCGGCGCCCATGACCGCGGGCACTGTGGTGCGGGCACCGGAAAGCTCGGTACGGCTGATGCTGACGCAGACGCTGGTGCAGACCCAGCGCATCCTCACCCGCTGGGGACGCGACCTGGTCACCGTGATGGAGGCGCTGGTGCTGCCGGTCGCCTTCATGCTGGTGCTCTACATCGTGCTCGGCAACCTGATCTACGCCATGACCCACGACAGCGCGCTGTACAGCATCGTGCCGCTGCTGGCGCTGGGCGGGGCGGTAAGTGGTTCGGCGTTCGTCGCGATCGACCTGATGCGCGAGCAACAGAGCGGCCTGCTGACCCGGCTGTGGGTGATGCCGGTGCACCGCGCGTCGGGCCCGCTGGCGCGGATCATCGCCGAGGCGATCCGGATCCTGGTCACCACCGGTGTGATGCTGGGCGCGGGCGTGGCGCTGGGTTTCCGGTTTCGCGGGGGCGCGCTGGCCACCCTGATGTGGCTTGGCGTCCCGGTCATTCTCGGTATGGCGTTCGCCGCACTCACCACCGCCATTGCCCTGTTCACCTCCAAAACCCTGGTGGTCGAGGCGGTCGAGCTGTGGCAGCTGCTGTTGATCTTCTTCTCCACCGGCCTGCTGCCGCTGAACCAGTACCCGCACTGGATTCAGCCGGTCGTCGCGCACCAGCCGGTGAGCTACGCGATCACGGCCATGCGCGGGCTGTCGGCCGGCGGCCCGGTGCTGGCGCCGATGATCGCGACGCTGCTGTGGAGCGCCGGGATCGCCGCAGCCTGCGCCGTCCCCATGGCCATCGGCTACCGACGAGCCAGCACGCACTGACACGAAAGGCCGGATTCTCACGTGTTTCCCGGATCGGTGATCCGCAAGTTGTCCCGCAGCGAGGAAGTCTTCGCGCAGTACGAGGTCTTCACCGCCGTCACGGTCCAGCTGCGCGGCCGGGTCGATGCCGATGCCCTGTCCGAGGCGTTCGACGCCCTGGTGGATGCCCACCCGATCCTGGCCAGCCATCTCGAGCACAGCCCGGACGGCGACTGGAATCTGGTGTCCGACGACATGCTGCACGCGGGAATCGTGGTGCAGGAGGGCGCCGATAACGCGTGCGAGATCACGTTGGATCAGACCCAGACGCTACTCAATCTGCGGTTGACGCTGCACGAGAACAGCTCTGAGTTGACCATCTTTCTGCACCACAGCATCGCCGACGGCCACCACGGCGCCGGCCTTTTCGACGAGCTGTTCTCCCGCTACACCGATGTGGTGACCACCGGCGACCCGGGACCGGTCAACCCGCAGCCCGCGCCGCAACCGCTGGAAGTGGTGCTGGAACAACGCGGCGTCAAGAAGCTCGGCATGACCGGCGTCGAACGCTTCCTGCCGGTGATGTTCGCCTACGACCTGCCGCCCGCGGTGAAGCCGACCCTCGTCGCGACTCCTGGCCTGCCGCAACCGGTTCCGGTCACCCGGGTGCGGCTTTCCGAGCAGGAGACGGCCGACCTGGTGGAGTTCGCGCACGAGAACCGGGTCAGCGTCAACACCGTCGTGGCGGCGGCGATCCTGATGACCGAGTGGCGGCTGCGGGAGACGCCGCACGTTCCCATCCCCTACGTGTACCCCGTCGACCTGCGCTATTTCCTCAGCCCGCCGGTCGCCCCGACCGAGGCCACCAATCTGGTGGGCGTGGCCACCTACCTGGCCGAGGTCGGACCGGACACCGACATCGTGGATCTGGCCACCGATATCGGCGTCACCTTCCGGTCCGACATCGCCGACGGCATCATCCAGCAGTCCGGGCTCAACTTCGGCGTAGCGTTCGAGGGGACGCCCGCGGGGTTGCCGCCGCTGGTCTTCTGCACCGACGTGAGCGCGCTGCCGAGCGTACGGATGCCGGCGGGCATCGAGCTGGAAGGCTTTCGCGGACAGTTCTATTGCTCGATCACGGTGCCGCTGGACTTCTACGGGTGCGGCATGTCCGGCGACCACCTGGTGATCGAGAACCACGGCCACTCGCCGCAGCGCAAAGACTCACTCGAAGCGATCCGGGAGTTGTTGTGCACCGCGCCGTCGGACTACGGCTGGGCGGTCGAGTGACGTAGGGGTGGCGCGGCCCCTGGGGGTGGCGAGCGCCCCTGGGGGTGGCGAGCAGACGTAAAATCGCTTATTTCGGAACGAAATTGGGCGATTTTACGTCTGCTCGCGCCGCTCACCGTGCTGCTCGCGCCGCTCACCGTGCTGCTCGCGCCGCTCACCGCGCTGCTCGCGCCGCTCACCGCGCTGCTCGCGGCTTGACGCACCCAGCTAGGCGGCAGGCTCCTCGGCCAGCGTCTGCGCCAGATGTTCGGCCAGCGCCCGCGCCGTGTTGTGAGTGGCGATCACCTTGGGGCTCAACCGGATCCCGGTTTCGGTCTCGATATGAGTGCGCATCTCCAGCATGCCCAGCGAATCCATGCCGTACTCGACGAAGGGCCGGTCGGCATCCACGGTGCGGCGCAGGATCACGCCGACCTGCTCAGTGATCAGGCGGCGTAGCCGTCCCGGCCACTCCTCCTGCGGCGCCGCCGTCAGCTCGGCGCGGAACTTGCTCGGCCCCCGCGTGCTCTGCCCGCTGGACTTGAACATCTCGCCGAACGGGCTGCGTCGCACCACATCGTCCAGCCAGGGCGCCCCGATGATCGGGATGTACCCGCTGTAGGCGCGGTCGTAGCGCAGCAGCGTCTCGAACGCGTACATCCCCTCGTCCGGGGTGATCATCAGTTGCTTGCCGCCTTCGGCCAGGAAGGTGGCCCGGCCGACCTCGGCCCACGCACCCCAGGCGATGGTGGTCACCGGAAGCCCATGGGCGTGGCGCCAGTACGAGAACGCGTCCAGCCAGCTGTTGGCCGCGGCGTAGGCGCCCTGCCCGGGCGATCCCAGCAATGAGGCACCCGAGGAGAACAGGCAGAACCAGTCCAGCGGCTGCCCGAGGGTCGCCTTGTGCAGGCTCCACGTCCCGAAAACCTTGGGGGACCAGTCGCGGTCGATGATCTCGTCGGAGATGTTGGTCAGCGTGGCGTCCTCTACCACCGCTGCCGAGTGCACCACGCCACGCAACGGAAGTCCGGTGGCGGTCGCCGCCTCCACCAACCGCACGGCGGTCTCCGGTTCGGAGATGTTGCCCAACTCGACCACCACGTCGGTCCCGGCCCGCCGCAACCGCTCGATCATCTGGCGTGCCTTGGGATTTGGCTGCGAACGGGCGGTCAACACCAGTCGGCCGCAACCGGCTCCCGCCAACTTCGACGCGAAGAACAGGCCCAGCCCGCCCACCCCGCCGGTGATGATGTAGGCGCCGTCGCGGCGGAACACCGGAACCTGATCCGGCGGCACCACCACACTGGCCCGCCCACTGCGTGGCATGTCCAGCAGCAGCTTTCCGGTGTGTTCGGCGTTGCTCATCGCGCGCACCGCGTTCGCCGCGTCGGCTAGCGGATAGTGCGTGGTCTGCGGCGCCGCCAGCACACCGTCGGCGGTCAGCGTGAACACCGTCTCGAGCAGTTCCCGGACCCGCTCGGGCTGCAGCACCGACATCAGCGCCAGGTCCAGGTAGTAGAAGGTCAGGCCACGCCGGAACGGATACAGCCCCAGCCGGGTGTTGCCGTACACGTCGGCCTTGCCGATCTCGACGAACCGTCCACCGAAGGCCAGCAGCTCCAGACCCGCCCGCTGCGCCGCACCGGTCAACGAGTTGAGCACGATGTCCACACCGTAGCCGTCGGTGTCGCGGCGGATCTGCTCGGCGAATTCGACGCTGCGCGAATCGTAGACATGCTCAACGCCCATGTCGCGCAACATCTGTCGCTTGGCATCGTTGCCGGCGGTGGCGAAGATCTCCGCCCCGGCGTGGCGCGCGATCGCCAATGCCGCCTGCCCCACGCCGCCGGTAGCGGAGTGGATCAGCACCTTGTCGCCCGCCTTGATGCCGGCCAGGTCGTGCAAGCCGTACCAGGCGGTGGCATTCGCGGTGGCCGAGGCGATCGCCTGCTCGTCACTCAACCCCGCGGGCAACGTGATCGCCAGGTTCGCGTTGCAGGTCAGATACGTGCGCCAGCAGCCGCCCTCGGAGAAACCGGCGACGCGGTCACCGACCCGGTGACCGGCCACCCCCTCCCCTACCGCGGTCACCACGCCCACGAAGTCCATACCCGGCTGCGGCTCGCGGTCGTCGACGACGGGGAACTTGCCGAACGCGATCAGGACGTCGGCGAAGTTGATGGTGGACATCGCGACCGCCACCTCGATCTGCCCCGGGCCGGGCGGAACACGGTCGCAGGCAACGAGTTCCATCGACTGCAGGTCACCCGGGGTGCGCACCTGCAGGCGCATGCCGTCGGACTCGTGGTCGATCACGGTGGTTCGGCGGTCGTTGTGCACCAGCGGCGTCGGGCACAGCCTGGCGGTGTACCACTCGGCGCCGCGCCAGGCCGTCTCGTCCTCGGGCGAGCCGCTCAGCAGCTGCGCGGCCACCTGCTCACCCTGGGTGTGCTCGTCGACGTCGATCTGCGTGGTGCGCAGCAACGGGTGTTCACTGCCGATCACCCGCAACAGACCACGCAGGCCGGCCTGCTCGAGATTGACATCGTCGCCCGAGCACACCCACTGGGCCTGCCTGGTCACCACGAAGAGCCGGGGCAGTTCGCCCTCCAACTCCGGCAGTTCCCGCGCGAGGTGCACCAGCTGGCGCACCTGTTCCCGGCCCTGGGTCAACCCCCCGTCATCGGGCGCGCTGCCGCGGGGTCCACACAGGACCACCACTCCACGCAACGAGCGGGCCCGCAGCTGCGCCCGCAACGGCTCCATCTCGGCACCGATGGGCAGCTGCAGGTTGAAGCATTCCGCGCCTTGGGTTTTCAGCGCGTCGTTCAGCGAACTCATCAGCATGTCGCCGGCCTCGGCGGTGCCGATCAGCAGCCACGATCCCGCTTCGTCGTCGTCGACGTCGGGCAGCGTCCGTTGCTGCCACTCACAGGTCAGCAGCCGCTCGTTGAGTACCCGGTCCCGTTCGCCGCTCGCGGTGGTCCCGGTGCCCATCCGCAGCCCGCGCACCGCCAGCAGCACCGCGCCGCGCTCGTTGAGCACATCGAGGTCGGCCTCACCACCGGTCGGGTCGACCCGGGTCACCCGGGTGTAGCAGTAGCGGGCATCGCGCAGCGGCCCGTAGGCGCGCAACCGCTGCACACCCAGTGGCAACAGCAGGCCGTCGCCGCCGGCGCCGGCCACGCCGGCGGCCACCGACTGGAAGCAGGCGTCCAGCAACGCCGGATGCACGTGATAGGCGGCGTGCTGGAAACGAATCGATGCCGGCAGCGAGACCTCGGCCAGCACGGTGTTGCCGCCCGATTCCCCGGTGTGCGCGGTGGACAGGCCGCTGAAGGCGGCGCCGTGGAAGACACCGCGCTCGACGAACGACTCGCGTAGTTCGGACCCCTTCACACTCTGCGGGTGCGCGGCCAGCAGGGCGGCGACGTCGTAGGCAGGCGGCACCGAGTCGTCCTCGGCGGCGCACAGCGACGCGGTGGCGTGGCGGGTGGTCTCACCGTCCTGCGCGGATTCCACCACGAAGTCGACGACGCCGGGCGCCTGCACCGTGGCGACCGCGTCGATCGGGGTCTCGTCGTCGAGCAGGAGCATCTGCTCGAAGCCGATGTCGCGCGCCTCGGCTCCGTCGCCGAAGACCTCCGCCGCGGCGGCAAGGGCCATCTCGCAGTACGCGGCTCCGGGCAACGCGGCCACGTTGCGCACCTGGTGGTCGTCCAGCCAGGCCAGGGTCGCCGTGCCGACGTCGGTCTGCCACACGTGCCGTTCCGGCTCCTCGACCAGCCGGACATGGGACCCCAGCAGAGGGTGCACGGTGATCGTGCACGCGCCTTGCGTCTTGCTGTCGCTGCCGTCGGCGTCGATGAACAAATGCCGGTGACTCCACGCCGCCAACGGGGCGTCCACCAGCTGCCCGCCGGGGTAGAGCACGGCGAAATCGATTGCCGCGCCGGAGCTGTGCAGGTCCGTCAGGAAGTCGCGCAGCCCAAGCGGCAGCGGCTGCTCGCGCCGGATGGCGGCCAGGGCGGCCACCGTCATGTCCAGGCTCCGCGCGTTCTGGTCGACGGCGTGCGTCAACAGCGGGTGCGGAGACAGCTCGGCGAAAACCCGGAACCCGTCGTCCAGCGCAGCCTGGATCGCGGCGGCGAACTGCACGGTGTTGCGCAGGTTGTCCACCCAGTAGTCGGCGTCGCACACCGGCCGCTCGCGAGGGTCGAACTGGGTGGCCGAGTAGTACGGAACCGTGGGCTCCATCGGCTCGAGATCGGCCAGCGCCGTGGCCAATTCGTCGAGGATCGGGTCCACCTGCGGCGAGTGGGATGCCACGTCGACGGCGACCTCGCGCGCCATCACCTCGCGTTGTTCCCACCGCGCGACGAGATCGCGCACCTGCTCGGTGGCTCCCCCGATCACCGTGGACTGCGGCGAGGCCACCACCGCCACGGCGACGTCGTCGATTCCGCGGGCCATGAGTTCGGAATTGACTTGCTTGGCAGGCAATTCCACCGACGCCATGGCGCCCGAGCCGGCGATGCCGGCCATCAGCTTCGAACGACGGCAGATGACGCGCGCCCCGTCGTGCAGCGACAGCGCACCCGCGACGACGGCCGCCGCCGTCTCGCCCATCGAGTGCCCGACGACCGCGCCCGGCCGCACCCCGTAGGCCTGCCGCATCGTGGCGGCCAAGGCCACCTGGATCGCGAAGATCGTCGGTTGCACCTTGTCGATGCCGGTCACCGTCTGCGGCGCCGTCATCGCCTCGGTCACCGAGAAACCCGATTCGGCCTGGATCAGCGGCTCGAGCTCGGCGACGGTCGCGGCGAACACTGGTTCGCCGGCCAGCAGATCGGCGCCCATCGCGGCCCACTGCGAACCCTGACCGGAGAACACCCACACCGGCCCCCGGTCGTCGTGCGCCACCGCGGCCGGATACACGGCGTCTCCCTCGGCAACCTCGCGCAACCGCTGGGCGAGATCAGCCAGTCCGTCGGCCACCACCAGGGTGCGCACCGGCCGGTGCGCCCGGCGGCGGGCCAGCGTGTAGCCGAGATCGGCGGGACTCACCGAATCCGAATGCGTCTCAACCCAATCGGCAAGTCGTCGCGCGCTTTCGCGCAGACCGTCGGCCGACGACGACGACACCGCGTACACCAGTGGCCCCGGTGCCGCGGCCTCGGTGACGTTCTCCGGTTCGGGCGCCTGCTCGATGATGGCGTGCACGTTGGTGCCCGACATCCCGAACGAGGACACCGCGACGCGCCGGGGCCCGTCGCCCTGCGGCCACGGCGTGATCGACTGCGGCACAAAGATTCCCGTGTCGATCACGGCGAGGTCGTCGGGCAGCTTGTTGAAGTGCAGCAGCGGCGGCACCACCCCGTGCCGCAGCGACAGGATGGCCTTGATCAGTCCGACCGCCCCGGCGGCCGACTCGCTGTGCCCCATGTTGCTCTTGGCCGACCCCAGCGCGCAGCGGCTGCCGTCGGCGCCGTAAACGCGCGTGAGCCCGCGGTACTCGATCGGGTCACCCACCGGCGTGCCGGTGCCGTGCGCCTCCACCGCGCCGATCGATTCGGCGGCGACGCCCGCCGCGTCCAGGGCTTTGCGGTACACCGCCACCTGCGCGTCCTCGGACGGCATGGTCAGCGTCTCGGACCGCCCGTCCTGGTTGGTGGCCGTCCCGCGTACCACGGCGAGGATCCGGTCACCGTCGCGCACCGCATCGGGCAGGCGCTTGAGCAGCACCATCGCGCACCCTTCGGACCGCACGAAACCGTCGGCGTCCGCATCGAAGCTGTGACAGCGTCCGGTGGCCGAGAGCATGCCCTGCGCGGAGGTCGCCACGCTGCCATCCGGCTCCAGTAGCAACGCGCAACCACCGGCCAGTGCCAGGTCGCTCTCGCCGTCATGCAGGCTGCGGCAGGCCAGGTGCACGGCCATCAGACCCGATGAGCACGCGGTGTCGAACGTCATCGCGGGCCCGTGCAGCCCCAGCGCGTGGGAGATCCGTCCGGAGGCCACGCTGTTGTTCAGGCCCGTCACGGCATACGGGCTGGCCAGACCGCCGGAGCCCTTGGTCAGCAGCAGGTAGTCCTCGTGCGTCAGCCCGGTGAACACCGCCGTCGCGGTGCCGGCCAGCGCGGCCGGGTCCAGACCGGCGTGCTCGATCGTCTCCCACGCCGTTTCCAGCAACAACCGGTGCTGGGGATCGATCGACGTCGCTTCCCGCTCGCTGATCCCGAAGAACTCGGCGTCGAAGCCCGCCACGTCGTCGATGAACCCGCCCCACCGCGAGACCGTGCGGCCGGGAACCCCGGGCTCCGGGTCGTAGTAAGCGTCGGCGTCCCAGCGGTCTGCAGGGATCTCGGTGACCAGGTCGTCCCCGCGTGACAGCGCCTCCCAGAGCTTCTCGGGGGAATCGATACCGCCCGGCAACCGGCATCCCATACCGATCACCGCAATGGGGGTGACACGTGCGTCCATCCCTTTACCAACCTCGTCTCAGCTCAACCGGCGCGGGCCCGACGCGGCACCGGATAGGGGTACGGGCAACGGAATAGTGCAGCTCCGGGCTGGCAAACCCCCGGGCTGACGGGACCTCGACACCGTCTCGGGGCCGAGCTTAGACGCCGTGGCCGCCCCGAGTGCCCAAACTCAGCCAATTCCCAGGTGGTAGCCAATCTCAGGGCGCTCTACCAGCGCCGATGGCCCGGTGCCGGGCGGTCCCGGCGCCCTCCGGCGGCGGCCCGGTCATTACGATTCCGTCTCTGCGCACCCAGCAACGCCGGTAACGTCTTGCGCATGAGTGTGCGTTCCCTGCCCGCTGCGCTGCGCGCGTGCGCCCGTCTCCAGCCCAATGAGGCGGCGTTCACGTTCATCGACTACGAGCAGAATTGGGACGGCGTTCCACAAACGCTGACGTGGGCGCAGCTGTACCGCCGCATGATGAATGCCGCAGCCGAACTCAGCGGCCACGGCTCACCGGGTGACCGCGCGCTGATCCTGGCTCCGCAAGGGCTCGACTACATCGTCGCCTTCCTGGGCGCCCTGCAGGCCGGCATCATTGCGGTCCCGCTGTCGGTTCCCCAGGGCGGGGCCAGTGATGAACGCGTCATGTCGGTGCTCGCCGACGCCGCGCCGGTTGCGGTACTGACCACCTCGGCCGTCAAAGACGATGTGATACAACAAATTTCAACTCACCCCGGCGGGTCTGCGGTGAAGGTGATCGAGGTCGACTCGCTGGACCTGGATGCCCGGGTCCGAACCGGCGCCGCCACCGACGACCACCCGCCAACCGCGTACCTGCAGTACACGTCCGGGTCCACCCGCACCCCCGCTGGCGTCATCATGTCCCACCAGAATCTTCGGTCCAACGTCGAGCAACTGATGGCCGCCTACTTCGCGGAAACCGATGGCGTCCCACCGCCGGATCTGACACTGGTTTCGTGGCTGCCCTTCTACCACGACATGGGTCTGGTGCTGGGCGTGTGTGCGCCGATCCTGCTGGGGGTTCCGGCCGTGCTCACCACCCCCGTCTCGTTTCTGCAGCGCCCCGCCCGGTGGATGCACATGCTCGCCGACAGCACCTCGCCGTTCACCGCGGCACCGAACTTCGCTTTCGAGCTGGCAGCCAAGAAAATCTCCGACGAGGACATGGCCGGCCGCGATCTGGCCCACGTGCACACCGTCCTCAGCGGCAGCGAGCGCGTGCAGCCGGCGAGTGTCAGGCGCTTCACCGAGCGCCTCGCCCGCTTCAACCTCCGGGACAGCTCGATCCGGCCGTCCTACGGCCTCGCCGAGGCGACGGTGTTCGTGGCCACCAGCAGTCCGGACCAACCACCGAAACTCGTCGACTTCGACACCGAAAAACTGGCCGAGGGCCACGCTGTTCCGTGCGCACCGGGCACCGGCACCGCGTTGGTCAGCTACCTGGTGCCGCGCTCACCCACGGTGCGCATCGTCGATCCCGACTCGGGCACGCCGTGCGCGGATGGAAGCGTCGGCGAGATCTGGGTGCACGGCGCCAACGTCGCGGCCGGTTACTGGCAGCGTTCCGAGGACAGCGAAGGCACGTTCGGCGCCACCCTTGCCGACCCGCCGGAGGGCACGCCCGAGGGTCCCTGGCTGCGCAGCGGAGACTCCGGTTTCATCACCGACGGTCAGCTGTTCATCATCGGCCGGATCAAGGACCTCTTGATCGTCTACGGGCGCAACCACTCTCCGGACGATATCGAGGCGACGATCCAGGAAATCACCCGCGGCCGCTGCGCGGCGATCGCGGTCCCGAGCGATCGCAGCACCGAAAAGCTGGTCGCCATCATCGAACTGCGCAAGCAGCCGGACGACGACGCGGGCCGCTGGGTTGAGATCAAGCGCGAAGTCACCTCGGCCTTGTCCACATCGCACGGCCTGTCCGTCGCGGATCTTGTTCTGGTGCCGCCCGGCTCGATCCCGATCACCACCAGTGGCAAGGTCCGACGCCGGGCGTGTGTGGAGCAGTACCGGCACGATCAGTTCGCCCGGTTGGACGTTTAAGAACATCGTGTCCCGGCTTGCCAAACTTCTCGTCGTCGCGGCCTGGATCGCGGTGGCAGTGGTCGCCAACGCGCTCGTCGCACTGGCACCGCCACCAGCGCGCCCCAGCGCGCTACCTGCGCGCGCCGATGCCGCGAACAGCCGCCTCGCGCAGGCGTTTCCGGGCACCGGCTCCGACGCGATCGCCTACCTGGTACTGGACGGCCGCGATCCGCTGGGCGATGCCGACCGGCAGTACTACGACGACGCGGTGCGTGCCCTGCGGGCCGACACCGCGCATGTGGGATCGGTGCTGGACTGGTGGTCCGACCCGTTGATGGCGCCGCTGGGCACCAGCCCCGACGGACGGTCCGGTGCTGCGGTGATCTGGCTGCGCGGTGAGGCCGGGACCGCCAAGGCCGCCGAATCGCTCGATGCGGCGCGATCGGTGGTCCGCAAGCTCCCGCCGAACGCGGGACTGCGCGCCCGCATCACCGTCCCGGCCGCCGCGCGAGGCACGGAGCTGCGGTTGGCGCCCTGGCAGGCGGCCGCGATCGTCGCCGCGGCCTTGCTGGTCGCCGCGCTGTTCCTGCTGCGGCTGGGTCTGTCGTCCCTCGCGGTCGCGGCGTTGGCCGCCGGGCTGTCGCTGGCCGTCGCCTGGCCCTTGGCGGCGTGGTACGGCCTTTTCGCCTGGACTGTGGCGGCAGTGCTGATGATCGGGGTGGTCGCCGCATCCGCGCTGCTGCTCACCACCCGGGAGCGACGCGGCTACCGCGCGACACTGCCCATGCTGGCCGCGCCCGGGGCAGGTGTCGTGGCACTCACCGGCCCCCTGCTGCTGGCACGGACGCCGGCGATACATGCCGTGGGGCTGGCCGCGCTGGGTGTCGTTGTCGCACTTGGCGCTTCGCTGACTCTGCTGCCTGCGTTGCCGGCGAAAGCGACGGCGCGGCCGGGCCGTTCGTGGGGTCTGCCGCAACCGGTGCGCCGCGTGGTACGCAGCCCTGTCGTCGCCGTCGCGCTGGTGTCCGCGGTCTGCGCACTGCCCATCCTCGGAATGCACTGGGGCGTAGGCGATGTCCCGGCCCATTCGGTCAAGCAGTTCATGGCGAGCAACCGGCTACCCGATGTCGTCATGGTCAAATCCGCCCACGACCTGCGTGACCCGGCCGGCCTCATCGCCATCGACGCGGTGAGTCGCCGGCTGATGGAAATTCCCGGCGTCCGCAAGGTGCAGTCGGCCGCTTGGCCGGCCGGCGTCCCCTGGACAGATGCCTCGCTCAGTTCGGCCGCGGGCCGGCTCAGCGATCAACTGGATCGGCAGGCCGCCACATTCGTGCCGCAGGTCACCGCGGTCAAGACGCTGGGTTCGGTGCTGGACCAGGTCTCGGGCTCGGTCAACGAGCTCGAGGCAAGCGTGAGCGCAGGCGTCGGCGGGCTCGCCCAGCTGCAGCAGGCGATCAACTCCGTGGTGTCGGGCACCCGGAACATCAAGGACACCGCCGCCGAGGTCTCCGGTTATCTCGACCCGGTCCGCGGCTGGATGGGTGGGGTTCAGGATTGCGCCGCCGACGTGTTGTGCTCGGCCGCACGCAAGGCAATCGACCCGTTCGACCGGGTGATCGCCGACGTCACCGTCCTCTCCGATGGCGCCACCCGGCTCGCCGCCGGGTCGGCACGCGCCACCAACGCCCTTTCCGGTACCCCGCGCGCGGTGGCCGAGATGCGGTCGGCACTCAATCAGCTGCGCTCGTTCGTCCCGACCTTGCAGACCACCATCGAGAGCACGATTCCGCAGGTCGTGCAGCTGTCCGCGTTTTTGAAGAACCTCAGCATCGACTTCGCCGACACCGGCGAGGGCGGCTTCTATCTGCCGCGGAAGGCACTCGCCGATCCGTCCTACCAGCACGTGCGTCAGACCATGTTCTCCGCCGACGGCACCGCCGCCCGGCTCCTGGTGTACTCCGACCAGACCGGCGTGGACCTGGCCGCGGCCTCCCGCGTGGAGCGGATCGACACCGCCGTCGGGAACGCGACCAAGTACGGCAGCCTGGTCGACAGCGAGGTCACGGTGAGCGGCGGCGCGGCGTTGGCCGCGGCCGTCCGCGCCGCGCTGGAGCACGACGCGATTCTGCTCGTGCTCACGGTCATCACGGTGGCGGCCCTGGCCGGGATGTGGCGCGGCGTGGCCGGCGGGCTGTCGGTCGGGCTCGCGCTGATGGGCTCGTGTCTGGCCGGCTTGGGCGTCACCGTCGCGGTGTGGCAATTCCTGTTGCACGGCTCCGTGGACGCCGCGGCGGTGCCGGCATCCTTCGCCATGATTGCGGCCTGCGGCGCGCCCCACCTGATCGCAGCGCTGGCGGGGGCCGACTCCAGACGGGCCTTGGCACCGCTCGCCGCGGCGGGAGGGGTGTTGGGCGCCGGTCTGATGTTCCTCGGTACGTCGGTCGCCCTGGCTCAGACCGGCACCGCCGTTGCGGTGGGAGTGGTGCTGCTGGCGGCGATGGCGCCGCTAATCGACGGTGACCGGCTCGTTCCACTTCGACAGCGTGACCTGGACCGAGCCTGACCCGAGGTCGACGCTGGCGCGCACCAACCGGTGCGACCCGTCCTGGGCGATCCACACCGTCGCCGGCCTGGACTGCCTGGCGCCCGGATCGATGATCTTGACCGTGTCGGCCGGCAGCGTGCCGGTGATCTTGTTGGTGTTGACGCCGTCGATCACTTCGCTGCCCTGGGCCTGCAGGTTGTTGACGCCGGAAAGCATTTTCGCCACCCCGTTGGCCGGGTCGAGCAAGCGGGTCGCGGACAGGTCGGACACCGAGCCGAGGTTGGTCCAGTCGTCGAAGAGTTTCACCGAGATGGAGTCGTCCTTGATCCGGAACGGAACGTCAGCCTGGCCGTTGTAGGTGCACGATCCTTTTGCGGTAAGCGGGTTGGCACGGACGTCGACGTCAGCATTGGTGATGCCGAGCATGCTGTCCACCTGGCCGTTGGTGCGGACGGACAGGTGCGCGCTGGTCAGCGCCTTGGTCGCGTCCACCGATTGCCGGATGTCGGCCATCAACGGTGAATCGGTGGTGGTGCCGGTGGCGGGCGGGCCTTCGGATTCCTTTGGGGCAGAGGCGCATCCGGACAACCAGAGCGCCAGTGCGGCGACGAGTGCCAGCAGTAGAGCCGATGCCTTGGGCACCTTCAGGCGTGAATTCATCGTTTCCTCGTCTCAGCTGAGCTGGTGTGCGGAGTCTGGCTCCCGGCAGCACGAACCGCCAAGCTTAATGGCCTGAACCGAATTGAACGCCGAAAGCCGGCATTCTCCTGACCCACGGCGATTGACATATACCCCCATGGGGTATATATTTCGGACACTGACACGTACGAGCGGAGATCCTCGATGGCAGACAAAGTGCTGGGCGCCCTGGGTCATGCCCTGGCCCTGACGGGTTCGATGACGTGGGAGATCCTGTGGGCGCTGATCCTGGGTTTCGCCTTGTCTGCGGTCGTGCAGGCGGTGGTACGCCGCTCCACGATCGTGGGGCTGCTCGGTGATGACCGGCCACGGACCCTGGCGGTCGCGGCGGGACTCGGCGCCGCGTCGTCGTCGTGCTCGTACGCCGCCGTCGCCCTGGCCAGGTCGCTGTTCCGCAAGGGCGCCAATTTCACCGCCGCGATGGCGTTCGAGATCGGCTCGACCAATCTCGTGGTGGAGCTGGGCATCATCCTGGCGCTGCTGATGGGCTGGCAGTTCACCGCCGCTGAGTTCGTCGGCGGGCCGCTGATGATCATCATGCTGGCATTGCTGTTCCGGCTGTTCGTGCGTCAGCGGCTGATCGACGCCGCGCGCGAGCAGGCGGAAAAGGGAGTGGCCGGCTCGATGGAAGGCCATGCGGCGATGGACATGTCGATTCAGGGTGACGGATCGTTCTGGCGGCGGCTGTTCTCCGGTCCGGGGCTTACCTCGGTGTCGCACGTTTTCGTGATGGAGTGGCTGGCGATCCTGCGCGACCTGGTGATCGGTTTGTTCATCGCGGGTGCGATCGCGGCCTGGGTGCCCGAAAGCTTCTGGCAGGAATTCTTTTTGACCAACCACCCGACCTGGTCGGTGGTGTGGGGACCGATCGTCGGGCCGTTCGTGGCGATCGTGTCGTTCGTCTGCTCGATCGGCAACGTGCCGCTCGCCGCGGTGTTGTGGAACGGCGGCATCAGCTTCGGCGGGGTCATCGCGTTCATCTTCGCCGACCTGCTGATCCTGCCGATCCTCAATATCTACCGTAAGTACTACGGCACCAGGATGATGCTGACGCTGCTGGCGACCTTCTACGCCGCGATGGTGGCAGCCGGTTATCTGGTCGAATTGATCTTCGGCACAGCGGGTCTCATTCCCCGCGAGCGCAACGCCATGGTCATGTCGGCCGGTATCACGTGGAACTACACCACCTGGCTGAACATCCTTTTCCTGGTGATCGCCGGGGTGATGGTGGCGCGGTTCTTCACCTCGGGCGGGATGCCGATGCTGCGCATGATGGGCGGGTCGCCGGACGCCGAGCACGAGCACGGGGGGCACGGGGCGGGCTGCCACTGATTTTTGGCTGTTGCCTTGATTGGGTGCTGACCATGGGACAGTTCTCGACCCTGGTGGCTGATCGGCGGCATCAGGCCCTGGCACGTGAAAAAGCCTGCGCTATCAACCTGTTTCGCGATTGGCGGTGGAGCGTACTTGTCGGTGGTCCTTCGTAGAATCCGGGTATGTCATCGAGCACGCGTGAGGAGATCGTGGAGGTCTTCGACGCGTCCGACGAGGTGCAGGACCGGCTGTGCGCGTTGAGCTTTGACGCACTCACCACCCCCGAGCTGCTGCGGGCCCTCGAGCGCCTGGAACGCCGCGAGCGCCAATCCCGATCGGTGCGCCACACCCTGATCAACCAACTCAAAACCCAGGCCAGTGAGGACGAGCTCGGCGGAAAACTGCCCGCCGCACTGGCCGAGCGGCTACGGATCACCAAAGCCGAAGCCAACCGCTGGATCGCCGAAGCCGACGACCTCGGCCAGCGCCGCGCC
>RXJD01000074.1 GCA_003987775.1 Mycobacterium sp.
CGGCGGCGCCATCGCCAGCGCGGCCGGGGGCAGCGGCGGTCACGGCGGCAAAGGCGGCGCCGGCGGCGCCGCGGCCCCGCAGGGATTCTTCGCCGGCGCCGGCGGCGACGGCGGCAGCGGAGGCAACGGCGGCTCCGGTGACCTCGTCGAAACCGGCGGCACCGGCGGCGACGGCGGCAACGGCGGCACGGGCGGCACTCCACCGGTCGGCTTGAGTCAACAAGGCGGTTTCGGCGGCAGGGGCGGTAGCGGCGGCACCGGCGGCTTCGCCTTCGGCGGCCTCGCCAGCAACCTCGGCGGCACCGGCGGCAACGGCGGAACCGGCGGGGTCGGCGGCGGCGGCTCTGCCGGCACACTGACCGCCGCACCCGGCGATGCCGGTCTCGGCGGTGGCGGTGGCAACGGCGGAACAGGCGGCCAGGCTCAGGGGCCCGGAGCCGTCGGTGGCCACGGTGGTAACGGCGGCCACGGCGGCATGGGCGGTAACGGCGCCGATGCCTTCTTCGGCTCCGCATTCAGCGGCGGCAAGGGCGGGTACGCAGGCGCCGGGGGCACGGGTGGGGCCGGCGGATCGACATCCGGCGGCAGCGGCACCGGCGGCACCGGAGGCGACGGCGGCGACGGCGGCGACGGCGGTTCGGGCGGCACCAGCGGCAGCGGAAACCCCGGTGACGCAGGCCTGCCCGGCGGATCCGGCAAAGCCGGCTCCGCCCCGACCGGCCAGATCGGCGGCAACGGCGGAGGTGCCGGTGCGCCGGGTGCCGGCGGCGCCGGTGGCGTCTATCCGTAGGCCGTCCGATAGGCGTATCGGTAGGGTGCGCGCGACCGGCGAGCCGTTCCTGGCTAGGCTGTGGGCAAGGTCATGTCGGGGTACCCCAGTCCGGTTTCGTCACACCTGGTCGCCGCGTGACCGCTGTCGACAGCCCAAACGACGGAAAACGTGGAGCAAGTGAACGTCTACATACCCATATTGGTGATGGCGGGCATTGCCGCGGCCTTCGCCATCGGTTCGGTCTTCCTCGCCAGCATCACCGGCCCGACCCGATACAACCGCTCGAAGCTCGAGGCCTACGAATGCGGGATCGAGCCCACCGAAACCGGGTTCAGCGGACCGCATGCCGCGAGCGGGCAGCGATTCCCGATCAAGTATTACCTGACCGCAATGTTGTTCATCGTCTTCGATATTGAAATTGTGTTCCTCTATCCGTGGGCGGTTAGCTTCGATTCGCTGGGGGCTTTCGCGCTCGTCGAGATGGTCATATTCATGCTCACGGTTTTCGTGGCCTACGCATATGTGTGGCGCCGCGGCGGCCTGACGTGGGATTGAGGTAGGTAGGACGTGGGACTGGAAGAACAGTTACCCGGCGGGATCCTGCTGTCCACAGTCGAGAAGGTTGCGGGCTATGTCCGCAAGAACTCGTTGTGGCCGGCGACGTTCGGGTTGGCCTGCTGCGCCATCGAGATGATGGCGACCGCGGGTCCGAGGTTCGATATCGCGCGATTCGGCATGGAACGGTTCTCGGCGACGCCGCGGCAGGCCGACCTGATGATCGTCGCGGGCCGGGTGAGCCAGAAGATGGCGCCGGTGCTGCGGCAGATCTACGACCAGATGGCCGAGCCGAAGTGGGTCCTGGCGATGGGTGTCTGCGCCTCGTCGGGGGGGATGTTCAACAACTACGCGGTGGTCCAGGGCGTCGACCACGTGGTGCCGGTGGACATCTACCTGCCCGGCTGCCCGCCGCGGCCCGAGATGCTGTTGTACGCAATCCTCAAGCTGCACGAGAAGATTCAGGAAATGCCGCTGGGTGTCAACCGCGAGAAGGCCATCGCTGAAGCCGAAGAGGCGGCGATGGCGGCCCGGCCGACGATCGAGATGCGCGGACTGCTGCGATGAGCTCACCCGACAAGGACTCCCAGGGCGCGACGCTGACTCCGGGGGCCGACTTACCGCCGGAAGGTCAAGAGGTCATCAACGTTCGCCGCGGCATGTTCGGCGTGCGCGGCACCGGCGACACCTCCGGCTACGGCCGGCTGGTGCGCGAGATCGCGCTGCCCGGCGAGAGCCCCCGCCCCTACGGCAGCTACTTCGACGACATCGCCGACCGCCTCGCCGAGGCGCTGGACCGCGAGGGTCTCTCCTTCAACGAGGCGATCGAGAAGGTCGTGGTCTACCGCGACGAGCTGACGCTGCACGTGCGCCGCGACCTGCTGCCGCAGGTTGCCCAACGACTGCGTGACGAACCGGACCTGCGGTTCGAGCTGTGCCTGGGCGTCAGCGGCGTGCACTTCCCGAACGAGACGGGCCGCGAACTGCACGCGGTGTACCCGCTGAAGTCGATCACGCACAATCGCCGGCTCCGGCTGGAAGTTGTTGCGCCCGATAGTGATCCGCACATCCCGTCGCTGTTCGGGGTCTACCCCACCAATGACTGGCACGAGCGCGAAACCTACGACTTCTTCGGCATCATCTTCGACGGCCACCCGTCGCTGACCCGCATCGAAATGCCCGACGACTGGCACGGGCACCCGCAACGCAAGGACTACCCGCTGGGCGGCATCCCGGTCGAGTACAAGGGCGCGCAGATTCCTCCGCCCGATGAGCGCAGGGGCTACAACTGATGAGCACAACCGAAACCCTGGTGGTCGCAGGCGGTCAGGACTGGGACAAGGTCGTCGACGCCGCCCGCAAGGCCGACCCCGGCGAGCGCATCGTCGTCAACATGGGACCCCAGCACCCGTCCACCCACGGGGTGCTGCGGCTGATCCTCGAAATCGAGGGTGAGACGGTCACCGAGGCCCGGTGCGGAATCGGCTACCTGCACACCGGGATCGAGAAGAACCTCGAATACCGGTACTGGACGCAGGGCGTCACCTTCGTCACCCGAATGGACTACCTGGCACCGTTTTTCAACGAGACCGCCTACTGCCTCGGCGTGGAGAAGCTGCTCGGCATCACCGACGAGATCCCGGAACGGGTCAACGTCATCCGGGTGATGATGATGGAGCTCAACCGCATCTCGTCGCACCTGGTCGCATTGGCCACCGGCGGAATGGAACTGGGCGCCATGACGCCGATGTTCGTCGGCTTCCGGGCCCGCGAGATCATTCTCACCCTCTTCGAGAAGATCACCGGCCTGCGGATGAACAGTGCCTACATCCGGCCGGGTGGCCTCGCCCAGGACCTGCCGCCGGGCGGCGTCGACGACATCGCCGCGGCCCTCAAGGAACTGCGCATCCCGCTGCGCCAGATGGGCGAACTGCTCAACGAGAACGCGATCTGGAAAGCCCGCACCGAGGATGTCGGATACCTCGACCTGACCGGCTGCATGGCGCTCGGCATCACCGGCCCGATCCTGCGTTCCACCGGGCTGCCCCACGATCTGCGCAAGAGCGAACCCTACTGCGGATATGAGAACTACGAATTCGACGTGATCACCGCGGACACGTGTGATGCTTACGGGCGCTACATGATTCGCGTCAACGAGATGTGGGAGTCGATCAAGATCGTCGAGCAGTGTCTGGATCAGCTCAAGCCCGGCCCGACGATGGTCGAGGACCGCAAGATCGCCTGGCCCGCAGACCTTTCCGTGGGCCCTGACGGCATGGGTAACTCACCGGAACACATCGCCAAGATCATGGGCAGCTCGATGGAAGCCCTCATTCACCACTTCAAGCTGGTGACCGAGGGCATCCGGGTTCCGGCCGGCCAGGTGTATGTGGCGGTGGAATCGCCGCGTGGCGAACTCGGTGTGCACATGGTCAGCGACGGCGGCACCCGCCCCTACCGGGTGCACTACCGGGACCCCTCGTTCACCAACCTGCAGTCGGTGGCCGCGATGTGCGAAGGCGGCATGGTCGCCGACCTGATCACCGCGGTCGCCAGCATCGACCCGGTGATGGGCGGAGTGGACCGATGAGCGAATCAGGCAGCGGCGAAAGGGTTTTCCTGCGGCTCGGACCGCCGCCGGAGGAGCCCAGCCAGTTCGTGGTCGAGGGCGCCCCGGAGTCGTATCCCCCCGAGGTGCAGGCGCGGCTGGAGGTGGAAGCCAAGGAGATCATCGCCAAGTACCCCAACAGCCGGTCGGCCTTGCTGCCGCTGCTGCACCTGGTGCAGGGCGAGGACTCCTACATCACCCCGGCCGGGATGGAGTTCTGCGCGCAGCAACTGGATTTGACCGGTGCCGAGGTCTCGGCGGTGGCCAGTTTCTACACCATGTACCGCCGCGGCCCCACCGGCGATTACCTGGTCGGCGTCTGCACCAACACGCTGTGCGCGGTGATGGGCGGCGACGCGATCTTCGCCGACCTCAAGGAGCACCTCGGGGTCGGCAATGACGAGACCACCGAGGACGGTGCCGTCACGCTGCAGCACATCGAGTGCAACGCAGCGTGCGACTACGCCCCGGTGGTGATGGTCAACTGGGAGTTCTACGACAACCAGACCGCCGACTCGGCCCGCGAACTCGTCGACTCCCTGCGCGCCGGCCGGCCGGTGGCGCCCACCCGGGGCGCCCCGCTGTGCAAGTTCCGCCAGACCTCACGCATTCTCGCCGGTCTGCGCGACGAGCGCCCCGACGAAGGGCAGGGCGGCCCGGGCGCGGCCACCCTGGCCGGGCTGCGGGTGGCTCAGGAGAACGACATGGCGGCTCCCCCTGGTCCGGAAGGCCAAGCATGACAACACCTTTGACGCCGGTCATCAGCCGCTACTGGGATGACCCGCAGTCCTTCTCGCTGGAAACCTACGAACGCAATGACGGCTACCAGGCCATGAAGAAGGCCCTGGCCATGAACCCCGACGACGTGATCGCGACCGTCAAGGACTCCGGGTTGCGCGGACGTGGCGGCGCCGGGTTCTCCACCGGGACCAAGTGGTCGTTCATCCCGCAGGGCGACAAGGGCCCCGCGGCCAAGCCGCACTACCTGGTGGTCAACGCCGACGAGTCCGAACCGGGCACCTGCAAAGACATTCCGCTGATGCTGGCCACCCCGCACGTGCTGGTCGAGGGCGTCATCATCGCCGCGTACGCGATCCGGGCCAGCCACGCGTTCATCTACGTGCGCGGCGAAGTGGTGCCGGTGCTGCGCCGCCTGCAGAACGCGGTGGCCGAGGCGTACGCGGCCGGTTACCTGGGTCGCGACATCGGCGGCTCCGGTTTCGATCTCGAGCTGGTGGTGCACGCCGGCGCGGGCGCCTACATCTGCGGCGAGGAGACGGCGCTGCTCGACTCGCTGGAAGGCCGCCGCGGCCAGCCGCGGTTGCGGCCCCCCTTCCCCGCGGTCGCCGGCCTCTACGGCTGCCCCACGGTGATCAACAACGTCGAGACCATCGCCAGCGTCCCGTCGATCATCCTCAACGGCGTCGACTGGTTCCGTTCGATGGGCAGCGAGAAATCGCCCGGCTTCACCCTGTACTCGTTGTCCGGGCACGTCACCCGGCCCGGCCAGTACGAAGCGCCGCTGGGAATCACGTTGCGCGAGTTGCTCGATTACGCCGGCGGCGTCCGGGCGGGCCACCGGCTGAAGTTCTGGACGCCGGGCGGTTCGTCGACTCCCCTGCTCACCGACGAACACCTCGACGTTCCGCTGGACTACGAAGGCGTCGGCGGGGTCGGCTCGATGCTGGGCACCAAGGCGCTCGAGATCTTCGACGAAACCACCTGCGTGGTGCGCGCGGTGCGTCGCTGGACCGAGTTCTACAAGCACGAGTCCTGCGGCAAGTGCACGCCGTGCCGCGAGGGCACGTTCTGGCTGGACAAGATCTACGCACGGCTGGAGAACGGCCAGGGCACCCGCGAAGACCTCGACAAGCTGCTCGACATCTCCGACGCGATCCTCGGAAAGTCGTTCTGCGCGTTGGGAGATGGCGCGGCCAGCCCGGTGATGTCGTCGATTCAGCACTTCCGCGACGAGTACATCGCGCACGTCGAGACCGGCGGGTGCCCGTTCGACCCCAAGGATTCCATGTTGTCTTTCGAGCCGACTCTGAATGGAAAGGCCTGACGCTGCAATGACAAGTGCGGCCAAGACGGATACCGGCGACGAGGTCAAGCCGCCGGACATGGTGACGCTGACCATCGACGGTGCCGAAATCAGCGTCCCCAAGGGAACTCTGGTCATTCGCGCGGCCGAGCTGATGGGCATTCAGATCCCCCGGTTCTGTGACCACCCGCTGCTCGACCCGGTCGGTGCCTGCCGGCAGTGCCTGGTCGAGGTGGAGGGCCAGCGCAAGCCGCTGGCGTCGTGCACCACGGTCTGCACCGACGACATGGTGGTGCGCACCCAGCTCACTTCGGCGGCGGCCGACAAGGCCCAGCACGGCGTGATGGAACTGCTGCTGATCAACCACCCGCTGGACTGCCCGATGTGCGACAAGGGCGGTGAGTGCCCACTGCAGAACCAGGCAATGTCCAACGGGCGAGCGGAATCTCGCTTCACCGACACCAAGCGCACCTTCGCCAAACCGATCAACATCTCCTCGCAGGTGCTGCTGGACCGCGAACGCTGCATCCTGTGCGCCCGCTGCACCCGGTTTTCCAACCAGATCGCCGGCGACCCGTTCATCGACATGCAGGAGCGCGGCGCCCTGCAGCAGGTCGGCATCTACGCCAACGAGCCGTTCGACTCCTACTTCTCCGGCAACACCGTGCAGGTCTGCCCCGTCGGCGCGTTGACCGGCATGTCCTACCGGTTCCGGGCCCGCCCGTTCGACCTGGTGTCCAGCCCCAGCGTGTGCGAGCACTGCGCGTCCGGGTGTGCCCAGCGCACCGACCACCGGCGCGGCAAGGTGACCCGCCGCCTGGCCGGCGACGACCCGGAAGTCAACGAGGAATGGAACTGCGACAAGGGCCGGTGGGCGTTCACCTACGCCACCCAGCCCGACGTCCTGACCACTCCCCTGGTCCGGGACGCCAATGGCGAGCTGGCACCGGCGTCGTGGGCGCACGCGATCGTGGCCGCGACCCAGGGCCTCGAGGCGGCACGCGGCCGCACCGGCGTGCTGGTCGGCGGCCGAGCGACCTGGGAGGACGCCTACGCCTACGCCAAGTTCGCGCGAATCGTGCTGAACACCAACGACATCGACTTCCGCGCCCGGCCTCACTCGGCCGAGGAGGCCGACTTCCTGGCGGCGCGCATCGCGGGCCGGCCGGTCAGCGTCAGCTACGCCGACCTGGAATCGGCTCCGGTGGTGCTGCTGGCCGGATTCGAGCCGGAGGAAGAATCGCCGATCGTATTCCTGCGGCTGCGCAAGGCCGCACGCAAGAACGGCGTCCCGGTGTATGCGATCGCGCCGTTCGCCACCCGCGCGCTGGACAAGATGTCGGGCCGGCTGCTGCAGACCGCGCCCGGCGGTGAGCCCGCGGCGCTGGACGGCCTGGCCACCGGTGAAGTCGGTGACCTGCTCAGCACCACCGGCGCGGTCATCATGGTCGGCGAACGGCTGGCCACGGTCCCCGGCGCACTCTCGGCGGCGGCCCGGTTGGCCGACTCGACCGGTGCCCGCTTGGCCTGGGTGCCGCGACGGGCCGGAGAACGTGGGGCACTGGAAGCCGGCGCGCTGCCCGCACTGTTGCCCGGCGGCCGCCCGGTCGCCGACGACACCGCCCGCTCGCAGGTCGCCGCCGCCTGGCACGTCGACGAATTGCCCTCCGCCGCAGGACGTGACGTGGACGGCATCCTGGCCGCCGCCACCGACGGCACCCTGGGCGCGCTGCTGGTCGGTGGCATCGAACCCGGTGACTTCGCCGACCCGGACGCGGTACTGGCCGCGCTGGACGCGGCGCCCTTCGTGGTCAGCCTGGAGTTGCGCCACAGCCCGGTCACCGAACGGGCCGACGTGGTGTTCCCGGTCGCCCCGACCACCCAGAAGGCCGGTGCCTTCGTCAACTGGGAGGGTCGCTACCGCGGCTTCGAACCGGCTTTCAAAGGCAGCATGCTGCAGGCCAGCCAATCCGATCACCGGGTGCTCGACACTCTGGCCGACGAGCTGGGCATCCTGCTCAACTGCTCGACCGTCGAGTCGGCGCGCGAGGAACTCGCGGGGCTGGGCACCTGGGACGGAAAGCACGCGGGCAGTCCGCACGTCGAGGCCGCGCCCGCCGCGCAACCCGAGTCCGGCGAGGCGGTGCTGGCCGGCTGGCGGCTGCTGCTGGACGCCGGCCGCGGGCAGGACGGCGAGCCGCATCTGGCGGGTACCGCGCGCACCCCGGTGGTGCGGTTGTCGGCCGACACCGCCAAGGAAATCGGCGCCACCGACGGCGAGTCGGTCACCGTCAGCACCGATCGCGGCTCAATCACCTTGCCGCTCAACGTGACTGACATGCCGGACCGGGTGGTGTGGCTCCCGCTGAACTCTCCGGGCTCGGCAGTGCACCAGGAATTGGGCGTCACCTCCGGCGCTTTGGTAAAGATCAGCGCGAAGATCGGGGTGCCGGAATGAACGGTTTGACCGCCTTCGGACACGACCCGTGGTGGCTGGTGCTGGGCAAAGCCCTGGCCATCTTCGTGTTCCTCATGCTCAACGTGCTGGTGGCGATCCTGCTCGAGCGCAAGATCCTCGGCTGGATGCAGTTGCGGCCCGGCCCCAACCGGGCCGGACCGTGGGGCACCCTGCAGAGCCTCGCCGACGGCATCAAGCTGGCGCTGAAGGAAAGCATCACCCCCAAGGGCATCGACTGGTTCGTCTACTTCGCGGCGCCGGCCATCTCGGCGATCCCCGCGTTCACCGCCTTCTCCTTCATCCCGTTCGGCCCCGAGGTGTCGGTGTTCGGACACTGGACGCCCTTGCAGCTCACCGATCTCCCGGTCGCGGTGCTGTTCATCCTGGGCATGTCGGCCATCGGCGTGTACGGCATCGTGCTGGGCGGCTGGGCGTCGGGATCCACTTATCCCCTGCTGGGTGGGGTGCGCTCCACCGCGCAGGTCATCTCCTACGAGGTGGCGATGGGGTTGTCCTTCGCAGCGGTGTTCCTGTTCGCGGGCTCGATGTCGACGTCGCAGATCGTCGCCGCCCAGGACCGGGTCTGGTTCGTGTTCCTGCTGCTGCCGTCGTTCGTGATCTACCTGATCTCGATGGTCGGCGAAACCAACCGGGCGCCGTTCGACCTGCCGGAAGCCGAGGGCGAACTGGTCGCCGGTTTCCACACCGAGTACTCGTCGCTGAAGTTCGCGATCTTCATGCTCGCCGAGTACGTCAACATGTTCACGGTGTCGTCGCTGGCCGCGGCCATGTTCTTCGGCGGCTGGCACGCGCCGTGGCCGCTGAACATGTGGGAGGGCGCCAACCACGGCTGGTGGCCGGTGCTCTGGTTCACCCTCAAGATGTGGACGTTCCTGTTCATCTACTTCTGGCTGCGCGCCAGCCTGCCCCGGTTCCGCTATGACCAGTTCATGTCGCTGGGCTGGAAGCTGCTGATCCCGGTCTCGCTGGTGTGGATCATGATCGCGGCGGTCATCCGCACGCTGCGCAACCAGGGCTACGAACATTGGACCACGCTGCTGGTGGTGTGCAGTCTCCTCTTCGCGCTGGCGTTGATCGCCACCCTGCGAAAACCGTTCAGCGCACCCAGCCCCCGCAAGCGACGCAAGCAACTGGCCGCAACCGCCGACCAGGCCGGTTTCGAAGGCGGTTTCGCGCCCGCATTCCCGACACCGCCGCTGCCGTTCAAGACACTCGAGCAGCCGATAGGTGCGAGCAAGGAGAAGGCACGTGGCTAACATCTTCAAGCGCCTCTGGGATCCGGTGGCCGGATTCGGCGTCACCTTCGGGTCGATGTTCAAGAAGAACATCACCGAGGAGTACCCGGAGAAGCCCGGACCGGTGGCACCGCGCTACCACGGCCGCCATCAGCTCAACCGGTACCCGGACGGCCTGGAGAAGTGCATCGGCTGCGAGTTGTGCGCCTGGTCCTGCCCGGCCGACGCGATCTACGTCGAAGGCGCGGACAACACTGACGAGCAACGGTTTTCGCCGGGCGAACGCTACGGCCGGGTCTATCAGATCAACTACCTGCGCTGCATCGGGTGCGGGCTGTGCATCGAGGCTTGCCCCACCCGCGCGTTGACCATGACCAACGATTACGAGCTGGCCGACGACAACCGCGCGGACCTCATCTACGAGAAGGACCGGCTGCTTGCGCCGCTGCTGGAGGGCATGACGCAACCACCGCACCCGCGGGCCGAGGGCGCCACCGACAAGGACTACTACCTGGGCAATGTGACGGCCCAGGGCCTGCGCGAAGGTCAGGACGCTCGATGATCGTCACGTTCGCAGCGGAAACTCTGACCCGGACCTCCAGCGGCGAAGCCGTGATGTTCTGGGTGCTCGGCACGGCCGCGGTGATCGGGGCACTCGGGGTGGTGCTGGCGGTCAACGCCGTCTACTCGGCCATGTATCTCGCGATGACGATGCTCATCCTGGCCGTGTTCTATATGGCCCAGGACGCGCTGTTCCTGGGCGTCGTGCAGGTGGTGGTCTACACCGGTGCGGTGATGATGCTCTTCCTGTTCGTGCTCATGCTCATCGGCGTGGACTCCGCGGAATCGCTGAAGGAGACCCTGCGCGGCCAGCGGGTCGCCGCGGTGGTCACCGGCGTCGGCTTCGGTATCGCGCTGATCGCCGGCATCGGCAACGTGGCGACCGGCGGCTTCTCCGGCCTCGCCGCGGCCAACGCGAACGGCAACGTCGAAGGCCTGGCGTTACTGATCTTCTCGCGCTACCTGTGGGCCTTCGAACTGACCAGCGCGCTGCTGATCACGGCCGCCGTCGGCGCGATGATCCTGGCACACCGGGAACGGTTCGAGCGCCGCAAGACTCAGCGCGAGCTCTCCGAGGAGCGGTTCCGTCCCGGCGGCCACCCCACCCCGCTGCCCAACCCGGGCGTCTACGCCCGTCACAACGCGGTCGACGTCGCCGCGTTGCTCCCCGACGGCTCCTACTCCGACCTGTCGGTCTCCAAGATCCTGCGCACCCGCGGAGCCGACGGACTCGAGACACCCTCACCGGAAGCTGTCAAGGGAAGCTCATCATGAATCCGGCCAACTACCTTTACCTTTCGGCTCTGCTGTTCACCATCGGGGCTTCCGGGGTGCTGCTGCGGCGCAACGCGATCGTCATGTTCATGTGCGTCGAGTTGATGCTCAACGCCGTCAACCTGGCGTTCGTCACGTTCGCGCGGATGCACGGCAAGCTCGACGGACAGATGATCGCGTTCTTCACCATGGTGGTCGCCGCGTGCGAGGTCGTCATCGGCCTGGCCATCATCATGACGATTTTCCGTGCCCGCAAATCGGCGTCGGTCGACGACGCGAATCTACTCAAAGGCTGAGAACGCCAAGATGACTGACTACACCTGGCTGCTGGTGGCGCTGCCGCTGGCGGGTGCTGTGATCCTGCTGTTCGGCGGTAGACGCACCGACGCGTGGGGCCACTGGCTGGGCACGCTGGCCGCGATCTCGGCGTTCGTCGTCGGCGCGATGTTGCTGTCTGAACTGCTCGGCCGCAGCGCCGACGACCGTGTGATCCACCAGAAGGTGTTCACCTGGATGCCGGTGGGTCAACTGCAGGTCGACTTCGGCCTGCAGATCGACCAGTTGTCGATGTGCTTCATCCTGCTCATCTCCGGCGTCGGGTCGCTGATCCACATCTACTCGATCGCCTACATGGCCGAGGACGAAGACCGCAGAAGGTTTTTCGGCTACCTCAACCTCTTCCTGGCCTCGATGCTGCTGCTGGTGGTGGCCGACAACTACGTGGTGCTCTACGTCGGCTGGGAGGGCGTCGGTCTGGCGTCCTACCTGCTGATCGGCTTCTGGTACCACAAGCCGTCCGCCGCGACGGCGGCCAAGAAGGCGTTCGTGATGAACCGCGTCGGGGACGCCGGCCTGGCCCTGGCGATGTTCCTGATGTTCGCCACGTTCGGCACCGTGTCCTACGCCGGCGTGTTCGCCGGGGCGCCCGCCGCCAGCCAGGGCGTGCTCAACGCGATGGGGTTGCTGCTGCTGATGGGTGCCTGCGCCAAGTCGGCCCAGGTCCCGCTGCAGGCCTGGTTGGGTGACGCGATGGAGGGTCCCACGCCGGTCTCGGCGCTGATCCACGCCGCCACCATGGTGACCGCCGGTGTCTACCTGATCGTGCGGTCCAACCCGGTGTTCAACCTGGCCCCCGGCGCGCAACTGGCCGTGGTGATCGTCGGTGCCGTCACCCTGATGCTGGGGGCGTTCATCGGCTGCGCCAAAGACGACATCAAGCGGGCGCTGGCCGCTTCCACGATGAGCCAGATCGGGTACATGGTGCTGGCCGCCGGCCTCGGACCGGCCGGCTACGCGTTCGCGATCATGCACCTGCTCACCCACGGCTTCTTCAAGGCCGGACTGTTCCTCGGGTCCGGGTCGATCATCCACGCGATGCACGAAGAGCAGGACATGCGCCGCTACGGCGGCCTGCGCAAGGCCCTGCCGATCACGTTCGTGACGTTCGGGCTGGGCTACCTGGCGATCATCGGTGTTCCGCCCTTTGCGGGCTTCTTCTCCAAAGACGCGATCATCGAGGCGGCGCTGGGCGCCGGCGGCGCCCGGGGCTATGTGCTGGGCGGGGCCGCACTGCTGGGCGCGGGCATCACCGCCTTCTACATGACGCGGGTGATGCTGATGACGTTCTTCGGTCAAAAGCGTTGGGCGCCAAGCTCGCATCCGCACGAGTCACCCGCGCTGATGACGGCGCCGATGATCATCCTGGCCTTCGGCTCGGTGTTCGCCGGCGGCCTGTTCGCGATGGGCGACTCCTTGCAGCACTGGCTCGAACCCGTGGTTGGTGTGCACGAAGAGGCGGCGCACGCGTTGCCAGAATGGGCCGTCAGCGTCGTCGCGGTGGCGGTGGTCGTCGTCGGCGCCTTGGTGGCCTACCGGATGTACGGCGGCAAGGCGGAGATTCCGCGGGTGGCGCCCGCTCAGGTTTCGGTGCTGACGACGGCCGCACGGGCCGACGCTTACGGCGATGCCTTCAACGAGGAGGTCTTCATGCGCCCGGGTGCGCACCTGACGGACAGGCTGGTGGCCGTCGACAACGCCGGCGTGGACGGGTCGGTCAACGGCCTGGCCGCCCTGGTGGGCCGGACGTCGAATCGGTTGCGAGGCTTCCAGACCGGCTTCGCCCGTAACTACGCGCTGTCGATGCTGGCGGGGGCGGCCCTGGTGGCCGGCGCACTGTTGGTGGTGAACCTGTGGTGAACGTGCCCTGGCTGAGCGTCCTGTGGCTGGTGCCGCTGGCCGGTGCGGTGCTGATCATTCTGTTGCCGCCGAGCCTGCGGCAGGTCGCCAAATGGACCGGCCTGCTGGTCGCCGTCGCGACGCTCGCGGTCTCGCTCGTCGTCGCGGTCGGGTTCAAGCCCGGTGGTGACACCTACCAGTTCGTCGAAAGACGCACCTGGATACCGGCTTTCGGGGCCGGTTACTCCCTCGGTGTGGACGGCATCGCACTGATCCTGGTGGTGCTGACCACCATCCTGATCCCCCTGCTGCTGGTGGCCGGCTGGAACGACGGCGGCGACACGAACCCCCGGGGCGTGCACGCGTATGTCGCGCTGACGCTGGCCATCGAGTCGATGGTGCTGATCTCGGTCATCGCCCTGGACGTGCTGCTGTTCTACGTCTTCTTCGAAGCCATGCTCATCCCGATGTACTTCCTGATCGGTGGGTTCGGGCAGGGCCGCGACCGCTCGCGGGCAGCGGTGAAGTTCCTGCTGTACAACCTCTTCGGCGGGCTGATCATGCTGGCCGCGGTGATCGGGCTGTACGTGGTCACCAGCCAGCACGGCGGCGGCACCTTCGACTTCGTCCGGATCGTCGACGACGTCAAGGCCGGCCGCCTCGCCGGAGTGGACCCGGTGGTGTTCAAGGCGATCTTCCTGGGCTTCATGTTCGCGTTCGCGATCAAAGCTCCGCTGTGGCCGCTGCACCGCTGGCTGCCCGACGCCGCGGTCGAGTCCACTCCCGCCACCGCGGTGCTGATCACCGCCGTGATGGACAAGGTCGGCACCTTCGGCATGCTGCGCTACTGCCTGCAGCTGTTCCCGGACGCCTCAACGTATTTCCGTCCCGCGATAGTCACGCTGGCCATCATCGGGGTGATCTACGGCGCCATCGTGGCCATCGGCCAGACCGACATGATGCGCCTGATCGCCTACACCTCGATCTCCCACTTCGGGTTCATCATCGCGGGCATCTTCGTGATGACCACCCAGGGCCAGAGCGGCTCGACGCTGTACATGCTCAACCACGGCATCTCCACCGCGGCGGTGTTCCTGATCGCAGGGTTCCTGGTCTCCCGCGGCGGTAGCCGCAACATCGCCGATTACGGCGGCGTGCAGAAGGTGGCACCCATCCTGGCCGGCACCTTCCTGGTGTCCTGCATGGCGACCCTGTCGCTGCCGGGCCTGGCTCCGTTCGTCAGCGAATTCCTGGTATTGCTGGGCACTTTCAACCGCTACTGGGTGGCGGCGGCGTTCGGTGTGACGGCGCTGGTACTGGCGGCCATCTACATGCTGTGGCTCTACCAGCGGGTGATGACCGGCCCGGTGGCCACCGGGAACGAGAAGATTCGCGATCTGGTGGGGCGCGAGCTGGCCGTCGTCGCCCCGTTGCTCGCGCTGCTGTTCGTGCTCGGCGTCTACCCCAAGCCGGTGCTGGACATCATCAACCCGGCGGTGGAGAGCACCATGACGACCATCGGCCAGCACGATCCCGCACCCACGATCAACGGCGTACCCCGTAAAGCCGAAGGACCGCACCAATGACGCTGCCCAGCCCCAGCATCGAGTACTTCCTGCTGTCCCCGATGTTCATCGTTTTCGGTATTGCGGTGCTCGGCGTGCTGGTCGAGGCATTCCTGCCGCGCCGCCTGCGTTACGGCGCGCAAGTGGTGCTGACGCTCGCCGGGCTGGTCGCGGCTTTCGTCGCCGTGGTCGCCGTGGCGAAGTCGGTCCCGGCCGAGGGTCGGCGTACGGTCCTCGGCGCGGTGGCGGTGGACCGGCCGACACTGTTCCTGCAAGGCACAATCGTTCTGGTCTCGGTGCTGGCCGTCATCTTCGTCGCCGAGCGCAGCCAGCGAACGGTCCCGGCCGCCGAGAAGAGCAAGGTCTTCGCCGGCCTGGATTCCTTCACCCCCCAAGCGTCCGCGGTGCCGGGTAGCGACACCGAGCACGAGGCCGAACGCGCCGGCGTCGCCCAGACCGAGCTCTTCCCGCTGTTGATGCTGTCGGTGGGCGGCATGATGGTGTTCCCCGCCTCCGACGACCTGCTGACCATGTTCGTCGCGCTGGAGGTCCTGTCGCTCCCGCTGTACCTGATGTGCGGGCTGGCCCGGCACCGCCGGTTGGCGTCGCAGGAATCGGCGCTGAAATATTTTCTGCTGGGCGCCTTCTCGTCGGCGTTCTTCCTCTATGGCGTGGCCTTGCTGTACGGCGCCACCGGCACGCTGACACTGACCGGCATCCGCGATTCCCTTGCCGGCGAGACCAATAAGTCGATGGCTCTGGTCGGCGTCGCGTTGCTGTCGGTCGGTCTGCTGTTCAAAGTCGGCGCGGTGCCGTTCCACTCCTGGATTCCGGACGTGTACCAGGGCGCCCCCACCCCGATCACCGGTTTCATGGCGGCGGCCACCAAGGTCGCGGCCTTCGGCGCCCTGCTGCGCGTCGTGTATGTGGCACTGCCACCGTTGCATCACGACTGGCGCCCGGTGCTGTGGGGAATCGCGATCCTGACGATGACGGTGGGCACCATCACCGCGGTGAACCAGACCAATGTCAAACGGATGCTGGCGTATTCGTCGGTCGCACACGTCGGCTTCATCCTCACCGGCGTGATCGCGGACAACTCCGCGGGCCTGTCCGGCACGTTGTTCTACCTGGTCGCCTACAGCTTCAGCACGGTGGGCGCCTTCGCGATCGTGGGCCTGGTCCGCAATTCCGCTGACGTCGAGGACGCCGACCTGTCGCACTGGGCGGGCCTCGGTCAGCGCTCCCCCATTGTGGGAGTGATGCTTTCGATGTTCCTGCTGGCGTTCGCGGGCATCCCGCTGACAAGTGGTTTCATCAGCAAGTTCGCGGTGTTCAAGGCCGCGGCGCAGGGTGGCGCCGTGCCGCTGGTGGTGATCGGTGTGATCTCCAGCGGCGTGGCCGCCTACTTCTACGTGCGGGTGATCGTGTCGATGTTCTTCACCGAACCCACCGACGACACACCGCATGTCATGGCGCCCGGGGTGCTGAGCAAGGCGGCCATCGCGGTGTGCGCGCTGGTGACGGTGCTGCTGGGCATCTTTCCGCAGCCGGTGCTGGACCTGGCCGAGCGCGCCGCGACATTCGTGAACTAGGTCTGGTCGAAGAATCCCGACTGGTCGTCACCCTTGTTGTAGAAGCCGGAACTGGCGTTGCCCGAGTTCGACACGCCGGAGCTGCCGGCGCCCGAAACGCCGATACCGGAACTGAATTGGCCCGACATGTTGAACCCGGAGCTGAATGAGCCGGTGTTACCGAAGCCGACGTTGTTGGCTCCGATGTTGTTGAAGCCGACCAGCTCCGAGCCGTTGTTGCTCAGACCGGAGATCGGGAAGAAGCCGCCGGTCTTCACGTTCTGGAAACCCGACACCGAGTCGCCTGCATTGTTGAACCCCGAGACGTTGGTGGCGCCAGCGGCATGACCGAATCCGGACACGTTGCCGGGCTGGTCGATGGCGCTGCCGATGCCGGTGTTGACGTTGCCGGCGTTGAACAGGCCGGTGTTGAGGTAACCGGAATTTCCGAAGCCGGTGTTGAGGGAACCGGCGTTGAACGACCCCGTGCTGCCGCCGAACCCGCCGGCTATGCCGCCCGAATTGAAGTCGCCGGTGTTGTAGAACCCCGCGTTGAAGGACCCCATGTTGCTCTGACCGGCATTGCCGACACCGACGTTGTTGAAGCCGCCATTGCTGATCCCGGTGTTGGTGAACCCACCATTGCCGATGCCGGTGTTGATCGAGCCTCCGTTCCAGAAGCCGGTGTTCAGGTTCCCACCGTTGCCGAAGCCGGTGTTGGTGTTGCCCGAGTTGAAGAACCCGAAGTTGCCGTCACCGGAGTTGAAGAAGCCGACGTTGTTGTTGCCTGAGTTCCCGAAACCGATATTGCCGACGCCCGAGTTGAGCGCTCCGATGCCGAACTGGTTGTTACCGGTCAGGCCGAAGCCGATGTTGTTGTTGCCGCTATTGCCGAACCCGAAGTTGAAATTGCCCTTGTTGCCGAATCCGAAGTTTGATGAGCCAAGGTTCCCGCTGCCGAGGTTGGATGAGCCGGAATTTCCGCTACCAATGTTGCCGCTGCCGGAGTTTCCGCTGCCGAAGTTACCGTCGCCGAAGTGGTTGCCGAATCCGAAGTTCCCGTTGCCGAGGTAGTTTCCGCCGCCGAAGTTCAGATTGCCGAAGTAGTTGCCGCTGCCCAGGTTGGTGTAGCCGACATTGCCGCTGCCCACGTTGTAGGAGCCCACGTTGCCGCCGCCCGGGTTGAGATTCCCGACGTTGCCGCCCCCCAAGTTGACGTTGCCGATGTTGCCGATGCCCAGATTGAAGTCGCCGGTGTTTCCCGCACCCAGGTTCCAGCTGCCCAGATTGCCCAGTCCGGTGTTGACGTCCGGCAGCGCGAACGGAGCCGCCGGCGCGGACAATGCGCCGAGAACCGGGGCCAGCGGACCGAGGTCGAGCAGGGCCGCCGGGGCGGCGGCACGACCGAAGAGTCCGGATTGGTTGTTGCCCTGGTTGAAAGCCCCCGCGTTGAAGTCGCCGGCGTTGAAGAAGCCGGAGCTGAAATCGCCGGTGTTCCCGATACCGGAGTTGGCGAATCCGGTGAGCGAGAAACCGGAAGCGAAGGCACCGGTGTTTCCGGCGCCCACGGCGAACTGGCCTGAATTTCCGATACCCACGGCAAAGGCGGCCGAATTGTTGAACCCCGACATGAAGTTGGCGCCGACCCCCGCATTGGAATTCTGGAAGCCGGACGAGAAGTCAGACGTGTTGTTGAAACCGGAACTGCTGGAACCGGTGTTGCCGAAGCCCGACGAGGTCACGCCGGCAGGGGTGATCGCACTGCCCGCACCGGTATTCAGGTCGCCGGAGTTGAACAGTCCGGTGTTGGTGTCTCCCGCGTTGCCGTAACCGGTGTTGTATCCGCCGGAATTGGAACTGCCGGTGTTGAACTCGCCCGTGTTGAAGAACCCGGTGTTGCCGACGCCCGAGTTACCGACGCCGAAGTTGGAACCGTTCGAATTCGCGAAGCCCACGTTGCCGGAGCCCGCGTTGGCGAACCCGAAGTCCCGGACGCCAGCGTTGCCGAAACCGGTATTGGTGTCGCCACCGTTCCAGAAACCGGTGTTGGTGGTACCCGCGTTGCCGAACCCGAAGTTGCCGTCGCCCGAGTTGAAGAAACCGGAGTTGCCGTTGCCGGAGTTGAAGAACCCGACGTTGTTGTTGCCCGAGTTCCCGAAGCCGATATTGCCGGTGCCTGAATTGAGAGCACCGATGCCGACCTGATTGTTTCCGGTCAGCCCGATCCCGATGTTGTTGTTGCCGTGGTTACCGAAGCCGAAGTTGTAGTTGCCGTTGTTGCCGAAGCCGATATTGGTCGAACCCAGATTGCCGCTGCCCAGGTTGAACGAACCCAGATTGCCGCTGCCGAAGTTGAGGTTGCCGAGGTTGCCACCGCCGAGATTGCTGTTCCCCCGGTTGCCGAAGCCCGCATTGCCGCTTCCCGAGTGGCCGAATCCCACGTTCAGATTGCCCGAGTTTCCGAGGCCGAGATTCGTAAAACCAGTATTTCCGAAGCCGAGATTATAGGAGCCGAAGTTCCCGCTGCCCAGGTTCAAATTCCCCAGGTTGCCCCCACCCAGGTTCACGTTCCCGGTGTTGCCGTTACCGAAATTCAGGAAGCCGTTGTTGCCGCCACCGAAGTTCCATGACCCGATGTTGCCAATTCCGGTGTTCACGTCGGGAATCGTGGCCGCGGCCGCGGCGGCCGATGCCGCCACCTGACCCAACCCCGGCAGACCGGCCAGTGCGTTACCCCACGACGACAACGCCGCGGCGGCGGCGGACGCCCCGCCGTGATAGCCCACCAGTGCCGCCACGTCAGCCGCCCAGAACTCCTCGTACACGCTCTCAGCCGCCGCGATGGCCGGCGCATTCTGGCCGAACACATTGCCGATCACCAACCGTACGAACGCATTTCGGTTCGCCGAAACCGTCAGCGGATGCACCGTCGCGGCTCGGGCCGCCTCGAACGCGCTCGCGACCGCTCTGGCCGCCGCAGAAGCATCCCCCGCGCGGCTCGCCGCTCCTGCCAGCGACCGCGCATAGACGTCCGCAGCAGCTACCATCTTCGCCGCCGCGGCGCCCTGCCACGCCTGCCCGGCCAACCCCGATGTCACCGCCTGGAACGACTGCGCCGCGGTCGACAACTCCTGTGCCAACCCGTCCCAGGCCAGACCCGCCTCCAGCATCGGCGCAGAACCCGCGCCACAGAACATGCGAATCGAATTGATTTCCGGCGGCAAGCCGAAGAAGCTCATGACCGCGTCCTCCCGATGGACCAGTACGATGACATGTCGCCTGTGACCGCTGTCACATAAGGCGCGTAAGTGACTGTAGAGAACTTGCCCATCGAATGCCGGATTTTTGCTGATTCCCGGCCGCGAGACTCGTTCGCCTAATTCAGAAACGGACGGGTGGCCAGGACATAAATCGCCAGCACGGCTAGCGGCGCCAGCAGCGGCAACCAGGGCACCTGCACCGGAAATGACGTCGCCACCAATCCGACGAAAGTGAAGCCGACTGCGGCGACGATCGTCGGCCAACTGCCGGTGACCACGTCGCCGGACGCATGCCGGCACACCAGGTAGGCCGCGGCGCACAATCCCGACAGTGCGGCCAGCACGTGGGAACCGTCCGAGACCGCGATGATTAACACCGCCAACAACACGGCAATCGTTGCCGCAGAACAGAATACCGCGCCCAGTCCGACAGCCAGCACGGCAGCGGCTCCGGCGGCCAGCGCCGGCCCGTGCGATCCGATGGTGGCCGCCGCCACCATCAGCAGGCCGAACACCACCGAGAAGACGCGGGTCCCGGACTGCGCGAGCATGTCAGCGCCTCGATCCCCGCACGCGCATCCGACGGTCCGGCATCAGGGCCATCGACTGGTCGAGTGAGCGATCCGACGGCCAGGACAGCACGTCGACGCCGACGGTGGCCATGTCCCGATACATCCCCGAGCGCTGCAGCGCCCACATCTTGACGACCAGTGGGTCGTGCTCGCCCTCGAACGGAGAACTGTCCAGTACGTCCACCGCCACCACCACATGGCCGCGCTTACGCAAATCGATGAGCGCTAAAGCGAATTCGGTGTCCAGCAGCGTGGAGAACGCGATGACGATCGCACCCGACGGGACGGCCGCGCGGGGAGCCAGGGTGCCGGTGGTGGTTTCGAATCGCCCGCCGGCATCGAGCACGGTGTCGAGAACGCGATAGAACTGGCGCTGACCGATGTCGGCGCCGAGCCAGCGGGGGCGATTGCCACCGAGAGCGACGATGCCCGCCCGGTCGCCGTGCCGCAAGGCGGTCTGCACCACCTGGGCAGCGCCGCGCACCACGCGTTCGGTGGCAGTGGTTGCGGGTCCGGGCGGCTGGCGATAGGTGTCGATCAGCACCACCACGTCAGCGGCGCGGTCGGTCAGGCGCTGCGTCACATGCAGTCGGCCCCGCCGGGCGCTCACCGCCCAGTTCACCGCGCGCAGTTGGTCACCCGGCACATAAAGCCGGATGTCGGCGTATTCCACCCCGGGCCCGATGTGCCGGGTCAGGTGCGCACCCAGCCGGTCGAGCAGTTCCACCTGCGGAAGTGACGTCGATTGTGGCGGCGTCAGGGGAAACACGATGACGTCGGCGACATCGACAGTTCCGGTCCCCCTGAGCAAACCACCCCGCGCGACGACGTCCACCCGGGCCCGCAGGTGGTAGCGTCCCCACCGTTTCGCCACGGCTACAACGGTTTTCGCCTGCGGCTCGCTTTCGGCCTCGTCCAGTTCCATCCCGTCGACGGCCGAGACCGTGAGGTCCGCGGCGGCCGAGCCGGATTCCGTCGTGGTCCACACCCGCACCCGCGACTCCTCGTTCTCGAAACATCGTTGCGAGTCGGGGTCCGCGTGCACGTGAACCGTCGGGACCGGAGATTGCCAGCTGAGCGAGCACAGCACACCCAGCAGCGGCGCGGCGAACGCGATGAGCTGCCAGCGTCCGCCCATGACTGCGGCCGCCAGCGCCACTCCCGCGCAGGTGGCGATCGCCAGCGTGAGTGCGGATGCGCGCCAGCGGATCTCGACTTCGCGATGGGTGATCACGTCTGCCGGCGGTCGGCGCGTGGCACGGGCAGGCGCCGCAACAGTTCTCCGACCACGTCGGCGCCCTGGATCTTGCGCACCCACATCTCCGGACGCAGCGTGATCCGGTGGGCAACGGCGGGCACGGCGAGCGCTTTGACATCTTCGGGGATCACGTAGTCGCGGCCCAACAACAGTGCGCGGGCACGCGCGAGTTGCACCAGGTCGAGTTCGGCGCGCGGACTGGCGCCGACGGCAACCTGGGGATGGTGCCTGGTCGCCGTTGCCAGCGACACCACGTACTGCAGCACGTCCTCGTGCACGGTGACCTGCTCCACCGCTTCACGCATCGCCAGCAGATCGGTTGCGTCCACGACCTGGTTGACCGTTGGCTCCGCCGAACCACGGTCCAGGCGCCGGCGCAGCATCGCCGCCTCATCCTGTTCGGAGAGGTAGCGCAGTTCCAGCCGGATGGCGAACCGGTCCAGCTGAGCCTCCGGCAACGGGTAGGTGCCTTCGTACTCGATCGGGTTGTCGGTGGCCAGCACGATGAAAGGCGTTGGCAGCTTGTGGGTTTGGCCGTCGATACTGACCTGCCCCTCGGCCATCGCCTCCAGCAGCGCCGCCTGAGTCTTGGGGGGCGTGCGGTTGATCTCGTCGCCGAGCAGCAGGTTGGTGAAGATCGGGCCGCGGCGGAATTCGAAACGCCCCGACTGCATGTCGTAGATCGTCGAACCGAGCAGGTCCGCCGGCAACAGGTCGGGGGTGAACTGCACCCGGGTGAATTCCAGTCCCAGCGCGGACGCGAACGAACGCGCGATCAGCGTCTTGCCCAGCCCGGGTAGATCTTCGATCAGGACGTGCCCGCGGGCCAGCAGCGCGGTCAGGATGAGGTTCAGCGCCGAGCGCTTTCCCACTACGACGCGTTCGATCTCGTCGAGGACCGCTTCGCACTGGGCCGTTGTCGTACCAACGGGCATGGCCGCCGGGGTCGTCATCTGTGCTCCATCGTCATACCTTCTCCAACCTACGCAGAATTTCCTCCAGCGCCGCGCGGCCCGGTCCCGGCTGGCTGGCATCGGCATGCCCGACATTGTTCGGATTAACCCATTCCCAGAGTTCGGCGCCGAAAAGCATCTCGCCGGTGGCCCGGAACGCCGCCGGGTCCTTGGCCTGTCGTTGGCCCGTAGTGATCTCGAAGCGACGGGCCAGCATCGGGCGCAGGTGACGGTCCCAGTCCTTGCGACTGGAGTCCGACCATCGGATCATCGTCTCGGTGTTCGACAACCAGCGGCGCAGCGAATCACCGAGATCGTCGTGTTCCACCTCAGCTTCCGGCTCACTCGGGTGACCCAGCACGCGGCGCACGTTGAGCAACACCAGCGCCAGGGCCACGCCGGCGCCCACTAGGACGAAGCGGCGGTCCTGCAGAATCAGCGCCAGCATCTCGATCCCGACGATGAGGCAAATACCCAGTGCTATAAGCTTTTTCATGCGACTCTGCCCGCGCGCGGAGCGATCTCGCCGAGCACCAGTTCAAGTACGCGGACCGCTGTCTCACGGTGCGCTTCGTCCATCACATGCGGGCTGAACCGGGCTTCCTCGAAGAGATTCACCAACTGGACGGCGTTTTCGGCTCGCAGCGCACGCTGTTCGACCGCACGGGCGAGCACCTCGGTGGGCGTGTCGAACTCCTGCGGCACCGCACCCGGGACGTTGGCCAACTCGCGCTCCATTGCCGCGTAGCAGGCGATGATCGCTTCGCGTGGTTCCCGGCTGAGGTCTGTCATTTCGGCGAGCCCTACCTCCGCGGCTCGCACCAGTGACTCCGAAGCGACGTCCGCAGAGGGCAATTCGGCATGATCGGGAGCCGCTGGTGCTGTTGTCACCGCGCGGCGGCGCCGACGCGACACGATGAAGCCGCCGACCAAAAGCATCAGCAGTACCGGGACGAACGCCACCAGCGACCCGAGCATGTCCGGGCCGTCCTTGGGCCGCGCAGGCTGTTTCGGTTGCGGAGCACCTCCGGTGCCCGGCGGGGTAGCGCCCGAATCCGGTTGCGGCGCGTCAAGACTGATCTGTGGCGGGGTGAACCAGCGGGATACCAGCACCGCGATCAGGAGCCATGCTGCGACCACTCCCAGCGCGATCAACACCACGCGCCAGCTCGGCCGGGCGCTGCCGCCGCCCAGCATGTCGGGCAGCGGGCCGGCGCTGGGCGCCACCGCGCGCGGGTCGCGCAGTCTGGCGATGATCGAGAATGCCAGCAAGGCCAAGGTGGCCGCGATGGCCGCGACGAGGAACATCAGCGCCGTCCTGCTCGGCCCCTCCTCGGCAATGCGGCGCCCGTGGTGCGCCGGGAGATACCCGCGTAGCGCGGCGGCAACAAGCATCAGGAGCGCGACCATAGCCACCACCCGCGTGGTGGGCTTGCCGAACATCAGTGACGGTTCCCCGGCGGTTTGGGCCCCATAGCCGAAGGCTAATGGCGTCGGGCTACCCGGGTCCAGTCGCGGGGGCTTTGCCGCCCGGGATGCCTGTTGTGATGTGCCAGGACATCGGCGACGGTTGGTGTTTAGGAGTTTCGGTGAAGGTGAGCCGCTGCTGTTGGGCTGCGGTCAGCGGGGCCTTCCGTTGCCGGCGTATCTCGCCCACGGCCGCGGTTATCCACAAACACGCGACCCTGCCAGAAAGTTTGAGTCAGTAGATTCTGCTACTATCGAACATGTGTTCGACTTCGCGCAGTTCTCGCAGGTGGACCCCGATGCCACCGAAGCCGAACTCGTCGCGCGCATCGACGCGCTGGAGCAACTCAAATCCGCCGCCGCCGCCGGACAGGCCCGCGCCGCCGCCGCCCTGGACACCGCCCGGCGCGCCGCAGAATCCGCCGCCGGGGTCCCCGCAGCCCAGCGGGGCCGCGGAGTGGCCAGCGAAGTCGCGCTGGCCCGCCACGACTCCCCGGCCCGCGGCGCCCGCCACCTCGGATTCGCCAAAGCCCTCGTCCACGAGATGCCCCACACCCTGGCCGCTCTGGAACACGGGGTGCTCTCGGAATGGCGGGCCACCCTCATCGTGCGCGAATCGGCCTGCCTGGACGTCGAAGACCGCCGCGCACTGGACCGCGAACTATGCGCCGACACCACCGCACTGCACGGCCTCGGGGACAAACGGATCATCGCCGCAGCCAAAACAATCGCCTACCGCCGCGACGCCCGCGCAGTCGTCGAGCGCGCCGCCAAAGCCCCCCAGGACCGCACCGTCACCATCCGCCCCGCCCCCGACACCATGACCTGGGTCAGCATCCTGCTGCCTGTGGCCCAGGGAGTCGGGATCTACGCCGCACTACGCCGCGCCGCCGACACCACCGTCGATCACCGCACCCGCGGCCAAGTCATGGCCGACACCGCCTTCGAACGCATCACCGCCACCCCCGCCACCACCCCCGCACCGATCGCCCTCAA
>RXJD01000089.1 GCA_003987775.1 Mycobacterium sp.
CCGCCAGCACCGAGCACCCGCCGTCACTGCCACCGACGAAGCCGTCGCCATCAACCCTTTTTCAGGTCGAAGTAGCTAACCAAATAGAACTCAGAAAGGCCAAGCAACCATGACGAAGAATCTCGTGATACTCGGCGCGGGCATCGGAGGACTCACCGCCATCGGCGAGTTGAGACAACGAAAGATGCTTAGCAACAGCGATCTTGAGGTCACCCTGATCGACCAGGATTTCACCCATTTTCAAGGCTTCGCCTTGCCCTGGATCATGCGGGGCTGGCGGACCGCCGAACAAGCCACACTTACGCCCAGTGACCAGGCGCTCGACGGCGTCCACACCATCACCGGCACCGTCACCACCATCGATACCCAGCGCAAAAAGGTGCTAGGTGAGCACTTTGCCGCGGATTATGACGCGCTCATCGTGGCGCTCGGCGCCAGAAACAACCCGGGCATAGTACCCGGGCTCGCCGAAGCGGCCGCCGCGGGAGTCGCCCACCACTTCTACAGCATCGTCGAGGCGGATCACGCGCACCACGCGCTAAAGGGTTTTGCCGGCGGGAACGTCGCCGTGCTCATTCCGTCGCTCCCATATCGTTGCCCGGTCGCACCCTACGAGGGCGCGATGCTCATCCATGACTACCTCATCGAACACGGAAGACGAACTCACACACAGATCGACATCTTCACGGTGGAGCCTCAGCCGATGCCCTCAGCGGGCACCGGCCCAGGCAGAAAGCTGATGACCCTGCTCGAAGACGCGCACATCGGTTTTCACCCAAACATGCAATGCCAAAGCGTCGACGCGGCCGCCCGGTTAATTCATTTCCAAGACGAAATCACCGCACCGTTTGACCTGCTCCTGTTCGTCCCTCCCCACGAACCGGCGTCCGGGTTGGCCGGGCACTCGGGCTGGATCAGCGTCGACGCCCACACCTTGGCCACCGAACACGAAGGCGTTTGGGCAATCGGCGATATCACCGGGATCACCACCCCCAGCGGCCGGCCCCTGCCCAAAGCGGCAATCATGGCCAAAGGCCACGCGAAAACCGCGGTGGGCGGCGCCCTGCAGTTCCTCGGCATCGCATCCGAGACGACCGCATTCAACGGCCATGGATACTGCTTCATCGACACAGGCGACCACGAATCCGCGCGCGGAATCGGCGACTTCTACGCGCTGCCCGACCCAGCAGTCGAACTCGTCGCACCCTCCAAGGAGCTACACCAGCTCAAGCAACAAGAAGAACGCGACTGGGCCAACCATTGGGCTACCAAACCCCGCGACCCAAACGTGAGCTGATAGGCCAGGAGTAGTGGCTGGCGGAGGTTTTCTCCTGGCGGTAGCGGGGAACCAGGCCTGTCTGGATGCGTGCGCGGAATGCCAGGCGGCGTGTGAGGCGTGCGCCAGCAGTTGCGTCAATGACGCGTCGATGGCGGACTGCGTGCGGTTATGCCTGGACTGCGCCGCGATCTGCGCGGCGTGTGTGACGCTGGTGTCGCGCGGATCGCGCTGGGCGGCCCAGTTGTGCCAGCTGTGCGCAGAAATTTGTGACGCGTGCGCGGCCGAGGGCGACAAGCACGACAACGATCACCATTATTTCGGTCGAGCGACGTCGAAGCGCACCTATGCGCCGCAGCGCGGCATGATTCGCCATCCCTATGGTCCAGGTTTGAAGGCTCGCGGTTCACCGCTTGGCGCACTTTCCTCGCAACAACTGCCCGCGTTTGACTGACCGCCTTCTCGGTGGCCTCGGGTCAAGCCGTCACCGCAGAGCAACCCATGTTGGTTGTGGGGCGAGATTGGCCACATGTGGTACCGTCTAGGGGTATGAGGTATACGCGACCGTGGGCCGATGCCCGATGTTGTCGGCCGGGGACACCTAACTGGACGGGCCTCCGCGCTGATCGCCACTACGCGCCAATTTGGGGGACACCCTCCCGCTATCATCGCACGCCCAGCAAGAGGCGTCATCCACATCAGATTTCACGCAGACGCACATTGAACACTCAACGACATTGACGAGTGCCGGCGGCAGCCAGCAGCCTTCAGGCACGCCGATACCAGCCAGCGGGGTCACAGGATACGGTGAATTCCTCTCACGGACTTCGTCTTTTAGAATCATATGACGGAGCAGTTCTCGTGCTGTCGGCATCGGGAATTATTGACCTCGCGACCACGCCACACTTTGCTCACCGCGTCAACGAGGTTCTCAAACAACGGCCCGCCGTGCTCATCATCGATTTGTCCCACGTCGAATTCATGACTGCGGTGGGCATCGACGTGCTTGTCCAGGCTCACCACGCCACCGACACTACGGCTTACGCAGTGGTCGCTGACGGCCCGGCCACAGCTAGACCGCTTCGGCTCACCGGCCTTGACACCGTCATCGCGATCTATCCTAGCGTGGCCGAGGCCCGCAAAGGCTTATGGACAGCACCGCCACCCCGCGCAGAGCCACCATGAAGGGCCGGGCGTTGCCGCTCATCCACAATGACCATGCCTCGGTCGGTCAGGACGACCAGCTAGCAAACGCACCGAAAAGGGGTTTTCTACTTTTCACCTGAGTACTTGCTGAGGCCCGCATGCCGTGGCACGACTCTGTGCTGCACCATCTGCAAGGACGGCCGAGCCTTCGCTGAAATCACCCATAATCACAATCAGCACTCCCGTCCTGAGCGGATAACCAATTAAGCCACCGTTATCGGATACGGTTCTTCACTGAAACTGGTCCAGATCGCCTAGCAAATCATCGACAAAAATAGGCTACTACCCCATCAATCCGCCGACTTCACCGAAGCGGCAATCCGCGCCAATCAGTTTAACCGGCCGTAGCTGAGTACCCGCATCCCTCGGCGAAACGAAACGCGATCGGCCCTGAGCCCCGCGGGCGGTTACGCATCAAATAACGCACGCGTTGGCCAAGGCGTTAACAGGCCTAGTGCCGGCTAAGTTGCGACGGACGGTAGTCATGCAACGCGGCGTCGACACTCTGATAAAAAGGCAGCTCGACTCCCGCCCAGGCAGCACCCATGATGCGAGCGACAATTGGTTGATTGCTGACCAGACACAGTGTGATTCCGCGGACGCGGCATCGTGCCGACTGTTCGATCAGCACGCGAAACGCGACTGATGCCATGAAATCCATTCCACTGGTATCGACAACGAGCAGACCGGGTGCGGTGGTGGCGGCTGCGACCTCATCAACCAGACACTGCCACGTATCTCTGTTGGCCGCGTCGATTTCCCCGCCCACGCGAAGCAGCATGACTGTACTGCTACGTTCCACGGTGGCACGAAGCATACTGCCCGAATGGTTTATCGCCGACGCGAGACATTCGCTCAACCGAGGGCCAGGAATGAACGAGTTTTGGGAACTCATGGGAGGCTCCTAACGTCTTGCGCGCGCCAGGCGCCAAACCAAATGCGCCCTGCGTTCTGAAGACGGCGTGACAATCTCCGACTGTACGCCGCGGCGTTTACGATGTAAACACCAACCTGGACCGGTACGCCTTAATGTCGTTAGGATGGGTAATTATGATGGACAACCAAACCGTCGATTGTGGGCCTGGGCTCGCCGAGACCGACGAGGCCGACACTGCCACCATCTGCGGTGGCACCGGTGAGGGCCCGCCGCGATTGAGTCGCGAGTTCATCCTCGACACGGCCATCGCTCTTATCGACCGGCATGGTCTGCCGAGTCTGACGATGCGCCGGCTGGGCGCGGCCTGCGGTGTGGAAGCAATGGCGCTATATCGGCACGTACGCGGCCGTGGCGACCTCCTTAACGGGGTGGTCGACCACATCATCGACCGGCTTTACACCGATCAACTCAGCGCTCGCAGACAAGAAGACTGCTGGCAGGACTACCTGTTACGGCTCGCACACGGTGTACGAGAAATTGCCCTCGACCACCCGCAAGTGTTTCCCCTCATCGCCACCCAAGCGCCGGAAACACCCTGGGTGCGACCACCATTGCGCAGCCTGCGCTGGATGGAAAGCTTTCTGGATACTTTAATCTCTTACGGGTTCGACGACCCCGCCGCAGTCACCGCGTACCGCGCCTACACCACCTGCCTGGTGGGTCACCTACTGCTAGAAGTGTCGACCCACGGGGCCCGGATGCACCCCGATGAAGCCCTGCTTCAAGCAGCGGACGCACGTAACTTGAATTCATCCGACTACCCACACCTGTGCCGCCTGCAGGCCATGCTCTCGCAGGATCACAGCGCCGCCGAGTTTGACGAGTCGCTAACGGCCCTTTTCGACCGACTCGAACTGTTGGTCCGGCACTAATTCGAAGCGCGTGCAGACGAAACCTAATGTCCTACAGCATATTTCGTCACAGCAAACAGATTCTGCAAATAGGCGATTTCATGATGGATAATCGTCATTATCCATGAAAAATGTCGCCGTTTTCATCTGATGAATCAGCCGGTTGCTGCCGCCCGCCGGCGTGATTATCGGCCGTGTTCATCGAATGCTCTTGGGGTCCCGCTCGGCTCACCGGTGCCACCTTGGCCGCCACTGCCGCCATTGCCGCCGTCGCCCGTGAAGCCGAACTTAGCCGCCGAGGGGCTCGACAGCCCGCGAGCTGACCGGGCCGAACAACAGCTGGCTCCTTTCCACCCCTTACGGGCAATCCTCAATTGGCCATGTGCAACCTGCCGAATGGAGCAGGGCTAACAACCGCAGCTGCCTGCTCAGCCGACGCTTGGACCGGCCAGCTCGGTCACACCCGCAGTCGCCGACGCGTTCGGGCCGGCGGACGTCAGCCATTGCCGCGGCCAACTCGAAGGTAGTTGCCCATTTGCGTGTGTTGAGTAGCTCGACCTGCAGCCGGGCCCAGAACGACTCCATGGCGGCGTTGTCGTAACAGTCGCCAACGGTGCCGAACGAAGCCAGCAGGCCCCAGCGTTGCATGTTCTCCCCGAAGCTCCAGGACGTGAACTGCGTGCCGTGATCGGCGTGCAGAATGGTTGCGCCCCTGCGATTTCGGTTGCCAACGGCCATATTCACTGCGTTGTTGACCAGCGCGGTGTCCGCGGTGGTGGAAAACGTGCGAGCCACAATCATCCGCGAGAAACAGTCCAGGATTGCGCAGCAGACCCCACCTTGCCGTCGCGCGCAGGATGCTCGGTGATATCGGTACACCACAGTTCGTTCGGTTGAGTCGCAGTGAAGTGCCGATGCACCAGGTCCTCTGGGGTGGCTACCCGGATCAATCTGGGGATGCGGCGCCCGGGTCGCGGTAGCCCGTACAGGCCGTGCTCGCCCATGATCGAGTTAACCAGCTTGAGGTTGACGTTCATCTCGTAATCGGCCAGCGGTGCGGCGCGGACACGCCGGCGCCCGTAGGTGCAACGGGAACGCTGGTGGATCTCGATGATGGTGTCGGCCACGATGAGGCGACGGATCTCGCGGTCGGGCACTGGTCTTCTGCGGTGGTATTGCAGCAGGGAACGCGCTAATCCTGTTATCCGGCAGGCCGATCGGGCTGAATGTCCGCGCGCGATCAACCCTTCAACGATCGCGCGTCGGCGTTTTGGGGGCACCACCGCCTGCTCGTCGAACAGCTCGCAGGCGTCTCGAGTCAGTGCCAGCTCAGCTTCGAGCGCAGCGATGCGCCTGCGGGCGGCGGCCAGTTCGTCGGCCTCGACACTGGGCACGCCCTCCACGACGCCGGCATCGATGAGTGCCTGGCGCTTCCACCGAAAGAGGGTGGCCTGACAAACCCCGGTCTCGAGCGCAACTGCGGCGACCGCTTCACCTGATCGCAACCGGGCAACGATTTGCCGGCGGACCGACGCCGGATACATACGGGGTATGTGACCTCCTGATGATCACTCTGCCCTCAACTCTCAAAACCGTGGACCTACAACACGGGTACAGATCTGTTGGACTCATTCACGGGGAACACGCCACCAGAACGCTGGCGGCCGACTTGACGAACTCAACCTCGTCGGCGCAATTCGTCGAGGAGCTGACGCGGTGTCCAACCCAGTTCTCGCGCAAGTTCGTAGACTCGCGTCGTTTGCCGTCGCGGTGACTAGTTTCATCGTCTAACCAACTTGTTAAACAATTGTGAGCACTCCGGCCGATGCCCAGTGAGCGCTTGGGTCTGCTTCAGCGAGGCCGGCAGGCCCAGCGGCTTCAGCGCCGCACCGATGCTCGTCATTATCCAAGCAGCTTCTTCCCGAGGAACCGACCACGACTATCCAGGAGATCGCCGAAACTCGGAGTGGGTGAACGCTAGAAGCTATGGTGCGCGCCTAAACTCGGACGCCGCGCGCGGCTGCGCGACGTCGTAGACGATCTTGCCGCCCGTCAGGTCGTGGTCGAATCCGATGATTAACCGCACATCGGGGGCGCTGAGGTCAGTCCCCTTCTCTCGCACGGTCGCGAGAATGTGGCTGACCGCCCGCTCGAGGTCGGCGCCGTGTTGCGGCTCAACCGGACGAGTCTCGCAGATCAGCACCGCGGCAATCCCGTTGGGGACTCTCATACCGGCGAACGGTGTGAACCCTGGCACGTCGATCATGCCAGGCTGAAGTGCACGAGCAACGAACACGCAAATACGCACCTCGTGGCCCTCGGGCGGAGTGGGAAGCCAGATTGTTTCCGGCTTCAACTCTTTGGGCTCGGCGACATCGACTAGGTCTTGATGACGCACACGGATCTCAAGTCCGCGCCGCAATCCGGTGCCGCCGATCTCGTCCGGCGGATCCCACTCCTGGATCGCCCGGTCACCTTGGTGACCTAGTTCCGTGGCTCTCGCCGACGCCTTAGCGGATTTGACCCAGGCGTGCCGCCATTTGCCCTTCGGATGCAGGCTCCACTTCTGGTACTCGACGATGTCCTTCACGGCGATGTACACGTCCGCAACGGTTTTGCCGCCCCACATCCGCCACACCGCTGAATGGCGCCCTGGCTTGCCGACGACGAACCGGATGCCCTTCGGCCCCGGCAAAACCAAGTCAGAAGTGCGGCCTTGCTCGTCGCGGAGTTTGACGACCATCGGTGGGATCGAAGGCATTATCCGCTATCCCCCTCTACGAACTCCTCGACACATCTCTACGGGATACATGAGGGCGCCATCGTGTCAGCGCGCCATCCCCGAAGGTCACTGCCCCGCCGAAGGCAGGGCATCGATAACGTCGGCCAAGTCGTCAGGTTTACGCGGCATCTCGGTTTTGAAAACTGACAGTTCCCGACAGCTGATCACCTTGTCCCGCATAGCCTTATCGGTGAACACGATGTCGCAGTAGGGCACCGCGACCGATAGCGCGTCGATGTCGTGGATGTCGTTGGGGGTCCACACGTGCTGGGCGTTCTTGTGGTAAATCGTCTTCAGCGACACTGCCACACGCGTGGACGGCATGCGATCGCTGATGTCGCGGATTTGGGTGCGATCGATCTCATCGAAGGCACTTGCCGAGGTCCCGGCGATCGCCGTGTTGATTACGTCAAGAAGCTCGATGCTCATTTCCCGCGCGCCGACCACATCCCGCAGATTTCCTTGCCGCAACGCAGGATCGGCATTGAGCAGCGTCACAAGTTCTTGTTCCTGCTCGGCGCGCTTCGTCAAGATGTTGCGCCAACCGGCGAGGGAATACCCTGCGGCCTGCAACTGGGGATCCTCGTGGTCGTCGGGGCCGGTGAGCAGCGCACGCTCGGCCCACAGCTCCAAACTTGCCCACGCGTCGTTACCGGGATCGATACCTATCCCTTGGCAGATCTGCCTGGCGATCGCGTCCGCATCCGGCGCGTTGGTGATCAGGCCACCCCGCATGCCGAACGCCCACAGCAGGCTCGGCCCGATGAGGCCGATCGGACTGCGGGACGGGATGGATACTCCAGGAAGCTCGTCGAATGCGGACTCGACCTCAAGCCTTTGGAGTTGCGGCCGCCCAAGGAGATAGGAGAACCCCGACAGCTGTTCCATCACCGCGACACGGGCACGGCGACGACTGACATCGGCGATGTTGTAGAGCTCGATCGCTGCCGTGGACGACAGCGGGAACAATGCTCTACCTTCGCTTCTGGCCCGGCGGCAGGCTTCCAGGACACGCGCGTAGCCAGCAGGCGCCGTATTACCCGCATCTACCTCGGCCATGTTGATCCACCCCAGCATGTCGAGATAGACAAGCGCCGGTGGTCGAGGGGGCAGGACCAGATTCCTCGGCCAGATCACATCGTCGCGAATCGCATATGTGGCGGCCACGGCACATACCACCTCCCTACGTTCATAACGGCCTTGGTCATGCTCCTCGCGGTCGCTTCATGGGTCAACTCAATTTCGGCGTGCGATCCCGTGCCACAACACGCACACGCACATCTGCCCGCGGGTACGTCATCGCTCACCGCGCCAGGTTCCGTCCATCGATCGCTCGGGCTTGTGGGAAGGGGTTGCGGTCGATCTCGGCGATGTCGTCGACGAATAGCCGCCCTGGCCCCTCGTAGAGATTCCGCGGGCCGGCGGCGAATTCCTCGGCATCGACGCCGAACTCGGCCAGCTCGAGGTGCAAGTCATTGGCGTCTTTGATCGCGGGGGCGACAATGAGCCATGACGTCCAGCACTACCCAGACGTGTTCCACCGAGGGGTGTTCGAACCCCGCAGCGTTCGGCACACGCACGAAGCCGTCATGGTGCGCGACCTGTATCGACGAGATCCTGCGCGTCGGGGGCATGAGGGGTCTTGAACCTGTTGCCAAGGCGAACGCGTTCACACTCATGGAGTGTCTGACCTGCGGGACGCGGGCGCATCACAAGCTCGACTACGTCGTCGGAAACAACTCTTCGAAACTGGCTACCTGCCGTGCGTGCCATTGGCGGGACTGGGCAGCCATGCAGCGCTCCCACCTGCAGCGGCCCGCACCGTCGATCGACGATGCGCGTGCCCACGCCGAGGCCCACGGCTACGAGTACCTTGGCCCGCTCACCTCGCCGTCGCTGGCCGACGACCCCCACCATGTCCGATGCCGGCAGTGCCAGAAGTTGTCGGCCGAGCGGCTCGGCGACATCGGGTTCGGCTGCGCCTGCTCGCGCAACGGGAAGTCGGCCTCGAAGGCGACGGTGAGTACAGCCAAGGCGCGCCAACGCGCCGCGCTGTTCAAAGACTCCGGCACCGAGGCGCTTACTTGGTGGGACCACACGGTGAACTCGCAGGCCGACTTCGACACGGCGTCGAAGGCCGCCACACGCGTAGTGGCATGGGTATGTCCAACCTGCTCGTGTGAGTTCACTTGCTCGGTCAGGGAAATGGTCGAGCACCCGCAGTGCCCATCCTGCGAGGACGAGCGGCGAGCCGCCTGGCGGAACGAGTACGACGCGCTCAAGGCGACGGCGGTCGCCGACCATCCGATGCTCGCTGCGGCGTGGGACGACCCAGCGGATCCGCGGAGAGTCCCGATCGCCGGCGGATGGGAACTGCGGCGGTTCAGATGCACCAACGGACATCGCCCACGGATCAGTCCGTACACGTTCTTGCAATCTGGCTGTCCGCACTGCCGATCTGCCGAGACCAGGAAGTCCAAGGCCACGTCGACGCTCGCGCAGGAGCACCCTGAGGTCGCAGCGCAGTGGCACCCCACGCGGAACGGGAAGCTGACTCCAGACGCCGTCGTCCACACTTCGAAGCGGTCGGTGTGGTGGCGCGACGCCGCGTGCGGACACGAGTGGGAAGAGTCAGTGCGCGACAGAAACAAGTACCAGCGTTATCTGTGCCCACAGTGCCGCACGATCCTCGACTCGCTCGCCTATCAGTTCCCGCTGTTGGCGAACGAGTGGTCTCCTCGAAACCCGGTGACTGCCTGGCACGTGCGGCCGAACGGAACGACCTTATTCGCCCCCGAATGGGTCTGCTCGAACGATCCGACCCACCTGTGGATAGCGACTCTGACCTCGCGGACCAACGGCAGCGACTGCCCCGAATGCCGTGAGACAGGCAAGTCGAAAGTCGAACTCGATCACCTCGCCGCGGCGCATGAGATCTTCGGCAAAGCCCGGTCAGGGGTCAAGCTGCGGTCCATCGACTTCACCCGTCGGCCGACGTGGACGGCCGACATCACCGTTCCGCTCCCGGACTCACGGACTCTGGTGATCGAGTACGACGGCGGCTATTGGCACAAGGACAAGGTCGATATCGACCGCGCCAAGAGTCTGGACCTGGTCGCTGGGGGCTACCGAGTGGTGCGGCTCAGGGAGCATCCGCTGCGGTCGTTGGAAATCAACGACCCGCGGTATTCAGAGCTCGTCGTCTACGCGACCGCCCCGGACCCGCAGGCCACCGCGGTACTTATCAAGGAACTGATCGAGGCGGATGCAGAGGCCTGGACATGAGCCTTGAGCGTCCGCGAACTGGGGCAGGCTGATCCGGCCGCGGGACGGGAGCTGTGGCCCACCCGGGATCGCCGCCGGCCAATGACGCAAGTTCCGCACCCACCGCGTAGACGGCTTGATCAGTCACCTCGAACGGAAAGTCCGCTATGAAGTGCTCACCGAGCTGCGCTACTCGCGACTGCGACGGAGAGTCAATGCCTTCCGGGGACCCGTAGGCTCCACGTACCGCGGAGACTACGGGACGACGGACTGGACTTACACGTTTACGTGAATTGAACAGTCGATCCCTCGGCACTACAACGGCCGGTCGGTGGTGCGAACGGACACAACAGGCGTCGTCGTTCCGCCTTCCTATCGATAAGCCGCGCTCTTGGAATTACAGCCAGTACGACCTCGCATCCTCAGTCGCATGCTCGGGTTCCTTCCAGCCCGCATTGGCCGGATGCGTCTGCCAGAAGCGGCGTAACAGCTCTACTGACGTCGTCACATCCCGCAGCAGCGAAGCCTGGTGATGCACGAAGGTCGCGTTAGTCACGTTCTCTCTCAACGCGTGTGCCGGCTTCTGACGTAAGCGCCTGACATTGCGTAGCGGCTCGAGGACCTCGCTGCGGGCAGATTCAGAAACTCCGAAGCGCTCCAGCGTTAGATCGAGGCGATTGAGACTGCCGATGAGTTCGTCCGCATCATTCCTTCGATCGATGCCGAGTTCATCGAACGCCTTGTGTCGTAGATTGTCCGACAGCAGCTTGTCAAGCTGATGGACAAACGAGTCAAACTCGCTTTGCGATGGCCGCAGAATCCATCCGAGACCATCGGGTCTGTCCACCGTAGAAACTAGATCTACTCGATGAGCATCCGCGAACAGTTTGTTCAGCGTCTTGAGCTCGAAGAAGAAGCGTTCGAACGGGCCCATCCCGTCGGGCCAGTGCCCCATTTGCGAACCCCACCAGATGTGATGCGGCGCAACGTCTGGTCCCGGCTCAACCTCGTAGGTGCTCCATCGCAGCTGATGAGCGGAGTTGAGTTTACAAAGATCAACGTAGAATGCGCACACAAGACGCCGGATTTCGGAGTCCGGATCATCCTTGTCAAACTTGGATAGGTCGTATGCGAATCCGACATGGTCAATAGCGGTCTTATCGGCTTCAGGCTCTGATTCATCGATGTAAAGGTCGTCGTTCAGCCAGATATCGACGCCGTAGTCGTTAAACCTAAACACGAAACGAGGATCATTCCGGTACGGCTCCAGAACGTCGTACCGGAAGAAGGCAAGCTCAAGTGCTCCTTTGCCCTCGGCCATCCGGCGATGATAGGGGCGATCCTTGTATCGATCGCTAAAGTCATAATCCTTCATCGCCACCGCAGTCGGATACAGGCACACCATGTATTCGTTGTTTTTTATCCGCTGCAGTGAATCGACCTGATCTTCGATCGAACGCCCGGATGGCCATGGGCGGATATGGGGGTTCATATAGTCTTCGTCGCTGACAACCTGAACGAGGCCTTGCCGAACCAGCTCAGAAGCCGCATCGACGTCAATTTTATCTGGCTCGTAAATTGGTAGACCATTGAAGTCGCGAGAATCTAGGTAGAACGAAATAATATTCGCGAGCAGATCATCCATAACCCCATGATACCAATCCGTAGCAACTTGAAAGTCACGTTTTCACACGGACTTGCAAAGGTTAAATAATATACGTGTCGCCATCCGTTCTCAGTATTGTTGGCCGTTTTATCACTAGATATGACTACCTACGGATTCATCGATTTTGTCCCGACAAGTCGCCGGCGTTATGTCGCCGAGCCGCGGGGGTAACGAGCGGTCGGGCGGCAACGCTTAGGGTGCACTGCCGCCAAGTCCTTGGCGGGTTCAACCAGCACCCGGGCTAGGGCGCCGGCACTAAGGCAACACGGCTGGTCGTGCACTGACCCGGGCACAGACCCCAGAAGCTGGCGGAGGTCCTGGCCGACATCGACCTCGCAGGCGTTCGATGGTGCTGCTATCTCGATGAACCGGTCGCTAACTTCGCGGCAGTGGGGGGAGCAAGGCCGTGATGCTCTGCGCGGTCCACTGCAGGCCCCATCGGGCAGTCAGCAAACATCTCATGCCGCAGACCGATACAAGATCTGTCCCGGCCGCCGGTGGCGATCTGGCCAGCAGTCAGCACCTCTCCCCTGTCGCGTTTCACCCGATTCACTGCTGCGCATCGGGAGGAATCCGGCGGGATCGAATATGGCGGCTTACCAGTAAGCCATTGCACATCCGCTATTTCTTTGCACAACACTGTATTTCGGATTTGCTGCCTGCGCCGATAACGTGCCCGGCTTCCGCATTACCCACGAGCGCAACCAGTGGCGGTCGATACCGTAAGCCCCAACTAGGGACCTTTGACCCTACCCCCGTTGGGTACCGCCGTGGGAGACTCTCTGAGCCAGCAAGCAGCGCTGGGAAGGGGTAAGGAAATGACAACAAAAGTTTTACGATCGACGAGTAAGGAGATTGTGTCATGGCGGTAGCGGCGAACCAGGCCTGCCTGGATGCCTGCGCGGAGTGTCAGGCGGCGTGTGAGGCGTGCGCGAACGGTTGCATCAACGAGGCGAAGATGGCCGATTGCGTCCGGTTATGCCTGGACTGCGCGGCGATTTGCGCGGCGTGTGTGACGCTGGTGTCCCGCGGGTCGCGATGGGCGGCTCAGTTGTGCCAGTTGTGCGCAGAGATTTGTGATGCGTGCGCGGCCGAGTGCGACAAGCACGACAACGATCACTGCCGCGCCTGCGCAGAGTCTTGTCGCCGCTGCGCTCAAGAATGCCGGGCGATGGCCTGATCGAACCAGGTCGGCCATGGATGAATCGCCCTGGTTCTGATGGAGGCTCTGATGTACCCCGGGTTTGACGGTGTCGCCGTATTGGTTTCAGGCCACGGGCTGGGTGGATTGATGTAGCAGTTCGAGCTCCTATCGGAGTGCGCATGCCGAGGGTGGAGTGACGCCGTTGGCGGTTGTGGAAGATCTCCAAGTATTCGAAAATAGCGTTGGCCAACTCGATCCGCGTCCTCCACCGCTTGCGGTTGAGAGTTCGGTTTGCATTCTGCCCCAAAAGGATTCGATCATCGCGTTGTCGTAGCGATCGCCGATCGATCCCATCGACGGCACCAGGCCCGACCGTTTGGCGCGATCGGCGAAGGCCCAGGAGGTGAATTGGGCGGATTCAATCGGTGGTCGCAACACCGGCTTGGTGAAGCGAGTGTAGGTGTTCGGCGAAGGCTTCCGCAGGGGTTCGCCATCCGAGGGTTTTGCGTGGTCGGGTGCTCGGCAACTGGGCCCCTGCCACGCCCCGGTCTGCACCGCCCCCAGCAATGCGGTGAGTTCGGCTGCCACCTCAGCGTATTCGATGCTCAGCGACGAACACGCCGCCGCGGCCGCCAACAACGGCCCTGGCCCCGGACCGCTGCTCAGCAACGCCGAGTGCACTTCCGGCGGCGAGGCCATTCACACCGGGGCGGTCACAACAGTCCGCGGCAAACTGGGTGCGACGACGCCGCGGGCCCAGCCCCGGTCGCGGTGCTGGTAGTTGACCCAGCTACCCCGAGCCCGGAGCGACCGAGCCCGTGGACACCCCGTCGCGCCACCACCGCATGCTCGCCGCGGTGAACGCTGCAACCAGCTGCGCTGTGCAAAGGCACCGGGTCAGCCGCCGGCGGCGCCACCGCCGTGATCATCGGGCCGGCGCCGGAATACACGGGCGCCAGCCGGACGGTCAACGCTTCGGCAGCGGCACTGACGGCGGTCACCCGTTCGGGCACGACGCGCGATGCCATGACTGCGCTCCTTCGCCGGCGAGTTCCACCCGCCTGCAGAACTTACTGAATATAATTTTCATTATCAAGAACTTGATCGCATGACGGATCCGCATTTCACGCCTCGCCCATCGGAGGGCCGCGTCCAGGAGCCAATCACCTGTGGGCCCGGGTCGACCCCCGAACACTAGCCCGTCGGCATCGTGCTGGCCGCGGCGTCTCTGCTGGTGATGGCGTTGCCGTCAACAAGACAGCGTAGGCCGGCCGGAGCTGGCTCAGCTCAGGGCTCGCCTGGAAGGCTGAGCGATCAGGGCCTTTCGTTTCTGTCAAGCCGCAGCGCAGCTCACCCTTGACCTAGTACCCCGCAGGGGTATAGTTGAAGTTAACTACCCCCTATGGGTATCTGTAGAGGAGGATCATTGATGGACACCACGGCACCGGGCTATGCGGAGGCCAAAGATGCCTATGTCAAGCGGCTGCGCCGAATTGAGGGCCAGGTGCGTGGTCTGATCCGGATGGTCGAGGAAGACGCCTACTGCATCGACGTGCTTACCCAGATCTCGGCCACGACCAAAGCACTCGAATCGACGGCGTTGGTGCTGCTTGAGGAGCACTTGACGCACTGCGTGAGTAACGCCGTCCAGGCAGGCGGGGACGTGGCCGAGCAAAAGATCAACGAAGCGTCTGCGGCCATCGCACGCCTCGTGCGTTCCTGACCAATCCCATTTTTTTTGAAAGACCCACAGAAGGAGTTCTGATGGACCTGAAGCTCGCCCCCTCGGGGCCCCCGGTTCAGCCCGCAACCGCCGGATGCGGTTGCTGCTCTGCGCAGCAACACTCCCCATCGACCCCGGTCACACCCTCACAGGAGTCGGACATGTCCACCACCATCGCCAGCTACCCGGTCACCGGGATGAGCTGCGGGCACTGTGTCGGAGCGGTCACTGAGGAACTCACCGCGCTGCCCGGTGTCACGGCGGTGAGCGTGGACCTGGTCGCCGGAAGCGCCTCGACCGTCGCCATCACCAGCGACACACCGATCGGCAACGACCAGGTCGCCGCCGCTTTAGCCAACGCCGGCGACTACCACTTGGGCACCGACTGACAAATCCTGGCACCGCACCGCCACGGGGTGCACGCAGTTAGAGCTCGGCGCAGTGCCACGCTGCCCTCGCGCCTGATCTTTCCGTCCCGGGGTTTGCCGGCGGATTCGTATTGCATCGGTGAGAGTCCCGAGGCCCGGTAGATCTGCCGGGGTCCCGGCCAAAGGTCCGGATCCCTTAGGGCGGCAGCGTAATTAAGACACCGGGCCCGAATCGTCGCAGCCGCAACGCTTATCGGTGTCGTCGTGGTCGCGGGGGTCGGAATCGCAGCCCCGGATCATACAGCGCTTGACGGAGCCTTCGCCGTCGACACCACCACCGCGGTGGCGCGGATCACCGCCGCGATCGGGGTCCTGATGGTTCTGGCGCTAGCCGGCGACGACATCACAGGAACGGCCCGGGAAAGCGAAACTTATGCGCTGCTTCTGTTTTCGACCGCCGGGATCATGGTGCTCGCCGGAACTGACGACTTGCTCGTCCTGGCCACCGGATACCTGCTGGCCAGCATCCCGCTTTACGGACTGATCGGACTTTCGCGCTCGGGCCTGGCGGCCGAAGCCGCGATGAAGACCTACCTTTTCGGCATCACTTTGCTGCTGGGCGTGACCGTCCTCTACGGGATCAGCGGGGCCACCCGCTACAACGAACTCGCCGCCCGATTGCCCGGCGCGCCAGCCGCGGTAGTGGCGACTGGGGTCGTGGCGGTGGCGGCAGGACTGATGTTCGAAGCCGGCGGCGTGCCCGCCCACTTCTGGGTTCCCGACGCCGCCCAAGCTGCCAATAGCTTTGCGGCCGTCTTCTTGACAACAGTGCCCAAAATCGGCGCACTGATCGCCCTGTACCGCGTGGCCACCGTGCTGCCGGGCACGGTTGCGTAGCCACTGCTGATCGCGATATCCGCCGTCGCGAGTATGACATTGGGCAACTTGGCCACCTACGAACAGCAGGATCCCCGTCGGCTGCTGGGTTGGTCGCCTGTAAGCCAAGTCGGCTACTTACTGGTGCCGATCACCGTCGCCGGCCGCAGCGAACTGGCCCTTCCCTCGCTGCTGTTCTATCTGGTCGCCTACACCCTGACCAACAGCGCGGCGTTCGCGGTGAGCACCGCACTGCCCGATCGGCGCGACCTCAGGGCCTACCTTTGGCATGGCGCGAGCCCGGCCCAGGCTAGCCACAGCGTTGGTGGTGGCCCTGCTGGGCCTGGTCGGCACCCCACCGACCACCGTCTTCCTCGGGAAACTCACCACCGCCACGGCCGCCTGGGACGGCGATTACGCGTGGCTGGCCACGGTCGTGTTCGTCAACAGTCTTCTCAGCCTGTTTCTATTATTTGCGCTGGATCATCCCGGTATTCCAAGAGCCGAGAGCCACAGACGATTTCGACACTGGCGGTTGGTCCACAGGCACCGCGATGGTCGCGGCGGGACTAAGCCTCGCGCTCGGCATTGCAGCAGGACCGTCCTGGGACGTGCTCGCAGCAGCGCCGACGCGGTAACTGATTCAACGCCTCCCCGCGGACCGATGTCGGTGCATTCCGAGGTGTTAGAGAGGAAACGAATCGGCTCGCGGCCGCCGGGCGATCGAGTCCCATCTGACCTACTATGTAAATACACAGGAGCTAGGTGCTGTGGCGCGGGCTTCGCCGGCGAAGGGAACAGAGTATGCATGTTGGGGATGCTGCGATTCTGGCGGCGGCCATAGCCTGTCCAGTCGGTTTGATGTTAACGATGTGGGTGTTGACACGTGGTCGTAGTGAGAACACGGATCCGGATCGGACTAACCCCTACGCCGGACCGCCACCGGGCCGAAGAGGTGCCCGATAGCAGCGAGACCCCAGGCACAGCGCGCTGAGTCGGCCGCGGACGGGCAACGCGCGGTCGACGACACTCACCCGGTTTCGCCCCTTCTTCAAGACTGTGTTGGCGCAAATGCGTCGTTGCTGTGAACCGGCATAGATTCTGCGCTTGTATGGACTTCACCGAAACTGTTCGTGCGGTTGAGGGGGACCCTTTTGGTGGTCCAGTCGCGTTTGTCGGCGCGTTTAGTGTGCACGCTGTGGTGGCTTCTCACGGCGATGTGTCCTAATGTGTTGGCCAGGAATGTTTTTCCGACTCCGACCGGTCCCATGATGAGCACGTTGTGGGCATCAGCAAGAAAGCGACCGCGGTGGACTCATCCCAGGCTTGCAGGTGCATCGCGGGGTCCAGGTGAACGGCTTTGGCGCGTCGGGTGGCCGATTCGCGGTCGCGGCGGGTGACTTCGTCGGCAAATAGCATCTCCAGGAAGTCGTGGTGGGGTAGCCGGTTGGTGCGGGCCAGGGCCAGGCCCTCGGGCAGGGTGTCGAGCAGTTGGCCGAGTTTGAGGCGCCTCATCAGGGCTTTGAGTTCGGTGGAGACCTCGATCGGCTTGACCGCCGGTGCGACATCGGGGCGGGCGGGGCTCATGAGGGCCTCCGGACGGCGATGCCGCTCACTGACGTGCAGTACGTGCTCGGGCATACGCAGCTGACCACCACGTAGATCTACCTGACCCCGCGAAAGGAGGACGTCATCGAACGCGTGCTCGCCCACCACGCCGAACAGGCTCGCAAAGCTGCCCAGCAGAACACATCACCGGCGGTGCGCTATCGACCCGACACGCTGGACGTGCTCTTCGCCGGAAGGCGCTCATGACCATCGTCGAGACCATCCCGATTATGTCAACTAGCTTGCAAATATGCCGTCCACCAACAGGTTTCGCAGCTTGATGATTCAATTCATCTTTGCATATCGCATCCCAGCTTGGGGTGGGCGCGCTGCGATTCTCGCCGCCGGCCAGCGCCAGCTGATTATCAGGGCGTCTTCGATCGTGCATGCTGATGCCGCACCACCCGATTATCGACGCCACCCACGTCCGAACACCGTTGCGGTAAAACACTATTCGTTACAGTGGCGAATGATCATGTGCAGGGATAGCGCCCATCCAGCGGCACGTCGAGGCCAGGCAGGTGGTCAACGCTGCAGTAGTTCGACGCCGAGTCGGTCGACGTCGTTGGTGTTCCTGGTGACCAGTGCAACTCCGAGGGTCAGCGCGGTGGCGGCGATCATGAGGTCCATGGCGCGACCGCGCGGGCTGCGGCCCTGGGCCCGTAGGCGTCCGCACAGCAGGCCGTAGTAGTGGGCGGTGTCGTCGGTAAAGGCAATGCCATGGCCGTAGACGGACTGAATCATGGTCAACCGGTGCTGACGACTCAACCGAGCGTTGTCGTCGGGTGCGCCATGAACACCGTAATGAAGCTCCGCATAGCTCACCGAGCTGATCTGGCAGAGCAGCCCCGACAGGTCGGCATCGGGAGCCACCAGGATGCTGGTGTCGAGGATCACTCGGCTAAGCCCAGGGGTCGCCAATGATGTCTTCCTCGCGGGCGGCGCGCAGTTCGTCTTCCCAGCCGGAATCCACGGCCGTGCGATAGATGCGCCCAGCCTGTTCCCCGGCCACCCAGGCGGGCGTCTCCATTGGCACGATCCTGGCTACGGCGCGGCCATTGACCAACACCGTCACCTCGCCCCCGCTCTCGACCTCACGCAAAACGGGGGCGGGATTCTGTCTCAGTTCTCGCATCCCGACATCTGTCATACAGCCAGTGTACGCCCTATGTAGATTATGATCTACATTTTCTCGTTGCTCCGGCCCGGCGGGCCTTTCCTAGTTGTTCTCAGCGGCGGCCGCCGCACGTTCTGCCTTGCTCAGGACTGCCGCTGCTTGGTCTCGACGGGTCCGGGCCGCATCACGCTTAGCTCGCCGGTCAGCAAGCACGCTGTCGGCTCGCGCCGCTGCCTGCTCGGCGCCGGCTACCGCTGCGGTCAGCTTTTCTCGCTCCCGCTTGGCGGCCTCAGCTTGTTCGTCCTGTCGCGGCGCCTTCGACGGGGACGGTTTGGCCGTCGGCGCGGTCCGCTTGGGCCCGGTGGTAGCTGACACCACCGCACTGTTGCCGACATCGCCGAAGCCTGACCAACGTTCGGCCTTGACCAGGCGACCGAGGCGAGCCCTGACTTCGGGGTCGGCGATCGCGGCTTGCAGCGTGCTGGCGATGTCGTCGCGTACCGTCGACGACGGACTCTTGACCTCGGCCGCATCGAACGCGGCTGCGGTGAGTTCGCTGATCAGATGGTGTTGGCGGGCAGACAACTCTCGGATCTGCACGGCGTCCATCGCGGCGTGCGCGGTGCGCAGGCTGTCCCCCAACTCAGCCAGGCGGGTCTGTGTCTGCCGGTGCCCGATCGCCAACCGGTTGACAATCCAGGCCGCCGTGGTGGGTTTGCGGGCTGCTGAGATGCGTTTGGCCCCCGCGGCATCACCTCGCTCTTTGGCCGCTGCGGACAGCTTCTTCCGTTCGGCGGTGAACTGATCCGGCGGGACCCAGTACAGGGCATCTAGCTCGTCGTCAGCCATAACGCCATGATCTCTCGCGTTCGGGTGAGGTATCCAACGGTTTGAAGCCCGGTGCCGTTGGCTAATTCACTCGCGATGAACGTCAACATAATTCCTGGCCGGCGGCGCCGCCTTTGGGTGTCCGTCCTGCTCGTACTCGGCATACTCGGCGCCGTGGTGCCAGCGTGCTCTGCGCGCCATTCACTGGGCGACGCGCCGACCACTGGTCCGGCGCGGGTGACGATCACGCCGAGTCCGGATGCGCATGACGTGCAACCGACGGCGCCGGTGGAGGTGAAAGCCGACACCGGAACGCTAATCGACGTGCGAATGGTCAACGACGGCGGCAAGTCGATTGACGGCGTCATGACACCGGATGGCACAGTGTGGAAACCGATCGGTCCGCTGGGCTATGCACACACCTATACGCTTACCGTCACCAGCCGTGGGACCAACGGCGCTGAGAGCTCGCAGGTTTCGTCCTTCTCCACGGTGCGGCCGTCCAACCAGACCAAGGTGTCGTTCACCACGACGTCAGAGGCTACGTTGCGCGAAGGCGGCACCTACGGAGTCGGAACAGTGGTCGTCGCGCACTTCGACGAAGAGATCGCCGATCGGGCCGCCGCCGAGCGCCAGCTTGTTGTGACCACCAATCCCCCCGTGCCGGGTGCCTGGTTCTGGGTCGACTCCCAGAACGCTCACTGGCGACCGGAGCACTACTACGCACCGAACACCACGGTGACGGCCGAAGCCAAGATTTACGGTATTGCGCTGGGCGGCGGGATGTTTGGGCAGGAGGACAGCCGGGTGTCATTTCGCATCGGCGATGCACACGTTTCGATCGCCGACGACACGACCAAGCTGGTCAGCGTTTTCGACAACGGGAAGTTGGTCCGGACCATGCCGACCTCCATGGGCATGGGTGGCAGCGAGACCGTCGGCGGGCGGACCTTGTCGTTCTGGACTCCGCCGGGTGTCTACACCGTGCTCGACAGGGGTAATCCGGTGGTGATGGATTCGTCGACATTTGGGCTGCCGAAGAATTCCCGGCTCGGATACCGCGAGACGATCAACTACGCCACCAGAATCAGCATTGACGGTATCTATCTGCATCAGCTCGACTCGACGGTGTGGGCTCAGGGCCATACCGACACCTCGCACGGCTGCCTGAACCTCAACGGCGAGAACGCCAAATGGTTTTACGACTTCTCGATGCCAGGCGACGTCGTCGAGGTGCACAACACTGGTGGTCCGCCGCTGAAGATTGAGCAGAACGGCGATTGGACGATCAGCTGGGACGAGTGGCGCAAAGGCAGCGCGTTGCCGCCCTCCTCGTAGCCCGTTGCCATTCCCGGCATGACGGAAATCATGGGTACGGCGGCCGATACGGCCGTCAACGAAACCGCCTCGCGCAACGCCGAACTCGTACCTTGCCGCATTGGCGGTCGACGATTGAAGCCGATCGAGATTTCTACAGTCGCAATCACGATCCGATCCCTCAGTCTTGCCGCGGCTGGCGACTCACAGTGGCCGCGTTCGTCACCTAAAGCCACGCATGAATTGCGGACAAAGCTGACCATCCATTTGCACTGCCGACAGGCGCGCCTGACATCGAAAGGACAAGAGATCGGCAACTATTCTTGCTCGACGTCCACGGCGGCGCCGACGTAAACAGTTCGTACCAATGGCCGAGCAGATTCGGGAACGCAGGTCAGCGGGGCCGTTCGACCGGTGAGATACCAGTGAGCCCGCAACAGTTTTGCCGACGGACCGCGGCAGAGGAGACGCCACAAATCGCCGGCGCTCGAAGTCATCGCCGAAACAACCCTGGCACACCACGCCGAGCATCCACCGCGCTCACAAGCGGCCGATCGCACGCCAGATCGCAGCCCTTCCCGACCCACGTCCCACCGACCCGACCTCCCTAGCCGCAGAAACCCGGCAATCGCCGATTTGGTGTCCCGGCCACGGCGAGCAGGATGCGGTATGCGCCCCGAAAATGACTGCCCGACCCGCCCCGTTCAGACGGCAGTGACACGAATTAGCAACGAGCGCAATCGGACACCGTCGGAAAACGGAAAGGCACCTCTCGCCGCGGCAGGCAATAAGCAATACCGGGTATGGGTACCCATCGTACTGCGAGGCCGCGGCCCGCTACGCACCTTAGGCAGTCCCACGTCTGGGTATCTGACCCGTTTGCGCGAACCTCTCTGGGTGCACAATATCGACTTCGACCGATCTCTGCCGAGACATCGGCCTGACGATGGCCTGTGCCGTGGAACTGTTGTTCCCATATCAGGCCGCCAACATCACCCCATAAAACCGGTGCCGAGCGTGCCCACAAGCGGTATGCAACGACTGACCTCGCATGCGGACACTCAACCGTCGCGACCGCAGCAATATGTCTTGCGGATTACTGCGAGATTAAGACTTTCGCCCCTGCCCCAGTGACTTTAGTCCCTACCCCCCATGGGTATTTCTGTGGCAGAATCCCCAGGCATGACGCAAACAAATGAGTCCAGCGAGCCGCCGGCGACGGCAGCACAGCCGTCCATCGCCGATCACCCCAGTCGGCCCAGCCGGGTGGATCGAATCTGGTCCGTGGTAGCGATTACCGCCGGAGTCGTCTTCATCGTGACTGTGATCTTCTTTTGGGGTTTCTTCTTGGGGCGAGCCACGGACGGCTCCGGCGGCGGGCAGCGAGCCTCCGGCGGCTCGGGCGACAGCAGCTGTCCGATGATGGGATCCGGCGGGGGAATGCGACCCGGCACGATGCAGCCCGGAAGCTCCATGGAGCCTCATCAATCGGGAACGCCGACACCCCAGCCGACACCGCGCCCATAACTCCGAAACGCCCGCGGCGTCGCCGGTTGGCCTCCCGCAAACCCTCTGCCAGACCTCCGAAAGGGGTTAGTGAAATGATTACCAAACGCCGTCAGCAAATCGGATTTGCGGTGGCCACCGTCGGCGCCACAGCGGGGCTGATGATCCTGGTCCTTCCGCTCATTCCCCAGGTAAGTGCCAACCTCGACAATGCTGCGGTGGCTGAAATGGGTATGGCTAACCAAATGCCCGTCCCACACGTAATGCGTTACGGTGCGATCGCTTACTCCCCAAGCACGGGCGCATGGGGCACATCGCGGGGCTACCAGGTTAAGTCTCAAGCCGAACGAGTCGCGCTGGACCAGTGTGGTGAAAATGACTGCAGAGTCATCATCAGCTTCAACCTCTGCGGCGCCGTCGCCTCTAACGGCTCGAATTATCAAGGCGGAACCGGTCTCTCACGTCAAGCGGCAGAACAAGACGCGTTGAACAGGCTGGGCGGCGGGAAGATAGTCAACTCGGTGTGCAACTGAGTCGCGACACCTTCTCGATTAGATCGCTCCGAGCCGGACAACCACGCTTGCGCTGGCCTGCGCTACGGGAAAAATACGAGACTCCGGCCGGCTTCTCGCCCGGCTACACCCGCCCCGGAGTGCGGTGAGTATGCCAGAGGCGCCAGCCACATCAGCGGTGAATGCGTTCGAGCTGGCGATGATGATGTGCTTGCACATGGCGGGCCTCGGGGTCGAGCGCGGAGATCACCCGATCGGCGGCCACCTGCCGGGCGATGCGCCAGCGCCCGTCGGTGCCGTCGGAACCCTCGACCGGCTCGACGTCTTGGCCGGCGATTACGCCAATATGGCGACCGCTTCGGCGCCCCGCGGTCCCAACTGCTGCCCGGGGACCTGTGCGAGCACGCGGTTAGCCTCCCCGACCAGCGCATCGACCAGTTCATCGCGAGCTTGCTTGTCGTTCCAGGCAATAGCGGGTTTACCGGGATCGGTGTAGTCATGCGCCGTGCACAGCGAGGCGATGATCTCGCTCCCACCGGGGACCTCACGACCGACGCGGCGGATCGCCGCGATGAGCTGGGTGACAGTGTCTTGGGTAGCCACGTCTTGGGTAGCCACCGCGTCGTCGAGCACAGTGGAATCCAACGCCCGTCGGCTGCGGCCCGCTAACGCCCCGGTCTGAGCGACGACAGCCTTGACCGCGTCGACGATCCGGTTGGGTCGATCCAAGTCCGCCAACCGGCGCCGCCGGTAGGCCAACGTCGTGGAATGAAACGCCGGCGCGCTCACCGCCAGCCCGCAGGCGGCTTTCCAGCGCAGATCAAAGGTGACCGCATCGACGGTTTCGTTATCAGACAAGCCGTGCAAGGCTCGCAGCGTGATCACGCTCGCCATTACCTCGGCCGGCACACTCGGGCGGCCCCGTCGCGAAGGAAAAGATCGGAGAACTTCTCCTCGGGAAACAACTGCCGGCGGTACGCCCCCAAAATGCAAATACGTTGTCGCCCTTCAACAGGTGCCCAGCAACCGACTCTGCCTCCAACAACTCACGCTGATCATCAGACCGACCCTGCACCCACCAATCATCCCGGAAAGCACAAGACAACCGGCCCGCGCCACACGGCATTTAATTCAGCAGGCTCCTAGCTACTTCGACCTGAAAAAGGGTTGATGGCGACGGCTTCGTCGGTGGCAGTGACGGCGGGTGCTCGGTGCTGGCGGGAGTTTGTTGTC
>RXJD01000048.1 GCA_003987775.1 Mycobacterium sp.
GGCGAATGAGTCTGCCGCCGAACCTAATTCCTCGGCCAGGCCCGACCAGGCCGCCGCGGCTTCGAGCATGGGTGCTGACCCAGCGCCGCACAACATCCGTAGGGAGTTGACCTCTGGTGGAAGCATGGAAAAGTTCATAGCGCTGACCTCCGTTAAACCCGCCGCCCGCGACGAGTAAGCCCGACGCCGCAGACAATACGACTGCGCTACCCGCCATGTTTCGTTTTTGCTAAAAGTTTCGGAAATTCCGGGCGGAGTGGGCGTTCTTTGGGTGTCAGACGCTTTGCGGCGGTTGCTGGCGCCGTGGTTGAGACCGGGTATATCGGTACGGAAGACATGCCTCTGCGGAATTACCCGGGCGCCTTACTCAGTCGCAGGGGCGAAAAATGGATTTAAAGTATCGGCGACGGCCGGGTGCGGTTGAATACGCCCGCCGGACTGGTTTCTATATCAAGAAAGGCACAGATGAGACTGCAGCGGCATACCCTTCACGGGCGCGGTCGCAGCCTTGTCGGAAGGTCCAAAAACTCGCCTTGTTCGGCGCCGCCCCCGCGCCGATTAAATCGAAAAAGCCGCACGCCTGCCCGGCATCGGGTCCGATCCGCGGTGTGATCGGAGCCCGGGTTGCCGGCGTGCTGTTCAAGTTCCCGCTCTCTCGAAGCCGCGTTGGCCCGATCCGGGTTGCCCAGGCCGGTGCTCCCTGTGCGCTCAGTGTGAGATCGACGAACAGATGACATGACCGGTGTTGGCCGAGCAAGCGCTTGGTTGATAGGCTGGGCGGGTGGAGCGAGTGGCCGGTCAGGCTAACAGCCGCCGAGACGAGTTACTGGAACTCGCCGCGGTGATGTTTGCCGAGCGCGGCCTGCGCGCCACCACCGTGCGTGACATCGCCGACGGCGCCGGGATCCTTTCCGGCAGTCTCTATCACCACTTCGCCTCCAAGGAGGAGATGGTCGACGAGCTGCTGCGCGGGTTTCTCGACTGGCTGTTTGCACGTTACCGCGAGATCGTCGACAGCGAACCCAACCCCTTGGAGCGGCTCAAAGGCTTGTTCATGGCGTCGTTCGAGGCCATCGAACATCGGCACGCCCAGGTCGTCATCTACCAGGATGAGGCGCAGCGGCTTTCGTCGCAGCCACGGTTCTCCTACATCGACGAACGCAACAAGCAGCAGCGCGCGATGTGGGTCGAGCTGCTCAAACAGGGCGTCAAGGAGGGCTACTTCCGGCCCGACCTGGACGTCGACCTGGTCTATCGCTTCATCCGTGACACCACGTGGGTGTCGGTCCGCTGGTATCAACCCGGCGGACCGCTCACCGCACATCAGGTGGGTCAGAAATATCTCGCCATCGTTCTGGGCGGAATTGCAAAAGAAGGAGTCTGAAGATGGCTGGGTTTTCCGAGGCATATGTCATCGATGTGGTGCGTACCGCGGTTGGCAAGCGTGGCGGCGGGCTGGCAGGAATCCACCCCGTCGATCTCGGTGCCCTGGGTTGGCGGGGACTGCTGGACCGGACCGACGTCGACCCGGCTGCCGTTGACGACGTGATCGCCGGCTGCGTGGACGCGATCGGCGGGCAGGCAGGCAACATCGCCCGACTCTCGTGGCTGGCCGCCGGCTATCCGGAAGAGGTGCCAGGCGTCACCGTCGACCGGCAATGCGGATCCAGTCAACAGGCCATTTCCTTTGGCGCGCAGGCGATCATGTCGGGTACCGCGGATCTGATCGTCGCCGGTGGCATGCAGAACATGAGCCAGATCCCGATCTCGTCGGCGATGACTGTCGGTGAACAGTTCGGATTCACCTCGCCCACAAACGAATCCAAGCAATGGCTGCACCGGTACGGTGACCAGGAGATCTCCCAGTTCCGTGGCTCGGAGATGATCGCGGAGAAGTGGAACCTGTCGCGGGAAGAGATGGAGCAGTACTCGCTGACCAGTCATGAGCGGGCATTCGCCGCGATTCGCGGCGGCAACTTCGACAACGAAATCCTCACCGTCGAAACCGAAACCGGCCCGTTCCGGGTGGACGAGGGTCCCCGCGAGTCGTCGCTGGAGAAGATGGCGGGGTTGAAGACCCTGGTCGACGGTGGTCGCCTGACCGCGGCGATGGCCAGCCAGATTTCCGATGGGGCATCTGCGGTGCTGTTGGCGTCCGAGCAGGCGGTGAAAGACCATGGTCTGACGCCGCGTGCCCGCATCCACCACATCAGCACCCGCGGCGCCGACCCGGTGTTCATGCTCACCGGTCCCATCCCCGCCACCCGTTACGCGCTGGAGAAGACGGGCCTATCCATCGACGACATTGACACCGTCGAGATCAACGAGGCTTTCGCACCGGTTGTCATGGCCTGGCTCAAGGAGATCAAGGCCGACCCGGAGAAGGTCAACCCCAACGGCGGCGCGATCGCACTCGGGCACCCCTTGGGCGCCACCGGTGCGAAGTTGTTCACCACCATGCTGAACACGTTGGAGCGCATCGGCGGTCGCTATGGACTGCAGACGATGTGTGAGGGCGGCGGCACCGCGAACGTGACGATCATCGAACGCCTCTAGGTCCTCGCACCTGGGGTCGAGTGTGGAACGTGCGACGCTCCGTCGGCGTTTCGCGTCGTGGAATTCACAGTCGGCGATGGTTGGGGATGGGCGACGGCGGTCAACGCGCCCGGCTGACAGCATGCCCGGATGGACTGGCCGTTTCTGGGCGCCGAAGCCCTGGCCGGCAAGGCGATCAGCGAGCGCGCACTGCGTTGTCTTTACGAGTCCGTTTATCCGGGGGTGTACGGCCCGGCCGGTATTGAGCTGACGGCAGGCCAGCGCGCACGAGCCGCGTGGTTGTGGTCGCGCCGACGAGGCGTGGTCGCCGGCAACTCGGCCGCGGCGCTGCTGGGCGCCAAGTGGGTCAGCCCGGCGCTCGACGCGGAACTGGTGCACGACAATCGAAAACCCCCGGCGCGCATCGTCGTTCATACCGACAGTTTGGCGCCGCACGAGGTACTGATGGTCGACGGGATCACGGTCACCACTCCGGCGCGCACGGCATTCGATATCGGCCGGCGAACCGCTGACCGCTTACATGCCGTACAGCGCCTCGACGCTTTGGTGAACGCCACCGATCTCAAGTTCGCTGAGGTCGAGGCCGTCGTTGCCGGACATCGCGGTGCGCGCGGGTTGGTCCGGCTTCGCCGCATATTGCCGTTGGTCGACGGAGGGGCGGAGTCACCGCAAGAGACGCGGACCCGATTGGTGTTGATCGACGCGGGGCTACCGAAACCACGGACACAGATTCGGGTGCATGGGGAATACGGGGACTTCGTGGCCCGCATCGACATGGGCTACGAGGAGCTGCGCGTTGGCGTCGAATACGACGGCCCGCAGCACTGGACGGATCCGGAACAACGTGCGCGCGATATCGACCGGCACGCCGCACTGATGGACCTGGGGTGGACAATCGTCAGGGTCAGCAACGACCTGCTCCGCTACCGGGAGGCAACGTTCATTGCTCGAGTTGTCGCGGCCATGCAGGCGGCCGGATGGCGCTGGTGACCCTGGACCCCGCGAGGCGGGCGGTCCGGGACTCCGGGACTCCGCGGGGCCGGGGCATGGGACGTCGCGAACGTGAACCTCACGTCGCCGAATCGGCGTGTCGCGTCGTGAGATTCACACTCGGCGAAGGGAAGCGGGGTGTGAGAGTCGCCAGGATGGCTAATGGCGCTGGGTATTACCGCGAGTGGGAATCTCACGACGCTCCGCCGGCGTGTCGCGTCGTGAGATTCACACTCGGCCGCAAGGGGCGGGGCCGGGGCCGCGAGGGGCGGGGCCAGGGGACGCGAGGGGCGGGGCCGGGGCCGCGAGGGGCCGCGAGGGGACGCGAGGGGCGCTTGGGGGCTGGGGCGTTGGCCCTAGGCGTCGTAGTCGACCGAGACGAACGGCGTCGTGGGGTGCGACTGGCAGGTCAAAATGTAGCCCGCGTCCAGTTCGGCCTGCCCGAGCGCGAAGTTGTGGTCCATCTCGACATTGCCCTCGACCAGCTTCGCCCGGCAGGTTCCGCACGCACCGCCCATGCAGGCGTACGGCGCATCGTCGCGAACCTGCAGCGCTCCCTCCAGGATCGAGTCGCCGGGGGTCAGGTCATACGTCCACTGCTTACCGGACAGCGTGAATGTCACCGTCGCGGCCTCGTAGGAATGCTCTGCGGCGGAACCGGTTTCGAACCCATGGAAGAGCTCGAGGTGGATGCACTCGGGATCCACGCGGTGCTCGAGCAGCGACTCGCGCACCGATGTCGTCATCTCCATCGGCCCGCAGATGAACCACTCGTCCACGGCCTCGGGCTGCAGGTTGCCGGTCAGCCACAGGTTGAGTTTGTCGCGGTCGATCCGGCCGCGCAGTTCCGGAGTGTGCAACGACTCGCCCGACAGCACGTGCAGGATCTCCAGCCGGTCGGCGTAGCGCGACTCGAGGCGGTCGAGCTCTGCGCGGAACATTGTCGATTCCTTGGTGCGGTTGCCGTAGATGAGCGTGAACCGGCTCTCGGTTTCGATCTCCAGGGTCGTCGCCAGGATCGACAAGACCGGCGTGATGCCACTGCCGGCCACCAGGCCGACGTAGTGCTTGCGGTTCAGCGGATGCAACGGGGTGCCGAACCGTCCGGTCGGGGTCATCAGCTCGAGCACGTCACCGGCCTGCAGTCGTTCGGCCACATACGTCGAAAAGGCGCCGCCTGGAATGTGTTTGACCGCAATCCGCAACTGCGCGCGGGTCGCCGGGGCGCAGATCGAGTAGTTGCGCCGAACACCCTCGGCGCCCACCACCGTCACATGCTGACCCGGCTCGAACCGGAACGCGTCCTGCAGGTCCTCCGGCACCGCGAAGGTGACCAGGGTGCTGTCGGCGGTGATCGGGTCCACCGACGCGACCGGGATGCGGTGCAGGACGGCGTGCGGCGAACTCGAGCGTGACGGCATCCGAACCGGCAGCAGCTTGGCGAGCCGGCCGTTGAGGTCCTTCCACTCCCGGTACTCGTCGGGATTCAGTTGCTGCCCGAAGACGGTGTTGATGGCGGCGTTGCGCTCCAGGTAAGCCTCTTCGTTGCGCTTCCACGTCCGCAGATACCGATAGAACGGCACGGACGGGTGCAGGTGGTGCACCAGGTGGTAGTTCTGCGACAGCAGCACCGGGGTGAACAGCCATTCGGCGCCGACGCGATTGCGGGTTGCGCGGTAGCGATTGGTGCGCTGAGTGTCTTCCAGACCGTGATGGGGCAGCCAGTCGAACCACCACGCCAGGATGGTGAGGCCGATCCGCTGCGGGATCAGGAAGACGACGGCCAGGATCCAGAAGTTTCCGGTGACGATCGCCGCGACCAGTCCGGCGATGGACAGCGTCATCATCACGACGGTCTCGGCCACTTCGACGACCGGCCGGCTGCGGGCGCGCGGCAGGTAGTACCGCAAGTAGAAGTACTCCACCATCGACCAGCGCAGCGGCAGCTGCCACCACTTGCCGTGCGAGGCGAAGGTGTCCGGGTCCCGGTCGTCGTCGTTGGAATGCCGGTGGTGCTGAATGTGGATGTAGCCGAACGACGGGAAGGCGACCACCGGGCCGACGAACAGCCAGGCCAGCCGCCCCATCAGACCGTTGACCCAGCGCACGGAGCTGATCGAGTAGTGCGACGCGTCGTGCACGACGGTGAACATCACGAACGTCACGGCGGCGTTGACCGGAATGGTCACCCACCAGGGTGACCAGCCGTTGATGTAGCCGACCGTCGTGGTGACGAACGCGGTCAGCGACGCGAGAAAGATCCCGATGGTGGGCAGCGCGAGCTTGGGAACTGCTTCACCCGGATCGGGCAGCGCGTGCTGCGCGGCGGACCCGGAGGTCGCTGGTGCCTGCTCGACGGTCGACATAGCTGGAAGAGCTTAGTCGACACGCGTCAACTACTCCACTAGCTTCGCCGCGGCCTGCAGATGCTCGATGGCCTCCGCGACGACCGATTCGATCAGCTCGGCACACGACGGCAGGTCGTCCAGAATGCCGGCCACCTGGCCGGATGCCAGCACGCCGGCGTCGGTGTTGCCCTCCACCAGTCCCGCCTTGAGCAACATCGGGGTGTTGGCCGCCATCACCACCTGCGACCAGGTCAGCTCCTTGCCGTGCCGCATCGCCAGACCGTCCTGGATCATCGACCGCCAGCTCATCTGCGACATCTGCTTGAACTTGGCCGCGTTGCGTACCGCCGCGGTGAAACCACGTGCCCGCGAGCCGCTTTCCAGCTTCTCCACCAGGCCGGTGCGCAGCACCCGGTGCGGCATGCCGTCGACGCGGGTGGTGACCACGGTGCCGTCCAGTGCCGAGTCCAGGTAACGCCGTTTGACGGCGTCGGGCACCGTGGAATCCGAGGTGAGCAGGAAGCGGGTGCCCATGGCAACCCCGGCTGCGCCGTAGGACAGCGCTGCTGCCAGTCCGCGTCCGTCGAAGAACCCGCCCGCGGCGATCACCGGAATGTCTGTGCCCTTGACCGCGTCCAGCACCGACGGCAGCAGCAGGGTCGTGGCAACCGGACCGGTGTGTCCGCCGCCTTCACCGCCCTGCACGATCATCGCGTCGGCGCCCCACCCGGCGACCTTGCGAGCGTGCTTGGCCGCCCCGATCGACGGAATGACCACGGCCCCGGCCTCTTTGAGCCGGGCGATCAATTCGGGTTTGGGCGCCAGCGCGAAGGACGCCACCTTGACGCCCTCACGGATCATCAGTTCGACGCGGTCGCCGGCGTCGGCGGCATCGGCACGCATGTTGACGCCGAACGGTTTGTCCGTCGCGGCCTTCACCTTCTTGATGGCCGCCGACAGTTCGTCGAGCGTCATGGTGGCCGAGGCGAGAATGCCCAACCCGCCGGCGTTGGCCGTGGCCGACACCAGCCGGGCACCGGCCACCCATCCCATCCCGGTCTGCACCACCGGGTGTTCGATGCCGACCAGCTCGGTCAGCGGCGTCTTGATCCTCACTACCGGATCTCTCTGTCGCGCAGCGCCTTCGGGTCGATGACCTCACGGATGAGTCGCAGTTCGTCGTCGGTGGGCTGCCGGGACTCACCGGCCTCGTCGAGGCCGTGCACCTCGAACGAGGTGGCCTCGCGGACGTCGTCGGGGGACACACCGGGGTGCAGGGACAGTGCCCGCATGGTGTGGTCCGGTCCGCCGAAGTCGAAGACACCCAGATTCGACACCACCCGGAAGACGTTGACGAACCGGAACGCCGGGTTGTCCGGATCGACCTTGTCGTAACCGATGCCGGAGACGACGTCGACGGTTTCGGTGAACACCCGCTTGGAGTGGCTACCGACCCAGTAACTGGTGGCGTGGTTGATGGTATTGCCTGGTGAGCCGCGGACCCCGAACATCTGCCGGGTCGGCTGCTGCAGCGGGCCAAACGCCGAGATGTTCTGATTGCCATAGCGGTCAACCTGATTGGCGCCCATCACGACATGCCGACGGCCCCAGGAGAGGGTTTCGAAGACCCGACCGAACGGCATCCAGCCTTCGACCGGTCCGGTCTTGCCGAGTGCCGGGGTGTCGGCCAGCAATTGCGCCTCGCCGTCGGTGAGCAGGATGTCGGGGGAGAAGGTCAGCCGTGCCAGCCGGGCCCCGACGGAGGCCATGTTGGTCATCGGGCTGATCATGATTTCGCCCGCGTCCCTGAACAACTCGGCGCAGGCGATCGCGCATACTTCTGCTCGGGTGCCGCTCATTTCGCTGCCTCCTCGGCGAACTTCCGCACGGCGGCCTGGTAATCCTCTTCGCCGCCGGACAGGTAGGTGGCTACGAACTGCTGCCAGCCCTCTTCGGTGGAAGCGGCCTCGGCGTAGTGCCGCTGGAACTTCTCGTCGCGGCCGTAGTCCGGTGCGGCGGTGGTGAAGTGAGCGCCACCAGGCGCTTCCACCACGCCGTCGACCATCATCCGGTTGATCAAAAGCGCCTGCGGGGGAACCGATTTGACCAGTTCCTCCGTAGGCACAATGCGCTCCACCGACAGGAATCTACGGTCGGCGGCCATCAGGAACAGGTCGTCGAAGTAGGGGTCGATGCCGGTGTATGCGGCATTGCCCCTGTTGTCACCGAGATTGAGGTGGGCGAACGCGACGTCGAGCCGCAGCGCCGGCATCGCGATCAGCTTCTCGTACCCGCCGTCGGTGGGGTAGGGGCTGGTGACGGTCTTGAGTTCGCCCTCCCAGAAGTCCGGCACCGAACTGCCGAGCCCCGCGCGGGTCGGCAGGAACGGCAGCCGTTGTGCCGCCGCCTGCAAGCCGTTGCGCAGCATGCCCTCGTCCATCTCGCGGGCCTCGATGGCGCCGCTGGTGCGGGCCTTGGCGAACCACGGGTCGTAGAAGGGCGGCGAGTCCAGGGAGACGAACCCGTAGTAGACCCGCTTGACCTTGCCGGCCGAGCACAGTAGGCCCAAGTCCGGACCACCGTAGGTGACGACGGTCAGGTCGGTGACGTCGGTGCGCAACAGTGCCCGCACGAAGGCCATTGGCTTGCGGCGCGATCCCCAGCCGGCGATGCCGATCGTCATGCCGCTCTCTACGTGCGCGACGGCGTCGTCCAGAGTGGTCGTCTTGTCGCGGGTCATGCGCCGCTCCTCCTCATCGCTTCGTCCCCCGCAAGCGGGCGGGACCCCCACTGCATCGTCGCCGGCGTCATTCCTTCTTGCCCTTTGCCGTTCCGGCGAACGCGTCGCGGTGCTCGTCGGCGACACCGGCGAGGTTGAGTTCGAACGTGAACCCCTGCTCCATGCGGTAGCTCGAGTTGACGCGTTGCACGTCGATCAGGTTCAGCGCCTCCTTGGCGGCGCGGATGACGCGGGTGTCCTTGGCGGCGATATCGCGGGCCACTCTGAGCGCGGCTTCGTCCAACTCAGCGCGCGGCACCACCTCATGCACCGAGCCGAAGTGGTGCAGCGTCGCGGCGTCCACGGTGGCGGCGGTGAAGAACAGGCGCCGCATCATGTGCTGCGGCACCAGGCGGGACAGATGGGTGGCCGCGCCGAGTGCGCCGCGTTCCACCTCCGGCAGCCCGAAGATCGCGTCGTCGGAGGCGACGATGACGTCGGCGTTGCCCACCAGGCCGATGCCGCCGCCAACGCAGAAGCCGTTGACCGCGGCGATCACCGGCACCGCACACTCGTAGACCGCACGGAATGCCGCGAAGCACCCGCGGTTCGCGTCGATCAGCGCCGTGAAGCCCTCGGTGCGCTGCATTTCCTTGATGTCGACGCCGGCGTTGAAGCCGCGGCCTTCGGCCCGCAGGATGACCGCATGGGTCTGCGGATCCCGGCCGGCGGCCGTGATGGCGTCCCCGAGTTCGAACCATCCTTGTGACGGAATGGCGTTGACGGGCGGGTAGTCGACGGTGACCGCGACTATTCCGGGTTCTGTCGTTGTGGAGGTGATCGTCATGGCACTTCCTGCTGAGTCCGCTGGGGTCAGTTACCTAAGCAAGCACTTGCTTGGTACGCTAGCACAGTGACCGAACCCCAATCAGCCCCCGGCAGCATCAATCTGGGTTTGGCCGGGCGTGTGGTGCTGGTGACTGGCGGCGTTCGCGGCGTCGGCGCCGGTATCAGTTCGGTTTTCGCCGAGCAGGGCGCGACGGTCGTTGCCTGTGCGAGACGCCCGGTCGAGGGCTTTCCGCACGAGTTCCACAGCTGCGACATTCGCGACGAGGAGTCGGTCAAGCGCCTGGTGGGGACGATAGTGGAGCAGCACGGGCGTCTGGACGTGCTGGTCAACAACGCCGGCGGTTCTCCGTACGTGTTGGCCGCCGAGGCGACGCACAACTTCCACCGCAAGATCGTCGAGCTCAATGTGCTTGCACCGCTGTTGGTTTCGCAGCATGCGCACGCGGTGATGCAGAACCAGCCGAACGGCGGCTCGATCGTCAACATCTGCAGCGTCAGCGGGCGCCGTCCCACGCCGGGCACCGCCGCCTACGGCGTGGCCAAGGCCGGCTTCGAAAACCTCACCACCACCCTGGCTGTCGAGTGGGCACCCAAGATCCGCGTCAACGCGGTGGTGGTCGGCATGGTCGAGACCGAACAGTCCGAACTGTTCTACGGCGACGCCGACTCGGTCGCCCGGGTCGCGGCCACCGTGCCGTTGGGCCGGCTGGCCAAGCCTGTCGACATCGGTTGGGCGGCAGCATTTCTGGCATCCGACGTGGCGTCGTACATCAGTGGGGCGACGCTGGAGGTGCACGGCGGTGGGGAGCCGCCGCAGTATCTGGCCGCCTCGAGCGCCAACAAATGACGGAAAAGGAGTAGTGGCAATGGGTTTGGTTGACGGCCGAGTGGTCATCGTTACCGGCGCGGGCCGCGGCATCGGCCGTGCGCATGCCCTGGCGTTCGCCGCCGAAGGCGCACGGGTGGTGGTCAACGACATCGGCGTGGGCCTGGACGGATCGGCCGGCGAAAGCCCGGCGCAGCAGGTGGTCGACGAAATCACCGCCGCCGGTGGGGAAGCCGTGGCCAACGGCGACGACATCGCCGACTGGACCGGCGCGCAGAACCTGATCGACACGGCGGTCGACACCTTCGGCGGCCTCGACGTGCTGGTCAACAACGCCGGATTCATCCGTGACCGGATGCTGGCCAATACCAGCGAAAGTGAGTGGGACGCCGTCATCCGTGTGCATCTCAAGGGTCACTTCGCCACCCTGCGGCACGCGGCCGGCTACTGGCGCCGGCAGATCAAGGCCGGCACCGTCGGCCCGGACGAGCTGAATGCCCGCATCATCAACACCAGCTCCGGCGCCGGCCTGCAAGGCAGTGTCGGGCAGGGCAACTACTCCGCCGCCAAGGCGGGAATCGCGGCGCTGACTCTCGTCGGCGCCGCCGAACTGGGGCGCTACGGCATCACGGTCAATGCGATCGCGCCCGCCGCCCGTACCCGCATGACCGAGGCCGTGTTCGCCGAGACGATGGCCGCCCCGGAGGACGGCGGATTCGACGCGATGGCCCCGGAGAACGTCTCGCCGCTGGTGGTGTGGCTGGGCAGCGTCGAGTCCCGGGACGTCACCGGAAAGGTTTTCGAAGTCGAGGGCGGGCTGATCCGGGTCGCCGAGGGTTGGGCGCACGGACCACAGATCGACAAGGGCGCGAAGTGGGATCCCACCGAGCTGGGGCCGGTGGTCACCGACCTGCTGGCCAAGTCACGGACGCCGGTTCCGGTCTACGGGGCCTAGCGTTTTGCGTTGACTCTGCGTACAGGGTGCGAATGTGCGGGTGCGTCGCGCCCTGGACGCAGAATCAACGCGGTCGCGGGATTTTTACGGGTCGCAGATGACGATCGGGATCGTCCGGTCGGTCCAGGCCTGATAGTCCTCATAGGTCGGGTACATGTCCACCAGCTTCGGCCAGTACTTGGCGCGTTCCTCGTCGGTGGCGTCGCGTGCGGTGAGGTCGAGGATTTCCTTCTTGATCTGCACCTTCACCTTGGGGTTTGCCTTGAGGTTGAGGTACCACATGGGGTTCTTGGCCGAGCCGCCCTTCGATGCCGCCACGATGACGCGGTTACCGTCGCGCAGGAAGTAGAGCGGGCTGACCCGGGGTTCACCGGTCTTGCGACCGGTGGTGGTCAGCAGCGCGACGGGGATCTTCTGGAATGTGCTGCCGAGACCTTCGCCGCCGTTGCGGCGGTACATCCACGTGTTCAGTCGCGACATCCACTTGATGAAGTGATCAGTCAGCGGCGAATTCAGAAAGCGCGGGGGAGATTTCGGCATGAATTGATCCTAGTGCTGGATGAACGGCGTGAAACTGGCTCTGATGTGCTGGATTTCGGCTTTGCCGGTGGGGCTTTCGGCCGGAATCACGAACGTCTCGTCGACCCGCGCGGCGATTCGCCGACCGGCGAGCGCCGCCTTACTCAAGACGTCGTAACGGGCGTGCACCTCGTCGCCCTCGATGCGGTAGTGCGGGGGCGTGGCATCGGCGATGACGCGGTACTGCAATCCGCGATTCAGGCCGCGCCGCAGGTGATTACCGGAGAAGCCGTTCTTCACGCCCAATTCGATGCGGGTGCATCCGGCGGCGAACGGAACGGCTTCGGCGTCGTGGCTGACGAGTGCATCGATGTAGCTCTGAGCCGCGGCGATGCGACTCTCCTCGGAGACGTGCACGGTCTAGATGCGTTCGATGATGGTCCCGGTCGACAGCGCGCCACCCGCACACATGGTGATCAGCGCGGTGCTCTGGTCAGTGCGCTCCAGTTCGTGCAGCGCGGTGGTGATCAGCCGGGCTCCGGTGGAGCCCACCGGGTGGCCCAGGGCGATGGCGCCGCCGTTGACGTTGACGCGGTCCATGTCGGGCTCGTGCACCCGCGCCCAGGACAGCACCACCGACGCGAAAGCCTCGTTGATCTCCACGATGTCGATGTCGCCCATCTTCATGCCGGCCTTTTCCAGCACCCGCGCCGTCGACTGCACGGGACCGTCGAGGTGGTAGTAGGGCTCCGCGCCGACGTTGGCCTGGCTGATGATCCGGGCCCGCGGCCGCAGCCCGAGCGCCTTGGCCTTGTCCTCATCCATCCAGAGCACCGCGGCCGCGCCGTCGGAGATCTGCGACGAGGTGCCCGCCGTGTGAATGCCGCCCTCCATCACCGGCTTGAGCTGGCTCAACCCCTCCAACGTGGTGTCGCGCAGACCCTGGTCGCGGGTGACCGGCGCGCGCTCGTCCGTCGGCCGCTTGTTCTCGTCGAGCACCGGCGCCACGATCGGCGAGATCTCCCGCTCGAACCGGTTCTCCTCCCAAGCCCGCTTGGCCTTTGCCTGGGAGGCGAAGCCGAATGCGTCGATCTCCTCGCGGGTGATGCCACGGCGCTTGGCGATGCGCTCGGCGGCCTCGAACTGATTCGGCATGTCGATGTCCCAGGATGCCGCGCGGATCGCCGCGCGGTCGGGGCCGGCGTTGGCGCCCAGACCCACCCGGCTCATCGCCTCGATACCGCAGGCGATGCCGATGTCGATGGCACCGGTGGCGATCAACCCGGCGACCAGGTGATTGGCCTGCTGGCTGCTGCCGCACTGGCAGTCGATCGTGGTGGCGCCGACGTGCTCGGGCAGTCCGGCCGTCAGCCACGCCACCCGGGTGATGTTGTTGGACTGTTCGCCGAACTGCGTGACGCAGCCGCCGACGAGTTGTTCGACGTCTCCGGCCTCAATACCGGCCTTCTCGACCAGTGCCTTCTGCACCGCCCCGAGCAGTTCGGTGGCATGCAGTCCTGAGAGCCATCCATTGCGCTTGCCGATAGGGCTGCGAGTGGCTTCGACGATTACCGGGTTACCCATGAAGCCAGGCTAGAACACGTTTCATTACTATGACAAGCAAGGATGGTTACCTGCCTTTTATCTGCGCAGGAGCCGTGTTTTACTGGCACTAGAACACGTTGCAAATAGTGTTGTAAAAGGAGCGCACCCTACATGGCACCCCCCAATATTCCCGCCGACTTCGACTTCCTCGACCCCGACGTCAACCTCGCAGGTTTGCCCGTCGAGGAGCTCGCCTGGCTGCGCAAGGCGGAGCCGATCCACTGGGTCGACATCCCCGGCGGCGCGGGTGGGTTCGAGGACCACGGCTATTGGCTCGTCACCCGCCACGCAGACGTCAAAGAGGTGTCAAGGCGCAGCGACCTCTTCTCCAGCTGGATGAACGGCGCCATCCCGACATGGCCGCCGGAGATGAAGCGCGAGCAGGTGGAACTGCAGCGCAGCGTCATGCTGAACATGGACGCACCCCACCACACCCGGCTGCGCAAGATCATCTCCCGCGGCTTCACCCCGCGGGCCATCGGGAGGCTGGAAGCGGAGCTGTCCCAGCGGGCCCAGAACATCGCCAAGACTGCCGCCAGTGCGGGTAGCGGCGACTTCGTCGAGCAGGTGGCGTGCGAATTGCCATTGCAGGCCATTGCCGGCCTGCTCGGCGTTCCCCAGGAGGACCGCGACAAGCTCTTCCGCTGGTCCAACGAGATGACCGGTGGCACCGACCCGGAGTACGCCACCGTCGATCCGGCTCAGTCCTCGATGGAGCTGATCGTGTACGCGATGGCGATGGCCGACGAGCGGGGTAAGAATCCCACCGACGACATCGTCACGACGCTCATCCAGGCCGACATCGACGGCGAAAAGCTTTCCGACGACGAGTTCGGGTTCTTCGTGATCATGCTCGCGGTGGCCGGCAACGAGACCACGCGCAACTCGATCACCCACGGCATGATCGCCCTGGCGAACAACCCCGATCAGTGGGAGCTCTTCAAGAAGGAGCGGCCGTCGACCACCGCTGACGAGATCATCCGCTGGGCCACACCGGTTTCGGCGTTCCAGCGCACCGCCAGCGAGGACACCGAGCTGGGCGGCGTGCAGATCAAGAAGGGCCAGCGGGTGGTGATGTCCTACCGGTCAGCCAATTTCGACGAGGACGTGTTCGACGACCCGCACAGCTTCAACATCCTGCGCGACCCGAACCCGCACGTCGGTTTCGGCGGCACCGGCGCCCACTACTGCATCGGCGCTAACCTGGCCCGCATGACCATCAACCTGATCTTCAACGCGGTGGCCGATCACATGCCGGACCTCACCCCGGTCGGTGAGCCCGAGCGGCTCCGCTCGGGCTGGCTCAACGGAATCAAGCACTGGCAGGTCGACTACACCGGCAAAAACGCGGTGGCGCACTGATCACGATGGACTTCAATCTCAGCGCAGAGCAGGAGGCCGTCGCCGACGTCGTGAAGTCGGTACTGAGCCGCGAATTGTCTTGGGCCGCACTGGCGGACGGCGGAGTGACGGCATTGGCGGTGCCCGAACGTCTGGGTGGGGACGGGGTAGGTCTGGCGGAGGTGGGCACCGTGCTCACCGAAGCAGGCCGCCACGGCGCCATCACACCGGCGTTGGTCACGCTGGGCTACGGCGTGGTGCCGCTGCTCGACCTGGCGTCGCAGGAGCAGCAGGACCGCTACCTGGCCGCAGTTTCCGGTGGCGGGGTGCTGACCGCGGCACTGAACGAACCCGGTTCCCCACTGCCGGACCGGCCTTCGGTTGCGTTCAGCGGCGGGCGGTTGTCCGGGGTGAAAGTCGCTGTCGGGTACGCGGAGTCGGCGGACTGGATGCTGGTGACGGCCGACACCGGTGTGGTGGTGGTGTCGCCCAATGCCGATGGCGTGCGCCTGGTCCGTACCCCGACATCCAGCGGCTCCGACGAGTACACAGTGACCTTCACCGATGTCGCGGTCGCCGACGCCGACGTGCTGGCCGGTGCTACGGCGGCGCGGGTCAACCAACTGGTGCTGGCCATGACCGGTGCCTATGCCGCCGGCCTGGTGGCCGGAGCGTTGCGGCTGACGGCTGACTATGTGGCCGGGCGCAAGCAGTTCGGCAAACCGCTCTCGACATTCCAGACCGTTGCGGCGCAGTTGGCGGAGGTCTACATCGCTTCGCGCACCCTCGATTTGGCGTCCAAGGCGGTGCTCTGGAAACTGGCCGAGGGACGCGACGCCGGCTCCGATCTCGACGTGCTCGGATACTGGCTGGCTTCGCAGGCGCCACCGGTGATGCAGACATGTCATCACCTGCACGGTGGCATGGGTATGGACATCACCTACCCGATGCACCGGTACTACTCCACGATCAAGGACCTGACCCGAATGCTGGGCGGGCCATCACACCGACTAGATCTGGTGGGAGTGTAGATGTTTATCGACTTGACCCCTGAGCAGCGCCAGCTGCAGGCGGAGCTGCGGGAGTATTTCACCAATCTGATTTCGTCCGACGAGGCGAAAGCGATGGAGCAGGACCGCCACAACGAGGCCTATCGAGCGGTGATCCGCCGGATGGGCAAGGACGGCAAGCTCGGCGTGGGATGGCCGAAAGAGTACGGCGGCTTGGGTTTCGGGCCGATCGAACAATCCATCTTCGTCAACGAGGCGCACCGGGCCGACGTGCCGCTGCCCGCGGTGACGCTGCAGACGGTGGGTCCGGTGCTGCAGCAGTTCGGCACCGAGGCGCAGAAGAAGAAGTTCCTGCCGGCGATCCTTGCCGGTGAGGTGCACTTCGCGATCGGTTACAGCGAGCCGGAGGCCGGCACCGACCTGGCTTCGCTGCGGACCTCGGCGGTGCGCCAGGGCGACGAGTACATCGTCAACGGCCAGAAGATGTGGACCACCGGCGGCCACGACGCCGACTACGTGTGGCTGGCCTGCCGCACCGACCCGGAAGCCGTGAAGCACAAGGGTATTTCGATCCTGATCGTGGACACCAAGGATCCCGGCTACTCCTGGACGCCGGTCATCCTGTCCGACGGCGCGCACCACACCAACGCCACGTACTACAACGACGTGCGAGTCCCGGCCGACATGCTGGTCGGCGAGGAGAACGGCGGCTGGCGGCTGATCACCACCCAGCTCAACAACGAGCGGGTGATGCTCGGGCCGGCCGGTCGTACCGCCGGCATCTACGATCGCCTGCACGCCTGGGCGTCCAAGCCCGGCGGCAATGGCGTCACTCCGATCGACCACCACGACGTCAAGCGGGCGCTCGGGGAGATCTACTCGCTGTGGCGGGTCAACGAGCTGTTGAACTGGCAGGTCGCCGCGGCCGGCGAGGACATCAACGTGGCCGATGCGGCATCGACGAAAGTCTTTGGTACCGAGAAGATTCAGTACATCGGGCGGCTCGCCGAAGAGATCGTCGGCAAGTACGGCAACCCGGCCGAGCCGGACACCGCGGAGCTGCTGGAGTGGCTGGACTCGCAGACCAAACGCAACCTGGTGATCACCTTCGGTGGCGGGGTCAACGAGGTGATGCGCGAGATGATCGCGGCGGCGGGTCTGAAGGTGCCGAGGGTGCCTCGATGAGCGAACTCCAAGAAGCCATCGCCGAGATCGTCGCGGCAGGTGGCGGTAAGCCGCGCACCGGGCGAGACCCGGTCAACCAGCCGATGATCAACAACTGGGTGGAAGCGATCGGCGACCGCAACCCGATCTACGTCGACGAGGCCGCGGCCCGTGCGGCGGGTCACCCGGGACTGGTGGCGCCACCGGCAATGATCCAGGTGTGGACCATGTTCGGCCTGAACGGCGCTCGCCCGGACGACGACCCGATGGGCCCGATGATGAAGTTGTTCGACGACAACGGTTACATCGGGGTGGTCGCGACCAACTGCGAGCAGACCTATCACCGTTATCTGCGGCCCGGCGAGGACGTCAGCATCACCTCCGAAATGGGTGATGTGGTGGGGCCGAAGCAGACCGCTCTGGGTGAGGGCTTCTTCATCAATCAGCACATCGTGTGGCGCGTCGGCGATGAAGACGTCGCCGAGATGAATTGGCGAATCCTGAAATTCAAGCCCGCTTCAGGGTCTTCTGGTGCTGCGGTGCCCGACGACCTGGACGCGGATGCGATGATGCGCCCGGCGTCGTCACGCGACACCGCGTTCTTCTGGGAGGGCGTCAAGGCGCACGAGCTGCGAATCCAGAAGCTGGCCGACGGTTCGCTGCAGCATCCGCCGGTGCCGGCGGTATGGCAGGACCCGGCCGATCCCATTGACTATGCGGTGGCCAGCGGACGCGGCACCGTGTACAGCTTCGTGGTGCACCATGCGCCGAAAGTACCTGGCCGCACACTGCCTTTCGTGATCGCGCTGGTGGAACTGGAGGAAGGCGTCCGGATGCTGGGCGAACTTCGCGGCGTCGATCCCGCCGCGGTGGAGATCGGAATGCCGGTGCGCGCAACGTATATCGACTTCCCGGCCGGCGATTCCGGGCCGGAGTGGACCCTGTACGCCTGGGAGCCGGAGGCATGAGCGCGCCTGCTGTGGGCTTTGCCCTGCCCGAGTTGAAGTTGTACGGCGACCCGACGTTCATCATCTCAACGGCGTTGGCTACGCGCGACTTTCAGGACGTGCACCACGACCGGGACAAGGCTGTTGCGAAGGGCTCGAAGGACATCTTCGTCAACATCCTGACCGATACCGGTCTGGTCCAGCGCTACATCACCGACTGGGCCGGGCCGTCGGCGTTGATCAAGTCAATCGGGCTGCGGCTCGGCGTGCCGTGGTACGCCTACGACACGGTGACCTTCTCCGGTGAGGTGACGGCGGTCGAGGACGGGTTGATCACGGTAAAGGTGATCGGCGCCAACAGCCTTGGCAACCATGTCATTGCGACCGTGACGCTGACGATGGGGGACTCGTAGATGTTGTCCGGTAAAGCGGCCATCGTCGGGATCGGCGCTACCGACTTCTCCAAGAATTCCGGCCGTTCCGAGCTGCGGCTGGCTGCGGAAGCCGTTTTGGACGCGTTGGATGATGCGGGGCTTTCGCCTTCGGACGTCGATGGGTTGACCACCTTCACCATGGACACCAACACCGAGGTCGCGGTGGCGCGCGCGGCCGGCATCGGTGATCTGAAGTTCTTCTCCAAGATCGGGTATGGCGGCGGTGCGGCGTGTGCCACCGTCCAGCAGGCCGCGATCGCGGTGGCCACCGGGGTGGCCGACGTAGTGGTGGCCTACCGCGCCTTCAACGAGCGCTCCGGCATGCGGTTCGGCCAGGTGCAGACCCGGCTGACCGAGAACGCCGATTCGACCGGTGTGGACAACTCGTTCTCCTACCCGCATGGTCTTTCGACTCCGGCCGCGCAGGTGGCGATGATCGCCCGGCGGTACATGCACTGGTCGGGCGCCGGCAGCCGGGACTTCGGCGCGGTGTCGGTGGCCGACCGCAGGCACGCGGCGAACAACCCGAAGGCGTACTTCTACGAGAAGCCGATAACCATTGAGGACCACCAGAATTCGCGGTGGATCGCCGAGCCGCTGCGCCTGCTGGACTGCTGCCAGGAGACCGACGGCGCGGTGGCGATCGTGGTGACGTCGGTAGAGCGGGCACGCGACCTCAAGCACCGGCCGGCCGTCATCGAGGCGGCGGCCCAGGGATCCAGCCCGGACCAGTACACGATGGTCAGCTACTACCGGCCCGAGATCGGGCTGCCCGAAATGGGTGTGGTGGGGGATCAACTGTGGTCGCAGTCCGGCCTTTCGCCGGCTGACATTCAGACCGCGGTGCTGTACGACCATTTCACCCCGTTCACGCTGATTCAGTTGGAGGAGTTGGGGTTCTGCGGCCGCGGTGAGGCCAAGGACTTCATCGCCGACGGGGCGATCGAGATCGGTGGGCGGTTGCCGATCAACACGCACGGCGGTCAACTGGGTGAGGCCTACATCCATGGGATGAACGGAATCGCCGAGGGTGTAAGGCAATTGCGTGGAACGTCGGTGAACCCGGTTCCGGATGTCGAGCACGTGCTCGTCACCGCGGGGACGGGTGTGCCGACGTCCGGGCTGATCCTCGGCTGAGCCTTGTTGCCATGGCGCCGAGTGTGCGGCTGGCCGCACACTCGATTGCGGAGGTGCGGCGAGCCGCACACTCGGCGGGGTGTAGACAGTTGAAGTGACCGCCGCGGCCCTGCGTGCGAGGCTGCCACCGTGCGTGAGCCGTTCATTGGTAGCGAGGCCCTCGCTACGGGAGTCCTGACCAAGTCTGAACTGTCTACCCGCTGTCGCCGCCTGTTTCCAGACGTCTATGTGGGGCGGAATGCGGCGGTTACCGCCTCGTCACGAGCCGAGGCCGGGTGGCTGTGGACGGGTCGCTGTGGAGTGCTCGCGGGATACTCGGCGGCGGTGCTGCACGGCAGCCGATGGGTCGACGATGGTCAGGCAGTGGAATTGCTGCACGGTAATCGTCGGTGCCCACCCGGGATCCGTGTGCACCGCGACCGCATAGATGAAGACGAGATCCAGCTGATCGACGGCATGGTTGTCACCTCCCCGGGAAGGACTGCCTTGGATCTCGGCTGCTGGTATCCAACGACGAGAGCGGTAGCGGCCATTGACGCGCTGGCTCGGGCGACCGACATCAAGGCGGCGGACGTAGAGCTGTTGTCGCGTCGATACAGTGGAAGACGAGGCATCGTGCGTGCGCGTCGGGCAATCGACTTGTTCGATGCCGGTGCGCAATCTCCGAAGGAGTCCTGGCTGCGGGTGCTGCTTGTGCAAGCCGGCTTTTCCAGGCCGCAGACCCAAATTCCGGTGAGCGACGAGTTTGGCGACGTTTTTGCGTATCTCGACATGGGCTGGCCCGACTTGAAAGTCGCAGTTGAGTACGACGGTGAGCAGCACAGAACCGATCAGCGGCAGTACAAATGGGACAGCCGGCGGCGGGAAATGCTCGAGCGTCTTGGCTGGACTGTGATTCGAGTGCTGGCCGGCGACAAGTCCGCCGACATTATCAGTCGTGTTCGCTCAGCATTGGGGAGCCGAATGTGCTGCTAGCCGCACACCGGAGGCCGAATGAGCGGCTGGCCGCACACTCGGCGCAGGAGGGGGCTACGCGGGCACCAACTCCACGCCGCTGAGCACGACGGCGTTGTCGCGCGCCGGTGCGACAACGCCGGCCAGGAAACGGCCGTCTTCCTTCCAGACGTTGACCTGCAACGTCTCGCCCGGATACGCCACGCCCGCGAAGCGGGCGCCATAGGCCGCGACGGCTGAGGTGTCGCCGTCGAGCAGGGCGTCGGTGATGGCCTTGCACGTCATGCCGTAGGTGCACAGGCCGTGCAGGATCGGCTGCGGAAAGCCTGCGGCAGCGGCGAATTCAGGGTCGGAGTGCAGCGGGTTGCGGTCGCCGCAGAGCCGGTACAGCAGCGCCTGCTGCGGCAGAATCGGCATCGCCAGCTCGAGATCCGGCGCGCGGTCGGGTGCGGCGTCCGAACCCGACGGCCCACGTTCACCCCCGAAGCCACCTTCGCCGCGAGCGAAGATGGACCGCCGCTGCGTCCACAACACGGTGCCGTCCGGCGCCGTTGCCGTGGTCTCACTCCAGATCACCGCGGCCTTGCCCTTGTCCCAGATGTCGGTGAACCGGGTGACCGACGTCGCCGAGCCCGAAGGTGGCAGCGGCGCAGGCACTTCCACCCGCTCCGAGGCGTGCAGTACCTTGCTCAACTCGATGTCGATACCGGGGAACTGCACGGTGGGCGGCTTGGTCATGTGGAAGGTCGCGGCGACGTTACCGAAGGTGGGCAGCACCTGCGGCGTGTCGTCGACCAGGTAGCGCAGTTCGCGCGGGTCCATGGGGTCGGCGCCGGCACCCAGGCCGAGGTGGTAGAGCTGGATGTCGGTACTCGTCCAGGAGAACTCGATGGGATCCAGCTCCGCGGCGAGCGCGACTTCGACGTCGATCGGCATGTCAGCGCTCTCCTGCGATGTGTAGTGCCGCCAGGTATCCGAACGTCATAGCCGGCCCGATGGTCCCGCCGGGGCCGGGGTAGGTGTGTCCCATTACCGGAGCGCTGACATTGCCTGCGGCGTAAAGCCCTTCGATGATGCTGCCGTCGTCGCGCAGGGCGCGTCCGTGGACATCGGTGCGGATGCCGCCCTTGGTGCCCAGGTCGCCCGGCACCATCTTGGCGGCGTAGTAGGGCGCGTGGGTGATCTCGCCGAGGTTCGGATTCGGCTTGTTGGTCGGGTCGCCGTAGTACTTGTCGTAGGCGCTTTCCCCGCGATGGAAGTCCTCGTCGACGCCGGAGCGCGCGAATCCGTTGAAACGCGCCACGGTCTTGCTGAATTCGTCGACCGGTAGCCCGGCTTTACCGGCCAGCTCTTCCAGCGTGTCGGCCTGAATAATCACGCCGGACTCCATCCACTTACGCGGAATCCGTTGTCCGGGCTGCAATCCGGCAAAGATGTAGCGGTCCCGGTACTGCTGGTCGAACACCAGCCAGGCAGGAATGTTCTCGCCGGGCCCCGGGCCCTGGCCATACTGGCCGCCGTACATGTGATGGCATGCCTCGACGTAGGGCATCGATTCGTTCATGAACCGCTTGCCGGACATATTGACGATGATCGAACCAGGCGAATTACGCTCCGACAGCGCGAACCACGGGGCGTCCACCAGCGGCACCGTCGGCCCCCACCAGGCGTCTTCCATCAAATCCAATGCAGCACCCAGTTTTTCGCCCGCCACGATGCCGTCGCCGGTGTTGGCTTTGGCGCCCACCGTCCACTCGGTGGTGATCGGGGCCCGCTGGTACTTCACCCGCATCTGCTCGTTGTGCTCGAAACCGCCCGAGGCCAGGATGACGCCGCGCCGGGCCCGGATCAACCGTGGCTCCGCAGACACCGGAGCTCCCGCGTCACGCACGTAGACGCCCCGCACCACGCCGTCCTCGACGTAGAGGTCGGTGAGCGCGGTGTTGAGCACGACCGGAACTCCGGCCCGCTGCAACCCGATTCGCAGCGGCGCGATCAACGCCCGGCCCATGCCGACCAGGTTCTTGCCGGTCGCCTTGGCCCACATCGTGCGTCCGCCGATCTTCAAGCTGCGCAGCACGCCGCGCGGGTGCCGCTTGAGCATGTTGAGTCGCACGTAGTCCTGTTGCATGACAACCACATTGAGCGGGACCTTGCCGTAGGCGGGTTCGAGACCGGCCTCGTCGGGACCCAGCTTGCGCGCGTTGAACGGCTTGGGCTCGATGGACCGGCCGTCGGCCCGTCCGCCCGGCGCCTCCGGGTAGTAGTCGGAATAGCGCGGCACCCAGCACATCTTCAGCGGCGTGTGCTTGAGCACGAAGGAGAGCATCTCGGGCCCGCGCTCGAGGTAGGTGTCGATGCGTTCGGGCTCCACGACGTCGCCGACGATGCCGTGCAGATAGGTGCGGGCGGCCTCGGTGGTGTCCTTCACCTTGTCGCGCCGCAGAACCTCGTTGTTCGGGATCCACACGCCGCCGCCCGAGCGGGCGGTCGAGCCGCCATAGTGCGGCGCCTTCTCGATGACTACTGTCGAGAGGCCGCGGTGCGCGGCGGTGAGGGCAGCCACCATACCGGCGCCGCCGCTACCCACCACGACGACGTCGTACTCCTGTGCTGTCATGTAGAACACGTTATAGAATTGCCCGGGCTGGGCGCTACTGGCCCGGTCAAGCGGACGAAGGAACTTCGGTAAATGCTCACTGATGCGACCCGGGAAGCGCTAGCTGCCGACTTGGCCCAGGCCGAACGGACCCGCGAGGGAATCGCCCCGATTTCGCCCGCGTACCCCGACATCGACGTCATCGACGCCTACGAGATTCAGTTGCTCAACATCCGCCGGCGGATCGCCGACGGTGCCCGGGTGGTGGGGCACAAGGTGGGCCTGTCGTCGCCGGTGATGCAACAGATGATGGGCGTCAACGAGCCCGACTACGGCCATCTGCTGGATGACATGCAGGTGTTCGAGGATGTCCCGGTGCCTACGTCCCGGTATCTGCTGCCGCGGGTGGAGGTCGAGGTGGGCTTCATCCTGTCGGGTGACCTGCCTGGTGCGGAGTGCACGGAAGAGGACGTGTTGGCCGCCACCGAGGCGCTGGTGCCGTCGATCGAGCTTATCGACACCCGGATCAAGGACTGGCAGATCAAGATCTGCGACACCATCGCCGACAACGCCTCCTCGGCGGGCTTCGTGCTGGGACAGGACCGGGTATCGCCGGCCGACGTCGACGTCAAGGCGATCGACGCGAAGTTGACCCGCAACGGGGAGCTGATTGCCGAGGGCCGCAGCGACGCGGTGCTGGGCAACCCGGTCACCGCCGTTGCCTGGCTGTCCCGCAAGGTGGAAAGTTTTGGTGTGCGGCTGAAGAAAGGTGACATCGTTCTACCTGGATCGTGCACCTTTGCCGTCGACGCGCGGGCCGGCGACGAGTTCGTCGCTGACTTCGCGGGCCTCGGTACCGTTCGGCTTTCCTTCGAATAGGAGGAGCGATCGCGAGCGCGGCGTAGCCGGGTGAAGCGGGTCGCGACCAAACAGAATAGGAGCGATCGCGAGCGCGGCGTAGCCGGGTGAAGCGGGTCGCGACCAAACAGAATAGGAGCGATCGCGAGCGCGGCGTAGCCGGGCGAAGCGGGTCGCGACCATGGGGTTAGGAGCAATATGCCGGCTAAGGCGAGTGTGGCCATTGTCGGATCGGGCAACATCAGCACCGATCTGCTGTACAAGCTGCTGCGATCCGACTGGCTGGAGCCCCGCTGGATGGTGGGTATCGACCCCGAGAGCGAAGGCTTGGCGCGGGCCCGCAAGCTGGGGCTGGAGACCAGCCACAAGGGGGCGGACTGGCTGCTGGAACAGGACGAGAAGCCCGATTTGGTGTTCGAGGCGACCAGCGCCTACGTGCACAAGGCGGCGGCGCCCAAGTATGAGGCGGCCGGCATCCGGGCCATCGACCTGACCCCGGCCGCGGTCGGTCCGGCGGTGATTCCGCCGGCGAACCTGCGCGCACATCTGGACGCCCCGAACGTCAACATGATCACCTGCGGCGGGCAGGCGACCATTCCGATCGTCTATGCCGTGTCCCGAGTCGTGGATGTGCCCTACGCCGAGATCGTGGCGTCGGTGGCGTCGGTGTCCGCGGGGCCGGGCACCCGGGCCAACATCGACGAGTTCACCAAGACGACCTCGCGCGGCGTCCAGACCATCGGTGGGGCGGCCCGCGGCAAGGCCATCATCATCCTCAACCCGGCCGACCCGCCGATGATCATGCGCGACACCATCTTCTGCGCGATTCCTGAGGACGCCGACCGCGACGCGATCGCGAAGTCCATTCACGACGTGGTGGCCGAGGTGCAGACCTATGTGCCGGGATACCGGTTGCTCAATGAGCCGCAATTCGACGAACCGTCGGTGGTCAACGGCGGCAACCACGTGGTGACCACGTTCGTGGAGGTCGAGGGCGCCGGGGACTACCTGCCGCCGTATGCCGGCAACCTGGACATCATGACCGCGGCCGCGACCAAGGTCGGCGAGGAGATCGCCAAAGAGACGCTGGCTGTGACGGGAGGCGCACGATGAGCGGCCACATTTTCGAGGGCGCATGGGACGTCCGGATCACCGACACCTCGCTGCGCGATGGGTCGCACCACAAGCGGCACCAGTTCACCAAGGACGAAGTGCGCTCCATCGTGACGGCGCTCGACGCCGCCGGGGTGCCGGTGATTGAGGTGACGCACGGCGACGGCCTCGGGGGCTCGTCGTTCAACTACGGCTTCTCCAAGACCCCCGAGCAGGAACTGATCAAGCTCGCCGCCGAGACCGCCCAGGAAGCCAAGATCGCCTTCCTGATGCTGCCCGGTGTCGGCACCAAAGAAGACATCAAAGAGGCGCAGGACAACGGTGGTTCGATCTGCCGCATCGCCACCCACTGCACCGAGGCCGACGTCTCCATCCAGCACTTCGGGCTGGCCCGCGAACTCGGGCTGGAAACCGTCGGGTTCCTGATGATGGCGCACACCATCCCGCCGGAGAAGTTGGCCGCACAGGCCCGCATCATGGCCGACGCCGGCTGCCAATGCGTCTACGTCGTCGACTCGGCCGGGGCCCTGGTGCTCGACGGTGTGGCCGACCGGGTGTCGGCGCTGGTCGCCGAACTCGGCGAGGACGCGCAGGTGGGCTTCCACGGACATGAGAATCTCGGACTCGGGGTGGCCAACTCGGTCGAGGCGGTGCGCGCCGGCGCCAAGCAGATCGACGGCAGCGTGCGCCGGTTCGGTGCCGGTGCGGGCAACGCGCCGGTAGAGGCGCTGATCGGGGTGTTCGACAAGATCGGCGTCAAGACCGGAATCGACTTCTTCGACATCGCCGACGCCGCCGAGGACGTGGTGCGCCCGGCCATGCCGGCCGAATGCCTGTTGGACCGCAACGCGCTGATCATGGGCTACTCCGGGGTGTACTCGTCGTTCCTCAAGCACGCCGTGCGTCAGGGCGAGCGCTACGGCGTCCCGGCACATGAGTTGTTGCACCGGGCGGGTCAGCGCAAGCTGATCGGCGGCCAGGAGGACCAGCTGATCGACATCGCGCTGGAGATCAAGCGCGAGCAGGAGGCGAACGCCTAAAGCGCCTGGTTGGAGCGTCAGCAGCGGCCGCTCATCGTGGCCGTGGTGCATTTTTGCCGCGGTTTTTGTCACCTGCGCGCGAGTACCCTCGACTGCAGAACCCGCGCCGCGTGAAGGAGCATTCCGATGTTGACCCTGCCTTCGAGGATTTCCAGGATGCTGGCTGGTGGACTGCTGAGTGCCGCCGGTGCCGCGCTGATCGTGATGCCCGTGGCCGCCGCCGACCCTGGCCAGCAGTGCAACACCACCTTCGGCCAAACGGCGTCCGAACAGGTACAGGGCTACCTGAACAAGCACCCCGACGTGAAGGCGGAGATCACCGCGCGTTCGCAGGCGTCGGGGTCGGGCACGAATCTGGTCGACTACCTCAATCGGCACCCGGACGTACGTCAGGCGCTGATCACGCTGGCCAACGAGTGCACGTCCTGAGGTGATCGGGCTTCGTCGGTGAGCGTTATGCGCGACACGCGCAAATGTTCGCGGTTGACTCAAAATAGGAACACGTTCTAGCGTCAGTTACGTGTTTTCTGACGCGCTCACCCAAGCGATCGCGGAAGCCGAGAAGCTTGTGGCTGCCGCCCCGCACATCGAGACCGAAGCCGACCTCCTCGAAGGACTGCAGTATCTGGCCGGCTGTGTGACCGGCTGCATGCATCTGGCCTTCGACTACGAACGCGACCATCCCTTCCTGCAGTCCGGAACCGGTCCGTTCACCAAGATGGGCCTGGACAATCCGGACACCCTCTACTTCGGCACCCGCGTCCACGCTGACCACGACTACGTGGTGCGTGGGGTGCGCGGTACCACCACCGACCTGAGCTTTCAGTTGCTCGGTGGTGAATACACCGACGACAACGTGCCCGCCAGCCAGGCCGCGTTCGACGACCGCGAACTCGACATCGCTGCCGACGGCACCTTCGAGTGGCGGTTGCGGCCGACCAGCCCGGGACAACTCGTGATGCGCGAGGTCTACGGTGACTGGTCGGCCACCCGGGGCACGCTGACCATCGAACGGGTGGACACCGCGGGCACCGCGCCACCGCCACTGACCCGCGAGCTGATCGAAAAGCGTTATGCCACAGCGGGTAAACAGCTGGTCAACCGGGTCAAGACGTGGCTGCAGTTTCCGCAGTGGTTCTACCTCAAGATCCCGGTCAACACCATGGTGCCGCCGCGACTGACTCCCGGCGGTCTGGCGACCCAGTACTCGTCGGTCGGCCACTTCGACCTGCAACCGGATCAAGCGCTGGTGATCACGGTGCCGGTGAGTGACGCCCCGTATCTGGGCTTCCAGCTGGGCAGCATGTGGTACATCTCGCTGGACTACATCAACCACCAGACTTCGCTGAACAACACTCAGGCGCAGGCTGATCCGGACGGCAAGGTCCGCATCGTCGTCAGCGACCAGAATCCCGGAGTGACCAATTGGGTTGAGACGCTGGGCCATCGGCGCGGGTTCCTGCAGTTCCGGTGGCAGCGGGTGTCCCGGGAGCTGACTGAGGCCGACGGCCCGACCGTCGAGCTGGTCGACGTCGACGCGGTGCCGGCTTCGCTGCCTTATTTTGAGCACAACAAGATTTCCGAGGACGACTGGCGGACGCGGATCGCGCTGCGCCAGTTGCAGATTGCGGCAAGGATGCTGGGATGACCGACATGCTCGACGGCAAGGTGGTAGTGATCAGCGGCGTCGGCCCGGGCCTGGGCACGACGCTGGCGCGCCGATTTGCCCTCGAAGGGGCCGACCTGGTGCTAGCAGCGCGCAGCGCGGACCGGTTGGACGACGTCGCCAAGCAGGTCGTCGATCTGGGCCGCAAGGCGGTCGCGGTGCCCACCGACATCACCGACGACGCCCAGGTGAGCAACCTGGTGGAGGCGTCCCTGCAGGCGTACGGCAAGGTCGACGTGCTGGTCAACAATGCGTTCCGGGTGCCGTCGATGAAGCCGTTGGCGGGCACGACATTTCAGCACATCCGCGACGCCATCGAGCTCAGTGCGCTGGGGGCCTTGCGGCTCATCCAGGGATTTACGCCCGCGCTGGCAGCGTCGAAGGGCTCCGTCGTCAACGTCAACTCAATGGTGATCCGGCACTCCCAGGCCAAGTACGGGGCCTACAAGATGGCGAAGTCGGCACTGCTGTCGATGTCGCAGTCGCTGGCGACCGAACTCGGCGAGCAAGGTATTCGCGTCAATTCCGTGGCACCGGGCTATATCTGGGGCGACACGCTGCAGGGTTACTTCAACCACCAGGCCGGTAAGTACGGCACCACCGCCGAGCAGATCTACCAGGCCACCGCTGCGAACTCGGATCTGAAGCGGCTACCCACCGAGGACGAGGTGGCCTCGGCGATTCTGTTCATGGCCAGCGACCTGTCCAGCGGCATCACCGGACAGACGCTGGACGTCAATTGCGGGGAGTACCACAACTAATGGCCGAGCGAACTGACGTCGGAACCGTCGACGACCTGCACGCGTCGGCGACCAAAATGACCGGTCTGGACGACTTCGGCACTGACGACGACAACTACCGCGAAGCGCTGAGCGTGCTGCTGGACGCCTACAAGCGCGAAGCGGGCCTGACGGCGTTGGGCAGCAAGATGAATCGGGTATTCCTGCGCGCCGCGCTGGTGGCCCGGCTGCTGTCGGAGTCGGCATGGAAGCAGTACCCGGCCTATGCGGACGTGGCCATCAAGCAGCCGATTTTCGTGACGGGACTGCCGCGCACCGGCACGACGGTGCTGCACCGGCTGCTGGGCGCCGATCCGGCGCACCAAGGACTGCATCTGTGGCTGGCCGAGTTCCCGCAGCCCCGCCCGCCCCGGGACACCTGGGACTCGAACCCCTGGTACAGCCAGCTGAATGAGCAGTTCAACAAACACCACCAGGAGAACCCGGAGTACACCGGGCTGCACTTCATGGCGGCCTACGAACTGGAGGAATGCTGGCAGCTGCTGCGCCAGTCGCTGCATTCGGTGTCCTACGAGACGTTGGCCCACGTCCCGAGCTACGCACAGTGGCTTGCGCAACAGGACTGGACCCCGTCCTACCAACGGCACCGCCGCAATCTCCAGCTCATCGGAATGAATGACGCCGACAAGCGTTGGGTGCTCAAGAATCCCAGCCATCTGTTCGCGCTGGACGCGTTGATGGCGACCTATCCTGACGCCTTGGTGATCCAGACCCACCGGCCGGTGGAGACGATCATGGCGTCAATGTGCTCGTTGGCGCAGCACACCGTTGAAGGCTGGTCGACGTCGTTCACCGGCGCCCAGATCGGCGCCGACTCGATGGAAACCTGGTCGCGGGGGCTGGAGCGGTTCAATACCGTTCGCGCGTCGCACAATCCGGCTCAGTTCTGCGATGTGGACTACCGTGATCTGATCGCCGACCCGTTGGGCACGGTCGCCTCGGTATACCGCCATTTCGGTCTGACACTGACCGACGAGGCGCGAAAGGCGATGGAGGACAGTCACGCCGAGAGTCAGACCGGTGCGCGTGCGCCCAAGCACAAGTACTCGCTGGCCGATTATGGGCTGACCGCCGAGCAGGTCAAGGAGCGGTTCGCCGGGCTGTGATCGGCGCTGCCTGTCGCTGCTAGTCGGGCAGCGCGGCACTCGACTTCGGCTGGTGGCCAGTGTCGTTGCCCGCCCCGTAGCGACAACTACTCCGCAGCCTCCAGGATCCCTTCGGCCACCGCATGTTCGATGCTGTCGGAGAGCCGGGGGCAGGAACGGGTGCGTGCAGTGTTCCCACCGCAGGCCCGCACCTCGGCGAAATGCGCACACCGCTGCGACGCCTCGGTATTCCATTGCACTGCAGTGTGACCCGGACCCAACCAGCGCACCGATACGGTGACGTGACAGAAGCGGCAGTCCACCGGGCGTAGCCCGCCAGTGAGATAGCGCTCCCGGTCCGCGCGGCTGGCCTCGGCCACCGCAGCGGCCCGCTGCGGATCGTCGGCGAAATCCCGTGACTTCGACCACGAACCGGACCCTCCGTTGGAGCCGTGCGGCTCGTCGTGATCATGGTGATCACCGTGCAGCATCAACATCGACCGGGCGAGCCTATCGACGTCGGGAACCGCCGGCTGGTCGTCGGACATTTCGGTCAGTGCTGTTCGGCCGGCACTTCGTCGGTAACCGCTTCGTCGGAAACCGCTTCGTCGGAAACCGCTTCGGCCTCTTTGGCTTTCAGGTTCTCGGCGACTTCCGCGTTCCAGAACTCGTTGGCGCGGGCGGTGTCGACCTCCATCTCGAAGCGCTCCACCATCTCCGGGGTGACGTCGGCGACGTCGACGTAGAACTGCTGATACCAGCGACGCATCTGGTAGACGGCGCCGTCCTCTTCGACCAGCAGCGGGTTGTCGATGCGGGTCTTGTGCTTCCAGATCTCGACGTCCTGCAGGAAGCCCTTGCTCACACCCTCGGTGAAGACTCGGGACAGTTTGTCGCTCATCTTTTCGTCCATGCCCTTGGGCTTTTCGACGATGACGCCCCACTGCAGGACGAAGGAGTCCTGAGTCACCGGGTAGTGGCAGTTGATCAGGATCGACTCGGACTTAAAGCCGCTGTAGCTGTTGTGCAGCCAGTTGATCATGAACGACGGGCCGAAATAGGAGGCCTCCGAATCCAATTCCGCCTCGCCGTACGAGGTGCCGAGATCGTTGACGTCGGGGCGTCCCACGTTGTGCAGGTACTGCGACGCGATGTGGCCCTCGAAGACGTTCTTGAAGTACGTCGGCAAGCCGAAGTGAATGTAGAAGAAGTGCGCCATGTCGGTGACGTTGTCGATGATGTCCCGGCAGTTGGATCCCTCGATGAGGATCCGGTTCCAGCGCCAATTGGTCCAGTCGTCGCTGTGGGCTTCCGGAATCTCGGGGATCCGGACCGCGGGGTCCGGCGGATTGCCTTCGTGATCGTGCCAGACGAACAGCAGGCCACCGCGGACATCCGTCGTCCACGCCCGGGTGCGCGCCGTCTTGGGGGTGCGCTTGGCGTAGGGCACCAGCTTGCAGCGGCCGTCGCCGCCCCACCGCCAGTCGTGGAAGGGGCAGGCGACCTCGTCGCCCTTGATGGTGCCTTCGGACAGGTCGCCGCCCATGTGCCGGCAGTAGCCGTCCAGGATCTTGATGTCGCCCGTGGAGTCGGCGAAGACGACCAACTTGGTGCCGAACGCCTCAACCGAGTGCGGCTTGCCGTCACGGAAGTCTTCGGCCACGCCCAGGCAGTGCCATCCTCGGGCATATCTGGTCGGCAACGCGCCGGCATCGATCTCCCGGACACCGACTCCACTTGTGTCGGTACTCACCTGTCACCTCCAGATCACGGGTACTAACTAGAACACGTTACAGTTTTGGGGCGGGGAAGCGCAACGACGGCGAGTCTGGCTGAGTTTGCTGGGGGCGTATGCGCATTGCGGTATATGTAATTGATGCCGCTGTTCTCTTTCGAAGGCCGCTCGCCGAAGGTCGATCCCACCGCGTTCGTGGCGCCGACCGCGACCCTGATCGGTGACGTCACCGTCGAGGCGGGGGCGTCCGTCTGGTACAACGCCGTGCTGCGCGGCGACTACGCGCCCGTAGTGATCCGTGAGGGCGCGAACGTGCAGGACGGGTCGGTTCTGCACGCACCGCCGGGCATCCCCGTCGACGTTGGTCCCGGGGCCACCGTGGCGCATCTGTGCGTGATCCACGGCGCGCACATCGGCTCCGAGGCATTGATCGCGAACCATGCGACGGTGCTCGACGGCGCGGTGATCGGCGCGCGCTGCATGGTGGCGGCCGGTGCTGTGGTGGTGGGTGGAACCCAGATTCCGCCCGGCATGCTGGTGACCGGCGCGCCCGCGAAAGTGAAGGGGCCGATCGAGGGCACCGGCGCCGAGATGTGGGTCAACGTCAACCCGCAGGCTTATCGGGACCTGGCGCAGCGGCATATCGCCGGGGTGGAGCCGATCGAGCCGGCTTAGCCCTGGCCGAACGTGCCGGCTTAGCTTTGGCCGAATGTGCGGCCAGCTGCACGCTCGTGGCCGAATGTGCGGCCAGGTTCACACTCGGCGGGGGGAGACTGGCTTCACACTCGGCGGGTGGCGGCGGCGGCCCGGTCCATCTCCCAGTACGCGCGCAGCGCCACCATCTGCCCTTCGTCGTTGGCCTTGTACGTGAAAACGCCTTCGGCCGTGGTCTGGTAGTCGCCCGTGGTGATCAGAATGTGCCCGACGTTGGCTTCCTCGTTGCCGCACTGGTAGGTGTCGCGGAAGAAGAACTCGATCTTCGTGGTGGGCGCGATTGCCTTGTCCCAGAACGCGGATATCGCCTCAAGGCCGCGGTGGCCCTTGCCTTCCGGGTCGAAAGCCGATGGGCCGATGGGGTCTTCGACAATGGCGTCATCGGCGAAGACGGCCAGCCAGGCGTCTTTGTCGCGAGCGGCGACCGCCTCGCGGGATCGCCGGCCCGCCTCGTGCGCCGGATTGGTCACTTGTCCTGCCAGCCGGAATGAATGTAGGTGTCGGCGAACCGCTTCATCGAGTCCTGCTTCTTGTCCAGCGGCGCATCGAAGGCCAAGCCGTCGAACACCCACGGAATGGTGATGTAGTCGGTCACCCCGATCTCGGCCAGCTCCCGATGGCCGTCCACGCCGAACTTGTCCATACAGACGGCTTGGTACTCGAAAGGATCGTCCGCGCGGCCGTTTTCGGCGAGCAGCGCCTTGAGCTTCTTGATGGTCTCGTCCAGTTCGGCGTGCGTCATCATCGCGCTGGTCCACCCGTCGCTGACCCGGGCAGCGCGCTTGAGGGCGACGTCGGTGTGGCCGCCGACATAGAACGGCACCGGCTCGCTGGGCGCGGGACTCATCTGCAGGCGGTCGAAATCGTAGAACTCGCCGTGGAATTCGACCATCCCGCCGGCCAGTACCAGCTTGATCACTTCGATCATCTCGTCGACGCGTTTGCCGCGACGCGCATACGGCACCCCGCACCACTCGAATTCCTCTGGTGCCCAGCCGATTCCCACGCCGAAGCCGAAGCGGTTGTTGGTCAGGTTGGCCACCGAGCCGACCTGACGGGCCAGCAGCAGCGGGTTGCGCGAACCCAGCTTCATCACGTTGGTGTAGAACCGCAGCTTCGAGGTAACCGCGCCCATCGTGCCCGCCAAGATCAGCGGATCGACCCAGGGGGCGTTCTCGTCGAACATCCGCTTGCCGTCGGCGGTGTAGGGATAGTCGACGGACTGCTGCTCGAAGTAGAAGATCGAATCCGGTAACGCGATGGAGTCGAACCCGACTTCCTCTGCCGTCTTGGCGAGCTCGGTCATCTGCTCGATCGGGCTGAACGCGATACTGAGCGTGTACTTCATATCGAAGCTTCCTCCGGTTTGTCGCTGCCGACTACCCACATGGAGTAATACTGCGAACCGCCGCCATAGGCGTGGCCCAACGCCTTACGGGCATTGGGCACCTGATGGTCACCGCCCTTGCCCATAACCTGAATGGCGGCCTCGGCGAAGCGGATCAGGCCGGAGGCGCCGATCGGGTTGGAGGACAGCACGCCGCCGGACGGGTTGACCGGGATCCGTCCGCCGATAGCGGTCTCGCCCGCCTCGGTGAGTTTCCAGCCCTCGCCCTCGGGGGCAAAACCGAGGCTCTCCAACCACATCGGCTCGAACCAGGAGAACGGCACGTAGATCTCCGCGGCGTCGATCTCGTCGATCGGGCTGGTGATGCCGGCGGCCTTCCACAGCGCGGCCGCCGCGTCACGACTGGCCTGCGGGCTGACCTGGTCGCGGCCGGAGAACTGCAGCGGCTCGGTGCGCAACGCGGTGGCGTGGATCCACGCGACGGGACGGCCCTCAGCCACCTTGGCATCGGCCGTTTCCTCGTCACCGATGACGACGGCGGCGGCACCGTCCGAGGACGGGCACGTCTCGTCGTACCGGATCGGGTCCCACAGCATCGGGGACTCCATCACCTTCTCCACGGTGATGTCGGGCTGGTGCAGGTGGGCCAGCGGGTTGCGCACCCCGTTGAGCCGGTCCTTGACCGCGACCATGGCACCGATGTTGAGCGGCGCGCCCGACCGGCGGATGTAGGACCGGACGTGCGGGGCGAAATACCCACCGGCGCCCGCACCCACGGGCTTGATGAACGGAATCGGGATCGAAAGTGCCCACATGGCATTGGATTCCGACTGCTTCTCCCAGGCCATCGCCAGCACCCGCCGGTACTTGCCGGACTGGACCAGACTGGCCGCCACCACGCCGGTGGAGCCACCCACTGAACCCGCGGTGTGCACCCGGATGAGTGGCTTGCCCGTCGCCCCGACTGCGTCGGCCATGAACAACTCGGGCATCATGACGCCCTCGAAGAAGTCGGGCGCCTTGCCGACGACGACGGCGTCGATGTCGTCGAAGGTGCAGCCCGAATCTTCCAGCGCCCGGTCGATGGCCTCGCGAACCATGCCGTTCATCGACACGTCTTTGCGCTTGGCCACATACTTGGTCTGCCCGGTACCGAGTACCGCGGCGAGGTGCGCTCCTGCGCCGGCCATCAGTTCTGTCCTTCCATGACCGCGACCAGATTCTGTTGCAGCGCAGGCCCGCTGGTGGCGTGCGCGAGCACCCGCTGTGCCGATCCGTTCCAGATGTGTTGTGCCGCCAGGCCGATACGCTCCAGACCCGCGACGAACATCGGGTTGGCCGCGAGCGCACCGCCGGACGGATTGACCTTCGTCTTGTCGGTCAACCCGATCGCCTCGGCCAGGATCAGGTGCTGGTGGGTGAACGGCGCGTGTATCTCGGCGACGTCGATGGCGGTGTCGCCGTTGGTGGCGGCCTTTGCCGACGCCGCGGTGGACGGCGAGGTGGTGAGGTCGCGCGCACCCAGCACCGGCGTCTCGATGAGGTGCTCGATTCCCGTGATCCAGGCCGGGTTTTCGCGGAGTTCCCGGGCTCTGTCATCGGCGGCCAGCACGATCGCGGCGGCGCCGTCGGTGATCGGAGCGATGTCGTGGCGGCGCAACGGGTCGTTGAAGAACGGGCGGGCCAGCAGTTCGTCGATGCTCTTGGCCGGCTTCTCGGAGTCGTTGCGCTCGGACTGCGCGAACGAATCGAGCGCGACCTGAGCCATCTGCTCGGGTGTCCACTTGCCGGAGTCCAGCCCGATCCGGGCCTGCAACCCGGCCATCGACACCGAGTCGGGCCACAGCGGCGCAACGGTGTAGGGGTCGGTCTGGCGGGTCAGGACCTGGCGCAGAATGCCCGCCGAGGATTTTCCGAAGCCGTACACCAGCGCGGTTTCGACCTCGCCGGTGAGGATCTTGATGTAGGCCTCGAAAAGAGCCCAGGCGGCGTCCATTTCGACGTGTGACTCGTTGATCGGCGGCACCGCGCCGATCGAGTCGATCGCCGAGATAAACGAAAACGCACGCCCGGCAAGGTAATCGGAGGAGCCCGAGCACCAGAAGCCGATGTCGGACTTGTTGATGCCGAGGTCCTGGTACAGCTGTGCGAAGCACGGCATCAACATCTCGACGCCGTTGGTGGTGCCGTCGGTACGGCGAACATGCGGCGCGTGGGCGAAGCCGACCACCGCGACATTGCGATCACTCATGTGTAGCTGTGCCCTTTACAGGTGGTGCTTGTAGGTGTCGTACTCGGCGTCCGGTTCGCCGGTGGGCCGGAAGAATTCGATGTTGTCGATCCCGAATCCCCACTCCTCGCGGGGTTTCCATACGGCCTCGACCCGCATCCCCATGCGTACCTCGTGCGCGTCCACGTCGGCGACCAAGTGCAGGAACGGAATATCGGCACCGTCGAGCAACACGTAGGCCGCGACGTAGGGCGGCTTGATGCGCTGGCCCTGGAAGGGGATGTTGATGATGGCGAACGTCGTCACCGTGCCCTTGTCCGGCAGCTCGACGAACTCGGTGGTCGGCAGGCCGGTGGCCGGGTCGGCGCCGTGCGGCGGGAAGTAGACCTTTCCGGCCTCACCTGTCCTGGCGCCCAACAGCTTTCCTTCGGCTATCGCCCGCAGGTAGGCGCTCTCCTCGTGGGATGCGGTGTGCTGGATGGTCAGCGAGACCGGCGTGATGATCATGCTGACCGGGTCCAGTCCGGCCTGGGGTTCCGGCACGTCCTCGGCCTGGTCGCCGGGTGCGAAGTAGGCGATGTCGGTGATGGCGCCGACGGTCTCGTCGGCCCAGTGCACGTGCACCCGGTCGCCGGTCTTGATGCCCGAAGGACCGGCGGCTCCGACATCCACGGCGTGGATTAGCGGAGTATCGGCACCGTCGAGCTTGATCAGCGCCCAGGCGAACGGCCGGTCCAGCGGTTCACCGCCGATCGGCGCGGGTTGCCAGGTCCAGGAAACGACGGTGCCGACGCTTTCCACCGGTACCATTTCGCCCAGCGGTTCGTAGGTAACCGGGTCATATTCCGGCGGCGGCACATGTACCCGGCCATCGGAACCGCGTACCCCCAGAACGCGGCGCTCACGCAGTGCAGTGAAAAACTTGCCCAGCGTGGGACCCACCGAACGGGTGTAGTCGAAGGACAACGTCAACGGGGCAGAGAGGGGCGGCTCAGGGTGATCGATCAGGGCCGGGCCGCTTGAGCTGGCTGTCACGCATTCGAGTAGAACAGGTTCTAAGAATGGTTTCAACTAGGCCCTTTGGAAGGCCTTGGGAAGGCGACGCATGAAGCTCGGATTGCAACTGGGTTATTGGGGCGCTCAGCCGCCGGAGAACCACGCGGAGCTCGTCGCGGCCGCCGAGGAGGCCGGTTTCGACGCCGTGTTCACCGCCGAGGCATGGGGCTCCGACGCCTACACGCCGCTGGCGTGGTGGGGCCGGGAGACGCAGCGCGTGCGGCTGGGCACTTCGGTGGTGCAGCTGTCCGCGCGCACCCCGACCGCCTGCGCGATGGCGGCGTTGACGTTGGACCACCTGTCGGGCGGCCGGCACATCCTCGGCCTGGGCGTGTCCGGGCCGCAGGTGGTCGAGGGCTGGTACGGGGCACGCTTCCCCAAGCCACTGGCGCGTACCCGCGAATACATCGACATCGTGCGCCAGGTGTGGGCCCGGGAGAAGCCGGTGACCAGCGATGGGCCGCACTACCCGTTGCCGTTGACCGGCGAGGGGACAACGGGTTTGGGTAAGCCGCTGAAGCCCATCACCCACCCGCTGCGCGCCGACATCCCGATCATGCTGGGCGCGGAAGGGCCGAAGAACGTCGCGCTGGCCGCCGAGATCTGCGACGGCTGGTTGCCAATCTTCTATTCGCCGCGGATGGCCGACACCTACAACGAGTGGCTGGACGAGGGATTCGCCCGGCCCGGCGCCCGCCGCAGCCGGGAGGACTTCGAGGTCTGCGCGACCGCACAGGTGGTGGTGACCGAGGACCGTGCCGGGACGTTCGAGGCGGTCAAGCCGTACCTGGCGCTCTACATGGGCGGCATGGGCGCCGAAGACACCAACTTCCACGCCGACGTCTACCGCCGGATGGGATATTCCGAGGTGGTCGACGAGGTCACCAAGCTGTTCCGGTCGAACCGCAAGGACGAGGCGGCGAAGGTCATCCCGGACGAGCTGGTCGACGACGCCATGATCGTCGGTGATCTGGACTACGTGCGTAAGCAGATCGTGGCCTGGGAGGCATCCGGCGTCACCATGATGGTGGTCGGTGCTCGCAGCGTTGAACAGGTGCGCGACCTCGCCGCGCTGACCTGAGGCCGGTGCTTGCGGCCTCGCTAGAACACGTTCTAGATTGGCCGGATGGAGATGGTGTCAGACGGCGCGTGCGTCGCCGAACGACATCTCCACGTTGGTGACCGACTGCGTCATCAGCGCCCGCTTGGGCAGTCCCAGCGTCGCCAGTTCCTTGGCGTAAGGGTGCTCGCCGAGACGGATCCTGGCACCGCCGAGCCGGGTCCGCACACCCGTGGTCTGCATGGTCGAGGTGGTCTCGCGGGTCACGCCGTCCAGGCAGGAGTAGGTCGTCAATGTCTGGGGTTTGGGCGCGGGGTGGGGCAGGCCGCGGCTGAACTCGATGCCGGCTATCAACTGACCGTCGGCGCTGACGTCGAACTCGAACTTGCGTCCTTCCCGAACGTTGAAGTCCGCCATGATCTTTGGGTATCCCCAGATGGTGCGGCCGGCCTCGAGGGTGAACTCCTGGTCGACCGGCAGTTGGTGGATGAAGGTGGCCGCGCCGGCCATGGCGCGGATGCCTTTGTCGTGGGTGCCGGGCCTGTTGACCATGAACGCGGTGCCGTACTCGTGGTATTTGCCGAGATCGCCGTCGATGTAGCGGACCAGCAGTTGCAGCAGAATGGCCCGGCCGGGCAGGTATTGGAAGACTTCGAGGCCGCTGTAGTCGATAAGGCGCTGGGCTGCGTCGGCGTCGACGGAGAACATCGCGGAATGCTGATCGGCTTTGCGAATGACGACCGGCATGGTGAGAACCGTTCCGGCGATGGTGTGTTGCGAGACAGGCATGGGGCTTACTGTAATGGCCTCGAGGCAGAAAACTGGAGGCTGTAGATGACGTCAACGATTCCGGACACGATCTTGAACATCGATCTGGCGGACGGCAACTTCTATGCCGACGGGGTTGCGGCGCGGGAGGCGTACCGCTGGATGCGGGCCAACCAGCCGGTGTTCCGGGACCGCAACGGATTGGCAGGTGCGACAACGTATCAGGCGATCCTTGACGCCGAGCGCAACCCGGAGCTGTTCTCCAGCACCGGTGGCATCCGTCCCGACCAGCCGGGTATGCCCTACATGATCGACATGGACGACCCCGCGCACCTGGTGCGGCGCAAGCTCGTCAACGCGGGCTTCACCCGCAAGCGGGTCAAGGACAAAGAGGCGTCGATCGCCGAACTGTGCGACACCCTGATCGACTCGGTGTGTGAGCGGGGGGAGTGCGACTTCGTCCGCGACATCGCCGCGCCGTTGCCGATGGCGGTGATCGGCGACATGCTCGGCGTGCTGCCTTCAGAGCGGGGCATGTTGCTCAAGTGGTCCGACGATCTGGTGTGCGGGCTGTCGTCGCACATCGACCCGACCTCGGCGGAGTTCCAGACGGTCATGGAGGCATTCGCCGGCTATACGGCGTTCACCATGGACCTGATCGGCAAGCGCCGCGCGGAGCCCACCGACGACCTCTATTCGATCCTGATCAATGCCGAGGTCGAGGGTCAGCGGATGTCGGACGAAGAGATCGTCATGGAGACCTTGCTGATCCTGATCGGCGGGGACGAAACCACCCGGCACACGTTGAGTGGCGGGACCGAGCAGCTGGTGCGGCATCAGGATCAGTTCGCGGATCTGGTGGCCGACCCTTCGTTGCTGCCGGGTGCCATCGAGGAGATGCTGCGTTGGACGTCGCCGGTGAAGAACATGTGCCGGACTTTGACGGCAGACACGGACTTTCACGGCACCTCGTTGAGTGCGGGGGAGAAGATCATGCTCTTGTTCGAGGCAGCGAACTTCGACGAGTCGGTCTTCGATCAGCCGGAGAAGTTCGATATTCGTCGTAATCCGAACAGCCACTTGGCTTTTGGCTTCGGCACCCACTTCTGCATGGGTAACCAGCTGGCCCGTCTGGAGTTGTCGTTGATGACGTCGCGGGTGTTGCAGCGGTTGCCTGATCTGCGCTTGGCCGACGAGTCCGCGTTGCCGTTGCGGCCGGCGAACTTCGTGTCCGGCCTGGAGTCGATGCCGGTGGTGTTCACGCCGAGCGCGCCGGTGTTGGGGTAGACGTTTCTTTTGGCTTTGCGTCTTTTAGGCTTTGCGTCTTTTAGGCTTTGCGCCGCGCGTGACGTGAGGGTTGAATTCAGGCGATTTTTCCGCCCTCCTTACACGTTCGGCGCGACCACGCCGCAGCAAGTCGGCCAAGGACGCCCCCTGGGGTGTCCTGGTTGGTGACTCGGAGGATCAGCCAGTCGAGATCGGTCGTCATTGTCTCGTAGCGGGCGACGTCCTTCGCGAACTGCGATGATGTCCGATGGTGCTCGCCCTCGTATTCGAGCGCGAGTTTGATTGCCTCCCAGCCCATGTCGACGATGCCGACGAGCTCCTGGTATCGGCCGTAGATTGGGATCTGCGTTTGCGGGGGCGGGTAGCCGGCCTGGATGACGAGCAGCCGCAGCCACGTCTCTCGTGGGGACTGTGCGCCGGGGTCGACGAGGGTAAGGGCTTTTCGGGCTTCGCGGATGTTGCGGTGGCCTTTGTGGCGGTCGAATAGAGGCTCGGCGTCAGCGGTTTGGAGCTTCGTGGCCCGCGCCAGGCCGTCAATGGCCGCGACCGCTCTATTGAGTGGGTAGCGGCAGGCGAGGTCGAATGCCGTGCGAGCTGGAGTTGTGACAGCGACGCCGGCGATCACCTGTATTTCTTCCGGCGCGACCTGATCGGACCAGGTGATGATGCCGGGCGGCGGGCGACGGTGTGCGTATAGCAACTGCGCAGGCGCTCGAGGGTCGACCCACTTTGCGCCGTGCAGTGCCGAGGCGGACTGACCGCCCACGGTGCCACGCCGTTTTGACCAGAGCCACGCTGCGTAGGCGCGTTCCTGAGCGGTCATGTCGACCTCGGGCGGCACGTAGACATCAGGGTGGAGTGCGACGAAGCGGCGGCGCAGAGCGTGGCGAGTCAGCGCGCCGGACCTGATCGCCTCGCTGCCGATGAACGGTTTCATCATGGGTGGCAGTGTTCATCGGGCCACCGACAACGTCGTCGAACGTGCTGTGAGGGATGAGATCCGGCCGAAAACCCGCCCTCATGTCACGCTCGGCGGGAACGGAGGGGTCAGCGGTTTTTGAACTCGGGCTTGCGTTTCTCGGCGAACGCCCGCGGCCCTTCCTTCGCGTCGTCGGACAGGAACACCTGGATGCCGATCTGAGTATCGATCTTGAACGCCTCGTTCTCGTGCATACCTTCGGTCTCGCGGATGGTCCGCAGGATCGCCTGCACAGCGAGAGGGCCGTTGTTCTCGATGATTTCGGCGAGTTCGAGCGCCTTGGTCAAGGCCTGACCGTCGGGGACGACGTGCCCGATCAAGCCCATCTCGAGGGCCTCGGTAGCGGTGATGTGCCGTCCGGTCAGCAGTAGGTCGCATGCGACGGTGTAGGGGATCTGCCGGACCAACCGGACGGCCGAACCGCCCATCGGATACAGGCTCCACTTTGCCTCGGAGATGCCGAACTTGGCGCTCTCGCCGGCCACCCGGATATCGGTGCCTTGCAGAATCTCGGTGCCGCCGGCGATCGCCGGTCCCTCCACCGCCGCAATCAACGGCTTGGTGAGCCGGCGACCTTTGAGCAGGGCGTCGATGCGTGACGGGTCGTAGCTGCCGTCCTTGAAGGAGTCACCCGGCGGCTTCTGTGTTGCGGTCTTGAGGTCCATGCCCGCACAAAAGTAGCCACCGGCACCGGTCAGGATGCAGCAGCGGATGTCGGGATCGTTGTCCACGCGGTCCCACGCCTCCACCATGATCTGCATCATTTCAGTGCTCAGAGCGTTGCGGCGGTGCGGCCGGTTCATCGTTACGATGAGGGTGTGACCGCGCTGCTCGACCAGCGCGTCCGGCCCGGATTCGTTTGCTGGCTGCTCCGCCACGGCTACCGCCTCTTCTTCGACATGGGGTGTGAGCTTGTCAAGAAATGTAACACGTTCTAATTTGGTGGCCGTGGCTCTGAATATTGCTGACCTTGCCGAGCACGCCATAGACGCTGTGCCGGATCGTGTTGCTCTCATCTGCGGTGACGAGCAGTTGACCTACGCCCAACTGGAAGAGAAGGCCAACCGCCTCGGGCATTACCTGATCGACCAAGGTGTGCGCGAGGGCGACAAGGTCGGCCTCTACTGCCGCAACCGCATCGAGATCGTGATCGCGATGCTGGGCATCATCAAGGCGGGGGCCATCCTGGTCAACGTCAACTTCCGCTATGTCGAGGGCGAACTGCGCTACCTCTTCGACAATTCCGACATGGTGGCGCTGGTGCACGAGCGCCAGTACTCCGACCGGGTCGCCAACGTGCTGCCGGACACCCCGAACGTCAAGACGGTGCTGGTGGTCGAGGACGGCAGCGATCTGGACTACCAGCGCTACGGGGGCGTCGAGTTCTACTCCGCGATCGCTGACAGTTCGCCCGAGCGCGACTTCGGCGAGCGCACCGCCGACGCCATCTACCTCCTCTACACGGGCGGCACCACCGGCTTCCCGAAAGGCGTGATGTGGCGCCACGAAGACATCTACCGCGTGCTACTCGGCGGAACCGATTTCGCCACTGGGGAATTCGTCAAGGACGAGTACGACCTCGCCAAGGCCGCCGCGGCGAATCCGCCCATGGTCCGGTACCCGATTCCACCGATGATCCATGGGGCCACCCAATCGGCCACCTGGATGTCGATCTTCGGAGGCCAAACCACGGTGCTGGCACCGGAATTCAACGCCGACGAGGTATGGCGCACGATTCACAAGCACAAGGTGAACCTGCTGTTCTTCACCGGTGACGCGATGGCGCGGCCGCTACTGGATGCGCTGGAGAAGAACAACGACTACGACTTGTCGTCGCTGTTCCTGCTGGCCAGCACCGCCGCGCTGTTCTCGCCGAGCATCAAGGAGAAACTCCTTGAGCTGCTGCCCAATCGCGTCATCACCGACTCGATCGGCTCGTCGGAGACCGGGTTCGGTGGCACCAGCATCGTCGCCAAGGACGCGCCGCACAGCGGTGGCCCGCGGGTCACCATCGATCACCGCACCGTCGTGCTCGACGACGAAGGCAACGAAGTGAAGCCGGGTTCGGGTGTGCGCGGGTTCATCGCGAAGAAGGGCAACATCCCCGTCGGTTACTACAAGGACGAGAAGAAGACTGCCGAGACGTTCAAGACCATCAACGGTGTGCGCTATGCGATTCCGGGCGACTACGCGTTGGTCGAAGAGGACGGCACCGTAACGATGCTGGGCCGTGGGTCGGTGTCGATCAACAGCGGCGGCGAGAAGATCTATCCCGAAGAGGTCGAGGCTGCGTTGAAGGGTCACCCCGACGTGTTCGACGCACTGGTGGTGGGGGTGCCGGACCCGCGCTACGGCCAGCACGTCGCGGCAGTGGTGCAGGCCCGGGAAGGGGCGCGCCCGTCGCTGGCCGAGCTGGACAGCTTCGTTCGCTCTGAGATCGCGGGATACAAAGTGCCACGCAGTCTTTGGTTCGTCGACGAGGTGAAACGGTCACCGGCCGGCAAGCCCGACTATCGGTGGGCCAAGGAGCAGACTGAGGCGCGGCCGGCCGACGATGTGCACGCCGCGCACGCGACTGCCTGACGCATAACGTTTTTCGCGGTTAGGGCGCGCCGCCGGCCCCGCCGGCGCCGCCACTGAGACCGGCCAGGCCGCCCGTTCCGCCCTTGCCGCCGTTGTTGCCACTCGGCGCCGCACCATTTCCGCCTGCCGAACCGCTGGCGCCGCCGGTGCCGGACTTGCCGGTGTTGCCGCTGCCGCTGACACCGCCGGTGCCACCGGTTCCGCCGGCGCCGCCAGTGCTGCCTTTACCGCCGGTACCGCCGGTGCCGCCCACGGGTGCGGTTCCGCCGGCACCGCCGTTGCCGATCGTGGCGGTGCTTGAGCCGCTGCCGCCGCCGGTTTGGCCGCCGGCCCCACCGGCGCCGCCGGCCCCCGCTTGGGTGGCGCCCGTTCCGCCCTTGCCACCGTTGCCGCCCGTTCCGCCTACCCCGTTGACGCCGCCGTCGCCGCCGTTGCCGGCGATGCCGCCGGCGACCCCGCTGCCACCGCCGGTGCCGCCGTTACCGCCGTTCGCGCCGCCGAGGTTGCTGCCGCCCGCGCCGCCGATGCCGCCGGTACCGCCGATGCCTTTGCTCGAGGCGCCGCCGTCGCCGCCCTGTCCGCCGGCCCCGGCATTGGCGCCGGCGCCGCCTGCTCCGCCGTTCGCGCCGGGCGTTGTGGCCGTCAGGCTGAGGCCGCCGGTGCCGCCGGTGCCGCCGTTGCCGCCGTCCCCGCCGATTCCGCCGGTGCCGCCGGCGCCTCCGGTACCGTTCACCGCTGTACCGCCGGCGCCGCCCTTGCCGCCCTGACCGCCGACGGAGCCGGCTCCGCCTGCGCTGGCGGTGCCGGGCGTTCCGCCGGAGCCGCCGTTGCCGCCGTTGCCGCCGATCTGGTCTGTGGCGCCGCTGTTGCCGCCGTTGCCGCCGGTGCCGCCCTTGCCGCCGTTGTTCGCGCCCGTTGCGTTGCCGCCGTTGCCGCCGTTGCCGCCGTTGCCGTTGATGCCGGCGTTACCGGCTATACCGGCATTTCCGCCCTGACCGGTCGCGCTGCCGTTGCCGCCGTTGCCGGCGTTGCCGCCGTTTCCACCTTGGCCGCCATTTCCACCGGTGCCGCCGGTAGCTCCGGGGGTTGTCGCGTTGCCGCCGTTGCCGCCGTTGCCGGCGGTGCCACCGGTCCCGCCGCTGCCGCCTTGACCGCCATCCCCGCCGGTTCCCCCACCACCGACATTGCCGCCGTTACCGGCGTTGCCTCCGGTGCCGCCGTTGGCGCCTGCCCCGCCGGTGCCGGTGCCGGTGTTAGTGGCGCCGCTGCTGCCGGCACCGCCGTTGCCACCGTTGCCGCCGACACCGCCGCTGCCGTTGATGCCGGTGCTGGTGAGTCCGGCCCCACCCTGCCCGCCGGCACCGCCCGCACCACCGTTTCCACCCGCTTTGCCGGTCGCACCCGAGGCAGTCACGATTCCGCCATCGCCGCCGGTGCCACCCGCTCCGCCGGCGCCGCCGGTACCGCCGCTGCCCCTGTTGGCACCCGTCCCGCCGCCGCCAGAAGCGCCACCGGCGCCGCCCGCACCACCGTTGCCGGCGTTGCCGCCGGCGATGGCCGATGCGCCCGACCCACCGCTACCGCCATTGCCGCCTGCCCCGCCGGCGCCACCCTGACCGCCGTTGCCGCCGATGCCGGCGCCGCCGGTGCCGATCGGATTGCCGCCGCTGCCACCCTGGCCGCCGGTGCCACCCTGGCCGCCGTTGGTACCCGCAGCCCCGCTGCCGGCCGCCCCGGACGTCCCTGCTGTGCCGGCACCGCCATTGCCGCCGGTGCCACCGTTGCCGGCGTTGCCGGCGGTGCCACCCGTGCCGCCGGTGCCGGCGATCCCTGCGGTGCCCCCCTTGCCGCCCTGGCCGCCATTGCCGCCGCTACCGCCGGCTGTGGTGCTGACACCGCCCTGTCCGCCGGTTCCGCCTACGCCGCCGTTGCCACCGCTGCCGTTGACACCGTTGGTAAGGCCGGTGCCGGCGTTACCACCTTGGCCACCCGTGCCCCCGGTGCCACCGCCGGTGCCATTGCCGGCGGTGGCGGCGTTGGGCCCCGCCGCGCCCGTGCCACCCTGGCCGCCGTCGCCACCCTTGCCGCCGTTGCCGCCGTTGCCCTGGGTGCCGGGCGTAGAGCCGGTTCCCGCCGCGCCGGCCTTGCCGCCGTTGCCGCCCAGGCCGCCGGTGCCGCCGGTGCCTGCACCGCTGCCGGTGTCGGTGGCACCTTGGCCGCCCGTTCCGCCCGTTCCGCCGTTGCCGCCGTTGCCGCCCTGGCCCCCGGCACCTTGGATGCCGGCGGTGCCGCCGTTGGTGGCGCCGGCTGAGCCTCCGGAACCGCCCTGGCCGCCGTCGCCGCCGGCGGCACCGGGCCCGCCGACACCGCCGCCGCTGCTTCCTGTGGTCCCGTTGCCGCCGTTTCCGCCGTTGCCGCCCAGGCCGCCCGCGCCGCCGTTGCCCGCGGTGCCGGCGGTGCCTGCCGTAGAGCCGACACCGGCCTGTCCGGCGGCGCCACCAGTGCCTCCTGTGCCGCCCTTTCCGCCGGTGCCGCCGGCGATACCCACGTTGGCGCTGTTGTCCGTGCCGTTGCCGCCGGTGCCACCCTTACCGCCGGTGCCGCCGACGCCGCCCTGGCCGCCGGCGCCTTGAGTTCCGGCGGTGCCGCCGTTGGTGGCTCCGGCTGTGCCTCCGGTGCCTCCCTGGCCGCCGTCGCCTCCGGCGCCGCCCTGGGCGCCCTGCTGGCCGGTGGAAGCGACGGTGGTGTTGTCGGCCCCCTTGCCGCCGTTGCCGCCCAGGCCGCCGGTGCCGCCGTTGCCGGCGGTGCCTGCGGCACCCGCGGTGGAACCGGTGCCGCCCTTGCCGGCTGCGCCGCCGCTGCCTCCGGTGCCACCCTGGCCGCCGGCCTGACCGGCTGTGCTCGGGTTGGTGCTGGCGGTGCCGTTGCCTCCGGTGCCACCCTTGCCGCCGGTGCCTCCGACGCCGCCCTGGCCGCCGGCGCCTTGGGCACCGTTGAAGCCGCCGTTCGCCTTGCCGGCGGCCCCGCCAGCGCCCCCTTGGCCGCCGTCGCCTCCGGTGCCGCCCTGGGCGCCTTGCTGGCCGGCGGATGCGACGGTGGTGTTGTCGGCCCCCTTGCCGCCGTTGCCGCCCAGGCCGCCGGTGCCGCCGTTGCCGGCGGAGCCTGCGGCACCCGTGGTGGAGCCGGTGCCGCCCTTGCCGGCTGCGCCGCCGTCGCCTCCGGTGCCGCCCTGGCCGCCGGCTTGACCGGCTGTGCTCGGGTTGATGCTGTCGGCGCCGTTGCCGCCGGTGCCGCCCTGGCCGCCGGTGCCGCCGAAGCCACCCTGTCCGCCGGCGCCCTGGACGCCGTTGAAGCCGCCGTTGGCGTTGCCCGCGGCGCCGCCGGCGCCGCCCTGTCCGCCGTCGCCGCCGGCGGCACCCTGACCGCCGGTGCCGCCACCGATCGCGCCGGCATTGCCTTGTCCGCCCGCGCCGCCGGT
>RXJD01000062.1 GCA_003987775.1 Mycobacterium sp.
CCGGCGCCGCCGTCGCCGGCATTGCCCGCTGCCAGGGTTGCGGTGTCGTTGCCGCCGGCCCCACCGACACCGCCCTTCCCGCCGGCCCCGCCGTGGCCACCATCGCCGCCCAGCCCGAGCAGCGGAGCTTGGCCCGACTGACCGCCGGCCCCGCCGTGACCACCGGCACCGCCGTCACCGCCGAGCTGCCCGCCGGCGCCGGCACCGCCGTCGCCGCCGGCTCCACCGGCACCGCCGAGCCCACCGACCCCGCCGATACCTATGACGCCGGCTTTGCCGCCGGCCCCGCCGATGCCGCCCGACCCACCTGCGACGCCGTCCACACCTGCCGCGCCGGCAGCGCCGGCGCTTCCCATCCCGCCGGCACCACCGGTGCCGCCCACGCCGATGAACTGCCCGCCGTCGCCCCCCACGCCGCCGGTGCCGCCCGCACCACCGCCAGGGCCGCCCATTCCGCCTGCACCACCGATGCCGCCGTAGCCGATCAGTGGAGACAACCCGCCGGCGCCACCGGCGCCGCCGGTGCCGCCCGCCGTCGTGCTGTTGCCCCCGGCCCCGCCGGCCCCACCCGCACCCCACACCCACCCTCCGGTGCCGCCGGCGCCGCCAGCCGCACCCGCACCTCCGGCACCACCCGCACCGCCCGCACCGAGTAGACCCGCGGCTCCGCCGGCGCCGCCGGCCTGCCCGGCCGCCCCCGACCCGCCATTGCCGCCGTTGCCGTACAACAATCCGCCCAGCCCGCCGGCCTGCCCGGTACCGGGCGCGCCGTTGGTGCCATCACCGAGTAGCGGGCGCCCCAGCAGTTGCTGGGTGGGCGCGTTGATGACGTCAAGCACCATTTGCCCGATATTGAGGGTTTCTGCGCGCGCATACCCGGCCCCACCGGCCGACAATGTCTGGACGAACTGCTCATGCAGCACGGCGGCCTGCCCCGCCAATTCCTGATAACCGAGCGCGTGCCCGGAGAACAGCGCCGCAATCGCCCGCGATACCTCATCGGCGGCCGCGCTGGCCAGTCCCGTCGTCGACCGTGCCGCGATCGCGTTGGCCGCCGAGATCGTCGAACCGATACCTGCCACGTCCGAAGCCGCGGCCACCACCAACTCCGGTGACACCACCATGAAAGTCATCAGCGACCTCGCCGTCCCTCAGAGCAACCCGAATAACCCCCCGAACCACCAGAAAGAGGCACCCACCGCGCCCAGCCGCGAGTGCGAGTCGACGCTTCCACTCGACGGCCCGTCCTTTCTCTTACAACGGCACTGGGACTACGTAGCACCGCTACCGCCGGTGCCGCCGCCGCCCCCGCTGCCGCCGATCCAATTTCTGGGATGCTGGGGATCGCCGTCGTTGGTCGGGCCGCTGCCACCGCCACCGGTGGTTCCGAAGTCGCCGAAGTTCCCGGCGAAGGAGTTGCCGCCGGTTCCGCCGGTGCCCCCGGTCCCGCCCGCACCACCGAGACCCCAGTACTTGGGATCGAAGGCCGTGCTGCCGTCACCGCCCTTGCCGCCACTGCCGCCGCCGCCGCCCGCGGCAGCTTTGCCGCCCGCAGCGGTAGGGCTGCCACCGTTGCCGCCTACCCCGCCATTGCCGCCGGTGCCCCCGTTCCCGTTGTAGCTATTGAGAAGTTGGCTGTCGCCGCCGAGACCTCCGGTGCCGCCGTTACCGCCGGTGCCGCCGGCCCCGGCGTCGCCGCCGAGACCCTTTCCGGAGACGCCGCCGCCGAGGCCGCCGTTCCCGCCTGCGCCGCCGGTGCCGCCTCGGCCGCCGTCATAGCCCGAGGAGACAAGGGCTACGTCGGTAGCGTGGCCGCCGGTGCCTCCGGTGCCGCCGTTGCCCGCTGCGCCGCCGGCGCCGCCATCTGCGCCGTTGCCCTGACCGCCGTTACCGGCGTCGCCGCCGGCACCGCCGTTTCCGCCGGCCCCCCCATTTCGGCCATCAAGACTTCCTTCGCCGCCGGTTCCACCGGTGTTGCCGTTTCCGCCGATACCGCCGGCGCCTCCCTTGCCGCCACCGAATCCGCCATTGCCGCCGATGCCGCCGATACCGCCGATGCCGCCCGTGCCCCCGGGTCCGCCGTTACCGGTGATCCCCGCCTCGCCGCCGGTGCCGCCAGTGCCGGCCAGGCCACCGTTGCCGCCCCTCCCGCCGTCGCCGCCGCCGACGCCAGCGATGCCGTTGCCGCCAAGACCCCCGGCACCGCCCTGGCCGCCGCCCCCGCCGGCGCCACCGTTATAGCCGTCTCCGATGAATCCCAGAAGTGGGCCCGCACCGTTGGCGCCGTTGCCGCCGAGGCCGCCGTTGCCACCGTCACCGCCTTTACCGGCGACGCCCGCGTTGCCTGCGGTGCCGCCGCTGCCGCCGCCGGCAACGCTGCCGGCCGCGCCGCCCGCACCGGCGTTGCCGCCGGCGCCGCCAGTGCCGCCGATACCACCGTCGCCGCCGGGGGCCCCGTCGGAGCCCGTGTAGTTGCCGTTAACGCCGGTGCCTCCTTGGCCGCCCTTGCCACCGTTGGCGCCGTTACCGCCGGCCCCGCCGCTGCCGGCGGTTCCGCCGTTGCTAGCGCCACCGTTGCCGCCCTGACCGCCGCTGCCGCCTTTCGTTCCGTTGCCGCCGGCCCCGCCATCGTTGCTGCCGTTCGCGCCGTTGCCGCCCAACGCGCCGTTGGCTCCGTTGCCGCCATTCCCGCCGATGCCCGCCTTCCCGGCGGTTCCTGCGGCGCCAGGACCCGCGCCGGCCAGGCCGGCTTTACCGGCGGCGCCGCCGGCACCGCCATTGCCGCCGTCTCCGCCATCCACAGTGGCTGTCCCGGGGAGGCCGAGACCGCCGTTACCGCCTTTGCCGCCGTTGCCGCCGTTGCCGCCGCCGCCATTGGTGCCACCGGCGTAGGCCTGGCCGCCGGTTCCGCCCTGGCCGCCGTCCCCGCCGCCGCCACCGGTGCCGCCGTTGATGTTGCCGACGGTGCCCGCGGGACCGGTGTCGCCGATGCCTCCGTTGCCCCCGAGTCCGCCTTTGCCACCGTCGCCCGATATGCCGGCACTACCTCCGGTGCCGCCGGACCCGGCGACGCCGGCGGTGCCGGCGTTGCCGCCGGTCCCACCCATGCCGCCGTTGCCGCCCTTGGTGCCCACAACGAGAGCCGGGCCGCCGTTGCCGCCCTTGCCACCCGCGCCGCCGTCGCCGCCGTTGCCGCCGCTGCCGTTGATGCCACCCGGCCCACTGGCGCCGCCGGCCCCTCCCTTGCCGCCGGCTCCGCCGGCGGGTCCGGCCTTGCCGTCCAGCCCGCCCCCGCCGGGATCCCCGGCGCCGCCGTTGCCGCCATAGCTGCCGTTGCCGCCGTGACCACCGTTGCCGTAGGCACCCGCCGTTCCGCTGACGCCGCCGGTGCCGGCGGCGCCACCGGCACCGGCATTGCCGCCGGCACCACCATTGCCACCGGCGCCGCCGGCTTGGGGACCTGTGCCGTCGGCACCATGGCCACCATCGCCGCCGGCTCCGGCGCTGCCGCCCAGCCCGCCGTTGCCGTTGACCGCGCCACCGGCGGCGTTGCCGCCCGCCCCGGCGGCCCCACCGTCGCCGCCGCGACCGCCGCTGCCACCGTTGTGGGCCTTGCTCAGCGCGACCCCGCCATTTCCGGCCGCCCCACCAGCTCCACCGGCACCGCCGTTGCCGGCCACTGCGCCTATCCCGGCGGCCGCTCCACCCACGCCGCCGGCACCGCCGGCGCCTCCGTCACCTCCATTGGCCGCCTGAAAATTTGCGCTGTCGTTGCCCCCCGCCCCGCCGATACCGCCCTGACCGCCGACCCCGCCTTGACCGCCGGCACCGGACAACCCGATCAACGGGCCTTGACCAGACTGACCACCGGCTCCGCCCTGACCACCGGCCCCGCCGTCACCGCCGAGCTGCGCGGTGTTGCCGGCACCACCGGCGCCGCCGCCTCCACCAGCACCGCCGAGCCCACCGACTCCGCCGGCCCCCAGCACCCCGGCGTTGCCGCCAGCGCCGCCGCTACCACCCGCCCCACCTGCGACACCGTCCACACCGGCCGCGCCGGCATTCCCGGTGTTGCCCATCCCGCCGGCACCACCTGTGCCGCCCACGCCGATGAACTGCCCGCCGTTGCCGCCCACACCGCCGTTGCCGCCCGCACCACCGTTGGGCCCGCCCATACCGCCGGCTCCACCGGCGCCGCCGTAGCCGATGAGCGGGGCCGCCCCGCCGGCCCCGCCGGCCCCACCGGTGCCTCCCGCGGTCCCGCTGTTGCCACCGGCCCCGCCGGCCCCGCCTGTACCAAATGCCCACCCGCCGGCGCCGCCGGCACCACCCGCTGCGCTGGCGCCGCCGGCACCACCAGCGCCGCCGGTACCGATCAGACCCGCGGCCCCGCCGGCACCGCCGGCCTGCCCGGCTGCCCCCGACCCGCCGTTGCCGCCGTTGCCGTACAACAACCCGCCCAGCCCGCCGGCCTGGCCGGTGCCGGGCGCTCCGTCGGTTCCATTGCCGATCAGCGGACGACCCAAGAGCTGCTGGGTAGGCGCGTTGATCAGGTCTAGCAGCGGCTGCAATGGGCCGACATTGAGCGCCTCCGCGCGCGCATACCCGGCCCCACCGGAGGCCAACGTCTGCACGAACTGCGCATGCAGCACCGCGGCCTGCCCGGCCAATTCCTGATAACCCAGCGCATGTCCGGAAAACAGGGTGGCAACCGCGTGCGACACCTCGTCGGCGGCCGCGCTGGCCAGCCCCGTCGTCGACTGCGCTGCGAGGGCATTGGCCGCCGAGAGCGACGAACCGATACCCGCCACGTCCGACGCCGCAGCCGCCACCAGCTCCGGTGAAACCACCACAAAAGTCATCAGCGACCTCGCCGTACCTCAGGACAACCCGGAAAACCACCAGCAACGATCAGCGCAGTCAAACACGGTAGCCCACGGCGGGCGCACCGTTGAGGTTTTCACCTCGAATGCCGCAAATGTCTGTGCACGTCCTCGGGCAAAGCGGCGAAACTTGACAATAAATTCAATCGGGGCCCGAAAATTTTGCGCCGAATGTGTGTGAAAGCCTCCTGAAACCGAAGTCGGGCCGTACGGTAGGTGCCGTTATACGCCGGTTGATCAGAAACTGACCGCCACCCCGGTGGGGGTTCCCGCGAAGGACAGCGTATGGATTTTGCGGTATTGGCACCCGAGGTCAACTCGGCGCGGATGTTCCTTGGCGCGGGGTCAGGATCGATATTGGCCTCCGCGGCGGCCTGGGATGGGTTGGCCGCCGAATTGTCCTCGGCGGCAACCTCTTTCGGGTCAGTGACCTCCGGGCTGCTGGATTCCGCGTGGCAGGGCGCGGCGGCGGCGGCGATGGCGGGCGTCGCCGCTCCGTATCTGGGGTGGTTGAGATCGGCGGCGGCGCAGGCCGATGAAGCGGCGGGCCACGCCCGTCTGGTGGCGGCCGCGTTCGAGGCGGCGCAGGCGGCGACGGTGCATCCGGTGGTAGTGGCTGCCAACCGCGCTCAACTGGTGTCGCTGGTGCGGGCAAATCTGCTGGGACTGAACGCGCCGGCGATCGCAGCCATCGAGGCGCAGTACGAGGGCATGTGGGCGCAGGACGTGGCCGCGATGTTCGGCTACTATTCCGGCGCTTCCGCCGTGGCTGCGGGCTTGACACCGTTCAGCCTGCCGCTGTCGACTTTGGCGGATGCGGCGGGCCGCGTGGCGAGCGCCTCGACCGCAATTGTGGCGGCGGCGAATGCCGCCGGCGCCCAGCTCGCGGGCGCGGTGGTGGCCGGCGGAGGTGCAACCGCGGCAGCCGACGGTGCCTCCCTTCTCCTTACTGTCAACGTCGGCCTGTCCAACCTCGGCGTCGGCAATCTCGGCAACGCCAACATCGGCAACTACAACCTGGGCAGCGGGAACATCGGCTCCGGAAACATCGGGCCGGGCAACATCGGTTTCGGCAATATCGGTTTCGGAAACAGCGGACCGTCGCTCACAGCGGCCATCCACAACATCGGCTTCGGCAACACCGGCAGCAACAACATCGGCCTGGGCAACACCGGCAACGGCAACATCGGCTTCGCCAACACCGGCAACGGCAACGTCGGTATCGGGCTGACCGGCAACGGCATGAGCGGGTTCGGCGGACTGAACTCCGGCACGGGCAACAGCGGCTTGTTCAACTCGGGCACCAACAACACCGGCTTCTTCAACTCGGGGAACGGAAACTTCGGTCTCGGCAACTCCGGCATCTTCAACACCGGTTTCGGAAACTCCGGGACGGCCAACACGGGCCTTTTCAATCCCGGCATAGCCAACACCGGCTTCGCCAACTCGGGCAGTTACAACACAGGCAATTTCAACTCGGGCAACAGCAACACGGGCGGCCTCAACACCGGCAGTTACAACACCGGCTGGCTCAACAGCGGCAACTACAACACCGGCGTGGCGAACTCCGGCAACTTCGACACCGGCGCTCTGATCACGGGCGACTACAGCAACGGCCTGTTCTGGCGGGGCGACTACCAGGGCCTGTTCAACGGGTCCCCAGGCATCGGCAACTCCACCACCGTGCCTTCGTCGGGATTCTTCAACAGCGGCGACGGCGGCGCTTCGGGCATTTTGAACTCCGGAGGCAATGTCTCAGGCCTGTTCAACTCGTCGTCGGGAAGCCTCGGCCTCTCGGGCCTGCTGAACACCGGCATGGGGCTCTCCGGGATCTTCAATACCGGCAACACCATCTCGGGCATTCTCAACAGCGCCTACCCGGAAAACCTCACGACGCCCAACTATGTGTCCGGGCTGTACAACACCGGCCCGAACGTGGCGGGCCTGTTCGGCGGCGAGTCGGACCCGACCAGCAACACCGGCCTGGCCAACGTCGGCGTCAAGAACACCGGATTCGCCAACGTCGGCGACCACAACATCGGCATCGGCAACGTCTCCAACGGAAACATCGGAGGCGGAAACTTCGGTCAGGACAACATCGGTTTCGGCAACACGGGTGCGTCGAATACCGGCATCGGCAACGTCGGCAACCAGAACCTGGGCAACGGAAACCTGGGCGACTTCAACAAGGGGCTGGGAAATCTCGGCGACTACAACACCGGCCTGGGGAACCTGGGCAGCAACAACACGGGGTTCGCCAACAACGGTGTCGGCAACTTCGGCTTCGGGAACACGGGCACCGGAAACATCGGAATCGGTCTCAGCGGAACGGGTCTCGTCGGCTTCGGGGCATTGAACACGGGCAGCGGAAACCTCGGCCTGTTCAACTCCGGCGCCAACAACATCGGATTCTTCAACTCGGGCACCGGAAACGTCGGGATCGGAAATGCGGGCACCGGCAACTGGGGCATCGGCAACCCCGGTACCGGCAACACCGGCTGGGGGAACGCCGGCAGCTTCAACACGGGCTGGTTCAACTCCGGCATCGCCAACACCGGCATCGCCAACGTGGGCAACTACAACACGGGCTTCATCAACGTCGGCAACATCAATACCGGCGCTTTCAACCCCGGCGACTACAACACCGGCGGCCTCAACCCCGGCGACACCAACACAGGCTTCCTCAATATCGGCAACTACAACAACAGCATTCTCGCCTCCGGCGATGGTGCGGGTCAGATCGCTATCGACCTCGCGGTCACCATTCCCAGTGTCGCGTTTGACCAGCAAATTGTTATCCCGGTCAACGAAGTGATGCAATTCGGGGGTAACGAGTTCACATTGCCGGGCGGCATGCAAATGTTCCAAACTTTCCTTTCGCCGCCGCCCGACCCGATCACGTTGACCCTGGGGCCAGTCAACATATCGAGCTCCACGATCAATCTTCCCCTGGTGACACTCAGTATCGGCGGACCCAATACCAGCGTAGGCATCAGTATCAGCGGCGCCTTCGAGGGTGGCACCATTCAGCTGCTCAAGGTCAACCCGATGCCGGGATTCGGCAATGCCACCACCCTGCCGTCGTCAGGTTTCTTCAACGGCGGCCCCGGCCGCGCGTCCGGGTTCTTCAACCTCGGCACCAACCTGTCCGGCATCCAGAACGTCGGTGCGCTGTCGTCCGGACTGGCGAATTTCGGCAACACCGTCTCCGGCATCTACAACACCAGTACGGTCAATGTCGCGACGGCCGCCAACCTCTCCGGACTGGCGAACGTCGGCACAAACTTGGCCGGCACCGTCCGCGACAGCGCCTACGGTTTGGTCGTCAACCTGGGCCTGGGCGATCACGGCCAGTTGAACTTTGGTAACGGAAACTTCGGCAGCGGAAACCTCGGCAGCGGAAACATCGGCGGCGCGAATATCGGCTTCGGCAACATCGGCAGCACGAATTTGGGCGCCGGAAACATCGGTTTCGGCAACATCGGCTTCGGCAACAGTGGCCCCGCGTTGACGGCGGCCATCCACAACATCGGGTTCGGCAACACCGGCAGCGACAATATCGGCTTCGGCAACACCGGTAACGGCAATATCGGCTTCGGCAACACCGGTAACGGCAACATCGGCATCGGCCTCAACGGCGATCGCCTGCTCGCATTCGGCGACTGGAACACCGGCAGCGGCAATATCGGTCTCTTCAATTCAGGCACCAACAACGTCGGATTCTTCAACTCGGGCACCGGCAACTACGGAATCGGCAACTCGGGGAGCTACAACACCGGCTTCGGCAACACCGGCAACACCAACACGGGCCTATTCAACAGCGGCTTCGTCAACACCGGTCTCGCCAACGCGGGTTCCTACAACACCGGGAACTCCAACATCGGCAGCTTCAACACCGGCATCGCCAACCCGGGCAATCACAACACCGGATTCTTCAACTCCGGCAGCTTCAACACCGGCCTGGTCAACTCGGGCAACCTCAACACCGGCGCCTTCATCTCGGGCAGCATGAATAACGGCCTGTTCTGGCGGGGCAACGAGCAAGGTCTGATGGGCGGGAATTACACAATCCACATTCCCGAGATGCCCGGGCACCTCACCGTTGATGTCCCGATCAACATCCCCATCAACGCGACCATCACACAGGGCACCTACAGCGGGATTTTTATCGACAGCATTCCGTTCGATATCACGTACGGCTTATTCTCCGGAATCACCCTGGTCTCGGGGAGTATCAACTCCCTGACGATCCCCGAGATCACCTTCAACCTGTCACTGCTGAATGTCAGCATCGGGAATCCGAACGGCACGACAGCACTCTATGTGCCGGCCACCTTCAGCATTGGACCGGCGGACTGGACGGTGTACAACCAACCGTTTGCCCCGGGCTTTTTCAATTCCAGCATCGGCCCCTCTTCGGGATTCTTCAACGGCGGCATCGGCGGCAATTCAGGGTTCGGAAACTTCGGCGCCAACAACTCTGGTTTCCAGAACGTCTCTGCCGGGATTTTCGGGAATTCGGGCCTCATGAATTACGGCGCCCTGCAGTCGGGCATCGAGAACTTCGGCAACACCGTGTCGGGTGTGTTCAACACGAGCACACTGGACTTCGCGACCGCGGCGCGCATCTCCGGGCTGTCGAACACCGGCAGCAACCTCGCGGGCCTGTTCCGCAACGTCTACGACGGCACCATCGCCGGCAGCACGAATTTCAACCTGGGCCTTGGAAACGCCGGCGGGCTTAACCTCGGCTTGGCAAACGTCGGAGACTTCAACTTCGGCCTCGGGAACCTCGGCGATTTCAACATCGGCAGTGGCAACGTCGGCAGCCAGAACGTCGGCAGCGGCAACATCGGTAGCTTCAACTTCGGGTTCGGCAACAGCGGCCCGGGTTTGACGGCGGCCCTGAACAACATCGGGTTCGGCAACACCGGCAGTAACAACTTCGGCTTCGGCAACTTCGGTGACGGCAATATCGGCTTCGGCAACACCGGCAGCGGCAACATCGGAATCGGGCTCAGCGGCAACAACCAATCCGGGTTCGGCAACTGGAACTCCGGCAGCGGCAACGTCGGCCTGTTCAACTCGGGCACCGACAACGTCGGCTTCTTCAACTCGGGCACCGGCAACTACGGCATCGGCAACTCCGGAACCTACAACACCGGTATCGGCAACACCGGCAGCACCAACACCGGACTTTTCAACACCGGGCTGGTCAACACCGGGATTGGCAACGCGGGCAGCTACAACACCGGCAGCTACAACATCGGGCACACCAACACCGGCAACTTCAACCCGGGCAACTTCAACACCGGCAGCTACAACACCGGCGACTACAACACCGGACTGGGGAACGCGGGCAACGTCAACACCGGCGCCTTCAACACCGGCAGCTACAACAACGGCATCGGCTGGCGGGCCGACTATCAAGGGCTGATCGACTTCGACGCGACCAGGATCATCCCCGACACCGCTATTCCGGTGAAGTTCGACGTGCCGGTTTACCTGTCCGTGCCGATCGGCGCCGTCCTTCCCACCATCACCATTTCGAGCTTCACCATCCCCTCAGTGACCCTGTTAGCCAACACCATTGCGGGTCCCGCGGCCCTCGCCATCACTTCGATCACCGTCCCGAATCTGACGATCGGGCTGCCGTTCATCGGCATCAACCTCGGCACACCCGTAGGGGTGACCGGACCACTGATCCATATCACCGGCAATGGTGGGCTGCTGCCCATCACGTTCTCGGGTGTGACGATCAAGCCGGTTCCGGGCTTCGGAAACTCGACCACCAACCCGTCGTCGGGCTTCTTCAACTCCGGAAGCGGCACCTCTTCGGGCTTCATGAACATCGGCGCCAACGCATCCGGCCTCTTCAACCTTGCCTCCGGCACGTCAGGAATCTCGGGTTACAAGGGCTTCGGCGACCTGATATCGGGCGTCTCCAACCTGGGCAACACCGTCTCGGGCCTCTTCAACACCAGCTCTGCCGCCAACCCGTTCACGACAGCAGCCAACCTCTCCGGGGTCGGCAACATCGGCACCAACCTCGCGGGCTTCCTGCGCAGCACCGCGGACGGATCGCTGTTCAACCTGGGTCTGGCCGATATCGGCCAGTCGAACGTGGGCAACGGAAACATCGGCGATTTCAACCTGGGCAACGGCAATATCGGCGGCTACAACATCGGCAGCGGCAATGTCGGCAGTCAGAACGTCGGCAGCGGGAACATCGGCAGCCTGAACATCGGGTTCGGCAACAGCGGTCCGGGATTGACGGCGGCCCTGAACAACATCGGGTTCGGCAACACCGGCAGCAACAACTTCGGCTTCGGCAACTTCGGCGACGGCAATATCGGGTTCGGCAACACCGGCAGCGGCAACATCGGTATCGGGCTCAGCGGCAACAACCAGGTCGGCTTCGGAAGCTTGAACTCCGGCAGCGGCAACATCGGCCTGTTCAACTCGGGCACCGACAACATCGGCTTCTTCAACTCCGGCAGCGGCAACTTCGGCATCGGTAACTCCGGCAGCCACAACACCGGCTTCGGCAACACCGGCGATTCCAACACCGGCTTCTTCAACACCGGCAGCGTCAACACCGGCATCGCCAACGCGGGCAGTTACAACACCGGCAACTACAACGTCGGGCACACCAATAGCGGCAGCTTCAACCCGGGCAACTACAACACCGGCAGCTTCAACACCGGTAGCTTCAACACCGGGGTGGGGAACTCGGGCAACGTCAACACCGGCGGCTTCAACGCCGGCAGCTTCAACAACGGCTTCATCTGGCGGGATGACTACCAGGGCTTGGTCGGCTTCGACTACACGTTGACGGTCCCGCAATTCCCCGCCGTCAACCTCGACGTCAGCATTCCGCTCAATATCCCGCTCGACATTAATCTCGGCACCCTGCGGGTTTACGGATTCAGTCTGCAGCCGATCAGTCTCGCTTTCGCGGGCCCCTTGGGCACGTCCCTCACCGGCACCGTCAGCTCGATCCAAATCCCGTCGATCACGGGAACCCTGCCGACAATTACCGGCAACATCGGGAACCCGGACGGTTCAACGGCGATCAATATCGCCATTCGCAGTACCGCAGGCCCCATCCGTGTCCCGCTCATCCACATCCCGGCCACCCCCGGCTTCGGCAATTCAAGCACCAGCCCGTCGTCGGGGTTCTTCAACAGCGGCGCCGGTGGCGTATCGGGCTTCGGAAACCTCGGTGCCAATTCGTCCGGCCTGTTCAACTGGCAGGCGCTGGGAAGCTCGGGTTACAACAATGTCGGCACCTTGGTCTCCGGCTTCTCCAACCTAGGCAACACCGTCTCGGGTTTCTTCAACACCACCTCCGCCACCAACGTGTTCACGACGCCGGCCAACATGTCGGGGTTGTACAACGTCGGCACCGACCTCGCGGGTTTGTTCCGCAACGGGCCGACCGGGTCAACCTGGAATCTGGGCCTGGGCGACATCGGGCAATTCAGCCTGGGCGGCGGAAACGTCGGCGATTTCAACCTGGGCAACGGAAACATCGGCGGACTCAACGTCGGCAGCGGCAACGTCGGCAGCCAGAACTTCGGCAGCGGCAACATCGGCAGCTCCAACTTCGGGTTCGGCAACAGCGGCCCGGGATTGACTGCGGCACTGAACAACATCGGGATCGGTAACACCGGCAGCAACAACTTCGGCTTCGGCAACTTCGGTGACGGCAATATCGGCTTCGGCAATACCGGTAGCGGCAACATCGGTATCGGGCTGACCGGCAACAACCAGGTCGGCTTCGGCGCCCTCAACTCCGGCGGCGGCAACATCGGCCTGTTCAACTCGGGCACCAACAACGTCGGCTTCTTCAACTCGGGCAACGGCAACTTCGGCATCGGCAACTCGGGCAGCTTCAACACCGGCATCGGCAACACCGGCAGCGCCAACACCGGTCTCTTCAACACGGGGCTGGTCAACACCGGCATCGCCAACGCGGGCAGCTACAACACCGGCAGCTACAACATCGGGCACACCAACACCGGAGGCTTCAACCCGGGCAGCTACAACACCGGCTGGTTCAACACCGGCGACTACAACACCGGGGTAGGAAACTCGGGCGACGTCGACACCGGCTTCTTCAACTTCGGCAACTACAACAACGGCTTGTTGTGGCGCGGCGACTACCGGGGCGTCCTCACCGGCGGCTACTCCATCACCGTCGACGAAATTCCAATCAACTTCGACGTTCGCGCACCGATCAATATCCCGATCACGGCCACCATCACCAGCGTTTCGATGTCGGCCATCAACATCCCGCAGATCTACATCAGCGGCAGCGGCGAAGTCCTCGGCTTCATCGACGCCGTCGACTTCAACGTCACCATCGGCACCATCAGTGTCCACGGCGGCGGCGCCAATTCCCCTGCGACAACGCCCATCACGATCGACTTCGGCAGCCAACCCCCGGTCAACACGATCTCGCTCAACGTCGGCGCCGTCGATGGTTCGACTGTCCTCGCCATCGTGGGCAACGCGGGAGTGGGTCCCGTCAGAATTCCGATCATCGACATCCCGGCATCACCGGGCTTCTTCAACTTCACCACGGCTCCGTCATCGGGATTCTTCAACTCCGGCATCGGCAGCATCTCGGGCTTCGGCAACTTCGGCGGCGCCAGCTCGGGCTTGCTGAACTACGCGACCGGAATCCTCGGAAACTCGGGCATCCAGAACTACGGTTCGCTGCAATCTGGCATCGCCAACCTCGGCAACAGCATCTCGGGTGCGTTCAACACCGGATTGGGCCCAATGAACGTGCCGGCCTTCATCTCCGGCTTCAGCAACGTCGGCGCCGATCTGGCCGGGTTGTTCCAGAACGGCGCTACCGGGCAGACCACCTTCAGCCTCGGCTTGGGCAATCTCGGTTCGCTGAACATCGGCAACGCGAACCTCGGCGACTTCAACTTCGGTAGCGGCAACGTCGGCAGCTACAACCTGGGCAACGGCAACATCGGCGGAAACAACTTCGGCGGCGGCAACGTCGGCAGCGGCAACTTCGGCAGTGGCAACATCGGCAGCGGGAACATCGGATTCGGAAACTCCGGTCCGGGGTTGACGGCGGCCCTGCAGAACTTCGGCTTCGGCAACACCGGAAGCAACAACTTCGGCTTCGGCAACTTCGGTGACGGCAATATCGGCTTCGGCAACACCGGTAGCGGCAACATCGGATTCGGCCTCACCGGCAACAACGGGTTCGGCTTCGGCGGCCTGAACTCGGGCAGCGGCAACATCGGTCTGTTCAACTCGGGCACCAACAACGTCGGATTCTTCAACTCCGGCAACGGAAACTTCGGAATCGGCAACTCCGGGAGCTTCAATACCGGCATCGGCAACACCGGCAGCACCAACACCGGCTTTTTCAACACCGGGCTGGTCAATACCGGCATCGGCAACGCGGGCGACTACAACACCGGCCTGTACAACGCCGGCAACACCAACACGGGCAGCTTCAACCCGGGCAGCTACAACACCGGCGGCTTCAATGCCGGCGACTACAACACCGGCTGGCTCAACACCGGCAATTCCAACACGGGCATCGCCAACTCCGGCAATGTCGACACGGGCGCATTCATCTCCGGCAGCTACAGCAACGGCTTCCTCTGGCGGGGCGACTACCAGGGCCTCTTCGGCTTCAACTTCTCCTACACGATCCCGGAAATCCCGTACCACTACGACGTGCCGCTCAACATCCAGATACCGATCACGGGTGTCGTCGATGCCATTACCGCCGGCGCGTTCACGTACTCAATTCCGATACACATCCAAGCCAGTACGGTATTGGGCATCCGAATTACGGACAGCGACAGCAACATTGGACCCGTCACCTTCAACCTGAACACCGTGCAGCCCCAAACCCCGATCGACTACCTGTTCACGAACATCACCAATCTCGCCGGCACCGGTGTGCTGGGCCCCTTCACCCTCGGAGGGGGCTATCAGGCAGGCCCGGGCTTCTTCAACACCGGTCCCACCCCGTCGTCGGGCTTCTTCAATTCCGGCAGTGGCGCATCCGGCTTCTTCAACACCGCCACCGGGGCCGTGTCAGGCTTCGCGAACCGCTTCGCCCAAACTTCGGGCTTGTTCAACGCCGGTGGCATCGACATCTCGGGCCTGCAGAACTTCGGCTCTCTGGAATCGGGCTGGGCAAACCTCGGCAATTTCGTGTCGGGCGCGTTCAACACCAGTTCCCTCAACCTGGCCACGCAGGCATTCGTCTCCGGCTTCGGTAACTTCGGCGCCCAACTGTCCGGCTTCCTCAACAACGGGTGAAAGCTTTGCCCCACCGATAATCAGCCGCAATGGCGCGGGGCGGATGATCACGGTGGTGAGACCTGTTCTGCGCGAATGACTTTCGCTGCAGACGCCGCGCGGAGAACGAGTAATGCGTTTGCCGGTCCGCGGCGGTGTGTCGTCCTGGCTGGTCGCTTATTCGCGACAGCAAAATCCCGTGCAGCCCCCGGCGCACCTGAGAAAAATCAGTATTTCTATCTCACTATTAGACAAAAATTCTGATTCGTCGGCGGAAAGCCGCAGATCCCACCCGCGACCGGTGAGACTTTCCCGGGCGGGCGCCGTCACGCATTCGTCGCAATGTGCTTGACACTGTTGACCTTGGGGCAATTGCCCGGTAAATCTCGGTCGAGGATTTCGCGTCGAATGGGTTGCTGGAGGTGTGGAATGTCGTTTGTCACTGCGGTTCCGGAGATAGTGGTCACTGCTGCTTCGGATTTGGTGCTGATCGGCTCGTCGGTCACAAATGCCAACGCGGTGGCGGCGGGTCCGACGACGAGGCTGCTGGCCGCGGGTGCAGATGAAGTGTCGGCGGGGATCGCGGCACTGCTGGGCGAGCAGGCGCAGGCCTACCAGGCGATCAGCGCGGAGGTCGCCGCGTTCCAACTGCGGTTCGTGCAAGCCCTCAATTCGGGGGCCGGCGCGTATGCCGCCGCCGAGGCCGCCAGTGCGATGTCGTTGCAGTCCATCGAGCAAACCATCCTGGATGTGATCAATGCGCCCTTCAACGCGTTGCTGGGGCGGCCGCTGATCGGCAACGGCAGAAACGGAGCCCCGGGCACCGGCGAGGCGGGCGGGGCCGGCGGCCTGCTGTGGGGTAACGGAGGCGACGGCGGTTCGGGGGCAGCCGGGAAAACCGGTGGCGCCGGGGGTGCGGCGGGGTTGTTCGGTCGGGGCGGCACTGGTGGCGCCGGCGGAATCGGGGCTACCGGCACCACGTCCACCGTCGCGGGTCAGCAGGGCGGTGCCGGCGGCACTGGCGGGGCGGGCGGCGTCGGTGGTCAAGGCGGGCTGTTCTTCGGCACTGGCGGCACGGGTGGTGCCGGCGGCGTCGGCGGCACCGGTGGGATCGGAGGCCCCGCAGACGCCGCAGGAAACTTCGGCGCCGGCGGTCCCGGGGGCACCGGCGGCCTCGGCGGCGCCGGAGGCGCGGGCGGACTGTTTGGAACCCCCGGTCAAGCGGGCCTGAACGGGGCCAACGGCCTTCCTGGCGGATTTCGGGTCGGCCCGTTTGTCAACAACACGGGTTTGAGCAACAGCGAGATCTACCTGACCCTGCTCGGCCAGACGACGCCCGGCCAGTGGTCGTGGGTCGACCAGAACGGCATAGCCCACCACATCGACTCCAGCGCCGCCAACGCTCCTGGTCACCTCACCTACAACGGGGTGAATTACGCCAACATGTCGTTCACCCTCGACCAGACAGGCAACCTGGCCATTCCGTCGGAATTCCAGGGCGGCCGGATCTTCGTGTCGATGAAGAACCCGCTCTACATCGGCATCGCCGCGGACAACTCGGGATGGGCGGGTCTGGACCCCGCGAACCCTGCCGATCCGAACTACAACACGGTCTACGACTGGTACGAGATGACCTACAAGTACGGCGCGGTCGCCTTCGGGGGTAACACCACGCAGGTGGACCAGTTCGGGTTGCCGTTCTCCTACACGCTGGGGCAGGAGTCAACCGGGTTCAACGGCACCCGCGGCATCACACTGACGCGAGACCAAGTGTTCGCGCAATACACGGCCTCGGTTCCGGCGGAGTTCCAGGCTTTGGTCCTCAACGACGGCTCCGGGGACCCGCTACGGATTTTGGCCCCGCGGACCGCTACACCCGGCGGACTGGCCACCTGGCTCGACCAACCGATCAACACCTTCTGGTCGAATTATCAAACCAATCAGTTCTTTTACGACGGCCCTGGCTACACGGTGACGGGAAACATCGACGGCAGCGGCCTTTTCCACTACAGCGTTACCCCGGACGGCGGAACAGCGTCGAATTACACGATGGTCAAGCCCACCACGGCGCAAGTTTTCGCCTCCAACGGCCCGTTCGTCGGCACTGACGCACAGGGGGCGTTCCTCGCCGAACTCAACGCCGCGTTCAACCGCGGGGTGGCGATTTCGCCGGATCAGTGGGCCAACGTCGCCGCCTACTATCCGACAGGGGGGCAGTGGAACAACTGGGCACAGTTCTTCCACGCCAACAGCATCAACAACCTCGCCTACGGCTTCCCCTTTGACGACGTGAACAACCAGAGTTCGGTGCTGATCCTCGGTAACCCGCAGCCGCCGACTCAGCTTTCGTTCGTCCTCAACTAGGGCGCTGTTGCCGGTGACGGTGGTGCTGTCGTCGTGTGAATACGTGTGGGCCCTTGGCGCCATCGAGGCGTCAGTGCTGCGGAGGCCGAAAACCGTTGCAGCGCTGGTCGAGTAAGGCCCGCATTCTCGTGATCCGCCATCGCAGGGATGCTCAGCCCGAACCGGACTCCTCATCAGTTTCGAGCTCGGCGCGCGGCGGGCTTGAAGACCTCAGTTGGTGGTGGGTGGTGGTTGGGGTTGGAAGGGGGTGTACCACTTCCATTGGGCGCGTTCGCCACTGGGCCCGCGGTAGGGCGGGACCTGGGGTGGGGTGCTGGTGGGTGGGCGGGCCAGGGACCCGGGGTGCAGGATGTCGCCGTCGCGGTCGGTCACGGTCAGGTGCTCGGCGTCACCGGAGATGGTGATCTCCCCGCGGTGATGCAGCCGGTGGTGGTACGGGCAGACCAAGATCAGATTGGTTACAAGTCGTTGATCTACCTGCTTCTTGCCTGCATTCTCCCAGTATGGCGCTGGTGAGCGTGAGCAAAGCTGGGTGAGCGTCAACGTACGTACTGAAGCCCGTACACGATCTATGGGGTTGTGCCGCCTCCTCTGAGTGAAGTCTCTTCAGATGTTGTCATCGCCTGTGGAGCATGCAGCCAATGACGATCCGCTTGGCCTGCTCGTACACGACCTAGGCGGTCTAGTGCTCCCGCGAGGGTGAACTTGCGCCGCCCGACGCAGGCAGCGACCACAGGCCCAGAGTTCGCATTGCGCCTGGACTATCCAACTATCCAACGGCTCTTCCCGATCGCGTCCGGAATTACTGCCATGCAGGCTTGTCGGCGTCGGTGCCTGGCTTGTTTACTCCCAGTGAGCCGTGGAGTTCTTGTGAGGGATCGGTAATCAATCGTACGACGAGTGCCGCGATGCTTTTTCGGGATACCTCGGTGCCTTTGAAAGGTTCTCCTTTCTGGGTGATCTCGTAGTCCACTTCGTCTTTGTCTGTAAGCCATGCGGGTCTGATGATTGTGTAGTCAAGGCGCGAAGACTCGATCACTTTCGCCGCTGCGGCGTAGGTTTCGAGATAGCCGCCGTCGAGCATCCGGTGGTTCCAACGGCCAAACTCGCCGGGGACTTCGTCGTAGATCCCTAGCGTCGAGATCCAAATGAGCCTTCGCACGCGAGCGCCCTCAAGCGCAGTGACGACCCCACGCGCTTGGTCCACGATATCTTTACCGCCAAGGTTGGCATAGACGATGTCCTGTCCCTCGACCGCTTGTTTCAGGAGACTTCCGTTAAGGACATCACCTTCTACTGCCGTTGCGCGGAGGTCGGGCAAGTCGTGCAAGCGTTGGTCGTTCCGTAGGTAGAGGGTGAGATTCACGCTCTCGTCGTGGAGCAGTTCGCGTACTACGATTTGCGCGATTCTGCCTCCGGCACCAAGTACAAGAACTCGTGTCATGAATGCTGCTCCTTCCGTCGTCGTGTCTGGTGGGCGTTATAAGCGGCCATCAAGGTATTTCCTACTCGGCCAAGTCCGGCACGACAGATACTGGCGAGCTGGCGGCCCCTCGGTTGTGCTGATCGCATGCTGCGGGAGAGCACGTGCCTATCGTGCAGGTAACCCGTCAGCTCTAGCGACTATCCCGCACTGCTCCAGCAAAGGGGAGTTAGCGATTCACGTCAACGATGATGCGGCCCCTCACTCGGCCCTCAAGAAGATCTGTTGAAGTGGAGATAGCGTCAGTGAGGCCGATCTCGTGGCTGATCTCTCCTAGGTGTCCGGTGTCGAGGTCCCTGCTCAGCCGGCCCCACGCTGTGACGCGTTTGGCGTGGGGCTGCGTGACACTGTTGATACCCAACAGGCTCACTCCGCGCAGGATGAATGGCGCAACAGTGCTTGGGAATTCCATGCCTTGAGCCATGCCACACGCGGCGACGGCTCCCTCGGCACTGGTGGTGGCACACACATTAGCCAGTGTGTGGCTGCCCACGGAGTCGATAGCGCCGGCCCAGCGCTCGCTGCCCAAGGGGCGGCCCGGTTCGGCGAGTTCGGCTCGGTCGATCACCGTAGCCGCACCCAACCTCCGCAGATAGTCTGCCTCAGCGAGGCGGCCGGTTGCCGCGACGACCGTGTAGCCGTTGCTCGCGAGCAGCGTGACCGCGATGCTTCCGACGCCGCCACTGGCACCGGTGACGAGTACTTCACCGTCACTAGGGGTGACCCCGTGTTGTTCGAGTGCCATCAGGCAAAGCATCGCTGTATAGCCCGCAGTGCCGATGGCAGTGGCCTGCGCCTCGGTGAACGAGGGGGGGAGTGGCACTAGCCAGTCCGCCTGGAGCCGAGCGATCTGTGCAAGCCCTCCCCAGTGGGTCTCGCCCAGTCCCCAACCGTTCACCAGAACGTGATCACCGGGTTTGTAGCGCGCGTCATTGCTGGCCTCAACGACGCCGGCTAAGTCGATTCCCGGGACCATCGGGAAGCGACGGACGACGGGGCCCCTACCGGTGATGGCCAGGGCGTCTTTGTAATTGAGGCTGCTGTATGCGACCCGGACGGTCACTTGCCCCTCAGGTAGGTCGTCGCTGCCGATCCGCCGCATTTCCGCACGGTAGTCCGTGTTGGTCTTCTCAACCACAATCGCGCTGAACATCGTATTCCCTTCTCCTACGCGCGGGCACATGCGAGGAATCCACTGAAAAACACGTCGAGCGGTTCGACTGTCCGAGCGAGTTTGGTGCGCAATACCGCTCCCTCCCAACCGATCCAGAAGAACCGTGATAGCGCGGCGCAGTCGGTGTCGGCCGGAAGATCTCCTACGTCAACGGCCAGTCGCAGGCAGTCCTGTAAGCGCTGCTCCCAGTCCTCAAGTGTTTCTTCGAGTTTCGTGCGATAGCTCTCGGGAAGTGTCCGAACTTCTTGCCCAAGATTGCCAACAAGGCATCCACGATCAAACCTGTGTCTGGCCATTCCGGCTTTCGCGTCCTCGACGAAAAGGGTCAGACGTTGCAGTGGTGGCAGACTGTCGTCCAACAGCCAGCGATCAAGTTTGCGCGCGAAATACTCCGCGTAGCTCTGCAGCACCTCCAGACCGAATGCGTCTTTGCTGTCGAAGTAGTGATAAAACGAGCCCTTCGGTACATCGACGCGCTTGAGCACCGATTCAATACCTGTCGCAGTGAGGCCCTGAGCAGTCAGGATTTCCATCCCGCAGCGAAGCAATGCTTCCCGCGTGTCTTCGTGGTCACGGCTGACTTTTGGCGGCCGTCCACGACGAGGCCGGACAATGGAAGCGCTCATGTGATGAGATTAGACCGATTGTCTCTAAATGTCCACGGGGGCGTTCAGCGCCCGGTGAGTTCGTGCTGCGCAATGGCGCACAAAAAATGCTCACTTGACCGGATATGTGCGTCTGGACGCGCGTGGTCGAGTTGGTGCCGTGCACGGCCAAGGTCCCTGTTCGGTCAGTTACTCTGCTCCTGTGCCTCGCCCGGGGAACCCGGATATCCGCAGACGGTTACTCGCTAGTGGACTCGAGCTCTTCTATGCCCGTGGCGTCAACGCGACAGGTGTCAAGGAAATTGCCGATCGTGCCGACGTACCGAAGGCGGCATTCTACACGTACTACGAGAGCAAAGAAGCCTTTGTTGTCGCAGTGCTAGGCCAGTACTGGCTCGAACTTCAGGACCGGTCGGGATCCTTGCTGCTAGGTCGCGGGACACCGGTTCGCCGCCTGCAACGCTACTTCGCGGTGATTGCCGACGAGCACGAGCGCCACACCTTTATGCGCGGCTGCCTAATTGGCAATCTCGCGCTCGAAGTCTCAGCCACCAGTGCGTCGGTCCACGAAAAGCTACGCGGCATTGTTTGTGCTTGGGAGCACGAACTGGCCGCTGTTTTCACAGAGGGAACGCCTCAACGGCGTCGCGAAGTCGCAGGTTTGATTATCGAAGCGTGGGAAGGGGCAGTGCTTCGCGCCAGGATCGATCGCACCCGCGCTCCATACGACCGTTTCTCACGAATAACCTTGCCGCAGTTGGTGGGTTTGGTCGGCACGTCCTGAAGTCCCGCCTCCATCATCGAGGTCCGAAAGGCCGACTTGTTGATATCCGACCGGTCGTCTATTTATACTTTCCGGGCGCTGCCGTGTGTCGCGCACTAGCGCCCGATAGGAAAGGGACTCCCATCCAATGTCGACTTCATCCGTGTACGACGAGCCCGCAGAGCCCGGACTTCCGCCATCTGGCTTCCAGCTTGACGTGACGCACGCTGCGCTCGTCGTGACTGACCCGCAGAACGACTTTCTCAGCCCCGATGGTGCAACATGGTCGGTGTTCGGCGCCAGCGTCGAAGACAACGACACTGTCGAGCACATCGACCAACTACTGTCAGCTGCCAAGAGCGCGGGGATCACGGTTGCGATCTCTCCGCACTATTACTATCCATCCGATCAGGACTGGCAATTCGGCGGACCGCTTGAGCGCTTCATGCACAGTGTCGGTATGTTCGCGCGGACGCATCCGCTGCAGCTGGAAGGGTTCGACGGTTCGGGCGCGGACTATCTCGAGCGGTACAAGAACCGCATCCTGGACGGAAAGACGGTGGTCGCTTCTCCCCATAAAATCGTGGGTCCGCAGTCCAACGATCTCGTACTTCAGCTTCGCAAACGCGGTGTGACCCAAGTTCTTCTGGCTGGAATGGCCGCGAATCTGTGCACCGAAAGCCATTTGCGTGAGCTGATCGAACAGGGTTTCGAGGTTGTCGTCATCCGTGACGCGACTGCGGGTGCACGGTTGCCCGAAGGCGACGGATACTTGGCCGCCCTGATTAATTTCCGATTCCTCGCCTCAGCTATCTGGACCACCGATCAAGCGGTGGCTGAGTTGGCGCAAGCCACCTAAAGACCGATGGGCGCTGACGGCAGCAAAGTTGGTGTATCCATTGTTGCTGAGCTGAACTCGGTTGCCCTGCGAAGCTCAGCGGCGCCGTTGGTGAAAGTGCGCCGATAACGTATCGCGCAGCGTGCGCTTGAAGCCGGCCACGGGGATCTGATTCAAGATTGCGATCGTCGATATGTATTGAGTGCGATAGTTTGCGCATCCGTCGCACTCGGACAGGTGCGTTTCGAGCCTCACGTGGTCGCTCGAACCGAGCGAGTCGTCCAGGTATTCGGTGAGTAGTTCGGCGAGTTCGTTGCATCTCATCTGTCTGCATCCTTTCATGTAGTACATGAGCGACCGGCTCGCCGGCGACCATGCTCCCCGGTGCTTGAGGAAAAATTCCCGAGGATGGCTTCGTTGCTCCGACTCCTCGTCCAGTTTCTCGTCGCCAAGGGACTGCGACCTTTCCTCCTATGAAAGTTCGCAGACAGCTCTGTGAACCTAGGTGACTGATCCTGGGAAGAGCCGATTCCTTTGTGTAAGAGGCCTTCCTGTAGGGGGCCTTCGGCGATCGGTGTCCTGACGTAGTCGCGTGCGAGGCGTGGCGTCGTGGGGCTTGCAAGTCGACAACTTGCACGAAGCCGCCCTCGTCACCCGCACGAAGCGAGGTGACGAGGGCGGCTTCGGCCTCAGCGGCGTGTGAGTGCATCGACCAGCGTCCAGGCAGAGATTCCGAGCAGTGCGACGTCCTTGATCAGGAACTGACCAGTCGACGACAACACCGGGAAACCTCCTGCTGATGCTTCGAATGCACCAGGCGTACTGAGCACGAATGTCAGTGTTGTGGCGAACATGCCGATGGCCATGAGGCTACCGATCGCTGAGAGTCGAGGGAACCACGGTTTGACGGCGAGCAAGACCGCGATTGCGATCTCGACTACACCGAGTAGCGACGAAAAGGTGGTGATCGAGAAAATGTCGTACAGCCAAGACATGAAAGGGCTGTTCGACACGAATGGCGCGATGCCGTTGGCTTCGTACTCTGTGAACTTCAGCATGCCGATCCAGGCGATGACGACGACCAGCCCGTACCGTGCCAGGCCCGCGCCGCCACGTGCTACTGGCGACTCTGGGCGCACGCCGGCTTGAATCTGCTCGCGGATGGTAGCGATCATGATGACTCCCTTGCTAGTTGGGTTGACTACACCACTGAGTGCTATGCACTTCGGAAAGCGTTACAGCGCTTCCGTTTAGGTGGGTGTGCCGTACGTCATAGTTCCTGCGGGGATCTTGTGGGTCGAGTGTCGGCGGCACGTGAAATCTGACCCCGGCGCGGCAACTGAAAATTGACCCCCTGGTCCGGTGGCCTGGCTCTAGTCGAGCCAGGAGGACCAGA
>RXJD01000066.1 GCA_003987775.1 Mycobacterium sp.
CCGATACCGATGTTGTTGTTGCCGAAGTTGAGCAGGCCCTGGTTGAAGTTGCCCTCGTTACCGATACCCAGCAACTGCAGCGGACCCAACGGCAGACCGGCGTTGCCGGTACCGGTGTTCACCAGACCGAGGTTGAGCATCCCCCGGTTCCAGGCACCGACGTTCTGCGACCCGGTGTTGGTCAGTCCGACGTTCTGCAACCCGTCGTTGCCGATGCCGAACCCGCCGAAGGTAGTGATGGGATCGGTCGGGGTGAAGTTCGGGCTCTTATTGCCAAAGCCCAGGTTCAGCGTGCCCTCGTTAGAGAACCCGATATTGCCCTGCCCCACATTGCCGTAACCAAAGTTCGGCAACGCCGCCGCCGCCGGGGACACCAGCTGCGCGACCGCTGCCGCCGCTTCAGCGTGATAGCCGACCATCGCTGCGACGTCCTGAGCCCACATCTCCTCATAAAGACTCTCGACAGCAGCGATAGCCGGTGCGTTCTGCCCAAAGATGTTGGACAGCACCAGATTTATGAATCCTGAACGGTTGGCCGCCACCGCCGCCGGATGCACCGTCGCCGCCAGGGCCGCCTCGAAGGCGCCCGCCACCGCCTGTGCCTGCGCCGCGGTGCCCGCCGCTTGGGCGGCCGCAGCGCTCAACCAACCCGCGTACGGGGTGGCGGTCGCCAGCATGGCCTGTGCCGCGGGCCCCTGCCAGGCATCAGCCGTCAGTGCCGAAGTCAGCGACGAAAACGACTCTGCCGCGGAGTCGAGTTCGGAGGCCAGCGTGCTCCACGCGGCCCCCGCCTCCAGCATCGGCGTGGAACCGGCGCCAGTGAACATCCGCCATGAATTGACCTCCGGGGGCAACACCGAAAAGTTCATCTACCTGTGCCTTTCTCGCCACTGTCGGCCCGCGGGGAGGCCGTCTTCGCTTGTGATGCGCGAATCTATCCGATGAGGAAACGCTTTACATGCCTTTTCGTATGCGATTTACTGATACATACGATCTGCTCACGTAGCCGTAAGGTTCCTCTCAGGTGCCTTCAGGTTTCTCTCAGATATCGGCGCCGGGAACGTACCCTTGGCTGGATGACGGAGTCCGTCGTCGTCAAAGTCAAGCCCGGTAGCCGCAAAGGGCCGCGGGTCGAAATAGGCGCAGATGGGCAACTGACCATCTACGTCCGTGAACAAGCGGTCGACGGCAAGGCCAACGAGGCGGTTACCCGAGTACTGGCCACCTACCTTGACGTGCCACGCAACCGAATCGAACTGGTCTCGGGAGCGACGTCGCGGCTGAAGCGATTCCGCGTCGCGCGGGACAAGCTCATCGATGGCATTTTGACACTTCCGCCGGTGGCTGAGTGGCCACCAGATTCGCAGGAAAAGTTATGGGAGACTTGCCAATTCATCAAAGGTCTAGGCCGCGAGGTGAGACGTACATGCGGGAACGACGATACCTAGTTTGCGGCAATGCTCGATCGGATACCTCCACAGGGTGAGTTGCGGGCGGGGGCGTGGAGGGTGTCGGTGAAGGCAGCGGTGATGGTGGACTGCAGGGCAGACGGGATGCCGCTGTCGATGCAAAAGTCAATGCGCTCCAAGTGAGGTGTGCGACCAGTTGCAAGGAAGGACGCGATCACCCCGGCCTGCACCGTCGGGAGCAACTACGGCGCGCTCTCGATGGAGACGAAGTCCTTTGCGTGACTGCGCAGCGCCATCGGCGAAAATGCGAGAGACCGGAACCCATGTGCCACAGCGGCGTCAGGAGCGTACTCGCAGGCCGCAGCCACGGCGAGATCGCTGTGCAGGCGAAGTTCTACGGCGGCGTCGTCGGCCCCAGCGCGGTTCAAGAAGTGGTCGCTGGCCGCGCCGTTTACGACTACTCCGAGGCATGGGTAGTCACCAACAGCACATTCACCCCAGCCGCTGTGACGCTTGCCAAGGCCAACGGAGTCAGCACGCCGACCATCACCGCAGCGGCGATCGCCCGGCCTCGTCGGTGCCGGCGTACGTCGTAGATCGCCAACGCGACGCCCACCAGCCCAACCGTGAGCGCTGCCGTTGACGCGCCGCTGGCAAAGGTCGAGTTGTGCACGCCGCGAGCCTACGACTGGATGACTTGAGGAGCGCACTCGAAGCCATCTGCCTAAGGCGGCCCGACGACGAACAGCGAAAGGGGCAGCCCGGTAATACCTTCGAAGAGGAAGCTCACTACTTGCCACAAGAAAAAGAAGGGAAGGAAGGGAAAGAGTATCCAAAGAGGAGGGATGGCAGCCATAAGTAGTACCAAGACGGGAAAGAAAGTGACAAAGTAGTTCAAGTTCTGCCAGGCGCTTGTTGAGTCAGCCGCTCTCGGACCGGAGTCCCGCAACATCGCAGCGCTCAAGTGCTCGGCGCTGGCATACGCCGAGGAGCTTGCCGTCAGCTTACTGACGAATTCCTCGTGAAATGCCGCAGCCTCCCGGGCCACCACCTGGAAGTCCTGCGCGTGTTGCGCAAAGAGCTGCGCGATGCCCACCGACACCTCGTCCGCCGCAGCAGGGCTCAGCGCAAGAGTCGCGCTGGCCGCCGATCGATGGGCTTCGCCTAGCACGGACGCGATCTTTCCCAAATCCGCTGCTGCCGCCGTCATGATCTCAGGCACCACACTCACGTTCGACATATCTGACCTCTCACTTCAAGCAGGCATTTCGGGCGAGGCCCACAGCGTGCAAATCGCCAGCGAATCGAGCCTCACACGAGCCGACATCCCTGGGTGCAGTAGCGGCCTACCTAGATGCCGGCCCCACTGGCGGTACGCGTGGATGCGGCACCGTAAGTTGAGCCCGAGGTTGGCTCAGAGATCCCGGGCCGGTTTGTCCGCCTACCAGACAATGTGTAGGGCGACTTCACTGGAGCTCGGCCTGCCCCATGGCGCCAAACGGGAGATAGGTCCAGAGACTCGAACGCGCATGATTCATCAGATGAAAACGGCGTACTTTAGTTGACATAATGTCGCTTATCGGCAAAACGGGTAATCTGCGATTATCGAGAACCCGCCCGGTTGTCCCTGCTCAGTCGATCGGTACGCAAGTTGTCTGGTGTGACTACCGCGGCGCCTGTGTTGTCGACTTCGCCGATGGGTTCGGCGATGCTCCGCGTGATCACCCGGACGGGTCCACCGGCGGTGGCGATGCTCCGCGTGAGCGCCCGGACGGGTCCACTGGCGGTGGACCCCAACTCCTGCCCTGAAGCAGCCACGAGAGACGTCAATACGTCACAGTGACGAAATAATGTATACCGGCAGAAGAAGTGCAGGACTCAGTTTCGCTGGGTTGTTCGGATCTGGGGGTTCGGTCGCTCCGGGGGCTGCCTTAGAGCGAGCCGCGGTTGCCACTTACCCCGGCTAGTCCGGTGATGCCATTGTTACTGGACCCGCTTCCTAAGCCACCGGTGCCGCCGGTGCCGCCGCTGCCGCGGTTGCCGATCAGCACCGCGTTGCCGCCGTTGCCGCCATTGCCGCCATTGCCTCCGGAGAAGCCGGGGCCACCGTAGCTGCTGGCGCCTCCGGTGCCACCGTCACCACCGCCACCACCGTCGCCGGTGGTGATTCCACCGTTCCCGCCGGCCCCGCCGGCCCCACCGGTCCCGCCGTAGGTGCCGTCGGCGCCGGCGCCGCCGGTCCCGCCGGTGCCTCCATTGCCGACCAGCCAGCCGCCGTTGCCGCCGGAACCGCCGGCGCCACCGAACCCGCCCGGGATGGCGCCGTTGACTCCGCCGCGAGCACCGGCGCCGCCGCCACCGCCGGTGCCGAACAGCAGTCCGGCATCACCGCCGGCTCCGCCGGCTCCGCCGGAACCCCCGCGCGCCGCGAAGAAGCTGGGGACGGCGGCGTCCGCTCCGAGCCCGCCTCCACCGCCTGCCCCGCCGCCACCGACGAGCCATCCACCATGTCCTCCGTCGCCCCCGTCACCGCCGACGCCACCGCCACCGAAGCGTCCAGTAAGCCCGCCGGCGCCGCCGGCACCACCGGCGCCACCGTCACCAAGTAGTCCAGCCGCGCCGCCAAGGCCGCCGTTGCCGCCTACACCGCCGACGAGGCCACTGGCGCTGTTGTTGCCGTCACCGCCGAGCCCGCCACCGCCGCCGGCACCGCCGCCGCCAGAAAGCCAGCCGCCGGCGCCGCCGGCGCCACCGTCACCACCAGCACCCCCGGTACGGGCAAAGGTGCTCGTAGCGGAGTCCAAGCCACCGGAAGCGCCGCCAGTGCCACCGTCCCCGCCGGCACCGCCTCGCCCCCACAGCCCCGCATTCCCGCCCGCGCCCCCGGTACCGGCGTTGGTGCCGTTGTATCCCGCCGCACCGGCGATGCCGGCTCCACCGCTTCCACCGGTCCCGCCGTTGCCGAACAGCAATCCGCCATGGCCCCCGGTTCCCCCGGCTGCGCCGGTACCCCCGGCACCCCCGGCACCCCCGTTGCCGATCAGCCCGGCGGCACCACCAGCACCACCGGTTTGCCCTGCGCCACCAGAGCCACCATGACCGCCATTGCCATACAGCAGCCCTCCTGCTCCGCCAGCCTGGCCAGTGCCGGCCACACCGTCAGCGCCATTTCCGATCAATGGGCGACCCAGCAACGCCTCTGTAGGTGCGTTGACCAGGTCGAGGATCCCCTGTGCAGCGGAACCCTTAGCAAAAAGTGGGGCACTGCCGGCGGTCCCGGCTGGGGCGGCGCTGCCATATACGAATCCACCGGCGCCGTTGGCCCCCAAGAGGCCGCTGATCCCGCTGTTACCCGTTGTGCCCGCGCCGCCGCTACCGGCTGCGCCACCCGACCCGCCAGCACCGATCAACTGCGCTGCGCCACCGGCCCCACCATTGCCGCCGTTTCCACCGGCAACCTTCGCGAGTGTTCCGGTTTGCGCGCCGCCGGCCCCGCCGGCACCGCCGGCACCGCCGTTGCCGTACACCCCGCCGCCCAGACCGCCGACCCCACCAGCACCACCAGACCCGCCGCCGGCCTCGCCGGCCCCGCCGGCCCCGCCGGCCCCGTCAGTTCCGCCGCTACCGGCCAGCCACCCGCCGGTACCACCGGCACCGCCAGCACCACCAATACCACCAGGACTTGTAATGGCGGAAACCGCTCCTGCGGCACCGGCGGCGCCACCTTGCCCGCCGTTACCTCCCTGGCCTAACAGCCCGGCCGCTCCGCCAGCGCCACCGCTGCCCCCGGCGCCGCCGAGAGGCAGGGGACCTCCGCCGGTGGCGTTGCCGTCCGAGCCGGTACCGCCATCACCTCCGGTCCCGCCGTTGCCGTACAGCCAGCCGCCGTGACCGCCGTGGCCGCCGCCGCCCCCGCTACCGCCAGCAGCGCCGATTGAATAGCCACTACCGCTGGTAGCGCCTCCGTTGCCCCCGCTGCCTCCAGCGCCACCGGTGCCCAGCAGTCCCGCGCTGCCGCCGTCGCCGCCGGCGCCCCCGTTTCCGGCCGCGACGGCTCCCTGACCACCCGAGCCACCACCTACCCCACCGGCACCGCCGGCACCGCCGTTGCCGTACAGCCAGCCTCCGCCGCCACCGTGGCCGCCGCTACCGCCCGTGCCGCCACCCAATACGGCGCTACTGGCACTGCCCTCGCCAGCCTGTCCACCAGCCCCGCCTGCACCACCGTGGCCCCACAGCCCCAAGGCCGCCCCGCCGTTGCCACCGGCACCGCCATTGCCGCCATTGAACCCGAAAGCGCCGGCCACCCCGGCGCCACCGGCCCCGCCAGACCCGCCGTTACCCGACAGCCAACCCCCGGACCCGCCGTTACCGCCGCCAGCGCCGGTTCCACCGGCACCTCCAGCACCCCCATTGCCGATCAACCCAGCCGAGCCCCCTGCACCACCGGCTTGTCCGGAGGCTCCCGAGCCACCGGCACCGCCATTGCCATACAGCCATCCGCCGGCCCCGCCAGCGGCCCCAGTGCCGACAGCCCCATCAGCGCCGTTGCCGATCAACGGGCGCCCCGTCAAGACCACGGCCGGTGCGTTGACCACGGTGAGCACCTGCTGTTGCAGACTTTGCAGCGGGCCAGAACTGGCCGCGCCAAGCAAACTTTGCAAACTGGCGCTTTCCGCGGCGGCGTAGGCGGTCGCGGCGTTATTGAGCTGGACCGCGAAAAGGCTCTCCAGTTGCGACGTGAGTCGGCCGGCAAGCCCCTGATACTCCTGCGCGTGCGCGTTGAACAACGCAGCGATCGCCGCTGAGACTTCATCACCACCAGCAGCAATCAACCCGGTAGTGCCAAACCACGCCGCAGCATTAGCCTCTATGGTCGCGGCGCCGACGCTGGCTACCTGGGTTGCGGCTTGGGACACCAACTCTGGTACAACACCCACAAACGACATCACAGACCTCCGCTGTGTGATCGGCTAAAAATGGGCCACTTCTCGACCCCGCTCGTTGGCGTTGGAGTGAACGTTAATGCCCTCAACTCCAAAATGTGACGAATCTCACTGAAATTTGACGCGGGCGCAAGCCAGTTCCCCCGCCGCCGTGAGCTTCGGGCAACGGAGGTGTTCTCCTAATCCCGCAGGCCGATGCCCCCACAGCGCCACGCAGCGTCCACATGGCGCAAAGGAGCCTGGTCGTCGGCGCCATTGCAGGTGGCGCCGCGAAATTTTAAGTGCGTTCCATCGACGGCAAGCTGGCCGACGGCGGACCGCGCCAGCCGACGGCGTCCGCTTCTCGTTTTACCTGGGCAGGAGCCGCAACGCAGCGACCGGGGCCGCAACTGCCGCAATTCGTCACTGTGACGAATTCGACTGCAGCGCAGGATGTTTCGAGCGTCACCCGAAGTTGCTTGCCGATCAGGCTGGGTGTCGCCGACGGCCACAGCCGGCTCGTGCACCCATCCCGCACTGCGCCAAAACATTTGCGTATGTCATGTGCCTGGCTTGACTGCTTGACCACCTGCCTCGCTCATATGATTCTGGCTACTAACCAAGCGTTCCCCTCGCCGAATCGATTTGCGGCCAGCGACGTCCGCTTGGTTTGCGTGTGTGCGCAAACGGGTTGCGTGGGCGCAATCGGCACAACGGTGGTTGCGATACCGAGTTCTCCTCAGCCGAGCATTGCGACGGAGGAACGACGGAGCAAAGGAGCGACCAATTCAGAACATCGAACCGCATGGCGGTCAAACCATCGGCGATGGGTCGCAGCCGTCGCGGAGCGATCGAGTGCGGTCGGTCCTGCGGCATGACCTGCCGGCCTCGCTGGTGGTTTTTCTGATCGCACTGCCACTCTCGGTCGGCATCGCGATCGCGTCGGGCGCGCCAGTGCTCGCTGGCCTGATCTCGGCCGTCGTCGGAGGTCTCGTTGTCGGAGCCATCGGCGGCGCTCCACTGGCGGTCAGTGGTCCGGCCAACGGCATGATGGTTGTGACCGCCGGTCTCATTTCCCAGTTTGGTTGGCGCGTGACGTGCTTGTTCACCGTGGCCGCGGGAGCACTGCAGCTCATCCTTGGACTCAGCCGGATCGCCCGAGCGGTACTGGTCATTTCACCGGTCGTCGTGCACGCGATGCTGGCCGGAATCGGCATCACGATCGCGCTCCAGCAAACGCATGTTCTACTCGGCGGAGAGTCGCACAGCAAAGCCTGGGACAACATTGTTCAGCTGCCGGCACAGATTGCCGACGCGGAGCGGCCCGGCGTCTTCCTGGGCGTCCTGGTCATCGCCATCATGGTCGCCTGGCGCTGGGCACCGGCCAAAGTCGCGGCGATTCCCGGTCCACTCGTCGCCATCGTGGTGGCTACCACGATCTCGGTGATGTTTCCTTTCGAGTTGGACCGCATCAAGCTGACAGGCTCCCCGCTGGACGCGGTCGAGTTGCCGGCCCTGCCCCAGGGAAACTGGGGAGCCGTCGCGACGAGCATCGTGACGGTTGCCTTCATCGCCAGCGTCGAGAGCCTGCTGGGCGCGGTCGCCATCGACAGGATGCATCACGGCAAACCCACCAACTTCAATCGCGAGTTGGCGGGACAGGGTGTCGCGAACATGACGTCTGGAATGTTCGGCGGGCTCCCCGTCGCCGCTGCGATCGTGCGCAGTTCCGCCAATGTGCAGGCCGGTGCCAGAACCCGCGCCGCAACGATCATGCATAGCGTGTGGATCCTCGTTTTCACATTGTTCTTCTCTGGCCTGATTCAGCAGATCCCGTCCGCCGCGCTGGCCGGACTCCTCGTTTTCGTCGGTATCAGGCTGCTGCAGCCCGCCCACATCGAAAACGCGATGCGCAACGGAGACCTGGCCGTCTATGTGGTGACGGTGGTCGGCGTCGTATTCCTCAATCTCATGCAGGGCGTGCTGATCGGGCTCGCCCTGGCCATCGTGCTGACGGCGTGGCGGGTGATGTGGTTCAGGATTCACGCCGATGACAACGGCGACGACTGGCACGTCGATGTCGAGGGCGCGTGCACGTTCCTGTCCCTGCCCCGACTCACCGAGGTATTGGCCTCCATCCCGGAGGGCACGACCGTGACGGTCACTATGTCGGTCATTTACCTCGACCATGCGGCACATCAGGCGATAAGCGACTGGCAGAGTCGACATCAGGCGACAGGCGGAACCGTTCATATCGAGGGTGGAGTCCATACTGGCCGCCGCGCGCGCGAGACGATGGGCGACCTCACCGAACAGGAGAAACCCGACTCGTCTGCACCATCACGAGACGGTTGACGAATACCTCTGTCGCACCGCCGTGTTCGCGCACATCCCCTTCCGCGGCCCCGAGCAGCATCCCCCACTCATTCCGTCGTCGTGACGCAATTGACTGCGCCGCCGTAGTATTCGCGACTGCCATCCGTTGGGCTACCTTCGACTGATGTCGATGCCGTCATCTGAAGAGGCCCTGGCCGCGATCCTCGACGAGTACGCACTGAACAAGCTTGTGCACGCGTACTGCCGCGCAGTCGACCGCGGTGATCTGGAGACGCTGCGAAGTCTCTATCACGACGACGCTCAAGATGAGCACGGCGCGTTTTCCTCGGGCTCGGTAAGCGCCTTCATCCGGACACTCGCGGATTCCCGCAAATTCATTCGGTCGATGCAGCATCACATCACCACGAAGAACTTCGCCGTCAGCGACAGCTATGCGGAGGGCGAGATCTACAGCATCGCAACGCACACCATTGGTACCGGCAACAAAGTTGCCGATGTGGTGATCGGCGGCCGGTATCTGGACAAGTACGAAAAGCGGCTCGGTGTCTGGAAAATACTGGAGCGACAAATTGTGACTGACTGGGTCCAGGTGAACGATCCCTCGATTTCAGGATCCTTCGCTCATCCCATGACCCGCGATACACCCACGGGCAGCCCGGGTCCAGATGACCCGTCCCATACATTCTTCAGGCTGATCGGGACGATCGCTTCCGCTTAGGAGCAGTCGCCCACTTGGTCGATGACCTTCTTCAACGGAGCGGCGGGTGTCACTCCGGGGATGTAACCGGGATTGTCTGAAGACCAGGCGATCTTGGAGCAGTACCCAGGGCCGGTGGGCTGGCCAGCGCGCCATGTGTCGAGCGTTGGCCGACAGTTGTACACGTCGGACTGGTTGGCGAAAACGGAGCGATCGGGCACGCCGGGCCCGTGCTGCCAGATGATGAAGGCACTCGAGATCGGCAGATCGCAGGGCAATTCAGGTATGGGCACCCTGATGATGTTGCCGTGCGCCAGCGGCGCCAAGGACACCGCGCAAGCGGCAAGCACTGTGCTGGATGCAATTCTCAACGAGACAGCCAACACGGTTGATCTCCTTCGGTGCGATGACACATATCGACGACAACCTGCCTATACGCTAATCCTCGAGCCCAAAGACTCAAGCGAGTCCGTCGAATCACCGACGACGCGAATCACACGATTATTGTTTGGCGTGACGTCTTGTTTTGCGGTGCAGTGCAATTCGAGCACCGGGGCAGGGCAGTCGGACTGCAGCCAGCCTCACTGTAGGTCGGAATTCCAGCGCCAGTCCGGCCGGTGAACGTATTGCAGCGCCTCCGCCACCGAAAGCCCACTCCTCGCACGGGCGCGGTTCTCCGCACGGTGACGATTGAATGTCGCCAACTCCGCCTCGCTTGGCGGGTGCGCATCGCAATAAGGCACCTTCTGCCCTACCAGCATCACCAGGAATCCTTCCAGCCCGAACTGATTGTCCTGCCCGATCGTGCTCGTTAGATAGTGCCGGCAAAAACCCGTCGGCCCGTTCTCGCGATAGAAGTCCAGCAGCGGCTGCACCGGTGTCACGTCCACCTCGTTACCGCACGCGGTCCAGAACTCGTTCTCAATACGCGTGTTGAACCGGTAATGGATCGACAGAAAGTCCTTGATGCCGTCCCACCAGTCGACGAACAGTGTGTTGTAGAGCGCCTTGATGCTCGGCGTCGGGTCCAGCTTCGACTGCACGAGCATCTCGACCATCGCCTTGATCTGCGACGACGCGACCATGAGCGCCGTCGCCTCGAGCGGCTCGACGAAGCCGCACGCGTTGCCGATCGCAAACACGTTCTTGGCCCAGCCCTTCTCGTAGCGGCCCGAGCGAAACTTCACGACGTGATCCCACGTCGTCGCCTTCGGGTTCTTCCCCAGAAACTCGTCGCGCGCCTGGTCGTCACTGAGGAATTGTGACGAATAGACGTAACCGCGATTAATTGCGTGCTCATGGTCGATCTGCCAGCACCAGCCGGCCTCCATCGTCTCGGCGACGGTATAGGGGTAGATGAACTCGTCGGTCCGGTCCCAGCTGCCGACGATGGCGCGGTCACAAAACAACGAGCGGTCGTACGCGACGAACGGTGTGCCGAGGGCACGGCCGAGCAATTCGGATCGAAAACCGGTCGCATCGACGTACAAGTCGGCCGTGAACGCGCGGCCGTCGTCAAGAACGATGGACTGCACACCACGCTCGTCGACCGGTACGCCGGTTATACGGGCGTCGATGATGTCGATGCCGCGCGCGCCGCACGCCGTCTCCAGCGCCGCAACCAGCGCGGGATTGAACAGGTGCATCGCCGCGTCGCCGGTGATCAAAGGCCCCTGCCCGCTCGGATGCTTCTCGAAAGCCTTGCCCTGAGCCATCAACGCGGCGTTGGTATTCACGCTGTCGAATTCGTCTGCGCAGTAGAAGCCGTTGTAGCGCTTGAGGTCGCTGTAGAAAGCGTCTAGCTGAAACTGGAACGCGTAGTCGAATGACTGGCGTGGACCCCAGAGGAAGTGAATGCCCGTCTTCCAAGTCGGCCGAACGGTTGAATAAAAGAGTTTTTGCGGGAGCTTCAGATAATCGAAGAGCAGCTTCGGAAACTGCGGCGTGGTGCTTTCCCCGACGCCGATGACGCCCATGGCCTTGCTGCGCACGACCCGGATCTGCATTTCAGGAATTTCTTTTTTAACCGCAAGTGCCGTCAACAGGCCCGCGGTTCCACCGCCTACGACGAGTACGGATTTGATCATCGCCCTCCCCTGCTCTTGAATCGAGCGACCGCCCACGGCTGTTGGTCAACGCCGCACGTCGACTCAGCCGTCCTCTTGCCTCCCCGCCCACCCATTTTGAACATGGCGGTCAACTGCATTTGGATCCCCTGCTCATAGGGGTCCACTCGATCAGGTTACTGAGGCATTCTGTTTGCGCGGCGTACACACAGGTGAACGTCAGCAGTCCATTCGGCAGTCGCGGCCGCTGTCGCCGTAAAGCTCCTCCAGAGCGCCACGAAGTTTCTGCAAATGAATGTGTCCCGCGCCGCTAGAATCTCGTGGTCGAAACACGCTCGCCCGGGATTACGATGACGCCGTGGCGGACGTGACGGTGGCGATATTCACCTTCACCAGAAACGAAGCAACGGCCGTGACGGAGTTGCTCACCCGCCTCTGCGTCGATTTGCCGGCGTTCGGAACAACGGTATGGGCGCCGACGAAACCGGGTGACGAGGCATGGGAAGGCCGCTTGTCCGACGGCCGCACGGCACGGCTCGAGCACCATGCCTTGAGCGCCCAGGGCAATGTCGTGGCCGCGGCCGCCCTGAGCCGGTCGACCCGCGAGAACCGGGCCGACTACTACGTCTTCTACGGCTGCTGCGGGACGGTCGATCCCGAGCTGGTCGGCAAAGTATTCCGGGCCGAGAGAGTTTCCTACCTGTCCTTGGGAGTGGTGGCCGCTACCCCGGACGGCGAAGTGGTTCAGCTGCAGAACAAGTGGATCGTTCGCACCCAACCCAGCGAGCAAGCTCCGCTTGAGGCAATCGAACTGCGCGCCGGGGCGGCAGGCGCCCCGGGTTCCGTCTGGGGGTTGGACGTTCCCGACGCCCATGTTCTCGCCACCGACAAGGTGATCAAGATTTCGCCGGGTGTCGCACCGGCGCCCTTGGAGTCGCCATCGGGCGGTCCCGTCTACGCCAAGGAGAATTGGTCGTACTCGCTGGCCCTTGCCCTCCATTCGCAGATCGCGAACACGCCGGTACTCGTCGACATGGAGTCCTTCGGTATCGCGTCGACGATGCGTGCGCTGGGATTGTGTGAGCGCGTCCTGGTCCTTCGCGTCGCCTCAGATGCGTTGACCGACAAGGTGGATCAACGCGATCAAGATCAACTCGATTTCCTCAGAGCGGGCCTTCCGGACCTGGCCGCTGCGGTAGCAACGATCCTGGGACTCTGAATGACGCCGGACAACCCGCCACGGACACTCGAAGACGAGGTACGCAGGTTGCGTGCCGGCATCGTGAGGCATCCGCCGTCGACGCGGGACCCGCGAGAGTCGGAAATGGTCCGCGTGGTGTCAGCGGCGTCGCTGGCCTGGGACGGCCAGTTTGACCGTGTCGATCGCTTCTCGCGTCCGCTGCTGCCCTCAAGCACTTCGACGGACGAGCGGGCCAGCCCAGCGATGACAGCACAGCTGTTCTTGGAGCAGGTGGCGTCCGACTATCGACGAGTGGCGTCATGCCAACTCGACCTCCGCGACGTGGAAGCCCGGCGGACCACAGACGAGGGCACGAAGACCCTCGAACGTTGCGGAGTTGCGAGCCGACCGGTGGCACCACTTGCTGTCGGGCAACACCTTGCGGTTCAACGCGCCGGGAAGCAAGACCTGGCGAGTGTCTTCGAGCCATGGATTGCGACTGCCGAAAACGCGGATCGCGCGTCCCAGTACGCCGCAGCATTCGGCGAAGTGCTCGGACCCTTGATTATTGTCGCACTGGACAATTCGCCGACCGTTCCGTTGCTCCCCGGCTGGTCTGGCCGGGTGGGCGAGGTGTGGTGCACCGAGTTCCTCGCGGCGGGGGCTGAGATTCTGAAATGGCCGGCCCTGCTCGCTGACTCACACCTCGAAGGCAGAGTGGTCCCAGCGTCGGGATGCAACACGGTCGACTTCACCGAGACCGCCAACGAAGTGGTCGCGGTCGCCCAAGGGTTCCGCCCGGTCACAGACGTGAGGGTGAGCGCGGCCGGCGCAGTACCCAGGGTCGAACTTGTTCTCGCCGGCGACGAGCTGACACGAGATGAGTTGACTCGCTTCATGAACAGGATCAAGCATCTCCCCGCTGAGGTGGCGATTCTGCCCTGACCGGTCGCCCCGAAAACCGGTTACGTAGGGCCCAACGACCCTAGAAGGCCCATCCGGGATCGGCCTACCTTTGAAGGCGGAATTTATCCATTGCATTAGGAGTAGAACAATCATGACCACAGCTCGCGACATCATGCATGCCGGTGCCGCCTGTGTAGGCGAACACGAAACCCTCACCGCCGCAGCGCAACACATGCGGGACCTGGGCGTCGGCGCACTGCCGATCTGCGGAGACGACGACCGGCTCCACGGAATGATCACCGATCGAGACATCGTCGTCAAATGTCTTGCAGCCGGCACGGATCCGTCGACCGCAACGGTCGGCGAACTGGCGCAAGGCAGCACCTACCACGTCAACGGCGACGCCGATATTCAAGAAATGCTGAACATGATGGAAGAGCACCAAGTGCGCCGCCTGCCCGTGATCGAAGATCACCGCCTGGTGGGCATCATCAGCGAAGCCGACATCGCCCGCCATCTGAACGAGCACGAAATTGCGCACTTCGTGAAGGCCATCTGCTCCCCCAAGGCCCTCACCAGCCACTGATCGGCCTGAACCGCCCCCGACATCGAGCACTGAGGACGTCCTACCGTTCGCCCCTCCGGTCGCCGTCGAGCCACCGGGCGAAAACACTGCGCCGAAAAACGAAATCTGTTGTCGCCGAAGGCTTCATCAAGAGATGCCACCCTTGCCTGTCACGCGAGAATATCCGCCCGCGAAAGGGACTTCGGTCCCTATTGCTCCAACCGCGCACGCTCGAAAATCGAACAGGCAAGTCCTGTTACCCCAAAGGAGGGACATCATGAATGATCTCCCCGTCCGCCAGCAGTCTCGAGGGTGGCTTCCGGATTTTTGGTCCGGCCTACTCACCGGTTTCCCGTCGTCACTGACCGCTATGCATCCTGGCAACCTGATCAAGCTCGAAGACGACATGGAAGACGGCCGCTACACGCTGCGCGCTGAAATCCCGGGCATCGATCCGGACAAGGACGTCGACATCACCGTGCGCGACGGTCGGTTGACGATCAAGGCAGAACGCACCGAGCGTAAAGAAAGCAAAGGCAGGTCAGAGTTCTCCTACGGCTCGTTCGCCCGCTCGGTCAGCCTGCCGGCGGGAGCCGACGAGGACGACATCAACGCCACCTACGACAAGGGCATCTTGACCGTCTCGGTAGGGGTTCCTGAACAGCCAGCGGCGGGTGAGAAGCACATAGCGGTGCACACCGCCGGCTGAGCCGGGTCCGCTTCGATCAGGCCCGGCGCGGCGAAAAGTACATCTCCTGTCGCACGGTGCACACCAACGCACCGTTGCGGTTGAACATCGTGCCGCTAGCCAGGGCGAGCGAGTCGGCGCTGCTGGGCGAAGACCGTTGAAAGAGAAGCCAATCCGACAAGTCCGCAGGCGAGTGAAACCACATCGAATGGTCGCGCTGCGACGATTCGCCGACTCCGCCGTACGCGGCGAACGCCGGCTCGGTCAACGTCACCGCCGACAGGTAGGCCACCAGGCTCGCGGTCAGCACTGGATCGTCGGGCACCTCACCGTCCGGCCGCCACCACATCGCCGATCGTGCGGGAGGCGCACTCTCGCTGTCGATGACGCGGCGTTCGAACCAGCGCAGGCTTGCGTAGCGCCCCTGGGTGTTCTCGTCGGACTCCGCGAGATGCGGTGCCACCCAAGGCAACGTCTCCGGTGCGGGCGCCTGCGGGCACGGCGGTTGATAGACGACCTCCGCGGAGGCGGGATCGGCCACCTTGAACGACGACATCGCCTCCATCAGGATCCTGTCGTACTGACGCGCGGTGACGCGCCGCGCGGAAAACGTCCGTCCCTCTTGCAGATTCACCACTTCGAAGTCCACCGGCCGGCGAGCGTCTCCAGACCGGAGGAAATACGTGTGCACACTGTGCGGGGCGCGATCGGGCGCGGTATGGCTGGCCGCCAGCAACGCCTGGGCCGCGATATGCCCACCCAGGATGTGGTGGCCCGGCGCCGGCAGCTGCCGACCGGTGAAGAGCCAGGGCTCGACACGGGTCAGGTCCAGGGTGGCAAGCACGTCGCCGAGCGAGGATGACATCGAAACGTATCTTGCCCGATCGCTACCCGGCCGCGCTCAGCAGCTGAGTCGCCGGTAGCGCTGCAGCCGCCGCAGCGCCACCGCCGACGCCGGGGCGCTGACGGGTTGCAGCGCTCGGCTCAGTTCCGCACGCACGGCGGGAACCGCGAGATGCATCCCGATCGCCACCAAGCAGTTCGCGACTGCGCGGGGCGGTGCCTTCGCAATGTGGACCGCGCTGCCGACCAGGTTGACGACATAGCTGCGAACCGACCGCCCATGGCGGACCGCCACCACACCCTTGAGCCGGAACACCCCGGACGGCGGCTGTTCCAGCAGGTCGAACAGGGCATCGAGGTCGATACAGCCGGCACCGGTGACGGTGACGGAATCGGCGTGGACGTGGTCGTGTTCCTGGTCGCTTTCCGCGTCCAGGAACAACTCCCGGAACGACAATTGCCCCGCGTCTTCGGACGATTCCAGCGGGTCGAACAGCAGTGCCGGGTCGATTCGCCCTCCCGTGGTGCCCACCACCTGAACGCGCGGGTTGCGTTGCGCTACCCGCTCATTGATCCGCTCCAGCACCGCCGGCCGGTCCCCCTCAGGAACCTGGTCTAGCTTGTTGACCACGATCAGCGAAGCCACGCCGTAGCGCACCGGGGGCAGTTCGCCACGGTCGACGGTGTCAAAGTGGTTGACAGCGTCGACAACGTCGACCAGGCCACCACTGCGGACCCCGGCCAACTTGCTGAAGCCGATGATCCGCGCGATCGACACCGGATCGGCCAGACCGCTGGCCTCGACGATGATGGCGTCGAGGCGACGGGCGGGATCGGCGAGCTTGGCCAGTGCCTCGTCCAGGCCGCCATCGTCGGGCAGGCAGCAGATGCATCCTCCGGCGATCGAGGCGGGCTCGTCGACCTGGCCGGCCACCAGCGCGGCGTCGACGTTGAGTTCGCCGAAGTCGTTGACCACGACGCCGATCCGCGTGCCGGGACTGCGCAGCAAATGATTCAGCAGCGTCGTTTTGCCGGCGCCGAGATGACCGGTGAGCGCGATCACAGGTATCGCTGACAACACTCTCTCCTGACGTCGGCACCAGGTCATGGCAAGGCTAACCGGAGCGCCTGGCGGGCCGTTCGTCCTAGCCGTTTTCTTAGGTTTGGCTATGAGTGCCGTAGGCTTTGCGGCGATTTGTGAACGCAGACGCGCACTCCCTGGCGCTCAACCGACCGAACGGACGTCAAGCAAGTGATCATCGGAATACCACGCGAGTCTCTCCCCGGTGAGACGCGTGTTGCCGCCACGCCGCAGACCGTCGGGCAGCTCGTCAAGCTCGGCTACTCGGTAGTCGTCGAATCCGAGGCAGGTACCGCCGCGAGCTTCCTGGACAGCGCGTACGTCGAGGCCGGCGCCGACATCGGGTCTGCCGATCAGGCATGGACCGCCGACATCGTCTTGAAGGTCAACGCCCCGAACGACGACGAGATCGCCGCGCTGCGCGACGGCGCGACCCTGGTCAGCCTCATCTCCCCCGGCCTGCACCCGGAGCTGGTCGAGAAGCTGACCGCCCGCAAGATCACCGTGCTGGCGATGGACGCGGTGCCGCGCATCTCGCGGGCCCAGTCGCTGGACGTCTTGTCGTCGATGGCCAACATCGCCGGTTACCGCGCTGTCATCGAAGCGGCCCACGCCTTCGGCCGATTCTTCACCGGCCAGGTGACGGCCGCCGGCAAAGTGCCGCCCGCCAAGGTGCTCGTCGTGGGCGCGGGCGTGGCGGGCCTGTCCGCGATCGGAGCGGCCGGCAGCCTGGGCGCCATCGTGCGCGCCACCGACCCGCGGCCGGAGGTTGCCGATCAGGTCAAATCCCTTGGCGGCGAATATCTTTCGGTTGACGAGAGTGAAGCCGAGGTCTCCGCCACCGGGTACGCCAAGGAAATGAGCGACGACTACAAGGCCCGCGAGGCGCAGCTGTACGCCGAACAGTGCCAGGACGTCGACATCATCATCACCACCGCGCTGATCCCCGGCAAACCGGCGCCGCGCATCATCACCGCGGACATGGTCGCCTCGATGACCCCCGGCAGCGTCATCGTCGACATGGCCGCCGCCAACGGCGGCAATGTCGAGGGCACGGTCAAGGACCAGCTCGTCGTCACCGACAACGACGTGACCATCATCGGCTACACCGACCTGGCCGGACGGCTGCCCGCTCAGTCTTCCCAGCTCTACGGCACCAACCTGGTCAACCTGCTCAAGCTGATGACCCCAGAGAAGGACGGACAGCTGGTCCTGAACTTCGACGACGTGGTGCAGCGGTCCATGACCGTGGTCCGGGACGGCGAATCCACCTGGCCGCCGCCACCGGTACAGGTGTCCGCTGCCCCGGCTGTTGCGGCGGCCGCCACGCCGGTCAAGGAGTCGCACGCCAAGCAGCCGATGTCCAACAAGCGACGGCTGACGACCACACTCATCGCCGCCGCGGTGCTGTTCGCGCTGATCGCGCTCTCCCCGGCGGCGCTGCAGGTGCATCTCACGGTGTTCGCGCTGGCCATCGTGATCGGCTACTACGTGATCGGCCACGTCCACCACGCCCTGCACACCCCGCTGATGTCGGTGACCAATGCGATCTCCGGAATCATCGTGCTCGGCGCCCTGCTGCAGATCGGAAAAGAGAACCTCCCGATCACGGTGGTGTCCTGTGCGGCGATCCTGCTGGCCAGCATCAACATCTTCGGCGGTTTCGCGGTGACGCGACGCATGCTCGCCATGTTCTCCCGCAGCTGAGCCTGCGCACCTAATCGAAGGATCATCCCTTGTTCACGATAGAAACCGCCGCCAAAGCGGCATACGTCGTCGCGGCCCTGCTGTTCATCCTGGCGCTCGCCGGGTTGTCCAAGCACGAAACGTCCCGGGCCGGGAACACCTTCGGCATCTTCGGCATGGCCGTAGCGCTGGCGGCGACCATCGCACTGGCGATCAACGGACACATCGAGTCGCTGGGGGTGGCGCTGCTGGCCGGTGCCGTCGCGGTCGGCGCCGCAATCGGCCTCTGGCGGGCCCGGGTGGTCGAGATGACCGGAATGCCCGAACTGATCGCGCTGCTGCACTCCTTCGTCGGTCTGGCCGCCGTGCTGGTCGGCTGGAACGGTTATCTGTTCGTCGAGCACAACCCCGGAGGCGCCGAGGCGGCCACCCTGCGCGCGGAGGGCCTGGGTGGAATCCACTCCGCCGAGGTGGTCATCGGCGTGTTCATCGGGGCGGTGACCTTCACCGGTTCCATCGTCGCGAACCTCAAGCTCTCGGCGCGGATCAAGTCGGCGCCGATGATGCTGCCCGGCAAGAACTTCCTCAACGTCGGCGCGCTAGTGCTCTTCGGCGCCCTCACGGTGTGGTTCGTGATCGACCCGACGATCTGGCTGCTTGCCGCCGTCACCGCGCTCGCCCTGCTGCTCGGCTGGCACCTGGTCGCGTCCATCGGCGGCGGGGACATGCCCGTCGTCGTGTCGATGCTGAACAGCTACTCGGGCTGGGCGGCCGCCGCATCCGGCTTCCTGCTCAGCAACGACCTGCTGATCATCACCGGCGCCCTGGTCGGGTCCTCCGGTGCCTACCTGTCCTACATCATGTGCAAGGCGATGAACCGCTCGTTCATCTCCGTGATCGCCGGCGGCTTCGGTATCGAGGCAGGACCGGCCGACGACAAGGACTACGGCGAGCACCGGGAGGTCACCGCTGAGGGCGCTGCGGAGCTGCTGACCTCGGCCGACTCGGTGATCATCACCCCGGGATACGGCATGGCCGTCGCCCAGGCCCAGAACGCCGTCGCTGAACTGACCCGCAAGCTGCGCGCACGCGGAGTCAACGTCCGGTTCGGCATCCACCCGGTCGCGGGACGTCTGCCCGGCCACATGAACGTGCTGCTGGCCGAGGCCAAGGTGCCTTACGACATCGTGCTGGAGATGGACGAGATCAACGACGACTTCTCCGACACCGCCGTGGTGCTCGTCATCGGCGCCAACGACACGGTCAACCCGGCTGCCGCCGAGGACCCCAGCAGTCCGATCGCGGGCATGCCGGTGCTGACCGTCTGGGACGCCGACAACGTCATCGTCTTCAAACGATCGATGGCCTCCGGCTACGCCGGCGTGCAGAACCCGCTGTTCTTCCGGGAGAACACCGCGATGCTGTTCGGCGACGCGCGCGACCGGGTAGAGGCGATCCTCGCCGCGCTGTAAGCACGCTTCACGCTGCGGCGACGGCGGTTGGCGCCGAGATTGCCGCTGCGGTCGCGATTCGCCGACCGAGCACGACCACCACGGCCATCTCGCGGAGCAATTCGCAGTTCGCGCGCTGCGCCGACCGCAGTCGGCGCCGAGATTGCCGCTGCGGTCGCGGTTGGCCGACCGAGCACGACCACCACGGCCATCTCGCGGAGCAATTCGCAGTCGCGCTGCGGCGACGGCCAATCCGTGTGAGTATTCGATGTAATGACGAACCGGTCTGTCGAAAGCCCGGATGCGGGGCCGGGAACTCGATACGCTTGGCGCACATACCGGTGATTGACGCTTAGGGGGCGACGTGTCGTTTCTAGCCGTGGCTCCTGACTGGGTCACGTCGGCGGCAGCGGATCTGGAGAACATCGGTTCGGCGCTGGCCGCGGCCAATGCGGCGGCGGCTCTTCCGACCACGGGGGTCGCGGCCGCCGCGGCTGACGAAGTCTCGGCCGCGATCGCGACCCTGTTCGCCGGGTTCGGCCAGGAATATCAGGCGCTCAATACCCAGCTCAGCGCATTCCAGCAGCAGTTTGTGCTGTTACTCGGTAGCTCGGCCGGGTCCTATGCGAGCGCGGAGGCGACGGCCGCATCCGTGCTTGACCCCGTTTTCGGCATTATCAATGCGCCCACCCAGCTGCTGCTGGGACGTCCGCTGATCGGCGACGGGGCAGCAGGCACCGCCGCGTCGCCCAACGGCGGCGCCGGCGGGTTGCTGTGGGGCAACGGCGGCAATGGTTACTCGCAGACGGTGGCCGGGGCAGGTGGCGCCGGTGGTTCAGCGGGGTTCTTCGGTAATGGCGGGGCCGGCGGCACGGGTGCCAATGGTGGAGCCGGCGGGGCCGGCGGCAACGGCGGCTGGTTGTTCGGCAACGGCGGCTGGGGCGGCGCGGGCGGCGCGAACGGCGCAGGCGCGGGGGGAACCGGCGGAGCCGGGGGCGTTGCATATCTGCTGGGCACCGGCGGGAACGGCGGCGCCGGCGGACTTGGCACCCTGGCTACCTACCCTCTGGGGTACGGCGGCACCGGCGGCCACGGCGGCGCGATCTGGGGCGGCCAGGGCTTCAGCGGTGCCGGCTGGGACGGCAGGACGATCTCTATGCCGACCATCATGACCACCGAACCGGTCGTCAATCTCTCCGTCAACGGCTACACCAGCGGTCCGATCCTGGTCGACACCGGATCCGCGGGCCTGGTCATGCAAATGAAAGACATCGGCGGCCTGCCCGGACTGCTCAAGCTGGGCATCCCGCACGGACTGAACATCAGCGCCTACAGCGGCGGGCTGACTTACCTCTTTGCCAGCTACCCCACGTCGGTGGACTTCGGCAACGGTCTCGTGACCGCGCCTACTGCCGTCAATGTCGTCCTGTTCTCGATCCCCACGTCACCATTCGCTATCTCGGCCTACTTCACCGAGTTTCTGAAGAACCCATTCGTCACGCCCTTCGACGCGTACTTCGCCTCGGCGGGCGTAGACGGGGTCTGGGGTCTCGGACCGAATGCGGTGGGACCGGGCCCGACCATTCCGAACCAGTATTTGCCGGGCAACCTCAGCCAGGGCGCGCTCATCGACATGCAAGGCGGGACGCTGCAGTTCGGCCCGAACCCGGGAACGCCCAACTTGACGATGACCGGCTCCCCGATCACCACCCTCTGGGTTTCTGTCAACGGCGGACCCCTCCAGGCCGTTCCATCAATCGTGGACTCCGGGGGCGTGTATGGAACCATGCCGTCATCGGTAATCGGCGGCGCTGGCGCACTGCCCGCAGGCATGATCCGGGTTTATACAGATAGCAGCGGCACGCTGGACAAGTTGCTCTACGAATACAGCACCAGCAACTACCGCCCCACAGTCATCTCGTCGGGGCTGATGAATACCGGATACCTGCCTTTCTATCGGCAACCGATGTACACCAGCTACAGCCCCGGCGGCGTCGGTACCACCATCGCGAACACCCCTTAGCCCCAATCCCCCTGCCCCACAGCTAGTTCCACCCCTGTCACCCCCCGCCGCTAAAGTCGGCCCCATGTTGCAGACGATTGCCGTGCGCGGTTACCGCTCGCTGCGCGACATCGTGCTGCCACTCGGCCAGCTGTCGGTCGTCACCGGCGCCAACGGCACCGGCAAGTCGTCGGTGTACCGCGCGCTGCGCCTTCTCGCCGATTGCGGACGCGGCGAAGTCATCGGCTCGCTGGCGCGCGAGGGCGGTCTGGAATCGGTGCTGTGGGCCGGTCCGGAGCAGCTGGCAGGAGCCCGCAAACAGGGAAAAACCCAGGGCACCACGCGCACTCGCCCACTGTCGCTCGAACTCGGCTTCGCCGCAGACGATTTCGGCTATCTTGTCGATCTCGGCATACCGCAGATGGCGGGCTACGGTTCGGCCTTCTCCCGCGACCCGGAGATCAAGCGCGAGGCGATATTCGCAGGCCCGGTGCTGCGGCGCGCCACCACCCTGGTTCGCCGCACCCGGGACTTCGCCGAGGTCAGCTCCGATTCAGGCTTTGACGAGCTGAGCCGCACACTGCCGCCCTACCGCAGCGTGCTCACCGAATACGCCCACCCGCAAGCACTTCCAGAACTCGCCGCAGTCCGCGAGCGGCTCCGTGGCTGGCGGTTCTACGACGGCTTCCGGGTCGACGCCGCCGCCCCGGCCCGCGTTCCGCAGGTGGGCACCCGCACCCCGGTGCTCTCCGACGACGGCAGGGATCTGGCCGCGGCGATCCAGACCATCATCGAAGCAGGATTCGACGACCTGAGCCGGATCGTCGCCGAGGCGTTCGACGGCGCCACCGTCGCGGTCGACGTCAGCAACGGCCTGTTCGATCTTCAGCTACAGCAGCGCGGCATGTTGCGCCCCCTGCGTGCGGCCGAATTATCCGATGGCACACTGCGATTCCTGTTGTGGGCAGCGGCACTACTCAGCCCGCAACGCCCCTCGCTGATGGTGCTCAACGAACCGGAGACCTCGCTGCACCCGAGCCTGGTCGGCCCGCTGGCCGCGCTGATCCGGGTTGCGGCCGAAAATACTCAGGTCGTCGTGGTCACCCATTCGGATGCGCTGCGCACGCTCCTCGACGACGGCTCCGGAGACTCCGTGGAGATCGAGCTGTACAAGGATTTCGGCGAGACACGGATCACCGGACAGAGTTTGCTGACGACGCCGCCGTGGGACTGGGGCAAACGCTGAGCCAGAGTGGCCTGCGCCTCGTTATGCGTGCAAAGTGTGCAGTTTGTGCAAATATGAGGACATGGCGAATCCAATGGGCCTGCGCGAGCGTCGCCGCCGCCAGACCAGCGCGGACATCCGCGGAGCCGCCGTGCGCCTGGCGCAAGCACGCGGTTGGGACAAGGTCACCATCGAGGAGATCTGCGTGCAGGCGGGCATCTCGACCCGCACATTCTTCAACTACTTCCCCAACAAGGAAGCGGCCATCGCGTACGGCCCCTCGGACCTGCCCCCCGAGTTGGCCGAGGAGTTCGTCGCCGCCGGCCCCGCGCCGTTGTCGGTGGTCCTGGCGGATCTGATCACGCTGGCCGGACACCATCTGCGCGACATGCCCCCGCAGCGCGAGCAGGCCGTCTGCATGTTGGACCTGGCCAAGACCACACCGGCGGTGCTGGCAGCGTTCCTTGCCGACCTGGAGCGCTTCCAGAGCCAGCTGACCGAAATCGTCGCCAAGCGCCAGGGCCTGCCGTCCGACGATGAGATCCCGGCGCTGATCTCCGCACTGGCGCTGACGGCCGTGCGTTCGGGCATCGAGCGGTGGTCGAGTGGCGAACCCGAGGACGCCGACGACACGCCGATGCCTTACGTCGAGCGGGCCGCGGCGCTGGTCAACAGCATTTTCAGCAAGTGATCGGCGTGACCGAAAACACATAAACTTGCATGATCTGCAAAAAGTGCAGATCATGTATTCATGGTCCGGCGGCGGAACACGATTATGCCTCGGTTGATCGAGACATCCGCCCGCTTCACGTCGGGCCGTTTTGGTCTGCAAGGGGCACAGTTCAGCCTCAAACCTCTTGCATTCCAACGCAACACGACTCAGCAGATCGGATCACCCGGCCCAGAAGGGATCGCGTAGTGCAGATGGCGAGATTGGTGCGTAACGCCTGGTTGCCGCTGTTGATCGTGGCCGTGGTGGCGATCGGCGGGTTCACCGTGCACCGGGTCAAGTCGTTCTTCACCGCCGAGAACGCGGACACGCTGACCAGCCCGAAGGTGGACGACTCGAAGCCGTTCAAGCCCAAGGTGGTCAAGTACGAGATCTTCGGTTCGGCGACAACCGCCAACGTGAACTATCTGGATCTCAGTGCCGAACCGCGGCGCCTGGACGACGCGCCGCTGCCGTGGACGCTGGTGCTCAGCACCACCGCCCCGTCGGTGTTTCCCAACATCTCCGCACAGAGCGACGGTGACTACCTCGGCTGTCGCATCACCGTCGACGACGAAATCAAGGACGAGAAAATTTCCAACGGCGTGCACGCCCTGACATCCTGCTTGGTGAAATCAGCATGAGCACGACCCTCGAAGACCGACGGCCCGACAACGCCGACACCGCCCCGATCCCGAAACACGCCGCGCGTCCGGCGATTCCGCGTTTCCTGCGGAAATTCGCGGTGCCGGTCATCATCGGCTGGATAGCGCTGATTGCCGTCCTCAACACGGTGGTCCCGCAGCTCGACGAGGTCGGCAAGATGCGCTCGGTCTCGATGAGCCCCGACGACGCGCAATCGGTGATCGCCACCAAGCGCGTCGGCGAAGTGTTCAAGGAGTACAAGTCCAACAGCTCGGTGATGATCGTGCTGGAGGGCCAGAACGCGCTCGGCGCCGATGCACACGCGTACTACGACGAGATCGTCCGCAAACTCGAGGCCGACAAACAACACGTCGAGCACGTCCAGGACTTCTGGAGCGACCCGCTCACCGGGGCCGGCGCCCAGAGCAACGACGGCAAGGCCGCCTACGTGCAGGTCTATCTCGTCGGAAACATGGGCGAGACGAAGGCCAACGACTCGGTCGAGGCCGTTCAGCACATCGTCGACAGCGCCAAGCCGCCCAACGGGGTCAAGGCGTACGTCACCGGACCCTCGGCACTCGAAGCCGACCAGCACCTCGCCGGTGACCGCAGCCTGCAGCTGATCACCATGGCGACATTCGTCGTCATCATCGCGATGTTGCTGTTGGTGTACCGCTCCATCATCACGGTGCTGCTCACGCTGGGCATGGTGGTGTTCGAACTGGCCGCCGCACGCGGTGTGGTCGCCTTCCTGGGCTACCACCAGGTCATCGGGCTGTCGACGTTCGCCACAAACCTGTTGGTCACCCTGGCCATTGCCGCCGCCACCGACTACGCGATCTTCCTCATCGGTCGATATCAGGAAGCCAGGGCCGTCGGCGAATCGCGAGAAGACGCGTACTACACCATGTTCCACGGCACGGCCCACGTCGTGCTGGGGTCCGGCATGACCATCGCCGGCGCCACCTTCTGCCTGCACTTCACCAACCTGCCGTACTTCCAGTCGCTCGGGATCCCGCTGGCAATCGGCATGGTCGTGGTGGTGCTCGCGGCCCTGACACTCGGCCCTGCGGTCATCTCTGTCGCATCACGCTTTCGGCAGACCCTGGAGCCCAAGCGTGCGCAGCGAATTCGCGGTTGGCGCAAGATCGGCGCCGCCGTCGTGCGGTGGCCCGGCCCGATCCTGGTCGTGACGATCGGCATCGCGCTCATCGGTCTGCTGACGCTGCCGGGTTACCGGACCAACTACAACGACCGCAACTACCTACCCGCCGATCTGCCGGCCAACGCCGGCTACGCGGCCGCCGACCGGCACTTCTCCAAGGCCCGGATGAATCCCGAGCTGCTGATGATCGAAAGCGATCACGACCTGCGCAACTCCGCGGACTTCCTGGTCATCGACAAGATCGCCAAGGCCATCTTCCGGGTGCCCGGCATCAGCCGCGTGCAGGCCATCACCCGGCCCGAGGGCAAGCCGATCGAGCACACCTCGATCCCGTTCCAGATCAGCATGCAGGGCGTCTCCCAGCAGATGACGCAGAAGTATCAGGAAGATCAGATCGCCGACATGCTCAAGCAGTCGGATGAGATGCAGACGACGATCAACAGCATGGAGCAGATGCAGAGCATCACCACGCAGATGGCCGCCGACATGCATGTGATGGTCGGCAAGATGCACGCGATGACCATCGACGTCGCCGAATTGCGGGACCACATGGCCGATTTCGAGGACTTCTTCCGGCCGATCCGGTCCTACTTCTACTGGGAGAAGCACTGCTACGACATCCCCGTGTGCTTCTCGCTGCGGTCGGTGTTCGACGCTCTCGACGGCGTCGACACGATGACCGACGACATCCAGAGCCTGCTGCCGGTGATGGATCACCTCGACACGCTGATGCCGAAGATGGTGGCGCTGATGCCCGAGATGATCCAGAACATGAAGAACATGAAAACCATGATGCTGACCATGTATTCGACCCAGAAGGGTCTGCTGGAACAGCAGCAGCGGGCGCAGCGCGACTCCTCTGCCATGGGCCGGGCCTTCGACGCGTCCCGCAACGACGACTCGTTCTATCTGCCGCCGGAGACGTTCGACAACCCCGAGTTCAAGATGGGTATGAAGAACTTCATCTCGCCCGACGGCCACGCGGTGCGCTTCATCATCAGTCACGACGGCGATCCGATGTCCGCGGAAGGCATTTCGCATATCGACGCGATCAAGAAGGCGACCTACGAGGCGCTGAAGGGCACGCCGATGGAGGGCTCCAAGATCCTCCTCGGCGGCACCGCGGCCACCTTCAAGGACATGCAGGAAGGCAGCAACTACGACCTGCTGATCGCCGGAATCGCGTCCATGTGCCTGATCTTCATCATCATGCTGGTCCTGACCCGAAGCGTGGTGGCCTCGGCGGTGATCGTGGGCACCGTATTGCTCTCGCTCGGTGCGTCTTTCGGGCTTTCGGTGCTCATCTGGCAACACCTGATCGGCATCGAGCTGCACTGGATGGTGCTGGCGATGTCGGTGATCATCCTGCTGGCGGTCGGCGCGGACTACAACCTGCTGCTGGTGTCCCGGTTCAAGGAGGAAATCCATGCCGGCCTGAACACCGGCATCATCCGGGCCATGGGTGGCACCGGGTCCGTGGTCACCTCGGCGGGGCTGGTGTTCGCCTTCACGATGATGACGATGGCGGTCAGCGAGCTCATCGTGATCGGGCAGGTGGGCACGACCATCGGTCTGGGTCTGCTGTTCGACACCCTCATCGTGCGGTCACTGATGACGCCTTCGATCGCGGCCCTGTTGGGTAAGTGGTTCTGGTGGCCGCAGCGGGTCCGGCAGCGCCCGAAGCCCTCCCCCTGGCCTACTCCCGCGGCGGACCAGGCCAAGACGGAGTCACTGACCTCGGTCTGACGCCGAGTGCGAATTCTGCGACGCTTCGCCGGCGCGTCGCGTAGTGGAATTCACAGTCGGCGTGGGGTGACGTGGACGACCGGGGTGACGAGGACGCGCGGGGTGACGACGCGCGGGGTGACGAGGACCCAGCAGCGACGACGGCGGTAGCGCTCAGCCGACGATGTCGAACAGCGCCGCTGCCGAGGTGACGGCCTTGTCGCCATTGCCCTCGTCGTGCAGCAGCATCCGCACCCCGACGCGTCCGGGCCCGCCGGGGTGGGCCGAACCCTCCACCCGGAACGGACCCACCTTTCCGCGGGACATGAACATCACGTGCCAGCTGGTGACCTGCAGCCGGCGTGTCCCGGCAACCCGGGCGGCGAGGTCGGTCGCCGCGGTCTCCAGCACCACGTGTTGCGGCCCGATATGTAGGGCCGCGTCGGGTGAGGCGTATTCGGCGCTCAACGCGGGCAGCACCCAGTGCCCGTCGTCGCGCCTGGCAGCCCCGAACGCCTGCCACAACGGCGGCAGATCCGGGGAGTCCTCGATCACCAGCTCGGTGCCCGAAACATCCATCCGGTCAAGCCCTTCCGGCGGGACACCGATGATCGCGCCCTGGCCCTCGTTGAAGGCGATGACCCGGTCGGGATTGTCGGCGTCGACGATCTTGCACCGCCCGTAGCCCATCGTGCGGCCCTGGTGGACGATGCCCGAATCGACGATCTCGATCCGGCTGACGTCGTAGCCGGGGTCGACGATCTGCACCGACGCGATCACCGGGTTGGGCACCGCCACCATGTCGGTCTGACAGCCTTCCGGCGATGAGATGGCAAGCGGGGCAACCATGATGCCGCCGGCTTCGTTACGCATATCGCGGCGGATCACCACCGTGTTGTCCATCTCGCCGAGGTTCATCGACGAGTGGTTGCGCCCGATGTACCGGTAACTGAGCAGGCCGGTCCAACGCCGGTACAACTCATCCCGGTAGGCGTCTGCATCGCCCAGCAACTCCCGGATGTCGCGCGGTTGGCCACTCATTTTCCGGACTTCTTCGCCTCATTGAGCGCCACCGCGTCTCGGATGAGCGCCTTCAGCGCCTCGTCATCGATCGCGTCTTCCTCACGAATGTCAATGGCACGACGGGTGTTTCCGTCCAGACTCGAGTTGAACAGGCCGGACGGGTCCGGCAACGACGCGCCTTTGGCGAAGGTCACCTTGACCACATTCTTGTACGTCTCGCCGGTGCAGATCATTCCGTCGTGGTACCACACCGGGACTCCCCGCCATTTCCACTCTTCGACGACGTCGGGGTCGGCATCGTGGATCAATTCCCGGATGTGTGCCAGTGTCCCGCCGCGCCAGTCATCCAGTTCCGCGATACGCGCGTCAATCATCTTCGACGGTGAATCGGCCACGTCATCCCCCTCGGCATGCGATACAGTTTCAGGCGAGATTGTAACGGCGGTAATGCCCTACGGAAACGGACGGGAGGGTGACGCTCCGAGCATGGGACACCCGTCGGGAGACGCGCGGACGGTCTTCACCTTCTGCCGCTACTGCCTGGCTGCCTGCGGCGTCGAGGTCACCGTTGAGGACAACCGGGTAACCAAGATCTCGGCTGACAAGCAGAACCCGCACAGCTGGCAGGATTTCTGCGCGAAGGGCCGCAATGCCGCCCAACTCGTCGAACATCCGCGCCGGATCCGCACTCCGCTGCGGCGGGTGGGCGACCGGTACGTCGAATCAAGCTGGGAAGAAGCGATTTCCGACATCGCCGCCCGGATGACGGCACTGATCGACGCCGACGGCCCCGACGCCATCGGCGCCTATTACGGCAACCCCGCCGGATACTCGTCGTCGAATCTGATGTTCATGAACGGCTGGCTGGATGCAGTGGGCACCCAGAACCGTTACGCGGTGGGGTCGGTCGACCAGAACGCCGTGCACGTCGTCGCGGAGGCGATGTACGGCTCCTCGATCATGGTGCCCGTCTCCGACATCGACCGTTGCGACTACGTCCTCCTGATCGGCGCCAATCCCGCAGTGAGCGCCTGGAACTGGCTGGAAAGCGTACCCGCCGGATGGCAGCGGGCACTGGCCCGCCAGCGGCAGGGCGCCACCATCGTCGTCGTCGATCCGCTGCGTACCGAATCCGCCGACAAGGCCGACGTCCATATCGCGGTACGCCCCGGTCAGGACTGGGCTCTGCTGCTGGCCATGGTGAAAGTCATTCTCGACCAACGCCTCGAACACCAAACCGACTGTGCGCAACTGACCACCGGTATGGCTGCCCTTCGGGCGCTGGTGGCTGAAGCCGACCTGGACGACCTGGCCCTGCGGTGCGATGTGCCGCGCCCGCAAATCGAAACGATTGCAAGGGAATTCGCTACCGCACCGGCCGCTATGGCGGTGACACGGACCGGCGTCTCGCTGCATCTGACCGGAACGGTGGGTGAATGGCTCGGCCAGGTGCTCAACGTCATCACCGGACGCATGGATCGCCCCGGTGGCCGGCGTTTCGAACCCGGCTATCTGGATGCGATACGGCTGGCCTCCGCCATCAAGCCGTCCGATCACCGCAGCAGGCTGACTGGCCGCCCGATGGTGGCAGGTGTGCACGCGTTGAGCGAACTGCCCGCTCAGATCACCACACCCGGCCCGGGACAGATCCGGGCCCTACTGATCAATGCCGGCAATCCGGTGATCTCCGGTCCGGACGGGTCCGCCCTGGACGACGCCCTGGCACAGCTCGACCTGCTGGTGGTCATCGACATGGTTCAGCGCGAAAGCCACCGCCACGCGCACTGGTTGCTGCCTGCGGTGCACTGGCTCGAACGCGATGATCTGCTCGCGCTCACCAGCAGTCTGCATGACGAGCCCTACCTGCAATATGGCCGGCGGGCGGTCGAACCACCGGCGGGTGCGCACGAGGCGTGGCGGATCTTCGTCGATCTGACGCTGGCCATGAAGCTCCCGCTGTTCGGCGTCAAGGGCCTCAACGCGTTCATCAAAGCCAGCCGGCGACTGGCGCGCACCACCCGTCGCCCAGCGCTGGAATTCTCCCCACACTGGATCAACCGGCTGTTACTCAAGACGTCACGAAAGGTCAACGGCCGCAAGCTGAAATGGCGCGATGTGGTTGCTGACCAGCACGGCATGGTGCTCGGCCCGCGCGAATACGGCCACTTCAAGGACGCGCTGCGCACCCCCGACAAGCGGGTGCACATCGCGCCGCCCGCCCTGGTTGCCCGCGCCCGTGAACTGCTTGCCGCACCTGCGCCCGAAGCCCCTCGCGGGTACCCGTTCCAACTCGGCAACCGCCGCCATCGCCATTCGATGAACTCCTTCCTGAACGAGTTGCCCGGTCTGCATCCCGGCGGCAAGGGCAGCGTCGTGCTCATCCACCCCGCCGACGCAGCCGACCTCGGCATCACCGATGGCGATGTGGTGCGGGTGCACTCCCCCGCCGGCGCGGTCGAGGTGCGGGCATCGTTGAGCGACCGGCCCCGGCGTGGGCTTCTCGTCATGGCACACGGTTGGGGTTCGCGCGTCTTCGACCCGCACGGCACGGCGGCGCCTGAGGTCTTCGGCGTGAATCGCAACCTGCTGATCGATGGCGAACCGGTGGATCCGTTGTCGCAGACGCCGGCGATGAGTTCTGGCTACGTGGCGGTGGAACCGGTATCTGCGGACACGCCGACCGACATCACCGAGAGCCGGCACCCGTCCGGACCGGTACGCCACGCGTGATCAACGCCGGTGACGACGGCGGTGTCACCTGCTTGCAGCGGATGCGCGCCGTCGTCCAATATCAGCTCCACCGAGCCGGACAGCACGATATCGAGGTCCACAGTGTCGGTGTGGTGCATCGAAAAGGCCACGCCGGGGCCGTAATCGATGATCTTCCAGTTGATGGTGCCGGGCGGGACGCCCAGGTCGAGGGTGTCGGCGCCGCGACCACCCGGAGAGATCGCAGGGGCCGACGGCGTCGCATAGAGCACGGAGAACAGGATGCCCTCGAAACCCGGGAAGCCGTCCAGCGTGACCGGGCCGTCCTGCTCCGCACACGATCGGCCGGTCGCGTCGACCCCGGTGATCAGCAGCCGTCCCGCGGGTGCGGACAGCGGACCTTGCGACCCTTCCGGCAGTGAGACGAAGTTGCGTGCTGACTCCTCTGACATGCGTTAGGACTCTAGCCGCAGCAACCTCAACTACCGGCTGCTTCCAGCAGAGCGTCGGCGGCGACGCGACCGAGTTCGTTCGCGGCCAGCGGGCTGTCGCCGGTGATCAATTTGCGGTCCTGGTGGGTTTTGCCGGTCATGTCGTCGTTGAGGATGGTCAGGCCCTGCTTGCCCAATCGGTCGGCGAGCAGCCAGGTCAATCGTCCTGGCAGATAACCCATGTCGATGTTGGCACCGGAGTCCAGCGCATCGGGAAATACGCACACCGAGTAGCCCGTGAAGGGCGATGCCTGCCCGTCCAACGCGGCCGCGAGCAGTGCCGCCGGGCCGTGGCACAACGTGACGATGAATCTGTCGTTGGTCAATGCCCATTGCAGCGTCTGTCCTACCGCGGGGCTGTCCGGCAGGCCGATCATCGCGCCGTGGCCGCCCGGGATGAACACGGCAAGGTAGTCCGAATCGGAGTCCAGGTCGTTGGCCACCACCTCGGAAAGTTTCTTCGGCTGCTTGAACTTGGGTTTGAGCGCTTCGTAGGTGGCCAGTACGGCGTCGTCCTCGCGCGGCATGGCCCACAGCTCCAGCTTGACCGGATAGCCGGTGACCGTGGCGACGTCGACCTCGAAACCCGTCTCCATCAGGTGGTGCAGTGGCAGCAATGTCTCGACGGGATGGTTGCCGGTGGAGAACATCTTGCCGTTCTCCAGCAGGAGGTAACGCTCTTCGGTGGCAATCACCAGCACCTTCCACCGTCCCTCGGTGTAGGCGCCCGGATGCGCCACGCCGTCGAAGTCGGTTTTGGGCTGCGTGTACTCGCTCAAGGAGTACGGCGACGGAAAGAACGCGTTGTCCTCGGCGTCGTCTGGGGTGGGGTCTTTACTCAAGTCATCGGTCATGCTCACAAGCTGCCCCTGTATGTCGCCGGCTAAACGCCGCTCAGTCGGCAGGCGCACGAGGCGCGGATCGGCACATCGGCGCGCGCGGCGGCCAGGGAGAGCTGCTGGCCGATGATCGCCGCTTCCTGGTGACGCCCCAACCGCTGCAGACACTCGTGGTAGCCGTGCAGACTCCACACGTTGCCCGGATGCTGGCAACACCGCGCCAGCGTGGGGTCTTGCCCCAGATCAGCGGCGTACACCGCCGCGGCCTCTTCGACGTGGCCCTGCTCGAGCAGCAGCGCGCCGTAGGCATGCCGGGTGGGTTGCATCCAGCCCCACGGCTCGTCGTACGGCAACCCGTCGTCGAGTTCGACGGCATGCCGCAGATACCTGAACGCTTCGCCGAAAGATCCTTCCCTATAAGCGATCTCACCGTCGAGCATGGCGGCTGCCACCGCGAGGATGTCGCGACTGGTGTTGTTGAACAGATACCGGGATTCCGGGATCCGGGCGTAGGCCTCGGCAAACGCCTCGCGCTCGGCGTGCGCACGAGCGAGTTGCCCGGTCGCGGCGAAGGCAACGCCGCGCCCGTAATGGATGGTCGTCGTCGTGGTGCAATACAGGTCCGGGTCGGCGGGCGCTGGTTGCGCGATCAGCTCCTCCCACCGGCCGAATCGCACCAGCACGTGCGTGCGCAACGGAACGAACGCCTCCAGCCAGTCGGCCATCGGCGGGGATACGATGGCCAGCAACTCAGCTGTCAGCTGCCCGGCCAGTTCGTCGGCGGCCTGCAACGCAATTTGCGATTGCCCCTGAAACATCGCCGAATACACGATGAAGTGCAGATCGTGCGCGCGGTAGAGCGAATAGAAGTTCAGCGCGCCCTCGCGCTCCACAAAACGCCGATCTGCTTGTACTGCAGCGCTATTGGCAACTATGGAGCTGCGATAGTCGCCGCACAGCACATCGATGTGACTCGGCATGTGTTGCAGATGCCCCGCGTCAGGCACCAGGCCGCGCAGCAGGTCCGCTGCCGGCAGGGCCGCTTCGGGCGTCGCCGACATCTCCATCGTGTGCAGGTACAGGTGCAGTATCCCCGGGTGGGCACGACCCCGGGGCCAGGCCAGGGCATCCTCCAGGATCCGCCGGGCCTCCAGGGCACGAGAGCCCTCCGCGGGTTGGCCGGTGGCGGTGTCCCACAGGGCCCAGGCCGTGACGTTGACCAGCGCGTCGGCGGCCAGGGCCTGCACGTCGATGTCGCCGGGAAAATCTGCGGCCAACGCCGTCATCGCGTCGGCATAAGCGAGCCGTCCTGCGTCCAGGTCCTCCGAAAACCGTGAGCGCAGGGCTGCAATCAGTCCCTGCTCGACATCGCTCGCCCGCCCCTGGGTGGCCGCCGCGAGTTCCGCACGGGCACGCGACAGTGATGCCGCCAGGTCGACCGGATCGAAGGCGTCCCATGCCTTGTTGTAATTGGGCCCAACCGAATACGCGATGCCCCACCGCGCGATGGCCAGATCGGGGTCATGATCGAGGGCGCGCTCGAAGCACCGGATCGCCTCTTCATGGTTGAAGGCGTAGGCCCAGACCAGGCCGCGGTCAAACCACAGCTGCGCTTGCGGCGCAACGGTGTCGACCGGGCGGTGATAACTGCCGAGGTCGAAGTACGGCGGCTCGGCGGTCACGGAATGGTGAGGGCGATCTTGCCGACATGTTCGCCGGCCCGCATCACCCGCAGCGCCTCATCGAGTTGGTCCCAGCCGAATACGTGGCTGATGTGCGGCTTGATCTCAGCCTTCGCGATCACCTCGCACACTTCCCGGTGCGTGCGCACGCTGCCGACGGTGATCCCGATGATGCGCAGGTTGTTCAGCATCACCTCGGCGACAGCGATGGGCGTCATGTCGAATCCGCTGAGCACACCGATCACCGCGATCGTGCCGGCCATCCGCGTCGAATGCAGCGACTGGGCCAGGGTGGCGGGTCCGCCGAGCTCGACGACGAGGTTTGCGCCGCGGCCGTCGGTGAGCCTTTTCACCTCCGCGTCCCACCCCGGGGTGGTGCGGTAGTTGATCAAATGCGTTGCGCCCAAATCGGACCCGACCTTGAGCTTGTCGTCCGAGGAGGACGTCAGAATGGTGGTGGCGCCCAGTGTCTGCGCCAGTTGCACGGCGAAAAGCGATACGCCACCGGTGCCCTGGGTCACCACCACGTCACCCGCGCCGATATTGCCCTCTCGCAGTGCCGCCCAGGCCGTGACAGCGGCACACGGAATCGTTGCGGCCTCGACGTCGCTGAGGTGCTCGGGCGTGGGGACAACGCCGGTGGCCTCGGCGACGCGGTACTGCTGCAGCCACCCGTCGCAACTGTCACCCGGCAACTCACGCTTGTTCTCCGGCGTCGGCGGGCCGTCCTGCCAGCCGGGGTTGAAGGCTCCCATCACGCGCTGCCCGACGCGCAGATCTTGGACGTCGGGGCCGACGGCGACCACCTCACCGGCTCCGTCGCTCATCGGCACTCGCGGCCAGGGCCCGGGTAGCAGGCCCATCAAGTTGACGTTGTCGTGGAAGTTCAGACTCGAGGCGTTGACCTTGATCAGCACCTGTCCCGGTCCGGCTTCGCCCACCGGCCGCTCCTCGGCGACCGGCGCGATGCCGGGTCCGTTCATCACCATGGCCTGCTGACGGTCGGGGATGTTCATGCGCCGACTACCTCCTGGTCGATCCGGTTGTGCCGCCGATCCGCTCGACGATAATCCGCCGCGCGGCACGGCCTTCGGGGGTGGGAGTCAAGGGGTAGACGTGAATGAGCCCCGGCTGTTCGTAGTAATCGATGTCGACGCCCGCGGCCGCGGCTTTGTCGGCCAACAATCGCGCGTCGGGATTCAAGATGTCGCGGGTGCCGCTGAATACGGTCAAGGGGCCAAGACCGGTGAGGTCGGCAGCCAATGGACTGACCCGGGGATCGTCGACGGGCAGGTCGCCCCGCCAGCGCTCGGCGTAGACATGCAGCGCATCGCGGCCCAGCCACGGGTCCGTCGGCTCGACCGACGCGATGTCCGGGTTGCCCAGCGAAAGGTCCAGCGCGGGCGAGATCAGCACCGTCGCGGGAATGGCCATGCCATGATCGTCGCGCAGCATCAACGCCGCCGACAAGGCCATCTGACCGCCGGCAGAGTCCCCTGCCAGACACACGTCGGCGTGCTGAGCCGCCATGTCGACGATTTCGGGCAGCACGTCGGCAGCGGTCGCGGTCGGCAACAACGGATAGATCGGCACGACCACCGTAGCGCCCGCCTGGTGGGCAATCTGTGCCGCCAATTGCCAATGTGCACTGGTGATTTCGTTGACCCAGCCGCCGCCGTGCAGGTAGATGACGGTGAGTTCGGGCGCCGACCCCAGCGGTGTCAACGTGTAGATCGGCCAGCCCGATCGATGCTCCAGCGTGATGTCGACCTTGGGCCGCAACCGCGGCGGCGGCCCGAACGGTACCGGGTGCAGGGCGCGTTGTTCCAGGTGTGCCAGGGCGGCCTGCGCACTGGCGTACGGTCGATGCCTACCCGTCAGGTGAAGCAGTGTGGGCATCGCCCGGCTTCTCCAGCTGGTCATCGCTCGACCCTATCCCGGGCAGCGGCTCCCACTCCCGGGCCACCGATCCGGTCCAGTGCGGCGGTCGGCGTTGCAGAAACGCCTCGACGCCCTCGCGTGCATCCGGACTTCCCATCACCCGGTGATGGAGCTGCGTTTCCAGCGCGGCCACCTGACGCGGCGTGTAGCCCCTGCTGATGGTGTCCCAGAGCAGTCGCTTACTCAGCGCCGCCGACATGGGTGCCACATTGACCGCCATGTCGCGCGCCACGGCCAGCGCATGGTCCAGCACCTGCGGTCCGGGTAAGGCGCGGGACGCGAGCCCGAGAGCGACCGCCTCCTGCCCGTCGATGGTGCGGCCGGTCAAGAGCAACTCGGCCGCGACGGCCCCGCCCACCAGGTGCGGCAACGTCCAGTGCGACATGCAGTCCGGAATGACACCCCGCCGCACCTGCGCCACAGCGTATTTGGCGTCCTCGGCCACGAACCGGATGTCGGCCTGCAAGGCGATGGTCAGCCCGATTCCGACGGCATGGCCGTTGACCGCCGCGATCACCGGGGTGCGCAGTTCGAACGCCGCTGGGTCGGTGGGTGAGGCGGTGAACTCTTCAGCCGCTGGCGCGTCGAAAGGACTTGTCGGCGCGGCGAAGTCGGCGCCCGCACAGAACGTGTCGCCGGCGCCGGTGAGCACGATCGCGCGCACCGCGTCGTCGTCGTCACAGTCGCGGTAGGCCTGGTTAAGCAGGGCACCCATCTGCGCGGTATAGGCGTTGCGCCGCTCCGGCCGGTTCAGGGTGAGCACGGCGACACCGTCGGCGATTGCCACGGTGAGATCGGCTCCCATCCGAGCGAACTTACCGGGTTGGTCAGGGCTGAGATCGCAGGCACTATCGTGGGCGCATGAGAGAGCAGCCGCAATGAGTGTCCAGTCTTTGGACACCGACTACCTCGTCATCGGTGCCGGCGCCATGGGGATGGCGTTCACCGACACCGTCATCACCGAATCAGACGCGCGCGTCGTCATCGTCGACCGGGCTCACCAACCGGGTGGACACTGGACCACGGCGTATCCGTTCGTGCGTTTGCACCAGCCGTCGGCGTACTACGGCGTCAATTCAAGGGCATTGGGCAACAACACCATTGACATCGTCGGCTGGAATGAGGGGCTGAACGAACTGGCCCCCGTCGGCGAGGTCTGCGCCTACTTCGACGCCGTCATGCAGCAGCAGTTCCTGCCCTCCGGGCGCGTCGAGTACTTCCCGATGTCGGAGTATCTGGGCGACGGCCGGTTCCGCACCCTCGGCGGCGCCGAGTACCTCGTCAACGTCCGGCAGCGCATCGTCGACGCCAGCTACCTGCGCGCCATCGTGCCGTCGATGCGGCCCGCGCCGTATCCCGTCGCTCCGGGCATCGACTGCATCCCCCCGAACGACTTGCCCAAATTCGCCGCACGGGACCGCTACGTCGTCATCGGCGCCGGCAAGACCGGCATGGATGTGTGCCTGTGGTTGCTGCGGCAGGGCATTGACGCGGACCGCCTGACCTGGATCAAACCACGCGATTCATGGCTGATGGATCGGGCGACGCTGCAACCGGGTCCGTCGTTCATCAAACGATTCCGGGACAACTACGGCGCGACCCTCGAGGCCATCGAGGCCGCCGTCTCGATCGAGGATCTCTTCGATCGACTGGAAGCGGCCGGCACGTTGCTTCGCCTGGACCCCTCGGTGCGGCCACGCATGTACCGCTGCGCGACGGTGTCCCAACCGGAGTTCGAGCAACTGCGCCGCATCGAGGATGTGGTCAGAATGGGTCACGTCCAGCGCATCGAGCCCACGGCCGTCGTGCTCGACGAAGGCACGGTCACCTCCTCGCCCTCGGCGCTCTATATCGACTGCACCGCCGACGGGGCACCGGAACGTCCCGCAACGCCGGTTTTCGACGACGGCCGGTTGACCCTGCAGGCGGTGCGCGGCTGTCAGCAGGTGTTCAGCGCCGCGTTCATTGCCCACGTGGAGTTCGCCTACGATGGCGACGCAGTGAAAAACGAACTCTGCCCACCGATTCCGCACCCCGACCGTGATGTCGACTGGCTCCGCCTGACTCACTCGGATCTGCGCAATTTCGCGCGGTGGCTCGACGACCCCGAATTGACCGACTGGCTCAGTTCGGCGCGGTTGAACCTGCTGGCCGAGCTGCTGCCACCGTTGTCACACAAGCCGCGCTTGCGGGACCGCGTGGTGTCGATGTTCCAGAAGAAGCTGGACCTTGCCAGCGAGCAGCTTGAAAAACTGATGAGTGAAGCCTGAAGGAGTAGGCGTGCCTCATAATCCCGAGGTGGATGCACCGCTCGTGCCCGTGCCCGATGACGGTTACGTTTACCAAACCCGTTGGCAGTTAGCCACATCCGACATCGACGAGCACCGCAGGCTGCGGCTGGACGGCGTCGCGCGCTACATCCAGGAGGTGGGCGCCCAACATCTGGCCGACGCGGGGCTGGCCGAGGTTCATCCGCACTGGATCGTGCTGCGCACCGTGATCGACGTCCTGGAGCCGATCGAGATCCCCAGTGAGATCACGTTTCGCCGCTGGTGCGCGGGCCTTTCCAGTCGGTGGTGTGACATGCGGGTGCAACTCGTGGGCGACCAGGGCGGCCGCATCGAGACCCAGGGCTTCTGGATCTGCATGAACAAGGACACCTTGACGCCGTCGCGGCTCACCGACTACTGCATCGAGCGCTTCGGCAGTACGACGGACAACCATCGGCTCAAGTGGCGCCCGTGGGTCACCGAACACGTCCAAGCCGCCACCGATACCCCGTTTCCCCTGCGCCGCACCGATATCGACCTCTTCGAGCACGTCAACAACACCATCTACTGGCATGGCGTACACGAAATCCTGGCTCATTACCCTGAATTGGAGAACAACCCGTATCGGGCCGTACTGGAGTACCGCAGTCCCATCAAGTACGGCGAAGAGTTGACCATCCGTTCCGAACACAGCGGCGACGCGGTGCGCATGGATTTCACTGTCGGCGAGGATGTGCGCGCGGCAGCCCTGGTGCGCAAGATCTAGTCGCGGTCAATCCATTTCAGCTGTGCCGCGCTGTGGTGCTCCCCGGCCGCCGGCGTGAGACCGTCGAGTCTGGCCAGCTGTTCGGCGGACAACTCGACGGCATCGGCTCCGACGTTCTCCTCGAGGCGCGCAACTCGCTTGGTCCCGGGGATGGGAACAATGTCCGGCCCCTTCGCCAGCAACCAGGCCAGCGCGATCTGTGCCGGCGTGGCGCCGATGTCGCCCGCGATGTCGCGAAGCTCATCGGCACTGCGCAGATTGTGTTCGAAGTTCTCGGCGGCGAACCGCGGATTTGACTTGCGGAAGTCGGTGTCGGGAATCCCGTCGGTGGAACGGATCGCCCCGGTGAGGAAGCCGCGGCCCAACGGCGAATAGGCGACGAACCCGATGCCCAGTTCGCGCAGTGCCGGAAGCACCGCGCCTTCGGGATCCCGCGTCCACAGCGAGTATTCGGACTGCACAGCGGTGATGGGGTGCACCGCGTGGGCGCGCCGGATGGTCTGCGCACCGACTTCGGAGAGACCGATGTGCCGGATCTTGCCGGCCTGCACCAACTCTGCGAGGGCCCCGACCGTGTCCTCGATCGGGGTGTCGCGGTCCAGGCGGTGTTGATAGTAGAGATCGATGTGATCGGTCTGCAGGCGCTGCAGTGAACCGTCCACCGCGATGCGGACATTGGCCGGACTGCTGTCGAGGCCGTTGCGGCCGGTGTGAGAGATCATGCCGAACTTGCTCGCCAGCACCACGCCGTCCCGACGGTCGCGCAAAGCGCGCGCGAGGAGTTCCTCGTTGGCGTACGGGCCGTACACCTCGGCGGTGTCGATCAATGTCACGCCGAGATCCAGAGCGCGGTGGATCGTGCGGATCGATTCGTCGTCGTCGCTGCCGGCGCCGGCATAGGCCACCGACATCCCCATAGCGCCCAGGCCGAGCCGTCCGACTGTCAGATCCGCAAGCCGCGCTGGTCTCATAGAAGTCATTGTGCCGGGTACCCTCGCGCTGATGAATGATCGGGAGGCCGCACGACCGGCGCGCAATGTCGCGGTGGATTTCCTGCGGGCATCAGGGGTGATCCTGATCGTGCTGGGGCACTGGCTGGCGTCGTCGGTGACGTATCACGACGGCCGCTTCGGCCGCCAGAATCCGCTCGTCGATCAGCCGTGGACGCAATGGTTGACGTGGGGTTTCCAGGCGGTCCCCACCTTCTTCATGGTGGCGGGGTACGCGACCGCGGTGTCCTGGGCGCACCGGGGCGACGACGAAGGCTTCTCACGGCAGAACTGGCTGCGGCACCGGTTGGCGCGGGTCCTGGGACCGACGGCGGTCTACGTCGGGGTGATTCTGGCTTTGGTGGCCGCGCTGCAGCTTACGGGCATGGCCGGCTCGGTGGTGCGGTACGCGGGCTGGGCCGTGGCAATGCAATTGTGGTTCCTGGCGGTCTATGTGGTGGTGGTGTCGTCGACGCCCATTGCGCTTGCTGCACAACGCCGTTGGGGGCTATGGGCGGTGGTGGCACTGGCCCTCGGGGCAGTTGTCGTCGACGTCGCCGCAGTGGTGTACCACGTGCCCCACGTCGGCCTGCTGAACTACCTGTTGTGCTGGGGTGCGTTCTACCAACTCGGAATCGCCTGGCATGCCGGGCAGTTGTCCGGACTTCGGCCGGTCGTGCTGGCTGCGGGGTCGGCCACGGTGCTGGCGCTGTTGGTCGCATGGGGGCACTACCCGGTCAGCATGATCGGCGTGCCAGGCCAGCAGGTGCAGAACACGACACCACCCACTGTGGCTTTGCTGGCCTTCGGCTGCGCCCAGATCGGCATTGCCACCGCGCTGGTTCCGGCCCTGAATCGGGCGTTGCGTCCGCCCGGGCTGCAACGGGTGGTGTCGATCGCTAACGACAACGTGATGGCGCTGTACCTGTGGCACATGGTGCCGGTCGTACTGGTCGCCGTCGTCGGCTACCCGGCCGGGTTGTTTCCGCAGCCGCCGGAGGGGACCGCGGCCTGGTGGCTGTTCCGGCTCGAGTGGACCGGCATTCTCATCGTTGTCGCCGCCGCCGAGATAGCGCTGTTGTACTGGGGCAGAAGATTTTTCGCCGCGCCGCTACCGATGCTGACCACGCCGGTGCCCGAACGCTGGACCACACCGGCGCTGCTGGCCGGGGCCGGAATGACGACCTACGCCCTGGCGTGTTTCGCGGCCGACGGCTTCGCACCCGACGGTCGATTTCCCTGGGCTCGTGCTCTGATTTTCGGTACGGGGGCGGTACTGATCACCGTTAGGGCCAGAAGACCATCAGATCGGTGACCTATGGCCCATCCGCGGGCGTCCTCGGCTACTTAACCTCCGAGGCGAAGCGGAAGGAGCGGTGGCATGGCGACCCGCGGTACGCATCTCGGCATCGTCGTGGGCGTCGACGGTTCGCCGGGCTCCGCGATAGCCGTCCAGTGGGCCGCTCACGACGCGGCTCTGCGCGACGTGCCGCTTACCCTCGCCCACGCCGCCCGGACGCGCAGCCAGCGTGAGCGCGGACTACAGGTGCTCGACCAGGCCCTGCGGACGGTATCTGCCCGGGTTCGGGTGCGATGCGAAATGCCCTGTGCTACTCCCGTTTTTGCGTTGGCCGACCTGTCGGAGCACGCCGAACTGGTGGTGGTCGGCTGCCCCGGAGGTGGCGCACCTGGGGAATGTCAGTTCTGTTCGGTCAGTTCGACCCTGATCCATCACGCCCACTGCCCGGTCGTCGTCATCCACGATGACGTCCAGCTCAGCCCGGAAACCCTCGCGGCGCCGGTGCTGGTGGGGATCGACGCCTCGTCAGAGGCCGGGTCGCTCATGGAGATCGCGTTCGAGGAAGCCTCAGCACGCGGCGTGGGACTGGTGGCCCTCCATACTTGCGAGGCCTGCAACGGCCTCGACGAGACCAGCCCCGCGCTTGCCGGCTGGACTGATCGCTACCCGGACGTCACGGTCCACCAGGTGGCCGCACTCACCGACCCGGTGCCGCAACTCGTGGATCACGCCGAGAAAGCTCAGCTTGTGGTGGTCGGCACTCAAGGCAACGGCGGATTCGCAGCGATGTTGTTCGACCCGGGGGTCGCGGGCACGGTGACCCATGTGCCGATCATTGTGGTGAGGGCGTCGCCGGCCAGAGCGGGCGCCTGATCCACCATCCGCCGTGATGTGACCTGTCGCCGGTCGTCAGCACCTTCAGCGCCGAAACCGCAGCACCGGTGATCCACCGGTGCTGCGGCTCTCGTTGCCGGCTCTCGTCAGCACCCGATGAACGAGTCTGTGCGACAATCGGGAATGTCGTTGGGCGGTGGATCATTTCCTTCATAAATGATGCTGGGACTACCGGTCTTCATTGGCACATTGCCCTGCCCGTATCCGACCACGTACCAGGTGTGACAAACATTCATGTCCCAGTCGACCAGGCCCCACGGCCCCGTCGGCCAATATATCGATTGCCCTGGGCACCATTGATGAGGACCGTAGTTCGGATCAGGGCGGGCCTGGGCTGCACCGGCCCCCAGTGCGAGACCGGCTACCGAAACGCCTAACGACAGCAGTGCCCCGGCAATGACTCTCTTGCGTAGGTGATGGTTCGTCACTGCAATTCCTTCCGTTGTTGCCGACCAGCTTGGCTACGAAGGCTTGCGGAATTCTTGCACCCCCGTGGCTAATCCGCGGCGAAGTCGGGCAACGGCCGTTGACAGATGGTATGCGCCTCGACGGCGGAAAGCCCGAACAGGCGCAGCACGCTCTCGGTTGCGGCGTCGGCCGCCTGCGCCCCGTCCCGCTCCGGGTCGTTGCGCAGCAGTGCTCCCAGACCCAACAGCGCGCCGCCGGCCATGGCCAGCGAGAACTCCGGATCGTCGGTCTTGAACCGGCCGGCAGCCGCGGCCGCCTTGATGTCCCGCAGCGCCCGAGGCGCAAGACCGCGGTCCGACCACAGCAGCGCCGGGCCGTTGGCCAGCAGGATCTCGCTTTCCTGCGGCCGCTGGCGAAACATCCGGCCGGTCAGGCGGAAGCTGGTCGCGAACGTCTCCGCCGGATCCTCGATGGCCTCGGTCAAGCGGTCCAGCAGCGCCCCGTGGGCGTCGAGCACATCGGCGACCGCGGCCTCGAACAGCTGCTCCTTGCTGTCGAAGTGGTTGTAGAAGGATCCCATCCCGACGTCTGCGGCCTGAGTGATCTCCAGGACAGGCACGTTGACCTTGCCTTCGGCGATGAGTCGCTGAGCTGCCTTGACCAGCGCCGAACGGGTGCGTTGTTTGCGTCGCTCCAGGCGGCTCACGCTGTCAGCTGACATCGTCACTCCAGCAGTATGCCTCAGATTTGAGGAATTCGTCAGAAACCTTGACTCCGCCTCCGCGAGTATGTGACGATTTCGTCAGTTACTAATGAGAGACGGTGATGGAAGTGCTCGAATCCCCGACCGAACCGCACCGCGGCTTGCACAGCGAGCAGGGTGCCCGACCCGCCGAACATCCCGGCCGATCCCGGAATCCGGTGATCAAAGTTGCCGACCTCGCTTGGCTGGAGTTCGAAAAGCCCGACCTCGCCCGTTGTGAGGCGTTCGCGCGGGCCTTCGGCTTTCAGACGGCGCATCGCGGGCCCAACGAGATTGCCTTACGGGGCACCAACTCCGGTGCGCCCTGCGTGATCGTGCGTCGTGGCCAACGCTCACGATTCACCGGGGTGGCATTTCGCGCTCATGACGAGGTGGATGTGTTGCGACTGGCCGACAAATCCGGTCTCACCGCCCACCCGTTGCCGGAAGCCCTCGGAGGAATGTCGGTCGACCTGCTCGACCCCACCGGCATTCCAGTGCGGGTGGTCGCCGGCATGCACGAACTGCCGGAACTGCCCAGCCAGCAGCCACCGGTCTTCAACTTCGGACGGGAAACGCTGCGTACCAACGCCACTCAGCGTCCGCCTCGAGTACCGGCACGGGTACAGCGGCTGGGTCACCTGGTGCTGCAATCGACGAAGTATCTGCAATCGCTGAACTGGTACCTGGACAACCTCGGGATGATCGTCAGCGACTTCCAGTTCTACCCCGGTCAGCGCGAGCGCGGGCCGACCATGAGCTTCATCCGGTGCGACCGGGGAGCGACGCCGGCTGATCACCACACGTTGGCGTTGGCTCTGGGCCCGGCCAACCGCTACCTGCATTCGGCCTATCAGGTCAGCGACCTCGACGCCCTGGCCGCCGGCGGCGAATACCTGAAAGAGCGAGGTTATGTGCGCTCCTGGGGAATCGGCCGGCATATCCAGGGCAGTCAGATCTTCGACTATTGGCGCGATCCGGACGGTTTCCTGGTCGAACACTTCACCGACGGCGACATGTTCGACAACACACTGGAGCCCGGCTGGGCACCGCTGACCGCGTCGGGCCTCGCTCAGTGGGGCCCCCCGGCGACCCGGGACTTCCTCGGTACCGACCCCAAATCGGCCCGCCACGAGGTGGTTTCGATGATCGGCGCGCTCCGGCAACGCAATGAGTTCGACTTCAACCGCATGATTGGTCTACTGAAAGTGGCTGGCGCATGACCATTTCCGTACTGCACACCAACGACGGCTGGTGGGTGGAGACCTCTACCGGCGCTGTCAGGATCGACACCACCGCAACCAGCACCGCACAGCTGCTGTCCGATCGGGCGGCGATCGAGGCTGCCGTGACGGCTACCGACACCGTCCCGGTCGACACCCTGGACCTGGTGTCGCCGGTGACCAGGCCGTGCCGGGTGGTCGCCCAGATGACGAACTTCGAGTCGCACGTCAAGGACGCGGGCATGGACCCGACGTCGATTCCGCTGACCTTCTTCCGCAAGGCATCTGCCTCGATCTGCGCACCCTTCGCCGACATCGTCAAGCCCGCGCACGTTCAGTTGCTCGACTACGAGGTGGAGATCGGGCTGGTGATCGGACGCCCGATCGCCGTCGGCACCAGCATTTCCGACAGTAATCTGGCCGACTTCATCGCCGGGCTGGTCGTCACGAATGATGTGTCTGCCCGCGACATTCAGCTTCCGCAGACCCAGTTCTACGAAGCCAAGTCGTATCCGACGTTCACGCCGGTCGGCCCGCGGCTGGTGTTGCTGAGCGCCGATGAACTCAAGCGCTTCGGTGATCTGCGGCTGCGGCTGCGTGTCAATGGTCAGGAGCGCCAGAACGCCCTCGTGGAGGGCGACATGCTCTACCGGCCCCTGCAGGCGCTGCAGTCGCTCACTCAGTTTCAGGAGTTAGCGCCGGGCGACCTGATACTCACCGGTACGCCGGTCGGCACCGCGCTGAGCGCCCCGTCCAAGCCGGTGGAGATCATCGGGAACCTGCTACCGCCGGCCGTCAAGTGGAAGGCGTTCTTCAAGCGGCAAGCGGGCAACCCCAAGTACTTGCAGCACGGTGACGTCGTCGAAGCGTCGGTAGCCACCGACGACGGTGCCATCGACCTCGGAACTCAGCGCAATCCCGTCCGATACGCATGAGCACCCAGGCAATTCGGCGCGTCCCCGTCGTCATCGTGGGCGCCGGGCCAACCGGCATCACCGCCGCCACGCTGCTGGCGCAGTATGGAGTTCCCAGTCTGATCCTCGAACGCTGGCCGGGGGTGTACCCGCAGCCCCGCGCGGTGCATCTCGACGACGAAATCTACCGTGTGATCGCGCGTCTGGGCATTGCCGAGGAATTCGCGGCGATATCCCGGCCCACGCTGGGACTGCGACTGCTGGACAACCGCTTCGCCGTGCTGGCCGAATTCCATCGCGACCCCGCGCAAAGCGCCCACGGCCACCCCCAGGCCAACATGTTCGACCAACCGGAACTCGAGGCCCTGTTGCGGACCAACCTCGAGCACTATCCGGCTGCCGAATTGCGCGGCAATTCGGACGTCACCGCGATCGCCATTCGCGGCGATGGTGCGCGCGTCACCTTCACCGACCGGACCGACGGAACGGTTCATCAGGTCGATGCCGACTACCTGTTGGGCTGCGACGGTGCCAACAGTCGAGTGCGCACTGAGATCGGTTCGACCATGCGGGATTTGAAGTTCGAGCAACGGTGGCTGGTCGTCGACGTCGCTACCGAGGCAGACCTCAGGCAGTGGGACGGCGTCTACCAGATCTGCGACCCGGCCCGCGCCGGAACCTACATGCGCATCGGAGAATCCCGCTACCGCTGGGAGTTTCGCCTGTTGGACGGCGAGAACGCCGGAGACTTCAACACCTTGAGCAGACTCCGGCCGCTGATCGATCCGTGGACCCGGCATCTACCCGACGAAGAACTCACTCTGTTGCGGGTCGCCGAGTACACCTTTCGTGCCCAGATCGCGGATCGATGGCGTCGTGACAACGTCTTCATCCTCGGTGACGCCGCGCACCTCACTCCCCCGTTCATCGGGCAGGGCATGGGCGCCGGTCTCCGCGACGCAATGAACCTCAGCTGGAAAATCGCCGCGGTGTGCAATGGGACGCTGCCGGCTCAGATTCTGGACACCTATCAGCAGGAGCGTAAACCCCACTGCCGCGCCCTGATTCGTTTGGCGCTCACCGTCGGCTGGTCGATGACCGGCGGCGGCCGGCTTGGAGATCTGACCCGGCGCGCCATTCTGCCCCGAGCCGGCATCATCCCGGGGTTGCGCAAGAGAATCGTGGATTCGGCTACGCCCGCACTGCGCAGTTCCGCCCTGGTTCAGAAATCCCGCCGGCCGTGGGAACTCGCGGGGAAATTGTGCCCCAATCCGTTGCTGGAAAATGGCAAACGTCTCGACGACATCGCCGGCACCGGCTTCGCTCTGATCAGCCGGATTCCAGTCGAGGCGGCTACCGAGACGTTGTTGCGCGAGAGAAGCGTTCCGATCATCGCGGCGGAGCCGGGCGGGCCCCTGGATTCGTGGCTGCGCCACGGGCGGGCTTCGGCCGCACTTATCAGACCCGACCGGACAGTGATGCGCGCCGGTCGCGACGCGACGCTAGTCGCGGGGGCGGCGGTGGCACTGCCCACACCGGAAAGGTGTCCGTAGCCGGCGCACCCTCCTCGCGCCGCGGGGCGCTAACGAAATCCCAAGACATTAAACGAAGTTCGGCGTACAAGGTGAGCCAGCCCACAGGTTTGAGGCTGCGGTGCCCCGGAAACACTGTGGCTGCGGGGGGATCCCAGGAATGACGCGGATGTTGGTCCTGACCTCTGTTGGCTGAGCGCAGCCGAGCGCGGCGCGCAGTCGCCATGCAAGTGAGCAAGTAATGCAGGAGGAATCCATGTCGGACAAGAGTGGCCCGCAAGAGGGCGTCGAAGGCGTCGTCGAGGGCGTTAAGGGCAAGGCGAAGGAAGTCATCGGCGCAGTGACGGGCCGTGACGACGTGAAGCGTGAGGGCCAGGCCCAGCAGGACAAGGCCGACGCTCAGCGTGACGCGGCCAAGAAGGAAGCCGAAGCGGAAGCGGCTCGCGGTGGAGCCGAGGCCGCCGAGGAGCGCCAGAAGGCCAACCAGTAGCTTGACGCGAGAATGGGCCCAGGCCGGTAACGGGCTGGGCCCATTCGCTTGTCTACGGACTGTTTCCGCGCGGAAAGCTTGCCGAAAGCTTGCCGAAAGCGCGTGTTATTCTTGCGCCGCCAGCGCGGCGATCCTGGTCTGCTCGATGTTGGCCAGCAACTTCTCGGCATTCTCGAAAACCTGTGCGGCACCGGCGTCCTGCAACTCCGAGGCCGACACCCCGCCGCTGAGCACACCGATACAGGACAGTTTCGCGCGCGCGCATGCTTCGGCGTCCCAGATGGCATCGCCGACGAAGACGGCACGCTCGGCGGTGACCCCGGCTCGGTCCAGCGCGACTTCGATGATGTCGGGCTTGGGCTTAGCGGTGTCCACGTCTGCCGAGGAGGTGACCGCGGCGACCAGCTCGTCACAGTCCAGGACCTTGCGCAGCAGTTTCAGTTCGTCGTCCGGAGCCGAGGTCGCCAGAACGACTTTCAACCCCAGATCCGCCACCCGGCGCAGCAACGCGCGAGCTCCCGGCAGCGGATGTAGCAGCGACGCCACTTCCCGGTAGTACCGAGAATGCAACTCCTTCAACTGCTTCTGAACGTCCTCCGGCGCATTGTCGGACAGCGACTTCACCAGCGTCGAACCGTCCATGCCGATGGACCGGTGAATACGCCAGGTCTCCACATCGATGCCGACTTCACCGAACGCCCGCTGCCAAGCGTCGATGTGCAGATAGTTGGAGTCAACCAGGGTGCCGTCGATGTCGAACAACACCGCGGCATCGCGTCGATTGGCGGCCAACGTCAGAACAGAATCGCGATAGCAGCGAAGTCGGCGGCCAGCAGGCCCAGCGCGACCACCGGAACAATCCAGCCTCTGCGCCGCAGCGCGGTGAAGAACGAGGCGATGATCGTCAGGCCGGCGATCACCGGGGCACCGTAGAAGAGCACACCGTAAAGGACGCCGCCCGGCCCCAGGTCGGGACATTGGGCGGTGCTGCACGCGGCCATACTCATGGCCGCGCCGACCGCGAAGATCATGATCAACGCCGCAGCCGGCACGGTCAGCGCCGCCAGTATCCAATTCAGCACGCCGCGGCGGCCACGCCCGTGAGCGGCCGTCGGCTCCGGTGTCGCTGGGTCTACCCGCGTGGTTTCCTCGCTGCGCACACTCATCGATTTCGACTACCCAGGCTGGTTGTCCCGAAACATAGCCGCCAGCCCGGTGCTTGCGGTGCGCAGGTCTTCGACGAAGGACGCGTAATTGTCTCGGCGCCGTTCGGCGATCACGCAGCAACGCCGATGGATGGATCGTCGCCGTCAGCATTGGTTCAGGCTCGACGTCGAGTAGTGGTCGAAGCCATTCTCCGCGATGGGCGGTAACGCGAAATGTACTGCCGAGCAACGACTGCGCTGCTGTCGCACCAAGGCACACCACAACCTGCGGTTTCACCGACTCGATTTCGGCGATCAGCCATGGCCGGCAGGCGACGACTTCGAGGCGGCCCGGCTTCTCATGAATACGGCGCTGACCCACTCGTTTGAACTTGAAATGCTTGACGGCGTTGGTCTGGTACGTGAGCGCGGGGTCGATCTCGGCGTCCTGAAGCGCCTGCGCCAGCAATCGGCCCGCCGGTCCGACGAAGGGAAGTCCTTGCTGGTCCTCATAATCGCCAGGCTGTTCGCCGACGAGCATCAGCGGCGCATCGGGTTTGCCGTGGCCGAAGACGGCCTGCGTAGCGTCTTCGAACAGGGCGCAGCCACGGCAGTCAATCGCCGCGCGTCGCAGCGAGCTCAGCCGCCGATCAGCGGGTAGGAACTGCTGCGCACCGGGTTGCTCAGCTCCTTTGCGCACGGCGATTGTATTTCTTGATCGCTTCCACCAATTCGGATTTCGTCATCGTCGAGCGGCCACGAACCTGCAGCCGGCGCGCAATGTCCAGCAGGTGCTTCTTGCTGGCGTTGGCATCCACACCTTCCTGCGTCGGCAACGGGTTGTTCAGGCCGCCACGTTCGGCGCGCTCATCGGACGGGCCCTTCTCGTCCTTGGCTTCCCAATGGTCGCCGACTTTCTCGAAACTGTGCTTGACGGCGGCATAGGCCACTCGGTGAGCGCGCTCCTCGCTGTCGTACTGCTCGGCAGCCGCATCGTGCGCCTTGGCGAACGTTCGCTGTGCTTTCGCACTCGACCGCCTAAGCGTGCTAGGCAATTCATCCTTCTTCGCGGCACCGCTCTTGCTGGTCTTCGGCACGACATCACCTCAGGATTCAGAAATTCGGGGATTCTCGGCCCATTGCTGCGCTATCGCATAACCGAGTTGGAGAAAGTCTGCCCCGGTCAGCGCGGTGAACGTGCCGGCGACCACGCGGGTGAACCGGGGTGCAAACACCAGGCCGATCACGAACGCGGTTGCCACCCACATATCGAGACAGAAGGGACAGGTCATCAATTCACCCATGCTGTGCCGGAACTGGCTTTCGTTGCGCGTCTCCTCGTGCACCTCAGCCGGTCCGCCGGTACCCGCGTAACGCGTGAAGGGCGCACGCAACGGGCTTGTCACAGCGTCCTTGGTCAGGGTTCGAGACAGCTTGTGGGTGCCGAGCGTGACGGTGATCAGATCCTGCACGTTCCAATGCGCAGGCAGCCGGCGCCCGGTGACCACAGCCACCAGCGTCGTCGCGGCTACCAGCGTGCTGTAGATCGACAGCACGGCCAGATAGCCGCCGAGCGGGCGGGGATTGTCGCCGCGGTACTCTGCGGCCTCCTGCCGAGCGCGATCTGCCACACCGGCGCCGTTCTGCTCAGCGGCTAGTTCGGTCATGAAACTCCTTGCGGGCGTTAGGCGGCGCGCGCTACTGCTCATAGGGCGGGTAGCGCTGCGCCTGCAGTGTGCGGGCCAGATGTGCCGCGTTGCGAGCCGCGGCAGCTGTTGCCGAGGCGATTTGATCGGGCACTTCGTCGAGGTCGTTGTAGTCAGTTGCCTCCATGGCGGGACCATTCCAATAGGTGCAGCCCTGCGCCGGAATGCTGAATCCGATGTCGTTGAGCGCCTGGAACAGATCGGCCACCACTTTGTGCGCCCCGTCCTCGTTGCCCACCACGCCGACGATGGCGACCTTTCCAACCATCGCCGGTGTGCCGTTGTCGTCGGTGTTGGACAGTTCGGCGTCCAAGCGTTCCAGCACGCGCTGGGTAACGCTGGACGCATGTCCCAGCCAGATCGGCGTGCTGACGAGCAGGATGTCCGCGTCGAGTACCTTGCGCCGGATATCCGGCCACTGGTCTCCCGCGCCCATGTCGTCCTCGACACCCGGCGCGATGTTGTAGTCGACACACCGAATCAGTTCGCATCTGACATCGGACTTTTTCAATTCGCCGACAACATGTTCGGCGATCAGCTGGCTGCTCGAGGCGGCCGGACTGGGCTTGAGACTGCACACCAGACCGACGGCACGCAAGGGCTGATCGCTCATGGCAACCCCATACCCGGCATATGGACCGATAAACCGGGTATGCCGCCCCGATGAACCAGTCAGAGGCCCCGTTGCTGGACGCACTGCGCGACTATCACCGCCGCGACCGTTACGGTTTCACACCGCCCGGCCACCGGAGTGCAGGCGGGCATGACGCTTCCCGACCCCGCAGATCCGACGGCCCAGCAGTTTCGCGTGGTTGCCTAGCCTTTGCCGGTCGGAGACTTCCGCATCTTCGAATTCTCCTCCACAGCAGCGCTTTTCACGGCACCGCGCAACGTCCTGTTGGCAGATCGAAGGTCGCTGTTGGCGGCTGACAGTTCAGCATTGTCGTCCTCGAGGCTGAGGATGCGGGCGATACCGGCGAGATTGACACCGGCGTCGACCAATTCGCTGATGCGTCGCAATCGGGCCAGGTCGTCCGCGCTGTAGCGGCGCGTTCCGCCATTGCTGCGGGCCGGAGTTATCAGTCCGTAGCGTTCGTAAAGCCGGAGTGACTGCACGGCGACGCCGGAGAGTTCAGCGGCAACCGAGATCCCGTACACGCCGTGATCGGACGCCGGCGTGCCCACGTCGGCTGAACGATCAGTCATCGGGGCATCTCCTCAGGTCTTGCTAGAAAACCTATATACCATACTTGCGCTCAGCTGTCGATAGTGTTATAAGAAATCTATGTCATGAGACATAGAAAACCACAGCTCAGAACAGGAGATTGGAGTACAGACGTGACTGCCATGCTGATGCGTACCGACCCGTTCCGTGAACTGGACCGATTCGCCCAGCAAGTGCTCGGGACAGCCGCACGTCCAGCGGTCATGCCGATGGACGCCTGGCGCGAAGGGGAAGAGTTTGTCGTCGAATTCGACCTGCCCGGTATCGAAGCCGATTCGCTGGACATCGACATCGAACGCAATGTGGTCACAGTGCGTGCCGAACGACCGGGGGTCGACCCCAACCGCGAGATGCTGGCCTCGGAAAGGCCTCGCGGAGTGTTCAGCCGCCAATTGGTCCTCGGGGAGAATCTCGACACCGATCGGATCGCCGCCTCGTACGACGAGGGCGTGCTGAGGTTGCGGGTACCGGTGGCCGAGAAGGCCAAGCCCCGCAAGATCTCCGTCGGCCGTAGCGAGAACCGCGAAGCCATCAACGTCTGATCGGCGGTGAATGGGCGGCGGCCGCGGCGGAGTTCAGCTATGCCCGGCCGCCCGCCACCGCGGTTGCCTGACGGGAGCAGATCGCGGAGGACTTCCGCTGCGTACAGCACGTTGTCCCGGCGTGGCCGGAATCCGATCAATCACTCCTGACGGCGCATACCCGGGTGACCGGACCCTGGCTTCTTCAGCTCGACGTACCTTCGGTGTCGTCGAAGAACGCCCACTCGCCATCGGCGTTGACCTCCATGCGCCAACCCAATTCGGAATTGTCGGCACGAGAGTCGACGAACCATGCGTGCGCGTCCTCGGCGCTTTCAATCTCTTTCGTGTCAACGACTTCGCCGCGTGGGTCGATCACTCTGTATTCAGCCATACGCCTTGGGTTTCCCCAGCGCCCGTTTTTCAACCGCGCTAAGCCCGCGCGACGATCACCGGCATCCGGGCAGAGTGCACGATTGCGTTGCTGACCGAGCCCAGGAGCATGCCGGATACCGCACCCCGGCCGTGGCTACCCACCACGACCAGCTGCGCCGACTCAGAGCGTGCGACGAGCTGTCGCGCTGGGCGATCACATACGACTACCCGGCATACCTTGACGTCGGGATAGGTTTCCTGCCAACCCGCCAGGCGCTCGGCGAGGGTGATTTCGGCTTCCGCCTTCACCTTGTCCCAGTCCAATCCGGGGAGCTCCACAACTTCGAGGTCGTTCCACGCGTGCAACGCGATCAGCTCGACACCTCGGCGGGAGGCCTCGTCGAATGCCACTGCGGTAGCGGCCTCCGACGCGGGTGATCCGTCGATGCCGAGCAGGACGGGCGCACGGAGCGGGTGCGGCATCAACGGATCTTCGTCGTGGATGATCGCGACCGGGCAGTGCGCGTGCCGCACCAAGCTGGCACTCACAGAACCGAGCAGCAACCGAGCCACCGCTCCCCTGCCGGCGGATCCGAGTACCAGAATGGCGGCTTCCTTTGACATTTCGGTCATCGCGGACACCGGGGTGGCGTGCACCAGCTCGGTATTGATCGTCAGCTTGCGGTCGGTCAGCGCCGCCTCTTCGGCGATTTTGACGGCCTCGGCGACGACCTTGCGCCCCTCGTCTTCCTGCCATACCGCCCATGTCTCGGGGTACGGCATCGGCGGCCATGTCGCTACGTCGGTGTTCACGACGTGGGCGACCGTCAACGGGAGGTGCTTCATTTCGGCGTCGCGAGCCGCCCACACGACGGCAGCGTTGGAGGCCGGCGAGCCGTCCACGCCGACGAGGATGCCCAGGCGCTTGTCGGCTCCTGTTGCTGCTGCGGTCATTTCGTTGTACCTCCGGTTAGGAGCAATTGGCCGGCATTGCTGCGATCATCGGTGTGTCGACGCCGATTCGTCCGAGGGCACTGGCGCCGCCAGGCGTTCCCAGGGGGGCGTCCCGGCCCGGCAGAATCTGCTGGAAGAACGCGGCGTTGTCGTCGAGGAACTGCAGCTCGTCGTCCGGGAGGTCGCCTTCCCAGTGAATGGCGTCGACGCGGCAGGCCGGTTTGCATGCGCCACAGTCAACGCACTCTTCGGGGTTGATGTACATCGTTCGGGCGCCTTCATATATGCAGTCAACGGGGCATTCCTGCACGCAGGACTTTTCAGCCACGTCCAAGCATTCCTTGCCGATCACATAGGTCATGCCTCCACGCTATAAAGCGTTCGCCGCCAAAGGCGTCGGTCGAAAGCCACTTGCGGCAGGGACCAAAGGCCCTTCTCGGCTACGAACGGGTAACGATCACCGGCACTTTGGCCGAGTGGACCACCGCGGAGCTCACCGAACCAAGCAGCATTCCCGGGAACCCGCCGCGCCCCCGGCTTCCAACGACCACCAGCTGCGCCCGCTCGGACGCGTCGAGCAGCCATTTAGCCGGCGTGTCGCATACCAGGGACCGCTGCACGTGGACGTCCGGGTATTGCTCCTGCCAACCGGCGAGGCGTTCAGCGAGCACCTCTTGTCCCTGATTTTCCCGGTCCTGCCAATCCATCCCGAGTACGGGGAACACGCCGACGTCACTCCACGCGTGCAAGGCAATCAAGTCAACACCGCGCCGGGATGCCTCGTCGAAGGCCAGGGCCGTCGCGGCTTCTGATGCCGGTGAACCGTCGATACCGACGACTACCGCGCCCTGCGGTTCCGGGGTGGCGTCCTCGCCGGAGCGGATGACTGCCACCGGGCAATGGGCGTGCTGGACGAGCGCCGAACTGACCGAACCCAACAACAGGCGACCCAACGCGCCGATCCCCTGGCTTCCGACGACCACCATCTGGGACTGTTTGGAAGCTTCGATGAGTGCCGATACCGCATTGGCATAGACGATTTCGGCTTGGACGACAGGCGCCCCGTCGAGGCCCTCCGACGCTGTCTGGGCCGTCTCCCGGGCGTGCGCAACGACACTGTCCGCGATGTCACTCTGCCAGTCGGGCATCTCCCTATACAGCTGCCCGACCGGCCAACCGACGACGATCGGAGCGACTGCGTGAAACAGGGTGACCGGCACCCCGTGCAGCGCCGCCTCGCGGGTCGCCCAGTTTATGGCCGCGTCAGATTCCTCCGACCCGTCGACAGCCACCAGGATTCCGTATTTCGTTGTTTCCGCTGACATTCCATGCTCCTTGCCGTTGCAGCCCTCATCCTACGAGGCGTTGCGTCGTCGGTGTAGAGGTCTAAAGACTCTACGTTTCGGGGTGGGTGGCCGTGGCGCAGGGCCGCGCCGCGTCGCGGAGTACCTGAATATGATTGATCTGCAATCGTTTTCATAGACTCTGCTAAAACGGTGGCGGTTCTGTGGGCTTGGGTGGGCATTGCGCCTGCGGTACGGCCTCGGCAATGCGGGGGGCGGTTCCTGGCGTGCTGAGTTGCGCAAGGTTGTAGGCGCGTTCGCCGTTGATGCGAGCTTGGCGTTCCTGGGCGCGGGTGCGGGCGCGGGTAGGCATCATGAGGGTGCGAGGTTGATCTTGGGGTGGTGTGGTGTTGACGGGCAGCGGCGCGCTGGATCGGCACAGGGTGGGGTACAGGAGCCGGCTGCCGGGGCGAGTGGTGTAGGTGTGGCCGGTGGGTGCCGTCCAGATGATGGTGCCATCAGGTAGCTGGCGGTCGCGCCAGCCGCGGGGCCCGCCCCAGAATGTCTTGAGCAAGTGATGTTTTCGGCACAGGCAACGCAGATTTGCCCGGTGGGTCGGCCCGAATGGGTACGCGATGGCGTGATCGATGTCACAGACGTCCGCGGGGCAGTCACAGCCGGGGAAGCGGCAGGTCATGTCGCGGGCGCGGACGAAGCGGGCCAACGCCACGGTGGGCCGGTAACCCGGGGCGGGCTCCGGGCAGTAGTCGATCGGGGCGGTACGGGCACCCGCGGCGATCAGCGCACTCAGCTGAGCAGCGGGAATGGTTTGTCCGCCCAGGATCTGGGCGGCGGGCAGGCAGATCGCCGGCGGGTCCGGGTCAGGGATTGGGCGAAGCGGGTCGGCGGGGTCTACCCACGGGGGTTGCTCGCCGTCAAGGCACGGATCCGTCGGGCCGGTGACGGTGGCGGATTCGGCGATCACGTGGATCACCACCGCATTGGCACGCGAATCAGGGATCCGCGCGGGGCAGTCGGGTTGCGGGCATTGGCAAGCCAGTTGCGTGCCGCCGGCGGCCAGGGCGCCCAGGGCGTCGGCGCGGCGCTGGGCCACCGTCCGCGGATCGCCGTCGCACACCTGCCGGGCCATGTCGGACAGCCGGCGATCGAGCACCGCAGCGTCGGTGCCCAGCAGGGTGCCCCACAGCTGGGCGGTGCCCGAGCCGTCATCGGCGGAGGTGATGACGACCTCACGAGAGCGCGCGCTGATGCGGGCGCGCCGGACGGCGGCGGGGTCGTAACGCTCGATGAGGGCGTCGATAGCGCGAGCGGTTTTGGGCTGCGACATCGGCCCGTAGCGCAAGGCATCGTTGGCCAGCGCGGCATCGATCACCCGCTGTATAGCGGGGTCGGTGATCAACTCGGTGTGCCAGATGATCGTGGTGACCACCCGCAGACTCAGCCGGCCTTGGGCGAACAGAGCCGCGACCGCGGGCAGACGCTGACGCAGGGCCAGTGCCTGATACATCTGATGCGACGCCAGGTTGTGGCTGATGTTCAGGGCCGCTCCGACCTGTGCGGCTATGGCGTCCCAGTTGTCACACGACCAACGCCCGCTATCGGTGGCCCCCACCGCGTGACGGGCAACCAGCTCGGCGATCGCGGCGAAGCGGCGCGCAGCCGCCACGGCCTCATCGCGGGTGGCCGAAGCCATGACCGCCACCACCGCGGCGTCGTCAACCCCCGCCAGATCATCGAACATACTTTCGAATTTTAGTCCACGGTGCCGACACTCGCCGCGACGGAAAACCCGGCTGTGGACAAATCGTCAACTGTGGATAACGGCAGCGTTCCCGCAGCCAAAGGTCCGCGTATGTGCGAGCCGATCACGCTGTACTACTTTGACTCGCAGGCGATCCCGTCGTTGTCGCGGTCCAGCCACGATCCGTACGCCGGCCACACTTTCGGCTTACGCATCGCCGTCGCGAAATGCACCGATCGCGTTGAGCACCCCGGAAATCTGTCCATCACTGAGCTTTTCGCCGTCGAAGACATGATTCAGCAGGACCTTCAGGTCAAGCATCTGTTGCAGATACACCAGGCATGGCGGGCAGTCTTCGAGGTGCTTGGCCACGATGGCACCCCACTGTCCGGGGTCGGACTCCACCAGATCGTCGACAAGCCGGACGAACTCGACACAGTCGATCGCGGGAACAGTGTTGTCGTGGACGGTCATCGTTGATACCGCTTTTCCAATTGATTGCGAAGATTTCCCCGGGCTCGGTACAGCAATGCGCGCTGCGCATCCGGGGAGAGTTCCAGGACCTGCGACGCCTCTTCGGACGACATGCCGATGAGATCTCGCAACATGATCAGCTGTCGTTGCCGCGCCGGCAGCGAATCCAGCGCAGCGCGCACATATCCCACCAATTCGCTTGCGACAGTGTGGTCTTCCGGGAGAAGCCGTTGCGACGGTGGCGCGCTCCAGTGCCCGGCGTCGGGGTGACCGGGCGGGTGCATCCGTCCTGCCAACGGGTCGGTGTCTGCGGTCGCCAGAACTTCGTGCTCGCGGATCCGGGACTCGCGGCTCCGATGACGCGACGCAGTGTTCTTGACGATGCCGAACAGCCAGGTGGCCACCGACGAGCGGCCCTCGAATGTGTCGGAGGATCTGAGCACCTGAACCCACGCCTCCTGCACCGCCTCCTCGGCCATTGCGGGTGAACTCACCATGGTGCGCGCGAAATTCACCATCGGGCGGTGGTAGTCGCGGACCAACGCGGCCAGCGGAACCCCACCGACCCGATGCTCGGATTCCGCACCCTCGAAAGACGCCAACGGCGTCAAGGGCATCCGCCCAGTTCCCAACGCAATTGGGCTTCCGACGGCGACTGCACCGGGATGAACGCCGCCTCCCGGTACCGGCGGCTGGCGGGCGTCCGGCTTGCATATCCCTTGCCGCCGGCGGTGCGAACCTCCAATGCGGCACTGGCACTGGCAATCTCGGCCGCGGTGAGCCGCAGCGACAGCAGTTCCTTCTTGCTCGGCGACTGCTGTCCCCCGACCGCCCCGGCCAACCTGGCCACCGCCGTCCGAGCCCAGACCAGCCTCTCCGCGATCTCGTCCACTTCGGCAGCGAAAACGGCGTTCACACCGGTCAATCCGTCCTTGGCGTGTCGCAATGTCGTTTCGGCCAGGCCGACGCACATCGCGGACTGCAGGACGAGGAACGTGGGACGCACGGCTCCGAGAAACGATTCGAAGTCGGTGGACAGCACCTGCGCGTCCGGGACGAAAACGTCGTCCAGTTTCAGATACGACGAGGCGGTGCTGTCCATCGCCAGCAGCTTGAAGTGATCACCCACGGTGACTCCGGGGCTACTCAGGGGCAGCGCGACGATCACCTTCGCTCCGTCGTTGGCCGCGGCGGCGGTGACCAGCAAGGAGTCCTTGTACAGGTTGGAGGCCCACCTGATCGGGCCGCTGATGCGGTAACCACCCTCGACCACGGTCGCCGCCAATTCCAGCTGACCGCAACCCGCCAGCGTCTTGAAGGCGGCCGCCATACCGGTCACCCCCAACGATGTTCCGGCCGCCAACGACTCGGCGGCAGCGAGGCTGAAAGGCGTTGCAGCAGTGAGGAGATACTCCACCGCCATCCGGTTCGCCCAGACCGAAAACCCGGTGCTCATACACTCCCCGGAAATCAGTCTGATCACGTCGGTCATCTCGGAGAGCCTGCCATCGGCGTTGCCGGGCGCGCCGATGTCGAGCAGTCCGGCGGCACCCAGGCCGGCGAAACTGCGGCGGGCCGTGGCCTCGCCGCGGTCCAGTGCGCCGGCGTGGTCGCGGATGTCTGTTATCAGCTCGGAATCGAGCAGGCCGATCACGGCATCGGTCGTCGTGGTCATAATGCCTGCCTAGCCGATGGAAAGGGCGGAGTCGACGGTTACAGGACGCGTGAATGTATTGACCACGGGTGACCATGCGACGGCGTTGTCATGGATCTCCTTGAGGGTCGCGTCATCGGCGTCACCGGCCAGCGTGACGTTGCAGCGCACGGCGGTGAAGCCGAGGACCTTGCCGTCGGGAGTGTCACCGACGCCCCAGACCGCGGAGATGTCGATGTCGCCTTCCATCTCCACCTCGATCTTGGTCAGGGTCACGCCGCGGTGGGTGGCGTTGGCCAGCAACCCGACCGAGATGCACGATCCGAGCGCTGCCAGGCAGGTCTCGGACGGGTTGGGCGCCGAGTCGTCACCCAGCAGCGCCGGCGGTTCGCCGACCAGCATCGGCGCCAGGTCGCGCACATAGGTCATGTTGCGGAAGCCGGACTCGCATACGGTTTTGGCCTTGAGAGTCTTCTTGCCGGTCGCGGGGTCGGCCTTGGCGTTACACGAGAGCCGGTCCAGACCCTGAGCATCGATGACGAGCGCGTCGGTCATGCACTTCTCCATTCCTCATCAGAGATTCGGTCACGGAGTTAGTGCCGGGCACGCCCGAAAACGTGACGGTGACGTCAGTCACATGGTTGCGTCACGAAATCGATCAGTTCCTCCACCCTTCCGATCAGCGCGGGCTCGAGGTCATTCCAATCGCGGACCTGTCCGCGGATGCGCCGCCAGGCCGCGGCGATGTCGGTCTGGTCGGCGTGCGGCCAGCCGAGTGCCTGGCAGATGCCGTGCTTCCATTCGATGTGCCGGGGGACTGTCGGCCAGGCTTTCAGGCCGAGACGCTGCGGCTTGACGGCCTGCCAGATATCGACGTAAGGATGCCCGACCACCAGGGTGTCCGCTCCCCCGGGACCCCTGCGCACCGCGTCGGCAATGCGCGACTCTTTCGATCCGGGAACCAGGTGGTCGACCAGCACGCCCAGCCGACATCCTGGCCCCGGCTGAAATTCCCTGACAATCCCCACCAGATCGTCGACACCGCCCAGGTGCTCGACCACGACACCCTCGATCTTCAAGTCCTCGCCCCAGACTTGGGCGATCAGCTCTGCGTCATGACGGCCTTCCACGTAGATCCGCCCGGCACGGGCCACCCGGGCCCGGGCGCCCTTGACGGCAACCGATCCGGACGCCGTGCGCGCCGGAGTCGCGGGGGCCGATCGGCGCGGCGGGGTGAGGATCACCGGTTGACCGTCGATCAGATAGCCGGGACCCAACGGGAAGGGACGGGTCTTCCCGTGCCGGTCTTCAAGCTCGACGCGCCCGTACTCGACTCGTACCACCGCGCCCACGTAGCCCGTCTGCGCGTCCTCGACAACCATCCCCAGTTCGACCGGGTGCTCTACCGAACGCGGCTTACGCCGCCCACCGCCCGCCAGCACATCGGTTCCATAGCGATCAACCACCCGGCCATACTAGGGAGCGGGCGGCCGGATCACCGGCGCGGCGCGCCGCGGACCTACGCGAAATTGCTTGTCCATCACGATATTCGGCGTCCATCAGTAGCGAAGAAATGCAGGTGCCCAGGCTGGGGATGCAGGTGCACACGGCTGCCTTTGCCGGGCGGGTCGTGGCCGTCGGTACGGGCGATGATCGGCTTGCTGATCACCGTGTCCGCCCCGGTGATCCGGCCGTAGAGGTAGGCGTCGGCACCGAGTTCTTCGACGACGTCCACCTCCATCTCCACGCCGACACTGCCCACTTCGAAATGCTCGGGGCGGACCCCGACGACGAGTTCGGCGGCGGTGCCGGCGATCTGCCGTGGCACCGGAATATTCCAATCCCCCAGCGAGACAGCGGAGTCGACGACCGGCAGGGTGAACAGGTTCATGGCGGGCGACCCGATGAATCCCGCGACGAACACGTTGCCCGGGTTGCGGTAGAGCTCCCTTGGCGTCGCACACTGTTGCAACAGCCCGTCGCGCAGCACCGCGACCCGGTCACCCATGGTCATCGCCTCGACCTGGTCGTGCGTGACGTACACCGTGGTGGTGCCGAGTTGACGCTGCAGTGCCGCGATCTGGTTGCGGGTCTGCACGCGCAGCTTGGCGTCCAGGTTCGACAGAGGCTCGTCCATCAGAAAAACCTGCGGGCGACGCACGATCGCCCGTCCCATCGCCACCCGCTGCCGTTGCCCACCCGAGAGATCCTTGGGCTTGCGCTCCAGATACTGCTCCAGATCGAGCATGCGCGCCGCCGCCAACACCCGTTCGCGGACCTCGGCTTTCGGCGTCTTGGCGACTTTGAGTGCAAAGCCCATGTTCTGCGCCACCGTCATGTGCGGATAGAGGGCGTAGTTCTGGAAGACCATCGCGACGTCGCGATCCTTGGGATCGAGGTTGGTGACGTCGCGGTCACCGATCCGGATGCGTCCGGAATCCAGGGTTTCCAAGCCCGCCAACATCCGCAGCGACGTCGTCTTGCCGCATCCGGACGGTCCCACCAACACCATGAACTCGCCGTCGCCGACCACCAGATCCAGGCTGTCCAGGGCGGCCCGGTCGCTGCCCGGGTAGCGCCGGGTCGCCTGCTCGAAACTCACCGAAGCCATCGACTAGCCACCCATCCCCGTGACGGCTATGCCGCGAACGAACGAACGCTGGGCGAAGGCGTAGATGAGGACCAGGGGCAGCAGGATCAGAATCGAGGTCGCCATCAGCACGGGCCAGCGGGCGACGTATTCGCCGCGCAGCCGCACCAGCCCGAGGGTCAGGGTGGCCAGGCTGTTGCGCTGGATCATCAGCAGCGGCCACAGGAAGTCGTTCCACACACTGACCCACGTCAGCACCGCAAGGACCATTACCGCCGGTCTGGCGTGCGGCAGCAGAATTCGCCAGTAGATCTGCCACGGCGAGCATCCGTCGAGAATCGCCGCCTCCTCGAGATCGGTCGGCAGGGTGCGGAAGAACTGCCGCATCAGGTAAGTGCCGAACGCGCTGCCGAACAAACCGGGCACGATCATAGCCCAGGGTGTGTCGACCCAGCCCACGGTCCGCATCACGATGAACTGCGGGATGACCGTCACGGTCAACGGCACCATCAGGGTGCCCAGATACAACAGGAACAGGGTGTCGCGGCCACGAAAATCCAACCGCGCGAACGCATATCCTGCCAATGAGCAGAACATCACCTGACCGGCCGTGACGCATCCGGCATACAACACGGTGTTGAAGAACATCCGCCAGAACGGCATCAGATCGAACACCGTGGTGTAGTTGGACCAGCGCGGGCTGGACGGCAACAGCTTCGCTTCGCTGATCTCGCCCTCCTTCTTCAGCGATCCGGAGATGGCCCAGAGGATGGGAAACAGCGCGCACCACGCGACAAAGATCAGCGCCGCGTACGACCCGGCGGCTCGCAGCACGGCGCGCTTACCCGAGACCACGGGACGACTCCCAGGTGCGCCGGCGGGTGATGCGCAGTTGCAGCACCGTCAGCACCAGCAGGATGGCGAACATCACCCAGGCCAGCGCCGAGGCGTATCCGAATTCCAGGAACGAGAACGCGTGCTGGAACAGCATGATGCCCAGCACGTAGGTACCGGTCTCGGGGCCGCCGTTGGCGCCGGTCAGGACGTAGACGAGGTCGAAGGACTGGAAGGCGTGGATGATCGAGATGACCACGACGAACGACATCGCACTTCGGATCAGTGGCACGGTGATGGACACGAACTGCCGGATCTCGCCCGCGCCGTCGATCCTGGCCGCCTCGTACACCGTTTCCGGGATGCCCTGCATCGCTGCCAGCAAGATCACGGTGGCGAACGGGACGCTGCGCCAGACGCTCACCATGCACAACGACACCATGGCCCAATGGGGTTCGACCAGCCACGGTATCGGACCGATTCCCACCCAGCCGAGCATGATGTTCAGCAACCCGTTGTCGGTGTTGAACACGAATTGCCAGACGACGGCCATCACGACCGAGGAAATCGCCAGCGGCAGGAAGACGATGGTGCGGAAGACGCCGATTCCCTTCACTTTCCGGTTGAGCACGCCGGCGACGACAAGGCTGATCAGCACGGTGGGCAGCACCGTTCCCACGGTGTAGACCACCGTGTTGCGCATCGCGATCAAAAACAGCGGGTCCGAGGTGAACAACTGCGTGAAGTTGGCCAGGCCGACGAACTTGGCCGGGGTGAACATGTCCCATTTCTGCACACTCATATACAGCGAGAAGCCCAGCGGGAACAGCATGAAGAGCAGCACCGCGGCGAGGTTGGGTGCAACGAAAAGCCTTCCGGCCCAAGCGCGTCGGCGCCACGGGAGGGTCTTTGCGGGGGTGGGCGTGTCGGTCGCGGTCACGGGTTTCGCAGCACCTCGTCGACCGAATGTGACAGCCCGGACAGCGACGTTGCCGGGCGCGCCCCCCGCAGCACCGGCCCGAAATTGCGGTCCATCAGGGCGACGACCTTCTCCCAGGCCGGCGTGATCGGCAGCCCTTCGGACACCAGCGGACCGTCGGTGAGCACCTCGAGGTTGCCGACGCGCCGGTGTGCGTCGGCGAATCCCGGCGAGTTGATCGCGGATCGCAGCACCGGCACGAACAAGCGGGACTCACCGATCAGGGCCTGACCGACGGGCCCGCAGGCGAATTTGACGAACTCCCACGCCTGCTCCTTGCGCTTGCTGGTCGCCGCGATGGCAAGGCCGGTGACTCCGATATTGGAGCAGGCGCTGTGCCCGCGCGGACCCAGTGGCAGCGGTGCGACGTCGAAATCCAGACCGTCGGCCCGGTCGAAGGTTTGATAGCGCCAGTGCCCGCCCAGCGCCATGGCTGCCCTGTTGACCGAGAAGAGGTCGGCGTTGGACATGGATTGCTGGTCGGAAGCGCCGGGTGAGACCTTGTGCTTGTTGATCAGGTCGGCGTAGAACTGCACCGCCTCGACGAAGGCGTCGTCGTCGAAGTTCAGGTGGGTCGGGTTGGTCCGCGGCGACGACCAGCGGACCCCGTTGTTCATCGCAAACAGGCCGGCCGAATAGAACGAGACCCAGGCGTTGACGAATCCCCACTGCGTCACCCGCCCGGACGCCTCCCGCTTGGTGAGAGCCGCTGCCGCATCGAGGAATTCGGTGAAACTCCAGCTCTGCTGCCAGGTCCCGGGCGGCGGCCGAACCCCGGCGGCGTCGAACAGGGCCTTGTTGTAGAACAGGTAATTTCCCGACCACTGCTCCGGGAAGGCGTACTGGCCGCCGCCCGGACCGGCCGGGTAGGTGAACGTCCGGTAGAGCGCGTCGATGCTGTCCGCCTTCAGTTGCGCGGCAAAGTCCGCGTCGCGGGCGAGCAGGGAGTTGAGGTCGAGCAGCACACCGCGGTCGGCGAGTTCGGCATAGGTGAGTTCCCACGTCATCAGCACATCCGGGCACTTCCCGCCGGCGCAGAATGTGGACAGTTGCTGCATCACGCCGGGCCCGGACAGCAACGCCCGCACCTTGATGTCAGGGTGCCGGCGCTGAAATTCGTTGACCACTCTCATCCGCGGCCGGATCTCGTCGGGGTTGGCGGCGAAGAAGAAGGTCAGTGCGTCGTCGTCCGAAGCGCAACCCGCGGCCCACGGTGCCAGCGCGAGCGCCCCCGCGCCCTGTAGCAGGCTGCGCCGTCCAAACGGCTTGTCGATCATGGTGCTCCCGGAACCGGCCCGTTGCCGCCCTTAGCGGTGTCTGATGTTCTTCATAGCGGACAGTCCTGTGCTCCGCCTGGGATGCGCTACTTCCGGTGCTCAGGACGGCCGTGCCGGCGGCAACGTCAGGACGGCGGTCCGCAGTCTGGCGGGGTCGCCGGTGATGTCGACGACCTGGATCCGGTGGTCCGCGTCCATGGCGATGTGCAACAGCGCCCGCAGCCGGCCGGCGGGTGCGATGGCGATGCCCGGACGCCCGTCGATCAGCACCACCACCCCGGCGCGCGAGCGGTCGGTGAACTGCCGGGTCTCCTCGGCGACGGTTCTGGCCCCCCGTATTTCGGCGGGCACGTCGGCCGGGACCAGCGACGGATCGACCCGGCGCACGACGTCGGGGGCAAGCAGCTCCACCAGGGCATCAATGTCACCGCGCCGGGAAGCCGCCAGGAAGGCCCGCACCACTTGCACATGATCGGCAGCCGGTGGTGCGACGGCGGCCGACGCCGGGTGCAGTCTCCCCCGCGCCCGGCTGGCCAGCTTCTTGGCAGCCGCCGGTGTGCGGTCCAACAGGTCCGCGATCGTCTCGAACGGCACGGCGAACACGTCGTGTAGGACGAAGGCGACCCGTTGCGCGGGCGGCAGCCGGTCAAGAACGACCAGCAGCGCACGGCTCACCGAATCCGCGATCAGCGCGTCTTCGTCTGCCGCGGCCGCGGCGAATCGTTCGCCCACCGCCGCCTCGTCGAGGGGCTGTTCGGCCCGACGCCTCCGCGCCCGCAGCTGGTCGAGCGCCTCGCGTGCGGTGATGGTGGTCAACCAGGCCGTCAGATTGGCGACGTCGGCATAGTCGGATCGGCTGGCCTTCAACCAGGCGGCCTGCACCACGTCTTCGGCGTCAGGCAGGGACCCGAGCAGTTGAAAGGCCACCGAGGTGAGGCGCCCTCGATCTGCCTCGAATCGCTGGGACAGATCGCCAAGGTCCAGAGCTGTATTCACGGGTCACCTTTCCGGTGCGGAGATCGTCAAGAAGGTGATGGCATCTGTCCGACCCGCGAAGGAGACCTTTCCCATGACTCTAATGCACACCGCATACGTGCCGGTGGTCGTCACGACCATCGCCGCGACCGCGGCGATCGCCTTACCCGACCTGGTTCCCGCGCAGTTCGTGTTGGCGAATTCGGCGCGGGTGGGTGTCTCACGCTCGTGGCTTCCGACCCTCGCCGTGCTGAAACTTGCCGGCGCGGGCGGCTTGTTCGTCGGCCTGCTCGGCTTGCGACACATCGGAATTGCCGCTGCCGTCGGGCTGGTGCTCTACTTCACCGGCGCCGTGATCGTGCATGTACGGGCACGCGTCTTCTCCAACATCGCCTTTCCCGGCGGCTACCTGCTGCTGTCGGTCCTCTCGCTGGCGTTGTCGGCGACGCAGTGATCAGGCGGGAAAATAGCGGACGGCGTTGATCCGGTTGGCACGCCAGGCGACATCGGCGAAAACGATGCCCCGCCCGCGATCTGAGGCCACCGACACCACGACGGTCGATCCCGCACCGATCATCTTGGTCCAGTGGGCATTTCGGAGGTGCTCAGTGAGTTGGGCGACGTCAAGTTTCTCGTTGTCCCCCAGCGTTAACGCGGCCGCCGGCGACAGACTCGCACGGGCGGCGGACTCGTCACCGCGGGCGATCGCCTGCAGAAAGCCCTCGACCAACTTCTTGTGCCGCGCGCCCACCCGGCGGAAGCCCGTCATGAAGCCGACGGCGCCACGCGGACCCTGGTTGCCCAGCAACCCTTTACCGAGTTGCACACCCGGGTTCAACGCGCGGGTTCCGGTTTTCAGGAACTGCACCATCATCGCCGGCAGCTCCCAATAGGCGCGCAGGTGCGCGACTTTCCACTCCCCGTTGACCTCGCGCAGGTCGTAGCGCAGGAAGGCCGGTATGAACATCGTCACCGCATCGCCCATCGCCACCTCCAGCTCGAGGTCGCGGAGCACCGTCGGCCCGGACACGATATCGAGGTCGCGGTGGAACGTGATGCCGCGCGGGCCGATGAACGTGTCGTAGAAGCGGTAGATCTCATCGTGTCCGACGTGCGGGCTTGATCCGACCGGGTCTTCGACTCGGCCGTCAGAGGTGAAGACCTGGACCCACCCGTCGCGGTCGTGAACCGAAACCGCTTGGGGCGAGCGCTCGACCGCGGCCAGCAGGTCGTCTCTGTGCGATGTCGTCATAAGCGCCTTCCGATCAATTCGATACTGGCGGTTCGCATCTCGTGCAAAGCGTGGGCCGTCGAATCCGGCGACACACCGGCCGTCAGGTCCAATAACACCCGGGTCGCCAGACCGGCCCGGGCCGCATCGTGGGCGGTGTGCCGCACACAGTGGTCGGTGGCGATACCCACCAGGTCGACTTCGTCGACCCGGTGTTGCCGCAGCCACTCCAGTAGAGAGGTCCCGTTGTCGTCGACGCCGTCGAAGCCGCTGTAGCCCGCTCCGTAGGCGCCTTTGCGGAAGACGGCCTCGATCTTGCTGGTGTCGAGGGCGGGGGCGAACTCCGCGCCGGTGCTGCCGGCCCGGCAGTGTGGGGGCCAGGACGAGGAGTAGTCGGGGTCGTCGCCGAAGTGATTGCCGGGATCGATGTGAAAGTCCTTGGTCGCCACGATGTGGTGGTAACCGGGATCACTTGTGAGATAGTCGCTGATCGACCGGGCGACGCCGTGCGCACCGGCGACGGGCAGTGCACCACCCTCACAGAAATCCTTCTGTACGTCGACGATGATCAACGCTCGCACGCCGTACACCCTATCGCCGAATTACCGGGGATCCGGCGGGTTTGTGGGCTGGCCGGCCGGGGAACACAGCGGCCATGTTGATCCGCAGAATCGCCCGACCCATGTTGTCAGCTGTCTTTATCGGCCAGGGAGTGGACGCCCTGCTCAACCCGAAACCGGCAGCTCAAGCGGCACAGCCGACGGTGAGCGGCTTGCAGTCGCTGCCCGATTCCGTGAGCAGCAATATTCCTGCGGACGCCGAGACGTTCGCCCAGATCAACGCCGCCGTCCAGATCGGCGGTGGGGTGCTGCTGGCCGCCGGCAAGCTGCCGCGGGTGGCGTCGGCCGCACTCGCGCTGACGGTGATCCCGGGAAACCTTGGCACGCACATGTTTTGGAACGAGCCCGACCCGGAGCGCAAGGCTGAGAAGCGGCGGGCGTTCCTGGCCGACGTGAGTTTGCTGGGTGGGTTGCTCATCGCGTCCGCCGACACCGCGGGCAAGCCGTCGTTGGGCTGGCGCGGGCGCCGCGCCGCCGAGCGGCTCTCCGACAAGGTGTCCGGCGCGCTGCCGGGCTCCTCGCACGACGTGCTGGACTCGGAGCTGGGCGAGAAGATCGTGCATGGTCTGCAGGCCGGCGCCGAGCGTGGCCGCGAACTGGCCAGTACCGCAGCAGAACGCAGCGCTCCGTACGCCGAAGCCGCCCTGGAGCGTGGCCGCGAGCTGGCGAACACGGCAGCCGAGCGCACCGCCCCGTACGCCGAGGCAGCCCTCGAACGCAGCCGGGAGCTGGCCACTACGGCCGCCGAGAAGAGCAAGCCGTACGCCAAGAAGGCGCGCAAGCGCAGCGAGAAGCTGGCCCACAAGGCCGCCGACCGCGGTGCCGACTACGCCGAACTCGCCCGCAAGCGGAGCGAGAAGCTGGCCGATACCGCCCGCGAGCGTGGTCTGGAAATCGCCGAAACCGCGCGTGAACGTGGCTCTCGGCTGGCCGACACGGCGGTGACCCGCGGCAACGAGCTGGCCGAGACGGCGCGCGACCGACTCGACGACCAACTCACCAGCACCCGTAAGCGCTGGGGACGCTAGCCGCCGCTCTTAGCCGCCCCGCCTCAGAAAGGCATCGACGATCGCGTCCACACCGCGATCGTCGATGTCGACGGCGACTCCTGGTTCGTCGGCGTCAAGCGGCTCCAGCGTGTCGAGTTGCGATTGCAGCAGGCTCGCGGGCATGAAGTGTCCGGGCCTGGCGGCCAAGCGGTGGGCTATGACGTCAGGTCGTCCGCGAAGGTGCAGGAAGTAAGCCGACGGGCTGTACCGCCGCAGCCGGTCGCGATATGTCCGCTTGAGGGCCGAGCAGCTCATCACACCGCCGGGGTGCGCGGCCAGCCACTCCCCGACCCTGTCCAGCCACGGGAAGCGGTCGTCGTCGGTCAGCGGTTGACCCGAGGCCATCTTGGCGATGTTGGCGGGTGGGTGCAGGTGGTCGGCATCCTCGAACGGCACGTCCAACCGCTTGGCCAGTGCGGCGCCGACGGTCGACTTGCCCGACCCGGACACCCCGGTCACGACGACTGTGCGTGTCACTGACCCTGATCGGCCTGGCTGCGGTTCCATTCCATCCAGCCGACGCCGGTGCGGCCGTCAGCGGTCGTGACGTCGACCCAGGCGCGCGGAAACTGGCTGACCCGCCCGTCGGGGCCCACCAACCGGACCGGCGCGTGCGCGCGGATATTCACCTCCGCGGTGATGCCGACGGGGGCGAGTTCCAGAACCTGGTTTTCGGGTAACCCGTTGGCGCTGAAAGCTTCCCGGATGTCCACCGTCGTCAGATCGGTAATGCTGCCGGCGCGGTCCTGGGCGTAGCCGATGCTGAATGCCGGGGTGTTGGGGATCTGGATGCGCACCCCGTGCAGATGACTACCGTCCTGCAGGTGCAGTGCGGTCCACATCCAGTCCATGGACCACCAGTCGCGCACCCCCCACGAGTGGTCGCGCTGCCCCGGCACCGAATCAATCTGGTAGCGGGCATGTTTGACGGTGACGGTGCCCGAGACGGTACACGGAATCTCATAGCGCGTGGTCAACCGGTACTGGTACGGGATGCCATCGGTGGTCCACACCAGATTCATCGCCAGGTCGACCGGCTCGCCCGGTTCGCCGCGCAGTAGCGCCGAAGGGTCCTGGTAGGACTGGCCTTTGGCCTTGATGTCGACGCGGTAGGTCTGCAGCGGGGTGCCGCTGGTGTGGGCGAGGTTGATGCCGTCGGCCTGCGCCGTCCAGGCATCCGCCGGTAGCGGTATCTGGTAGTCGACGGCGATGGTGGCCTCGTCGGGTCCGCATAGCAGCGCGTGAATCCACGCCGTCTGCTGATTCGGCATCAGACCGATGCGGAACCAGCCGCCCAATCCCTCTGCGGCGTCGACGAAGTCGGCGTACCAGCTTTCGCTCCACAGCGGTTCGTCGGTGGACGGATGGGCTCCTTCGTCCTCGGGTGAGGGGCGCAGCGGTTCCGGAGCGGCGGCGTCCGGCAGGATCGCCAGGGCGTCGATGTCCAGCACGTGCTGGCAGTGGCGCTCCAGCATCGTCATGAACAACCGATCGCCCCGCTCGGTGCGCTCGACCAGCATCGACGACACGATCGCCATCATCACCCCGAAGAAACTCTGATGCCGCACCCCGTCTCGGACGTCGGCCACGCTCACCGGAGCCTGCGGACCGAGCGCCTCGTGGTACGCCTGCAGCAAGTCGTCGTACTGTGCGCGACGATCCTCGGTCGGCAGCGCGCAGCCCACGAAGTAGGCCAGGTCGGTGAACGCCGGGCCCCACGAAACCGTCTGCCAGTCCACGACCGTGAGGGCCCGGCTGGCACCGGGGGCTCCGAACAGCATGTTGTCCAGGCGGTAGTCCCCGTGTACCAGACCCTGGATACCGCCGCCGGCGGCCTCCTGGGCCAGGTAGCCGTCGAACGCGCCTATCAGGCGCTCACAGACCGCGCGGTGTTCGGGCGCGATCTGATCGGCATACCGCTCGATGAAACCGGCATACAGCGGGGTGATCATCGCCTGGTTGAGCGGCGAGTCCCGGTTCAGCCACGGCGCGTCGGCCAACGTCGCGTCACCCAGCAGCGGGCCGTGCAGGCGGCCCAGCTCGGTGACCGCAAGGAACGCCTGTTCGGTTGTGGCCCCCGCGATTTCATCACCGACGGCGGCTGGCCCGGCGTCGTCGAGCAGCAGGTCGAACACGCCGGTGGAGATGTTGATCGCCGCATGGAAGCAGGGCGCGATCGCCCCGCCCAGGCGGGGTGCGATGTCGTGGTAGAAGCGAACTTCGCGCTCGTAGAGACCGAGCGCCAGGCCGGTTTGCCGGCTCACCGGATCGGTCGCGGCGACCTTGAGCACCACCGTCGACGGGCGTGGCTTGCCTTCGGGTTCGGCGTAGTTCAGCGCGATGCGGTAGCACTCGCTCATCTGACCGGTGCCGATCCGCTCAGCGGTGTAGGCGGAGACGGCACCCGCGCGCACGGTGGCCGTGAGCCACTCCGCGGTGAGATCGCCGGGCTGCTCGATAGCTTGATCGGTATTGGAAACCATGGGGTCAGCGTGCCAGGTCAGCGTGCGAGGGTGAAGCCGTCCCAGGCCAACCGGCGATGCTGGTGCGGGTCGAACTCGATGCGCGACTTGCGATCGAAGACCATTACCGCGCGTTCGTCGTGGGTGTATCGCGGCCAGTCCTCCCCCGGTACGCCGGATCGGCTGAACGAGCGCCAGCGTCGCTGCACGTCGTTGCTGACCCGCAGGGCCGGACCACGGTCGGCCGCCGCGGTGAGCAGCGCCCCGAACCGGGTGCGGTAGATGTCGAACACGGCGAACAACTCGGTGGCGTGCGTGGCGCCGAAGCCCGACCACTGCAGTGTTCGGGGGGCGTAGTCGTAGCGGTACAGGTAGGTGGGCGCGTGGTGGGTGTGCGCCTCCGCGATCTGCCAGGCCGCGGTGCTGAACGCGAAGTCACCACCCAGCTGAATACACGCCTCCGGCTTCGGGTATTTCGGATATGCCGCCGTAATACGTTCCCGCGCAGCGGGTTCCACTTCGGCGAGGAGAGCCTCCACCATCGCCTTGTTGGTCGGCAGCATGCCCAGGAAGCGGGTGAACAAACGCCCTTCCTCGGCGTTGGTTCCGACGATCAGGGGCACCTGGTGCGCCTGACCGGAACGCATCGCCTCAACGGGATCGACCGGCACCACCTCGTCGCCGAAGACCGGGCCGATCGGGAAGGCGCCCAGGCGTTTCTGCATACCCTGGTCGATCAGCCGGTGCTGGGCCTCGATCAGTTGTGCTGCCGGTGCCCGCATCACCGCGTTGGCCGCGTCCTTGCTGCGCGCCCCCAGCAGTTCGGCGAACCGTGCCGCGAATTCGGCGGCCACCTCCGTCGACCGTGTCATGCCGGCCGCCGGGCTCTCCGAGATCGCCCGGTGGAAAAGACCCGCCGCGTCGGGCACCGCCAGCAGCGTCGCGGTGATGTGCGCACCGGCGCTCTCACCGAAGATGGTGACGTTGTCGGGGTCACCGCCGAAGTTGGCGATGTTTTCCCTGACCCAGCGCAAGGCCATCACCAGGTCGCGCAGGTACAGGTTGCCGTCGATGGTGACGTCCTGGGTCGACAACGACGACAGGTCCAGGCACCCGAGGGCGCCGAGCCGGTAGTTCACCGACACGTACACGCAGCCACGGCGAGCCAGTGCGGCACCGTCGTACAGCGGAGTGGCCGAACTGCCCAGGATGTAGCCCCCACCGTGGATGAACACCATCACGGGCAACGGTTCGGCCGCGCCTTCTTCGGGAGTGACGACGTTGAGGGTCAGACAGTCCTCGCTCATCGGCTGGTATCGCCCGACCCCGAGCATGGTGTAGCGGCGTTGCTGGGGGGCGCAGTTGGCGAATCCGTGACAGTGCCGCACCCCTGACCAGGGCTGGACGGGCTGCGGCGCACGGTAGCGCAGGGGACCCACCGGCGGCCGGGCATAGGGGATCGAGCGCCAGCGATTGACCCCGTCGCGGGTGAAGCCTTCGACGGTACCGGCGGTGGTGCGGGCGCGGACGATGCGCTCATGCATAACTCGACGTTAACCGACGCACCGACGGGACGGCGCGCGCAGCGCCAAAATGCGGGTTGCGGCGGTTAGCCTGACGGCATGCGGATCGCCGAGCTGGTCGCCATCCCGATACTGGTTGCCGGCTGCTCGCACACCGGCGGCGGTATGTCCGCGCAGCCGCCGGCTCCCGCTACCCAGAAGGCGCCGCCTTCGTCGGCCGCCCCGACATCCGGAGCGCCCATCACCGGCGTCATCGCCTGGATCGAAGCCGGTCATCCGGGCGATCCGGCGCGCTACCAGCTCGACGGGAATGTCGCGTTCAGTGCGCCCGGCGGCAAAGCCAGATGCACGACAGACGTCAAGCACACCGCCGGCCTGCTGTCCTGCCTGGTGGCGCTGACCAATCCCCCACCCCGGCCGGACACGGCCTACGGGGATTGGCAGGCCGGGTGGGTCGACTTCGACGGCAACAACCTGCAGGTCGGGTCGGCTCGCGCCGATCCGGGGCCGTTCCTGGCCGGCACCGGCGCCGAACTTGCCGACGGAAACTCGTTGTCCTTCGGCGACTACCGGTGCCGCGCCGATCAGGGCGGCCTGGTGTGCGTGAATTACGCCCACCAGTCGGCCGCCCGGTTCGGTGCAGCCGGCATCCAGCCGTACGGGTGCCTACGCTCGGTGCCACCGCCGGACGGCGTCGGGATCGCCTTCAACTGCTGACCGCCGCAACGGTTCCGGCTCAGCCGGCGGTGCCGTTGCTGCCGAACAGTAGGCCGCCCACACCACCGCTGCCGCCGACGCCGACGGCGCCCGCGGGCGTGCCCGTTCCGCCGGGCCCACCGCTGCCGCCGTTTCCGCCGTCACCGATCAGGGTGGTGGATCCGCCGTCGCCGCCGGCCCCGCCGGCCCCGCCGGAGCCGTTCGCCGCCACTCCGCCGGCCCCACCACGCCCGCCCGCTGCGCCGCTTCCGAACAGATAGCCGCCCGCTCCGCCGCGGCCACCCCGGGCACCGGCTCCCCCGGAGTCGCCGGCGCCGTCGGCGCGCCCGCCGTCCCCGCCCATCCCGCCGGTGCCACCATCGCCGAACAGCCGTGCGGCGCCGCCGTTTCCACCGGGACCGCCGGCACCGCCGGCGCCCACCGCCTGGGCGAGCGCATCTCCGCCTGCCCCGCCCGCGCCGCCGTTGCCGAAGATGACCCCGCCCGCGCCGCCGTTGCCGCCGGCCCCGCCGGTCTCGCCGAAGTGACCACCGCCGGTTCCGCCCACACCGCCGGCACCGCCGGCGCCGAACAGCCCCGCGTCGCCGCCGAAACCACCCGTTCCGGCCGTGCCGCCGGCCGCCCCGGCGCCGCCCGCGCCTCCGATACCGCCGTTGCCGAACAACAACCCGCCGGTGCCGCCGCCACCGCCGGTGCCGCCGAGTCCACCGGTCGCGGCCGGAGCCGTCGCGGCAGCTCCGAGTCCGCCGGCGCCGCCATCGCCGATCAGCCAAGCGCCGCCGCCGGCGCCGCCGACGCCGCCGTTGCCGGCGGTGGTCGCCATGCCGCCGGCACCTCCGGCACCCCCGTTACCGGCCAGCAGTCCACCCCACCCGCCGGCTCCGCCGTTGCCGCCGCCCCCGGCGCCCAGTCCGCCCGCGCCACCGATACCGCCGGCGCCCAACAGAATTGCCTGACCGCCCGCGCCGCCGAGCCCGCCGATGCCGGCCGGCGCGTCTCCGCCTGCGCCCCCTGCCCCACCGTTGCCGAAGAGCCAGCCGCCGTTGCCCCCGGTGCCCCCGACCGCCCCGGCGGCACCGGCCCCGCCGGCACCGCCATTGCCGAATAACCCTGCGGCGCCGCCCCTTCCGCCGGCCGGGTGCGCCCCGCCACCGGATCCGCCGGAGCCGCCGTTACCGAACAGCAGACCGCCGGCCCCGCCGTCAGCGCCGGTTCCCGCGGCGCCACTGGTGCCGTCGCCGATCAGCGGACGGCCCAGCAGCAATTGAGTGGGCAGGTTGATCAGGTTGAGCAGATCGTTGAGGGGGCCCAGAGCGGTCGCGGCGGCTGCCTCCGCACCGGCATAAGACGCCGCGCCCGCGGTGAGCGCGTCCACGAACTGGGCGTGGAAGGCCTGCGCCTGCGCGCCGAGCGTCTGATACCCCAGAGCGTGCCGGGCGAACAGTGCCGCGATCGCCGCCGACACTTCATCGGCGCCGGCCGCGAGAATATCGGCGGTGGCGGGTGCGGCAATTGCGTTGGCGGCGTTGACCGCTGATCCGATGCTCGTCAAATCTATTGCGGCAGAAGCAATTAGCTCCGGCACCGCGACCACCGACGACATTGCGCACCTCCCCCGGTCCTCCCGGATGTGAAGCACAGGGTATCGCGGTCAGGGCTCCAGTACGCGGATTTCGCCGGTGGCGCCGTCGACTTCGACCAGAGCGCCCTGCGGCAGCGACCGGGTGGCGCCCTGGACGTCGACGACGCAAGGGAAGCCGAATTCGCGGGCGACGACAGCAGCATGCGACATGGGACCGCCGAGTTCGGTGACGACCGCTGCCGCATAACAGAACGCGGCCGTGTAACCGACGTCGGTGACCTCGGCAACCAGGATCTCGCCGGGCAGCAGGTCGTCGATGGTCTCGGGCCGCACGATGCGCACCCGGCCCCGCACCCGTCCCCCGCAGACGCCGACGCCGCGCAGGGTGTCGCCGCCGCCCAGCACCGCCGGCGCCGATGTGGTGGGCTCCCAATGGCCGCTGAACACGGTGGGAGGAACGACGGCCACCAGCCGCCGTTGCTCGGCGCGGCGTTGCGCCACCAGCTCGGAGACATTGGCGGGCAACGCATCGAGCTCATCGACCAGCAGATAGAACACGTCATCGACGGCCTGGAACACGCCGGCCTCGGTCAACCGCCGACCGTACTCGCGCAGCAGTCCACGCAGCACCCAGATAGCCCGCACCATCCGGTCGCGGCGCACCTCGCGGTCGCGCAGTTGCCGCGCGGCGAGCAGAGCGATTGGCTTGGCGCGCAACGGAATCGGTGCGTGCTGCGGTTCCGGAGCCGCGGGCGCGCTCAACGCCTTGGTGACCATCCGGATCAGCAGCTCGGGGTCGTCGGCGTAGCTGGTAGACAACATCTCCACCTCGGCCGGCCCGCGGTGTCCCATCAAATCCAGTTCGCCGAGCACCGCGCGGTGAAACTCCGGCGCCTCGACGGCGAGCTTGGCCAGGCGTTCGCCTGGTTCGGCCAGCACCCGCAGCACGGTCGGGTCGCGGCGGGCCGCTTCCGCCAGGCGCTGCACGGCTTCCACCGACCGGGCGCTGACCAGTTCCGGTCCGGCCGACGGCGCGGTCTCACGCCCGCACAGCCCGCGCAACAAGACGTTGAACGCCGCGCACAGCATGAACGATCCGGATGCCAGCAGCCAGCCGTGCACCACGTGGTCGCGTGCCAGCAGGATCAGGCTCAGCAGCCGGCGGTCGTCCAGGCGGGTGACGTCGTCTCCGACGAGTCGCTCGAGTCGGTCGATGTCGCCCCGGTAGTCGCTGGTGTCGAGCGGGGAGCCGGCGCTGAGGCCCACCAGGTTCACCCCGAACACGCCGATATTGCGGATGGTCCGCAGCCGGCGGCGGAGCGGGTTGGTTTCGGAGGGCGGGCGTTCCTCACCGAAGATCGGCAGCGACGCCATGCTGGGACCGAAGAACCCGCTGTTGCTGACGATGGTGGCGGGTTTGGCGAACGGCACCGTTTCGGCCATGAAATGCGCTGACGTGATGGCGCCGTAGAGCCGGTGGGCGAACACCGCGACGGTGCGCATCGCGATTTCCTTCTGCACCACGCCGCCAGGTCGCAACCTCTCGGCGATGCCCACCCCGCCCGCACGCAGGCCCCGCACGGTCACCGACGCCGACGACGGAGAGAAGGGGCCGGGCAGCGCCTCGGACAGGTTGGTCGCCAGGAAGGTGGGAAAGCGCGGGTCGATCGGAGTGTCGAACTCGCCGTTCTCTGCTTCTGGGCCGGCCAGTCTCGGCTCGACCCCGTCATCGGCGGGCGTGTCGACCGCGGGAAGGTCCTGAATCGGAGCCAACCGCCAGGGCAGTGCCAGCACTCGGCGGCCCAGCGCGACCCGGCCACGCACCGCGAGGGAGAAGTCGTCCAGGCACTCTTGTGCGGTCCAGGCCGGTTCGAAACGCCACTCGTCGCGCAGCCGGGTGGTGTCCATCAGCGCGATGTCCGGCAGGGTGGCGAGCCGGGGTCCGAGCGGCAGCGTCGGCCGACGCAGCACCGCGGCCAGCTGACGTACCGTTGCAGCACCTGGTGCCGCGAGATTCAATGCGCCGCTGATGATTTCGTCTTGCAGGACGGCTTGGTTCAACAGCCGCAGCGCGTCGTCGGTGTGCACCACCTGAAGGTGGCCTGATCCGGGCGCGGTGAACAGCACCGGCAGTGCCGCGAGCGCACGCAACCGGTCGTCGACACTGCGGCCCACCACAAGCGGAAGGCGGATCGCCACCCACTCGAAACCGGAGTCGGCCAGCATCCGCTCCACCCGAGCCGAGTATCGCCCCTCGGGAGTCGCCGGGTGCAGCGGCCCGTCTTCGGTCACCGGCCGTGCAGCCGCACCGTAGACCTGCGCGCTGGAGCTGAAGACGACGCGCCCGGTGCCGGCTTCGGCCATGGCCGCCAGCAGGTTGGTGACGCCCTGGATATCGTCTGCGCCCCGCGCCGGTTCGCAGTGGGCGACCGCATGCGCGCCGGTGATGGCGTGGCGGACCGCTTCGGCGTCCCGGATGTCCGCAGCGACGAAACGGGCTGCGCTGGGCCAGCTTTCGGGGCGAATCCGGTCGATGCCGGTGACGTCGTGTCCCTGGGTGAGCAGCCGGGCGACCAGGCCACGGCCGAGCACGCCGGCGGCGCCGGTAACGGCGATCTTCATAGGCTCGGGCACGCTACTCGTCGTCGTCCATGAAAGCCGCATTGACCAGGTCGTCGAGGTCCATGTCCGCGAGGTCCTTTCCGGCCGACTCGTCCTGCGGTGTCGCGCCGCTGCGGTCGCCGTCCTGCTCGTTGGCCAGCGCCAGCAGTAGGTCCAGCACGCCGGCCTGCCGCAGCCGCTTGACCGGGATGGACGCCACCACGCGCCGCAGTTCCTCTTCCCCTGGCGCCGCCGCGGGCTGTGCGTCCGGGTGCACCGTTCCGAGCAATTCCTGGTGGAAGTAGCCGGCCAGCGCCGCCGAGTTCGGGTAATCGAAGATCAGCGTCGGCGAAAGTGCCAGGCCGGTAGCGGCTTTGAGCCGGTTACGCATCTCGACCGCCGTCAGGGAGTCGAAGCCCAATTCCTGGAACGCCCGGTCGGGGTCGATGGCCTCGGGCGTGGTGTTGCCCAGCACGGTGGCGATGTGCGAGCGCACCAGGTCCAGCAGCACCGCGTGCTGCTCCTCCTCGTCCAGCCCTTCCAGCCGACCCAGTAGTGCCGACTTGGACTTGGCGGCGGCCAGCGAGTCGTCGACCTGCCGGCGCGCCGGCGCGTTGATCAGGTCCACGAACATCGGCGGCAAGGTCCCGGCGTCGAACTTGGCGCGCAGGGCCACCAGGTCGATGTGGGCCGGCAGCAGGAACGGCTCGTTGACAGCCAAGGCGGTGTCGAGCAGTTCCAGCGCTTCCTCCGAACCCATCGCCACGATGCCGTCGCGGGCGAACCGGGCGAGATCGGCCGCACCCAGCGCGCCGGTCATGCTGCTGGCCTGATCCCACAGCCCCCAGCCGAGTGAGACGGCCGGCAGCCCGTGCTGCTGGCGGTGCAGAGCCAGCGCGTCCAGGAACGAGTTTCCGGCGGCGTAGTTGGCCTGCCCGGACGCGCCGGCCAGCCCCGCGATCGACGAAAACATCACGAAGGCGGACAGTTTCAGGTCGCGGGTCAGCTCGTGCAGGTTCCACGCGGCATCTACTTTGGCGCGCAGCGCCGCGTCGACCCGTTCCGGGGTCAACGACGTGACCACCGCGTCGTCGAGTGTGCCCGCCGCGTGGACCACCGCCGAGAGCGGTCGGTGTTCCTGGATGTCGGCGATCACCGTGGCCAGCGCCGCGCGGTCTGCCGCGTCGCAGGCGACCACCCGCACGGTTGCGCCGGCGGCGGTCAACTCTGCGGTCAGCTCGTCGGCGCCTGGCGCGTCCGGCCCGCGACGACTCAGCAACACCAACTCACGCACCTGGTGCCGGTGCACCAGATGCCGCGCCAGCGCCGAGCCGGCCATGCCGGTGCCGCCGGTGACCAGAACGGTGCCGTCGCCCAGAGCGGATTCCATGGTCATGACGACCTTGCCGACGTGGCGGGCCTGGCTGAGGTAGCGCAGGGCCGCCGCCGCGCGCCGCACGTCGAACACCGTGGCCGGCAGCGGCTTGAGCACTCCCGCAGCGAACAGTTCGGCCAGCTCCGCGAGCATCCGCTGAATGTGGTCGGGCCCGGCCTCGAAGAGGTCGAAGGCGCGGTAGCGCACGCCCTGTTCGGCGATCTCGGCGGCGTCGCGGATGTCGGTCTTTCCCATTTCGAGGAACACCCCACCCGGGGCCACCAGCCGCAGCGACGCGTCGACGAAGTCGCCGGCCAGTGAATCCAGCACCACGTCCACACCGCGTCCGCCGGTGGCGGCGCGGAAGGTGTCCTCGAAGTCCAGGGTGCGCGAGTCGCCGATGTGGGCATCGTCAAAGCCCATGGTACGCAGCGTGTCCCACTTGCCCTTGCTGGCGGTGGCGAACACCTCGACGCCCCAGTGCCGGGCCAGCTGGACGGCCGCCATACCCACGCCGCCGGCGGCCGCGTGCACCAGCAGCCGCTGTCCGGGCCGCACGTCCGCCAGGACCTTCAGCGCGTAGTACGCGGTGGCGAAGACGACCGGCGCGGTGGCGGCGTCGGTATCCGACCAGCCGGCCGGGATCCTGATCAGCAACCGCTCGTCGGTGGTCGCCACGGCCCCGGTTCCTTCCGGGAACAGCCCCGTCACCCGCTCGCCGACCGCGAAAAGACCGGCGTCCGAAGCGGTTTCGATGATCGTTCCGGACGCTTCGACTCCCATGGCGGCAGCTTCGTCAGGGTAGAGACCGAGGGCGATCATGACGTCGCGGAAGTTGGCGGCCATGGCGCTGGTCGCGATGCGCACCTGCCGCGGACCCAGCGGTGCGTCCGCGTCGGGAATGCGCTCCATACGCAGGTTTTCGAACGTACCCGGGGTACTCATGCCCAATCGCCACGGACCGTCACCCGGGGGCGCCAGCAAGCCGCGCACCGCGCGGCTGCCGTGCACGCGGGCAATGTGCGCCGTCCCGTTGCGCAACAACACTTGTGGCTCACCGACCGCCAGAACCACTGCCGCCTCGTCCTCGGCGATCGGCACATCGGTGTCCACCAGTACGATGCGGCCGGGGTGTTCGGTCTGAGCCGAACGGACCAGGCCCCAGACCGCGGCGCCGGCCAGATCGGTGATGCTCTCACCCGGCAGTGCCATTGCACCGTATGTCGACACCACCAGCACTCCCGAGTCGTGCTCGGCCAGCCAGGCCTGCACGGCCGCCAGCGCGCGATGGGTGGCGGTGTAGACCCCGGCCAGCGTGTCACCCGCGACCGGATCGGACTCGAAGACCTGGTAGGGCGGAGTGCTTGTCGCTCCTGCCGCCGGTGCCGGTGACCAGTTCACCTCGAAGAGCCGGTCGCCGGCCGAGCCGGCCAGGGCGGCCTTGAGCTGCTGCTCGGTCACCGGGCGGGCCACCATCGAGGCGACCGACAGGACCGGAAGGCCCAGCGCATCCGTCAACTCCACCGACACCGACGACGGTCCGGTGGGCGTGATGCGGGCCCGCACCGCCGATGCACCCGCCGCGTGCAGGCAGACACCCTGCCAGGCGAACGGCACCAGCACGCCGTCGCTGCGGTCCTCGTCGGCGGCCACGATGATCGCGTGCAGCGCGGCATCCAGCACCACCGGGTGCACGCCGAATCCCGCGGGCGACAAGCCCGCCGTGTCGGGCAGATTCACCTCGGCATAGAGGTCGTCACCGCGCCGCCACACCGCGGACAGCCCCTGGAAGGCCGGGCCGTAGCCGTACCCGCGCTCGGCCAGGCTCTCGTACATTCCGTTGACATCCACCGGGGCGGCGCCCGCCGGCGGCCACGTCGACAGGTCCGAGACCGGTTGCGCGGCAGCGGAACTCACCGAGCCCTCGGCGTGTAGCAGCCAGCCGCTTTCGGCCCGCGAGAACACCGATACGCCGCGGGATCCCGAGTCATCGGCGGCATCGACGACGACTTGCACCGCGACCGAGCCGGATTCGGGCAGGATCAGCGGCGCGGCCAGGGTGAGTTCGTCGACCGTCGTGCAGCCGACCTCGTCACCGGCGCGAATGGCCAGTTCCACGAAGCCTGCGCCGGGGAATATCGAGACGCCACCAACCGCATGGTCGCGCAACCAGCCGTGTGTCGCCGCCGACAGCCGGCCGGTCAGCACGACACCGCCCGAGGACGGCAGGTCGACCACGGCACCCAGCAGGGCGTGATCGCCGGACGCCAGGCCCAGGCCCTCGGGGTCGACGGCGGCACTGCCGGTGGACAACCAGAAGCGGCGTCGCTCGAAGGCGTACGTCGGCAATTCCACGAAGTTCGCCGGGCCCAGCATGGCCCGCCAGTCGACCGGAGCACCCGCAACGTGCATCTGCGCCACGGCGTTGGTCAGTGTGGTGGGTTCGGGTCGGTCCTTGCGCAGCGCGGAGCTTGCCGTGACCGCGACATCGGGCAGCGACTCGTCGATCGACGCCGTCAGGCCACCGCTCGGGCCGACCTCCAGAAACCTTGTCGCGCCTGCTGATTGCGCGAACCGGATGCTGTCGGCGAAGCGCACCGCTTCCCGCACGTGGCGCTTCCAGTAGGCCGCCGAGGCGAAGTCGTCGCCGGCGAGTTGCCCGGTCAGATTCGAGATGACCGGGATCGTGGGTGATCCGATGGGCAGTCCGGCCGCGACCGCGCCGAACTCGTCGATCATCGGATCCATCAACGGGGAGTGGAAGGCATGGGACACCGCGAGCTGGTGCACCCGGCGGCCCTCGGCGCGCAGCTGCTCGGCCACCGTGAGCACCGCTTGCTCAGCGCCGGAAATCACCACGGAGGCCGGCCCGTTGACCGCGGCGATGCTGACCTCCGCGGTCAGCAGCGGCCGTACCTCGTCCTCGGTGGCCTGCACGGCGACCATGGCGCCACCGGACGGCAGCCGCTGCATGAACCGTCCGCGTGCGGCGACCAGCACGGCGGCGTTCTCCAGCGACAGCACACCGGACACGTGCGCGGCGGACAGCTCACCGACGGAGTGCCCCATCACGAAATCGGGCCGCACGCCCCAGGACTCCAGCAGCCGGAACAACGCGACCTCCACCGCGAACAACGCCGGCTGGGCGAATTCCGTGGTGTTGAGCACACTTTCGTCGTGGCCCCACATCACCTCGCGCAGTGGCCGCAGCAGGTGGCGGTCCAGTTCGCCGACGACGGTGTTGAACGCCTCGGCGAACACCGGGTACGTCGCATGCAGGCCCATTCCCATGCCCAGCAGCTGGGAACCCTGGCCGGGGAAGACGAAGACGGTCTTGCCACCCGGCTGTGCCACTCCGCGGATGACCGTGCCGAGATCGTCGTCAGCTGCCAGTTCGGACAGCCCCGTTAGCAACGCGTCCCGGTCGCTGCCGATGACGACGGCGCGGTGCTCGAACGACGACCGGCCCGCCAGGGACCAGCCGACGTCGACGGCCGCGAGTTCGTCGTGCCCGCCCAGGTATTCGGCGAGCCGGCCTGCCTGGGTGCGCAATGCCGCGGCGGACTTGGCGGAGACAACCCACGGCAGCACAGCGGGTTTCGGGCCCGCAGGTGCGGCTGCGGGCGCGGCGGGTCCTGATTCGATGATCACGTGTGCGTTGGTGCCGCTGATCCCGAACGACGACACACCGGCGCGCCGGGCCCGGGCCGGTTCGTCCGGCCACGGCTGTGGCTCCGTCAGCAGCGCAACCGATCCCGTCGACCAGTCCACGTGCGGGCTCGGCGCGTCGACATGCAGCGTGGCCGGCAGCAACTGGTGCCGCATCGCCTGCACCATCTTGATCACCCCGGCGACACCGGCGGCGGCCTGGGTGTGGCCCATGTTGGACTTGATGGATCCGAGCCACAGCGGTTCGTTTCGGCCCTGCCCATAGGTGGCGAGCAACGCCTGCGCCTCGATTGGGTCGCCCAGCATGGTGCCGGTGCCGTGACCCTCGACGGCATCCACTTCGCTCGCGGACAGGCCCGCGTTGGCCAGCGCGGCGCGCACCACCCGCTGCTGGGAGGGACCGTTGGGCGCGGTCAGCCCGTTGGACGCGCCGTCCTGGTTGATCGCCGACCCGCGTACCAGAGCCAGTACCGGGTGTCCCAGCCGCTGGGCATCGGAAAGCCGTTCGACGACCAGCATTCCGCCGCCCTCGGAGAATCCGGTGCCATCGGCGGCACCTGCGAAGGCCTTGCATCGGCCATCGGCCGACAGGCCCCGCATGCGGCTGAACTCGATGAAGATGTCGGGCGTGGCGTTGATGGTCACACCGCCGGCCAGTGCCAGGTCGCACTCCCCCGACCGCAGCGACTGCACGGCCATGTGCAACGCCACCAGCGACGAGGAGCATGCGGTGTCCACCGACACCGCCGGACCTTCCAGCCCGAGCACGTATGCCACCCGGCCCGAGGCGACGCTGGACGACTGGCCGGTCAACCGGAAGCCTTCGGCCGCCTGTGCGGCGCCGATGCCGTAGCCCTGGGTGTACACCCCGGCGAACACGCCGGTTGCGCTGCCGCGCAGCGAGCCCGGCTCGATGCCGGCCCGTTCCAGGGCTTCCCAGGACAGCTCGAGGTAGAGGCGTTGCTGCGGGTCCATCGCGAGTGCTTCGCTGGGCGCGATCCCGAAGAAGGCGGGGTCGAAATCGGCAACACCGTCCACGAAACCGCCGGTGCGCGTGTAGCAGGTGCCGGCGACGTCGGGATCGGCGTTGTACAGTCCGCCCAGGTCCCAGCCGCGGTCGACCGGGAAGTCCGAGAGCACGTCACGGCCCTGAAACACCATCTGCCACAGGTCTTCAGGTGAATTCACCCCGCCGGGGTAGCGGCACGACATGCCCACGATCGCGATCTGGTCTGCACCGGTGATGCGGGCGACCGGGCCGTGGGTGATCTCCTGCGGCACCCCGGCCAGTTCGGTACGGATGTAGGTGGCCAGGCCGCTCGGGGTCGGGTAGTCGAAGATCAGGGTGGGTGACAGCGACAGTCCGGTGGCCGACTTGAGCCGGTTGCGCATTTCGACCGCGGTCAGCGAGTCGAAGCCCAAGTCCTGGAAGGCTTTATCGGGATCGATTGCCTCCGGCGCGACGTTGCCCAGCACCGTGGCGATGTGGGAGCGCACCAGGTCGAGTAACAGGGCGTGCTGCTCGGCCTCCGGCAGGCCCTGCAACCGGTGCGCGAGAGCCGATTTCGACTTCGCAGCGGCCAGCGACTCGTCGACCTGCCGCCGTGTCGGCGCGGTGACGAGGTCGCGGAACATCGGCGGCACGGCGACCGCGTGGGCACGCAACGCGGCGAGATCGATGCGGGCCGGCGCCAGGAAAGGCTCGTCGACGATCAGTGCGGTGTCGAACAGTTCCAGCGCCTCGTGTGACGACAGGGCCAGGACGCCTTCGCGGCCCAACCGGGCCAGGTCGGCTTCGTCCAGCCCGCCGGTCATGGCGCTGGCCTGTTCCCACAGGCCCCAGCCCAGCGATATCGCCGGCTTGCCGTGTGCCCGCCGGTGGGCCGCCAGGCCGTCCAGGAAACAGTTGGCGGCCGAATAGTTCGCCTGCCCCGAGGAACCGACCAGACCGGCCATCGACGAAAACATCACGAAGGCAGAGACATTCAGGTCGGCGGTCAACTCGTGCAGATTCCAGGCCGCGTCCACTTTGGCTCGCAGCACCGAGTCGATCCGATCGGGTGTCAGTGACGTCACCACGGTGTCGTCGAGCACGCCGGCGGCGTGAATGACCGCGGACAGCGGCCGCTGCACCGGAATGTCAGCGATCACTTTGGCCAGCGCCGGGCGGTCGGAAGCGTCGCACGCCGCCACCTGCACCTGGGCGCCGGCGGCCTCGAGTTCGGCGATCAACTCCGCCGCGCCGGGCGCGTCCGGTCCGCGCCGGCTGAGCAGCACCAGGTTGCGAACGCCGTGCTGGGTCACCACGTGGCGGGCCAGCGCCGAACCCGCCATGCCGGTGCCGCCGGTGATCAAGACGGTGCCGCGGGCCCACAGGCCCGGAAGGGTCATGACGACCTTGCCGATGTGACGGGCCTGGCTGAGATAGCGCAGAGCCGCCGGTGCGCGCCGGATGTCGAACGTCGTCACCGGCAAGGGGCGCAACACCCCTGAATCGAAGAGTTCGGCGAGGTCCAGCATGTACTCGTGCATGCGCGGACGACCGGGCTCGAAGAGGTCGAAGGCGCGGTAGCGCACGCCCGGGTATTGCTGGGCGATCACCCCGGGGTCGCGGATGTCGGTCTTGCCCATCTCCAGGAACACCCCGCCGGGGGCGACCAGACGCAATGAGGCGTCCACGAATTCGCCCGCCAGCGAGTCGAGCACGATATCCATGCCCGCCCCGCCGGTGACGGCCCGGAACTTCTCCTCGAAGTCCAGGCTGCGCGAGTCGGAGATGTGGTCCTCGTCAAAGCCCATGGCGCGCAGGGTGTCCCACTTGCCTTTGCTGGCGGTGCCGAACACTTCCAGCCCCAGGTGGCGGGCTAGCTGGGTGGCCGCCATGCCGACACCGCCGGCGGCGGCATGGATCAATACCCGCTGCCCCGGCTTGGCGGCTGCCAGGTCGATGAACGCGAACCAGGCCGTGGTGAAAACGGCTGAGATGGCGGCGGCTTCGGCGTACGACCAGTCCGAGGGCATCGGCAGCAGCAACCGGACATCGCCGGGAACCAGGGTGCCGCTGGTGTCGGGGAAGAAGCCGTATACCGAGTCACCGACCGCGAATTCGGTGACGCCGGGTCCGACCTCGACGACCACGCCGGCACCCTCGCCACCCAGCAGCGCCTCGTGGGTGAACATGCCGAGCGTGATCATGATGTCGCGGAAGTTGGCCGCGATGGCGTGCAGGGCGACGCGGACGTAGCCGGGTTCCAGCGGGGCGCCGGCGTTGGGCACCGGCTCCAGGCGCAGGTTCTCGAAGGTGCCCGCGCTGCTCAGGCCGAGCCGCCACGGGCCGTCACCGGGCGGGTCCAGAATCTGGTCCACCGCGCGGCTGCCGCGAACCCGCGGGGTGTAGATCTGCCCCGCACGCACCAACAGTTGCGGCTCACCCACCGCCAGCGCTGCGGACAGCGTCGAATCATCCAGTGGCGCATCGGAATCGATCAGCACCAGGCGGCCGGGGTTCTCGGTCTGCGCCGAGCGCACCAGGCCCCAGACCGCCGCGCCCGCCAGGTCGGTGACGTCCTCGGCCGGCAGCGCCATGGCGCCGCGGGTCGCCACGACGAGCACACCCGTCTCGTGTTCGGCCAGCCACGACTGGACCGCGGCCAGGGCGCGGTGCGTGCGTTCGTAGCTTGCCGTGACCGGATCCTCGCCAGTGACCCCGGATTCGAAAACCTCGTAAGGTGCCGTGGGGGCCGCGGCGCCGGATGTCGCCGGCGTCCACACGAGTTCGAAGAGCCGGTCCGGGCCAGAGCCGGAAAGCGCTGCCCGCAGCCGCTTCTCGTTCACCGGGCGGGCCACCATGGCAGCGACCGAAAGCACCGGCAAGCCCAGGCCGTCGGCCAGTTCGACCGAGACCGCGGACTCGCCGACGGGCGCGATCCGCGCCCGTACCGCCGAGGCGCCCGCCGCGTGCAGCGTCACACCCTGCCACGAGAACGGCAGGACGAGTTCGGCCGCGGGATTGGCCAGTACCGCGGCGTGCAGCGCCGCGTCGAGCAACGCGGGATGCGCCCCGTACGAGGCCGAGCCGCCGGCCTTCTCCGGCAGCGTCACCTCGGCGAACAGTTCCTGGCCACGCGACCACAACGCGGTCAACCCGCGGAACGCCGGGCCGTAGCCGTACCCGTGTTCGGCGAGCCGCTCGTAGCCACCGGTCAGGTCGATGGCGACGGCGCCTTGCGGCGGCCACACCGACAGATCAGCAGCGGGTTCCACGGTGCCCGAACGCAGTGTTCCCTCGGCATGGCACACCCACACCGAGCCGCCGTCGATGTCGGCGTGCGAGTAGATCGAGACACCGCGCTGCCCGGTCTCATCGGCGGCCGCTCCCACGATCACCTGCACCGCAACGGATCCCGAGGCCGGTATCACCAGGGGTGAGCGCAATGTCAACTCGTCGACCACCGAACAGCCCACCTCGTCGCCGGCGCGGATGGCCAGTTCGACGAAGCCGGTGCCCGGGAACACCACCATGCCGGACACGGCGTGGTCGGCCAGCCATGCCTGGACGCTCGGTGACAGCCGGCCGGTCAGCACGACGCCACCCGAATCGGGCAACTCCACCACCGCGCGCAGCAACGGGTGCTCGCTGGCGGCCAGCCCCAGACCGGAGGCGTCGGCGGCCGTACCCTCGCTGGACAGCCAGAACCGGCGTTTGTCGAAGGCGTATGTGGGCAGTTCGACGAACCCGGCTCCGTCCAGCAGACCGCGCCAGTTCACCACCACACCGGCGACGAAGGCGGTAGCGGCCGACGACAGAAAACGCTGCAGTCCGCCGTCGTCGCGACCCAGGGTGGGGACCACCACCGCTTCGGTGCCGCAGGCGCCCGCGGCGCCCTCGATGCCGGCGATCAACGCCGGATGCGGACTGGATTCGATGAACACCCGGTACCCGTGCTCGCAGGCGCTGCGGACCGCCTGGTCGAGCTGCACGGTCTGGCGGATATTGCGGTACCAGTACTCCGCGTCCAAACCGGCTGTGTCGAAACGACTTCCGGTCACCGTGGAGAAGAAGGCGATCCGGGACGACGACGGCTCCAGGCCGGCCAGCACCTCGGTGAGTTCGGCGCGGATCGCCTCGACCTCGGCCGAATGCGACGCGTAGTCGACCTCGATCCGGCGCACCCGCAACTCCCGCTCGACGCAGTTCGCACTGAGCTCGTCGAGCGCGGCGACGTCGCCGGAGACCACGACCGCGGAGGGTCCGTTGACGGCAGCGATGTCGAGCCGATCACCGAAGGGCGCCAACAACTCCCGGGCCTGATCGGCACCGCACGCGATCGAGAGCATGCCGCCCGGCCCGGCCAGACCGGTCAGTAGCTTGCTGCGCAGGGTGACCACCTTCGCGGCGTCGCGCAACGACAGCGCGCCGGCGACACAGGCCGCGGCGATCTCGCCCTGGGAGTGACCGATGACGGCATCCGGGCGCACCCCGATCGAGCGCCATAACTCGGCCAGCGACACCATCACCGCGAACAGCACCGGTTGCACCACGTCGACGCGGTCCAGCCCGGGGGCGCCGGGTGTGCCACGAAGCACGTCGATCAGCGACCAGTCGACGAATTCGGCGAAGGTCTCGGCGCACGCTTGGATCTGCCGCGCGAATACCGGTGCGGTGTCCAGCAATTCGACGGCCATACCTGCCCACTGGGAACCCTGGCCGGGGAAGACGAAGACGGTCTTGCCGACAGGCTGGGCGACACCACGGATGAAGTCACCCGGCGCGTCGGCGGCCAGCGCCGCCAGTCCGTTCAGCAGGCGGTCGCGGTCGCCGCCGACGATGACGGCCCGATGCTCGAAGGGGGTGCGGCCCGCCAGTGACCAGGCCACGTCAGCGAGGTCCAGATCCTCATGCGCGCCGATGTATTCGGCCAGTCGGGCCGCCTGCGCGGTCAACGCGGAGGCTGATTTGGCCGAGATCGTCCACGGCACTGCCGGGCGCGGGGCGACGTTCTCGCGCGGCTGGTCGGACGGGGCGGACTCGATGATCACGTGCGCGTTCGTGCCGCTGATCCCGAACGACGACACCGCCGCGCGGCGGGCCCGGGCCGGCTCGGTCTTCCACGGCTGGGGCTGGGCCAACAACTCCACCGACCCCGCCGACCAATCCACATGCGGCGACGGCACATCCACGTGCAGGGTCGCCGGCAACACCTCGTGGCGCATGGCCTGCACCATCTTGATCACACCGGCGACACCGGCCGCGGCCTGCGTGTGGCCCATGTTCGACTTGATCGAACCGAGCCAGAGCGGCTGGCGTCCGGCTTCCGCGCGCCCCTGCCCGTAGGTCGCCAGCAACGCCTGTGCCTCGATCGGGTCGCCGAGCGTCGTGCCGGTGCCGTGGCCCTCGACCACGTCGACGTCGATCGCGGACAGCCCGGCGTTGGCCAGCGCTGCGCGCACCACTCGCTGCTGGGAAGGACCGTTGGGTGCGGTCAGCCCATTGGAGGCGCCGTCCTGGTTCACCGCCGTGCCCCGGACCACCGCCAGCACGGGATGACCCAGTCGCCGCGCATCCGAAAGTCGTTCCACCACAACGATGGCGCCGCCCTCGGACCATCCCACTCCGTCGGCTGCGCCCGCGTAGGCCTTGCACCGGCCGTCCGGAGCCAGGCCCCGGTGCCGGCTGAACTCGACGAAAACCGTCGGGGTGGCGTTGACGGTCGCGCCACCGGCCAGCGCCAGGTCGCACTCCCCCGACCGCAACGACTGCACCGCCATGTGCAGCGCGACCAGCGAGGACGAACACGCCGTGTCCACCGAGACCGCCGGGCCTTCCAGACCCAGCACATAGGACACCCGGCCGGAGGCGACGCTGGACGTCATCCCGGTAAGCCGGTAGCCCTCGATCTCCTCAGCAAACATTCCGTAGCCCTGGGCGATGATTCCGGCAAACACACCGGTGGCGCTGCCCCGCAATGCGGCGGGATCGATTCCGGCCCGTTCCAGGGCTTCCCAGGACAGCTCCAGCAGCATCCGGTGCTGGGGATCCATCGCCAGGGCCTCGCTGGGCGCGATACCGAAGAAGGCGGCATCGAAGTCGCCGACTCCGTCGACGAAACCGCCGGTGTTCGCGTAGGTCTTGTGCGCCGCGTCCGGGTCGGGATCGAACAGCTGACCGACATCCCAGCCGCGGTCGGTGGGGAACTCGGCGATCACGTCGCGGCCGTCGGCCACCATTCGCCACAGGCTGTCCGGGGAGTCGACGCCGCCCGGGAACCGGCAGGACATTCCGACGATGGCGATCGGCTCGCTGGTCCGCTCCAGCAGCGCACGGTTGGTCTTCTTCAGGCGTTCTACCTGGACCAGCGCTTTCCGCAATGCTTCAGTCGCATGCTGGAGCTGATCACTCATTACTAACCCCTCGCCTAATTTGGTCGTCTCTGACCCGCCGAATGCGGCTCTCGCCGAGTCATAGATAGTGCTGCGCGAAGCGACCGCTTGGTGCAGCATTCCGACCCAAGAATCTCGCTCGTGAGTATCGCCAACTCCGGCAGGATTTCAAAAACGTCGACTACTCCCAGCGCCTAGCCGAAGACCGGCCGGGCACCCCGCGTACCGTGAGCCTTCTGCACTCCCTTGTACACCTGGCCCGCCGTCCATGGCGCGACTTTACCGGTCCGGACGCCACGCGCGGTCCGCGAACGCCTCAGACTCCCACCCGCCGCCAGCCGTCCGCGGCCCTGGCAGCGCGCAGTAGCTCGTCGCACAATTCGCGCAGTTCACGCGCTGCCGCGCCCTCATCCAGCGCGGTGACGACGTCTTCAGCGGCGCATCTGACCTGATAGACGCGATCGGAGAGATCGGCAGCCTCTTCGGCCGACAACACCACCGCATCGGTGGGCAGCGCAGCGACGTCGCCGCGGGAGATCATCGCCCGCTGTTCGTAGGCCCGCTGCCGACACGACTGCCGGCAGTACTGGCGGCGCCGGCCCATTCCGACATCGGCCACATCACGACCACACCAGCGGCACGGCTGAGGCCGAACGCGACGACTCACGCCTGACGACTTTAGTCCGATACCGGCCGCCATCCCGGTATCATGGACAGTCGCGTCGCGCACCGCGCAGAACAAACCAACCGGGAACTTGTGCAGACGGTCTTAACGTTTGCTTAGAGAGATTCAGATTACGGGAGCACCAGCAGCTCGCCGGACCCAAAGGAGCAGCACCAATGGCTGATCGTGTCCTACGAGGTAGTCGCCTCGGAGCCGTGAGCTATGAGACCGACCGCAACCACGACCTGGCGCCGCGTCAGATCGCTCGGTACCGCACCGAGAACGGCGAGGAATTCGAGGTTCCGTTCGCCGACGACGCCGAGATTCCCGGCACCTGGCTGTGCCGCAACGGCATGGAAGGCACCTTGATCGAAGGTGACCTGCCCGAGCCGAAGAAGGTCAAGCCGCCGCGTACGCACTGGGACATGCTGCTGGAGCGCCGGTCGGTAGAGGAGCTGGAAGAGCTGCTCAAGGAGCGTCTGGAACTGATCCGGTCCAAGCGGCGCGGCTAGCGCCGCCGCCGATCACGTGTGGGCGCGGCTCGACCGGCTACGGTTGCGCCGGCCCTCGATCCCCCACTGGGCGACCTTGACCAGCGCCTCACGGATGTTGGAGCCGCTCATCTTCGAAACGCCGATCTCACGCTCGGTGAAGGTGATCGGCACCTCGACGACCACGAAGCCGGTGTTGACGGTGCGCCAGGTCATCTCGATCTGGAAGCAGTAGCCCTTCGAGTCGACGCTGGCCAGGTCGATGGTCTCGAGCACTTCGCGGCGGTAGGCGCGGTACCCGGCGGTGATGTCGTGGACCCCGACGCCCAGCGCGAGCCGCGAATACGTGTTGGCGGTCCAGCTCAGGGCCCAGCGGCGCCACGGCCAGTTCCGCACCGTGCCGCCGTGTACGTACCGTGAGCCGATCGCCAGATCGGCGCCCGCGTCGACCGCCTCCAGCAGCCGGTAGAGCTGCTCGGGCGCATGGCTGCCGTCGGCGTCCATCTCGACCAGCACGGAGTAGCCACGGCTCAGTCCCCAGGCGAAACCTTCCAGGTACGCCGCGCCCAGGCCGTTCTTGACGGTTCGGTGCAGCACGTGGATCCGGTCCGGATCGGCGGCGGCCAACTCGTCGGCAAGCCGACCGGTGCCGTCGGGGCTGTTGTCGTCGACGATGAGAACGTGCACGTCGGGGCGGGCATCGATGACGCGCCGGTGGATCAGCGGCAGGTTCTCCAGCTCGTTGTAGGTGGGAATGATCACCAGGACGCGCTGGCTGGGACTGTTGCCCGCAACCTCGGGCCCAGACTGGCCGGTGGTCATGTAGCTCCTTCATTTCGCCCGATAGACGTTCGGTCGCCCTCGACGGACTGGCCTTCGTTCGCAGTCTCAACGTGTGCCGTCACTGATTCGTTCGCAACTTCGGTGTTGTCCGTTTCAGCTGACGGCGTATCGGAATTGTCAGGTTCGTCCGCCGGCCCCGACCGCCTTCGCAACCGAGGGCGCCTCGGACGTGGGAACCAGCCGGAGGAAGAACTATTGTGCCGTATCGCGAAGAGAATTACCGCGCCAGCCGTCCCGACCAGCACCCATTGCAGGATCGGTGCCCACCGGGTGGCCGGCGTGAGCCGGGTCTTGAGGCGAACCTGGGTGTCGATGTAGTCGGGGACGAAGAAGTCGGTGCGCTTGAGCTCCGCTCCGTCCGGGGCGATCACGGCGCTGATGCCGGTGGTCCCGGCCACCAGCACGTAGCGGTCGTGCTCGACGGCGCGGACCTTGGCGAATGCCAGCTGCTGCTCGCTCATGGTCTTGGTGAAGGTGGCGTTGTTGCTGGGCACGGCCAGCAACTGGGCGCCGTTGAGGACCGAGTTGCGCGGCGCGCGATCGAAGACGACCTCCCAGCAGGTCGCGACACCGACCGGCAGGCCGTCGATGTGCACCAGTCCGCTGCCGGGAACCGGGACGAAGTAGCCCGCGCGGTCGGCGTAGCCGGAGAGATGCCGGAAGAGCCACCGCATGGGCAGATACTCGCCGAACGGTTGGACGATCGCCTTGTCGTGCCGGTCGGCGGGCCCGGAGCCGGGGTTCCAGACGATCATCGTGTTGGTGTATTCGGGGTTGTCGTTCGGCCCGCCCGGCTTCGCGAGCAGCGTTCCGATCAGGATCGGCGCCCCGATGGCGTCGGCGGCCTTGGCGATCTCCTGCCCGGCGTCGGGATTGACGAACGGATCGATGTCCGACGAGTTCTCCGGCCAGATGACGAAACGGGGTTGCGGCGCCACGCCGGCGTGCACGTCCTCGGCCAGCCGCAGTGTCTGGCTGACGTGGTTGTCGAGCACCGCCCGGCGCTGAGCGTTGAATTCGAGGCCGAGCCGGGGCACGTTGCCCTGTACGACGGCGACGGTGACCGCAGGTTCGCCGCCGGAACCAACGCCGGCATGCCGCACCTGCGGCCAGACCAGCATGGCGGCCAACAACACCAGACAGATGTAGATGCCGGGCAACACCACGGCCGGCGGTTTGGTCTGGTCTCGGGTGGCTCCGGTATGCCCTCCGGCGCGAAGCCACTTGGCGATTTCCACGGCGATCGCCGTCATGGCGGCACCCACCAGCACCACCGCGCACGACAACAGCGGAACACCGCCCAGTTGCACCAATGGCAGCAGCGGACCGTCGGATTGACCGAAGGCAATCGATCCCCAGGGAAATCCGCCGAACGGGAAGGTCGCCTTGAGCCACTCCTGGGCACCCCAGAGCACCGCGAACCAAACCGGCCATCCGGGAAGTCGCCGCACCACCACCGCACACAGGCCGAACAGGCCCGGGTAGACCGCACACACCGTCGCCAGCACCAGCCATGGCATGTCACCCACCAGCGTGCTGATCCACGGCAGCAGCGGCACGTAGAAGGCCACACCGAACAGGAAGCCGTAGCCCAGGCCGCCCGCGGGCGTGGTGGCGGGATGAATCAGCACCCAGCTCAACAACGCGACGGATACGACCGCGGCCCACCACCAGTCCAGCGCCGGGAAGCTGGCGTACATGGCCAGGCCGGCGATCAGTACGGCGGCCAGGCGCGCCAGTCGGGGACGCAGCCACGCCCCGATAGCGGGTGTCCGCGCCAGGCCGGCGCGCGCCAGCCCACCCACCCGGGCACCGATCCCGGGCCGAGCCGCCGGCAACTCGTCATGCCCCGGCTTCAGCGAATCGCTGGGTGTTTGCTCTGCAGGTGGTTCGTCAGCCATGGATGACCGCACCCCGGTGCACCGTCCGGCGGCATTGCGGCAACGTGTCGTTCTCGTCCAGCCGGGGCAGCGCAGGGACCCGGGAACGTGGGTCGGTGGACCAGCGCTGGACGGCGTCGCGGGGGGCGCTCACGTCGAGCGCGCCGGCGTCCCAGACCGCGTAGGAGGCGGGTGCACCGGGCACCAGGGTGCCGGCGATGCCGTCGCGAACGCCACTGGCCCGCCAGCCGCCACGCGTCGCGGCGGCGAACGCGGCTCGCGCCGAAACCGCGCTTCCCGGAGTGCGGTGATGGATCGCGGCGCGCACGCTGGCCCACGGCTGGAAGCCGGTGACGGGTGCGTCGGAGCCGAAGGCGAGGGGCACGCCTTGCGATGCTAACAGCGCCAGCGGGTTGAGCCGGCAGCCTCGGTCCGGGCCAAGTCGCTGCGCGTACATGCCGTCTCGACCGCCCCAGAGCGCGTCGAAATTGGGCTGCATACTCGCGATGACGCCCCAGGCTCCCAGCTTGGCCGCCTGTTCGGCATCGACCATCTCCAGGTGCTCCAGCCGGTGTCCGCAACGTGCCACGGCAGCCACCCCCAGGTCGTCCACGACCCGTTCGAAGGCGTCCACGACGGCGGAGACGGCAGCGTCACCGATGACGTGGAAGCCGGCGGTGACCTCGGCCTCGCTGCACGCCCGGACGTGGGCTTCGACGGTTTGCGGATCGAGATGGCGGGTGCCGGTGCACCCGGGCGCATCGGCATAGGGTTCGTGCAGCCAGGCGGTGCGCGAGCCCAGTGCACCGTCGACGAACAGATCACCGGCCAGGCCGCGGGCACCGGTTTCGGCGATCAGGGCGCGGGCCCGTTCCGGCGTGGTCGCCGGCTCACCCCAGTAGCCAATCACCTCGACACCGTGGTGCAGACGGCGTAGCGCGAGCCAGTCGTCGAGTCCCCCGATCTCGGGTCCGGCGCACTCGTGGACGGCGACGACCCCCGACGCGGCCAGGGCGTCCAGGGCGGCGGTGCGGGCCGCGGTGAGTTGGTCGTCGGTCAACAGACCGCGCGCGACCGCCCGTACCTGGTGGTGCGCATCAGCGGTCAGCGGCTGCTCTGCGGCGAAGCCGGCCCGCGACGACAGATCCGGGACCAGCCGCCGCAGTCCGGACGAAGCCACCGCCGAGTGCACGTCGACTCTGGTCAGATAGGCCGGCCGGTCGCCCAGCACCCGGTCCAGGTCCTCGGTGCCGGGCGCGGTGTTCTCCGGCCACGTCGACTCGTCCCAGCCGTGACCCCAGACCGGCCCACGAGGGTTGGCGGCCGCGTAGTCGGCAAGCATCTGCAGGAACTGCGCCCGTGAATCGGCCGCCCGCAAATCCAGCCCGCTGATGGCCAAACCGGTTGCGCTCACATGAATGTGGCTGTCGACGAAGCCGGGCGCCACGAAGGCGCCGTCGAGATCCTGAACGTCGGCATCGGGAAACTGACTACGCCCCACCTCATCACTGCCCAGCCACGCGATGACATCGCCGCGAACTGCCATGGCCGTGGCCTCGGGATGACTGGGACTGTGCACCCGGCCGTTCACGAGCAGCGTGGTAGACCTCACGGCAAAACCCTAGAGGGCGGACGGAAGGCGTGGACCGCTACCAGGGCGGCTGGTCGGCGACCGGCACGCGGGTCAGGGTGGGCGGCTCGCCGTCGATGACGTCGATCACCTCGCCGTCGATGTAGTCCGTGCGCGGGGCGCGGCGGTCGGCCAGACCGGCCGCGTCCGCAGCGAGCACCGGGACGCGCCGCAGAAATCCCCGCAGCGCGACGGCCGTGAGGGCCGGCCGTGCGGCCGCCCGGATCGGCGGCACCAGCAGCAACAGCCCCACGACGGTGGTGGCCAGACCCGGAACCAGAACCAGTCCGGTGGCCAATGCGGTGAGCGCGCCGTCGCTGAGCGCGCTGCGCGGTTCCTGCGCACCGGACCGCAGCTGCACGAACTGCCGGGTGAGCTGCAGCCCACCCATCGGGGCTCCCAGGCCCAGTCCGAGGACGAGGGTGCCCAGTAGCACCACTACGGTCCAGCCGACGCCGATCGCCGCCGCCAGCCCGATAGCCACCATGAGCTCGACGACGGCGTAAATGAGAAAGAGCCGTCCAACCATGTGAGGCCAACGTTTGCGCCGCGCGCCGGAGTTCCGCGAACGGTCGCGGCGCGGCTGCAGTTAGATGACGCTATGACGACGATTGAGCTCAACACACCCGCGGGACCGATCGATGCGCTGTTGAATATTCCGTCCGGTCAGGGACCGTGGCCCGGGGTGGTGATCGTGCACGACGCCATCGGCTACGGGCCGGATAACGAAGCGGTGTCGCAGCGGGTCGCTCGCGCGGGGTATCTGGCGCTCACCCCGAACCTGTATGCGCGGGGTGGCCGAGCGCGGTGCATCACCCGGGTGATGCGCGACGTGCTGACCAAACACGGCCCCGCCATCGACGACGTGCTGGCCGCCCGCGAGCACCTGCTCGCGATGCCCGAATGCTCCGGCCGGGTCGGGATTGCCGGTTTCTGCATGGGCGGCCAGTTCGCACTTGTCCTGTCGCCCAAAGGGTTTAGCGCGTCAGCTCCCTTCTACGGCACCCCGCTGCCACGCAAGCTCAGTGAAACGCTGGACGGCGCGTGCCCGATCGTGGCGAGCTTCGGCAGCCGTGACCCGATCGGCATCGGCGCGGCCGAGCGACTGCGCAAGGTGACCACGGCCAAGAACATCACCGCCGATATCAAGTCCTATCCCAAGGTTGGGCACAGCTTCGCCAACCAGCTGCCGGCGCAGCCGCTGCTGCGGGTGACCGGTTTCGGCTACGACGACGCTGCCACCGAAGACGCCTGGCGCCGGGTGTTCGCGTTCTTCGGGGAGCACCTGGGATGACCCGGATGCGTCGGCTCGGTGCCTGCTCGGTGGCCCTGGTTCTGGCCGGGATCGCACCCGCTCAGGCTCACGCCGAGCAGTTCAGTGCGGCTGAGCAGCAGATCGTCGCACTGCTGCCGCCCGGCTACACCGCCGCCTCGTGCAGCCGGGCCATTAACGGATTCCCGGCCGCGCTGGCGAGCCTGGACTGCACCGACGACCTGCACACCGACACGCCGGACTACGCGCGCTTCACTCTGTACGACGCGATGGACCCGCTGACGACCGATTTCTACGCGAGTGCCGCGAGCATGACGGTGTCACCGTGCCCAGGCGGAAACAACTCGCCGGGCACCTGGAATTACGGACCACAACTGACCAGTCCCGGCGGCAAGATCGTGTGTGGCACCGTCGAGGATCAGGCCGTCATCGCGTGGACCCGTGACTCGCAGTTGCTGTTGGCAACGGTCAACGGAGGCCCGGACCTCGGCGAGCTGTACCAGTGGTGGCAGCACTACGGCGCCGAGACCGGTTAGGTCTCCGGGGTCGTCACGCCACGCGGAGCTCTAGGCCGACGTTGTTGTCCATGCCGCCACGCAGCTTGCTGAACAGTCGGAAGACCTTTCCGATGATGCCGTAACGGTTGCTGATGGCGTCGTATACGAGCTTCGTCTGTGACTTGTCGAGGATGGCCGCGGTGCCTTCGACGGACTCGCTCTTGGGGCGACCGCGCATGTCGCAGATGGCCAGTTCCACCCGGGGCGTGTTGCGAATCCGCTTGACCTTCCACGACTTTGCCTCGGTGATGACCAGGAGGCGGTCGCCGTCGGCCGCGGCCCAGATGGGTACCGGCTTGGGCCGCCCGTCTTTGGTGAACGTGGTGAGCAGGATGTATTGCGCTTTGGCCAGGTCGGCGAAGGTGGGTGTCACGCTGACAACGTACCTGGCCGCGACCGGCCGTGACCTGCCGAGCAGACGCGAAATCGCGTCCGGCAAGCCTTCCGGACGCGATTTCGCGTCTGCTCGTTGACAGTCGTGCGGGCAGGCTGCGATAGTCACCTTTAAGTGAAAACACTATTTTCATTTAAGGGGTGCGCCGGTGGCCTGGTTGCCGTTTTCCATCGCCGAAGCGGCGTTATCGGGAAGTGGTGACACTCCGGCCCTTCCGCAAGCGTGGTCGCACCTGCTGGACCGGCTGCGCGCCGCCGCGGTGTCCGTGGAATCCGACCCTGCCAACCGGAATCGGGCCGATCTCACTGCCGGCATGCGGCATCTGCTGGTTCTCCTGGCCGCCGGCGTCGACGAAGTGTTGCGGTTCGACCCGGATCCGGTGTTGCGGGTGCAACGCACCAGCACCGACGACGTGCTGACCTGGGGCATGGAGTGCCCGGACTGCATCTACACCAGGGCCGTATTGCGGGGTGGGGAGAGTTACCGGGTCTTCGGCAACCGCGGCACCGCACGCTATGTCGGTCTACAGACCATGAATGGCATTGCGGCCACGGCGAATACGCTGGTCGACGAACTCAGTGCCGACGCCGGTGGCGACTTCGAGGTGGTGTTGTCTGCCGACGAGCGGCCGGGGAACTGGATGCGTATCGAGGGCGACCATCCCACCTTCACGGTGCGGCATTTCTTCTACGACTGGGACAACGAGGTGGCCTCGTCGCTGCGGATCGAGCGGCTCGGTGATGCGGTTCCTGCGAGCGCTGGTCCGGTCGACGGGGGTGACGCCCTGTCCCGGCAGGTGATGGCGCTCGGCGACTTCGTCACCGAGAACCTGGCCTTCTTTCTGCAGTTCGGCGCCGCGGCGCCGGCCAATGGATTCCTCCCTCCCATCGACCGGAGCGACATGGGCGCAGCCGCGGAGAACCGGCCGGTGATCGGCCGCTGGGAACTGCAGCCGGGCCAGGCACTGATCGTGGAAGTCGAACCTCCCAGAGGGGTTTATTGGAGCTTCTCGATCGGCAACCCGTGGTGGGAAACCATTCACTATGGCCGTCACCAGTCCAGCCTGAACGGCTACCAGGCGGCGGTGGACGCCGACGGCCACGTCCGTGTGGTGCTGTGTGCCGAGGACCCGGGCGTCGCCAACTGGCTGGACACCACCGGGCACAGCAACGGCCCGATCATTCTGCGTTGCGTACGGACCGAAACCGCGCCGACGCCGACGACACGCCTCGTGCCGGTGAGCGACGTGCTCGCCGCGCTGCCCAAGGACACCGTGACGGTGACCACCGAACAGCGGGCAGCCGTGCTTGCAGCACGACGAGCCGCCGTACTGGAGAGGTTCGGGCGATGACCTTCAACGCGGACGAACTGGAAGACGGCGCCTGCGCCGCAACAGGTTTGGACGACTTCGGCTCGCCCTACTACCGGGAGGGGCTGGAACGCATCGTCGACGCCCTGAACACCGAGGCCGATCTCAACGAGATGGGTCGCGTCATTCAGCATGCGACCATCAGCAACGCCCTGATCCAGCGCCTCAAGGTTGAGGACACCTACGCCCGGCATCCCGAGATCGATGGTGAGGAGGTCGACGGGCCGGTGTTCGTCATCGGGTTGCCCCGCACCGGAACCACCGCGCTGAGCCAACTCGTGGCGGCCGATCCACAATTCCGGTCGTTGCGGATGTGGGAATCGCAGGCCCCTACCCCACCGCCGGAATCGGCTACCCAACACGAAGATCCGCGGATCGCACAGGCCGAGGCCGGGCTGAGAATGCTCGACGACATGTTCCCGCTGATGAAGACGCTCTACAACTCCGAAGCCACGGCACCCACCGAGTGCCAGGACCTGATGGGGATGAGTTTTCGCACCTTCCACTTCGACGGAGCCGTGCGTGCGCCGGCCTATCTGGCGTGGCTGATGGACTGCGACATGCGCGAGACCTACATCTTCCACCGCCGAGTGCTCAAGTTGCTGCAGTGGCATTGCCCGCCGAACCTGTGGCACCTCAAGACACCAGTGCACATGTTCGCCCTCGACGCGCTGATCGAGGCGTACCCGAATGCGAAATTCCTATGGAGCCATCGTGATCCGGCGAAGGTGATGGGGTCGGTATGCAGTCTGATCCACTACGTCCGCAGTTGGAGCAGTGACCGCGACGACGCCCATGAACTCGGTATTGAACAGGTCGAGAGCTGGGCCGAAGCCGTCCGCCGCGCCATGGATTTTCGCCGGCGGGTGGGTGACGACAGATTCGTGGATGTGTCGTTCGCAGACCTGCAGACGAACCCGGTTGCGACCCTCCAAAACAGTTACCAATCCTTGGGTTTGACCTTCAGCGAGGCCTCACTTGCGGCGGTACAGCACTGGGCCCGCGAGCACCGGCCCGGCTCCCGCGGTGCTCACGACTACGACCTGACCGATTACGGCCTGACGCCCGAAGGCGTTCGGGAGCGGTTCGCCGACTACCTGGCCACCTACGATGCCACCGCGTGAACAGGTGGCGGCGCCCCGAACACGGCGGCGCGACAAGCTGCCTCCGGACCCCGGGGTACGTCGCGAGATTCTGAGCGCGGCGTCAACGGCCCTGCGCGAGGACGGGGTCGGCGGTCTGAGCATCGCCGCCGTATTGCAACGGGCAGGATTGAGTACCCGCGCGTTTTATCGGCATTTCGGTTCCAAGGACGAACTGGTGGCCGCGGTGTTCCTGGACTCGGCGCGGGCCGAGGCGCAGCGGCTCAGCGACCGGATGGACCAAGCCGCAACGGAAGTCGATGCCGTGGTGGCCTGGATCGACGGACGCCTGGATCTGGCGTTCGACGACACGGTGCGCACCGACCTGCGGCGGCTGTCGTTGGAGGCGCAATCCCAGACATCGGCCGCACCGCATCTCATCGAATCGGCTTATGCCGAGATGTTGCTGCCACTGGGTGAGGCGATCGAGCGCGGCCTGCGGCGCGGGGTGTTCCGCGGCGTCGAACCGGGGTCCTGCGCACGGTTCATCCACGGCGTGGTGTGGGCGGGGATCGACCGGTACTGGACGGCCGGCGACTGCACGCCGGGCGACCTTCGCGAACGCATTGTGCGGTTCTGTCTGGGCGGGCTGGGTGTGGACCTCTGACAAAGGAGTCTTTTCATGGATCTGGGATTTGCGGGATCGACCGCAGTGGTCACGGGCGGCAGCAAAGGGATGGGGCTGGCCATCGCCGAGACGCTTGCGGCCGAAGGGGCCAGCGTGGCCGTGATGGCACGAGGGCGAGATGCCCTCGACGCCGCCGTGGCGTCACTACTGTCGGCGGGTGCGCCGGACGCCGTGGCGATCAGTGTGGACATGAACGACGCCGAGTCCATCACAGCCGGCTTCGCCGCCGTCGCCGAGCGATGGGGTCGCCTCAACTGCGTGGTGCACACCATCGGACCGGGCGACGGCTATTTCGAGCAGATGGATGACACGGATTGGGAAGCGGCGTTTTCCTTGGGCACGATGTCGGCGGTGCGCTCGATCCGCGCCGCGCTGCCGCTGTTGCGGTCGGCGGACTGGGCCCGCATCGTCACTTTGGCGGCGCACTCCATCCAACGGCAGAGCCCACGGCTGGTGGCCTACACCGCATCGAAGGCGGCGCTGGCCAGCATCACCAAGAACTTGTCGAAAAGCCTTGCCAAAGACGGCATTCTGGTCAACTGCGTGTGCCCCGGAACGATCGTGACAGCCAGCTTCACCGAAAACCTCAGGGACATTCTCGCCGCCGACGGCCTCGATGCGACCAACCCGTGGGATGTGATGACCTGGATCGACAGGAACTTCCATCACCCCTGCGACCTCGGACGCGCGGGGCTGCCCGAGGAGATCGCCTCGATCACCGCGTATCTGGCGTCCCGGCGCAACGGGTACGTGACCGGCGCTACGGTGAACGTGGACGGCGGCTCCGATTTCGTCTAGACGATAAGCCCCAATCGGGGGTACTTGTCACATTCCCCGGAACTTTTTGTTCAGTCACAGCGACTTCTACCGTGTGACGGATTGCTCTCAGGTACCGACGCAGGTGGCGGCGTGTTTTGGCGACGCGCCGGATGCCGACTCGGGCTTGCTGGCTGAGCAGTCCAGCGCGTGAGTCAGGGGTCAACGAATCTGCCTCTGGCGTTCGCTTTTTCAGGTCCCGCAACAGGCGAGACGCACACCAGTTCTTCATGGAGGAAATCAAGTGTCGTATGTGATGGCAGCGCCCGAGTTGATGTCTTTCGCGGCAACGGATCTCACCCAGCTGGGTTCGAAGATCAGCGCGGCCGGCGCGGCGGCCCAACAGGCTACGACATCGGTGCTCGCGGCTGCCGCCGACGAGGTGTCGTCGGCGATAGCGTCGTTGTTCTCCGGGCACGGCCTTGAGTTCCAAGCCGCCAGCACTCAGGCCGCGATGTTCCGGGACCGATTGGCCCAGCTACTGGATATCGCCGGCGGACATTACGCTGCCGCCGAGGCGTCAGGCGCTTCCATGCTGCAGGCCATGAACTTCACGAACTTTGGCCTGCTGGGCCTGGGCAATGTCGGCGACCTCAACCTCGGCAGCGGCAACACCGGCAGCTTCAACTTCGGTGATGGCAACCTGGGCGGCGGCAATATCGGCAGTGGCAATCTGGGCAGCAACAACCTGGGCTTCGGCAACCTGGGCGGCTACAACTTCGGCCTGGGCAACGCGGGCTTCCTCAATGTCGGCCTGGGCAACGGGAGCCTGGAGCAAGCGGCTCTGGAAAACAAAATCTCGTCGATCAATTTCGGTAGCGCGAATCTCGGTACCTACAACTTCGGTGACGCCAACATCGGAAACACCAACTTCGGCCTCGGGAACCTCGGTGACGGCAACGTCGGCTTCGGCAACAGCGGCCTGAACAATGTCGGCTTCGGCAACAACGGGATCGGGAACATCGGGATCGGCCTGAGCGGCACCAATCAGATCGGCATCGGCGGGTTGAACTGGAGCGGCAGCACTGGTTGGAACATCGGACTGGCCAACAGCGGCAACTTCAACTTCGGCTTCGCCAACACCGGTGACAGCAACTGGGGGCTCGCCAACACCGGAAGCCACAACATCGGGATCGGGCTGACCGGTGACAATCAGATCGGCTTCGGCGGGTTCAATTCGGGAACGGGCACGTCCGGCTTGTTCAACTCCGGCACCAACAACACTGGATTCTTCAACTCCGGCGGCAATGGCCTCGGCAACGGAGGCAACTGGGGTCTGTTCAACTCCGGCACAGCCAATTCCGGGGTATTCAACGGGGGCAGCTTCGAAACGGGACTGTTCAACGCCGGCGATCACGACACCGGCTTATTCAACGCGGGGAGCTACAACACCGGAGTGCTGAATACCGGCTCGTTCAGCTTCGGTGCCCTCAACGCCGGTCAGGGCAACATGGGCCTGCTCAACCCGGGCACCGGCAACGTCGGCATCGAGAACTCGGGCACGTTCAACTCCGGCTTCGCCAATGCGGGCTACACCAACTTCGGGCTCTACAATTCCGGCTACTCCAATATGGGGGCATTCGACTCGGGCTTCGGCAACGCGGGAGCGTTCAACTCCGGCGGCGTCAACCTCAATACGCTCACTGTCGGCGGCGGCAATGTCGGGTTCTTCAACTCGGGCTCCCTCAACACCGGCTTCTCGAATTCAGGGGATCTCAACACCGGATTCTGGAATGGCGGCAGTGTCAATACCGGTTTCGGCAACGCGCTCACTCAGCCCGGCACCGTCTCGGGCATCGGCAACGCAGGCGACCACATCTCGGGCTTCTACAACATCGGCAGTTACAACGCCGGCTACGGCAACACAGGCGAGTACAACTACGGGTTCGAGAACAAGGGGAACGGTCAGGGCGGCTCCATGATGCTGACCCCGGACCTGTCGCCGAACGTCGGATTCTTCAACACGGGCACCAACGGGGTGGGCTTTTTCAACACCGGCCAGTACAACGTGGGCATTTTGAACTCAGGCTTCAGCGACGTCGGATATGGCAACGCGGGGACGGTCAACACCGGATTCCAGAACACCGGCAACTACAACGTCGGCTATGCAAACTCCGGCACCTGGAACTCGGGCTACCGGAACTCCGGCGACTACGACTCGGGCATCTCCAACGCCGGCAACAACACCTCAGGTGGCTACAACAGCAGCGACCACACCTCGGGGTTCTTCAGCTGATTGACTTTGCGCGAGCGAGCTAACCCTCGAGGTCGCCTTCGGTTTCCAGCAGCACCTGGCGAAGTCCGTCGAGTGTGTCGGGTTGCGGCTCGGCCCACATGCCGCGGCCGGCGGCTTCCAGCAGTCGCTCCGCCATGCCGTGCAGCGCCCACGGATTGGATTCGTTCATGAACTTGCGGTTCTCCGCGTCCAAAACATAACGCTCACTGAGTTGTTCGTACATCCAGTCGGCCATCACCCCGGCGGTCGCGTCGTAGCCGAACAGATAGTCCACCGTCGCGGCCATTTCGAACGCGCCTTTGTACCCGTGCCGGCGCATTGCCGACATCCAGCGCGGATTGACCACGCGGGCCCGGAACACCCGGGTGGTCTCCTCGGACAGCGTCCGGGTGCGGATGGCGTCGGGGCGGGTGTTGTCGCCGATGTAGGCGGCCGGGGCCTGGCCGGTGAGCGCCCGCACGGTGGCGACCATGCCGCCGTGGTACTGGAAGTAGTCGTCGGAGTCGGCGATGTCGTGTTCGCGGGTGTCGGTGTTCTTGGCGGCCACGGCGATTCGGCGGTATTGCCGGTTCATGTCGTCGACGGCTTCGCGGCCGTCGAGGTGGCGGCCGTAGGCGAAACCGCCCCAGGCGGTGTACACCTGCGCCAGATCGGCGTCGTCGCGCCAGTTGCGGCTGTCGATCAGCTGCAGCAGTCCCGCGCCGTACGTGCCCGGCTTGGACCCGAAAATCCTTGTGGTGGATCGCCGTTGGTCACCGTGCTGGGCGAGATCGGCCTGCGCGTGCGCGCGGACGTAATTGTCCTGGTCCGGCTCGTCGAGCGCGGCGACGAGTTGGACCGCATCGTCGAGCATGGTGACGACGTGTGGGAACGCGTCCCGGAAGAAACCGGAGATCCGCACGGTGACGTCGATGCGGGGCCGGTCCAGCTCGGACAGCGGGATGACGGCCAGATCGACGACGCGTCGCGACGCGTCATCCCAGACCGGCCGGACCCCCAGCAGCGCCAGCACTTCGGCGATGTCGTCGCCGGCGGTGCGCATCGCCGACGTGCCCCAAACCGACAGCCCCACCGACTGCGGCCACTGGCCGTGGTCGGCGCGGTAGCGCTGCAGCAGCGAATCCGCCAGCGCGACACCGGCTTCCCATGCCAGCCGGGACGGCACCGCCTTCGGGTCGACCGAATAGAAGTTGCGCCCCGTGGGCAACACATTGACCAGTCCGCGCAGCGGAGATCCCGAGGGCCCCGACGGGATGAACCGGCCGTCGAGCGCCCGCAGCACCTGCTCGATCTCCGACGTGGTGCCGGCCAGGCGCGGCACCACCTCGGTTGCCGCGAAGCGCAGAACCGCCGCGACGTCGGCGTTGTCGGTGAGCCGGTCGGCCACTTGCGGGTCCCAGCCGGCTTCCTGCATCGCCGCGACCAGCCCGCGCGCCACGGCCTCGGTCTGGTCGACCGACACCCGCTCGTCCGTGCCGTCTTCGGCCAGGCCCAGCGCTTGACGAAGACCGGGCAACGCATGCGTGCCACCGAACAACTGACGGGCCCGCAGAATAGCCAGCACCAGATCCAGTTCGCCTTCGCCCGTGGGCTTCTGGCCCAGAATGTGCAAACCGTCGCGGATCTGCACGTCCTTGATCTCACACAGCCAACCATCGACGTGCAGCAGCATGTCGTCGAAGGTGTCTTCCTCCGGACGTTCAGTGAGCCCCAGATCGTGGTCCATCTTGGCCGCCCGGATCAGGGTCCAGATCTGTTGGCGGACGGCGGGCAGCTTGGCAGGGTCCAACGCGGCGACGTTGGCGTGTTCGTCGAGCAGCTGTTCGAGCCGCGCGATGTCGCCGTAGGTTTCGGCGCGGGCCATCGGCGGGATCAGGTGGTCGACGAGCACCGCGTGCGCGCGGCGCTTGGCCTGGGTGCCCTCGCCGGGGTCGTTGACCAGGAATGGGTAGATCAGCGGCAGGTTGCCCAGCGCCGCATCGGATCCGCACGCCGCCGACATGCCCAACGTCTTGCCGGGCAGCCACTCCAGGTTGCCGTGCTTGCCCAGGTGCACGATGGCGTGCGACCCGAAACCGGCCGGAGCGTCTTGGGAAAGCCAGTGGTAGGCGGCCAGATAGTGGTGGCTGGGCGGCAGGTCCGGATCGTGATAGATGGCGACCGGGTTCTCGCCGAACCCGCGTGGCGGCTGCACCATCAGTACCAGGTTCTCGGATTCGATTGCGGCGATGACGATTTCACCGTCAGGATGATGGGTGCGATCGACGAAGAGCTCACCGGGCGGCGGTCCCCAGTGCTGGGTCACCGCGTCGGTCAGCTCGTCAGGCAGGGTGGCGAACCATGCGCGGTACTCGGCGGCCGGGACCCGGATCGGGTTGGCGGCCAGTTGTGTCTCGGTCAGCCAGTCGGGGTCCTGCCCACCGCGTTCGATCAGGGCGTGGATCAGCGCGTCACCGTCGCCGGCTTCGATGCCGGGCAGATCGCCGACGCGATACCCGCTCTCACGCATCGCCCGCACCAGGGCGACCGCGCTGGCCGGGGTATCGAGGCCGACGGCATTGCCGATGCGCGCGTGCTTGGTGGGATAGGCCGAAAAGACCAGGGCCACCCGCTTGTCGGCGGGGGCGATCCGGCGCAACAACGCGTGCCGGACTGCCAGCCCGGCCACCCGATCGCAGCGCTCCCGGTCAGCCACGTAGGAGATCAGACCGTCGTCGTCGATCTCCTTGAACGAGAAGGGAACCGTGATGATGCGGCCGTCGAACTCCGGCACCGCGACCTGGGTGGCCACGTCAAGTGGGCTCAGGCCGTCGTCGTTGTCGCTCCACTGCGCCCGCGAGCTCGTCAGGCACAGTCCCTGCAGGATCGGAATGTCCAGCGCGGCAAGATGTTCGACGTTCCAGCTGTCATCGGAACCACCAGCCTCCGCCAGGGCGGGCTTGACTCCGCCGGCGGCCAGCACCGTGACCACCATGGCATCGGCGTCGCCCAGTGTATGCAGCAGCTCGGGTTCGGCAGTGCGCAGCGACGCGCAGTAGACCGGCAGCGCGCGCCCACCGGCACGTTCGATCGCCTGGCACAGCGCCTCGACGTAGGCGGTGTTGCCGGCCAGCTGCTGGGCACGGTAGAACAACACGGCAATCGTCGGACCGTCGCTGTCAACGGCGGGTCGTTCGAGTACGCCCCAGGTCGGGGTCGCCACCGGTGGCGTGAAGCCGAACCCGGTCATCAGGACGGTGTCGGACAGAAACGCATGCAGCTGCCGGATGTTGTCGACGCCGCCGTGCGCGAGGTAGATGTGCGTCTGCACCGCGATGCCCGCCGCGACCGTGGAGCGACCGGTCAGGTCGGCGTCAGGCGCCTGCTCACCGCTGACCAGCACCGTCGGCACCCCGCTGGCCAGCACCGTTTCGATGCCGTCCTCCCAGGCGCGGTACCCGCCGAGAATCCGCACCACCACGATCGAGGCTTCCGCGAGCAGCTCGGGCAGCTCGACCTCGGAGAGCCGCGCCGGGTTGGCCCACCGGTAGTTCTTTCCGCTGGAACGGGCACTGATCAGGTCGGTGTCGGACGTCGACAACAACAGGACGGTCGGCTCAGCCACTCATTATTCGTACAGCAGCGACGCAGACCCGACGAATCGGCACGTAAGGTTCCGGTATGAACAGGGGCTTCATCGTCACCTTCGGGGTCGGGTTGATCATCGCGCTGTTCGGTCTGATCTGGGCCCTGCAGGGATTCGGAGTGCTCGGTGGCAGCCCGATGAGCAACACGACCACCTGGTCCGTCATCGGCCCGATCACCGCACTGGTCGGCGTTGCGATCGCGGTGTTCAGCTGGCGGAAACTGTCAGCCAAGTAGGCCTTACTTCCCTGTCACGGAGAAGCTCACGGTGTGCCAGCCGGTCGCACCGTCTGGAACGGGATCAGCCCGCTGCTCGGTTTGGACAGCGCCGGTGTTGTCGATCGCCCGCACGGTAATGGTCTGCTTGCCAGGGCTTTTCGCCTGCCACGGGAAGCTCCACAACCGCCAGGTCTGGTTGGAATAGCTCGCGCCCAATTCAGCGGGCTGCCACTCCCCCTCACCGATGCGGACCTCGACGGCACGCACGCCACGATTCTGCGCCCAGGCGACGCCGCCGAACACGACCGGACCGGGTGGCACCTGCTGACCGCTGCGTGGGACGTCGATTCGCGACTCGGTTTTGACGGGCGCCTGCGCCGCCCAGCCCTGCCGTGTCCAGTAGGCCTTTGCCTTGTCGAACCGCGTCAACTCCAGGTCGACGACCCATTTGGTCGCCGACACGTAGCCATAGAGTCCGGGCACCACCAGGCGGGCCGGATAGCCGTGTTCGACCGGCAGAGGCTGGCCGTTTAGGCCGACCGCCAGCAGCGCGTCCCGGCCATCGGTGAGGGCCTGCACCGGCGTGCCTGCGGTGAAGCCGTCGATCGACGTCGACAGCACCATGTCGGCGTCCTGGTGCACACCCGCCGCTGCCAGCAGATCAGCCACCCGATAGCCCGTCCAGATTCCGGTCGAAATCAGTTTTCCGCCAACGGGGTTCGACACACAGGTCAGTGTGGCCACCGTTTCGACCAAGTCGAAGCGGGTGAGATCGTCGAAGCTGTAACTGGTTTCGCGATCCACCATGCCGTGGATGCGCAGCCGCCAGTCGCCGTGGCTGAGCTGGGGAACACTGAGCGCGGTGTCGATCCGGTAGAACTCGGTGCTGGGTGTGATGAAACGCGGTAGCGCAACGCCTTTCGGTTGCACGTCCGGACGGATCGGCGGCGCCGACGATTTCGGCGGCGGCAGAACGAATGTCTTGCGGTCAGCTGCCACCGAATGCGCCAGTCGCGCGATGACGCCACCCGCGACGCCGCTGACGACTCCCAGTCCGAGCACGCTGAGAACCATCAGCTTGCGCCGGCCGGCGTCGGCCTCGTCGCTGCTGTCGTCCGGGCAGTTCACGTCGGGCTGGATCCGGCGAACAAGCACCCGCAGCGTCGCCACACCGCAGGCGGCGCCGGCGATGGTGGGGATCGTGTCGATCGCTGTGGCACCCGGCCGGGACAGCACGGCAATACATCCGACAACACCCGCCGCGGCAATCACCGCGCTGCCGAGCGGGCGGCGGCGCGTCTCGAAGGTCCCCGCTATCGCTGCCAAGGTCGCGATCACCACGAGCACCGCGACGGCCAGGAAGGGCTTGTCCAGCGTGCCGAGGGTCTGGATCGCCCACTCTTTGACCGGTCCCGGTGTCAGGTCGACGACTGCCGATCCGACGGCGGTACGCGCGTCGGCGCGCCCACCGAACGGGATGCTGACCAGCTGAGCCACCCCGAGTGCGACGGCCGCGGCGGCGACACCGACAAGCATCTTCTCGTTCGACGGGGTGGCAGCCATCGGAGCAACTTTACCCGCGTTTCGCGAGACCGCTGTAAACCTTTGTCGCGCAACAGAACAAGCGATTACTGCCGATCCCGCCGGCGGGCCGGCTCAGGACCGGCGACATTTTGTCTCCAACACCGGGACAGCGGGCCGGAGCCGGCGTAGTCTCCACATTCATCCGAACCACCGGTGCGTCAATGACGACGTGAAGGAGGATGGCGATGTCGCAACTATGGGCGGTCCCGGAATTGCTGACTTCCACCGCGACGGATCTCGCCGGAATCGGATCGGCGCTCGACCGCCGCGGACGAAACCTCTGCCGCGATCACGTCGGTGTTCAGTCCGAACGCCCAGGTGGGTAGCGTGAGGCGATGACATCCTCGGTTGCCGGCAAAGTCGTCGCTATCACCGGAGGCGCTCGCGGAATCGGCCTGGCCATCGCGACCGCCCTGCACAGCTCGGGCGCCAAAGTCGCCATCGGCGACGTCGACGAGGCCGGCGCGAAATCGGCGGGTGACCGACTCGGGCTGCCGCTCGCTCGGAAATTGGACGTCACCGACCGGCCGTCGTTCACCGAGTTCCTCGACACGGTGGAAGACCACCTCGGACCGCTCGACGTGGTGGTGAACAACGCCGGCCTGATCTCAGTGGGCAGCGCGGTCGAGGAGGACGACGAAGCCACCCGGCGCCTTTTCGACGTCAACGTGCACGGTGTCATCCTGGGCACCAAACTGGCGGCGCAGCGAATGCTGCCCCGGCGCCGCGGCCACGTCATCAACATCGGGTCGCTGGGCAGCGTGCTGCCCACTGAGGGCATCGCAACCTATTGCGCCACAAAGCATGCCGTGCTCGGCTACACCGACGCCGTCCGGATGGAGAATCGGGGCAGCGGCGTGCACTTCACGGTGATCATGCCGACTCTGACCAACACCGACATGGTTGCCGGCGTCGGGCATGCGAAGGGCTTCAAGAACGCCGAGCCCGAAGACGTCGCGCGCGCGGTCGTCGAGGTGATCGGAAAGCCGGAACCTCGGGTGGCCATACCCCGTTCGCTGGGGGCGACGGTGTGGGCGCAGCGCCTGATGCCGGTGGGCCTGGCCGAGGCGCTCGGGCGGGCACTGGGTACGGGCCGCGTGTTCACCAGCGACCTCAAACGCGAGCAGCACGACGTCTACACGCGGCGGACCGGTCTGTCGTGAGCCAGGGCACCCGCATCGACCTGGGCCCGAAGTCGCTGTTGTGGCGCTGGGCCGGCGACATGCGGATCGCCTTCGAAGGCGGTACGGCCGGCCTGATGCAGACGATGCATCCCGCCATCGGGCAGGGCCTCATCGACCACTCGAACTTCTTCAGCGATCCCGTGGATCGGGTATTCCGTTCGCTCCCAGGTATTCTCGGCACCATCTATGACGGCCCCGAAGCGGACGAGACCGGACTCAAGGTGCGCGACTTTCATCGCGACATCAAAGGGAACCTGCCTGACGGGCAGCGTTACCACGCCCTGAAGCCAGAGACGTATTGGTGGGCGCACGCCACCTTCCAGGTGATGGTGCATCGACTCGCCGAGCATTGGGATGTGCACCGGCTCAGCGATGCCGAGCGTGAGCAGCTCTACCTCGAGGGCTGCGAATGGTTTCGCCGCTACGGCATGTCGGATTCGGTACTGCCGCCGACGCTCGCCGAGTTCAACCGCGAATACGAGCGATACTGCACCGAAGCGCTGCAGCCGAACGCGGCTTCAGACTTTCTGATCGAGTTCATCCAGCGCACGGCGATCCCCGACATGAGCGCGTCACCGGATTATCCGAGCACTCCCCTGCTGAAACCGATCATGGACGCCCTGCTGCCCACCATGCCCGTGCGCACCGCGCTGGCCCCGCCGATGCGTCTGGTGATCTTCGGCGGCCTACCGCCAATCGTGCGGGAGCGGTTCGGGATCGGCTGGACCGGCGTCGACGAGACCAGCTACCGCGCATTGCGCGCGACGATCAAACAGGGGTGGCGTGCCATACCCGCGGCCTTGAAGTGGCACGACGCCGCACGTAAAGGCTGGCTGCGCGAACTGGGCAGCGTTCCACGCCGCGTCTGAGACTGTGTGCGTCGCAGTCCAGTCCCGGGCACGGCCGCAACGCGATGTTGCCGTGGTCAGGCGGTCCGCACGTCGAAGTCGGTGAGCTCCGGTTGGCGCAGCAGCTCGTGGTGCGTCTCCGGCGTCCACGGGAACAGTTCCGGCAGGCCATCCTTGCCGAGGTACCAGCTGTTGCAGCCGCTGACCCAGATCGTCTGCGGCATGGCGGCTTTCATGTCCTCGTTGTACTGCTTGGTGGCCGCCTCGGTGGGTGCGGCGGCAACTACGTGCCCGGCGCGCAGCTGTTCGATCCACCACATCACATAGTTGGCCTGGTCTTCGGCGATCGGGATCAACGACTGATTGCCGATCGGCGAGTGCGGCCCGATCATCATGAACAGATTGGGGAATCCCGGCACCGCGATGGAGCGGTAGGCCATCGGTCCGTCGGCCCAGGCCTCGTCCAGGGTGAGGCCGCCCTCCCCGACGATTTCCATCGGACGCACGTAGGCCCGGGCGTCGAATCCGGTGGCGAACACGAGCAGATCCAGTTCGTGCAGCGTGCCGTCCGCGGTCACGATCCCGCGAGCCTCGATGTGGTCGATGGGGTCGGTGATGATGTCCACCCCGGGTTTCTGCACGGATCTGTAGAAGCGCCCGGCCATCACCTGCCGCTTGCACATCGGCTGGTAAGTGGGGGTGAGTTTGGCCCGCAACTGGGGGTCGCGCACCGAAAGCCGCAGGTTCCAACGACACTCGGCCTGAGCCAGCCGACGCTGCCAGCCCGGCCGAATCGGGGCGCGGCCGAATACCAAACGGAAGAACCATCCCCAGAACAGGTAAGGCAATCTGTTCAGGGCCGTGAAGCGCGACAGCGCCGCTTGGGTCAGCTTGGAGTAGCGCGGGTTGGGCAGTGGGTAGATCCACTGCGCGGTGCGCTGGAAGACCTTGAGCTGACGCACGTTGCCGCCGAGTTCAGCGGTGATCTGCACACCGGTGGATCCGGTGCCGATCAGGCCGATCCGCTTGTCCGGCAACGACACCGCATGATCCCAGCGCGATGAATGGAACGCCGGCCCAGCGAACGTGTCGCGCCCGGGGATGTCCGGATAACGCGGCACCCGCAGCACCCCCGTCGCGGTCACCAGCACATCGAACGAGTGGGTCTCGCCGTCGGAGGTGGTGAGTTGCCACTTTCCGTTGTCATACTCGGCGCGGGTGATGGTGGTGCCGAACCGGATGTGCGGACGGATGCCACGCTCGTCGGCCACCTGCTGGAAGTAGTTCTGGATCTCCCACCCGGGCGGCAGCCAGTGCGACCAGTTCGGGTTGGGCCGGAAGGAGTATGAGTAGTAACGCGACGGCACGTCACAGGTGAGGCCGGGATAGGTGTTGTCGCGCCAAGTACCACCCACGTCGTGGGCCTTCTCGAAGATGGTGAACGAGTCGATGTCCGCATCCTGCAGTTTGGCTGCCATGCAGATGCCGGACATCCCGGCCCCGATAATCGCGACTTTCAGTGCACGCGCCATTGCCGCCTCCCGGTGTTTCGCTGACGTGCACGTTACGCCGATCGGGCCGGCGTACCCAGAGATTCGCGGGTGACCACATCTCCGCCGGACCCCTCGTGGACAACATTGCTGCCCGTCCGGCGGTGGTGTGCCCGCGCGACCCGCAGTAGAAATGCCGGCCGCAGCAATTGAGCGGGCGGGTCGACCATCGCCGTGATCCGCATGAACTGCGCGGCGACGACGGGGTCGGACTCGGCTGCGGTCATTACCGGCTCGAGGCACGCGTTGCTGACGCGGATCCTCAGTGGTCGCGGACCCGACACCTCGGGCAGCGCCAGATCCGAGGCGACAGCGGTCTGCCAGGCCACTCGCACCTTCTTGGCGGCAAGACGATTGAACCGGCGAGCCAGGCCACTGCCACCTCGCCGCAAGCAGTCCCGCAGCACCGTGGCTTCGACGGCCGCGACCGTCATGCCCTGCCCGTAGATCGGGTTGAAGCTGCATACCGCATCTCCGACCACGAGCAGGCCCTCTGGTATGCGCCTCATCTTGTCGTAGCGACGCCAGCGGTTCGACGGCACGCGATGGTGGATAACGTCGCCAATCAGCTCGGCCGCGGCCATCTTCGCCGCGGCGGCAGGTGCGAATTCTGCTGCGTAGGAGAGTATTTCGGCGTAATCGCGCGGCGGCTCGAGTCCGGCCATGGTACCGGCAGCGATCATCCAGTAGTTGTTCTCGTAGCCGATCATGGCGAACATCCGCGGCCGGCCAGGACGCGGGAAGTGCGCGATCATGTGTTCGGTGATGAGGCCGGGGGGTATGCGGACGAGTTGACTGGCGTAGGCGAGTTGCACCTTGACCTCGTCCTCGGGTGGCCGTCCGTAACCGAGTTGCTCCAGGTACACCGGTGTGCGGGATCCGCGGCCCGTGGCGTCGACGACAAGATCGGCAGACAACGTCCTCTCGTGGCCGGTCGAGCGATCGATCACCCGGGCACCGTTCACCCGCCGACGGTCCGGTGTCGCCGCCAGGCCCACGACATCGTGATTCTCACACAAGGTGACCTTCGGGATCGCTCGAATTCTCTGGCGCACAGACCATTCCAGCACCGGGCGGCTCGGCGACACGATCTGGGGCGCGTGCGCCGACTTGCCGGAACGCACCAGTGAATGCCCACCGAAGGAACAATCCAGCTTGGCGAAATCCCCGTCGTCCCAGGTTGTGACGCCGTGGGCGATCAATTCGTCCCGGATGCCGGGGAAGAGTTCCTCGAGCACCAGCGTGAGCCGCGCCAGACAGGTGTGGATGAGCCGGCCCTGTGGGACACCGCGCCGGTTGACCGGATCCTCAGGCAGGACATCACGTTCGACGATCGTGACCCTGTCGTAGTAGTCGGCCAAGACCCGGGCTGCCAGCAGGCCACCCATGCTGGCGCCCAACACCACCGCGTCACCACCACGTCGCACCATTGCACGCTCCTTCGTCGATGGGCTGCAACGAAGTGTGCTGCGCTGCCGCGTGGGCACCTTGAGTAGTGGAGTACTTAATTTGCTGCGCCGGCGAGCATTGCGATGCGGCCGGCGACCTCCTGCGCCACCTGTCGCGCCGCGTCGCTGTCTCCCGGCACGTAACGATCCGCGGCCACGTCGTAGTCGGCTCCGGCGATCGACCCGTGATCGGCCGCCAGCGCGATCAAGTCCACCGGCCAACGGGCGTGCTGCAAAGCCTCAGCGAACTTCTCGCTCGCGCTGATCGGTACGACGTCGTCTGCCATACCGTGCAACAAGGTGAACGGCGTGCCCGCCTGGCCGGTGGACAGCAGGTCTGTGACCGCTTCCCCGGATATCGGGTCGTCGGCCATGAATGCTCCGGCCAGACACACCGTGTGCGAGATCTGCACGTCATTGCGCGGCGCATCCACGGTCAGGCCGGCCGCCGCGGCACCACCCAGAGACCACCCGACGAGCACAATTGGCTCCGCCGCGCGTTCGCGCGTGAAAGCGACCGATCGCAACAGGTCTGCGCGCCCACCATCGTCGGCGTGCGAGTTCCAGTCCGGTGCGATGACGGTGACACCGTGACCGGCCAGCAGTTCCGCCAGCGGCCGGACGGCGGCGCGGGCGTCGCTCTGCATGCCATGCCACAGCAAGACGGTGGGTTGGCCGGCATCGCCGAAGACATCGGCCAAGCGTCCCGGGGCGTATTCGACCGTCCGCACAGGCACGGGTGTGCCCGCGCGATGGGCCGGCAAAACCATGGCGCACCGGAGGCCGACGTCGTCGCACATATGCGCATTCTTTGAAATCCCCGACCTTCGTTGTTAATGACAATCATTTTCAATAAGTTCGGCGCGTCACTGTAACGAGAGAGGAGCTATTGATGCGCACGACTCACCGGAAACTGAGGCTGACGGCCAGGGCGGTGTTGATCGCAGCCGCCGCGTTGGTCGCCACGTCGACATTGTCGGGCTGCGATGTGCTGTATTCGCAGTTGCACCAATCGGTGCCGCATGACCACGAGGGTCACGTCCACTGAGCTGAACCCGAAGTCCGGGCGCATTCGCTCGGACTTCGGGACACCCTCCCGGTTGTCTAACCTGGGCAGGTGGCCAGAATCCGCGACTCCGACGCCTGCCCGGGCGCGTTGCAGGTGCATCAGGCCGCAGACGGCGCTCTGATACGGGTTCGCCTGCCGGGCGGCACGCTCACCGCCGCCCAACTGGCGACCTTGGCGGCCGTCTCCGCCGAATACGCCGGGTCGACCCTGGAACTGACCGGCCGCGGCAACGTGCAATTGCGGGCGGTGACCGACGTCGGCAAGGTTGCCGAGGCCGTCGCCGCGAGCGGGCTCCTTCCGTCGGCCACCCACGAACGCGTACGCAACATCGTGGCGTCGCCGCTGTCCGGCCGGTCGGGGGGCAACGTCGACGTCCGGCCCTGGGTCGGTGAACTGGACGCGGCGATCCGCGCCGAACCTCGGCTGGCCGAGTTGGGCGGCCGGTTCTGGTTCAGCCTCGACGACGGCCGCGGTGACGTGTCGGGCCTGCACGCCGATGCCGGGGTGCACGTGTTCGCCGAAGGACCCCGGCTGCTGCTGGCCGGCCGCGATACCGGGATACGGGTCACCGACGTCTGCCAGAGCCTCATCGATATCGCACTCCGGTTTGTCGATATTCGCGAAAAAGCTTGGCGCGTAACAGAACTGGATAACCTCAATGAGCTGTGCCCAGGCGCGCAGTTGGGCCCCACCCTCCCCTCGCCCGGCAAGGCGCCGGTGGGCTGGATACCTCAGGACGACGGCCGGGTGGCGCTGGGAGCCGCCGTGCCGCTGGGAGTCCTGCCCGCTCGCGTCGCCGAATTCCTGGCCGCCATCGAGGCGCCGATCGTGATCACGCCGTGGCGGTCGGTGCTGGTGTGCGACCTGACCGAGCAGGTGGCGGACACCGCGCTGCGCGTCTTGGCGCCACTGGGTCTGATATTCGACAAGAGTTCCCCGTGGCTGAGCATCAGTGCGTGTACCGGCAGCCCCGGCTGTGCGCACTCCGCCGCCGACGTACGGGCCGATGCCGCGCATGCACTGGACGCCGGCTATCCGGTGCACCGCCACTTCGTCGGCTGCGAACGGGCATGTGGCAGCCCGGTGGACGGGGAGGTGTTGGTCGCCACCGGCACGGGGTACCGGCTGCTGAGGTCTTAAGGTGAGCGAGTGCTCGACTACACCCGCGATGCTGCGGAGATCTACCGGCAGTCATTCGCGACGATCCGCGCAGAGGCCGACCTCAGCCGATTTCCTGCCGACGTCGAACGCGTGGTGGTCCGCCTGATCCACACCTGCGGCCAGGTCGACGTCGCTGAGCACGTCGCCTTCACCGACGACGTCGTCACCCGGGCCCGGGCCGCACTCTGCGACGGCGCGCCGGTGCTGTGCGACTCGTCGATGGTGGCCGCCGGGATCACCAAGTCGCGGCTGCCGATCGGCAACGAGGTGGTGTCGTTGGTCGCCGATCCACGCGCAGCGGGTTGGGCCGCGGAGCACGGGACCACCCGTTCGGCCGCCGCCGTCGACCTGTGGGCCGACGAGTTGGCCGGCGCCGTCGTCGCTATCGGTAACGCGCCGACCGCGTTGTTCCGCCTGCTGGAACTGGTTGACGAGGGAGTTGCGCCACCGGCGGCGGTGCTCGGCGGACCGGTCGGTTTCGTCGGCTCCGCCCAGTCCAAGCAGGAGCTCATCGAGCGCCCACGTGGCATGTCCTATCTGTTGGTCCAGGGCCGGCGCGGCGGCAGCGCCATGGCCGCGGCGGCCGTCAACGCGATTGCGACCGAACGCGAATGACGGGCACGTTATGGGGTGTCGGGCTGGGCCCCGGTGATCCGGAGCTGGTGACGGTCAAGGCGGCCCGGCTGATCGGCGAAGCCGACGTGGTGGCCTATCACAGCGCCCGCCACGGTCGCAGCATCGCGCGCGGCATCGCCGAGCCGTATCTGCGGCCCGGACAGATCGAGGAACACCTGGTGTATCCGGTGACCACCGAGACGACCGACCATCCCGGGGGCTATGCGGGCGCGTTGGAGGACTTCTACGTCGCCGCCACCGAACGGATCGCCGCGCATCTGACAGCCGGGCGCAACGTGGCGCTGCTGGCCGAAGGCGATCCGCTGTTCTACAGCTCCTACATGCACCTGCACACCCGGCTGACCGAGCGGTTCAACGCCGTCATCGTGCCGGGCGTGACGTCGGTGAGCGCCGCCTCGGCCGCGGTCGCCACGCCGCTGGTGGCCGGCGACGAAGTGCTCTCGGTGTTGCCGGGCACGCTGCCGGTGGCCGAACTTACCCGCCGGCTCGCCGATGCCGACGCGGCGGTGATACTCAAACTTGGTCGTTCCTATCGCAATGTGCGCGAAGCGCTTTCGGCTTCCGGGGTGCTCGACGACACGTTCTATGTGGAACGGGCCAGCACACCCGGGCAACGCGTGATGCCCGCCGCTGACGTCCACGAGACCGGCGTGCCGTACTTTTCGCTGGCCATGCTGCCGGGCGGGCGACGCCGGCCGGCGGCCGCGGGCACCGTCGCCGTGGTGGGCCTGGGACCGGGCGGCACCGAGTGGATGACGCCGCAGAGCCGCCGCGAACTGGCCCGGGCAACCGATCTGATCGGCTACGCCGGGTATCTGGACCGGGTCCCGCTGCGCGACGGACAGCGCCGCCACGCCAGCGACAACACCGACGAACCGGCCCGCGCCCGGCTGGCCTGCTCGCTGGCCGAACAGGGGCACGCGGTGGCCGTGGTGTCGTCGGGCGACCCGGGCGTTTTTGCGATGGCGACCGCGGTCCTCGAGGAGGCCAAGCAGTGGCCGGATGTGCAGGTTCGGGTGATCCCGGCGATGACCGCGGCACAAGCGGTGGCCAGCCGGGTGGGCGCACCGCTGGGCCATGACTATGCGGTGATCTCGCTGTCGGACCGGCTCAAGCCGTGGGACGTCATCGCCGCCCGCCTGTCGGCCGCGGCGGCCGCCGATCTGGTGCTGGCCATCTACAACCCGGCTTCAAAGTCGCGGACCTGGCAGGTGGGGGCGATGCGGGATCTGTTGTTGGCCCATCGCGAACCGGGAACGCCGGTGGTGATCGGCCGGAACGTGTCCGGCCCGGATGAGGAGGTGCGCGTGGTGCGGCTGGCCGACCTCAATCCCGCCGACGTCGACATGCGCTGCCTGCTGATTGTCGGTTCGTCCCAAACTCAATGGCATGCAAGCGATTCCGGCGATCGGGTGTTCACGCCACGGCGTTATCCGGGTTAATGTCCGAGAGCGCCGGCCACCACGCGCGCGGCGTCGGCCACGAATGCCTCATTGGGCTGCGCGTCATATCCGCCGCCGGCGATGTCGGTGTAGATGGCGATGACATGCGCTACGCCTTTGGGTGACCAGACGACGGCGACATCGTTGGCCCGCCCGTAGTCGCCCGACCCGGTCTTGTCGATCACCTTCCAGTCGGCGGCGAACGCGGCGCGGATCCGCTTGCCGCCGGTGGTGTTACGGGCCATCCAGTCGGTGAGCATCGTCCGCTTGTCGGGCGGCAGCGCGTCACCGAGCACAAGCTTCTGGAAGACGAGAGCGATCGCATGCGGCGTGGTCGTGTCCCGCGCGTCGTTCGGCGGGTCGCGATTGAGCTCCGGCTCTGCCTGGTCCAGCCGGCTGGTGTCGTCTCCCAGGCTGCGGAGGTAGTCCGTGAAACCCGCGGGCCCGCCGACCTGGGTGAGCAGCAGGTTGGCGGCGGTGCCGTCGCTGTATCGGATAGCGGCGTCGCACAGCTGCCCCACGGTCATTCCGGTGTCGACGTGCTGCTCGGTCACCGGTGAGATCGAGTTGATGTCGGCCTTGGTGAAGCTGACCATCGAGTCGAGGTGAGCAAGCGGATACTGATGCAACACCGCTGCTACCAACGGCGCCTTGAACGTGGAGCACAAGGCGAACCGCTCGTCGGCGCGGTAGGCGATCGCTGCCGTCGTGCCGCTCTCAGGCACGTAGACGCCCAGTCGTCCCCCGTATCGCCGCTCGATGTCGGCGAACTGACCGGACAGGTCCGGCGCCGGCGTCGACGTCGTTGCCGATCCGGTGCGCCCCGCGCCCTGCGCACACGCCGCCAGCGGCAACACGGCGACGGCACCCAGAAATTCGCGGCGGCCTAATCGTGTGTCCCGCCGTCCCCGCATGGCCGCAGTATCGCATCCGCGTCATGGGCCCGGCATGAGCGCCTTCGGGTCTGACGCGCGCATCGCCCGTTCGGGCACCGGGAGGGTTGTGCCCCATCACCGCGGCAAGTGACGACCAGGCCGTCACCTCCCTGGCCATGGCGGCCGCCGCCGGAAACACGCGGTGGGCACCATTCGCTCCCGCGTCGCACGGGCCCGTGACGCGCTGCTTGCCGACGCCGAACGCGACGACCTGACCGGTTAACGCAGGTGCGCGACCCACTGGGCGGCTGCGGCGACTGTACCGACCGTCGCGACCCCCTCGGGCAGCGGCGGCCGTGACACCATCACCACCGGAATATGAAGTGCCGCAGCAGCATCCACCTTGCCCCGGGTCATCTCGCCGCCGCTGTTCTTGGTGACCAGCACGTCGATGCGGTGTTCGGCGAGCAGCTTCAGTTCCTCGTCGTAGTGGTAGGGGCCGCGCGACAGCAGCAGGTGATGACGCCGGGGCATCACCGCGTCCGCGGGCGGGGTGACGGCGCGGATCAGGAACCACGCATCGCTGGCGGCGAACGCCGCGACGCCGGACCGTCCGGTTGTCAGGAAAACTCGCGAATACTGCTGCTGGGCAACTTCATTCGCCGCCTCATCGTCTGTCGCGACAACCGTGGCCAGATCGGGATCCCACGCCGGGCGAGCTAGCACCAGATGCGGCATCCGCAGCTCGGCACAGGCTTGCGCGGCATGCGCGGTCATGGTGGCCGCGAACGGATGCGTGGCATCGACGACGGCGTCGATGCGTTCGTCCCGCAACCACCGGCGCAAACCTTCGACACCACCGAACCCGCCGATGCGTACCGGACCCACCGGCAGCGCGGGATCGGGCACCCGGCCGGCCAGGGAGCTGACGATATCAACCTGTGGGTGCAGCTCTTTCGCCAATGCCCGACCCTCAGCCGTACCGCCGAGCAGCAGCACCCGCATCAGTGCGCGCCTCTGCTGCGCCGCGCGACGGAATACAGATAACTGTCGGTGAACCCTTCGGCGCCCAGGACGTCGCCCACCACAATGACCGCCGTCTTGGTGACGTCAGCCTCGTGCATCCGCTCGGCGATGTCGGCCAGCGTGCCGCGCAACACAATCTCTTTCGGCCAACTCGCGAATGCGACTACCGCTGTTGGCGTTTCGGACCGGTATCCGCCGGCGAGCAGCTGGGGAACGATGTTGTCGATCTGCGCCGCGGCCAGGTGCAGGACGAGGGTGGCACCGGATCGGGCGAGAGTGGTGAGGTCTTCGCCGGGCGGCATAGCGGTCGACAGGGTCGACACCCTAGTCAGCGTGACGGTCTGCGCGATGCCCGGCACGGTGAGTTCCCGCTTGAGCGCGGCGGCCGCGGCGGCGAAAGCAGGCACGCCCGGCACGATCTCGTAGTCGATGCCTCCCGCGTCGAGTCGTCGGCACTGTTCGGCGAGTGCGCTGTAAAGCGAGGGGTCACCGGAGTGCAGCCGCGCCACGTCATGTCCGGCGGCGTCGGCTTCGGCAAGCTCGGCGATGATCTGGTCCAGGGTCAAGGGGCCGGTGTCGACGATCCTGGCGTCCGGCGGGCAGTGCGCGAGAAGGTCGTCGGGCATGATGGAGCCCGCGTAGAGGCACACCGGGCAGCGCTGCAGAAGTCGTTGGCCGCGAACGGTGATCAGATCGGCGGCCCCTGGGCCGGCCCCGATGAAGTAAACCGTCACTGCTTGGTCACCGACCACTGAGTGACGGGGTGTTGTGGGCGCCAGCCGGTGAAGCCGCCGAGCGCTTCACCCTGATAGTGCTGGAACCGCCGCAGTTCACCGCCATGTCGGGAAAATTCCTGTGCGAGAATGGCTTCGGACTCTACGGTGACCGCATTCGCCACCAGGCGCCCACCCGCGGGTAAGTGTTCCAAGCAGGCGTCGAGCAGTCCCGGGTGGGTCAGGCCGCCGCCGATGAAGATCACCGACGGGCGCGGCCCGCCGGCGAACTGGTCGGGTGCGGCGCCGCGCACCTCGACGCTGACACCGCTGGCGGCGGCATTGAAACCGATGTTGAGGCGGCGCCGTTCGTCGAGTTCGAACGCCACCGCGGTGCAACCGGGCGCGCTGCGGCACCATTCGATGGCGATGCTGCCCGATCCCGCCCCCACATCCCAGAGTCTTTCACCGGGGCGCGGATTCAGGACTGCGAGCGTCACCGCCCGGATCCCGTACTTGGTGATCTGTCCGTCGTGCATGAAAGCGTCGTCGGGCAGCGAGGCCACCCGATGGTCGGGCAGGTAGCGGATGGCGATCACATTGAGGTCGTCGACGTCCTCGGCCGTGCTGTGTGCCCAGTCCCGGGCGGCACCGTCGCGTCGGCGCTCCCCCGGTCCGCCGAGCAGTTCGAGGACGGTAAATTCCGACTCACCGTGCCCGTAGGCGTCCAGCGCCGCGGCCAGCGTCTTGGGGGTGTTTCGGTTGCGCGACAACACAATCGCCTGGCCACCGCGGCGGATCGCGGTGTGCGGGTCAGCGGTGACCAGGCTGATCACCTCGGTCTCGTGGACGTTCCAGCCCATCCGGGCACACGCCAAGGTAACCGACGACACGTGCGGCAGAACCCGTACCTTGGCCGCGCCGAACAGGCGGATCAACGTGCCGCCGATCCCGTGCAGCAGCGGGTCGCCGCTGGCGACGATGTGGATGTCCGGCCCGTCCACCGCAAGCGCCTCCAGCGCGGGCAGCATCGGCGACGGCCACTCCCGTCGCGGCGCCGCGATGGTGTCATCGAGGAGGTCGAGCTGTCGCCGGGATCCGTAAATAACGGTGGCGCGGTGCAATTCGGATCTGGAGGCGGCGGACAGACCCGGGATTCCGTCCGCACCGATGCCGACTACGACGATCATCGCGGCATCCTGCGCCATATCGGCTGCGGAAGTAGCCGCAGCGTGAAAAACATCGGCCGCAGCGCCCACGGTATCCAGACACTGCGTCGGCCTTTCGCCAGTGCTCGCGCGGTGGCGGCGGCGACTTGGTCGGGGGTACTGGACAGCGGCGCGGGCGCCATGCCGTCGGTCATCCGGCCGATCACGAATCCCGGGCGCGCGATCAGCAAATGAACGCCACTGCCGTGCAGCGCGTCGGCCAGTCCGTTGGCGAAGCCGTCCAAGCCGGCCTTGGCCGATCCGTAGACGTAGTTGGCGCGGCGCACCCGGACCCCGGCCACCGAGGAGAACACCACCAGCGATCCTCGGCGAGCGGCGCGCATGGCTGAGGCCAGATGGGTGAGCAGACTGACCTGAGCGACGTAGTCGGTGTGGACGATGGCGACGGCATGGGCGGCATCGCGTTCGGCGCGCGTCTGGTCGCCGAGGATGCCGAAGGCCAGGACCGCGGTGCGGATGGGACCGTGTTCGGCGATGATGGCGTCGACCAGAGGACCGTGGGAGGACACGTCGTCGGCGTTGAATTCCTGGGTGTGCACGGCTTCGGCGCCGGCGGCGAGCAGGGCGGCTTTCTGGTGCTCGAGTTGGTCAGCGTTGCGCGCCGCCAGCACCACAGTGCTCGCCGGTGCCAGGCGCCGCGCGAGTTCAATACCGATCTCGCTGCGGCCGCCGAAAATTACCAGCGGACCTTCGCGGGTGTCGTCCACGGCTGTGATTATTGCCTGCGCTAGCGTGAAGGGCGATGGCCAAGACAACGACCCGTCTCACCGACGATGCGATGGCGTTCCTCTCCGAACGCCATCTGGCCATGCTGACCACGCTGCGCACCGACAATTCACCGCACGTCGTCGCGGTGGGCTTCACCTTCGACCCCAAGACTCACATCGCCCGGGTAATCACCACCGGCGGTTCCCAGAAGGCACTCAACGCCGAGCGGGCCGGGGTGGCGGTGCTGAGCCAGGTGGACGGGGCCCGCTGGCTCTCGTTGGAGGGCCGGGCGGTGGTGAACAAGGAGCTTGAGGCCGTCCGTGACGCGGAGCTGCGGTATGCCCAGCGCTATCGGACACCGCGGGCGAATCCTCGACGCGTGGTGATCGAGGTTCAGATAGAACGGGTTCTGGGTTCGTCGGATCTGCTCGACCGCGGCGACTAATCCCGACTCAGGTGATGGTGTAGTTCACCCAGGCGCCCCCGGCCGGCCCGGCAACGGCATGCAGACGGGAATTCTGCACCCCGGTCCGGGGCAGTTGGAAAGTGAAGCCTGCCGCCGCACAGGCCGCCGGAGCGTTGGCGAAAGTGACCGGAGCCGTCACGAACCAGGTGCCGGAGGCGTTCTGGCAGGCCGCGGGATGCGCGGCCGCACACGGCGCCGCCACCCAACGACTGTCGGTGCTCTGCAGGGTGCAGGTGCCGACGCTTACGCGGGGTTCGTCGGGTGCCCAGCTCCACAGAGTGCCCTGAATACGCCCGTCTTCGGGTAGCAGTTGGTCGAAGCCGAACAGGTTGACCCCGCAGTTCGTCATCGACTGCGCTTTCGGAGGGGTGAGGGCCGCGGGGTTGGTGGGCGGCCGGCTCGGGTTGATCAGGGCCGAGATGAAGGTCGAGTCTTCGTAGTAGCGAACGATTTTCGAGGCGTAAATGGCGGGGCCATACGTGGCGTCGCATTTCGGGTAGGGCTGATAGTCGAACGTCGAGCCGCTCTGCACTTCCTGGCCGTCCCAGTTGAACACCGTGGTTCCCCAACTCGGCACACAGTCTCCGACGAGTACGACCTGTGCGCCCGCAGTGCGCACGTCATCACGCGAGATGGTCCGCGGGAAGTCGGCACAACCATTCGCCGTGATGTCGGCCGGCGCGGGATGGTAGATGAGGCTGGTGCCGTTGGGGCGGCGCAACTGTCGCTCCAAGGAGTCCAGTGCCGAGGCATAAGCCTTGGCGTCTTTCAACTGGTCCTCGATCAGGATGAGGACGACCTCGTTCGGATTCGTGTTCAGCCAATCAGTAATCGCCGGAAGCACTTTGGTGAGTACCGGTTCGGTCGTGCAACCCAGATTCGCCTGGTCGGGCCCCCGGCCGTGGCACACCGTGACGGCGCGATTGCCCAGCTGGTCAATCTGCGGGATGTAGTGCAGGTCCAGTTCGATGCTGCGGGCGTCGATGTCGAATTGCTGTGGCATCGACAGCTGCTGATTGGAGTCGGCGTGGGACGGGGTGAATTGGCTTACCAGACTGTTGAAGGAGTTGTGGGTGCCAATCCACTGCGCGTCCTTGAACGGGACCGGGTTGCCGAGCGCGTACTGGAACTGCGCGGTGCGATGCACCCAGGATTGCAGGTAGGCGACGGTGGCCGCTTGGGTCACCTTGGAGGCGAGCGGAACGAGGCAGAGGTTGTCGGTTACCCCGATGCGCCGGCATTCGGCAGCCACCGCGTCGGCGAACTTTCCTGTACCCACGCAGGGAAAAGCGAAGGGGCTGATGGCATTACAGGGCGCCGTCGGGGATGGCGGAGTCGGCACCTCATTGACGTCGGCGGTCACCGGCGGGGCCGAGGCGAGGGCCAGCATGAACGCACAGACCACGACGGCGGATTGCAGCCACCGGGCGCATGGGGCGCTTGACATGCGCGAAAGATTGTCACGGCTTGGCTATAGGGAGGAGAAATGTTGTCGAACTGTGGGTGTGTTGAAATCACTTCGTTAACATTGGTCTCTTCAGGCTCATAGATCTCATATGTAACTTAAGCCTCTGGCGCTGTGGCCTGAAATTCACCCTCCTGCGACTGGACGGCGCGGCTGACCCCAGCAGTGAATTGCGGGCAGTTTGGCACCGGGTTAGCCTCGCCACGATCCGACGACCGGAAAGGAGCAAGGGTGTTCGTCGACGTTGCCGTGCTGCGTTCGGGCGGTGCTGCTTCCGGCCGCGCAGGTGACCATGCACAGGAAGCAGCTCAACATCTTTCGCGTGCCGCGCTAGAGCCCGGGATCTTCGGTGATTTCACCGCTGCCGAGACTTTTCACGAAGCCGTGGGCTCGATGCAGGCCCACCACATGGCGCTCTTGCGCCAGCATCGGACTGTCCTTGTCGCCGTTGGTGGTCGCGCATGCCGTGCCGCAGCGGGGTTCACTGAGATGGACGCGAGCAACGCGGCGAGCGTGCAGGCGGTGTGGTGCGACTCCGCTACATAAGCGTCGAGCACCTGATCGCCGCGGCGGGGGGCGACCCCTGGGCTGTGAACACCAGCCTGCAGCGCGGTCGTCCGGCGCAGATATCGTTCCTGGCAACTGCTTTTCACGACGCCGGCCGCCTGACGAACGAGGCTGAGTCGGCGTTCCGTCAGGCCCGTGACCGGTTCGAGGCGGCGTGGAACCGCGAGAACGGCGACCACCCGATCAACGATGCGGCCGAGGTTCAGCGCGCAACGGGTTCACTCGGCGTGCAGGCCGAGCAGCTGCCGGAGATCGCGATTGATCTGGAACGGATTGCGGCGATCCTGGCTGAAGCGCAGCGCGCATCCGCGGGCCGGATCCGGGCGCTGGAAGGCCGACTGGAGGCCCTCGACCGCGAGCTGAGCGAAGCCCATGCGTTGGTGAACTCCGGCCACCTGCCCTTGTCGCACGAAATGGCCCTCGACGGCATCATCGTCGACCTCGAGCAGCGCGCGATTGACGACACCGCGGGGGCGCTGCGAAACGTTGAGCACATCCGGGAGATGTACGCAGACCTGTTGCGACGATTGAAGACTCGGATGCGCGAACGAGGCGGTTACGACGGGGCCGTCTCAGCATTGGACGGCGGGGAGGCCAAGCCGGTTCAATCACCCGCGCAAGCAGAACGGGACGTCCACGCGGCACTCGCCGGTGATCAGGCGGCCGCGTCGCGGGTGAATGCGATCTTGGACTCGATCACCGCTGACCAGTTGGCCGGAAAGGTGCCGCTGTCTCCGGAGCAGGCATCCGTCGTGAGTCAGCTTCAAGCGCAGCAACACGGGATGTCCATCGAAGCTGTGCAGACCGCCGTGCAGCGACTGGGCGACCAGCAAGAGATGATCGCCAATTCATGGCAGCTGATGAGCAACCCCGCCCTCACGTTCCCCCGGACCGACCTCAAACCCGATGCGCTGCAGGGGACAGACATCGTCAGGGGCGGCTTCACGCAACTGCCCGATTGTGTCCGGCAGGCGCTGGAAGCGCCGTGGTCGCAGTACTACGACCTCGTGGTGGGACAAATGCTTGCCGGCGGCGACCCCTCGAAGACTGTGGCGGACGTCGTCAAACACGGAAGATCCTCGTTCCAGACCAACACCGAACTAGACCGACGGATGCTCGCCAGGGCATCGGCGATGATGGATGCAACCTTTGGCATGTCTTCGCCGCCTCCCCAAATGCGTCAGGGCGCAATGGTGTTTGATCCGATCGTCGCAGACATCCTCGCCGCCGTATCGCCAGACCACCAGGTCGTGCATGACGTGTTGACCGGTCCCGCGCACGTCGCATTCATGGACAACGTCACTCGCCATTTCTGGAGCGACCACGGCAAAGCCGCAGCATCGCTTTTCGATTGGACCGAACACGCCGCTCATGGCACCGAGGCCGGGATCGCCGGCGAGACCGCTAGAGCGTACGCCGCGTACATCGGGGCAAGTGAACCGGGATTGTTGCACCTGCCGGGCAATCACACTGTCGGCGAAGTGAATCCGGACTTGGTCCGGGGCATGGCCCACGGGCTGGCTCCCTACGTCCAAAACATCTCGGGCACAGGCGGATTGGCCGAGTTCGGCGTGATGCAGGACGGCAACCGTGAAAGCGGCGTGATGCCCATCGCCAAGGGAATCTTCGCGGTGCTCAGCACCGACGAAAAGGCGTCCGAGTACTTCAACGGCGCAGCCGACCGCGAGGCCGTGATCGCCGAAGGCGCCTACGCGCGACAGGTGGTGAACGGCGAACCCGGTACGGGCACCTACAACGCCCACCTACACGATGCGATGACGTTGCGTGGGTTGGTCGATTCCGGGATTCACAGCGCTCTACAGGCGGATACGGAGAACCGTCACCTGAGCGCCGACGCGGCCGCGACCGCCGAGTACAACCAGAGGAAGCTCGCTTACGAACTGGGCGCCAAGGCGCTCGGAGCTGGGGTTGACCGTGTTCCGGTAGTCGGTCCGGCCGCCGGCGTCGCGGTCGGACTACTAAGCACGGCACTGGAAAACGACTACGTCGGACTGCCCCCGACGAGTAGTGCGGTGACCGACCATCAGCTACCCCATATGTCCATCGGGCAGGCCGATCGCGAAATCCTCAATGCCGTCATCGCTTCCGGCCGTTCTGTCGAGGGCGTGCCGCCGCAGTACCTCATTAAAGGCCGGATCGGAAGCCCTGACGAGCTGGCGCGCCAGCACATCGAGGTAGACCTTGGCCACTACGACGAAACGCTCAATCAGTTGCTGGCCGGTCTCCTGCGACAGAGCCAGGCCAATGGTCTTGACCAGCCCTTCGTCCCGGATTTATACATGGTCAATCGCTACGACGCCGTCATCCAGGATCACGACCCGCAGAAGAAGTAGCCGCCTCCCAGCAAAGCCGAATACCGCCGGCGGGCGATCGGCGCTAGCATCGCCCGATACCGAAGGCGCACATCCCTGCCTGCGCGTGACCCAGCGACATCGAGAATCAGAAAGGACACCATGAGCGGTGGGGACGACCAACTGAGAATCATTCTCGATCAGCTGTCGCAGCTGCTCGGGATACCGCCGCCGCCGATGATCACCCCCGACCAGTTGGCGACGGGAGCTTCCAGCATCAGCCAGCTGCTGCGCGCGCTCGGCGCGGCGGCCAATGCCGGTGATTCGGCCGACTACGGTGAAGCGCTGGCCGGACACGACGAGCGTGAGGCCAAGACCTCTGATGCACTGGCAAAGTTTCCCGCCAACGAGCAGCAGGCCGCAGCGCAGCTGGCGGGTGTCGGCGGTTCCGGCGAGATGGGACAAATGCTGCAGCAGATGCCGCAAATGGCGTCGGGGATCGCGGGCGGTATCGCGGGAGCTCTCGGCGGTCTGTTGCAGCCGCTGAGTCAGATTCCGCAACAGCTGGCCCAGGCCGGACAGCAGGCCATGCAGGCCGGGATGGGGATGATGCAGCAAGGTGCGGGCGCGGCCGAAGCCGAACCTGAAGAGCTGGCAGGCGCCGAAAGGGGTCTGGGCAGTGAAGCCGGCGAACTGAGCGCTGCTGGCGGTGGCGGCGGAAGCGGCGGCGGGGGTGTTGAGGGCACCACGCCGACCGCGATGCTGGGACCGCCGCCGACCCCGTCCGCCGGTACTGTGCCCGCGTCGTCGCAGGCCGTGGCACCGGCGCCGACTGCCACTCCAGAGTCGGCGCCGGCGCAGCGCGGGGCGATGGGTGCGATGCCGATGATGCCGCCCGGTGGGATGCATGGGGCCGCCGGCGCGAGCGGCGAAAACAAGCCTGAAACCAAGCGCATCGTGGGGCCGACGGTCAAGAATGGCGCGCCGGTGCAGGGCCGCATCACTGCGCCGCCCATGCCGGCGGTGACCAAGCATGTGGACGGCAAGCCGGTGGCGACGCGGCGGATTGCTCTACCGGAAGTCAAGCGGGACGACGAGGAACGCTGAGGACTGAGCTCGAGCAAATTCATCTCGCTTGCCTTTTCGCTAGTAATGGCTGACAGTCCCGCTAGCTGATACTTTTCAGCAAAGTCTGACTGGCAAATTTCCGCAGGAACGATACGATCCACGCGTGTCGAATATGCCTCCCTCGCAACTTCCGCCGCCGTGGGCGCCTGCGGCGAGTCGACCGTCTCAGTGGCTCGCGTTTGTGTCGATCGGAATTGCCCTGGTCGCGGTCGGTATCGCCATCGGTGCCTGGTTCCGGCCGCTGCCGAAGAACGAGCCGCCTGCGGCGCCGACGTATTCGAACCAGCAGGTGGCGGATGCGAAGGCGAAGGTTTGCGCTGCTTATCGGGTAGTCCGAAAGGCTCTGGCCGCAACGGGTAGCCGAGATGGCGGAACGGACCCCACCGCGACCCTTGCGGTCGCGACGAGTTCGCGGCAGGCGCTTGCAGTTGGCAGCCAGTACCTAAGCTCCAAGCTTGATGAAGCGCCGGCAACTGCAGTTGATCTGGCGAATGCGGTTCATAAGCTTGCGGGTCTATATCGAGAAATTGCGATCAACTACCTTGCTGAAGTAGACGAAGCAGATATTGAGCCGTTACGACGCGCCGCAGAACAGCCCTCCCTGGACATTGACAGGCTCTGCCAGTGACCGAATTCCCCCCGGGAAGATGGTCACAACTTCTCGTGGGTGAACAGTGGCCGACGGCCCACGACCTCGCAGTACTTCAACAATGCGAGAGCAACCGCAATCGGATACACATTGGATTTCACGACTTTGCCGAATTGCTGCGCCGCGCACAATCTTCTTCCCTCACAGAGCAGCACGGAATGACAATCGCCGATCTCCGCGAAACCTTTCGAAGCGGGGAGACCCACGCTCTTGGTGTAGCAGCCAAGAATGCGGTAAAGGAACGTGCCTATGCCGCCGCATGTGCGAGCGTCATCAGTCTGCAGCATGATTTGACGGCACTCGCCGCCGAGGGAAATGCTGCAATAGAAGCGTTGGTAAATTCGAAAGATCCGGAGCCGCTGAAGGTGGCACAGATTGCGACATTGATAGAGAATTATCGAGGATTGGCAAATGCCGCATCAGCCAAATACGGCAGTAATGTGATTGATGCGATGCAACACATCTTAGATATGGAAGGAAGAGGCCAATCGGCTCGGGAATTCGCCCTTGGCCACGGAGTCGATGCTGGAGAATTGTTCCGGCAGGGAAAGACCTCGCAGGAATTAGAGTCTGAGGTCCGCACAGAACTCAACGGGCCGGGTGTTGCAGGTATTCCCCACAACCAGTCGACCAAGCCTCTGGTCGCCGCCCCGGCACCGGAGATAGAGGGCCGAGGCACGGGGGCGCTGCCCACCAATCTCGGCGCTGGACCAAGCCATGTGCAAGCAGCAACACTTTCGCGCGGCGCTGACGTAGGTCCCGGAGTTCCACGTAATGCCTCGACCGGGCCAAAGATCGCTTCGGTGTCAGGTCAATCGCTCACCAAATCACCGCTACCAATCAGCCTTGGCGCCGAGACTGGCATGCCGTTGACGGTTCCCAATCACACCGCGGTGCCCGTGCCAGCGGCATCCTCTGTCAAGGTGCCAGCGCCGCTAGGTACGTCCAGCGAAACACTCGCAGCGCTTCCCCCCACCCCAACCCTCTCCCCCACCGAACTCGCTCAAAGCTTCAACAAGGGCATGGAATCGGGAGCCCCGCTGTCCGCAGCCGCGCACGTAGCGCCCTCGATCCCCGTGACGTCGACAGAACCGCAGATTTCCCATGCCGCGCAGACGATCCCATCCACGGCTCCCAGCCCGCAGGTGCATGTCCCGGTCGTCGACTCCCCACCGCCGGTCCACCACGCACCGGCGATGGACGCGGCACCAGCTACTCCCACACCGATAGTCGCTGCGCCCCAGCCAGTTTCGCCACCCGTAACGCCGCAAGGCGTGGGCCCCCTGCCGACCTACGGCTCCGACATACGGCCTCCGGTCTCGACTGCGACCAGCCCGCCAGCAGCACCGGGCACCCCGTTACCGCCGTCGGCCACCCCGACCTCCGCGCCGGTGACGCCTTCTGCGGCCCAATCGCCCGCGAACCAGCCGGCCGTCGTGCGCCAGACCAGCCCATCCCCCACACCGCCACCTCCATCAGCACTGGGAACCCAGGCCGTCGCCGCGACTGCCGCCGGGGCCGCAATGGGTACCATCTCGGCCGAAGACACAGCGCGAAAACGGTTGCAGCGCCTGGTCAACACGGTCGCGCGTCAGCAACCCCGGCTGGCCTGGGCTGCCGGCGACCACGCCGATAACACCACGTTCCTCGTCACTGATCTGGCTAGCGGCTGGATCCCGCCGGGCATCGAACTGCCGTCCGCGGTGACCCTGCTGGCGCCGGCCCGGCGCCGCGGCAACCTGGAAGCACTACTGGGCGGCGCTACCGTCACCGCCAGCTACACCCCGATCCATCATCTGCCCCATGCCGATAACGAGACCCCGACTTCGTCGCGACCCCGCACCGCCCCGGACGTCAACGATCTCGGATGGGAGCTCAGCCAGGCGACCCAATGGCGTGACGGCCTACCCCGGCTTGCCCATACCCTGGCGAAGGCGGCCTCCGCCGGCACCGGCGTATTGGATTCCGAGATCAACCTGCTGCGCGAGCATCTCGCGACGACCAGCAAGCGGGTACTGGACAGCTACCCCGACGGAGTCAACGGCCACGAGGTGGGCAACTGGCAGCTGCTTGCCGCAATCGATGGTTTAGTTGCCGGGGATAAGGCAACCGCCAACTACCATCTCGCCTGGTTTCTGGCAGCGAAGGCGCACTGACGGCGCATCCGCAAGCCGCAAGCCCTGAATCCCGTTGCCCAACCAGGGCTTACGACACGACGACAAGCTCATGCGGCCGGTTATTGACCGACAAAGCACCGTCCGACGTGACTACCACGATGTCTTCGATGCGGGCACCCCAGCGCCCCGGGAAGTAGATACCCGGTTCGACCGAGAACGCCATGCCTTCCACCAGCGGCAGATCATTGCCCGCAACGATGTAGGGCTCCTCATGCACGCACAACCCGATGCCGTGCCCGGTGCGATGCACGAAATATTCCGCAAGGCCGGCCTCGGCCAGCACATCACGGGCCGCGGCGTCCACCTGCGACGCCGTCACGCCCGGCCGGACCGCATCGCACGCAGCGCGCTGAGCTCGCTGTAACACCGAATAGTGTTGGGCAACTTCAGGACTCGGCTCGCCAATACTGTAGGTACGGGTCGAGTCCGAGTGGTACCCGGGACGGTACAAACCGCCGATGTCGACGACGACGATGTCGCCCTCCGCGAGCTCCCGGTCCGAATACCCGTGGTGCGGGTCAGCCCCGTGCGGACCCGACCCCACAATCACGAATGCCACCTCGGAATGCCCCTCGGCCACAATCGCTCTCGAGATATCTGCGGCCACCTCGGCCTCGGTCCGCCCCGGCACCAGGAACGACGGCACTTGTGCATGCACCCGGTCGATGGCCTCGCCGGCCGCGCGCAACGCCTCGATCTCCAACGGCTCCTTGACCATCCGCAACTCGCGCAACACGTCAGTGGCGAGCACCGGCGTCACACCCAGCTCAGTAGCCAACGGCAACAGGTGCAGAGCCGGCATCGAATCGCTGACGGCGAAAGCACCGCTTCCCAACGCGGCGGCCACCATCGCGTACGGGTTTTCCCCATCCACCCAGTCCCGCACGCTGACGCTCAATTCCGAAGCCGCAGACTGCTTCAACGAAGCCAGTTCCAGCCGGGGCAGCACCATTGTCGGCGAACCAACGGCAGGCACCACCAAAGCGGTCAACCGCTCGAACGTCTCCGCTCGCGACCCGAGCAGATATCGCAGGTCATATCCGGGCGTGATGACCAGACCAGCCAAGCCGGCCCGCTCGGCCAATCCCGCGGCGGCCCGCAGCCGTCGGGCATACACCGCGGCCTCGAATCGGTCAGTGTCCATGGCAGCCAGGCTAACCGGACGGCCTGGCAGGATGATCAGCATGCCCGCACCCCTGTTGCTGTTGGACGGCGCCAGCATGTGGTTTCGCTCGTACTTCGGGGTGCCGTCCTCGATCAAGGCCCCCGACGGCAGGCCGGTGAACGCCGTTCGCGGATTCATCGATTCGATGGCGGTGGTCATCACCCAGCACAAGCCCAGCAGGCTGGCGGTTTGCCTGGATTTGGACTGGCGCCCGCAGTTCCGGGTCGACCTGGTCCCGTCCTACAAGGCGCACCGCGTGGCCGCCGAGGGACCTGCCGGTGAACCCGACATCGAGGAAGTACCCGACGAGCTCACCCCCCAGGTCGACATGATCATGGAGTTGCTGGACGCCTTCGGCATCCCGACGGCCGGTGCGCCCGGTTTCGAGGCCGACGACGTCTTGGGAACCCTGGCCGCACAGGAACGCAACGACCCGGTGGTGGTCGTCAGCGGCGATCGCGACCTGCTGCAGGTGGTCGCCGACGAACCCGTCCCCGTCCGCGTGCTCTACCTGGGCCGGGGTCTGTCGAAGGCGACGCTGTTCGGACCCGCCCAGGTAGCCGAGCAGTACGGGGTTCCTATCGATCGGGCCGGCCCGGCATACGCCGAACTCGCTCTGCTGCGCGGCGATCCGTCCGACGGGCTGCCAGGCGTGCCGGGGGTCGGCGAGAAGACGGCGGCGACACTACTCGCCCAGCACGGCTCACTGAAGCAGATCGTCGCTGCCGCCGAGGATCCAAAGTCGAAGATGGCCAAGGGATTACGGGCGAAAATCAAGTCCTCGACGGACTACATCGAGGCGGCCGGCACGGTGGTGCGGGTGGCGACCGACGCACCCGTCACGCTGTCCACGCCCACCGACGAATTGCCGCTGCACGCGGCCCATCCCGAACGCACCGCCGAACTGGCCACCCGCTACGGCGTCGGATCCTCGATCTCTCGGCTGCAGAAAGCGCTCGACGCCCTGTGACTTACTGGGGCCGACCGACCTCGTAGGTGCCCTTGTCATCCTGGAATGTGACCGTCACGTGCTTGTTCGCGCCGTCGATGCTCACGGTGCAGTCGAAGGTGCTGCCCTTCTTGACAACCGGGTCGGAGCCGCCGTTGCACTTGACGTCCTTGACGTTCTTGGCGCCGTAACCGTTGGTCTCGTCGGTGAGGATCGACTGCACGTCGGTGTTCGCCTTGTTCACGTTCAGCTTGGTGGTGACGAAGAACCCGGGAACCACGAAACCGAGCACCAGGATGACGATCACGAACAGCAGCGCGATGCCACCGATGACAGCGCCGAGAAATGCCTTGGAACGCTTCGGACCCTGCGGGGTCTGGCTGTACGGCTGCTGCGGGTACTGACCCGGCTGGGCCGGCTGCCCGTACTGGGGCGGCTGGCCATACTGGGGCTGACCGTACTGCTGTGGCTGTCCGTACTGGGGCGGCTGGCCGTACTGCGGGGTGGCACCGTACTGAGTGGCTTGGGATCCGAAGTCCGAACCGTACCCGGGCGACTGCTGGGGATAGGCGGGGTCAGCCGGCTGCTGGTAGCCGGGATACTCCGCGGCGGGGTACGACTGGGCGTGCCATGTCGCGTCCTGATTGCCGCCTTGCTGTTGCCATGGCGATCCCGCCACGGTCGGGTCCGAGGAACCCCCGGGCGGCTGCCATGACTGGTTTGGCCCCTGCGGTCCACTCATCGTTACTCCTCAGTCTGATGTGTCCTCGCCACCGTCGCCCCCGGTGGCCTCTGTACGCATTCCGGATGTAACCGTAGCTCCGGCCTAGCCTACCCGGCGTCAACTGCGACGACGCCGCGCCGAATGTCATTGATAGCGCGCTTGGCTGTGGACCGCACGTCGGGGTCGGGTGCCGCATTGCGGACCTGGTCCAGCAGGTCGAGCACCTGGCGACACCAGCGCACGAAATCGCCTGCTGACAATGGAGATCCGGAACCGTAGGCATCGGCCGCCGCCAGGGTTGCGGCCAGATCACCGGTACGCGCCCAGCGATAGATCACGTGGACGAACCCGTCGTCGGGTTCGCGGGTCTGCCCGATGCGGTGCGTCTGCTCGTCGGCACGCAACGCCGAGGACAGCCGCGCGGTCTGCCCGAGCGCCTGGCGCAGCCGCGGTGTCGGCACGTCGGTGCCGAACGGGGCGCCGGGGCCGTCACCGCCGCGGGCCTCGTAGAGCACGGTCGAGACCACGGCCGCCAACTCCGGCGGCTTCAGCCCGGCCCAAGCGCCGGTGCGCAGGCACTCGGCCACCAAAAGGTCACTCTCGCTGTAGATCCGCGCCAGCAATCGGCCGTCGTCGGTGACGTGCGGGTCCGTCGGCGGCCCCTGGATGAACTCGCGCTCGGTGAGCAGGCCGACGATCCGGTCGAAGGTGCGGGCCAGGGAATTGGTGGCCGCAGCCACCTTCCGCTGCAGCTGCGCGTTGTCGCGTTCGATGCGCAGATAGCGCTCGGCCTGCCGTACCTGCTCCTCAAGACCGGGCGACTTGTGGGCCGGGTGCCGGCGCAACTGCTCACGCAGTGACGCCAAGTCCGGGTCGTAGTGCGTGTCCGCCTTGTCACCGCGGCCCGAAGGGACCGTCAGGCCTTCGGCGGCTGAGCGTAGAGCGGAGGCAAGATCGCGTCGTACCCGTGGCTGGCGGTGTTCGACCCGCTTGGGCAGCGTCATCGACCCGACTGGCGGGGTCGCGCCCGAATAGTCCGCGGACGAGATCCGGCCTGCCCACCGATGTTCGGTCAGCACCAGGGGTCGTGGGTCGTCGCGGTCGCGGGCGGATTCCAGGACCACGGCCAGCCCACCGCGCCGGCCGTGGTTGATGTTGATGATGTCGCCGCGTTTCAGGGCGGCGAGGGCATCGCTGGCGGCCTGCCGGCGGTGCAGCCTCGACGCTCGTGCCTGGGACCGCTCGAGTTCGCTGATCCGCGCACGCATCCGTGCGTATTCGAGGATCGGCGCCTCGGGCCCGCCCAGCTCGGCGGCGATCTCGGCGAGCATCGTCTCGCCCCGCTCGATGCCACGCACCAGGCCCACGACCGATCGGTCCGCCTGGTACTGCGCGAACGACTGCTCCAGCAAGCGGTGCGCCTGCTCCGGCCCCAGCTGATGCACCAGGTTGATCGTCATGTTGTACGACGGCGCGAACGAGCTGCGCAGCGGGAAGGTGCGGGTGGATGCCAGGCCTGCCACCTCCGAAGGCTCCACATCCGGGTGCCACAGCACCACCGCATGGCCCTCGATGTCGATGCCGCGCCGGCCTGCTCGCCCCGTCAGCTGGGTGTACTCCCCCGGCGTCAGCGGCACGTGCTGCTCGCCGTTGAACTTCACCAGCTTTTCCAGCACCACGGTGCGGGCCGGCATGTTGATGCCCAGGGCCAGCGTTTCGGTGGCGAAGACGGCCCGGATCAGGCCGGCGGTGAACAGTTCCTCGACGGTGTGCCGAAAGGCCGGCAGCATGCCGGCGTGATGGGCGGCCAGGCCCCGCAGCAGCCCTTCGCGCCACTCGTAGTAACCCAGCACGGCCAGGTCGTCGTCCGCCAGGTCGCCGCAGCGGTGCTCGATGACCTCGGCGATCTGCGCACGTTCCTCCTCGGTGGTCAGCTTCAGCGGCGAGCGCAGGCACTGCTGCACGGCGGCATCGCAGCCGGCTCGGGAGAACACGAAGGTGATGGCCGGCAGCAGCCCGGCCGAGTCCAGCGATGCGATGACGTCGGGCCTGGCGGGTGGGCGGTAGAAGCGCGGCCGGGCGGGCCGTCCGGCATTGCGCCGGCGCGGCTGCCAGTCCGACATGCGGTCGGCTTCGCGGCGGTGTGCGATGTGGCGCAGCAGTTCGGGGTTGACGTGCGGTTTGTCCTTGCTCGAACCCTCGGCGCGATAGTCGAACAGGTCGAACATTCGCTTGCCGACCAGAACGTGTTGCCACAACGGCACCGGCCGGTGCTCGTCGACCACGACGGTGGTGTCGCCGCGCACCGTCTGGATCCATCCGCCGAATTCCTCGGCATTGCTCACCGTCGCGGACAGGCTGACCAGCCGCACCTCGTCGGGCAGATGCAGGATCACTTCCTCCCAGACCGGACCGCGCATCCGGTCGGCCAGGAAATGCACCTCGTCCATTACCACGTGCGAAAGACCTTGCAGCGCAGCCGAATCCGCGTAGAGCATGTTCCGCAGCACTTCGGTGGTCATCACCACCACCGGGGCGTCGGCGTTGACCGAGAGGTCGCCGGTGAGCAGCCCGATCTTGTCCTTGCCGTAGCGCGCCGTCAGGTCCGTGTGCTTCTGATTGCTCAGCGCCTTCAGCGGCGTGGTGTAGAAGCACTTGCCCCCGCCGGCGAGCGCCAGGTGTACGGCGAACTCCCCGACAACCGTCTTGCCGGCGCCGGTGGGCGCGCAGACCAGCACCCCGTGACCGCCTTCCAGGGCGGCACAAGCCCGGCGCTGAAAGTCATCGAGGGGAAAGGCCAACTCGGCCGCGAACCGGGTCAGCTCCGGCAGGCCCACCGGGACGGACGACTCAGGTGACGTCGTCATGTGTTCCGCCGATCACCGACGGCGCCGGTATCGGCGAGGGTGGTTCGATGACCGACGCCTGGTCATCGGGGATCGCCGCAGCGGCGGCTTCGCGCTTGGCCTTTCGCTTGTCATGGATCCGCGCAATCTGGATGGCGAATTCGAGCAGCACCGTGAGCGCCAGACCGAGCGCGGTCATCGAGAACGGGTCGGATCCCGGAGTAAACACCGCGGCGAACAGGAACATCGCGAAGATCAGCCCACGACGCCACGACTTGAGCCGCTCGTAGGTCAGCATGCCGGTGACGTTCAGCATCACGATCAGCAACGGAAATTCGAAGCTGACCCCGAAGACGACCAGCAGATTGATCAGGAAGCCGAAGTAGCGGTCACCCGACAGCGCGGTCACCTGCACGTCGCTGCCGACCGTCAGCAGGAACCCCAGCGCTTTGGCCAGCACCAGGTAGGCCAGGACGGCTCCGGCGACGAAGAGCACCGCAGCCGGAATCACGAAGGCCACGGCGAAGCGGCGCTCCTTCTTGTACAGCCCGGGCGTGATAAACGCCCACAGCTCGTAAAACCACACCGGACAGGCCAGGACGACCCCGGCCGTCATCCCGACTTTGAGCCGCAGCATGAACTGGTCGAACGGCGCGGTGGCCAGCAGCCGGCATTGCCCGTCTGCGCTGATACTGGCCCGCGCGGACTGGGGCAACGCGCAATAAGGGTGGCGCAGCCACTCGCCGAGGCTCTCCATCCCGAAGATCGGGTGCGAGTACCAGATGAAACCGAACGCCGTAGTGACCACGATCGCGGCCATCGAAATCAACAACCGGGTTCGCAGCTCGGTCAGATGATCGACCAGCGACATCGTCCCATCCGGGTTGACCCGGCTACGCCGGTTACGCGGGTTGAGGCGTTTGAGAGGACCAAAAGCGCGCGCTGAAACCCTGGGACCTTTCACGACATTTGGTCAGAAGTGAGGACGGACTACGCCGGCCGCGCTTCGGTGTGACCCTGCTCGGCGGCGGCTGGCGGTTCGACACGCTGCGACTGCACCGGTGTGGGAGCCGCCGCAGGAGTCTCGATAGACGAGTCGGTCTTGTTCTCGCTCTGCAGCTCACGGACCTCGGACTTGAAAATGCGCAGCGACTTGCCCAATGAGCGCGCCGCATCGGGAAGCCGCTTGGCACCGAACAGGACGATCACCACGACAGCGAGGATCAGCCAGTGCCACGGTTGAAGACTGCCCACTTTGATTACCTCCAGACGTTCACCCGATGCTACCGCAGCACAGGTGCCTGGCCGGGACAAGCGAACCCTTGCACCGCCGCGCGCCGCTCGCTTTAGTACGTCATGCCTGCTCAGAGGCGCTTTGCACGGCTTGATACGCCTCGACGCCCGCGACGGCGGCCGCGCGCACCCGCTGGGCGAGCGACTCCGGCGCCAGTACCCGCACGGCCGACCCGAGACCCAGAATCAGCCTGGTCATCCAGTCTTCGGAGGCATAGGTCATGGTGACATCGCAGCGGCCGTCCGGCAGTTCTTGCGGGTCCCGCAGCGGGTAGTACTCGAACATCCAGGACGCTGACGGGTCCAGCCGCAGCGTCGCCGACGGCAGGGCCGGGTCACCGTCGAACAGCGACGTGTCGGGTGGCGACTGCAACACCGGTTCCGGAGGTGCGGCGGGTTCGGCGAGCGCCGTGGCGTCGACGATCCGGTCGAACCGGAACAGCCGGACCCCTTCGGCCTCGCGTGACCAGGCTTCCAGGTAGCTGTGGTCGCCGACCAGCAGGACGCGGATGGGGTCGACGACGCGGGAGGTGAGCGAGTCGTGCGAGGCGGCGTAGTAGTCGATGGTCAACGCTCGCTTGTCGCGCACCGCGGCACGCACCGTCGCGGCGGCGCGACTCTCCATCGGCGCCGGTTCGTCGATGGCGGCCGCGGCGTCGTCGTGCCCGGCGGCCCCGGCCGCCGCGGCGATCTTGGCGATCGCGCTGCGCGCCGCTTCGGGATCGACCACACCGGGAATGTCGGCCAGCGCACGCAGCGCTACCAGCAGTCCGGTCGCCTCCGGCGAGGTCAGCTTGAGCGGCCGGTCGATGCCGGCGGAGAACGTCACCTTGACCGTGTCACCCGAGAACTCGAAATCGATGAGATCACCAGGGTCGTAGCCGGGCAGGCCGCACATCCACAGCTGCTCGAGGTCCTTTTGCAGCTGGTCTTCGGAGACGCCGAGCTCGGCTGCCGCTTCGGTCTTGGTGATGCGGGGGTTGGCCTGCAGGTACGGCACCATGTTGAGCAACCGGACCAGCCGGTCGGATACGGGGGTCATCGACGACACCCTCCTCCGCAAATGGGCGGTACCCCTACTGCATCGTCGCCGGCGCAGTTCATCGGCCCTCCCCCGCGGCTGCCCGCAGCCTGGACAACACATCCTCGCGCAACGACGCCGGCTCGAGCACGATCGCGTCGGCCCCGTAGGCGGCGATCTCCCGGGCAAGCCGGTCGTTGAACCCGATGTCCAGTTCCAGCACCTCGCCGTGGCGCCCGGCCAATTCGCGGGGTCCGACGGAGCGTCCGGCGCGGCGCAGCGCTGTGGCACGTCCGTCGGCAACCCAGACCGTGGCCAGCGCTCCGGTCGGCCCTTCGGCGACCGCGTCGGCGACGATCTGATGCAGGTCGATGCCGTCCGGCACGGTGATCGCGCCCGGCTCACCGATCGCGGTGACATCGGCGCCGATGCGCGAGAGCCGGAAGGTGCGGGTGGCGTCACGGTCGCGGTCATGACCGACCAGATACCAGCGGCCCTTGTCGGTGATCACGCCCCAGGGTTCGACGGTGCGGGTGGTGTACGGCGCCGAACGCGACGACCGGTGCGGGAATTGGATCGCCTGCCGGGAATTGATGGCTTTCAACAGGATTCCGAGAACCTCTTCGGACTCTCGCAGCCCCGGGACGCCGGCCGGAGATGCGATGGATACCGAAGCCCCGGTGTCGACGGGATCGACGTCGACACCGGCCGCGCGCAGCTTGAGCAGCGCGCCCTGGGTTGCGGTGATCAACTCGGGTGACTTCCACAGCTGAGTGGCGACCGCGACCGCGGCGGCCTCTTCCCGGGTCAGGTCGACGGGCGGCAGCGCGTAGGCGTCGCGGTTGATCCGGTAGCCCTCGGTGGGGTTGAGGTTGGAGACCTTGCCCACTTCCAGGGGTATGCCGAGGTCGCGCAGTTCGTTCTTGTCGCGTTCGAACATGCGGGAAAACGCTTCTGCGGAGGGGCTGTCGGCGTACCCGGCGACGCTGGACCTGATTTTGTCGGCCGTGATGTAGCCGCGTGTGGACAGCAGCGCGATGACCAGATTGACCAGTCGCTCAACTTTGTTGATGGGCATCCGGTCCAGATTAAGGGTTACATGCTCGCGATCAGTCGCTTGACCCGCTCGTCGACGGCGCGGAACGGATCCTTGCACAGCACGGTGCGCTGAGCCTGGTCGTTGAGCTTGAGGTGCACCCAGTCGACGGTGAAGTCGCGGCCGGCGGCCTGCGCGGCACTGATGAACTCACCGCGCAGCCGGGCACGGGTGGTCTGCGGCGGGTGGTCGACGGCGTCGGCGATTTCCTCGTCGGTGGTCACCCGGGCCGCCAGGCCCTTGCGCTGCAGCAGGTCGAAGACGCCGCGGCCGCGCTTGATGTCGTGATAGGCAAGGTCCAGCTGGGCGATCTTGGCGTCGGACAGCTCCATGTTGTAGCGGTCCTGGTAGCGCTGGAAGAGCTTGCGCTTGATCACCCAGTCGATCTCGGTGTCGACCTTCGCGAAGTCCTGGCTCTCGACGGCGTCGAGCTGGCGGCCCCACAGGTCGACCACCTGCTCGATCTGCGCGTTGGGTTCCCGGGTCTGCAGATGCTCGACGGCACGGCTGTAGTACTCGCGCTGAATGTCCAGGGCACTGGCCTGACGTCCGCCGGCCAGCCGGACCGGCCGGCGACCGGTGGTGTCGTGGCTGACCTCGCGGATGGCGCGGATGGGGTTGTCCAGCGAGAAGTCCCGGAACGCGACTCCGGCCTCGATCATTTCCAGCACCAGTGCGGCGGTGCCCACCTTGAGCATGGTGGTGGTTTCGCACATGTTGGAATCGCCGACGATGACGTGCAGCCGCCGGTACTTCTCGGCGTCGGCGTGCGGCTCGTCGCGGGTGTTGATGATCGGCCGGCTGCGAGTGGTCGCGCTCGAGACGCCCTCCCAGATGTGCTCGGCGCGCTGCGACAGGCAGAAGGTGGCGGCCTTCGGCGTCTGCAAAACCTTGCCAGCCCCGCAGATCAGCTGACGGGTGACGAGGAACGGCAACAGGACATCGGAGATCCGGGAGAACTCGCCGGCCCGAACGATCAGATAATTCTCGTGGCAGCCGTAGGAGTTGCCCGCCGAGTCGGTGTTGTTCTTGAACAGGTAGATGTCGCCGCCGATGCCCTCGTCGGCAAGCCGCTGCTCGGCATCGATGAGCAGATCTTCGAGCACCCATTCACCGGCCCGGTCATGGGTGACCAACTGGACCAGGCTGTCGCATTCCGCGGTCGCGTACTCGGGGTGGCTGCCCACGTCGAGATACAAGCGCGCGCCATTTCGCAGGAAAACATTCGAGCTGCGACCCCACGACACCACCCGCCGGAAAAGGTAGCGGGCCACCTCGTCCGGAGACAGTCGGCGATGCCCGTGAAAGGTGCAGGTGACACCGAACTCTGTCTCGATGCCCATAATTCGTCGCTGCACGTAATCGAGGGTACTTGTTGTCGAAATGTCGCGGCGCGCAAGCCACGCCCTCGTTACCACATCGCTGCGGTTGGCCCGCGAATCCACCATGGGGATTGGATATGATGGCGCGTGCCCCCTTCGGGCGTCGGGGTGTCAGATAATCCTCCCGCGCGGAATGTGACGAACCATTTCAGAAAATCTGCTTCCGGGCAGTGACGCAGACAGAGCTCGCGTGCAAGCGCTTCGCCGCTACCACGTGCTCGGCATGCCCCCCGACCGGGTAGTCCAGCGAATTCCGGGGTTAGCCGCTCGGTCTCTCGGTATGCCAATGGCGACGGTGTCGATCGTCGGCGAGGACGACATCTACCTGATGGCCGCGTACGGCCTGCCCGCCCCGGACCAGATCCCGCGGGATGAGGGTTTGTGCGCCTCGGCCGTCATGGGCACGACGCCGCACGTGGTGCAGGACGCGCTCAACGATCACCGGACCGCCGGCAACCGGTGGGTGCACACTCACCAGATCCGTTTCTACGCATGCGCCCCGGTCGTGACCCCTGACGGATACAGCCTGGGTGCGGTGGCCGTGATGGACACCGAGGTGCGGACCCTGTCAGAGACGGAAGTGTCGGTGCTGCAAGATCTCGCCGCGATCGTGATGGAGCAGCTGGATTTGCGGCTGGCCTCGTTGGATGCGCTGGGCGTGGAACGCGGCCTGCGCAGTGCCGCCGAGTACGCGCGCGACGATGCTCGCTTCGAGCGCTACCACGCGCAGCAGGCGCGTGATACGGCGCGCCGTGACCTCGACGAAGCGCAACGCGAGCGTGATGACGCACGCCTGGATCGTGACGTCGCGATCCGGGACCGCAATATCGCGGAGTACGACCGCGACCTGACCGAGGAATACGCCGCGGTCCTGCAGCGAACCTTGCTGCCCCCGATGCTGCCAACGATCGAGGGCGCATCTTTGGCGGCTCACTACCATCCCGCCTCCGCGCGCCGGATCGGCGGTGACTTCTACGACGTGTTCGCCCTGGCTGACGACCGGTGGGCGTTTTTCATCGGCGACGTCGAGGGGCATGGGGTGGATGCCGCCGTGGTCACCTCGCTCATCCGGTACACGTTGCGGTCTGCTGCGTTGCATTACAGCGACCCCACCGAAGGGCTGGCCGAACTCAACGCGGTCTTGTTGCGCGAGCTGGACACCCGGCGCTTCTGCACTGTGCTGTTCGGGACCCTGAAGCGGCTCCCGGGCGGCGAGGGCTTTGCCATCACCATCGCCACCGGCGGTCACCCCCCGGCGTTGCTGCTCGATCCCGCCAACCGGACGGCGACGCAGGTCCGCTCCGACGAAGGAACACTGGTCGGGTTGCGGGCAGACGCCACATTCCACTCCTGCGACGTCACACTGCGTCCAGGTCAGACGCTGTTGTTCTACACCGACGGCATCGTCGAAGCCCGTCGCGGTGCCAACCCGTTCAACGAAGACAGCCTGGCCGCCTTCGCCGCCGAACACGCGGGGCCGGAAGTCAGGGGCCTGATCGACGAACTGGCCACCCTCATCCCCAAACTCGGACCGGAGGACGACATCGCGCTGCTCGCGATCAGCGCTCGCTGACAACGCTTCCATCCCCGTTATCGATCTACCTAATCGAAAAGTTAGGCTGTCCGAAACTTTCAGGTGAAGTCTTCGGAGGGCTGACTGGATGACGGCGGCTGTGTGGATGGCACTACCGCCGGAGGTGCACTCCGCGCTGTTGAGCCGGGGGCCGGGTCCAGGGCCGCTGGCAGCGGCGGCAGCAGCCTGGCGTGCCCTCAGCGTTGAATACGCCGTCGCGGCTGACGAGATCAGCACGCTGACCGCCGCGACGCAGCAAGCGTGGGAGGGGGCGGGGGCTTCCTCGTGGACGGCCGCCCACCAGCCCTTCGCAGCATGGTTGTTGCAGGCCAGCACCGACAGCGCCGCGGCGGCCTACCGGCACGAGATGGCCGAGGCGGCCTACTCCGCCGCTCTGGCCGCCATGCCGACCCTGTCGGAACTGGCTGCCAACCACGCCCTCCACGCAGCCCTGGTCACGACGAACTTCTTCGGAATCAATGCCATTCCGATCGCACTGAATGAGGCCGACTATGTCCGGATGTGGATTCAGGCCGCCACCACGATGAGCGTCTACGAGACGAGTGCGACAGCAGCGGTCGCGTCGGCGCCATCACCGGTGCCGGCTCCGCAAATCGTCCGCTCTGCCGCGCCGGCGCAAGCTCAACCCGCTGCATCCCTCGACCCGGTGCGAATCGCTCTCAAAGCGCTGGAACCGATTCTGAACGAATTCGGAATCAACCCACTGATCCGCAATCCGTTGGTATCCAACGTCGTGACGACCTTCATCGCCGACGTTCTGGAGAACTTCGGTGTGTACTGGGACCCCGCCGCCGGAATGCTCAACGGTCTTGACTACGAGTACTACGCGGACGCCACCCAGCCGATGTGGTACCTCGCCCGGGGCCTCGAACTGATCGGGGACTCCATGCAGATGTCGCAGAACCCGGCACAGGCTGTGCAGTACATGCTGGCCCTGGCGATCTTCGATTGGCCGACTCATATCGCCCAGTTGGGCACCGCCATCACCCAGTCCCCGCTGCTGCTGGCCGCGGCCGGCGGCGCGATGGTGGTTCCGGCCGCGTCGGCCGGTGGATTAGCCGGCCTGGCAGGGCTGGCCGCGCCGCCCCAACCGATGGCCGCGCCCGAGCCGCCGACCGGAGCGGACGAGCCCAGCTCGTGGCACCTCGCGGGATCGAGTTCTGCGCCGACAGGAGTCGCTACAGCCCCGACGTCCACTCCGGCACCCGCCCCCGCTCCCACGAACGCGCCCGCTCTGATCTCTTCGCTGCCGGCCACATCACCCGGACCAGCCGCCGGGTTCGCACCGCCCTACGCGGTGGGCCCGCCCGGTATCGGATTCGGTTCAGGCATGGCGGCCGGCGCCAGCGCCAGCGCCAGGAAAAAGGCCGCCGAACCCGATCGCGCGCCGGCGGCAGCGCAGTCGCGGGCGGCCGATCGCCGAAAGGCACGGGCAAGGCAGCGGTCCCGCACCATCCAGCGTCAGCCCGGCGACGAGTACCTGGACATGGACGGCGACGTCGAGCCGGACTGGGACGAACCGGTGGGCACACCAGACTCCACGGCGTCAGACCGAGGTGCGCAACGGCTCGGACTGGCCGGGACGCTCAGCCAGGACACCGTGACCCAGGACACCGTGACCCAGGCCGCCGGACTGACGAGGCTGCACGATGGCCAGTTCGACGACGGCCCTACCGTGCCGATGCTGCCCAACACCTGGCGGTGAGGTGGCGACTACGACGAGGAGTCGCCCTCGGGTTCTGCCTGTTTCTCCGGGCTCTCCGGCTGTTCGGCACCTCCGGCGGCCTCGCGGGTGGCCTCGTCCTTGGCCTCATCCGTGGCCTCGTCCGTGGCCTCTTCCTTGGCGTCGGCGGAATCCGATTCCTGCAGTAGTGATTCCAGGGTCGCGCGGTTGATCCGGCGGAATGCCCGTCGCGGCCGGTTGGCGTCCAGGATCGCAACTTCCAGGCTGGCAACACCGAGCGCGGGCTGGCCATTGGTGGCGTTGTCGCCGCTGTTGGCCCGCAACGCGTTGACCGCCACCTTGAGTGCAGAGGCGAGGTCGGCGTTTTCGGCGTAGGACTCCTTGAGCGCGTTGATGATCGGTTCGGTGGTGCCACCCATCACCACGTAATGCGGCTCATCGGCGATCGACCCGTCATAGGTGATCCGGTACAGCTCGGGCGCTTTCGACTCGCCGTAGTGGGCCACCTCCGCGACACACAACTCGACCTCGTAGGGCTTGGCCTGTTCGGTGAAGATGCTGCCCAAGGTCTGGGCGTAGACGTTGGCCAGCTGGCGGCCGGTGACGTCGCGGCGGTCGTAGGCATAGCCCCGCGTGTCGGCGAATTGGATTCCGCCGCGCCGCAGGTTGTCGAATTCGTTGAACTTGCCGGCGGCGGCGAACCCCACCCGGTCGTAGAGTTCGCTGATCTTCTGCAGCGACCGCGACGGGTTTTCCGCGACGAACAGCACGCCGTCGGAGTACGACAACACCACGACGCTGCGACCGCGGGCGATGCCCTTACGTGCGAGCTCACTGCGCTCGCGCATCGCCTGTTCAGGCGAGATGAAATACGGGAAGCTCACTTCTCACCACCGTCGGGGCCGAAAGTGTCGGCGCGCGAACGAGTTTCGATGACTCCTCGGGCCAGTTCCGCGATGCGCCGCTCCGGTATCTCCATCGCTCCGTCCGCGTCGATCGTGACCGCGGTCGGGTAGATGCCGCGGACCAGGTCCGGTCCGCCGGTCGCCGAGTCGTCGTCGGCGGCGTCGTACAACGCCTCCACGGCCACCTTCAGCGCCGAATCCGCATCCGAGACTTGCGAATACAGCTTCTTGATCGACGACTTCGCGAAGATCGACCCCGAGCCCACTGACTGGTATCCCTCTTCCTCGATGTTCCAGCCGCCCGCGGCGTCGAAGGAGACGATGCGTCCGGCCGACTCGGCATCGGCGGCGTGAATGTCGTAGCCCACCAGCAACGGCAGCGCCACCAGCCCCTGCATTGCGGCCGGCAGGTTGCCACGGACCATGATGGCCAGCCGGTTCACCTTGCCGGCGAAGGTCAGTGGCACACCTTCCAGCTTTTCGTAGTGCTCGAGTTCGACCGCGTAGAGCCGCGCGAACTCGACCGCGATAGCGGCCGTTCCGGCGATGCCGGTGGCGGTGTAGTCATCGGTGATGTAGACCTTGCGGACATCGCGGCCCGCGATCATGTTGCCCTGTGTCGAGCGGCGGTCGCCGGCGATCAGGACACCGCCGGGGTACTTGAGCGCGACGATGGTGGTGCCGTGCGGCAGCTGGTCACCCACGGTGGCGCTGCTGAGACTTGCGGGAAGCAGGTCAGGCGCCTGGCGACGCAGGAAGTCCGCAAAGGACGACAGGTCTACGGATCCGGGTTGTGCTGAATTGATGGACAGGCGATCGGGCAACGGCCAGGTCACTGTCCGCCCTTTTGGACGTAAGCGCGCACGAAGTCCTCGGCGTTCTCTTCGAGCACGTCGTCGATCTCGTCGAGCAGATCGTCGGTGTCCTCGGTCAGCTTCTCGCGACGCTCCTGACCTGCGGCCGCCGCGCCGGTGACGTCATCGTCGTCGCCGCCACCACCGCCGCGTTTAGTCTGCTCCTGCGCCATCGCCGCCTCCTGCTTGTCATGAGCCGCGGGCGCCGTCACACGCCCGCAGGCTTTTCTCTACCCTACCGTTGCCCACCGACAATTCGTCGGTCTAACCACCACCTAAGCATCACTGCCCGACGCTGCCCCTCGACGCCACGCGCCTCGGGGACCCCCACCTGGGGCCGCACCGATCCGCACGGTCGTCGCACTAACTCGTGAGCTGTTCTACCAGTTCGACGGCGCTGTCCACCGAATCGAGCAGCGCGCCGACGTGCGCCTTGCTGCCCCGCAGCGGCTCCAGCGTCGGGATCCGGACGAGCGAATCGCCGCCCAGATCGAAAATCACCGAGTCCCAGCTCGCCGCGGCGATGTCGGCCCCGAACCGGCGCAGACATTCGCCGCGAAAATACGCGCGGGTGTCCGTCGGCGGATTGTCCACCGCCGCCAGTACCTGTTGTTCGGTGACAAGCCGCTTCATCGAGCCGCGCGCCACGAGACGGTTGTACAGGCCCTTGTCGAGTCGCACGTCCGAGTACTGCAGGTCCACCAGGTGCAGGCGCGGCGCCGACCAGTTCAGGTTTTCCCGCTGCCGGAAGCCTTCGAGCAACCGCAGCTTGGCCGGCCAGTCCAGCAACTCGGCACACTCCATCGGGTCGCGCTCGAGCAGATCGAGCGCCTCGGCCCAGGTCTCCACCACATGCGAGGCCCTTGGGTCCGGGTCGCGGCTGTCGACCAACTTGGCCACTCGGTCCAGATAGATCCGCTGCAGCGCAAGGCCGGTCAGTTCCCGGCCGTCGACCAGTGCGACGGTTTGACGCAGGGACGGGTCGCGGCTGATCGCGTGGACGGCATGTACCGGGCGCGCCAGCGCCAGATCGCTCAGATCGACGCCTTCCTCGATCAGGTCGAGGACCAGCGCGGTGGTGCCCAGCTTGAGGTAGGTCGACGTCTCGGCCAGGTTGGCGTCGCCGATGATGACATGCAGCCGGCGGTACCTGTCGGCGTCGGCGTGCGGCTCGTCGCGGGTGTTGATGATGCCCCGCTTGAGGGTGGTCTCCAGTCCGACCTCGACCTCGATGTAGTCCGAGCGTTGCGACAGCTGGAAACCGGCCTCGTCCCCCGAGGCACCGATACCCACCCGACCGGATCCGGTCACCACCTGCCGCGACACCAGGAACGGGGTGAGCCCGGCGATGATCGACGAAAACGGCGTCTGCCGCGACATCAGGTAGTTCTCGTGCGACCCGTAGGACGCGCCCTTGCCGTCGACGTTGTTCTTGTAGAGCTGCAGCTTGGCCGCTCCGGGGACGCTCGCGACGTGGCGGGCGGCGGCCTCCATCACGCGCTCACCGGCCTTGTCCCAGATCACCGCGTCCATCGGGTCGGTGCACTCGGGCGCCGAGTACTCCGGGTGGGCGTGGTCGACGTAGAGCCGCGCACCGTTGGTCAGGATCATGTTGGCGGCGCCGACCTCGTCGGCGTCGACCACCGGCGGCGGACCGGCCGAGCGACTCAGGTCGAAGCCGCGGGCGTCGCGCAGTGGCGACTCGACCTCGTAGTCCCAGCGGGTTCGCTTGGCGCGCTGGATGCCGGCGGCGGCGGCGTAGGCCAGTACCGCCTGTGTCGAAGTGAGGATCGGGTTGGCGGTCGGGTCCGACGGCGAGGAGATGCCGTACTCGACCTCCGTCCCGATAATCCGTTGCATGAGTTAAAGACTACGGTCCCGCTGTGACCCCCGATCAGGAGCGGGTGGCTGACGCCGGAATTCCGCCTCTCGTCACGTGCGCCCGCCGCGGCTGTCCGCCATTAATGTGAGCCGCCATGAGCCCTTTTCTGCGCTCGCCGGTACGCCGGGCGTCGGTGACCGACGAGGCTGAAAGCTGGTTTCTGGAACGCGGCCTGCCCTCGGTTTTGACGACTCGCGGGTTTTACGTGACCCTCGGCCTGATTGTGCTCACGCCCGCCCTGCTCAAGGAGTCGGCCCGCACGACCGATAACGACACAACCGTGCTGGGTCTGACGGTCCCGTTGCCCGACTCACTGGTGCACCTGTGCCTGTTCCTGGGCGCGTTGACATTCATGTACATCAGCGCCCGGGCAGCCGGCGACGACGATTACCGGTCGAATTTCGTCGACCCGCTGATTGGTGATCTGCATACCACCCTGACCGCGCGGAATCGCTATCGCAATCGGATGGCGAACGCGCCGGTGACCAGTGTTGACGGCGCTGACCTGGGTGATTAGGTTCACCCTGTGTCAGCCCCTCAATCGCCCTCAGCAGCCCACCAAGATTCGGGCGACCTTTCCGGGAAACGTTACGGCGAAGTGCTTCTCGTAACGCCCGGCGAGGCAGGCCCTCAGGCCACCGTCTATAACAGCTTCCCCCTCAACGACTGTCCCGCCGACCTGTGGACGGCGCTGGACGCCCATGCCATCGCGACCGAAAACGGCGCCGCCACAGCACTTCTCAACGGCCCACGCTATTGGCTGATGAACAGCATCGAAAAGACTCAGCAGGGCCCGCAGATCATCAAGAACTTCGGCGGCATCGACATGATCCTGCAGGCCACGGTGCTGCTCGCGTCGATGAACCCGAATCCGTACACCGTGAATCAGGTCAGCCGGAACACCGTTTTCGTCTTCGACGCCGGCCAAGAGGTCTACGAACTGCAGGATCCGCACGGCCGGCAATGGGTCATGCAGACCTGGAGTCAGGTCGTCGACCCCAAGCTTTCACGCGCCGATCTGCCCAAGCTCGGCGATCGGCTCAACCTGCCTGCGGGCTGGACCTTTCATGCGCGGGTGCTCCCCGAGACACTGCGGGTGGACACCACCACGCAGGCCGCGCAGGTGATCCAGGACGACCTGACCAACAGCTATTCGCTGGTGAGTTAGCGGTTCGCCATCCAGCTGCGGTGTTTGACCGCCGCCTTTCGCGCGGCTTTGGCCAGCGCTTTGTGTTGTAGGTGGTGTTCGAGCGCGTCAAGTACGACTGCGGTTTCAGGTGCGGGATGGCGCCACATGTCATCGAGCAGCCCGAACGGTTCAGGGAAGCTGCCGAAGAATTCGCACAGCTCTTTCGGGTCGTCCACGCCGGCCGCGAGCACGCTGCATCTCCATCATGTCGCCGGTTTCCAGCAGGTCCACCAGCGCCCGGCCATCCGCCAGCTTCAGGTTGCCGTTCTCGGTCAGTTGCTTCCCGTCTGGACCCAGGTACGCGCACAGCGTCCTGAACTTCGCCAGCAACGGCGTGGCAGCCGCAGCAGCTTCGACCTCGGCTGCTGGTGGCCGCAGGTATACGAACGGCAACTCGTGAGTGCGCTGCGGTTGTTCGGAATACTCCTCGACGCTCGACGGGTCCTGCACCTCCGCCAGCAGGGCCGGCATCAGATCGTCGACCAGCCCGATCAGCCGGGTGGCGCGCTTGCGGCCGCCGACCAGCCGTCCGGTGGCCGCCATGAACTCGAGGTAGATCCGGACGGCGTCGCACAGAAAGGGAACGACCTCAGCCCGGCCCGCCAGCCGCGGTGGGCACCACTTCAACATCAGGTCGGCGATGTCGCTCGGCGCGAAGTCGTCCAGCACGCCGTCGGAGTCGCGGTACCGCCAATCCAGCACGAACCCTACGTTGATGACGGTTCCGGAACGCTCGATCTCCGGGAGGTCCAGCCACCCGTTGAGCTCTTCCAGTTCACCAGGACCAAAGCGCAATCGCACCCGCGCGACTGTAATCGGCCTGGCGGACAAGCGTCCGCCGTTATCTACAGGTACTGACCCAGGTTCGACTCGGTGTCGATGGCCCGCGACGCGCTCGACGACTTGCCGGTGACCAGGGTGCGGATGTACACGATCCGCTCACCCTTCTTGCCCGAGATCCGCGCCCAGTCATCGGGGTTGGTGGTGTTGGGCAGGTCCTCGTTCTCGGCGAACTCGTCGACGATCGAGTCGAGCAGGTGCTGGATGCGCAGACCCGGCTGGCCCGTCTCCAACACCGACTTGATCGCGTTCTTCTTCGCGCGGTCGACCACGTTCTGGATCATCGCCCCGGAGTTGAAGTCTTTGAAGTACATGACTTCCTTGTCACCGTTGGCGTAGGTGACTTCCAGGAACCGGTTGTCGTCGATCTCGGCGTACATCCGCTCGACAACCTTCTCGATCATCGCCCTGATGCAGGCACTGCGGTCGCCGTTGAACTCGGCGAGATCGTCAGCGTGCACCGGAAGGGTCTCGACCAGGTACTTCGAGAAGATGTCCTGTGCGGCTTCGGCATCCGGACGCTCGATCTTGATCTTCACGTCAAGACGGCCGGGCCGCAGGATGGCCGGGTCGATCATGTCCTCGCGGTTGGAGGCGCCGATCACGATGACGTTCTCCAAGCCTTCGACGCCGTCGATCTCCGACAGCAGCTGAGGCACCACCGTGGTCTCGACGTCCGACGAGACACCGGTGCCGCGGGTACGGAAGATCGAGTCCATCTCGTCGAAGAACACGATCACCGGGGTGCCCTCGGAGGCCTTCTCGCGGGCCCGCTGGAAGATCAGCCGGATGTGGCGTTCGGTCTCTCCGACGAACTTGTTGAGCAGCTCGGGACCCTTGATGTTGAGGAAGTACGACTTCGCCTCGCGGGCGTCGTCGCCACGAAGATCGGCCATCTTCTTGGCTAGCGAGTTGGCGACGGCCTTGGCGATCAGCGTCTTACCGCAACCGGGCGGACCGTAGAGCAGCACGCCTTTGGGCGGACGCAACGCGTACTCGCGATACAGCTCCTTGTGCAGGAACGGCAGTTCGACAGCGTCGCGGATCTGTTCGATCTGACGCGTCAGGCCACCGATGTCCTCGTAGCTGACGTCGGGCACCTCTTCGAGCACCAGGTCCTCGACCTCGGCCTTGGGAATGCGCTCGAAGGCGTACCCGGCCTTGGTGTCCACCAGCAGCGAGTCCCCCGGACGCAACCGGCGGGGCCGGGTGTCGTCGTTGAGCGCGTCGGGGTGGCCTTCCGGCAGATCCTCGGCAACAAGCGGCTCGGCCAGCCACACGATGCGCTCCTCGTCGGCGTGGCCGACCACGAGGGCACGGTGACCGTCGCCCAGCACCTCGCGCAACGTCGAGATCTCACCGACCGACTCGTACGTCCCGGCCTCGACGACCGTCAGCGCCTCGTTGAGCCGGACCGTCTGGCCCTTCTTCAGCACGGAGGTGTCGATGTTGGGCGAGCATGTCAGGCGCATCTTGCGGCCGGAGGTGAACACGTCGACGGTCTCGTCATCATGGGTGCCCAGCAGGACGCCATAGCCGCTCGGTGGTTGCCCCAGCCGGTCGACTTCTTCCCGCAATGCCAGCAACTGCTGACGGGCCTCTTTAAGAGTTTCCATTAATTTGGAATTGCGGGCCGCAAGGGAGTCGATTCGGGCCTCGAGCTGATGCACGTCGCGCGCCGAACGCGCCGGGCTCTGGTGGGCAACCGCGTTGTCGAGTTGCTCGCGCAGAGCCGCGGCCTCACGCCGCAGCTGTTCGAGTTCGGCAGCATCGTCGCTGGACAGGGGGATATCGCGAGATGTCTTGAATGCTTCAGAACGCTCTGAGTCACCCATGTTGCGCTCCTTTCCCGCACCAGGAATAGGTGTGGCGGATACCCTCAACGCTACCGGTCAACCACGATCGATGTGGGCAGTCAAATGCCGTTTGAAAGTTACAAGTTGGGTCACGCTGGTAATCTCGCCTTCTATTCGGGCCGAGCGAAAGGACTTCCGTGACCGCGAAATCCCTAGCCACAGGCGTTCTGACCGCTCCATTCGCGCCTTCCGCGGTCTGCGATGTGACGTGCAACGCAATCGGCTTCGTCGCCTGTAATTGAGGCTGTCCCGGATGTCCGGCAACGTCTGCGTAACACTGGGCACCGCCGCCACTGCGGTAGTGATCACGATGACCGGTTGTTCGCACAACACCGCGAGACAGTTGGACTCGGCACAGACGCCTGGACCACCGCCCACGTCCATCACATCCGTGGCTCCTCCTAGCGCTCCCCTGCCACCGCCCGAAGCTCTCACCGATGTGCTGGCCCGCCTCGCTGACCCGGCCGTGCCGGGCAGCAACAAACTCAACCTCGTGCAGGGGTCGACCCCGGAGGCGGCCGCGGCGCTGGACAGGTTCACCAATGCCGCGCGCGACGGCGGCTACTTGCCGATGACGTTCACGGCGAACAACGTCGCGTGGTCGGCCACGGACGCGGGTTGCGTGCTGGCTACCGTCGTCGTCAACACGGCCAATCCAGAGCGTCGGGAATTCACCTTCCCAATGGAGTTCACGCCCGCCCAGGGAGGTTGGCAGCTGTCCCGCAAGACCGCGGAGATGCTGCTGGCTCTGCAGAACTCGCGAAACTCGACAGCGGCGCCCTCGCCGGCTTCACCGAGCCCGGCGCCGAGCCCCGCCCCCAGCCCCGTTCCCACCCCGGCGGCCGGACCCTCGCCGACGCCGTCGCCGACGCCCTGACTCGATGTGGATCGGTTGGCTCGAATTCGACGTGCTGCTGGGCGATGTGCGCTCGCTCAAACAGAAGCGTTCGGTGATCCGCCCGGTGGTGGCCGAGTTGCAGCGCAAGTTCAGCGTTTCGGCGGCTGAGACCGATTCGCACGATCTGCATCGGCGGGCCGGGATCGGCGTGGCCATGGTGTCGCGAGACCGGGCCCATGCCGTGGATGTCCTCGATGCGGCCGAACGTCTCGTCGCTGCGCATCCGGAGTTTGAGTTGCTGTCGGTGCGGCGCGGGCTCAACCGCAGCGACGATTAGCCAGTCGTCAGCCGTCCCTGCCCTCACGCTTGCGGCCGAGCGGCGCAGGCGCCACCGCGCCCGGCGCCAGCCGCCGGGTGGCGACGAGGAAAGCGGTATGCCCGCGCATGGTGTGCTGGGGACGCACGGCCAGGCCGACGACGTTCCAGCCACGCTGCATCGTCTCCCAAGACCGCGGTTCGGTCCAGCACTGCTGTGCCCGCACCGCTTCGACCACTTTCGACAACTGCGTGACGGTTGCGACGTAGATCAGCAGCACGCCACCGGCGACCACCAGTCTCGACACCGCGTCGAGCACATCCCAGGGCGCCAGCATGTCCAGCACCGCCCGGTCGAACGAACCGTCGGGCAACTCGGCGTCGGCAAGGTCGCTGATGATCAGCTGCCAGTTCTCCGGGGCCTGGCCGTAGAAGGCCGAGACGTTGCGGCGGGCGTGCTCCGCGTGATCCGCACGCGCTTCGTACGAAACGACCTGACCCTGCGGCCCGACCGCCCGCAGCAGCGAGAGAGTCAGTGCACCGGATCCGGCGCCGGCCTCAAGCACCCGCGCGCCCGGGAAGATGTCTCCCTCATGGATGATCTGCGCCGCGTCCTTGGGATAGATCACCTGCGGTCCGCGCGGCATCGACATGACGTAGTCGACCAGGAGTGGCCGCAGCACCAGGAACAGGGCGCCATTGCTGGATTTGACGACGCTGCCCTGCTCCAGACCGATCAGGGCGTCGTGCGCGATCCGGCCGCGATGCGTGTGGAACTCGGCACCCGGCGTCAGGGTGATCGTGTAATGACGGCCCTTGGCGTCGGTGAGCTGGACGCGCTCGCCCACGGTGAACGGACCGGTTGCTGACACGGCGTACAGCGTGCCAGCCGACGCGCCGTAGCTCGTGGCCGGGGTTGACCATGATTTGTCACGCCCCAGTCCTAGGCTGCGAATATGACGGACCAGCCGGAGTCACGCCCCCCGCCGGCGCTGTCGCCGTCGCGGGCCGCCGACTTCAAGCAGTGCCCGCTGCTGTACCGGTTCCGTGCGATCGACCGGTTGCCGGAGGCGCCCTCGACAGCGCAACTGCGCGGCTCGGTGGTGCACGCCGCTCTCGAGCAGCTGTATGGGCTGCCCGCACCGCAGCGGGTGCCGGACACTGCCTACTCGCTGTTGGAGGCCGCGTGGGACCGGGTGATAGCCGGCGAGCCGACGCTGGCCGATGCGCTGGATCCCGAGTTACGCGCGGAGTTGCTCGGCGAAGCGCGCGCCCTGCTGTCGGGTTACTACCGGCTGGAAGACCCGACGCGGTTCGAGCCGCAGTGTTGTGAGCAGCGCGTGGAGGTAGAACTGACCGACGGCACGCTGCTGCGTGGCTACATCGATCGCATCGATGTCGCAGTCACCGGGGAACTGCGGGTCGTGGACTACAAGACCGGCAAAGCGCCACCGGTCGCGCGGGCTGGGTTCGATTCCAGGGCCGAGTTCAAGGCGATGTTCCAGATGAAGTTCTACGCCGTGGCGCTGCTCCGTTCACGCGGCGTCCTGCCGGCCCGGTTGCGACTGATCTACCTAGCCGACGGTCAGGTGCTCGACTACGCGCCAGACCACGACGAGTTGTTGCGGTTCGAGAAGACACTGATGGCGATCTGGCGAGCCATCCAGGCCGCCGGACAGACCGGCGATTTCCGGCCCAGCCCGTCGCGGTTGTGTGACTGGTGCCCCCATCAGGCGCACTGCCCCGCGTTCGGTGGGACGCCCCCGCCCTACCCCGGCTGGCCAGGGTTCGCGCGCCAGACGGCCTCACGGCCGACCGAGCCGGCGGCGTGAAGCGGTCCCTGGCCAGGTTCTGATCTCTAACCGTGTGCTCCCGGGCCTGGTCGAGTTTGGCGTCCGCCTGCTGTTTGCGGGTGATCGCCCGTGCCTCAAGGGGCCCGGCCCCGCCCGTCGATTCACCCGGCGAGCTAATTCTATTGCCGGACAAAGCACTTCGATTTAGCGAAGCGATATCCGTCAAGCGATGGCAGCTCGGCGCAGCACTGCGCGCGCTAGTCGAGCGGTGACATCTCCTGCAGCACCGTGGGAATGAGCTCACTGACGGTCGGGTGGATGTGCATGGTGCGCGAAAGCGTCGTGTAGGGCGCCTTGGCCGACATCACGTCCAAGACGCAGTGCACGGCCTCGTCGCCACCGACGCCGAAGATGGCGGCGCCCAGGATCTCATCGGTCTCGGCGTCGACGACGACCTTCATAAACCCTTGCGTTTCACCCTTTTCGACCGCTCGGCCGACGCGGGTCATCGGCCGCTTGCCGACCAGCACCTTGCGGCCGGCGGCGCGGGCCTGGTCGACGGTCATGCCGGCCCGCCCCAGCGGCGGGTCGATGTACAGCGCGTAGGTGGTGATGCGGTCGCTGACCCGGCGCGGATCGTCGTCGAGCAGGTTGGCCGCGACGATCTCGAAGTCGTTGTAGGAGGTGTGGGTGAAAGCGCCCTTGCCGTTGCAGTCGCCCAACGCCCAGATGTGGTCGACGCTGGTCTTGAGCTGATCGTCGACCACGATGTAACCCCTGGCGTCGGTCTGCACACCGGCCGCCTCCAGGCCCAGGTCGTCGGTGTTGGGCTGACGCCCCACCGCAAGCAGCAGATGACTGCCCGCGACGGGATCTGCTCCGGCGCGGGGAGTCAATTCAAAACCCTTGTCCGTCTTGGCAAGTCGCACATCGTCCGCACCGGTGACGACGTCGATGCCCTCGCCCTCCAGAATCTCGCGGATGGTGGCCGAGACGTCTTCGTCCTCGCGTGAAGCCAGCCGCGGCCCACGCTCGATGACGGTGACCGGGGCACCGAACCGTCGGTACATCTGCGCGAATTCCAGCGCGATGTAGCTGCCGCCCACCACGACCAGGTGCTCGGGCACCGTGTCGAGATCCATGATGGTCACGTTGGTCAGGTAGTCGACGTCGGAGAGGCCCGGGATATTCGGGATCACCGCGCGGCCACCGACATTGAGGAAGATTCGCTCGCCCCGCAGCAGCTGATCACCCACCCTGATGGTGTGTGGGTCCTCGAAGCGGGCGTGTCCGCGAATGAATGAGGTGCCGTCCATGCCGTCCAGCCATTTTTCGACGCCGTGGCGGTCTTTGAGCATGATCTCGTCTTTGCGGGCCTTGACCCTGGCCATGTCGACGGTGATCGGTCCGGTGCCGACGCCGTAGTCGGCGCCCCGGCGGGCCAGATGTGCGGCGTGAGCACTGGCCACCAGAGTCTTGGTGGGGATACATCCGTAGTTGACGCACGTTCCGCCGACGTGCTGGCGCTCGATGACGGCGACCCGCTGCCCTGCCGCGCTGAGCCGCCCGGCAAGCGGCGGTCCTGCCTGACCCGCTCCGACGACGATGGCGTCGAACCGCTGCGCCTCTGTCACAGTGCGGCAGCCGCGGCGACGATGGCGAACGCACCGAGCACGGCGACAGCGTCTTCCAGCAGCGCTATCGGCAGGTCATGACCGCCGTTCTTGGCTACCAGCGCGCGGCGCGCCTGGTACCCGCCGACCGTGCCCAGTACTGCGCCGACGACGCCGGCGCCCAGCGCGGCCCACTTATGCCCCCAGGCCGTGCCGATGACCGCAGCGGCGAAACCACCCATGATGAGGCGCACGGCGAACACCGGTGGCGCGGTGCGCGGTGGAGTCTTGGGCAGCTTGTCGTTCACCAGTTCGGCGACCGCGAGCAGGCTCAGGATCACCACCGTCACCAGGTTGCCCACCCACGACGCCCATGTTCCGTGCAGATTGAGCCAGCTCAGGAAGACTGCCCACGAGACCGCGGCGGGTGCCGTCAACGACCGCAATCCGGCGACGACACCGATCAACACCGCGAGAAGAAGAACGAGAACCTGCGTCACAGCGATCCCTCCTGGGACAGACGTACAGCCTGGCGACGATAACGGGAAAGCCCCCGATTAACGCGGCGGTCCCAGCGGGGACGCTAACACAGCAACGGCTCTGGCGAGGGGTCAGAATCGGCAGAATCTGATGTCGGATGCCAGAATCGCTTTCGCTCCGATCGCGGCGAGCTCGTCCATGATTGCGTTGACACCCCGGCGTGGAACCAGCGCGCGTACCGCGACCCAGTCCGGATCGGCGAGTGGAGCGATGGTCGGCGACTCGAGTCCTGGTGTGATCGATGTGGCCTGCTCCAACGCCGAACGCGGGCAGTCGTAATCGAGCATCAGGTACTGCTGGCCGAAAACCACGCCCTGCACCCGGGCCACCAATTGATCACGGGCCGCGCTGGAGTGGTCCTGGGCCCGTTCGATCAACACCGCCTCTGAATCACACAGCGGCTCACCGAAAGCCACCAGGTTGTGCAGGCTCAGGGTGCGGCCCGATCCGACCACGTCGGCGATGGCGTCGGCCACGCCGAGCTGCACCGAAATCTCCACCGCGCCGTCGAGTCTGATCACCGTAGCGTCGATTCCCTTGGCGGACAGATCTTTTCGCACCAAATTCGGGTACGCGGTGGCGATCCGCTTGCCCGCCAGGTCGGTCACCGTCCACTCCCGACCGGCGGGGCCCGCGTAACGGAACTTCGAGGATCCGAAGCCCAGCGCCAGCCGTTCGCGCACCGGCGCGTCCGAATCCAGCGCAAGATCCCGACCGGTGATCCCAAAGTCGAGTTCGCCGGAACCGACATAGATGGCGATGTCTTTGGGGCGAAGGAAAAAGAACTCGACGCTATTGAGCGGGTCGATGACGGTGAGGTCTTTGGGATCGGTGCGGCGGCGGTAGCCGGCTTCGGAGAGGATCTCGCTGGCCGGCTCGCTCAGCGCCCCCTTGTTGGGCACCGCGACTCGCAACATGCTCACAGCTTCCGGTAGACGTCGTCGAGGGACAGGCCGCGAGAGATCATCAACACCTGCGTCCAATACAGCAATTGGCTGATCTCCTCGGCCAGCGCCTCGTCGGGTTCGTGTTCGGCGGCCAACCACACCTCGCCGGCCTCTTCCAGGATCTTCTTGCCCAATGTGTGCACCCCGGCGTCCAGAGCGGCCACGGTGGCGCTACCGGCCGGTCGGGTCCGGGCACGTTCACCGAGCTGGGCGAACAGCTCCTCGAAGGTCTTCACGACCAGCGATTGTTTCAGACGTTGACGTACCTGGCGTCGGGGTGGTGCAGCAGGGTCACGCCGACAGCCTCAGTCCTCCGGGTTGTAGCCGAGGTTGGGGGCGAGCCAGCGCTCGGCTTCCTGCAGGGTCCATCCCTTGCGCTTCGCGTAGTCGGCGACCTGGTCCTGGGCCAGCCGGCCGACCACGAAGTACTGCGACTGCGGGTGCGAGAAGTACCAGCCGCTGACGGCAGCACCCGGCCACATCGCCATCGACTCGGTCAGCTCGATTCCGGTGCGCTCCCGGACGTCCATCAACTTCCAGAGCGTCACCTTCTCGGTGTGCTCCGGGCAGGCCGGGTAGCCGGGGGCGGGGCGGATTCCCCGGTATTTCTCACCGATGAGGGCCTCGTTGTCCAGCTGCTCGTCCGGCTGGAATCCCCAGAACTCCTTGCGGACCCGTTGGTGCATCCGTTCGGCGAACGCCTCTGCCAGCCGGTCGGCGATCGACTCCAGCAGGATCGCGCTGTAGTCGTCAAGGGCGGCCTTGAACTCCACGATCTTGTCCTGGCTGCCCAGCCCCGCGGTGACGGCGAAGGCCCCGACGTAGTCGGCCAGACCCGTATCTTTGGGGGCGACGTAGTCGCCCAGCGACCGGTTCGGGATGCCTTCGCGGTGCTCGCCCTGCTGACGCAGATTGTGCAACCTGGTCAGCACCTCGGTGCGGGTGTCGTCGGTGTAGACCTCGATGTCGTCCCCGACGGCGTTGGCCGGGAAGAACCCGATTACGCCGTTGGCAGTCAGCCACTTCTCCTTGATCAGGGTGTCGAGCATCTCCTGGGCGTCGTCGTAGAGCTTGCGGGCGGCCTCGCCGGTGGCCGGGTTGTTGAGGATGTCCGGGAAGCGGCCCTTCATCTCCCAGGCGTTGAAGAAGGGCTGCCAGTCGATGTACTCGCGCAGCTCGGCGAGGTCATAGTCGTTAAACTCCCGCACGCCCAGGCCCTGGGCGGGCACCGGCGGCGTGTAGCCGTCCCATTCGATCGGCGTGCGGTTCGCGCGAGCCTTCTCCAGCGTCATCATCGGCCGCTCGTTCTTCTGGGCGTGCCGTTCGCGCAGGGACGCGTAATCCTTTTCGGTGGCCTCCAACAGAGCCGGGCGCTGCTTGTCATCCAGCAGCGCGGCCGCGACCGGCACCGAGCGGGACGCGTCCTTGACCCACACCACCGGACCTTTGCGCCGCGGCGCCACCTTCACGGCCGTGTGGGCGCGCGAGGTGGTCGCGCCGCCGATCAGCAGCGGGATCTCCAGCCCTTCGCGCTCCATTTCGACCGCGAAGTTGACCATCTCGTCCAGGGACGGGGTGATCAGGCCGGACAGCCCGATGATGTCGGCGTTGTGCTCCTTGGCCGCGTCCAGGATCTTGCTCGCCGGAACCATCACGCCGAGGTCGATCACTTCATAGTTGTTGCACTGCAGGACAACCCCGACGATGTTCTTGCCGATGTCGTGCACGTCGCCCTTCACCGTCGCCATCACGATCGTGCCGTTGGTGTCCTTGGAAGAGACGTTGGATTCTTCCTTCTCGGCTTCGATGTAGGGCAGCAGATAGGCGACGGCCTTTTTCATCACCCGGGCCGACTTCACCACCTGGGGCAGAAACATCTTGCCGGAGCCGAAGAGGTCACCGACGACGTTCATGCCGTCCATGAGCGGGCCCTCGATCACCTCGATCGGGCGGCCGCCCGCGGCGGCGATCTCGGCCCGCAGCTCCTCGGTGTCCTCGTCGACGTGGGCGTCGATGCCCTTGACCAACGCGTGGGTGATCCGCTCGCGCACGGGCAGGCTGCGCCACTCGGCAGCGGCCGGATCTTCGGATTTCTCCGTGCTGTTGAACCGTTCGGCGATTTCCAGCAGCCGTTCGGCCGCGTCTTCGCGACGGTTCAGGACGACGTCCTCGATGCGGTCACGCAGCTCGGGGTCGATCGAGTCGTAGGGCACCAGCGCACCGGCGTTGACGATGCCCATGTCCAGGCCGGCCTTGATGGCGTGGAACAGGAACACCGCGTGGATCGCCTCACGGACGGGGTTGTTGCCCCGGAACGAGAACGACACGTTCGAGATACCGCCGGAGATGTGCACCCCGGGAAGGTTCTCCTTGATCCAGGCGCAGGCCTCGATGAAGTCGATCCCGTAGGTCGCGTGCTCCTCGATGCCGGTCGCCAGCGCGAAGCAGTTCGGGTCGAAGATGATGTCCTCGGGCGGGAAGCCGACCTCTTCGGTGAGGATCCGGTAGGCGCGCCCGCAGATCTCCTTGCGGCGCTCCAAATTGTCGGCCTGCCCCTTCTCGTCGAAGGCCATCACGACGACGGCGGCACCGTACTTACGACACAGCTGCGCCTCGCGGATGAACTTCTCCTCGCCCTCCTTCATGGAGATCGAGTTGACGATGGGCTTGCCCTGCACGTTCTTCAGGCCCGCCTCGATGACCTCCCATTTGGAGGAGTCGATCATCACCGGGACGCGGCTGATGTCGGGCTCGGCCGCGATCAGCTTCGTGAAGCGGTCCATCGCGGCGACGCCGTCGATCATGCCCTCGTCCATGTTGATGTCGATGACCTGCGCACCGACCTCGACCTGTTGCAGGGCGACCGACAGGGCCGTGTCGTAGTCCTCGGCCTTGATCAGGTTGCGGAACCGGGCGGAACCGGTGATGTTGGTGCGCTCACCGATGTTCACGAACAGGGAGCCGTCGGTGATGTTGAGCGGCTCCAGGCCCGACAGCCGGGTGGCCACCGGGATCTCCGGCACCTCGCGCGGCGGCTTGCCCTCGACGACCTTGGCGATCTCGGCGATGTGCGCCGGCGTCGTTCCGCAGCAGCCACCGACCAGGTTGACCAGGCCGGCGCCGGCGAAATCGGCGATGTAGCCGGCCTGACGCTCCGGGGACTCGTCGTACTCGCCGAAGGCGTTGGGCAGGCCGGCGTTCGGGTAGCAGGAGACGAAGGTGTCCGCGATACGTGCCACCTCGGCGATGTAGGGCCGCATCTCCGGCGCACCCAGCGCGCAGTTGAGGCCGACCGCGATCGGCTTCGCGTGCCTGATCGAGTTCCAGAACGCCTCGGTGACCTGGCCGGACAGCGTGCGGCCGGAAGCGTCGGTGATGGTGCCCGAGATGATGAGCGGCCAGCGGCGCCCGCGGTCTTCGAACAGGGTCTCGACGGCGAACACTGCCGCCTTGGCGTTCAGCGAGTCGAAGATCGTCTCGATGATGATGATGTCGGCCCCACCGTCGACCAGTCCGTTGGCGGCTTCAAGGTAGGCGGCGACCAGTTGGTCGTAGGAGACGTTGCGCGCCCCGGGGTCGTTGACGTCCGGGGAGATCGACGCGGTCCGCGTCGTCGGCCCGAGGGCGCCGGCCACGTAGCGGGGCTTCTCGGGGGTGCTGAACTCGTCGGCCGCCTGACGGGCCAGCGCAGCGCCGGTGTAGTTCAGCTCGTAGGCCAATTCCTGCATGTTGTAGTCGGCGAGTGAGACCGCGTTCGCGTTGAACGTGTTGGTCTCCAGGATGTCGGCGCCCGCCTCCAGGTACTCCCGGTGGATTCCCTCGATGATGTGCGGCTGGGTCAGATTCAGCAGGTCGTTGTTACCGACGAGATCACTGGGCCAGTCCTTGAAGCGCTCGCCGCGATAGCCGGCCTCGTCGGGCCGGTCCCGCTGGATCGCCGTGCCCATCGCACCGTCGATCACCACAATCCGCTCGCGCAGCGCTGCCGTCAGCGCTTCGGTGCAGTCGGGGCGGACGTTGGGTGCGAATTCTGTGGCGGCGATCGACTCAGAGGCGTTCACGTACATTCCTTCCTTAGCGGAAGGCGTCCTTGACTCCGCCGAGCGTGGCGGAAACCGGCCTGTGCGGACCCGGATCCGTTGCAACGCCTCTCGACGAGAGAAGTCTACGTCGTAGTACGACGTCTGGACGCCCAGCTCGACCCGATCCGTGTGCCGGTCGCGGCGCCGTTGAGCGTCAGCTCGCGGATCTTGTCGGCAATGTCCTGGTTACCTAGGTTAACCAGACTGCACCCGGGCGTATTTCGCCTCGTCCGCAGTCTCCTGATAAGGATAGACGACCTATGGATCGGAGTTCTCCGCGTTTTCGCCGAGATTGCCACCACGGTCGCGGTCGAGGCCCGAAGCGCGACCACTGCGGCATTCTCGGCGAGGACGGGGGCTCCGGCACGGCCACGCCCGCACCGGCGCCGCTTGGTCACGCCGTAGGCTGACTGGGTGACTTTGCCGGATCCTGGGCCGGGTGACGACACGCTCCCCCAGCTGCACAACACCGTGGTGGTGGCGGCTTTCGAGGGCTGGAACGACGCCGGCGACGCGGCCAGTGACGCGGTGACGCACCTGGCCGCCATCTGGGATGCGCTGCCGATTGTCGAGATCGACGACGAGGCGTACTACGACTACCAGGTCAATCGCCCGGTCATCCGCCAGGTCGACGGCGTCACCAGGGAGCTGGAGTGGCCGGCGATGCGCATCTCGCACTGCCGGCCGCCAGACAGCGACCGCGACGTCGTCTTGATGCACGGGGTCGAGCCGAACATGCGCTGGCGCACGTTCTGCGATGAGCTGCTGGCAGTCATCGACAAGCTCAATGTCGACACCGTCGTCATTCTCGGGGCGCTGCTGGCCGATACGCCGCACACCCGGCCGGTGCCGGTCTCCGGTGCGGCCTACTCGTCGGAGTCGGCGCGGCTGTTCGGCCTGGAAGAAACGCGGTACGAGGGCCCGACGGGCATCGCCGGGGTTTTCCAGTACGCCTGCGTGGCCGCCGGAATTCCCGCGGTCACGTTCTGGGCGGCGGTTCCGCACTATGTGTCGCATCCGCCCAACCCGAAGGCGACGGTGGCGCTGTTGCGGCGGGTGGAGGAAGTGCTCGATGTCGAGGTGCCACTCGGCGACCTGCCGACCCAGGCCGAGGCGTGGGAGCAGGAAATCACCGAAATGGCCGCCGACGACGAGGAGCTGGCCGAGTACGTGCAGTCGCTCGAGCAGCACGGCGACGCCGCGGTGGACGTCAACGAGGCGCTCGGCAAGATCGACGGCGACGCGCTGGCCGCCGAGTTTGAACGCTATCTGCGGCGACGCCGGCCGGGCTTCGGGCTGTAGAGCGGTCAACCAGCCGGCGGCACATTCCTGATTGTGAAGAACCCCGGCGGGGTCGGAGCGTGCTCCGTGCAACCCACCGTCAATGACGCAATCATCACGGCGAACACCGCACCCAGCAGCCGCCGTGTCCGCACGCCCTTCACACGATTCATCGTCGGCACCTTTCGTTGCGGGACACGCACTATGTGAGGCCTGGAAAGGTGCATGCTAGCCGCGCACCGATTTAGTCCGCTGCGCTTTCCCCACCTTCGTCGGACTCCGAGCCGGTGCGCAGCATCGCGACCACCGGAGAGGGCGGGCCGACCAGCGCCGCGGTGATACGCCGGCTGACGGACGGGAGCCAGGCCAGCCGCAGCGCGGTGCGCCGGGTCCACAGCTGAAACGGCGAGCTGGGCAGGAACCGGTTGGCCGCGTCCCGTCCCGCTTTCTGCTTCTCCTCGATCTCCGGGCGCCACAGCTGCTCATAGAAGTCCAGCGCCCGTTCCACCGTCGACGTCCGGCGAAGCTGCTCGGCCAGCACATAGGCGGCGCCGACTGCCAGTGAGGCGCCCTGACCGGCCACCAACGAGACCGCCGCGCAGGCGTCGCCGATCAGCACCACGCGGTTCTTGTGCCAGCGCGGCATGACCACCTGGGCGACCTCGTCGTAGTAGATCTGCTCCGACGGGGGGCACCGCTGCAGTGCGTCCGGCACCAGCCAGCCCATGTCGGCGTAGCTTTCCCGTATCGCGGCGCGGGCGTCGACGGGCAGTCGTCGCTCCGCGGCGCGGTGCACCGCGAACACGGCCACCTTGCCGTTTCGTAGCCCGTAGAAGCCGATCTGCCGGTCGATGGTGTCGGTGAGGGCGACGTCGTCGCCGGCCGCCTCTCGGATCGCGGGGGCGTCGAAAAGGAAAGCGGCGGTGTGGAATCCGAGGTACCTCAGATACTGCGCTTCCTCGCCGAACACCAGCGCGCGCACGGTCGAGTGAATTCCGTCGGCTCCGACGAGCAGGTCGGCGTCGAGTGTGTCCCCGCCGGCCAGCGTGACCGTCACGCCGTCCTCGCGATCCTCGATGCCGGTGACGTCGGCTCCGTAGCGCAATTCGACGGTGTCGGGCAGATTGTCCCGCAGGACCTTTTCCAGGTCGGGGCGCATCACGCTGCACAGGCGGCCGCGCAACGCCCGGTCGATCTTGACGTAGGAGACAGCGGCGCGGCGGCGCCCCTGCTGGTCGAACAGGCCGGCTTCGTCGAAGTTGTAGCCGACCTCCCGGATCGCCGGCAGCACGCCGATCGCCTCGGCCGCGTCGTAGCCGGCGCCGAAGAAGTCGATCATGTAGCCCTGTTCGCGGGGCCCGGCGGCGCGTTCGAGCACCACCACGTCGTTACCGAGGGAGGCCAGGCGCTCTGCGGCGGCCAGCCCGGCGATGCCCGCGCCGCAGATGACTACTTTCACGCTGGGCTGCTACTTCTCCAGCTCGTGGGTGTATGCGCTGGTGGATCGGCCCAGCGCGAGGACCTGAGCGTCCATCTTCGGCATCACTTCGGCCGCGGTCTTGAGGATCGCGGATTCGCCGATGCGCGTCGACAGCACCGGCTTGAGCCAGCGCATCGCCGCCACCCAACCGGGGCAATACACCCGGGTCTTGCGGCCCTCGATGCCCTTGACGAAGGCCGCGGCGCACTTGTTGACCGAGGTCGTCCTGTTCAGCGGCGGAGGCAGCTTGGACAACAGCTCGCTGAACGCCGGCAAGTCGCCCTTGGTGTCGCGGACCAGAGCGGTGTCGATCCAGGACATGTGAGCCGACCCGACTGTCACGCCCAGATGCGCGACCTCCAAGCGCAGCGCGTGCGCGAGATGTTCGACGCCGGCCTTCGACATGTCGTAGGGCACCATCCCGGGAGCGGCCGCGTAAGCAGCCAGCGACGACACGATCAGGACGTAGCCGCGGCGCTCGATGACCGAGGGCAACGTCGCACGCACCGTGTAGAAGACGCCCATCAGATTCACGTCGATCACCCGCTTGGCGGCCTCCGGGTCGACGGTCAGCACCGAGCCGTAGCTGGCGATCCCGGCGTTGGCCACCACGACGTCGATGCCGCCGAACTTCTGCACGGCCTGCTCGGCGGCGGCCTGCATGGCCGCCAGGTCGCGCACGTCGGCGACGACGGTCAGCACCCGGCCGTCGCCGCCGAGTTCGGCGGCGATCGATTTGAGCTCGGCTTCGCCCAGGTCGGTCAAGACGAGCTTGGCGCCCTTGTTATGCAGCCGGCGGGCGACCTCGGCGCCGATTCCGCGCCCGGCGCCAGTGATGAAAATGACCTTGTCCTGCACCGATGTCATGGCGCAAAAGGTACCACCGCAGCCTTACAGGCCGACTCCCAGCAGGGCGTCGACGGTGGCGGCCGCCAGCGCGGGGGCGGACTCGTCGTGGCCGCCGTATTCCAACGCGTCCGTTACCCAACCATCCAGTGCCGCAAGTGCTTTCGGCGTGTCCAGGTCGTCGGCCAGATAGCGGCGGACGCGGCCCAGAACGTCGGCGGCGTCGGGAGCGGCCGGCAGCGAGGTGGCGGTGCGCCAGCGGTGCAGGCGGGTGTGCGCCTCTTCGAGCACCTGCTGGCTCCAGGAGCGGTCGGCACGGTAGTGCCCGGCGAGCAGGCCCAGTCGGACCGCTGACGGGTCGACGCCCTGGGCGCGCAGTTGCGACACCAGGACCAGGTTCCCCCGGCTCTTCGACATCTTGTGGCCGTCCCAGCCGATCATGCCGGCGTGCACGTAGTGGCGGGCGAATCGGCGTTCGCCGCTGACACATTCGGCGTGGGCGGCAGTGAACTCGTGGTGCGGGAAGATCAGGTCGCTACCGCCGCCCTGGATGTCGATTTCGCTGCCGATCCGGCTCATCGCGATGGCGGCGCATTCGACGTGCCAGCCGGGCCGGCCCGGGCCGAACGGGGAAGGCCAGCTGGGCTCCCCCGGCCGGTTGACCCGCCACAGCAGCGCGTCGAGTCCGTCGGTCTTGCCGGGCCGGTGCGGATCACCGCCACGCTGTTCGAACAGGTTCAGCATGGTTTCCCGGTCATAACCCGATTCGTAGCCGAACTGCAGGGTGGCGTCGGCCCGGTAATAGACGTCCGGGTACTCGCCGTCTATGACGTACGCGGCCCCCGAGGCGACCATCTTCTCGACGAGCTCCACCATCTCGGGGATCGCCTCGGTCGCCCCGACATATTCCTGCGGAGGCAGCACCCGTAACGCCGTCATGTCCTCGCGGAACAGCGTGACCTCCTGGTCGGCGAGCTCGCGCCAGTCGACACCGTCGCGCTCGGCGCGCTCGAACAGCGGATCGTCCACGTCGGTGACGTTCTGCACGTACCGAACCTCGTGGCCGAGGTCGAGCCACAACCGGTGAATCAGGTCAAACGTCAGGTAGGTGGCGGCGTGGCCGAGATGCGTCGCGTCATAGGGCGTGATGCCGCAGACGTACATGGTGGCCGTGCCGCCGGCCGAAACGGGGCGGATCTGCCGGTCAGCGGTGTCGTAGAGCCGCAGTTCGGGGCCGCGTCCGGGCAACGCCGGGACCGGCGGAGGAGACCACGACCGCATGCGTCGACTTTAGGCCCGGTGACGATGCGCCCCGCACAGCGGGGCGCGGTGGGGGTCCCCCCAGCCGCGAAGCGGAGAGGGGGCGAGCCGGGCAATCGGTGTAGGCCCGGTGACGATGCGCCCCGCACAGCGGGGCGCTGAGCGGGTGTGCGCCCACCGTTTCGACTGTGCGGGCACCGATGCGATCGGGCACTTGGGCTCAAGTGATCGCTGCAACACCTGATTCGTTGGAGAGTGGTGTTGCCTCGTGGCTTTTCGTGGTTCTGGGGTGAAGCTGG
>RXJD01000003.1 GCA_003987775.1 Mycobacterium sp.
CTGCCCACCAGACAACCGCCTCGTCGAACTCCACAAATACACCACCCGCCGCAACATCCACGGCATCGCCGAATGGATCCCCCCGAAACACTTAGACTTCGGGCGTCCCCGATCAAACTGCATGCACCGGATACCTCCGAAATCCGATGGTGACGGCGGCGAACCCGGATGAGACGGATCAGCTAGCCGGACAGCTCCCGGCGCACCACCTTGCCCGCCGGGTTACGCGGGATGCTCTCGACGATGTTGATGTCCCTGGGCTGCTCGAAGCGGGAAACCTTGCCCCTCAGGTATTCCCGAAGAACCGGCTCGTTGGCTGCACTGTCCTCCCGCAACACGACGAACGCGACCAAGCGCTTGCCGAACTGCTCATCGTCGACACCGACGACCGCATTCTCGGCCACGTCGGGATGCCCGGACAGGGCATTCTCGAGCGCGCGCGGATAGACGTTCTCTCCGCCGGAGACGATCATGTCGTCTTCGCGGCCCACGATGTACAGGCGGCCGGCCTCGTCGAGGTAACCCATGTCCCCGGTACTGCTCATCCCGTCGATGACGGCCTTCGCGCCACCACCGGTATAGCCGTCCGACGCCAGCCCCCCACCGACGAAGATCCGGCCGGTAACCCGCGGCCCGACGGGGCGGCCATTGCGGTTGTAGATGCGCACCGGGCATCCCGCGACGGGCCTGCCCACCGTCTCGGGAAATCGGCGCAACTCCTGGGGTGTCGCCAGCGATCCGATGCCGACCTCGGTGGAGCCGTACAGGTTGTAGAGCACATCACCGTAGGCGTCCATAAACCGGCGCGCCAGGCCGGGGTCCAGCCGGTCACCACTGGAGATGACAACACGTAAGGAGGACAACGGGTTTCGCGCCCGTACCTGCTGCGGCAGATCCAGCATGCGCGCCAACATGATCGGCACCGCGCTCATCGCCTCGGCGCGGTGCAACGATGCCTGGGCCAGCGTAGCCTCGGCATCGAAACGGCGGCGGGTCAGCACGGTGCCGCCCAACGCGATCGCCATCATCAGGATGCCGAATCCCAGACCGTGAAACATCGGTGCTGCCAAGGAGATTCGCGATCCGACCCGCAGGCCGGTGCGGGCCAGGATGGTCATGCTGACGCCGACCCCCGAACTCAGATGAGGCGTACGCGGCACTCCCTTGGGGATCCCGGTGGTCCCCGAGGTCAGCAACACCATCCGGCCCGACGGAGCCACCCGGGGCCGCGGCACTTCCAGTCGCGGTTCGACGGCGGCAGGGTCGATGATCCGGATGCTCTCGTTGGTCTCCTGAATCTGAGCGGTGAACTCGTCGTCGCAGAACATCGTTCGGATCTGGTGTGCCGCAAGGGCGCCCGCCAGCGCGTCGGAGCGGAACTCGGTGTTCACCAACACCACGTCGGCACCGATCAGCGCCGTGGCGAAAACCGCGGTCACAAAGTTCCGCCCATTGCGGCACATCACCCCGACCGGCTGGCCGGACCGCACGCCGGCGTCGAGCAACTCCACCGCCATCGCCTCGGTCATCGACTGCAGCTGCTGGTAGCTGAGCGCGCCGTCCTCGTCGATGATCGCGGTGCGCTGCGGCCAGCGCGCTGCCGACACCGCCAACAGTGTGAAGAGATTCGTTCCGCCCCGGCAGATTTCGCGGGCCAAGCGCAGCGCCGCCGCGGGCCCCGGAGGGCCCAGCAGACCCGACGAGAGCGCCGCGCGCGCCGTCGTCGCGACTACGCTCTCCGTCACGACCGAGCGTCCTTGCCGGAGTCGGCGAAGAACCGGCTGTACCACAGCCGGGCCGCATGTTCGGCGGGCCCGGCCAACAGGACTGAGGCGATCTCGGCCGGCCACACCCAGGGCGGTTCATTCGTGCGGGGCCGCTCGATGATGACTTTGGCGACGGCGTCGGCGGCCTCGTCGGGCGTGAGCCCCGGCAGCCGGCCGAGCAGCGGCGTCGGTTCGATCATCCGGGTGCGGACCAGCGCGAAGTAGATCGTCGACACGTCGATGCCGTCCGCATGCAACTCCGGCGCCACGCTGCGCAACCACCGGTCGAAGGCCCCTTTGGAAGCCTGGTAGGCACCCCACTGCGGTCCCGGCACCACCCGCACGCCGACGCTCGACACGTTGACCAGGTGCCCCCGGCCGTTCTCGCGCATCGCCGGCAGCAACCCGAGCAGCAGCCAGATCGGTCCCAGATAGTTGATGTCGATGGTGCGCTGAAAGTCGTGCGGACGGTCGTACTGCTCGTGCAGTGAGCGGCGCAGCGACTTCCCGGCGTTGCTCACGATGATGTCGAGCGGGCCGTGGTTCTCGTTGATCTGCTTGGTCAACTCGCTGACTGCGGCCTCGTCGCTGAGATCGGTCGGATAGACAACCGCCCGTCCCCCGCCGGTGTTGATCGACGCCGCGACGTCCTCGAGGCGTTCGGCGGAACGGGCAACGATCAAGACGGTTGCGCCGGCGGCGGCCAGCTTGCGTGCCGTCGCCTCGCCGATGCCATAGGACGCGCCGGTGACCAGCACAGTCCGGCCGGCAACGGCGTCGCGCAGCTTGTCGGGGTCAGATTCGCGCGCCGGGTTCGCCAACCTGCTGGCAGCCGAATCAATCGCCTGCAAGACAAGATTCATCGGCTGCAATCCCTATTCATCGGCTGCAATCCCTCGGTAACTTTCGACCCATCGGGAACCATCGAAACATAGTTATGACCCACGGTCACCGTGGCACCCGAAGATGGCGAGGGTTTGATCGCTACCGAGTTCGGGTTCCGTACCTCCGGTAGAAGCGGTCCACTCGTCCCGCCGCGTCGAGGGTGCGCTGCGTGCCGGTCCAGAACGGGTGGGAATCCGCCGACACCTCGACGACCACCAGTGGATATGTACGCCGCCCGGCGGGGGTCTCCCACTCGATGGTGCGGGAGCTCTGCATTGTCGATCGCGTGAGGAAAAGCGCGCCGGTGTTGGCGTCCTGGAACACCACCGGTTGGTACACGGGGTGGATACCGGGCTTCATCCGCGCTGTCCATCGTTGCGGTGCGCCGAGAACTGGCCCTGCGCATCCGGCATCTCGTGGCAGGGGTCCTGATGCCAGTCGCCGAACGGGTCCCGGTAGCAAGTCCAGGACTCCGGATCGGCCATCTCCTCGTCGGTGAGCAGCGCAGCGTTAAGGGCACGCGTGATGTCGAGCGGGTCTGCGCCACAGACCAGCACCGTCATCGCCGTGTGACGGTCGCCGTGGCGGTATTCCCACATCAATTCGGCGAACAACCGGCGCTCCGGGTCGACGTAGGCGACCTCAGAGGGCGCCATGGCCGCCAGCCACTTACCGGCCGAGGCAACCCGCAGACCGCCGCCGGCCGATTCCAGCCACATCACCTGGTCGGGCCGGTTGGCCAGCCATAACCGACCTCGGGTGCGCACCACTCCGTCGAGAAGCAGATCGACAGCATCATGCAGGCGTTCGGGGTGGAAGGGGCGGCGAGCGTTGAATTCGACCAGGACGACCGCGCCTTCGGCGGCCAGCGGGGGCAATCCGGCCAGCAGCGGGGCGTGCGGGTGTTCGCTGCGGCCGCGACGCGATTGCTCATCCAGGTTGGCCAGGGCCAGTTCGACGCGATCGCTGCCGACCGTGATTCGCGCGCGCGGCGCGAGCCGGCGCAGGACCGCCAGCGTGGCCGGCTCCGGATGGGTGAGCACGAGCAGATCGGCGAACTCCGCTTGTCCGACGGCCGCCTGCGCCACCGTGCGCCCGTCGGGCAGCAGGTCCTCGCCGAGCGCCTGACTCAGCCAGTTAGCCGAATCCACACACGTCACCACCCCGGCGATCCGCACGTCCATTCCCGCGGGGCCGTCCGCGTAGCCGGGGCCGACCCGAACTCGGACGTGGTTGATCGCCCAGCAGACCGGCTCGGGTTCCAGCCACGACGCCAGGTGCACGACGACCCGGACGACGTTGGAGCGTCGGTGCAGCCTTCGCAGCAACACCAGCAGGTCGTTCCGGATGGTGCAGGACAGGCAGCCGTGCGCCAATTCCAGCGCTTCCTCGGTGGTGCGTAGCTCGCCGCCATCCAGGGTGATGACGGTGCGGCGGACCACCTGCCCGTCGAATCGGTGCTCGACGACGGCAGTTCCCGGCTGGCGCAACAGCGTCCCGGTCACCTCGTCGGTGTCGCCCTGGCCGGCCACCAACAGCACTGGAGTTCGCATCACCCGCTCCTTATTGAAAATCATTTTCATTAAGGCTACAGTCCGACGCGTCGCTTGTCTAAAACGAAAGGGGACCGTCATGTCAGCGCGGTGCCAAGTCACCGGCCGCACAGTGAGTTTCGGCAATGCGGTGTCCCATTCCCACCGCCGCACCCGGCGCCGGTGGTCGCCGAACCTGCAGAGCAAGACCTACTACCTTCCCTCAGAGGGCCGGCGCATCACCCTGCGAGTCAGCGCCAAGGGCATCAAGGTCATCGACCGTGACGGCATCGAAGCTGTGGTGGCCCGTCTGCGCCGGGCGGGTGAGAAATTCTGATGGCACGCAACGAAATTCGGCCGATCGTCAAGCTGCGCTCCACAGCCGGCACCGGCTACACCTACGTCACGCGCAAGAACCGCCGCAACGACCCGGACCGCATCGTCCTGCGCAAGTACGACCCGGTGATTCGGCGCCACGTCGAGTTCCGCGAGGAGCGCTGAATGGCCAAGAAATCCAAGATCGTCAAGAACGAACAGCGCCGTGCGGTGGTGGCACGCTACGCCGAACGGCGCGCGGAGCTCAAAGAGATCATCCGGTCTCCGCGCAGCACGCTCGAGCATCGACTCGAGGCTCAGCGGGCACTTGGCCGCCAGCCTCGCGACGCCAGCGCGGTCCGGGTACGCAACCGGGATTCGATCGACGGGCGCCCCCGCGGACACCTACGCAAGTTCGGGTTGTCCCGGGTCAGGGTGCGGGAACTCGCCCATCAGGGCCAGCTCCCCGGCGTGCGCAAAGCGAGCTGGTGATGGCGCGGCGACCACAGCGACAACCACGCCCCCAGTTGCCCTACACCTCGGAGCGCTAGTTGTGAATCTTGCGCGGGTCGACGCCCGTGCGCTTCCACGCGTCGGCAGCCCAGGAGGCGTAGACGAACCGCAGCGGCAACCTGTTGATGAGCGGATTCAGCGCCCGCATCGCGGCGGCGAACCGCTGAAAGCGCTTCTCCTTCTTGTCATCCCACTTCAGATCGCAGACCTCGCGCATCTGCGGCGGACAGGTCCCCACGATGACCAGCCGGGCGTAAGCGTTCAGCGGTGCTGACAGTATCCGCCAAATCGGACGAGGAATCCTGCGTGGACCCGGCAGACCTTTGCGGATGTAGCCGGTCCCGTACAGCACGGTTTTGTGCGGCACGAACCGCTCGAGCATGCCGTCCCAGTATGCGACGAACTCGTCGTAGGTCTGGGGCTGTCCGCGGTCGCTGACGCCGTAAAGCTGGTACCAGACTTTGCTTTCGGCGAAAATCTGTTCTTTCTCCGCGTGCGACAACCGCCGGATGAAGGTGTCGGCGTTGTACAGAACCTGGTCGACGAACGTTGCGTGCGCCCAGTAGAACAATTCCGGGTTCAGGGCGTGGTAGCGGGAGCCGTCGCTGACGGTGCCTTTGATGGGCTTGTGGAAGTCCCGCACGGTGCGGCCCCAGGTGTGGGGATCCTCTGAATAGACCGTTTTCATCAGCGGCGGCGCGGTCCGCTTCGCCCGGCCGAGCGTGTCACTGAACACCACCGAATGATCGAGCACTCCCTGACCCAGCTGTTCGATGCAGTTCTCGGTGCCGGCGACGCGCTGGAATCCGAACAGCTGGGTCCGGTAATCGCCGTAAAACTTCCAGATCAGTGAATCCGGGCCAAGCACCGGGGCCGTTTCAGCAATGTCGTCGATGACGATAGGCGTCGCCTCCCGAACGCCGGTGTCAAAACCCGCAGTCATCACAACCCCCTCCGGCACCCCCCGATGCCATTGAAGCAGAGACACAAAAACGTACTTTTGTGTCAACGATACCATTCGAGTCGGTAGATGCCTCGGCATCACCGCCGGGTGGGAAGAAGTGGAGCATGGTTACGAGGGGTCCGGGCACCAGTACCGCGTCCATCGAGGACACCATCCTGGACACCGCGCGCGTGGTCTTCGAGACCTACGGGGTGCGCCGCGCCAACATCGAGGATGTCGCCGCCCGGGCCGGGGTCAGCCGCAGCACCATCTACCGGCGCTTCCCTACCAAAGACGAGTTGTTCGAGGCCGTGGTGCGGCGTGAGGCGGAATTGTTCTTTACCACGCTGGACCAGGCCACTACCGGTTGCAGCCCGCAGGAAGCGGTTGTCGAGGCGTTCACGTTGGGGGTACGCCTGATCGGGGACTCGCCGCTGTATTCGCGCATCGCCGAGAGCGAGCCCCAGCTGTTCGGGATGTTTTCGCGTTCCGACGTGTTTCCGATCGGCAGGTTCGCCGACGGCATCGCTCACACCCTGCGGCGCTGCGGCACCGACATCCCTGACGCCGATCTGGCCAACATCGCCGACATCCTGCTGCGGGTCGCCGTGGGCATCATCGTTTTTCCGACCGACCATCTCGACACCTCGGATCAGGTGGCGGTCCGCGCGTATGCCGCGCGCTACCTGGTTCCGATCATCAGCGCGTAGATCCGGGCGCCACCCACTACCGCAAGTGAAACTGTCGGTCCGGGTCACTAACCTGTATGTGTGGCGCAGGCTCCGCGGACCCGCTATGCCACCTGCGGCGAGGTGGACATCGCCTACCAGGTGTTCGGTGACGGCCCCCTGGACCTGCTGGTATTGCCCGGTCCCTCGATCCCGATCGACACGGTCGATGCCGAGCCGTCGATGTACCGCTTCCACCGCCGGCTGGCGTCGTTCGCCCGGGTGATCCGCTATGACCAGCGGGGCATTGGTTTGTCGTCGCGGGTCTCGTCGCCGGACATGATCGGACCCAAGCACTGGGCCCAGGACGCGATCGCCGTGATGAACGCCGTCGGGTGTGAGCGGGCGACGATCCTGGCCCCCGGCTTCACCTCGATGACCGGATTGGTGCTCGCGGCCGACTATCCCGAACGGGTGAGCAGTCTGGTGTGCATCAACGGCGCGGCCCGGACGCTGCGCGCGCCCGATTACCCGATCGGCAGCGAACTCGTCGACTCGGACCCGTTCACCACCATCGGCATCGAACCCGACGCAGTGGAGCAGGGCTTCGACATCCTCAGCATCATCGCGCCGTCGGTCGCCGACGACAACGCGTTCCGGGCGTGGTGGGACATGGCCGGCAACCGGGCCGCGTCGCCGAGCATGGCCCGGACGATCATCAACGCGGTCCGGCATTCCGACGTGCGCGACACCCTGCCGCGCATCACCGCGCCGACGCTGGTGCTGCATCGCGACAACCGGGGCTTCAGCCCGATCGAACACGGCCGCTACCTCGCCGACCAGATCGCCGGAGCACGCATGATCGAGCTTCCGGGCGAGGACACCCTGTACTGGGTGGGCGACGCCGCCGCCATGCTCGACGAGATCGAGGAGTTCGTCACCGGAGTGCGGGGCGGCGGCGATGCCGAACGAGTGCTGACCACGATCGTGTTCACCGACATCGTCGGCTCGACCCAGCGGGCTGCCGCGCTCGGTGACTATCGGTGGCGCGACCTGCTGGACAACCACGACACCATCGTCCGCCACGAAATCCAGCGGTTCGGCGGACGTGAGGTCAACACCGCCGGCGACGGTTTCGTTGCCACGTTCACCAGCCCCAGCGCCGCCCTGGCCTGCGGCGACGCCGTGATCGAGGCGGTGCGCGTACTGGGCATCGAGATCCGGGTGGGCATCCACGCCGGCGAAGTCGAAGTGCGCGGCGCTGACGTGGCGGGGATGGCCGTACACATCGCCGCACGCGTGGGCTCGCTGGCCGGGCCCAGCGAGGTGCTGGTCTCCTCGACCGTGCGCGACATCGTCACCGGTTCCCGGCACCGGTTCACCAGCCGCGGCGAGCGTGAACTCAAGGGCGTGCCGGGACAGTGGAGCGTGTGCGCGCTGGTCCGGGAACGCGCGCGGGTCGGCTCCTGAAACCCCTTGTACGCTGGGGTTTACCTGTGTGAACCGAGGAGGACCGTGGCAACGCCGCTGGTGGAGAACTCCGAGCGGCAGCGTGTCCGTCTCGATGTTTCCGGGATGTCGTGCGCGGCGTGCGCGAGCCGCGTCGAGACCAAGCTGAACAAGGTGCCCGGCGTGCGCGCGTCGGTGAACTTCGCCACCCGGGTGGCGACGATCGACACCGTCGACGTGCCCGTCGACGAGCTCTGCGATGTGGTTGCGCAGGCTGGTTACCACGCTGTCCCCCACAACGAGGCCGCAACGGCGGCAGCCCCCGGGCAGGACCCCGACGCCCGGCACGCCCGCAGCCTGCTGCGCCGGCTGCTGATCGCCGCGGTGTTGTTCGTGCCGCTGGCCGACCTGTCCAGCATGATGGCCATCGTGCCGAGCGCCCGGTTCCCCGGGTGGGGCTACGTGCTGGCCGCGCTGGCCGCCCCGATCGTCACGTGGGCGGCATGGCCCTTCCATTCCGTCGCGTTGCGTAATGCCCGGCACCGGACGGCGTCAATGGAGACGCTGATCTCGGTGGGCATCGTGTCCGCCACCGTCTGGTCGCTAGCGACCGTTTTCATCCCGAAACCGCCTCGTCAGACGCAGGGGGTGTGGCAGGCGATCCTGCACAGCGACGCGATCTACCTCGAGGTGGCGGCCGGCGTCACGGTCTTCGTGCTTGCGGGCCGCTACTTCGAGGCGCGGGCCAAGTCGAAGGCCGGCGGCGCGCTGCGCGCCCTGGCCGCGCTCGGCGCCAGAAATGTGGCGGTGCTTCTCGACGACGGTTCCGAGCTGGTCATTCCGGCCGGTGAGCTCAAGAAGCGCCAGCGCTTCGTGACGCGGCCGGGTGAAACGATCGCCGCCGACGGCATGGTCGTGGAGGGCTCCGCGGCGATCGACACCAGCGCCATGACCGGCGAAGCCAAACCGGTGCGCGCCAATCCGGACAGCGCCGTCGTAGGTGGCACCGTCGTACTCGACGGCAGGCTGATCATCGAAGCCACCGCCGTCGGCGCCGATACCCAGTTCGCCGCGATGGTCCGCCTGGTCGAAGAGGCCCAAGCCCAGAAGGCCCGCGCTCAGCGCCTCGCCGACCGCATCTCGGCGGTGTTCGTCCCGGCGGTGTTCGCGATCGCGTTGCTGGCCGGCACGGCATGGCTGATCAGCGGTGCCGGGGCGGAGCGCGCCTTCTCCGTCACGCTCGGCGTGCTGGTGATCGCCTGCCCGTGCGCGCTGGGACTGGCGACGCCGACCGCCATGATGGTCGCCTCGGGCCGGGGCGCCCAGCTGGGGATCTTCATCAAGGGCTACCGGGCGCTGGAGACGGTGCACGGCGTCGACACTGTGGTGTTCGACAAGACGGGCACGTTGACCGTCGGCCAACTCAGCGTGAGCGCGGTGACGACCGTGGCCGCCAGTGACGGTGACGAGCTCTTGCGCCTCGCCTCGGCGGTGGAAGCCGCCTCCGAGCACGCGGTGGCGACGGCGATTGTGGCCGCGTCGCCGGATCCGTTGGACGTCAAGGATTTTGTCGCGGTGGCCGGCTGCGGCGTGGCCGGAGTCGTCGACGGCCGGCGGGTCGAAGTGGGCAAGCCGTCCTGGGTCACCCGCGACGCCCCCGGCGACGACGTGCTCGAGGCAGCCCGGCGGGACGGCGAATCCCGCGGCGAGACCGTGGTTTTCATCTCGGTCGACGGTGCGGCACGAGCAGCCGTCGCGATCTCGGACACCGTGAAGGAATCGGCACCGGATGCAGTGGCCGCGCTGCACCGGCGCGGCATGCGGACGGTTCTGCTCACCGGCGACAACAGGGCTGCCGCGCAGGCCGTCGCCGCCCGGGTCGGCATCGAGACGGTGATCGCCGAAGTGTTGCCGCAGGGCAAGGTCGAGGCGATCGAACAGTTGCGCGCCGAAGGCCGGACCGTGGCGATGGTCGGCGACGGTATCAACGACGGGCCCGCACTGGCCTGTGCCGATTTGGGTTTGGCGATAGGGCGGGGCACCGACGTCGCGATCGGCGCCGCGGACATCATCCTGGTGCGCGACGATCTGGACATCGTGCCGCAGTCCCTGGACCTGGCGCGCGCGACCATGCGAACCATCCGGATGAACATGGTGTGGGCGTTCGGCTACAACGTGGCGGCAATCCCGGTGGCCGCCGCCGGCCTGCTCAATCCGCTGATCGCCGGGGCCGCGATGGCCTTCTCGTCGTTCTTCGTGGTGTCAAATAGCTTGCGGCTGCGCAACTTTGGCACCCGCCCCACTGCGCCGACTGTGAATTTGCCGACGCAACACGCTGATTGAGCGTCGCGTATTTCACAGTGGGGGGCATGCGGGGTCCCGGGTAGACTGAATCTCATGGCCGAACAGACCTTTTCCGTGACCGGGTTGCAATGCGGGGGCTGTGTGGCGACCATCACCACCGCGTTGACCGAACTGAAGCCGGTGACCGCGGTCAGCATCGACCTGAACACCGAAGGTGAATCCGCCGTACATGTTTCGACGAATGTCGAGCTGACGCGGGAGCAGGTTCAGGCCGCCCTGAAAGGCGAGGGAAACTTCACGGTCGTCGGCTAGCGCCGCATCCGCGACAACTCGCGCAGCATCGCGTTGTACGCCTCCAGATCGTCGTCGGCGTAGTCGCTGTCGGCATGCCGATCACCGCGCGACGCGTCCTTGCGATCCTGGCGCGCCCACTGGGTGACCAACGCCACGATCACGATGATGACCGGGACTTCGGTGAGGCTCCATGCAATTCCGCCGCCCAGATGCTGGTCGGAGATGATGCTGGCCAGCCACGGCAGGTTGACCGAACGGTAGAACGTCTCGCCGACCGGTTCGGCCGTCGTCATGAGCGCGATGCCGAAGAAGGCGTGGAACGGCATGACCGCGAACAGCAGGCCGATGCGGCCCGGGTAGGGCAGCCGGCGTGGGCCGGGGTCGATACCGATGATCGCCCAATAGAACAGGTACCCGACGAGCAGGAAGTGGACGGCCATGAACTCGTGGCCCCAGTGGTAGCGGACCAGCGTGTTGAACAGCGGCGTGAAGTAGACGACGTACGGCGAGCCGACGAACAGCACGAAGGCGATGATCGGGTTCGAGAAGAACGCCGTGACCCGGGAGTGCAGCAGCCAGGTCAGCCATTCACGCGGCCCCGGCGGCTGTCCCTTACCGGCGGCCGGCAATACCCGCAATGCCAGGGTCACCGGGCCACCCATCACCAGCAGCACCGGGATGAACATGTTGAGGATCATGTGTTCGGCCATATGGATGCTGAACACCGCTGAGCCGTAAGCGCGCACACCGGAGCTACTGGTGATCACCAGCGAGACACACCCGGTCAGCCACGCCACCAGCCGGCCGACCGGCCACGCGTTCCCGCTGCGGCGCAACCGCACGTAGCCCGCCACGTACCCGGCCGCCAGCACCACCCCGGCCATTCCCACCAGGCTGTCGAAACGCCACAGCGTCAGCACCGTCGCGACGGTCGGTGGCCGCGGCAGTTCGTAACCGAGGAACACGTCCCAGCCGGTGAACCCGTGCGCGAGAAATCGCGGTGCGATCTGACAGGCCGTCGCTGCGACCGCCGCCAGGGCGGCCACCATGGCCAGGGCTGCGGCGGCGCCGGCGGGTCGGGGCGGTGCGCCGCGCAGCGCCCAGCAGTCGGCCAGCCAGACGATGAGCGCCAGGACGCCCGCGAGCAATCCCAGGCGGGCAAAGTCCGAACCGAACGTCCAGTCCGGCACCAGCAGGTACAGCAGCATCGCGCCGTAGCCCACGACCAGTGCGCCGAAGCACACCTGCAGCACCTGCACAGCGCGGTTGGGGCTGGTTCGGGTCATCGCGCCGACCGCCTTGAGCCCGGTCAGCCCCGCCATCGCAACCGCGAAGACGATCGCGGCGCTGGTTGCGTAATCGTGGTCGGGACCCTGTCCCGCGTTACCGGTGACGGCGGTGGCCACGACGCCGATCACCGTCGGGATGAGCAGTACCGCATGGCCGACCCAGCGGGTGTTCAGGCGCAGCGTCACCGCGACCGGAAGCGCGAAGACGGCCACCACGATCCAGGCCCGGGCGACCTCGGAGACGCCGATGGCATCGAAGACGGCCCCACTGCGCAGCAGCGCAGCCGGTCGCACACCGGTGTCGTGGGACGCCTGGATCACCACCATCGCTGCGGCCGCCAATACCCACGCGAGCGAAACACGCTCGGCCAGCAGGTGGATCCTGAATGCCGGGGCATCGATCAGCCCGTCCGGCTCCGGCCGCGCCGTCACCACGACCAGCAGCAGCGCACCCAGACACAGCGCGCCCAGCAACGACGCGACGAAATATCCGACCGGTTCGGCGGCGCTGACGAAGGCGCCGGGAAACGGGTTGCCGGCTTCGACATAGCGGCGTGGCCCGGAGCTCAGGCCGTAGCCGGCCAGGGCGGCCGCGACCGCCAGGAACCCGGCGGCCAGTACCGCCGTCCTCGGGGAGGGCGTACGGGCCGCGTGCGCACGCGCGTCGGTGTCCGCACTCGGCGCGTCACTGTCCACCCTTGCAGCTTACGACCGCGTGTCGTAGCTCTTGGCGCCCGCGGCGCCTATTCTTCGATCACTGTGGGGGCTGTGGGCGAGGACGCGCGGGCATGATCGACGATCTGCCGCTGCGGTGGATGGTCACCGGCTTGTTCCTGATCAGTGCGGCGGGCTTCGTTCTCGTCACCGACCGGAGGTCCTGGACCTCGGTGGTCAGCCACGGACTGCACGTGACGATGGCCCTCGCCATGGCGGCGATGGCCTGGCCGGAGGGGCTCGGATTGCCCCCGACACCGGCCGAGGCGTTCTTTCTGGCAGCGGCGTTGTGGTTCCTGGTCGCCGCGGTCTTCGCCGCCCGCATGATCGGCACACGCCTGGCGCGTGGTTACCACGCACTGAAGATGGCGGCGATGGCGTGGATGTACGCCGCGATGGGTGGCCATCTGGCGCCCGAACACCTGCCGACCATGAGCGCCATGGACATGCCGGAGATGGAGGCGATGCCCAGCAACTCCTCGCACGGCTGGATCACCACGGTGAACTGGATCTGGGCCGGCGTGTTCGTGCTCGCCACGTTCGTGTGGGGCTACCTCTTCCTGACCCTGCGCCGGCGGGGGGTGTGGCGTTCGAGAATCGGCACCGCCGTTCAGGCAATGACCGCCGCGGGTATGGCGATCATGTTCGCGGTCCTGGTGTTTCAGGCCTGACCTTCACACCGGCGCGAACAGCCGCCCCAGCAGGCTGCGCACCGGCTCTGCCGGTGCGGCGATCTCGGCGACGGATTCGACCGCGAGCCCGAGAGTCGGGGAATCAGCCAGATACTCGCCGTAGCTGCGCGCACCGAGTCTGACGCCGAGGTCCACCCAGCCGTCCACCACCGACCACCGGCGCGGGTTCGCCCTCGCCCATTCGCTGTCGTCGAGCCGCTGCTTCCACTGCGCCACCCCGAGCAGGTCGGGCGCGAAGCCGCCGAGCAGTTTCGCGTAGTCCACGGCCTCACCGCGCACCACACTGAGTCCCCGCCCGAGCGCATCGGTACCTCCGACCTCCGGCAGCAGACGCAGGATCGCGGTCGCGGCGGCACGTCCGGTGGTGACTTCCTCGATCAGATTCAGGGCGGGGTGGGCCCGCAACGCGGCGCAGGCATCCACCACCGACACCAGGATGTCGGCCGAGTCCTGCAATTGGCATTCCTCGCCGAGCACCCGGGGCAACCGCACGATGGTGAAGTCCAGGCCGTCCGGCGCACCGGCCACGACCAGTTCCGCGATCGACTTGGACGCCGCGTACGGATAGGGCGCGCCGCGTGGATCGGTGACCTGAGCGTCGGTGACGTCCGCATTGACGACGAACGTCGACAGGTGCACCAGCCGGACGCCGCGGTTCGCGCACACGCCGACGATCTCGGAGACCAGATCCACGTTCGCCCTGCGGAGTTCGCGGTAGGGCACCAGCACGTTGGTGTTCCCGATGCAGTTGATGACGGCTGCGGCGCCGGTCTCCCGGATCAGACCGTCCAGCTCCACTGCCCCGAAATCGGCCGGAAGCTGTTGTATCCGAACACCTTCTACGTGGCGAAGATCCGGCCATGGGCCGTGCTCCGGTTGCGATCTGGTAGCCAGGACCACGTCGGGGCAACGGGCCCCGGAGCGTCTGAGATCCAGAATCGCCCCGGCGAAACCGGTGCCCAGAATGCCGGACGCGCCGAGCACGATGATCGTGCCGCCCGCGCTGTGCGTGGCCTGGGCTCGGGGCCGTGTGGCTGGCGTCGGTAGCTGGTCGAGGTCGCGTTGTATCTCGGCGGCCGTGCCCCGATCCATCCACGCATCGGTGATCGTTGCGGCACAGGCCAAGTCGCTGACGAGGTTGGCGGCGGTGTCGGCGCTGATGAGATCCAGGATCGAGACCTGCCGGCCGAGGAACCTGCGTGTGTCAGGGAGGATCCTGATGAGGTCCAGCGAACCGATGCCCGCGGCGAGCAACGAGGAGTTGGGCTGGATGGCAGTCCCGAGATGCCCGCTCCACATCCGGGCCAGACCGGCGGCCTTCGCGTCCGCTGCGTCGTCGTCGCGCACGGCATCCATGAACTGCGGCATGGCCCGGAGGTTCTCACTGTCGACTTTGCCGTTCGGCTTCCTCGGGATACTCGGTGCCTGCACGACGAAGAACGACGAAACTCCGTTACTCGCCAGCAGTTTTCGGATGCGTGCGGCCGGATCCCCGGACGTGTCGTGGGTCCGGCCGGCCTGGAACCACACCCCGAGACGGCCGTCGTGCACCTCGACGGCGACATCGGTGACCGCAGCGTCGGAGGCTATGTGCCGGGTTATCTCCGCGAGATCGATGCGCTTGCCGGAGACCTTGACCACGTCATCTTTGCGGCCGGCGAAGACCGGGAAGCCCTGGGCATCCACGATTACCCGATCGGCGGTGGCGAAGGCGCGACGCCGTGATCCGTCGCCGGTCGTGACGTCACCGAAGCTGCGGTCGTCCGTCCCGAGGTAGCCGGTGGAGACAAGGTCCCCGACGATCACCACCTCACCGAACGCGACGAACACCGTGCCGGGCACCATCGGCCGGCCCAACCGTGACCGGGCTTCGGCGGCGATCGGTGTGCCTTCGGAAGCGATCGGCAGATAGGTTGCCACGACGGTGGTCTCGGTCGGTCCGTAGCTCGACACCAGCGCGACGTGTTGTGCGGCAGCGGAATTCACCCACCTCTGCACGGCGGCGGAGCGGACGGCTTCACCGCCGATGACGATCTGCCGCAGGTCGGAACGCCGGAGCGTCTCGAGCGCGTCGCCGTCGTCGCACAACAGATGCCAGACGGCGGTCGGCAGATCGACGACAGTCGCGCCGCTCGCTTCCAGCTCGCCGGCGAGCCGGTCGAGGTCGCCGGATTTCATGGCCGAGCTTCGCACCAGCTGGGCTCCGCTGACGGCGGCACCGAAGATCTCCTCGACGCTGATGTCCGAGGTCAGCGGCGCGCATTGCAGGATGGTGTCGCGCGGTCCCCAACCGTAGGCGCCGACTGCCGCGGCACAGAACAGTGCCAGTGATTCGTGGGTGACCCGAACCAACTTGGGCTGTCCGGTGGAACCCGAGGTAGGCATGACGTACGCCGTTTTGGCGCCGAGCGAGATATCCTGTGCCACTTGCCGAATACGCTCCCCGGCGAGCATCCGTGCCTCGTCATCGACCTCCGGTCCGACGTCGCCCAGGTCGAGCACATGCGCCGTCGCACCCTCCAGATGCTCGGCGACGGTTCTCGCGCGCAACGACAGTTGTTCGGCGGTATCGCACACGCTGTATCCACAGCCGGCAAGGTGGCACGCGATCAGGCAGTCGATGGTGTCGCGGCTGCCGTCGTCGGTGAGCACGACGACGTCACCGGGCGCCACGCCGTTGCGCACCAGCCAGGCAATCCAGCGATCGAGGGCACGAGTCGTGCGGACACCCTCGGATGCATCCACAAACCAAGCACGTTGCGGCGGCGTTGTTCTGAAGTTTGTGACGTCTGCTTCGACGGAACCGTCCGGGCCCACCTCGAACCACTCGCCGACGGCCTTGGCGATCGGCTGATCCCAGAGGCTCACCATCGATTGCAGCGCCTGGGCGATCCGGTCCGCGACCCCGGTCTCGGGCTGCTTCTGGTCCGCCCGGTCCCAAATTGCCACGTGCAGGGTGCGTTCGCCTTCGTCCAGCACACTGGCGACCGTCCTGCCCTCAACCGGGCCGATGTCCGTCGCGACCGGCGCTTCGGCCAGGAACGGGCGCAGGCTGGGCGCGCATGTCTCACGGATGAAGTTCAGTGTCAGCGCATCGACATGGGTGGTCCGGTTGATCGCGAGATACATTCGGCGGTAATGCTCTTCACGTAACCACCGGCGCCGGACGGCCTTGACGTACGCGCGATCGACCCCCCGGACCACCTCCCGCACCGACGCAAACGGGGCGAATCTGACCGGGTGCGCCACCGAATTGACAAGGCAGGTAGCGACATTGAGTTCCGGATCGGCGAACCTGTTATCCACCGCATGCACCAGAAGTCCGTCGGTGCAGTGCCGCATGCCGGCGTCCACCGCCAGTGCCGCGGCGGCCACCAGAACGTTGAGCGGAACCTGCTCGGCGTCCGAGAGCCGCAGGATCGCGTCGAAGGCCGCTCCCGAGATCGTCACGGATTCGCGCAGCACGCCTTTGGCGGCGACACCCGCACCGTGGGAGGCTGCACTGCCGCCACCGAGGCGGGCATCCTCGGCGAGTTCCCGCTGCACGGCCGAACCGAGACGCTGCGCCGCTTGGTCGACCTTGTCCTGTTCCCGGAGGTGGGCCGCCGCCAATTTGGCCAGACCCTCGGCCAGGGTGGGTGATTCGCCGGTTTCGACACCCGAGAGGTGGTGCGCCAGGCCGGCTTCGATGAGCGCGGTGGCGCCGCCGTCGACCACGATGTGGTGTGCGTGTACATCGAGGCCGGTCACGTCACCGTTCTGGTCCGTGCACACGGTGTACCGCACCAGGGCCGTATCGAGGATACCGGTGGACCAGGTGTGTTCGAGTGCGAAATCGCCATTCTCGCAGTGTCGTTCGCTCGAGCGCACCCGCACGATGTCGCCGAACCGCAGCCGGGGTACCAGACAGGGATGATCGGTCTCCGTCGCCGGCGTCTCCAGAACGCAGAGCTGTACCGGGTTCTCGCAGACCATCGCCTCCAGGGCGGCCAGAAAACGCGGCAGTGGTATCGGCAGGAAGCGATACTGCTTGCCGATCAGGTACAGCGACGAGTCGCCATCCTGCAGCACCCCGTTGTAGAGGTTCTGCTGTGACCGACTCAGCGGGATGCGCTGCATGTCAGGCGCGCTCACAGAGATTCTCCAGCTCGCGGACCCATCCCGCGATCGACAGGTCGTCCGCGAGGCGCGACGGCACGTCCGATTCCCGGTCCACGTCCAGCTTCTTCATCAGAAGAACGAAGCGGACCGAATCCAGGCCGAGGTCGCGAAGATCGGTGGCATCCCCGTCGTGCAGGTCCTCGTCATCGATGTACAACACATCGCACACCGCAGCGAGCACCCTGTCCCTGATCGTCTCAACCATGACCATTGACTTCGCCCACCGACGCGGCCAACGAGGCCCGCATGACCTTGCCGGACTGGGTCCGCGGGATCTCAGCGACGATGGTGATCGTCGAGGGCCGCGCCATCGATTCCGACTGTTGCCGGAACCGCGCCGCGATCGTCTGCTTGAGCTTGCGGGCTGCCGACTCGTCCAATTTCGCGGCAGGGACCACAGCCAGTCCCACCAGTGCCCCGAACTCGGGGTCCGGAATCTCGTAGCACGCGGCTTCCCGGACACCGTCAGCGCCTTCGGCGATCCGGTCGACCTCGTCGGGCGCGATGTTCACCCCGCCGGAGATGAACATCTCCGACGATCTGCCCTTGATGTAGAAGAAACCGTCGTCGTGACGCTCCAGCAGATCCCCGGTGTTGACCCACCCGTCGACCAGAACCTCTCGGGTCCGTTCGGCATTGTTCCAGTACCCCAACATGTTTGCCGGAGACTTGATCCAGAGCGTGCCGAAGGATGCCGAGGGCGGAGCATCCGGGGTCGCGGGGCCGGGGCCGCCGGCATCTGACAGGTACACCTCGACTCCCGGATAGGGCCGCCCCACCGCGCCCGCCTCGATCTTGCTGATCGAGTCCTCGTCAGTGGGTAAACACAAAGCAGTACAACCTGTTTCACTCAACCCGTAGACCTGTGCGGTGCGCACGCCCAGCGCTTCGATGAACCGGACATCGGACGCGATCGCCCGCGATCCGCCGTAGCCGACCAGTCGCAGGGACGGCACCTTCTCGTCGGTGGCCTTCAACTCGGCGACCAGTTTGGAGAGCAACGTCGGCACCACGCACGTCGTCGCGATCTCGTTCCTGCCGAGAATCTCCAGCAGTGATGTGGTGTTCTCACCGCCGGTGACGCACACCACCCCGCGCATCAAACACGTGAGTATCCACCACAATCCGCCGATGTGCGTCGCCGGAAGGGGCGAGTAGGTGGTTTCGCCCTCCACCCAGCTCACCCAGTTCAGACCCGTCTCCCGCAGAATGTCCGGGACGGCGTAGAAGGTGCGGTTGGCCAGCAGCACCGCCTTCGGCTCGCCGGTGGTTCCGCTGGTGAAGATCATGGCCAGCGGATCGTCCGCGCCGCCTCGCGGGCAACTGTAGGGGTCGCCGGTTTCCGCGTCGGCGCGGGCGCCCACGTCGACCGTCATCGCCGGTATCGAGCGCAGGTTCGGCGGGAGGGCGCAGAGGTCGATCCTGCTTCCGGGCGCGACGAGAATCGCAACCGGAGCGGTGATTTCGCCGAATCGGCCGATGGTGGCCGGCGGAAGGTTACCGTCGGCCAGCACCGCGATCGCCCCGAGCTTCGCGCAGGCCAGCACCGCCAGATATGTCTCGGGTCCGTTGTCCGAGAGGACGAGTATCCGGGATCCGGGGCCGGCGGACTGGCCGCGGAGGGCCTCGGCCAACGCGTTGACCGCGGCCACCAATTCGGAGTACCGCACGGCGCTCGTGCCGTCGCAGCGGCGCAGGGCGATCGACTGCGGCCGCTGCCGGGCCTGCTCGAAGACTCGCTGCAAAACGGTCAATGGTAAGTCAGACATGAACTTTCGGGTGCTTTCCGTGATGCGTTTACGGGATGTTGAGGGCCGCGAGTTCGACCTCGCCGGAGGCGGCGCCACCGTACTCGTCCCAGAACTCCATGGCGCACTGGATCGAGAGGTAGCGCAGTCTCCGGTCGACCACCACGAAGTCCCGGCACAGCAGACGCGCGGAGAACTTCTGGGCGTGGATCATCTGCTTGAACCGGGAAGCGGTGTTCTTGATCAACATGCTGGGCAGCTGGTGGTCGAAGTAGTCCGAAATCGACCAGCCCCGCAACACCGGGATCTCCTCATTGAGGATCGCCGGCGCGAATGCGCTGTACGCAAGCTGGTTGAAGCACAGAATCAGCTCCGCCGCGTTGAAATGTCCCGTGCTGCGAATATAGGCGGGTTCACTGATCGTGAAGTTTCCGTACGCGAGCACCGAATCAGCGGTGGCCTTGTAGCTTGCGTCGATGAGATAACGGCAGTCTTTGTACGCGTAGGGCTCGAGAACCTTGACCAGCAGGTGTTCCTCGATCGGGACGGTCTCGCTGATGTCGGTGAATTCTGCCCGCGTCGGCGCGAACGGAGACAACGTGATGGTACTCATACTGGATATCCTGGTGTTTTCAAGCCGTCCAACATCGTCAGGCGGTGGGTGGTTAAATGGCCGGCGGCGGTGCCGTGCTTTGCCCGGTGCATAAGGGTGCGGTTGTCCCACAGAATGATGTCGCCGACCTCATAGTGCTGGGTGTGGATGAATGGCGACTTGTACTCGGTGTCGAGCTGACCCGTCGCCTCCATCAGTTCCTGGAGAATGGCCGGGTCGAGCACATTACCGTCTTTGTCTTCGATCTTGGTGGTGCCCGTCGCGCAGATGTAGAGGATCTCCTGCCCGGTGTGCGGGTGCCGGATCACCGTCGGCCACTTGATCGGAGGGGTGGTTCGGTTGATCTCGTCCCAGACCTCGCCGATCGGCCGGTAGACGTCACGCGGGCGAATCTTGATGTGGCGCCGCGGATCGTGGGTGCTGAAGGTGCCGCGAACCGGGTCCCGCTTCGCGTCCGGCAGCGATTCCCAAACTCGGGTGAGATCGATGAAATAGGTTCCGCGATCCGGTCCCGGCACGGTCAGCGGCAGCACCATGGAAAACGCGAACGGCTCTGGCATGAACATGTAGTCGATGTGCCAGAAGGCGCCGGTTTTCGGAACGCCCTGCCCTTCCTCGGTGGAGGACACGAAAATTTCCGGGTGCTCCTGGTGATGGTAGAGGGGCTCGTAATAGGGAACGATTTGTCCGACTATCCGGCCGAGCTGGATGAATTGCTCCGGAGTCGGGTGGACATCTTTGAGAACGACGAGTTTGTGGGTGTATACAATCTCGCGGATCTCTTCAGTGGACAGATCGTCCAAATTTGTGGGGTCGAGCCCGGTGACCTGAGCACCGAGCCCTTCACCTTTTACGTTAAGTGTCATCGACTGTCTTTCTGGTCAATTGGTGGATGGGTTCCTGCGGGCATGATCAGCCGTGATGGTGCGACCCCCTTGTTTTCCGGATGATTTCGCCATATCGCCTCGCGGCGCGGCTTGAGATGGACCGAGAGTGTCAGCAACCGCTTGGCGGTTTCTTGCGTAATCCTTGACGGAGTCTCAACGAGTGTCGGCATCATCGCCGCCCCGGTGTTGCGTCGGTCGGCCACGTGGCGGGCAGCAACGGCAGCGTCGCGTCCGACCCGTCGTCCGTCAGGCGGGCGATACCGGCGGGCGCTTCGGCCCGGGCGCGGGCGGTGCCGGCGAAGCCGAGGCCATCCGCTCCCCGGGTGCTCGCGATGGGGCCTTCCACGTCGGCGCCCGCCGCCGGTGCGTCGTCCAGTTCGGCTGTGGCATCGAGGAATTCGTCCCGGTGCCCGCGTACTCCGACGGTGGCTCGTCGCCGGCGCCGGCTCTGCGCTCTCGCGGCTGCCACCTGGGCCGGTGCCGCGGCGTCGACGGTATCCGCCACGCTGTCCGGCGCCTTCTGTCCTACCCTGGGGCCGGAGCCGACCCCGGGTGGCGCCAGGCCGGGAATGGCGTAGCTGATGACGGACGTCGGCGCAGCGCTGCCTGCCGGGGCCGGCGCGGCGCCACCGGGTGCGGGGTTGCTTGCCGGCGCGCTGACACCCGGTGCGGCCGATACACCCGGCGTGACAACGATATTCGGGATCGGGTCGGCGCGGGCAACGGTGCCGGGTTCGGCGGTCACCGGCAGCAGTCCGTCCGGTAGATCGCCGATCAGAAACGGAATCAACAGCCGCAGCGCACTCAGCGCGCTGAGGGCAGGTGTGAAGAACGGCAGCAGCAGAAGGGAATACGAGGCGTAGTACGGGTACCAGAGCAGGTCGTACAGGAACAGGGCGATCACCGCGAGTACGACAGCGGAGGCGGGACTGAGCCCGAGTTGCTGGAAGAAGTCCAGGAAATACTGGTAGGGGTTGGCGATCAGATTCTGCAGATCCGCGATGAGTTGCGCAATCGTGTCCGAGGCGGCGGCGGGCGCCGCATCACCCTGCGCTTCGGCAGTGTTCGTCAGGATGGGGGGTGCTGGTCGGGTCTCGGGTGTCGCTGCCAGTGCGCCCGTGGCGACGGCCTGGTAGGCCGTCATCGTCTCCGCGGCCTGGATCCACATGCGGACGTAATCGGCCTCGTTGAGCGCGATGGGAATCGTGTTCAGACCGAAGAAGTTGGTGGCGACCAGCACTCCGTGTACCGCGTGGTTGGCGGCCAGTTCCGCGAGGGTGGGCATGGCGGCGACGGCGGCGCTGTAGGCGGCGGCAGCCGTCTCGTGCTGTGCGGCAGTGCTCGCGCTGTCGGTCGCGGCCTGTTCGAGCCATGCCAGGAAGGGCCCGTGGGCGGCGACATACTCCGCGGCGCTGGTGCCCTGCCAGCTACCCGCCTGCACGTCGGCGAGGACCTGGCTCAACTCGACGGCCGCAGCGCTGTAATCGACGCTTAGGGCTTGCCACTGTTGCGCAGCAAGCAGCAATGATCCCGGCCCCAGCCCGGCGTTCAACAGAGCCGAATGCTCCTCCGGAGGCAAGGCCATCCATATCGGGCCGGTCAGGCCTTTCACCTCCTTGCACGATCGATTGCGCGACGCGGATTGCCCCGTCGTGTGTTAGTCGCACCCGGGTGGCCGAAAGTTCCCGCGGACACCGCAAGCCCATCTCGGCACAGCCGCGTCATCAGTACTGTCTGATCCATGCCCGTGTTCGACGCCCGTCACCTCGGCGGCGTATCCGAGACCGCACTGCTGACGCTTCATCAGCGAGCGACCGAGGCCGCCCGGCCGGACGGCATCATCGACGACCCGATGGCCATCGCCCTGCGCGACCGGATCGACTACGACTACCACCACTTCGGCCGGACCCATCAAGCCACCGCCCTGCGGGCACTGGCCTTCGACAACGCGGCCCGTGAATTCCTCGCCGGCCATCCGCGGGCGACCGTCGTCGCACTGGCCGAAGGGCTGCAGACCAGCTTCTGGCGCCTCGACAACGGCGAACTGAACTGGCTCTCGGTTGATCTGGAGCCGATCGTGCACATCCGTCAACAGCTGCTGCCGGCATCCGACCGGTTGCGGTACTGCGCCCAGTCCGCCCTCGATTACTCCTGGATGGATCAAGTCGATGCCGGCAACGGCGTGTTGATCACCGCCGAGGGCTTGTTCCAATACTTCGAGCGGCCAACGGTATTCGCTCTGATCGAGGCATGCGCCGGCCGATTTCCCGGTGGCCGGCTGGTCTTCGACAGCATCCCGTGGCTGCTGAGCGTGTATTCGCGGCGGCGCGGCTTCAAACTCAGCGAGTTCTACACAGCCCCGCCGATGCCGTTCTGGTTCACCGCCAACCAGTACGCCGAACTGTGCGCCATCCCGGGCGTCCGCGCGGTTCGCGAATTGCCGGCGCCGGCGGCCCGGGGCAGATTTCTTCCGAAGGTTGTCGCGATGACCTACCGATTCTCGGTCTTCGACCGGCTACGGGCACCCACCACGCTCGTGGAATTCGGATAAGCGGGAAGCCGATAACGGACCGGGAACAAATCGCGGCTGCTGCGCGACTATTAAGACATGGATTGCGAGGTGGCGCGCGAAGCGCTGTCGGCCCGGCTCGACGGTGAGCGCGAGCCCGTGCCGTCGGCGCGGGTCGATCAACACCTGGACGAGTGCGGTGCTTGTCGCGAATGGTTCGACCAGGTGGGTCGCCAGGCCCGTGAACTGCGCCGCCTGGTCGAGTCCCGGCCGGTGATCGCCCCGGTCGGGCCGATCGGAACGCAGCAGACCCCGCGGCGCTTCGCCCTGAGTTGGCATCGCTGGGCGCTGCTCGGCGTGGGTCTGGCACAGCTGGCACTGGCGGTCGCGCAGGGCGTAGGCCTCGACGTGGGCCTGCATCATGGGATGAACAACGGGAGCCACCTGCTCAACGAATCCACGTCGTGGTGCGTCGCACTCGGTGTGATCATGGTGGTCGCCGCGCTATGGCCCGCCGCGGCCGCCGGGCTCGCCGGCGTGCTGACGGTGTACGTCGCGGTGCTGGCGGTGTACGTCGCCGTGGATGCGGCCTCGGGTGCCGTCAGCCTCGGGCGGATGCTCACTCACCTGCCGGTGGTACTCGGCGCGGTCCTGGCGACCATCGGGTGGCGCAGCACGCCGGCGCCCGGGCCTGCGCCGCAGGCAGCCGAACCGGATATCGTGTTGCCGCAGAACGCAACCCGTGGGCGTCGGCGGGGCCATCTGTGGCCCACCGACGGCTCGGCGGCCTGACCGGCGGTTAGCGGTCGGCCCCGAAGTTACGCAGGCGCAGGCTGTTCGACACGACGAAGAACGACGAGAATGCCATCGCCGCACCGGCCACCAGTGGGTTGAGCAGCCCCGCGGCGGCGATCGGGATCGCGGCGATGTTGTAGCCGAAGGCCCAGACCATGTTGACCTTGATGGTGCGCATGGTCGCCGCGGCCAGGCCCAGTGCCAGAGGCACGACTTCCAGGTCGTCCCGGACGAGGATGACGTCGGCGGCACCGATCGCGACGTCAGTGCCACGCCCGATGGCCATCCCCAGATCGGCGCGTGCCAGGGCCGGGCCGTCGTTGATGCCGTCTCCGACCATCGCGACCACATGCCCGCGGTCGCGCAGCTGCTCGATGACGTCGACCTTGCCTTCGGGCAACACGTCGGCGATCACGTCGTCGATACCGACGCGGGCCGCCACCGCCGCCGCCGACGCGGGGTTGTCACCGGTCAACAACACCGTTCGCAGTCCGCGCCCGTGCAGCGCCGCCACGGCGGGGACCGCCGAATCCTTCACCGCGTCGGCGACCGCGATGACTGCGCAGGCCGATCCGTCAACCTCGACGAATACCGCTGTCTCACCCCGTGATTCGGCATCGCGGCGGGCGGTGTTCAGCGCCGGCGAGCCGCCCGGCCCGGCGATCCACGAGGGCTTGCCGATCCGGACAGTGCGCCCGCGCACCGTGCCGCTGACGCCCCGGCCGGGCACCGCGCGGAAATCGGCGACCGACCCGCGCTGCGATGCGGCCGCTGCGATGGTCAGCCCGATCGCGTGCTCGGAGGCCGCTTCCACGGTCGCCGCCAACTCCAGAACTTCGTCGGCATCCCAGCCTGGGGCGGCCGTCACCGCACTGACCGCGAGCTTGCCCGTGGTGAGCGTGCCGGTCTTGTCGAAGACCACGGTGTCCACGGCGCGAGTGGCTTCCAGGGATTGATGGCCCTTGAGGAAGATGCCGAGCTGGGCGCCGCGACCGCACGCCACCAGCATCGCGGTGGGCGTCGCCAACCCGAGGGCACACGGGCAGGCGATGACGAGCACCGCGAGCGCGGCCGAGAACGCCCGCTCGGGTCCGGCGCCGGCGAGCAGCCAGCCGGCCGCGGTCAGTCCCGCGATGGCGAAGACGCACGGAACGAACACCGATGCGATGCGGTCGGCCAGGCGCTGCGCGTCGGCCTTCTGCACCTGGGCTTCCTCGACGAGGCGGACCATCCCGGCGAACTGGGTGTCGGCGCCGACGGCGGCTGCCTCGACCACCAGTCTGCTGTCCAGCACGACGGTGCCGCCGATCACCTGGGCGCCCGGGTGGACCTTCACCGGCTTGGCCTCACCGGTCATCGCACTGACATCGACCGCTGCGCAGCCCTCGACTACCAGGCCGTCGGCGGCGATCGTCTGCCCGGGGCGCACCACGAAGCGCTGCTGTTCTTTGAGCTGGTCCGCCGGAATCACCAACTCCGACCCGTCGGCTTGCAGCACCGCGACATCTTTCGCGCTCAGCGCCGCCAGCGCCCGCAGCGCCCCGCCGGCCCGAGATTTGGCCCGTGCCTCGAAATACCGGCCGGCAAGTACGAAGACCGTGACCCCGGCCGCGACCTCGAAGTAGATGGCGTCGCTGCCGAGCAGCGCCTGCCATACGCCCTTGCGCTCGACGGACTGATGCGTGCCGAAGGCGGTGCGCAGCGACCACACCGTGGCGGCGGTGATTCCGACCGAAATCAGCGTCTCCATCGACGCGGTCCCGTGCATCGCGTTGCGCAGCGCAACCTTGTGGAACGGCCACGCGGCCCACACGACGACCGGCAGCGCCAGCAGGGTCAGCACCCATCCCCAGCCGGTGAATCGGGAGCTGGGCACCACCGCGAACATCACCGACAGGTGCGCCAGCGGCACGAAGAAGACGGCGGCCACCGCCAGCCGGACCAGCAGGTAGCGGGCGTGATCGGCGTCCGGGTCTCCGGCACTGTCACTGCCGGCGGTACGCGGCTCGGCCTGGTAGCCGGCCCGCTCCACCGCCGCGCACAGGTCCACCGGGTCGATGTCCCGGCTGAGCTCCACCGTCGCCACCCGGGTGGAGAAGTTGACCGACGCCCGCACCCCGGGCAGCTTGTTCAGGGTCGATTTCACCTTGAGGGCGCAGGCCATGCAGGACATCCCGGTGATGTCGAGTTGAACCCGCTGCACCTCTGCGGGTGCGTCCGTCGTTGCCGCTGTCACGTGAATTCTCGCCTCCTGCGAACTCGTCCCTAGACAAGTCGTCACGACCGGTTCAAGAGTTCCCTGCGTTGTTCAGGTCGGCATGGCTTAGGCTCGAAACCCGTGGCCCCGGGCAGTGACGACGAACAAATTACCGATCTCGCCCGATCCGCGGGCCGGGGCGACCGGGCGGCGTTGGCCGAATTCATCCGGTGCACCCAGCGCGACGTCTGGCGAATGGTCGCCTATCTCGCCGATCCCGGCAGCGCGGACGACCTGACGCAGGAGACCTTCCTGCGGGCCATCGGTTCGCTGCCCGGATTCACCGGGCGTTCCACCGCCCGGACCTGGCTGTTGTCGATTGCGCGCCGCGTCGTCGCCGATCACTTCCGGTCTAAAATGCGCAGGCCGCGTACCGCACAGGTGGCCGACCTGGACGAGGCCCTCGGGCAGGGCCGGCGCGGGAGCCGGATCGAGAACATGGTCGAGATCCGCATCCTGCTCGACGGACTGGAACCGAAACGCCGGGAAGCGTTGATCGTCACCCAGATCCTGGGCCTGTCCTATGCCGAGGCGGCGGAGGTGTGCGGGTGCCCCGTCGGCACGATCCGCTCCCGAGTGGCCCGGGCCCGCGACGACCTGCTGCACGCGGCGACCGAAGGCGACTGCGCGGGATAGGCCGGGGCGTTCAGTCGCCCTTCATGGCCGGGTGGCCGCGGGTCAGCAGCGGCAGCATCCACTCGGGCGGTGCGACCCGGAACAATCCCGCCGAGACGCGGTTGGCCAACCCGGGAACCACGACGGCCTTGCCGGCCGCCAAGCCGTCGATCCCGGCCTGCGCCACCTGATCGGCGGGCACCCACATGATCCGCGGCAGCGCGGCCTCGGCGTCCTCTTTGGAAAACCCGGCCGCCTCCCCGAAGCCGGTGTCCACCGGGCCCGGGCACAGTGCCGTCACCGAGACGCCGGTCCCTTTGAGCTCGCCGCGCAGGCTGTGGGTGTAGGACAGCACGAATGCCTTGGCCGCCCCGTAGGCCGCCTGTCCCGGCAGCGGGCCGAAGGCGGCGACCGACGCCACGTTCAGGATCGCGCCACGACGGCGCTCCACCATGCCGGGCAGGAACCTGCTGCACAGGTCCACGACGGCTGCCACGTCGACTTCGACCAGGTTGAGTTCTTTCTCCGGATCGGACTTCGCCACCACGCCCAGCGTCGACAGGCCGGCGTTGTTGATCAAGATGTCAGGGGTCAGCCCGAGTTCGCCCACTCGATCCAGCAGGGTTGCGCGGTCGCTGCGCTCGGCGAGGTCGGCAGGCAGCGGATGCGCCTTCGGGCCGAGCTTTCTGGCCAGCGCCTCGAGCCGGTCGGCGCTGCGGGCGACCAGGACGATGTGGTAGCCGCGTTTCGCCAGGATGCCGGCGATCTGCTCGCCGATGCCCGACGACGCCCCGGTCACGATCGCCGCGCTGGTATTTGCTGCAGGTGGGAGTGCCATACCGCGACCGTACCGGCCCTAGGGCGCGGCGCTCTCGGCAATTGCGGCGACCCTGGCCGGCTCCGCCATACCGCGACCCAATCATCGGGGGTTTGTCAGCAGCGCTCCGCGCCAGGCTTCATCAGGTTCGGGCCCGCGACCTGCCGCGGCGATCGGTCGCGCCGCATGGCGTACAGCGCGCGGCAGGCGCGCGCCTTCATGGGCGCGGCAATCGCGGAGCCACCGGGGCTCTGGATCCAGTTCTGCAGTGCTGTCACGTTATCGGTCCTTCATCGGTGCGACGTCGGAACATCGCTTGGTGCCATATCAGCCGATTCCCTTTAAGCCTGCACCGCGGCAGAGTGAACAACGCGCAAAGCGGGCCGCGTGTGGGCTGTGCGATCCGGCACACAGGCGCGTGGAGATCGCCGGCGTCACACTTCTCGTCTCCCGCGCTTCGCTTTTCGAATGACCACGTCGGAGAACGAAACGTCGTGGCCCGCGGAACATCGGACCTGCGGCACCACGGACTCGCCGCAGCCCTTGTGGATCAATTCCGTACCGGACTGTGCCTGCAGCAGCCTGCCGAATTCGATCAAGCTGATGAGCACGGGGAACAGGTCGCGTCCCCGATCGGTGAGCACGTACTCGTGACGGGTGCGCTGGCCGGGTTCTCGGTAGGGCTGCTTCACCAGCAAGCCCGCGTCGACCAGTTCCCGCAACCGCTTGGCGGCGATCTGTTCGGTTACCCCGGCCCGACGCGCCAGATCGTCGAAACGTCTTCCGCCCCAAAAGGCTTCGCGCAGCAGCACCATCGCCGAATGGGTGCCGATGAACTGCAGTGCGTATTCCATCGGGCACCCGTCGGCACCCGTCCAGCCATCCTGCTCGGCAAGCCGTCCCGCTGACATCGCCTCAGGAATTCAGAATCAGGCAGTTGCTGGTGGCGGTGGCCAGCAATTTGCCGGTGCTGCTGGTCAGTCTGGCCTCGGCCAGCGCGGTGCGACGGCCCAGATGGGTCACCGTTCCGGTACACCGGACCGGACCGGTTTCGACGCTGATCGCCCCGATGAACCGCACCGACAGGTCGAGGCTGGTGTAGGCCACCCCCGCCGGCAGCATGCTGTGCACCGCGCAGGCTGCGGCGGAATCCAGCAGCGTGCAATACATTCCGCCGTGCACCGACCCGATCGGGTTGTAGTGGAACTCGGCCGGCGTCAGGGTGAATACTGCCGTGCCCGCCGAAACGGATTCCAGCCGGCCGCCGATGGTGCTCATGACGGGCGGCTGCGGTATCTCCCCGTCCACCATGGCCTGCAGAAACTCGAGGCCGCTGCGACTGCGCGCCGCATCGGCCGCGCTGCGGGGATCCGACCATTCGATGGTGCGGTTTCGCTCGACTTGCTCGCGCCCGGGAGCACACGCGGTTTCGCTCATATCGGGCATCATCCCGGGCTGGCTCAACTTTAGTCAAGTCAGCTTGCTCTCCCTTGTGCGTGGCGGTTACCCGGCCGGGACAGCAGTCATGGTGGCGAGGAGGGTCGCCACCTGTTTGGAGTCACTGCCGCTCACGGCATAGGCGTCACCGCGGCACACCGTGAGATTGCGGCCGGGCCGCAGTACCTCGCCTCGTGCCCGCAAACGATCGCCGACCGCGGGGGCCAGCAGATTGACCTTCAGCTCCACGGTCAACACCCGCGAGCCGTGTGCCATGAGGGTGAGTGCAGAGTAGCCACACGCAGTGTCCAGGATCGAGATGGTGACACCGGCGTGGAAGAACCCGTCCTGCTGGGTCAGACCGGGCGAGAACGGCACCTCGATCTCGACCACGCCGGGACCGATGCTGCGCAGCTGTGCGCCGAGTGTTGCCATCAGGCCCTGCAGCGCAAAGCTTTCCCGTACGCGTTGGCGATAGTCGGGATCCCGCGGCAGGTGAGCGGACACTCAGGCCGCCGTCATGGCCGCGCGCTCGAGGTCGAGGAGCTGCTCGCCCTGGCGTTCCTCTTCGTAGGCCTTGCGGCCGCCCCGGATGCCGAACAGCCGCTTGGAGATCAGCAGGTAGAGCACCGCGGCGATGTTGATCGTCAAGGTCGCCACCCGCGTCGTGGTGACGCCCTTGAGCAGGTCGTGGATTTCCAAGGGCAGGAAAACGGAGGTGGCGACAACCGCGAAATACTCACCCCAGCGTTTCATCAACCACAAGCCCACGCCTTCGACGACCTGCAGCACGGCGTAGGCGGCGAGCAGACAGGTGATCAGAGCCAGGGTCGACGGTTTGGCCGCCAACGCCTTCTCCAGCTCGTGAATCGCCGACATCTGGTCGACCTTGAATCCGGCGGCACGGAACACCGGCAGGTCGCGGTCCAGGGTGGCCTGAATCGAACCGCGAGCGCCCCGGAACGTCCAGACCGCCCACGCGGCCAGCCCCAGCACCACGGCCCGCCCGAGTCGCTCGACAGCCAGTGCACGAATGATGATGGCCTGTCGTAACGCCTTGCCGCGCATGATCATCGGCGCGTCTTCGGGATGCCCGCGGCCGTGCGGTTCGCCCAGCGCGAAGTCGCCGCAGCGTAGACAGCGCCACACCTCGCCGAGTTCGGTCTTGGCGTGCAGCCGTTCGGCCAGTTGCTCGTCGTCCGGAGCGTAGGTGGCGTGGCCCGCGACGGCGCAGGTGATCAACTCCCACCGGTTGACGGTGCGTTTCTTGTTGTTGCTCACATGCGCTCCTTCGGCGAGGTTGACGCCGATCATTCAACGCGATCAGCAAACCGCGCAAGGCGACGCGGGCAGTCCGCCGTTCAAAACCGCCGTGCGCTGCGGGGCTTGGTGGCTGTCGAGCTCACCGCGCCCAGCAGAGTTGCGAGTTCGCGGGTGGAGATTTCGTCGACCCGTTCGACCGCCTCGATGATCTCACCGCGCAAACCCCTGCCGCAGAACGGCTCGGCCAGCCAGTGGAACTTGTCCACGACACGGTCCCATGACATCGGGCGGGTGGGCGATCCCTCGTAGTCGGCTTGCTCATGGCTGAATTCGCGCCCGTCGTACGTGACGATCCGCACCCGAGCGGCGGTGCGTTCGGGGTAGGCCGCTGTGAGGTCGGCGGCCGGTTCGACGTTCACCCGACGCAACAGATCCTGGACGTCGGCGCGCCGAACCCGTGCATTCTCAAGCTGTTCGGGGCCGACGCCGGCGTCGAGCAGAGCGACCGAGGTCAGGTACTTGAGGTTGTAATCGGCCTGCTCTTTCGTCGATGGATGGTCTTTGACGCCGTATGCCCCGCCGCCGGCGAAGTCGAATGCCCCCTGGAACACCTCAAGATTGACCGACGCGATGTCCCGGCCGCGCAGTCCGTTCGCGTCGCGGAGTGCCAGCACGGCGTCGATGATCACCTGGCCGTGAATCAGCGCGCAGTAACGCTTGAGGTAGGTCTGTTCGACGGCGTTGAGTTCTGTTGCCTCCGTACGTAAATCGATGTTCCGGCCGAACAACTGCACCAGTCCGTGCGGTCCCTCGAACAGAGTCCGGGGCCCGGTCACCCCGCGGCCCGCCAGCATCGTGGCATAGACCGCCCGCATACCGGTGATGGCCGGCGAGATGCCCTTCCAGGTGGAGACCGGTTCGGCGTGCACGGCCGCGAGCGAGACATTGTCGGCCGCAGAGGCCGCGATGGCGTCAGCGGTCCGGGCGGCGTCCAGGCCCGTCAGCTTGGCCGTGCCGGCCGCGACCGACATCGCCAACTGCAGCGCATGATTGAGACCGCGCGCCATTACGGGCACTGCTGCGCTGAAGCGGCACTGAACCTCGTAGGCAATCGCCAGCGCGAGCAGGAAGTCCGCACCGCTGGCATCGAGATGCTCGGCGACGGCGAAGATGGCGCCGAAGTTGTCCGCGGGGTGACACAGGCCTCCCACGGTCAGGTAGGTGTCGAGCAGATCCGGGTAACGGACCAAGACGGCGTTGAAGAATGCGGCCTGGTCCACCGACGCAGTTCCGCCCCCGACGAGTGTCGCGGTGCGGCGGCCGCTGAACTCATCCACCTGCGCGCGGATCGCGGGGATGAGTTCGCCGTTCAATGACCCGACCGCGCAGGCGATGCTGTCCAGCACATTGCGCTTGAGCATCGATCTGGACCGGCCCGCCAGGTCGGTCTGTTGCGCGCGGACCGTGAAGCCCGCGAGGTCGTCGACAATGTAGTTCGGCGCCATCGTCTTTCGTCCTTCTCTCGTCGATATCTCGACTCAATCGCGACGACGGCGCGGCGTCCAGGACTCTTTGCTTACCTGTGTTCGGCGGAACTTCCTATCGCAGTTCAGCCGCCGCGGTCAGAGCGCCGCGGTGCGGGTCGTCGGACGGGATCCACCACCGGCCGGCGGGCGGCGCGGGCCAACCGTGACCGCCTGCGACGTTCAGCAGTGCACTGACCAGCCGTTGCACGCTGACGCGTTCGTCGTCGTCCCGGTGCACGAGCGACCACGTCCACACCGGCACAGGATTGGCCACCCGCCGATGTCCCAAGCTCGGTGGCGGCACCGCGGTGTGGCGCTTGGGCGAGGCGAGCACGGCAGCGCCGAGTCGCCGAACGTGGGTATAGAACGCGTCCCCGGTGATGCCGCCGTCGTCGATGCCGACGACCCGCGCACCGGTGTCACCCGCGAACTCGCGCGCGAAGAGATTCCATGACCGCCAGGCCGACTCGTCGGCATCGACCAGCACCCGGAGCTGTTGTGCATCAACGGGTTCGGTCGATGCGACACCGGGAAGCACCGCGCCCAGCGGCTCCGCGCGCAGTAGATGCGCCGTCAGCCCGCGCTCAGTGGCCTGCCGGGAGGTGACCCAGGTCAGAGCCATGTCGAGGGTGCCCTCGGCCACCCGGTCGGCCTGCACATGCGAGGGCAGCACCCACTCGTCGATTCGCACCGAAAATTCGCCGGACAGGGCATCGTCGGGTAGCCAACTCACGTAGCCGAGCCGCACCGGCGCGGCGGTCTCGGCAGTCTTGCGCACCCTGCTCTTCACGTCATCGGACAGCGCCAGGATGCGGCGGGCGTCAGGCAGCAACGCGCGGCCGCTCTGGCTCAGCCGAACGGTTCGGCGATCGCGGACGAAGAGTTCAGCGCCCAGATCTCGTTCCAGGGCGATGATCTGCTGCGACAGAGCCGGCCCGGAGATGTGCAGGCGCTGTGCCGCCCTTCCGAAGTGCAGCTCCTCGGCAACCGCCACGAAGTAGCGCAGCTGCCGCAGTTCCATGCGTCGAGACTATGTTCCGGATCCGGCGTCGGCGAACTCGCAGAACGCGGCGTAGGCGCGGGCGCCGTAAATGGTGGCCGGCCCACCGTGCATCATGATGCTCACCCCGACCGCTTCCGCGGCCTCCTCCTTGGAGGCTCCGGCGCGGACCGCCGCTTTAGCGTGAGAAGCGATGCAGCCGTCACATCCGTGCACCACCCCGATCGCCAGCGCGATGAGTTCCTTGTACTTGGCGTCCAGGGCCCCGGATGCCATGGCAGCTTTGCTCATCTCGCCGAAGCCGGCGTACACGCCGGGGATCATCTGGCGAAGCGCACGGTGCTGTGGGTTGAGATCATTCAGAACGTCGTGGTGACGGTGCTGTTCATCCATGACCGCCAGTGTACTGATACCGGTAGGGGTATTGGTATAGTATGAGCAGGGAGAGATAGGAAGGCACTCGATGAACTCTGATGACGACACGATGGCGGCGGTGCTCAACCGGTTGCGCCGTGCGCAGGGGCAACTCGGCGGCGTGATCGCGATGATCGAGCAGGGCCGAAACTGCAAAGACGTCGTGACTCAACTCGCAGCGGTGTCGAAGGCGCTCGACCGGGCCGGATTCAAGATCGTCGCCACCGGGCTGCGTGACTGCATCAACGGCACCCAGCACGGCGATGCGCCGCCGCTGAGCGAAGCGGAGTTGGAAAAGCTCTTCCTGGCCTTGGCTTGACAAGAAGGCCGGACAGAAAGAAAGGGATCAGCCATGACATTAGGAACCGCCGGTTTGACCGCCACGCTGCACACCTCGTTCAGCGACGCCGTCGAACAGACCACGCAGGCCCTTGCCGGACAGGGCTTCGGTGTCCTGACCAAGATCGACGTCAAGGCAACGTTGAAGCAGAAGCTCGGTGAGGACATGGAGGACTACGTGATCCTCGGTGCCTGCAACCCGCAGCTGGCGCACCGGGCGCTGAACGTGGATCGCCACATCGGCCAGCTACTCCCGTGCAACGTGGTGCTGCGCGCGGCCGATGACGGCGGCGTGCTCGTCGAGGCGATGGACCCCCAGCTCATGGTGCGCGTCGTGGACCAGCCGGGTCTTCAGGAAGTTGCGGACCAGGCTGCTGCCAAGCTGCAGGCGGCCATCGGCGCACTCAGCGAGGCATCGCACTAGCCGTCGGCGCCGCGGCAATGAACGAACACGAAACCGCATGGCCGCCGACAATAAGACCGGCGTCAACGGGATCGGCTTCTACGACGACGAGATCGTGCGCACGCCCGACGGATGGCATATCGCACGCCGGCGCTTCGCCACGGTGCGAGTAAGTACGGTCGGCTAGGTGGCACGCCAGCTGATCAGCACGCGTCCGTAGAGCAGTCGGCGGATCCGGGCGCCGGGAAGCACCGCACGCACGTGAGCCCGCAACTGGGCGAAGGTGTCCGGCGGGGGCCACTTGATCGGAGCGCTATGTTCCCACTTGCCCCGGACCCGGTTGACGACTCCGCAGGCGGTCCACGAGGACACATGCCAAAACACCTCGCGCACGGACGGTTTGACGAACGTCACGACTCCCAGGGTCCCGCCCGGGCGCACCAGTTGCGATAACCGCGTCAGAGCGCCGCGCGTGTCGTCGATGTGGTGCAGCGCGGCGTTGGAGATCACAGCATCGAAGTCGGGTAACTCGGCGGTCATCACGTCACCGTGGGTCCATTCGACCGGCGCATCCGGGAACCGGGTGTTCGCCCGCTGCAGTACCGGCCCGTCGATATCGAGGGCGACCACCCGGGGAATCCGCTCGGCCAATCGCGCGGCCAGGAAGCCGTCACCGCACCCGACGTCCAGCACCTGTTGCGCCCCTCCGGGGACCAGCCGGTCGACGAGCGCGTCGTAGTGGATGTTGATATTCCACGGCGTTTGGTCCGACATTGCATCCAACGTAGCGGTCGTCGTCCTATTCTTCGATTGGCTTCGGAACCGGATCGGCGGTGCAGGCATGAGTGCGGCGAGCGCATGCGTGGCGTGCGGTACGGGGTTGCGCGCTGCCGCGAAGTTCTGCGACGAGTGCGGATCACCGGTCGCGGCGCCGGCTCCGTCTGCCGAATACAAGCAAGTGACGGTGCTTTTCGCCGACGTCGTCCATTCGATGGATATCGCCGCCGCGGTGGGCCCCGAGCGGCTGCGCGAGATCATGACCGACGTTGTGACGGCCGCGGCAGGAGTGGTGCAACGGTTCGGCGGCATGGTGGACAAGTTCACCGGCGACGGCATCATGGCGGTTTTCGGTGCCCCGGTTGCTCTGGAAGATCACGCTTTTCGGGCGTGCCTGGCGGGGCTGGGGATCCAGGAGCAGGCACGGCGCCTGGCAGTTGAGGTGGCTGAGCGCGATGACGTACAGCTGCAGCTGCGGGTTGGGCTGAATTCCGGCCAGGTGATCGCCGGTGAAGTTGGTTCCGCCGCTTTGGGTTACACCGCGATCGGCGAGCAGGTCGGGATGGCCCAGCGGATGGAATCGGTGGCACCGCCGGGCGGGGTCATGCTCAGCGAATCAACGGCCCGGCTGGTCGAAGACGTGACCACCCTCGCGCCAGCAGAGTTGGTCTCTGTCAAGGGCGCGATCCGTCCCGTGCCCGCACGCCGGCTGATCGCGACGACGAACGGGCACCGCCGGATCAGCGAACCACAACTGGTCGGGCGCAATTGGGAACTGAACACGATCAGCGGGATCCTCGACGAAGCGGTGGACGGCGCCGGATGCATCATCGGCGTGTTGGGACCGCCGGGCATCGGCAAGAGCCGCATCGCCCGCGAAACAGCGGCACTGACGGCCGCCCGCGGTGCGGATGTGTTCACCACGTACTGCGAATCCCACACCAGCGATATCCCTTTCCACGCGGTGACAGGCCTGTTGCGCGCTGCGCTGGGAATCGACGGATTGCTTGATCCGGATGCCCGCGCGCAGATCCGCGTCCGCTTCGCCGGTGCTGACCCCGAAGACTTACTCCTGCTGGACGATCTGCTGGGTGTCCAGGACCCGGATGCCGACCCGCCTCAGATCGAGGCCGACGCCCGCCGGCGCCGGCTGACCGCGCTCATCAATGCGGGACTGCTGGCTCGGAAGGATCCCGCGCTGTTCGTGATCGAAGACGCACACTGGATCGATGAGGTCAGCGAGTCGATGCTGGCCGACTACCTGGCGGTGATCCCGCAGACCCCCTCGATAGTCCTGATCACCTATCGCCCTGAGTACCACGGCGCCCTTACCAGAGTCCCGGGCATGCAGACGATTGCGCTGCGTCCGCTGAGCGCCACGCAAACCGCTGCGTTGATCGGCGCGCTACTCGGGACGGACACCTCGGTGCAGCCACTTGTCGCGGTCATCGTCGAACGTGCTTCGGGAAACCCGTTCTTCGCCGAGGAGCTGGTACGTGATCTGGCTGAACGGGGGAAGATCTGCGGGACACAGGGAAGGTATCGACTCGCGGCTGAGATCGCCGACATCAGTGTGCCCGCAACGTTGCAGGCGGTGATCGCGGCACGTGTCGACCGCCTGAGCCCGTCTGCCAAACGCACACTGAGCGCCGCGGCGGTGATCGGTTCGCATTTCACCACCGAGTTGGTCATCGCGCTGGGAATCGACCCGGTGGTGCACGAGTTGGTCATGGCAGAGCTGATCGATCAAGTCGGCTTCGCGCCGCGAGCAGAATATGCGTTCCGGCATCCGCTGATTCGCGCGGTCGCCTACGAGTCACAACTGCGAGCCGACCGCGCTGAACAACATCGAAAACTGGCAGCCACAATCCAGCGGCTCGGCTCACCGGACGAAAACGCCCCCCTGATCGCCGAACATCTCACTGCTGCAGGCGATCTCCACGCGGCGTTCGACTGGCACATGCGTGCCGGGACCTGGCTGACGCACCGTGATCTCGCCGCAGCACGAGCCAGCTGGCAGCGCGCACGCGACGTCGCCGATCGATTGCCGACCGCTGATCAGCGACGCTCCTCGATGCGAATTGCTCCGCGAACCCTGTTGTGTGCCAGCGCCTGGATGGCCGGAGGCAGCATGGCCGACACCGGCTTCGACGAACTGCGCGAGCTCGCCAGCGCCGCCGGCGACAAGGTTTCGCTGGCCATGGGCATGGCTGGTTGGATCTCGACGCTGACCGTGCACGCCCTCTATCAGCAAGCTTCGCACTGGGCTTCCGAACTCGTCGATCTGCTGGATCAGGTTAACGATCCACCCCTGACCGTCGGCCTGCTTTACTCGGCATCCGTCGCCAAAATGCAGTGTGATGATGCGGCTGAGTCCTTGCGCTTATCGCAGCGCGCAATTGACTTGGCAGACGGTGACCCCGCCATGGGCAATCTGATACTCAGTTCCCCGCTGGCCGGCGCGATGATGTTGCGAGGATGTGCGCGATGTTGTCTCGGCGATCCGGGATGGCGGGTCGATGTAGATCGGTCCGCCGTCATGGTCCGAGCCTTCGACCTCACCTTGCGTGCCCTGGTGATGGTCTTCAAATACTCACTCGCAGTCAACGAAACGTGGCTGCCGAACACCGAAGACCTGAATGAAGCAACCGTCGTCCTGGAAATGGCGGAACGATCCGGCGACGACTTCACCCTCGCCTGCGCTCGATACGTGCGCGGCCTGACTCTGCTGACGCAAGGCGGTCAACCGCGCGCCGAGGGCATCGCGCTGCTTGCAGCGGCCCGCGAAGCAGCCGTGCAGGAGCGCTTCACGATGGCGATCATCGGGTTCATCGACACTCATATTGCCCGTGACAAGATCCGCGTCGGTGATCTCGACGACGCAATCGAATCTGCCCGCGCCACCGTGGAGTCGGAGCACGCCTCCGGCGGAGTGCTCACTCGCGCCGCTCCGGTCGCTGCTCTGGTAGAGGCTTTGCTGGGCAGAGGGATGCCCGCCGACATCCAAGAAGCTGAGGCGGCCATCGAGCGCCTGGCTGCCGTACCGACCGAGCCGGGATTCGTCATCAACCGAATCTGGTTACTGCGCCTGCGGGCAATGCTGGCGCGTGCCAAAGGCGACGACGCGGCTTGCCGCGACTACCGGGATCGCCACCTCCAGATGGCGAAATCACTGAGATTCGACGGGCATATCGCCTGGGCAGAGGAGATGGCGTGACGGTGTATCGAGAAATCCTCGCCGTGGTAGGGGTCGGCGGCATGGGCCAGGCCATTGCCCGGCGGCTGGGTTCGTCGAAGACGGTGCTGCTGGCCGACAACAACGAGCAGGTGCTGACCTCGGTGGCGGAATCACTGTCCGCGGACGGCTACGACGTCGAGAGTCAGCAGGTCGACGTCTCGTCACCCAAGTCGGTACACGCGCTTGCCCAGTTCGCCGGATCACTGGGCAACGTGGCCCAACTCGCCCACACCGCCGGACTTTCCCCGGCCCAAGCCTCGGCCCAGGCGATCCTGGCGGTCGACCTGCTCGGCGTCGCACTGATACTTCAGGAGTTCGGTGACGTCATCGCACCGGGCGGTGCGGGTGTCGTTATCGCCAGCATGGCGGGCCACCTGTTCCCGCCGCTGTCCCCCGAACAGGAAAAGGCGCTGTCACACAATCCTCCCGGGGAACTGCTCTCGCTCGACTTCATCGCCAAGGTCACCGAGCCAAACTTTGCCTACCCAATCGCCAAGCAGGCCAACCACCTTCGCGTCCGCGCCGCGAGCGCCGACTGGGGCCGCCGGGGAGCCCGGATCAACTCGATCAGCCCCGGCATCATCTCCACCCCGATGGGCCAGCAGGAACTCGCCTCGCCCGTCGGCGACGGCATGCGGGCCATGATCGCCATGTCCGGCACCGGGCGCATCGGCACCCCCGACGACATCGCCGCGGCGGCCGCATTTCTGCTCGGCCCCGACGCCACCTTCATCACCGGTACCGACCTGCTGGTCGACGGCGGAGTCGTCGCCGCACTGAAGGCCGGCACGCCCTGACATCACGCCCGTAGATCGACCACCCGCTGCAGGTCCTCGGCGCACGTCTTCAGGGCGTGGGCCAACGAGGAGCCCGCGGTGTCGGAAGCGTCCACCGACGATGCGCATTCGCAAACAGCCGCCGTGTGGGTGGTCGCGGCATCGCCGTCGTGTTCCGCCTCGTCGAGTGCTGCCACGAGCTCACCGGTCGCCGCACGCACCGGTGCGGGCAGGTCACCCACACCCGGCGCCGTAACGCGTGCGAAGTGCAGCACCGAGCCCGCGAGCAGCGTCATCTGGGCGGCCTGCCGGTCCGCGCGCGCGACCATCGAGCGTGTCTTCCAGCGCAGCGGCGCAAACCGTGCCAACAGCCGGGCGTGATAACGGGCTTCGATCAGGTCGTCCAGCCGTTCGTGCACCTGGTCGGCGGCCGGCAGCAGTCGATCCGGTTGCGTGAGCACATCTTTCAGAGCCTGAAACACCCCGGCACGCGCGTCGTCCAGCACGGAGGCGGGATCCGCCGGGAACAGCACCAGACTCATCACCAGAGCCAGGCCGCCACCGATCATGGCTTCCTGCAGTCGTTCGAAGAGGCGGTCACCGCCGGTGATCGCCATCACCAGAATGGCCGACCCGGCGGTCTGATTGGCGAATGTCAGTCCCTCGCCGAGGAATCCGTGGCCGATCAACACCGCAACGCTCAACGCGATGAAGACTGCACCGGACATCGCAATCCATTCGCTGCCCAGCAGCATCTGCACGGCGGCCCCCAGGCTGATTCCCAGGGCGACGCCACTGATGTTCTGGAGCACCCGCTGCGCGTGGAACACGTTGCTGGCCGACAGCGTCACCGCTGCGGTGATCGGCGCGAAGAACGGGTCGGAATGACCGAGCAGATCATGGGCGATGTACCACGCCAGGCCGGCGGCACCCGCTGCCTGAACGATTGCCCACACGACGTCACCGAGGCGGCGGGCCGCCAACTGACCGTGTCCTCTTGTCCTGGTGAGCAGCGAAGCGTCCATCACGCTTGCTTACACCAGCATCAGCGAACGGTGTACTCGTGCAGGATCTGGCTGACACCCTCGCTGACCGTGACGTAACCCTGACCGTCGGCGTGGAAGGCGATTGCCTCGCCCTGCGTTTCACTCACCACCGGCCCGTCGACCGGTTGCTGGCTGAACGGCGACCACGCAGTGCTGCCCGGCGCCCGGTCCCACAGCAGGACGTCGCGATAGGTGCGCATCGCAAGTTGCGAACCGTCCGCCGAGAAGTCGGCGCCGGTGATCAGCTTCGACCCGGACTGTGACATGTCAAGTGTCGCAACCTGATTCCACTGCGTGGGGGTGCTGCTACTGCCGGCGCTGGTCCATCCGCTGTCCGGGGTGGAGAACACCCGGGAAACGCTGCCGCTCGTCTTCTCGATGACGATGAGGTTGTGGGTGTTCGGATCGACCGCCAGCGCCTCGGAGTTGATCTTCTCGCCACCCGGATACTGCAACCGAAGCTGTTCGACGCCGGACAGGCTGCCGCTGGTGGGACTGGCCGCGGTACCGGTGACGATCGGCTCGGGCACCCGGTAGACGGTCACGTTGCTGCGAGACAGACCGTTGTCGCCGATGTCCCCGACGTAGATGTACGACTTGCCGTCCGGGCCCTTGGCAACCTCGATGTCCTCCCAGTCGCTGGCGCTGGCGCCGTTGAGTTTGTAGGTGGCCAGGGTCTGACCCGTCTTGGCGTCGACCGCGAAGATGCGTGCGGTGTCCCCGGAATCGTTGTGGACCCAGTAGACATTCGGGTTGTTGATTCCGGCGTCGACGCCGGAGATCTCCTTGAGGTTGCCGTCGGTGATCGTCCCGCCGTTGGCGGAGCTGATGTTGCCGTCACGGGCTGCGTCCACGGCGTTCTGGCCGGATGGGTTGGACGGGTTACCCGGGTCTGTCGGGTTGCCGGGATCGGTCGGATTGCCCGGGTTGCTTGGATCACCCGGGTTGCCGGGACCGGTCGGATTGCCCGGATTGCTTGGATCACCCGGATTGCCGGGATTGCCGGGATTGCCCGGGCCACTGGGGTCGCTGACCTTCGTCCCGGTCGCACCCTGCGCGCCGTCCTGGCCGGCGAGTTGCCCGCCCGAGCCACCGGCCCCGCCCGCCCCGGGTGTCTGGCCGGATCCGCCGACGCCACCGTTGCCGCCGTCGCCCACCAATCCAGCGTTTCCGCCGGCCCCCCCGGCGCCACCGATCGCTCCGGCGCCGCCCATCCCGCCGGCGCCGCCATTGCCCGCCAGCAGTCCGCCGCTGCCGCCTCGGCCGCCCGCGGGCGCGGGTCTGGTGGCATCGATCCCGGCGCCACCCTGGCCGCCCGCGCCGCCGTTGCCGATCAGGCCGGCGCTGCCGCCGTTGCCGCCCGCCTGGCCGGTCGCCCCGGACCCGCCCCTGCCGCCGTTGCCGTACAGCAATCCGCCGGCACCACCGTCCTGGCCGGTGCCAGCCACACCGTCGGCGCCGTTCCCGATCAGCGGGCGGCCGGTGAGCGTCCGCGCGGGCGCGTTGATCAGGTTGAGCGCTTGTTCGAGCGGGTCGACGTTGGCTACCTCGGCCGCGGCGTACGAGCCTGCACCGGCCGTCAGGAGACGGACAAACTGCTGGTGAAACGCCTCGACCTGAGCGTTGAGGGCCTGATACTCGCGGGCGTGGCCGCCGAACAACGCAGCGATGGCCGCCGACACCTCATCTTCGGCCGCAGCAACGATGGCGGACGTGGGCAGGGCGGCCGCAGCGTTGGCGGCGGTCAGCGTCGAGCCGATGCCGGCCAACTCTGTCACTGCCGACGACAACAACTCGGGTACTGCCAGCAGGTATGACATCGACGACCTTCCAGACCGGGCTAATCAATCACGCGATCGTATGCACCGGCCACGGGGAGCAGGAGCGTTTTCGGCAAAGAATCAATCACTTGATAGTTTAAAGCCCTTGACTGCCCTTCCCGAGCGGCAATTTGCTACGACGCCGTCCCGGCGTGCACCCAATCGCCGGGCCGCAGGCGCCAGGTCCGGCGGGCGTACTCCAACTCGGTGTACGGCCACTGAGTCACCACGCGGCCAGTGGGCGAACGGAAGTAGCTGTCGCACTGCGTCCAGATCGAGCGTTCCAGGTCCACCGAGAGTTGGTCGTTGTACCGTTCCTCCGCCTCCGGTCGCACGTCGAGATATCCCCCGCGACGGGCGATCCGGGTCGCCGCGCTGGCCACCAACCGGGCGCCCGCCTCGAGTATGTAGACGATCGAGTTTCCGCCCTGGTTGGTGTTGGGCCCGTAGAGCATGAAGAAGTTGGGAAACCCCGGCACCGCGACACCCAGGTAGGCGGTCGGGTCGGCACCCCAGCGCTCGTGCAGGCTCTCTCCGCGCGCGCCCACCACGTCGATGCCGGACAGATAGTGCGACGTTTCGAAGCCGGTGGCCAGCACCACGGCATCGACCGCGACCGTGGTGCCCGACGCGGTGACCACCGCGGTGCCGGTCATCCGCTCGATGGGATCGGTCACGAGAGTGACATTGTCCCGTTGCAGCGCCCGATAGAAGTCGTCCCCCAGCAGCACGCGTTTGCAGCGGAACGGATAGTCCGGCGTCAGAGCACGGCGCAGGCGCTCGTCCGGCACGGTCCGTTCCAGGAAGGACGTCGCGAACTGCGACCGGGCGGCGACGATCGGGTCGTCGGCCATTGTCGCGGTGTTATCGTGCTGGAATTTCCATATCTGCCAACGCTTTCGGCGTGTTGCCAGCGGGTTGCGCCGGAACTGCGCCAATTCGGTTGCGCTGTAGGGCCGGTCCTCCTTGGGCACCATCCAGGGCGGTGTGCGCTGAAATACCGTGAGGTGTCCGGCGATCTTGGCGAGCTCGGGAACCACCTGTACGCCGCTGGCCCCGGTGCCGATCACCGCGACTCGTTTGCCCGTCAGATCGACGTCGTGATCCCACTGCGCGGTGTGCATGAGGGTGCCGGCGAAATCGGCCAGGCCGGTGATATCGGGCAGCCGTACGGATCCGAAAAGCCCGGCGGCGCAGACGACCACGTCGACGACCAGCTCCCGGGCACTTCCCTGGCGATCCAGCTGCAGATGCCACCGTCCGGCATCGTCGTCCCAACGGGCCGACCGGAGCCTGGTGCCGAGCATCAGGTGACGACCGAGGTCGAAGTCGTCGACCACCGATTCCAGGTAGGCCAGTATCTCGGGCTGCCGGGCGTAGGTACGGCTCCAGGATTTGTTGGGCGCGAACGAAAACGAATAGAGGTGACTCTGGATGTCGCACGCGGCGCCCGGATAGGTGTTGCGCCGCCAGGTTCCGCCCACACCCGAGTCGGCTTCGATGATCACCAGGTCGTCGATGCCGGCACGGCGCAGCGCAACGGCGGCACCCAGGCCGCCGAACCCCGCGCCGATGATCGCCACCTTGGGCGACGGCCGGCGACGGGTGGCCGCCCTGACCCGGCCGAGCGCATATCTCACGGAATGTCCCGGGCGGGACGCAAGTCGAAACCGGCCAGGTCACCGCCGTCCCGCCAGGCCGCCAGCAGGTCGGCGTATTCGGTCGGACCGCCGAAGAAGAAGCTGCCCTGGCGGGTTTTGGCGTCCGCCTTTCCTTCGCGGTTGTAGTAGCCGGGCGTACAGGTCTTGGCCCGCTCGGCGGTGGCCGCGGAACGCTGCACCACCGTCTCCACCCAGGCGGCCTCGGCCGCCGCCGAAGCCTCGACCTCGGCCACGCCGTGTTCCAGCGCCCAGGCGATGATCCATGCGGCGTGGGTGGCCTGGATGTCCAGCAGATAGGGAAAATTCACCGTCAGACCGGCCTGGGCGATGCTCTCGATGAAGCAGTTGGGAAATCCGTTGGCGCACAAGCCTTGAAAGGTGCGCACCCCGTCGCTCCAGCGCTCGGTCAAGGTCACGCCGTCCCGGCCGATCAGGTCGAATCCGGTACGGCGGCAGTAATCGGTGCCGACCTCGAAACCCGTGGCGAAGATCAGGCAGTCGAGCTCGTAGGTCACTCCGGCGACGACTACGCCTGCCCCGGTGATCTCCTCCACGCCGCGCCCGTGCGTGTCCACCAGCGTCACGTTGTCGCGGTTGAACGTCTGCAGGTACTCGTCGTGGAAGCAGGGCCGCTTACAGAAATACCCGTACCAGGGCTTGAGGGCCTCGGCCGTCGCGCGATCCACCACAATCTCGTCGACGCGCGCCCGGATCTCCTCCATCTTGGCGAAGTCCGCCAGCTCGATGTCCCGGGTGCGTTGCTCGGGGCTGACGGTCGCATCGGTGTCGTGGCGCATCACCGGGAGCTTGCGGGTGATACTCGTCCAGGCATCGGCGACCAGGTCCTTCTCCGCTTGTCCGCCTGAGGTGAGTATCTGGAAATTGTCGATCCGTTCGCGCTGCCACCCCGGCTTCAAGGACTCGGCCCACAACTTATCCGTCGGACCGTTGGCGCGGATGTCGACCGAGGACGGGGTGCGCTGGAACACGTAGAGCCGCTGCGCCGCCGCCCCGAGGTGCGGCACGCACTGCACCGCGGTGGCTCCGGTCCCGATGATGCCGACCCGCTGGTCCGACAGATTCTCCAGGTTCCGGCCGGTATACCCGTAGTCCCAACGGCTGGTGTGAAACGTGTGGCCGCGGAACGCCTTGATGCCCGGGATGCCGGGCAGCTTGGGTTTGGCCTGGTATCCGTTGGCCATCGAGACGAACTTCGCCCGCATCTCGTCGCCGTGGTTTGTTGTGATGATCCAGCGGGAAGTAGACTCCTCCCAACGGATTTCGCGAACATCTGTCTGCAGGCAGGCGTTGCGGTACAGATCGTAATGCTCAGCGATACGGCGGCAGTGCGCGAAGATCTCCGAACCCTTCGCATACTTCTGCTCGGGAATGTAGCCCAGCTCTTCCAGCAGCGGGATGTACACATAGGACTCGACGTCACAGGCGATTCCCGGATAACGGTTCCAGTACCAGGTGCCACCGACGTCAGCCGCGCGATCGATCAACCGGATGCTTTCGACCCCCAGCTGGCGCAGCCGCACGCCGGTCAGCAATCCGCCGAATCCGGCCCCGACGATCGCCACGTCCACGTCGTCGGCAAGCGGCGCACGGGTGAAATTTTTGTCGGCCCACGGGTCTTCGGCGAAGCGGGCGAACTCGCCCGCGATCTCCACATACTGCGCGATTCCGTCGGGACGCAGCCGCCGGCCGCGCTCCTGCGCGTACTTCTGGCGCAGCGCTTCGACGTCGAACGTGCGCCCCACGGTCCCGGTCAAACCCTCGACCTCACTCTCGGTGAGCCCGCCTTGATAATCGATCGCTTGATCGCATCAAGGAGATGCTAGCCTCCCGGGGCGAACAGCTCCCCCCTGACCATGACTTTGGCCGCGTCCAGCGCCGCGTGGTATTCCTCGGGCGGCAGCGTGGCGGCCAGCTCGGTCAGCCCGTAGATGAGTGCATAGATCGCTTCCTCGGTGGCGCGTGGTTCGCAGCGAGCACCGAGCTCGCCGTTTCGGTGCGCCTGCGCCACCAGTCCGCCGATGATCTCGCGGAACGTCTCGAACCGTTCCTGCGCTCCGGCATCGACGAGGTGCTCCGCCCGGATCGCCCATTCGAAGGCCGCCAGGTCCGGGAACTCTCGCATTAAGGCGCCGCATTCATCGAGGACGGCCTCGATGCGATCGACGGCGGTGCCGGGGCCGTTCGCCGCCGTGCGCAGCCGCGGGATGGCCGCCTCGGCTCTGACCTCGATCGTCGCCTTGAGCAGCTCCGCCTTGTTCGGAAAGTAGTTGTAGAGGCTCGCGCTGGTGACCTCGGACATCCGGGCGATCTCGCGAATCGTGGCCCGCGCGTACCCGACCTGCGCCACGCACCGCATCGTCGCGACGATGATCCTGCGCCGCGTCTCCTCGCCGCTTGCCCCGATGGGGCGGCCCAGCTGCGTTCGCGCCATGGTGGGCCGTGTCCTTACTCGTGTAGCTGTCCACCGGGAGAGGTGGGACCGGGTTCGACGTGGTCGAATATATTCGACCGATCCTGCGATTGGGCGGGCGCGAGTGATTCCTGACGGGGGCAATGCGGCGTGACTGTTTCCTCACCCCTGCCTTCGTCGGCAACTCAACTCGGCCGCCCGGTCGGCGCCGACGGCGGGCAGACCCGGCGCAGGATCATTACCGCGGCAATGCGGTGCGTGGCGGAGGTCGGTTACTCGCAAACGACCATCCGCGAGATCGCCCGGGCCGCCGACATGACCAGCGGCAGTCTCTACCACTACTTCCCGAACAAGTCGGAACTCCTCAAGGCGACCAGCGAGGAGATCGAGAAAATTGTCCTGCCCCGCCTGCGCGACGCCGTGCGGGCCGCGGGCGATGTCGCCGACCAGCTCGATGCGGTGCTGGACGAGTCGAAGCGGCTGTTGTGCGACTATCCGCACCTGGCCGCCTTCCTGCGCGCCGTGCGCTCGGGCGGCACCACACAATCGAGGCCGAGTGACCCGCAGTATCCGGGCTCCAGGGCGCTGCGCGACGTCGTGACCCAGATTGTCGAGACGGCCCACAGTAAAGGCCTGCTGTCCCCCGCCACGACCACCCGGGCGGCCATCGACGCCATCTGTGCGCTGACCCGCGGCCTGACGGAACCGGCGGCCCGCGACTCGCCGGAGGAGTACGACGCCACACTGGGCGTCGCCAAGCGAATGATCAGAGGGACATTGTTCGCAAGCCCGAAACCCGGGCAGTGATGGCAGGCCTGCTCACCGCGCTGCGGCTGAACATGACCAACATCGCCGATCCGGCGGGGCGCCATGGCGATCGATACCGTGCCGCACTGGAGATGGCCGAGTTCGCCGACGAGAGTGGGTTCACCGCGATCAGCGGCGAGGAACATCACCTGGCCGCTACGGGTTGGCTGCCCTCCCCGCTGCTGCTCGCCGCCGCTCTGGCCGGACGCACGCGCCGTGTGCGAATCAGCATCAATGCGCTGATCGTGCCGCTCTACGACCCGATCAGGCTCGCCGAGGACATCGCCGTGCTGGACAACCTGGCCCAGGGCCGGTTCAGCTTCGTCGCTGGAATGGGTTACCGCCCTGAGGAATACCATGCGGCCGGAAAGGACTGGTCGCGCCGCGGCGCCCTGATGGACCATTGCCTTTCGGTGCTGTTGCAGGCGTGGGGCGACGAATCCTTCGAGTACGACGGCGCCGTCATCAATGTCACTCCCAAACCGCACACCCGCCCACATCCGTTCTTCTTTGTCGGCGGGATGACGACCGCCGCGGCCCGGCGCGCGGCACGGTTCGGGTTGCCCTTCTCACCCCCGATGGCGATGCCCGAGCTGCTGACCGTGTACACCGACGAGTTGCGCAAGCACGGTAAGACCGGTTTCGCCTACTACCCCGAAAACGGCAGCACTGTCACCTTGCTGCATCCCGACCCGGACGAGGCGTGGTCCCGCTGCGGCGAGTTCATCATGAACGAGGCTGCCGAGTACGCCGGCTGGCGCAGGCAGGGGGTTCCGCGGCCCAATGAGACCCCCGCGGCCTCAGTGCAGGAATTGCGCGGACTCCACAACGTCGAGATCCTGACCCCAGACCAGTTGCTCGAGCAGATCCGCGGCGGCCGAAAAGACGTCGTGATGAACCCCTTGGTCGGTGGCCTTCCGATCGACGAGGGATGGGCAAGCCTGCACCGGTTGGTCGACGAGGTGCTGCCTCACGTATGAGGCGGGCCCCGCAGTACAGCACGGGAAACCGACGCAAACGCCGCCTGTGAAAAATTCACAGTGATAATACGTTTGCAGTGGTTTGGACAACGCATAGGCGGGCAAAATAAGCGGCATGATCACGCGCTTGTTTGGTTCCGCCGCAGCTGTGGCTGCGGGTTTCAGTGCCTCGATCCTGGCCTTCCCCGCTCCGTCCGCATCCGCCGAGCCGTGCCCCGATGTCGAGGTGGTCTACGCCAGGGGGACCGGCGAGGATGGTCTCGGCGCCACGGGACAGGCGTTCGTCGACGCGCTGCGGCCCCGGATCGGCACGCAATCGATGGGCGTCTACTCGGTCAACTACCCCGCCAGCGAGGAGTGGGCGACCGGAGTCGATGGCGTCAGGGACGCTGGTGCTCACGTCAACTCGATGGCGGCCGCCTGCCCGAAGACGAAGATGGTGCTCTCCGGCTTCTCGCAGGGTGCGGCCGTGATGGGTTTCGTCACGTCCGCCAGGGTGCCCGACGGCGTCGACCCGGGGACGGTGCCCAAACCGCTGGATCCCGCTGTGGCCGACCATGTCTCGTCGGTGGTCCTGTTTGGGACGCCCAACACCAGGGCCATGGAATTCCTCGGTCAGCCGCAGGTGGCGATCGGTCCGCTCTATCAGGCCAAGACGCTCAAGATCTGCGCCCCGGAGGACCCGGTGTGCTCGCAGGGGCTGAACTTCGCCGCTCACAACTCCTACGCCGACGACGCGGCCGCGATCGACCAGGGCGCGGCCTTCGCCGCCGCTCGTCTGGGCGGCGGTGCTCCCGCTCCGGTACCGGGCCCGTCCGGCTTCGGTAACTGACTGATCATCGACGGGCCAGTCCGTCGACGATGAGCCGCAGCCCGAAGCTGAACTCGTCAGCCAATGACACCGGCAGGTATCCGGCGACCGCAGCGGTCGCCGGATAGCTGTCGGGATCGAGGCGGGCAAAGGCCGCGGATGCATCCGCGTCGTGTTGCTCGGCTGCTGCCGACCCCGGCAATTGCATGGCGAAGCCCAGAATGAAGCGGGACAACGTGGCGTAGGTGCGCGCAGCCGACTCCGCGGGGAACCCGGCGTCCAGGAGCACCCTGAGCACGAACTCCCGATGCGCCATGGCGTTCGGCCCCATCGGCACCTGCCCGATCAATAACGGCGCGGCGTTGCCGTGTCGGCCGAGGGCCTCAAACATGCTGTGCGCGAAACTGATACACGCTTCGTCCCATGGCCGCACGTCCGAAACCACGACCTCGCCGAGCATCCGGTCGACCACCATGGCCACCAGTTCAGCCCGATTGGCGAAGTGTCGGTAGAGCGTTGCGGTGCCCGAGCCCAGACGCTGCGCCAGCGACCGCATGGACAGCGCCTCGGCACCCTCCTCGTCGACGAGCTCGAGGGCGGCGCCGACGATGCGATCCAGCGGCAGTGCGGGGCGGCCGCGGGACCGGCTGTTGACAGCGTCAGTATTTATGGACACACTGTATCCATAAATAAACCGCGGGTCAACGCCCCTCCCGTAAAGGACGCTTCGCCATGTTTCTCCCCCTTGCAGCGGAGCCGTTCACCGCTCCGACCGACCGCGACATGCTTCCGTCAGAGCGGCGCGAATTTGTCCGGACCCACCGCACGGCGGTGTTCGGGTACCGGCGGCGCAACGACGGCCCGGCGATGTCGATCGTCTACTACATCCCCACCGACGACGGTGAGCTGCTGGTTTCCACGATGGCCGGTCGCGGCAAGGCCCGGATCATCGGCCGCGACAACAAGGTGAGCCTGTGCGTGCTGGACGAGCGCTGGCCTTTCACCTATTTGCAGGTGTACACCGATGCGACGCTGGACGAGGACCGCAATCTGGCGGTCGACGTCATGATGGCCGTCGCCGGACGGATGTCGGGCCAGCCGCTGGAGGCCGAGGCACGCTCGTCGATCGAGGCGATGTGCGACCGGGAGAATCGGGTGGTCATCCGTTGCCGCCCGTACTCGACCTTCGCCACTCCACCCCGGCACCTGCACCGCAACGACGAGGTGGAACAGCTCTCACACTGGGTCTCCGGCGTGGTGCCGTGGGACGCCGCGGACCCGGCTGCCTGACTTACGGCTTTTCGTAGCGGTCGTGCAGTTTGCTCAGCGTCGCCTCGATACCGGCCGCGTTCGCCTTGGCGAAGCCCAGCCGCTCGTAGTACTTGAGCTTCTTCTTGAGCGCGCCGGCATCGTGGTAGTCGAACGTCTCGGTCACCCGGGTGAGGGTGGGCGAGACCGCTTCGAATTCCCATCGCCACCGGTGGCCCAGTGGGTGCCGCCACTCGATCAACTCGTCGGGCTTGAAGGCGGTCACCGTGCTGGTGATGCGGTAGGGCAGGCCGAACATCTTCATGTTCGTCGAGAATTTCGCGCCTTCGGTCAACTGGGCCGGGGCCTTGACGTTGGCCAGGACTGTGCCCGACCCGTCCAGTTCGCTGTGCCGCCGCGGATCGGCGGCCATCGCGAACAGCTCTGCCGCCGGCGCGGCGACCTCGACCCTTCGACTGACCCGTCGGGGTCCCCTGTCGACAACGATGACGCTCATGCTGCCAGCCTATCGTCGGGCCAGGAAGGCACGTCGACGACGCAAGGAGACTCATGAGCAGGCCACTGAACGGACGCGTTGCACTGATCACCGGCGCGGCGCGAGGCCAGGGCCGGGCGCATGCGGTGCGGCTCAGCGCTGACGGCGCCGACGTCATCGCACTCGATCTCGCCGGGCCGCTGCCGTCCAGCGTTCCCTACGACTCACCGACGCCCGACGACCTCGCCGAGACCGCCCGGCTCGTCCAGGCGAATGGCCGGCGAGCCGTCGCAGCCGCGGTCGACGTGCGCGATCTGGACTCGCTCAAGCTGGCCGTCGACCGCGGCGTCAGCGAACTCGGCAGGCTCGACGTGATCGTCGCCAACGCCGGCATCTGCAATCCGGCGGCCTGGGATCAGATCACCGCCCAGGCGTTCCGCGACACCATCGACACGAACGTCATCGGCACGTGGAACACCGTGATGGCCGGTGCTCAGCACATCATCGACGGCGGTCGCGGCGGGTCGATCATCCTGATCGGCTCGGCCGCCGGAATCAGGATGCAGTCGTTCATGATCCACTACACCGCCAGCAAACACGCCGTCGTCGGCATGGCACGCGGGTTCGCGGCGGAGCTCGGCCGGCACAACATTCGCGTCAACAGCCTGAACCCGGGTGCGGTCGCCACCCCGATGGGGACCGGCCGGATGCGCGAGGCCATGCAGTCGGCGGCCGACACCAACCCACAGCTGCGCGACATGCACAAGCCGCTGTTGCCCCAGGGCATCGCGCAGCCGGAGGACATCTCCGATGCCGTCGCCTGGCTGGCCTCCGACCAGTCCAGGTTCGTGACCGGCACCCAGATCTCGGTCGACATCGGGATCGGCTATTGCTGAGTTGTGATCAGCACAACAGTTGGCCGCCGCCACGGCGCTGCGCAGAGTATATCCGCGCTGGTCATGGTACGGTTCGCTGCTGTGGTGTCGTCGCTGGTGAACCTCTTCCGCAGCCCTGATCAGGGCGTGCGGGGCTGCCGGCGCACCCGGAGATCGATTGCAGAATGTCAGAACTGAGCCGCCGCCGTTTCCTAGGGTCCCTCGCTGTCTCCACCGTCGCCGGTGTGGGTCTGGCCCGGTGCATGGTCGACCCCCAGCCGCGGACCTTCGCCCAGGCGCCCGCCGTCGCCGCCGCGGACGCCCCGCCCGCCGGTCCGACCGTCGCGGGCCTCCTGCCGCCCCCACCGCCCAGCGCGCGCGTGCGACTGCCCGGCGGGGGTGTGCTGAGTCAGCTTCCCGGCAGTGGTGACCTGCTGGCGCTGACCGTCGACGACGGGACGAACAGCGAGGTGGTCCGCGCCTACACGCAGTTCGCGAAGGACACGGGCATTCGGTTGACGTATTTCGTCAACGGAACCTACGACTCCTGGACCGACAACCTGGCGCTGCTTCGCCCGCTGGTCGAGTCCGGACAGATCGAGCTGGGCAACCACACCTGGTCGCATCCGGACTTGACCACCCTGTCCAAGGGTGAGATCGCCAAGCAACTCATGCGCAACGACGAGTTCCTGAAGAAGACGTACGGCGTTGGCGCCAAACCTTATTGGCGCCCACCGTATGCCAAGCACAACGCGGACGTCGACGCCGTGGCGGCCGACCTCGGATACAGCGTGCCGGTCCTGTGGTCGGGGTCGCTGTCGGATTCGACGTTGATCACCGAGGAATACATCGTGAAGATGGCCGACCAGTACTTCACGCCGCAGTCCATCGTGATCGGGCACCTCAACCACCTGCCCGTCACGCACGTCTACCCGCAGTTGGTGGACATCATCCGCGCCCGGAACCTGCGCACGGTCACCTTCAACGACGTCTTCCTCAAGACGCCGTAGCGGCGCCGATGTGCCGCGCCAGGCGTTCGTCGAGCACGGCGTGAAAATGTCCGGCAGCACTTTCGTGCCGCCCGAATTCGACGAAAGCGTTTGCGCCAGAGCTCAAGCCGCGCTGGACGCCCTCTGACATCTCGTTGTCTTCCACCGCTCCACGCGCGATCAGCGTGCCCGCCGCTGCCGGGTTATGCTGCCCGGCAATAACATTCGCCCGTTCATCCGGCTCAGGCCGGGCCATCGAGTAGATGGTGACGGTGCTGTGTTCGAGGTCGACCGGGTCAACCACGATCATCAGCATCAGATCCGGGAACGTCGCCAGCATGACGTTCGGGAAGAGCTGATACAGGTAGGTCACCCGCGCGTCCGTCGTCCACGTGTTCTCCGGACGATCGCGCAGTCGCTCGATGTTGCGATACGGGAACGTGAGCCGGGAGTTCGGACCGAACATCTCGACCACGTTGAGGTTGTCGTACTGCAGCGGGAAGAAGGTCTCCTTGTGGGTCGACCGGATGTGGTAGCCCTCCAGAAACTGCTCGACAAGGACCTTCCAGTTCATCGGCCGCAGCGTGCTGTCGACGTACACGAGCCGCTGCGCAGGCAACAGCTTCTCGCGCCACGCAGTTCCGTCGGTGAGCCATGCCAGCGCTTCGTCGTGAATGGCAGAGGCCGGATCGAGCGCACCGATGACAACGAGCCCGTCGACCTCATGGCTACCGACCTCGACCAACCCCCGGCCCGCCACGTCGAGGTCGGGAAACGCCTGCTGGTGCGGAACGTGAGCGAGCGACCCGTCGAGCCGGTATGTCCAGCCGTGGTAGCGACACACCAGGGCGTGGGCGCAGCCCGGGCCCTCCACCAGAGCGAAACCTCGGTGTCGGCACGCGTTGCGGAACACCCGCGCCCTCCGATCGCGTCCGCGCACCGCGAACAGTGGCACCCCGAAGGCAGTTCGCTCGACGTGGTCGCCCGGGTTGGGGATGGCCGCGGACGGCACGAAGACGCTCGGCATGCTCCGCAACATCCGGACCTCGTCCGCGAATCGCCGTGGATCTACATAGTTTTCGACCGGCTCGCGCCACGCCTGCCCTTCGTCGGTGGTGCCGGCGTCGATGTGGGCCAGCACGCGCCGGACGATCTCGATGTCGTCGGCGACCAACGGCTTCGTCGGAGCGGCCACGCCGATTAGTATCACAGTTCGAGCGTCACACGTCAATGATTTAGTGATACCGGGTGTGATCGGCCAAGATGGACCCATGCCCGCCACGTCCGGATCTCGTGTGCGCGAACTGATCGGTGACCGACCGCTCAGCGCACGTTCCGTGCTGGCATCGGCATTGCTGGGTTCCGACGAAGCCCGGCTGCCGGTGGCGAATCTGGTCGCGCTGGCATCCCTCTTCGGCATCAGCGACGGCGCCGCCCGCACCTGCCTGTGGCGGATGGTCTCCAACGGCGAGCTCAGTGCGGACGACGGTACTTACGCACTCGCCGGCCGGCTGGCCGACCGCCGTCAGCGGGTCGACGAGGCTTATCGAACCGACGACGCCGCCGAATGGGACGGCACGTGGGAGCTTGCCATCGTCTCGGTGGAGCGTCGCACCGCAGCGGACCGTCTTGACTTGCGCAAGGCGGCGATGGCCCTGCATCTGGCCGACTTCCGCGAAGGTGTCTGGATTCGGCCGGACAACCTTGATCCACAACGGCTTTCGGCGTCGCGCGCGGTGCTGGACCGGCAATGCACGCACTTTCACGGCGCCGCCACCAGCATCACGGCCGAGAAGATGCGTTCGCTGTTCGCTCTCGACGGCTGGGCCGACGATGCCAGGGTACTGATCGACGCCATGGAAGCCGACCTGACCGGCGACGCCCGGGACGATTCGGCGGAGAGCTTCACCTACCAATTCGCCTTGTCCATCGCGGTGGTCCGCCACCTCCAGCTCGATCCGCTGCTGCCGGCCGAACTCGTCGAGGACCACTGGCCGGGAAACGCATTGCGGGGCACCTACCGTCGCTTCGACACTGCCTTCAAGGCGCGGATGAACGCGGTGTTCGACGGATGAGCGGGCGGCGGTGGTCGGTGGCTCTGGTGGCTCTCGTGGTGATACTTCCTCCGTTGGCCGCCTGCTCGGGTGGCTCGCGCGGCACCGGCGGGCAGCACACGTCCTCGACCACGGCCACCCCGAAACAGGCGACACACGGACCGTTCTTCCCCGAATGCGGTGGCGTCAGCGATCAGACCCTCGCTCAACTGACCGGCGTCACGGGACTGGTAGTCACGGCGCGCAACGCGGTCGGGTGTCAGTGGCTGGTGAACGGCAGCATCTCCGGACCGTGGTTCTCCTTCAGCTGGTTTCGCGGCAGCCCCATCGGCCGTGAGCGAAAGAACGAGGATCTGAGTCGAACCAGCGTCGACGACATCACCATCGACGGCCACAGCGGTTACGTCGCGGTTGCCACCGACCGGCTCGGCACCCGGCTCTGCGACGTCTCCATCCAGTACCAGGACGATTTCTTCGAGTGGTCAATCCAATTCGTCAGGAAACCGTTCCCCGACCCGTGTGGCATCGCAACCGAATTGGCACGCCAGACTATCGCCAAGGTGAACTGAGGCTCGCGTCACGCGACATTCCCGGCGACCGCGGCGCCGAACCAGATGCGCCGCGCCTGCGGGGCGATCTCGGCGGCACGATCGTCGAGTTGTTCCAGCGTCAGGCTGCTGATCGGATGAGTGGCGACGGCGGGTTCCAGCTCCGCCATGCCGCGGGCCTCACGTTGCAGACGGGCCTCGAGTTCGAATTCCGTTGTCACGATTGCGACGGTCGGAATCCCGGCCTGCTCCAGCCGCACCGCATCGTTGACGCAGGCCGAGCAGCAGGAGCCGCAGTCGCCGATCGCCGTGAGTGCTATGTCGTTCTCAGCCGCGATCTGTGCGATCAGTTCGGGGCGTGCGTCGGACGAGAAGTGGTGTTTGTCGTAGTACGTGACGCTTGCAAAAACCATTGCACCGACACTTAATTCGCGGACAGTCGCGCGGAGCAGTTTGGCGGCGTTCCACTTGGTGTTGCTCAGCACGGCCAAGCGCAGACCCTTGGTACGGGTTGGGCGCGGTGCCGCCGGAACGGCCGCCACCTCCACCACACCACAAGGGTCGTAGACGAATTCGGTCATCGCGGTCTCCTTGTTTGCGTTTCTACAGCCGGCAGGTGCCGTCTGAGCAGGCGAGTTCTCGGGCATCGTCACCGCTGCTGCCGCGGTCTGCGACTGCGCGCAGCACCGGTGTCGTCGCGGTGCTCCAGCCCGGCAGAAAGGCGGAGAACCGGCCGGCGGATCCACCGGCGACGAAGAGGTGAATGTCGTCCGGGGTGAAGACGATCGGCACGCGCCGGCCGGGCTGGCGGGGATACCACTTCGGCAGATTGCGGTTGTAGGTCCGTCCACCCTGGGGTGCGTAGCGGTCGCCGTAGCTGACGTCGTCCCAGGAGTTGGTGCCGTTGAGCCAGAGATAACGCCGGACGTCGTCGCGCGACCAGCCGAACGAGGCGATGGTGCGGGCATGTTCGACACCGATCACGACGGTGCAGGACCCACCGAGGACGGCGTTGTTGTGGGCGATGGTGCTCATCGCGGAGGCGATCGAATCCAGGATCCCCTGCGGGTCATCGGAGACGTGGTTGGTGACGCTGTGCGGTGCTTCGGCACCGATCACCAACACGGTGCTGTCTTCGGGGGCGTAGCCGTGCTCGACGTGATAGGGCGCCCACGGGCTGGCCTCCTCGTTCTCGGCGATGCAGAAGGTGTATTTGCCGGGATGACCCAGGGTGCTCTTGTCCAGCTCGCCGGGGATGCCGCCGCCGACGCTGAGCAGGATCAGCCGCACCGCGCGCCCGATCGTCGCGTTGGCCCGGTTGCCGGAACCGAAAACGTTTCCGCCCGAATTCATTCCGATCTGGCGTGCGACGGGACCGTTGACGACGATCAACGGGGACACCACGTGTGTGGTCGCCTGGATGCCGTTGAGGTTGAACCGGGGGTCGGCCAGCGCGAGCACCGCTGCCCGGACCACGGGGGCGTACTCCGGCTTGCAGCCGGCCATCACCATGTTGACGGCCAGCAGTTCACTCGTCAGGCTGCCCCAGCGCGGTGGAATCCGTGCCACGAGTTCGTCGGGTTCTCCCCCCAGCACGTCGAGCACCGCGGCGATGCGGGCCGGGGTGGGCGGCACGACGGGAAGCCCGTCACTCCACGGTTGATCGAAGTAGTGCTCGACGAGATCACGTTCCGCGGCGATCACAGCGGTCATGGCGTTGCCTTTCTGGGTCTGGTGCAGCAACGGTAAGCCGCGTGGATCATCACAGTCCAAGACATATTTATTCAGGGTTTATATGCTGTAGATATGGCCGATCCGGAACTGCGGCTGCTTCGCTACTTCGTGACCGTCGCCGAGGAGCGCCATTTCGGCCGCGCCGCGGAGCGGTTGCACATTGCACAGCCGCCGTTGAGTCAGCAGATCCAGAAGTTGGAGCGCCAGCTCGGTACCGAGCTCATCGACCGGTCCCGGCGTCCGATCGAGCTGACAGATTCGGGGAAGGCGTTGTTCGACGAGGCGCGCCTTGCACTCACCCACGCCGAGCGTGCGTTCGCGGCGGCGCGGCGGGCGGCCATCGGCCAGCTGGGCCAGCTGCGCATCGGCGCCCTGCAGGCGGCGGTCGACGGCGTGCTGCCCCATGTGATGCGGGCGCACCGGCTCCAGTTTCCCGACGTGAAGCTCGAACTCAGCGAACTGAGCAGCGCCGAGCAGGTCGGCCAGTTGATCGAGCACCGCATCGACGTCGGACTGCTTCGCGGCCCGGTTGACGAGCCGTCATTGACAATCCGCCCGCTGGTCGACGATCCGCTTGCCGCCGTTGTGTGCGATGACCATGCGCTGGCCGGCCGACGGCAGATCGAACCGGCGCTGCTTGCTCATGAACCGATGATCCTGTGGACGCGAGCCGCGGCAGCCACCACCTATGGCGACGTCATCGAGGTGTTCCGCAGGTATGACATCGAACCGCCGATCGTCGACGAAGTACCACGCATCCAGACGATCCTTGCCCTGGTCGCCTCGGGCGCTGGAATGGCCCTGTTGCCAACATCTTTCGCCAACCTGAGCCGAGCCGGCGTGCGGTTCATCCGGCTGCGGGGACAACTGCCGCACCGGCCGCTCGCACTGGCATGGCGCGCCGCCGGCCAGTCACCCAGCGTGCGTGGCTTTCTCGACGTCGCTGTCGCTGCGGTGCCGCAGTATCTGGACGATCTGCGTGAGCACAATCCGCAGCTTGGTCCTACCCCTCGAGCATCCCGTCGATAAGTCGATGTAACACCTGACGGATCTCCTTGCGGGTCCGCTTCTGATCCTCGGCGGTGGCGATCGCCATGGCCGCCTCGTCGAGCGCGCCGATCAGCACGGTGGCCAGCGGGCGCACCGGCAGTCGCGCCAGCTGGCCCGCCTTGATCGCCTCGGTGATCAACTGCTCGGTCATGCCCAAGCTGTAGCGCTGGGCGACGTCGCGAAAGGCGGCCCAGCCCAACACGGCGGGTGCGTCCAGCAGGATCAATTGGCGCACTTCCGGATCACCGGACACCTCCAGCCAGGCGTCGACTGCGGCGCGGATCATGTCGGCGGGGGTCGCAGCCCCCGTCGCTGCCACCAGCGTGGCCATGCGTGTCATCACGTCGAGCTCGACCGCCTCGACGACGTCGCGGAATAGCGCTGCCTTGTCGGTGAATTGGTGGTACATCGCCCCTCGCGTGACGCCAGCCTCGGTGGCGATCTCCGGCGTGCCGACTTCGGCGTAACCGCGCAGGCCCCACAGTCTGCGCGCAGCCGAGATCAGCGCCTCACGGGTAGCCGCGGAGCGCTCCTCCTGGGTACGTCTCTTGATTTCCATACAACCTGTTGGTAATTTACGAACAGACAGACTGTTTGTAAATCCCTTCTCTGGTAGGAGCCTTCATGCCGACGATCGACATTAGCGCCGGAACCATCCATTACGAAGCAACCGGACCCGAAAGCGGCAGGCCCGTGGTGTTCGTGCACGGGTACATGATGGGCGGCCAACTGTGGCGCCAGGTCAGCGAGCGACTCGCCGAACGCGGCCTGCGTTGCATCGCCCCCACCTGGCCGCTCGGTGCGCACCCCGAGCCGCTGCGTCCCGGGGCCGACCGCAGTATCACCGGCGTCGCCGGCGTCGTCGCCGATTTCCTTGCCGCGCTTGACCTTGACGACGTGGTGCTGGTCGGTAACGACACCGGCGGAGTGGTGACCCAACTCGTCGCGGTGCACTACCCGGAGCGACTCGGTGCGCTGGTGCTGACCAGTTGCGATGCCTTCGAGCACTTCCCGCCGCCCATACTCAAGCCGGTCATCCTCGCGGCAAAGTCGAAGAAGGTGTTCCGCGCCGCAATCCAGGCTGTCCGGGCGCCGGTCGCACGCAAGCGGGCGTATGAAGGTCTGGCGCACAGTGACATTGACGCGCTGACGCAGGCCTGGGTGCAGCCGGCAGTGTCCGACCCGGCGGTCGCCGAAGACCTCCGTCAGTTCTCGCTGTCGTTGCGCACCGAGGTCACCACCGGTGTCGCCGCCCGACTCCACGAGTTCGACAAGCCGACGCTCATCGCCTGGTCGGCTGACGACGTCTTCTTCGAACTCGAAGACGGCCGCCGGCTGGCCGCGACCATTCCGAACGCCCGGTTGGAGGTCATCGAGGGAGCTCGCACCTTCTCGATGGTGGACCGGCCCGACCGGCTTGCCGATCTACTCTCGTCGATTGCGGTGCGCGCCTAGCGTGCACGTGAAGAATCAACTGCGCCAGGCGGTTTGCGCGACCCGGTAGACGTTTCAGCCAAGGGCGGCGGCCATGTCCGCGTCGGCCCCCGCGTCGGGCCCGGCGATCTCGCGGGCTAGCGTTTCACCATGTCGGACGACACCCTGCAGGGCAGACGCATCCTGGTCACCGGCGCGGCGACCGGGATCGGGGCCGCCGCTGTCGCCGCGCTCAGCGCCGCCGGTGCGCAGATAGCCGCCACCTATCACCGAACGCCACCTCCCGACGGCCTGGCCGGCACCTGGCTGCAGTGCGATGTGCGCGATGCCGAGGCGGTCTCGGCAACGGTGGCCCGCGCGGCCGAGGCTCTCGGGGGACTCGATGTGCTGGTCAACGCCGCGGGGCTGTGGCAGGCCGGGATTCCGGGTTACATCGAGCCTGAGGACATCTCGTTCCTGTTGGACACCAACGTGAAAGCCACGATCCTGACCAACCAGGCGGCCTACGCCGTGATGAAAGACCAGCAGCCCAAGGGTGGCCGCATCATCAACTTCGGATCGTCGGAGGCCGTGATGGGTAGCCCGGTCTCGGCCGTCTACGCCGCGACCAAGGGCGCGGTGCAGGCCTGGACGAGGTCAGCGGCGCAGGCCTGGGCCCACGACAAGATCACCGTCAACGCGCTGGCGCCGGCGGTGCAGACGCCGGGCTCCAATCGGTTCCGCGAGTTTCTCGGACCCGACGCCGCGCCGTTGATCGACGAGCAGCTCAAGAGCAGGATCCCGCTGGGCGGGGCACTCGGCGATCCGGCGCGCGACCTCGGACCGGTGCTGGTGTTCCTGGCCGGACCAGGCTCCGGCTTCATCACCGGGCAACTGCTCGCCGTGGACGGCGGCCTCATCATGGTCGGCGGCTGACTCCTCCGCGCGAGCAGACATAAAGTCGCGTGATCTCGTACCGAGACACGCGAGTTTATGTCTGCTCGGCCCACTTGGTGCGCCGCCGGATCTGTCCTTTGGGCCGGCGCACCCGGCCGGCCGGATCTCGCGTGGTACCCGCGGCAATCTCATCGCGCAGCTGCTCGATGTTGGAGATCTCCGCGTAGAGGCCGCGGATGGCGTAGTCCAGGACAGCGAACGAGTAACGCTGGTCGGGATCGTCGAGGATGCCGACCTCACCGGATCGCCGGCGCGACCATAATGCTTCGTCCAACCGCTTCCGGGTCGCCTCGAGGTGCCGATCCAGGGAGTCGATCACGCGTTCCGGGTTCTCTCCGCGAGCCAGCCAGGTCCGCAGGATCACGGGGTGTTTGATGACAACCTTGTCCTCGCCGGGGAAGTGCTGCACCCAGTTGCGCAACGCCTCGAGGCCGGAGTCGGTGGTCTCATACAGCGTGATCGCCCGCTTGCCGGACTGCGCGCCGATTTCGGCGACCATCCCGCGCTGCTGCAACCGGTTGAGTTCGCGACGGACGTGGCTCACCGAAGGGGACCAGTAGAAGTGGCCGACGGACAGTTCGGCGCGCGTCTTGATTTCCCCGGCGGTGAGTTGTTCATCGGTTGCCGCCAACACACCCAGCACCAGGTAGGCCGTCACCGGCAGGCCGTCAGTGGTACGCCGGGGACTCACTGTGATCCGGTGAAGTAGGGCAGGGTCAAATCCGGCTCGAGTGAATGGAATTCGACTCGAACGCGCATGCCGATGGTCAATGCTGCGACATCCACGCCGACGATGTTCGTCAGCATCTGGTAACCCTCGTCCAGGGTGACGATGGCCGGCGCATAGGGCGGTTGGAAGTCAGCGGTCACCGGCCGGTGTACGACTGTCCAGCTGTAGATTTCCCCGCATCCGCTGCCGCGCGTCCACTCCAGTGCCGCCGAAAGGCACTGGCGGCATTGCTCTGTCGGCGGGAAGTTCGCAATGCCGCAATCAGAGCAGCGCTGGTAACGCAACTCCCGCGCACGGCAGCCCTCCCAGAACGGCGCGCTGAGGGGGCTGATGGCGTGCGGTACCGGTCCGGATTGCGGGCGTAGTGTCATCGGGGCTCGCTTCCGAGTAGCAGCACCGTGGTGAACAGGGCTCCCGCACCACCATTGCTGCACAGGGCAATTCGCGCATTCGGCACTTGCAGCGACCCGGCGGCGCCGCGCAACTGTTGTACCGCCCGCACGGCGCGCTGCATCATCTGCGGATTGGAGCCGGCATGACTGAACGACATGGTTCCTCCATCGGTGGTGATCGGGTGACTGCCGTCGATGGCGATATGACCTTCGGCGACAAACGGCCCACCTTCGCCGTCGCCGCAGAACCGGAACGCCTCCAACTGCCGGATGATCTCGAACGAGAACGGATCGTAGAGTTCCAGCACATCCACGTCGTCGCGCCGGATTCCGGCGTGTGCGAACGCACGGTCGGCCGCCCGCCGGCCCACCACACCGTTGGCGTGATCACCCCGACGTCCGGTGAGATCCCACGCCGGCGGGTGCTGATACGAGGGGCCGTGGAAGTCGGCGCCGCTGCCCAAAATATGAATCGGCCGGCCCATCGCCTCGACGGCGTCGATGTTGGCCACCACCAGCGCACAACCTCCTTCTGAGGTGGTGGCGCAATCGAGGAGGTGAAATGGGTCGGCGATCAGTCGCGACGCGGTGATGTCGTCGGGGGCGAATGGACCTCGCTGGTAGTAAACGGCTTCGGGGTTGTTCGACCCGTTGTTCCGGATGGTCGCCGCGACGATCGAAAGCTGTTCACGCGTCGTGCCGTACACGTGCATGTGGCGTCGGGCGATGAGGGCGAATTCCGCGGTGGTGAACATGCCCCACGGCGCCACGAACTCGTTCTCCGGTCGCGTCCACGGCGCGGTCGCCTGGTGGTCGCGGTACTCGCCCGCTTGGGCGGCCACGAGCACCACCACGTCGGCCATGCCGTGCTCGATCGCGGTCGCCGCTTCGGTGATCATCCCGACCCCGAAACCCATTCCCTGCCAAGCGGGTCCGATGCGCAGGTCGTAGATCAGCGCGGTCGACAGCGGGCCCGCGCTGATTCCGTCGACGTCCGCCAGTGCCAGGCCCGCGTCGTCAAGTGCACCTTTGATGGCCGCGACGGCCAGGCTGCGCGACGTCTCGCCATCCAGTCGCCGGCCCTGGACGGTGTTGTACACGCCGACGATGGCCGCGGTACGCTGCTGCGTCACGTAGTCTCCATTCTGTCTGCCACCATTCAGTTTTCGTCTGCCACGACACCGAGATAGGTGCCTACCACGTCACATTCGATCCCCGCCCGGAAGATCCGTCCGATGAGCCGGGCGCGGGTGTCCGTCGGTGCGGCAGCAGCCACGACATCGATCCGCACATCGACGGGCCGCGCGGTCTGCGGGTCGGTGATCTCCACGACCATGGCCACCGCGTGTTCGTGCTCGTCCCACTCCACACCGGTGATGCGGTGCCGCGCGGTCAACTCCATGACCACCGAATCCTGCCGCAGCAGGAAGCGGACCGGCTGGCACAACTCTCCGGGCCGTGGCGGCACGCACAGCGTCACCGCCACGTCACAGGCCCGCCGGACGCGCTGACGTGATCTTCGAGTCGGTCAATGCGGCGAGATCGTCTGCAGAGTATCCGATTTCGGTCAACACCTGGCTGGTGTCCGCGCCATAGAGCGGGGAAACCCGGTGAATCCAACGCCGCGGTTTGCCAATGAACGTGAACGGCATCCCGGTACACAGGAACGAACCCGCGACCGGATGATCGACGCGTTCCCAGAAGCCCCTGGCGAGCAGGTGCGCATCGGTGAGCAGGCCGGCCGGTGCCCTGACCGGCGCGGCGGCCACGCCGGCCGAACGCAGCACGCGGACCGCGTCCGGCACCGTGCGGCGTGCCGCCCAGTCGGTGATCAGTTTGTCGATCTCGTCGGCTCGTTCCCGCCAACTGGTTTCGTCGGGTCCAAGTTCGGGCCGGTCGATGACCGCGGCCAGCGCCTCGCGGGCGGTCCCTCCGATCGCCGCGAGCGCCACCCATTCGTCATCGCCCAGGCAGCGGTACACGCCCTGCGGGGTGGCGCCGGGGCCGCGATTGCCCTGCCGCCGTAGTTCAATGCCGTTGCGCGAGTACTCGACCAGCATCTCCGCCGCGACGTTCAGCGCCGCATCCACCATCGTGGATTCCACCTGCACACCGGTCCCGTCCCGGTCACGGACCACTAGTGCCGCCACAGCGGCGAAGGCGGCATGCAGTCCGGCGATCGGGTCGCACACACCGCGCGGAATGACCGGCGGACCCTCGGCGTGACCGGTGATCCACGCCATCCCCGTCGCCTGCTCCATCGTCTGGGCGAATCCCACCCGGTCGCGCCACGGCCCGTCCAGCCCGAAGGCCGGCATCCGCACCATGATGGCTCGGGGATTCGCGGCGCTGACGACATCCCATTGCAGGTCGAAGTTCTCCATGACTCGCGGCGAGAAGTTCTCGATGACGAGATCGCTTGCGGCGATCAGTTTCAGCGCGACCGCGCGCCCGGCTTCGGTGCCGAGCTCGATGCTGATGCCACGCTTGTTGTTGTTGCTGCACAGGAAAACCGGTCCCCACTCCCACCACTGGTCCCAACTGGGGGGCCGGCCCGCGGAGAACCGCATGCCGTCCGGCCGTCGCACGCCTTCGACCTTGACGACGTCGGCGCCGAGGGCGCCGAGAAATTGGGTGGCGACCGGCCCGGCCCAGAACGCGGTGAGGTCGGCTACCCGGATGTCGGACAAGGGAAGTGCACCCGGGTCGTCCCGGAAGCTGCCACTGACGGGGCGCCGAGGCCAGTCGACTTCGCCGCCGTGTTCGCCGAGTCGCGGTGCCCGGCCGCCGGTTGTGGTGGTGATGGTGTCACCGCGGTAGGGCACCCGGGGTTGCAGCACGCCGATTTCGGATTCCACGAACACACCCCGTTGCACGAAGTGGTCGACTTTCGCCAGTGCCGCGGGGGTGCCGATCGGCGCAACCGGGATGCGGAAGGCCACGGCAAGGTCGACGATCTCCTGGGTGGTGCGGGTTTCGGTCCACTGGGTGACCATGCTGAGGAATTCGTCGCGGCGGGCGATGCGCCCTTCGATGGAGGCCAGGTCGGCGTCGTCCAGCAGGTCGGCGCGGTCAATCAGGACAAGGAAATCCTGAAACTGTTGTGCGGTGATCGTGCAGAAGCCGACCAGCCCGTCGGCGGTGGTGACGATCGACGGGAGTTCCAGGCTGCGGGAGGTCATTTGGGAGTCCACGCCCATGACGCTCGCCGACATCGCGGGCAGACCGCCCATCGCGATGGCCATCGCCTCATAGGTGGAGACGTCGATGATCTCACCGTGTCCGGTGCGTGCGGCGTGACGCGCGGTGGCCGCGGCAACCGCCGCCACGAAGGTGCCGGCCAGCCATTCGCCCAGCCGCCCACCCGCCTGCACGGGTTCGTCCCCCGGCCACCCGCGGCTGGCGATCGAGCCGGAAAGCGCCTGCAGGATGAACTCATTGGCCAGGACCTGATCGTCGACGTAGGGTCCGGTCGTGCCGAACGGCGTGACGGCAACTAGCACCGAAGACGAATCTGTCTGCGCCGCAAGGCCGTCCAGGGTCCATCCGTCGGTGAGGTCGGTGATCACCACGTCCGCGCCGGCCAGCAGCGCCGCGCGGGCGTCGTCCATCACCGATTTCTTGCCGGCGGCCAGGTAGTCGAACAGGGCGCCGGGCGGTCCGCCTCCGGCCGACCACCACCGTAGTGAATCTCCCTGCTCACTCTCGATTTTGACGACGTCAGCCCCGGCGTCGGCGAACATCTTTCCCGCATAGGCGGCCGCGATTCCATTGGACAACTCGAGCACGCGCCACCCGGTGAACGGCGGTTGATGCGGCACGCTCAGTTACCCAGCGTCGTGGCACGCCCGGCGATACCGGGTGCTTCCACGGTCACCGGTGTGGCGCCCTGGGCCTGCAGAGCGAAGGTCGTCATCCGGGTCCACGCGTCGCGGTCGCGCTGGCTGGCTTGATGGCCGACATGGGTCACCACGTCGACGTCAGCGGCTTGCCCGCGGAGATACCCGGCGCGGGCATGTTCGCGGGGTATGTGCCGGAACGGGTCGAACGAGTATGCGGCCATCGCGTTTTCGTGGGTGACCTTGTTGATGACAGCGTCGTCGAGGTGGCCCATCGTGGCGATGACATCTTCCGGTGCGAACGGCCAGTTGCTGTCCGAATGCGGGAAATCGGACTCCCAGCACACCATGTCCTCGTTGAACCAGTCCATGTTGCGCACGCCGACCTTGTCGCTGATGAAGCAGGTGTAGAAGTGACGCTGGAACACGTCGAGAGGTCCGGCGTAACCCGGCGGGAATTCGGCCAGCGTCCAGCCCGAATGACGTTGGTAGACATGCTCGGCGCGCCACAGGAAGTACGGCATCCAGCCGATGTCGCCTTCGGTGAGCGAAAACTTCAGCTCCGGGAAGTCGGCCCAGAACTGCGCCCAGATGAGTTCGGTGAAGGTGAACATGCTCATCATCGACGAGGCCGTCATCATCACACTGGCGGGCGCGTCGATCGACACCATCGGCGAGCGGGAGGCCGATCCGACATGGGTGCACAGCACCGTGCTGTTCTCGCAGACCGCCTCGAACAGCGGATACCAGTACTTGGTGTGAATGCTGGGCATCTGCAACGCTTCTGGATTCTCCGAGAACGTGACCGCATGACAACCCTTGTCCGCCAGGCGTTTCACTTCCTTGGCAGCTTCGGCGACATCGTAGAGCGGCAGGATGCCGCACGGGATGAACCGGCCGGGGTAGGCGCCGCACCATTCGTCGACATGCCAGTCGTTGTAGGCCTTGATCATCACCAGGTTGACGTCGCGGTCAGGCCCCTGGTTGAGCACCTGGCCGGAGAAGCCGGTGAAATTCGGGAAGTTGAGGCCGGCCAGCTGGCCGCCGGCGTTCATGTCGCGCACTCGCTCGTCGACGTTGAAGCAGCCCGGGCGCATCTCGTCGTAGCGGGAGGCATCGACGTTGTACATCTCGCGGGGTTTGCCGGCGACGGCGTTCAGGCCCATGTTCCGGCCGCGAATGTCGCCGTAGTACCACTGCTGAACGCCGTCGGGTTCGATCACCACCCGGGGTGCGAGGTGCTTGTACTTGGCCGGGACGTGCGCGTCGAACATGTCAGCCGGTTCGGCGATGTGGTCGTCAACGCTGATCAGGATCAGGTCGTCTTTGTTCATCCTGGGCTCCACACTGAGTGACTAGTAGCCAATGATGGCAGCCGCTGCGACTGGTGTCACGACTGGGATTCGGTCGGCGTTTTGCCTAAGTAAGCTGCTGTCGGCGAAGTCTGATCGACATCGCAAGGTAGGTAGTTTGACTGACTATTAGTACGGCACGCCTGTTCAAGTCCCGGGGTGGCAAATGCGCACGGTCAACCGGGACTTCGCCTTGGGCGAGGACAGCTCTCCGCACCAGCAAAACCGTCGCCTATTCGACCGAAATCCGCTGGTAGGGTTCTTACAGACGTGCGTGAAGGGGATCGATCGATGTCGACTGAGTTGGAGCTTGAGCTCGAGGCCTTGGGGCGGTTGCGGCCGACGCTCGGGGTGCTGGGCGGGTTGTTGAGAATGGGCGCACAACATCCACAAGCGGGCGCAGCACCGGACCCCACAGGCGACTCGCCGTCGCTGGTAGCGGCAAGGGCCGTGAGCAACGAGACGATTCCCGGCGTGCAGCAGGTGGTGGCCGATAGGTTCATCGAGGTCGGCGATCTGGTGGAGGTGGCCCGCACCCGGTTTGCACAGGCCGACGGTGACCGGGCATCGGTGATCACCAGCGCAGGCGATCTGCTGCCGTCGACCCCGCCGCGTTGACGGCAGTCCGACGGCAGAGACATGGCCTTGGCCTATGCGAAGAACAGATGACATCCGTCTCAGCCGGCAATACAGCGTTGCGCGAACAGCTTTGACCGGGATACCGCCATGGTGACCCGTCACCAGATCGAAGCCGCCAACCCGCAGGCGGTGTTGGACATGGTCGATGCGTGGAAACGATCCGCCAAGGAGATGGTTGACCATGCGGGCACCTATCGCGACGCGGTCACGCTGCCTGGCGGCCAGCCGTGGTCAGGTCAGACCCGCGACGCTGCGGTGGCGATGGCCGGAAGAGACTATGCCGCAATCGAACACATGCGACAAGCGATCGACGCGATGGGCGATGCGGTAGCCAACGGCATCAACGGTGCGGTCATCAAGAACCTCAGCGAGGCACGCAGGCTCATCGCCGAAGCGGAAGCCAACGGGTTCCATGTCAACGACGACTTGTCGGTCACCGACACCAAGAAGCGCGACGACGACGCGCCGGACGCGAAGCGCACCCAGGCGCGCGATCAGTACGAAATGGCGATCAAGCAGGCTGCCCAGCAGTGGTGGAACGCGGACGTGGCAGTTGCCGGGCAGATCGACAACGACAAGAAGGCCCTGACCGCCAATTTCAGTGCTTTGGGCGCCGCCGCGCTCAACGCCGAGGAAGGCCACGACGACGGCGCCGACCTCGCCGGCAGTCACCCGCTCTCGCCTGAAGAGCAACAGAGGCTCCTGGCGGCCGGGACATTGACCCCGGCACAGTTGGACGCTCTTGCCCGAGGCGAGCCGGTCGCGGTGGGCGCAGGCCGGATGGCGTACCTGTACCAGCTTTCCCAATCGCTGAACGGGAAAAGTCCCGCCGAGATCAAGGCGCTGCTGGATGGTTTGCCCAGCGATACACGCGAGGCGCTCCAGCATGGGCTGGCGATCATCTCCAACAAGAACGCGTTGTCCGGAGTCGCAAACAGCCAGGGCGTCACTGACGCAACCCGCGAGAGCTTCATTCCGGCCGCAGGGAGCCTGGTGAACCTTCCCAAGGGCATCGTGCAAGAGTTGACCCGTCAGGACCGCGGGATAGGTGACCGATATGGCCCCTCCGGGGCGATCGTTCAAACCGCGGAAAGGTACTACCGCGGCCTTGCCGAACTGCACGACATCTCGGACATCTTCCGGCCTTCGCGTGGGGGCGAGGCCTACCTCAACGGCAGTGAGGCGACCAAGTCGATGCTGGCGGCGGCCAGCCAATACGCCAATGAGGACATCGACAACAGGATTCGCCTGACCCAGTACCCGCATCAAAACCCTCCCGGCGGCGGTATATCCGGCGTGCTTGGCGCGTCTGGCCCAGGCCCCAACGCACCGGATCCGCACGCCGCATTGGCCGACATCATCCAAGTGGCCGGGCACGACCACGTCGGGATGAGCGAACTGGCCACCAACCAGGACTTGATAGGTTTCGATGCTGCCGGGCGCGGTGTTCGTTCTAACGACTACTTCCTGCGCGGCCTCCTGGAAGAGACGTGGGGCGATCAGTCAGCCAAGGTCGGCACCGCATTCGACTGGATGGGCAATGACCCACACAATCCGATCAATGCGCGCACCGCGGATGCGGTCGCACACTTCGTAAGTGACTACAAGGCCGACTTCAACGACGTGCCCGGCAGCGCGACGACGTTCGGCTCGACCAACCCTGGGCTGGCGGAAGCACTCAGCGTCGGACTCGGACCTTACGTAAGCGCCCTGGCCGGTAATTCGGCAGCTCCTGAATTGTTCAATATGCTGAGATTCACCAATTCGAGAATCAACAGCAGATGGCCGATCTGTTCTCAGTGCTCACCAAAACCATAATTCGGGGATGATCATCAACGACGCCGCAATGCAGCAGCAGCGTTTCCTCGATATCGCCGGCATCGACAGCGATAATCATCACCGCGAATTGGAGATCAGCGGACGATTGCAAGGCGCGATGCACGTGGGCATCGACGACGCGAAGGCAGTGGATGCCCATTACCACGTTCAGCAGGTCGAGCAGCAATACCACGACCGGGGAGCCGCCGTCGATGCGTGGGCGAGGGGTCAGGGCTCATTGAGTGGTATCGCGGGATTGATTCCCGAAGTCAAAGTACCTGCCGCCCTCGAGAATGCGCTGGCGCCCTGGATGAAGCCGGACGGGGGACCGATGCCGAATACGGTGAACATCGCCGGGGACGATTTCTTGCACGACTATGTGGAGTCTCGGGCGACGGGCAGCAACACCATCCGTGAGACCAGCGCAATCCTGGAAGGACTTCTTCAACGCAATCCGGCGCTTGCCTACAATCCGACAATTGCGCCTTATGTGAGCCATACCGAAGGTGGGCCCGCTCTGGACTACGAGGCGATCAATGGCAACCCAGAGACATTTGTGCAGGACTTCAACAGGGTCGTCAAACCCGACGTATTCAACAAGCCAGCATTTGACAATGCGATCAACAACGACGGCACCCAGCACACCAAGTGGTAGCGAATGTTGATTAGCGCGCGTCGGGCCATCACCATATTGGTTTCAATAATCATGGTCACCGCATGCGGCAGCGATGCCAGCGCGCCGACCCAATCGCCCGCAACGACGAGTTCGACGCCTGCCGAATCTCCCGTTCACTTCACCGTCCAGTGGGTCGACAATGGCGTCGTCGATCTGATGTCACCAGAAGCAACCTTTGTGCGCGCGTTCGTTGAATCGCAACAGCGGGCCGGATTCACTCACGGGCACGGGATGGCCGCGATCGAGGCGGGGGGATTTGCGGGCTTTGCCCACGCCTTCAATGCTGCGACAAATCCCGATTGGGTAGGCGGAGTCGCAGCGGACGTTGGATCCCCTTTGCTTGGGACAATGGTGTTCGAAATTGTTGACTTCCGGCGTGACGATAACCATTACCATGTCATTTACTGTGACAATCGCTCAATGATCGGGTTCAAAATCGGCGAGCAATACAGCGGGGCGCGAGCAGAACCTCTTACCTCCGCCCGCGAGTTCACGTTCGGCCCGGACCCAGCCCTGCAACCCGACCAGCAACGCGCGCCAAGCAAGGACCAGAAAGGCCCGGCACGCGCCCCGGTCGACAATGTCTTCGGCACTTGGGTGGCCACGCCGGATAGCGAAAATATGGACGACGCGACCGCCCGCGAGTGGTACCCGAAATGCCACAAATGGGCACCGGGCACACCGGCCGATTGGCCGCGCGACGACAAACCCCGTCCCACGCCGCCGCCGACCCTGCCGCCGAGCCCCGGCTGGCCGCCCGGAAACTCCGCATGAACCGACTGATAGCACATGCTGACCTCGCTTGAACGGGCCATGGCGTGCTTGGCCTCGATCGTCATCACTGCCGGATGCAGTAGCGAGATGGCCGAGCCGACGCGGCCGGCAACAACGACGTCGGTTATTGCAGAATCCCCAATCCAGTTCACCGTCCAGTGGGTCGACAATGGCGTCCTGGATCTCATGTCGCCGGAAGCGACGTTTCTGCGGGCGTTTGTCGAATCCGAACAGCGGTCGATACTCACACACGGCCACGGCATGGGCGCAATCGAAGCCGGCGGATTTCCCGGCTTCGCCCGCGCCTTCAATAACGTGATCGACCCCGACCGGGTGGGCGGAGCCGCAGCGGACGGTAGACCCCGCCTGGGCACCGTCGTGTATGAAGTCATCGATATCCGCCGCGACGGCGACCGTTACCACGTTGTTTACTGCGACTATGAGTCGCTGACCGCCGTCAAAGTGGGCGCCCAATATAGCGGTCTCGGCTCCGAGCCATTCGCCTCTGCAAACCAGCTCACCTTTGGACCAGACCCAGCTCTCACTCCCGAGCAGCAGCGCGCGCCGAGCAAGGACCAGAAAGGCCCGGCGCGGGTTCCGGTCGACAATGTCTTCGGCACCTGGGTGGCCACGCCGGGTAGCGAATATATGGACGAGGCGACCGCCCGCGAGTGGTACCCGAAATGCCGCAAATGGGCACCGGGCACACCGGCCGATTGGCCGCGCGACGACAAACCGCGCCCCACGCCACCGCCGACCCTGCCGCCGAGCCCCGGCTGGCCGCCCGGAAGCTCCGCATGACTCACCGCGATCCGCGGAGCTGGCGCAGCACCGCGACGTCGCGTGCAATCAATTCATCGATCCGCTCGGACAGTTTGCTTTCCGTCGCGGCCTCGGCGTAACTGAAATCCCGATCGTAGATGTAATCGCCGTCATAGTTGATATGCACCCAGACAAGGAACGTGCTGTCCCAGTCGACCCCCCACGACCTTGCGGGCCGGCAGCGAGATTGAATCGTTGCCAACGCCGCCACGTCCGAATTCGGCACCCTCGCTGCTGCCCCGCGAGTCTCTGACCGGACCGGACGCATGACGGACACCTCATAGTCGTCTTCATCGTCGGGCGAGGGTCCACCAAAATAGTTCTCGTATTTGGGAATGACGATGCGCCCTCGCGATCCCGGTCCGGTCGAGCCGATTGAGGCTGCCACTGCCGGCCCGAGGTCGTAGGGCGACAGCTGGTACACATCAACGACGTCCTCGTGCGGGCGCTGCGACGCAAAGAAACCCGATTGGTCTGCGCGATAGGCGAGTATCCGAATATCAGGGATGTCGTCGCGGTTGTGGAGTAAGCGGCACTCGAGCCATATATCGGCATCCTGGTAGGCCTTCACCCATGTCCGAAAGACGCTCAAATCGCCGTCGCTGAAGCGGTGGGAGACCGATGCCAAGCTCGCCGCGTCAGGAGCCGACGACATGAAGGGATACGGCGGATTCTCGTGGCCCTGCAACACGAAAAGTGCTGTCAAATATGCTAATTCAATACTGCCCAGCCACTCCCGCGGCACCTGCGCCATCCTGCCGTCCTCCAACTTCAGCGGCCGCCGATGTCGGAGCGCCCGGGGGTAGCGGCAAACCAAGCCTAGCCGCCCGCGTCGAAACGAAAGCCAGGTCGATTCCACCGCAGGTGCGGCGACCATGCCACCGAACGTTGACACGCGTGCCACCATGAGGCATGCCGGTGCCAGAGGGTGACGCGTTGCGTACGGGCAAAAGCGCGCGCCCCACCACCGCCGATGTCGCCCGCCTGGCCGAGGTATCGACCGCCACCGTCAGCTACGTGCTGAACAACGCCGAGGGACGTAGGATCTCGCCCCAGACCCGCGACGCGGTCAACCGAGCCGCGAAATTGCTCGGCTACCGCCCGAACCTCGCGGCCCGCAACCTCGCCCGGGGCAAAGGCGGCGTCGTGCTCTACGTCGTCCCACATGTGGCGGTCGGCGACATGCCGATGCAGGCCGGCAGCCGCATGACCACGGAACTCGCGCGACTCGGCCTGCTGCAGGTTCAGATCTTCGAAACCGAGGACGACCATCACGTCGTCGACGCCATCGAGAATCTCGACCCGGTCGCGATAGCGAGCCTGTTCCCCCTCAGTGAGGCCGCCGCACAAGCGGTCAAGGAAGCCGGAATACCCCACATCGACATCGGTAGCCTGCCCGCCCTCGGTGATCCCCACCTGGCGGTGGGCGAAATGCGAGTCGCCCACCTCGTCTCGCGAGGCCATCGGCAGCTTGCCTATGCCTACGGCGGTACCGCCAAGTGGCGCGCGCTGGGTGACTATTGGCTCGAAGGAGTCTCGCGCGCTGCGCAATCACGCGGCCTGCCACCCGTGCGGGTCGCCACCATCACCATCGACAACGCAGCCGACGTGGTCGCGGGTTGGGTACGCGACGGCGTGACGGCGGTGTGCGCGCAGAGCGACGACATCGCCTGTCTGGTCCTGTACGGAATCCATCGGGCGGGACTGCAGTGTCCCGGCGATCTCGCGGTGATCGGCGTCGACGCCAGCCCCATGGGCGAGGTGAGCACGCCGCCGTTGACCTCGGTGCAATTCGATCCGCGCGCGGTGGCCGACGCCGCGATCGCCGCCATATACGAACGGCTCGGCTATCCGGCCCCGCCGTCTCCGGACATCACCGACATCGCGCGCGTCGTCGTGCGCTCCTCGACATGACACCTAGCCGATCGACTATCTCACCTCTGGACACCGGTTGGTTAAGCGCATAACCTCACGGTGACGAGTCAGATACTCAAGGAGGAGTAGCGATGACGGTCCAGGCCGTTTTGGACGAGATCCGGGAGCGTCCCGGCACCGGCGAGGTGATCACGGTTGTCGATCCCGCCACCGAGGAGCAGGTCACCGAGTTCAAAGACTGCGGCCCCGAGGCCGTCGACGACGCCGTCGCCCGCGCCAAGGCGTCCTTCGAGTCCGGCATCTGGCGGGACAAGCCGCCCAGCGAGCGGGCCAAGATCCTCTGGCGCGTCGGCGAACTCATCGACCAGAACGCCGAGCTTCTGGCCGAGCTCGAATCACTGAACGCCGGCATGACACCGCTACAGGCCCAGGGCACCGTGACCGTCGGGTCGGAGTTCTTCCGGTATTACGCGGGCTGGTGCACCAAGATCGAGGGCATCGCGGCCGACGTGCACACCGGCGGCCTCACCGGCATCGACTCCCACCAGCACGCCTACACCCTCAAAGAGCCCTACGGCGTGGTCGGCCTGATCTTCCCGTGGAACGGGCCGGTCTTCAATTTCTGCTGCAAGCTCGCGCCCGCCCTGGCGGCCGGCTGCAGCAGTGTCGTCAAGCCCGCCGAGGAGACCCCGCTGTCGGCCCTGGTGCTCGACAACATCCTGCACGAGGCCGGCGTGCCCGAGGGCGTCGCGAACCTGGTGCTGGGCAACGGCCACACGGCAGGCGCAGCCATCACCGCGCACCCCGACGTCGAGAAGGTCGCCTTCACCGGGTCCACCGAGGTGGGCCGCGCCATCGTGCACGCGGCCGGCGAAAGCAACCTGAAGAAGGTCACTTTGGAACTGGGCGGCAAGTCGCCGGTAGTGGTGTTCGACGACGCCGACCTGTCCAAGGCCGTTCCCATGGCGGCGTTCGGCACCTTCATTCACTCCGGCCAGGCCTGTGTGTGCGGCTCCCGAATCTTCGTGCAGCGCGGCGTCTTCGACCAGTTCGTGGCCGGACTGGCGAAGGTTGCCGATGGCCTGCCGCAGGGCGGCCCGAAGGACGAAGGCAGTTTGATCGGTCCGCTGATCAGCCAGAAGCAACTCACCCGGGTGCTGGGCTATCTCGACCAGGGCCGCTCCGACGGCGTCGAGGTCGTCACCGGCGGCAATAGGGTTGACCGCAAAGGCTATTTCGTCCGCCCCACGGTGTTGACCAACGTCGCCACCACCAGCCGGCTGTTCCAGGAGGAGATCTTCGGGCCGGTGGTCGCGGTCATCCCCTTCGACGACGAGGACGAGGCGGTGGCCCTGGCCAACGACAGCACCTACGGTCTGGCCGCCACCGCGTGGACCCGCGACCTGGGCCGTGCGCACCGAATCGCGAAGCGGCTCAAGGCCGGAACAGTGGGCCTGAACTGCCAGATGCAATTCGACCACTCCATGCCGTTCGGTGGCTACAAGCAGTCCGGGTGGGGCTACGAGTCCGGCAAGGCCGGGCTGGAGACCTACCTGCAGACCAAGATCGTCTGGGCGCAAATGTAACCAATACTGCGCGAGCTGGGGGCGCCTCCCGCTCGCGAGCAGACGCAAGATCGCACAAATCGCTACGGATGAACGCGATTTTACGACTGCTCGGCAGGGTTAGGCGGGCTCGTAGCGCAGCATGGTGACGTCGTCGTCGGGGTAGTCGCAGAACACCGGCCGCACCCGCATGCCGACCCGCAGCCCCTCGGGCTCCACGTTGACCATCTCGGTGGAAAACCGTGGGCCTTCGTCCCATTCGACAATGGCCAGCAGTTGAGGCACCCCATCGGCGAAGTGCGGGCTGACCGGCCGGCGCGCGACCGTGTAGGAATACAGCGTTCCCATGCCGGAGATCTCGCGCCATTCCAGGTCGTCGGCCAGGGTGCGCGGCGCCCGGACACGTGGATAGAACACGTAGCTCTGCGTCGACGGCGAGTATTGAATCTCGATGCGGTGCTGGGCAAGCGCATCCCAGAACGGTGCCGTGGTCGGCGTCTTGACGGGCATCGGGCGGTCGAACTTCATCGTCAATCCCCCTCCAGAACGAGCGCGGTCTGTTCGGACAGAATCCCGCCGTTGCCCGACACGAAAGCACGATTGCAGTCGGCGACCTGCGCGGCGCCGCCCCGCCCCATGATCTGACGAGTGGCATCGCAGACATGGTGCATACCACCGGCCAATCCCGCTTGGCCGAAGCCGAGTTGGCCGCCGGCAGTGTTGAGCGGGAAATCGCCGCGGAACGTGAGGTCGTGTTCGGCGATGAACTTCAGACCGGTGCCCTTGTCGCAGAAGCCGGCGTCCTCCAAAGAGAGCATCACGGTGATCGTGTAGCAGTCGTAGATCGACACCATGTCCATCTGGTCCCGAGTGAGGTCGGTCATGGCGAACGCGGTGTCAGCCGCGGCCGCCATCGGGGTGTTCAGTAAGTCCTCGGCATAGGTCGGGGTTTTGAACGGTACGTTCTCACCAAATCCCTTGATCCACACCGGCCGATGCCTGGCCCGCCGGGCCAGGTCGGCGTTGGCCACCAGCACCGCCGCACCACCGACACACGGCATCACAATTTCCAGCATGTGCAACGGATCCGCGATCACCGGGCTGGCCAGTACATCGTCGACGGTAAGCGGCTTGTCTTTCCAGATTGCACCCTCGGTGTGATTGGCGTTGACCCGCTGGTCGACGACGATCTTGGCCATCGCGCGCTCGTCGTAGCCGTAGACGGCAGCGTAACGCTGGGCGACCTGACCGTAGGGGCCGTTCTGTCCGAGGTTGCCGTACGGGATTTCGAATTCGGCTTGCGGAGAACCGTATTGGTTGCTCGACGAGCCGAAGAACATGGCGTCCACCAAGGGACGGGGCTTCTTCTTCGAGGACGGAGTGATGTAACGGGCCGGCAGCGCACACAGCACGGCGTCACAGATACCGAGTTCGATCGCCGCGGCTGCGCGCCACACCATCGCGGCTGCGCTGGCTCCGCCGAGATCGACCAATTCGGCGAATCTCGCTGGCATGCCCAGGTATTCGGCGATGGTCGACGGGACGAAGATCTGCGACTCCGCCAGGTGCGAGGACGCGATGCCGTTGACCACATCACCGGACAGGCCGGCATCGTCGAGTGCCGCCGCCGCCAGTTCGGCCCACTGTTCGAGGACGAACGGAGCCGGTGATGCCTTGTTGAGCCGCTCGGGCGGCAGCTCGACATAGCCCACGATGGCCGCTTCACCGCGTAATCCCATGCTGGGTTCCTACTTTCGTGGCAAGCCGAGGATCATCTGGGCGATGATGTTCAGCTGAATCTCCCGGGTCCCGCCGCCGATCAATTCGGCCGGTAGGTGCAGATACGGCTCCACGATGGCGGGATCGGAGTCGGCGACCATCGCCAGCCGCCCGGTCAACTGCAACGTCGCCTCAAAGGTGCGCCGCAGCAACACATTCATCGCGACCTTGGCAATGCTGGATGCCGGTCCCGACGGCTGGCCGTCGAGCAGCCGGATGGTTTCGCGCACGCCCAGCGCCTTGATGGCGTTGGTGTACGCGTCGAGTTCGCCGAGTGCGCGCAGCGCATCGTCACGGTCGGGTCCGGGTTCGGATGCGAGTCGGCGGAGTGCGGCGGCACGGTCGAACTTCACGTATCCGCTTATTGCCGAACGCTCTTCGGCCATGGTGGCGATTGCCAGGTTCCAGCCACCGACCGGGTCACCGAGCAGCATGTCGTCCGGTATGAACACGTCGGTGAGGAATACCTCGTTGAAGTGCGCCTCGCCGGTCGCGGTCTTGATCGGCTGGATCTCGATTCCCGGGGACCGCATGTCGAGGATGAAATAGCCGATGCCGCGGTGTTTGCCGGCCGCCGGGTCGGTGCGGGCCAGCAGCGCGCCGAAGTCAGCCCGGTGCGCGACGGACGTCCAGATCTTGTGCCCGTTGATGTTCCAGCCGCCGTCGACCTTGGTGGCGCGGGTCGCGAGCGCGGCGAGATCGGAGCCGGCCCCGGGCTCACTGAACAGCTGACACCACGCGATCTCGCCGCGCTGGGTCGGCGGTATCAGCTTCTCCTGCAGGTCTTTCGGCGCAGCCTTGAGCACCGATGGCAGGATCCACTCGGCGATGCCCAGGGATGGCCGGACCAGCTCCGGGCGCTTGGCGAACTCATCGTCGATGATGAGTTGGCGCAGCGGGCCGGCGTCGACACCCCACGGCTGCGGCCAATGTGGTGCGATCAGACCCGCCTCGGCGATCAGAGTGCGTTGCGGGCCGGTCTTGAAGTCTTCGTAATCGCCCTGCCGGCCGGGTTGGTCGTTGCGCAATTTCATTGCAGCGTCCAAGGTATGGGCGATTTGCGCCCGGAATTCCGCGTCGGCGTCGCCCAGGTTCACCGACATGTCCCGCTGCTGAGCGCAGGTCAGCTGCCCCAGCCGGCGTGCCCACCGGTTGGCCGGGCCGATCGATGCCGCCAGGCTGATGGCACGACGCCAGTACAGGTGCACGTCATGTTCCCAGGTGAAGCCGATGGCACCGAACATCGTCAGCGCGTCCAGCACCAGGTCCGGGGCGGGCGAGATGGCGATCACGGCGGCGCCGGCCGCGGCGATGCGGTGCTGGTCGAGTGACTCGTCGGCGGCCCGCACCGCGTCCCAGGCCGCCGCCGTGGCCAGTTCGCTGTTGATCAACAACATCGCCGCGCTGTGCTGCAGCGCCTGGAAGGTGCCGATCACCTTTCCGAACTGTTCCCGGATACGCAGGTGCGCGGTGACCGCTTCGACGCACCACTGCGTGATGCCGGCCGTCGTGCTGGCCACCAGGGCGGCCATCAGGCACTCCGCGCGGTCGGGTTCGATGCCCGTGAGCACGTCGGCGGCAGAGTGTTCGGTCAGCCGCAGCCGTCCGACGTCAGTGACGATGTCCGTCCCGTCCTCGGGCTGCGTTGCAGCCGAGCCACTTTCGGGGTCGACGACCACCCACACGACGTCGTCGTCCGGGGTGGCGGCCGCCACCAGAATGATCTGCGCCGAGCAGACACCGGCGGTGACCTCAGACTCCCCGGAGACCACCCAACCCTGCCCGACGGGACGCGCGCCGAATGCCCCGTTGCCGGGCAGGACGACCGCGGCCGGCGTGCCGGTGGCGAGTTGACGCAACAGCGATTCAGCGGCGGGTGTCGGGTCTGCCAGTAATGCGACCGATCCCGCGGCCACCGTCGGTAGCAACGGGCCGGGCAGTAGTGCCTTGGCCGCAGCTTCCAGCACGCACGCGCCGTCCATCAGCCGCCCACCCTGGCCGCCCAGGTGCTCCGGCAGATGGACAGCGTGAAAACCGTTGCTTACCAGCGCTTCCCACCACTGCGGCAGTTTGCCTGCTGCGAGTGCCTCGAAGCTGTCCCGGGTCGCGGCGATCGGGGCATGACGGGCCGCGAACTGCGCGACCGCGGAACCGAGCTCCGACTGCTCCGTGGTCAGCCCTAGTGTCACGACGCCGACCCGGCAATCTGGTGGGTCACGCCCGGAGGGCAAGGGCTCGGCTTTGGCCGCACAGACTGCTATCCTCTCCCCTTACAAGACGAACCGTCTCGTCTTGTCGAAGATTACGTTGTCGGGTCATGTCCTGTAAAGGCGAGGTAATGCCCACCGATCTGGCGCCCCGGCGCCGCAGCGAGAAGTCGCGCACGGCGATCGTGGCCGCCACCCGTGAGCTGCTGCTGGAACGCGGTTTCGACGGCCTGACCATCGAGGCTGTCGCCGCGCGGGCCGGAGTGGGTAAGCAGACCATCTATCGCTGGTGGCGCAGCCGTCCCGCGCTTGTGGCAGACGTCATGCTCGAAGACGCCGACCGGATCCTCGCGTCGATGAACCACACCGGCGATCTGGCCGCCGACCTGGTGGAGTGGGTGGGCAAGCTCGCCACCACCTTGACGACGGACCGCGGTTCGGCGATGTTGCGGATCTTGACCGTAGCCGGAATGGAGCACGAAGACACCGCCGTCCGGTTGCGCGCCGGGTTCAGCAAGCCGCTGCACGACAGCGTTCGCCGTCGCCTGTTGGCGGACGACATCGACGAGGCCACCGCCGAGTCGGCGGCAGACGCGATCGTCGGCGGCGTCATTTACCCGATTCTGTCTGATGCGCAACGGTATTCGCCCGTGCGCGCCGAACATACGACACGACTCATCGTGGCATCGCTCATGCGATCGTGATCGCGCCCAGACCCTGACGGACCCGGTCCGGTAGTGACCCGCCGTGCAGCAGCCAGTCGTCCAGGGCGAGCCGGACGGCGGCCATTGCCAACGCGCCGATCAGACGGGGCCGGGGATCCGGGAAAGCTGACTTGGGCAGTCGCGGGGCGATCAGATCGGCGATCACCGCCTCGTACCGCACGTAGATGTGCAGCGTCCATGCGTCCAGCGTTTCCGAGGATCGGGTGAGGGTGGCCAGTTCTCGGATCTGGTCCTCGATCTCGCCGAAGCCGTCGGCAAGGTCACCAAAAGCGCCAACCACGGCGTCGATGGCGGACAAGTCCGCCGGCTGAGCGGCCAGCGCGGAGGTGATGCGCTCCAGCCAGTGGACATTCACCCCTTCGGCGACGGCGTCTTCTTTGGAGTTGAAGTAGCGAAAGAAGGTGGCCCGGCCGATATCGGCCGCGTCGGCAATCCGCTCCACCGTCGCGCCCGCCAGACCCACGTCGGCGACCAGCTGTGCGGCCGCGGCTGCGATGCGCTGACGTGTAGCGGCCCGGCGTCGTTCGGAGAGCGATTCGCGCGAAGTACTGGCCAACGGCTGATACATAGTCTAATTATGAGACTATGACTCAAGTCGAGGCGTCGGAGGCGCTCTCCGCGTGGCAGTTCTTCCAGCAGATGGTGGTCAACGCGACCAATATCGTGACCGAGGACGCCGAGTCCGAGCGCGAACTGCTGGAGGGACTGCGGGTTATCGCGCGGGTGTCATCGCTGTGTTCGCAACTGTCCGTGGAGGCCGACACCGCGCTGCCGTCGTTCTTCGACATGTCCACGCCCAACCGGATGATCGGCGGGCCCAACCCGGACGGCAATTACTGCCTGGCGATGATCCGCGGCGACCGCAGCTACCGGATCACCGGCACCCGAGGCACCAGCGCGTATCTGGGTTTCCAGATCCTCGCCGGCACCGGCCTGACGCCCCGGCGAATGGCCGGTTATCTGAGTGACACCGATTTGGGCTCAGACGAATTCGCGATCATCCTGTCCGCCGTTGAACCATCTGACACCGACGGCGCCCACTGGGTGCAGATCCCCGAAGACGCGTCATCGCTCGTCGTTCGCGAGTACATCGGCGACCGTGCCGCCGAGCAGCTGGCCACCCTGCATATCGAGGCCCTCGACCCCGACCCGGTGGCGCCGCTGACTCAGCACGAACTCGCCGAGCAGTTCACCGCCATGGCGTGGACGTTGATGAAGCTCGTGACCCTGCATCGCACGATCAAGCCTGAGCTCCTCGACCGCCCCAACACGCTGCTCACCGCCGAGGCGGCCGACCTGGGGTCGGCCGACACCACGCCCGACAACCTGTACATGATCGGCTCCTTCCGCCTCGACCCCGATCAGGCGCTGGTGCTCGACATCGCGCCTCCGGACACCCGCTATTGGAACGTCACCCTGGAGAGCATCTGGCACGAGTGCCTCGAGCCGCGCCGTAGGCACAGCTCGGTGACCAATCACGGTGTCCAGCCTGACGCCGACGGCCGAGTCCGCATCGCAATCTCGGCTCAGGACTTCGGTTTTGGTCACTGGCTGGACACCGGTGGCCGCCACCGGGGCTTCGTCGTCCTGCGCTGGCTGGACAATCCGTCCCCGCCCGATGTCACGGTTTCGGTGCGCAAGCAAGGCGAACCGTCGTGACCCTGCGGGAACGATTCGACCCGCAGCGACTCATCGCCACCGCCTGCACGGAGACCGGCCACGACGACTTCGGAGACGACGGCTGGCAACACGGACTCGACCTGGTCACCGAGGGGCTGGTCAGTGAGGCCCGACTGTCGCCCATCGGCGTCGAGGTCGCCTATCTCGACCTGATGCGTGCGTTGAAGAACCGGCTCGACGTGATCGCCTGGCGCAAAGAGCATCCCGAAATCGCCGGCAAGGGAATCGACGCGCCGATCTTCATCGTCGGCCAGCCCCGCACCGGAACCACCATCCTCTACGACCTGCTGGCCCAGGACCCCGGCCTGCGCGCACCCCTGACCTGGGAAGTCGACGCCCCCTGCCCGGTGCCCCAGCCGGAGACCTACCACGACGATCCGCGCATCGCGGCCAGCCAGGCCGGGATCGAGATGTCCGAGCAGATCATTCCCGGATTCATGGCGTTTCACCCGATGGGCGCCCTGGTGGGGCAGGAATGCGTCCGCATCACCGCCAGCGAGTTCACCAGCATGATCTTTTCGGTGCAGTACCGGCTACCGGGCTACTACCGCTGGCTGCTCGATGAGGCCGACCACACCGGCGCCTACCGTTTCCATCGAATCTTCCTGCAACACTTGCAGTCTGGCGTCGCAGGCCAGTGGCTGCTGAAGTCGCCGGCGCACCTGTGGCAGCTCGACACCCTGTTCGCCGAGTACCCCGACGCGTTGATCGTGCAGACGCACCGGGATCCCCTCAATGTCATCTCATCGATCGCGGCGCTGACTCGCCACCTGCGCCGGATGGCCAGCGACGACCCCGACATCGCCGAGTGCGCGGCCCAGTCCTACGAGGAGATCGCCGTCGGACTCGACCGCGAGATGGCGCTGCGCGACAGTGGCAGGATCCCCACGGACAGGGTGATCGACATCCACTTCGCCGATTTCATCAACGACCCCTGGACCACGATCCGCGGCATCTATCAGAAACTCGGTCGCGAACTGACGCCAGACGCCGAGCAGCGCATGCGTGATTTCCTGGCAGCCCATCCGGGCGATGGCGGGCGCGGTCGCTACACCTGGGCGGACACCGGCCTGAACGCGGAGGAAGTCCGGGAACGGGTGAGCGCCTATCAGCAGCGCTACGCAGTGCCCACCGAACAGTTGCGGTGAACCGACCGCACCAAAATCCGTCAAAAAAATGAATTCGTTATGTTCCCCAGAATGTGACGTAAGACATAGACTTCCCGCTTGTGACGACCCCGTCGAACCCTTGGGGCGACGAACGACGGAGACTCTCGCACCAGCTACAGATGCGAGGTCAGTATCTCGGCCGCAGGCAGGCGCGACGGCTCAGCCGCCGCTTCGCGCAAGTCGGCGTCCACATACCGCCGACGCGCCTGCAACAGATGGCCACCGGCACGATGGTTGCGGACAGGGAGTTGACCGACGTCAACTTCGCCCTGATCGCCACCCAGTACCTGCGGGAGAAGAAGTCCGCCAAAACGACGCATTTTCAGCGCCGCTGCCGCCACGCGGTCATCTGCGCCGGCCTGATGCTCGTCGCGCTGAACTTCCTGTTCTGCCTTGCTTATCTTTTCTTCACCCTGACCCAGCACGGGACGCCAATGTGAGGTCGGAGGCCACCAGTTGTCCTACCTGATGGCTGTGCCGGAGTTGCTGGCCGCCGCGGCGACGGATGTGGCCGGCATCGGCGTGGCACTCGATGCCGCGAACGCGGCCGGTCCGGCGACTCGCGTGCTGGCCGCCGGTGCCGACGAGGTGTCGGCGGCCGTCGCGGCGGCGTTCGGCCGAAACGCACAGACCTACCGGTTGGCAAGTGCACAGTTGGCGGTCTTCCACGAGCAGTTCGTGCAAGCACTCAGCGCCGCAAGCGGCAGCTATGCCGCCGCGGAGTCGACGAACATCGCCGCTTTGCTGCAGCGCGCTCCACAAGCCCTGCTCGACGCCGTCAACGCGCCCGTCCAGACGGCCACCGGCCGTCCGCTGATCGGTAACGGAGCCGACGGCGCACCGGGAACCGGCCAGGCCGGCGGAGCAGGCGGACTGTTGTTCGGCAACGGCGGCAACGGCGGATCCGGCGGGCCGGGCCAGTTCGGCGGCCGAGGCGGGTCCGCGGGATTCATCGGCAATGGCGGCAATGGCGGTCAGGGCGGAGCCAGCACCGCGATCAACAAGATCGCGCCGCCCGGCGGCAACGGTGGTTCCGGTGGATGGTTGTTCGGTAACGGTGGCGCCGGCGGGCAGGGCGGGCTGGGCGGGGCGAACATGACCGGCGGCTGGGGCGGCCAGGGCGGTAACGCCGGCTGGTTCGGCAACGGCGGTGCCGGTGGAGCGGGCGCCTTCGGTCCCGCGGGCGGCGGTGACGGCGGTAACGGCGGAAACGGCGGTCAGTACTTCGGCTGGGGCGGGGCCGGCGGCGACGGCTACGGTTCCGGCACGGCTCTGCGCGGCGGGGTCGGCGGCGACGGCGGCGACGGCGGTCAGTTCGGCAACGGCGGCCACGGGGGCCGGGGTGGGGAAGCCTCTGCCGTCAACGGGTCGGGGGGTGCCGGCGGGAGCGGGGGCAGCGCGCAATTCGTCGGCGACGGTGGCGATGGCGGCGCCGGCGGTGGCGGTTTCGATCCCGCACACGGCGGGGCCGGTGGCAGCGGCGGCGAATACTTCGGCCGCACCGGCCTGCAGGGCGCGGACGGACTCGGCCCGTAGAGCTACCCGCCGAGACGAGTAGAACTACCCAGGCATCGACCGGCGCAGAGCCGCAATGCTGCTTGAATGACCACTTTGATGGGCTTTCCCAGCCCCACCGAACTGGACGCGCGCACCCCCTCGGACCGCGATCGCGCAATCGACGTCATTCGGATCACCGCCCTGATCGGCGTGGTGATCGGCCACTCCGTCATGGCCATCAGCATCATCCGGGGTGGCGTGTTCTTCTGGGACAACCTGCTCACCACGTCCGTGGTGTTTCAGGCGCTGACCTGGATCTTCCAGATCATGCCGTTGTTCTTCTTCGCCGGCGCCGCCGCGTGCGTGGCGTCCTGGCATCCCGGTGACAATTGGGGAGCCTGGCTGATGAAGCGCTGCACCCGGCTGTTCCGGCCGGTGTTCTACTACTTCGCCTTCTGGGCAGTCGCCCTCATGGCACTCTATCCTGTTCTGCCTCAACATGTTTACGAACCCGTGGCCGGGATCAGTATCCAGTTGCTCTGGTTCCTCGGGGTGTACGTGCTGGTGCTGGCCTCGATGCCCGTGCTGGCCCGGATCACCACTCCCGCCCGACTGGTTGCCGGGGTCGTCGTGGTCTACACCCTCGCCGCGATCATCGACGCCGCCCGCTTGCACTGGGTGGCGGCGGCGCCACTCGGCTACCTCAATATGGCGGTCTGGCTGATTCCCGGCATGTTCGGTGTGGCCTACCGCCGGGGACTGCTCACCAGGCGCGCGGCACTGACTACGGCCGCGGCGATGCTGGCAGTCAATGTGGCGCTGCTGACCTGGGGACCCTACGAGCTGAGCCTGGTCGGCATCGAGGGCATGCGGCTGGCCAACATGAGCCCCCCGTCACTGTTGCTCGCGGGGCACGCGATTGTGTTGAGCGCGTTGGCAATCGCCGCAGCACCGGCGATCAACCGGTGGGCACGGCGGCCCCGGGTGTGGTGGTTCACGGCGATCGGCAACTCCGGGGCGATGACCTTGTACCTGTGGCACATGCCTGCACTGCTGGCCGTGCACGTTCTCTTCGACAGCTTCGGCCACCCGCGCTACCCGGGCCGGCCGGACTTTCTCGCCGTCACGTTCGAGCAGCTCTTCATCATGATCGGGGTGGTGGCGGTGCTGTTCGTGGCACTGCGCCCATTGGAGAACAATCCGCTGCCGGGCTGGGATGGCTGCCCCGCCATCACATCGGTCCGGCGCGGCGCAGTGGTCGGCACCCTGTTGTGCGTGGCCGGGGCAGCGCTGCTGGCCGCGGTGAAGTGGGGACTGAAAGACGATGGGCTGGTGTGTGTTTCGGTCATGCTTGTGGCGCTACTGACCGCTCGGGTGGTAGCCGCCCGCGTCGGGCCGGCCCTCAGCGGCTTGCCGAATACGGCGCAGCCAGCAGCATCTGCAGTGTCGCACGCAGTTCACCGAGCCGCCGCTGCCCCAGTACCTGCTCCCAGTGTCCCTCTAATTCCAGTGCGGTAGAACGCATCACGCGCAGCGTCTGGCGACCCCGCGGGGTGAGTTCGATGATTCTGGTGCGGGCGTCATCCGGGTTCGATTCCCGGGTGACGTAACCGTGCCGCTCCAGTGCCGCGACGGCCTGAGCCACCGCCTGACGGCTCACCCCCAACCGGTCCGCCAGGTCCGAGGCATGTAAGCCGCCGGTAGCCAGCGGCACCAACGCCACCGCTTGGGCCGGCCGGATACCGTCCAGCCCGGCCGCCGCGAATGCGCTCTTGAGCCGGGGGCCGCCGGCGGCGGCCAGTCGTTGGACCAGGGCCGGCACCGTGGGTTCCCACTGGGCGTCGCGTCGCATGACTGCAGAGTCTGCCACCGTCCGGGATTTTGACAAGTAACTTGTCATTCTCCGTGGCGGGTGTCACCATGGGCTGATGGCATCTCACGCTCGGGCCCGCATTGCTGTCGCTCTTGCCGCCGTGGTTGTCCTGGTGGGCGGTTGTTTTGGTGGCGGCCACGCGGTGGGGTCGCCGGAGCCCACGACCATTCCGGTCGGTAAATCCTCCCAGCACCTCGAATGGGCCGGCGCCGACCGAACATTCCATGTGTACCGGCCCCAGGGATTGACGGGCGCCGCCCCGCTGGTGGTGATGCTGCACGGTGGTTTCGGCAGCGGCGCGCAAGCCGAAAGCGCCTACCACTGGGACAGCGAGGCCGACAAAGGACATTTCCTGGTCGCCTATCCCGACGGTCAGGGCCGGGCCTGGAACGCCGGGTCATGCTGCGGGAATCCGTCGCAGACCAACCTCGACGATGTCGGTTTCATCGGCGCCGTCGTCGCCGCCATCGAACGCCAGACGCCCGTGGATCTGTCCCGGGTGTATGTGACCGGCATGTCGAACGGGGCGATGATGTCGCTGCGGCTGGCGTGTGAGACGGACTTGTTCGCCGCGATCGCACCGGTGGCCGGCACCCTGGTCACCGATTGTTCCCGCGCGCGACCGACGTCGGTGCTGCAAATCCACGGCACCGCCGACGCGAGTGTTCCCTACCAGGGCGGGCCGGGGAAGTCATTGAAGCCCGACGGAACTCCACGAGTGGACGGGCCGCCGGTGCCGACGGTGACCGCCGCGTGGCGCACCATCGACAACTGCGGGCCGCCGGCCTCGACCACGGCCGGTGTGGTGACCACCGAGACCGCGACATGCCCCGACGGCCGCACCGTCGAATTGATCTCGATAGCCGACGCCGGCCACCAGTGGCCGGGTGGTGTCCGCGGCCCCATCCTGGAGCGGCTGGGCCTGCCGGAACCGTCCACCGCACTGGACGCCACCGACACCATCTGGCAATTCTTCAGCCAGCACCACCGCTGATCAGCGGCGTCTGGTCGGCCACACGGCCATTCGGTCGATGATGCGATCCCGCAAGACGAACGTGTGGAACAGCACCGCACTGACGTGTGCCGTGAACGCCAGGAACAGCAGCAGCGCGAAGACGCCGTGAGCCTGGCGCAGCAACGCGTAGAGGTCGATGTTGTGCGGTGTGATGCCGGGCAGATGGAACGGGCCCAGCGAGACGATCGGGTTGCGCGCGGCGGACAGCATCGCCCACCCGGTCAGCGGCTGGACGAGCAGCAGCCCATACAGCAGGTACTCCGAGTACGAGGCGATGCGACGCTCGGCGGGGCCCATGGTGGCCAGAAACGGCGGCAGCGTGTGGGTCCACCGGTTCACCAGTCGGATCACGGCGAAGATCAGAATGAGCACACCCAGCGACCGGTGAATGGCCAGGAGTAGCGGGTAGTAGGCCAACGACGCCACCATCGTCACCCCGATGAGGAGTTGCGCAATGACCATCGGCGCCATCAACCAGTGCAGTAGCCGCGAGGGCAGGGCGAAACGCGGTGAACTGCTTGCCTTTGCTGCCATCAGACGCGAACCTCGCTGGGCGACTTCGGCTCTTCGGCACGGCGGGTGAAAGACCTCGCGTACACGCCTGCCCGGGCTTTGGGAATCGGGTCGTCCGACAACGCCATACCGTCCGGCAGCACTGTCGGATCGAAGTTGACATCCCTTGCGTTGCCGGGCGCTTCGGTCTGCACCCCGGTGATGGTGATGATGCCCGCGTCGATCGTGCGGCGCGTCGGGGGCCACGGTTTGGTGGCGTCGTTGGTGGGGTCGCCGGGTTCGGCGACGGTCAGAATCAGACGCCAGCGCACCGGCCGCTGAGCCACTGCGCGGATCAAGTCGTCGAACAGATAGTCCTTGCCGGACGACGGCGGCCCGGCACCCTGCCCACCGTCGATCGGAATGACGGACCACCGTACCGCGACCGTCGCACCGGAGGAGTTGGTGAAGCGAAAAGCGTTGAGCCCGTTGAAGGTTGTGTCGGCGAAACCGGCACTGGGCGGCGCCTCTCTGATGATCTTCATCGCCGCCGCTGTCTCGGGGTGGCGCGTGAGGAATTCGGCCATCCGTTGCGGGTCGGGCTTGCCGGTGTCAGGCTGCGGCTTGCCGGCCAGCATGCGCTCGTAGAAACCCTGCGGTGTGCTGTCGGTGAAGACCGGCAGGTTGATCATGGCGGTGCGCCACTGCTGACCGTTCGATGTCTGAAGCAACAGGCCCAGCCCGCGAACCGTATCGGCTTTGTCGGGTTGATCGGGCAGGCCGCCCCCCAGCGAGAACCGGCCGATCACCGGAACCGTGCCGCGTTCGAACACCGCTGCCCGGCAGACACTCGCACCGGACCCGTTGCTCTCGAACGTTCCGGTGGCGCTGAGGCCTTTGGCGTGGTTGCGGCGAAAGCCGTCGTGGCGCCCGTAGACGTTCTCGAAGCGGTCGGTGAACCGCGCCGGGGTCAACGCGTCAGGTCGCAGCCAGCCCCCGGCATAGGCGAAACCACCGACGTCGACGGCGGCAAACCCGGCCACCGCACCCATGCCCAGCAGCGCGCGGCGCCGATTCAGCGTGGGCCGCCCCGATAGCTCGTCGTCTTCGCCCGGTCCCATATCGCCGTCCTCTCCATGCTGTCCCGACACAGCGGAGCCGTGCTCACACCGCACCACGAAGCGGTGCCGCGCTGCGTTCAATCGTCAGTCGCTGCCCAGGGCGCGGTGCTCGATCAGGTCACGCAGTCCGCCGGTACCCAGCCGCTCCCGGAAGGCCGGCGCGGTGTAGCCGACGACGGTCGCGGCGGAGCGGGCGCGCGCGGTGGCAGAGCGCGGTAGATGGAACAGCACGCCAATCTCGCCGAAGTAGTCCCCGGGGCCGACCACCTTGAACACTTCCTCACCGCCGTCGGCCATTTCGTGCACGATCTCGATCTCGCCCTCGCTGACCACGTAGATCAGCTCGCCCATCGTGCTCTGCTCGAAGAGCACCTCTCCGGCCTTCAACTGCACCGTTTCCGGTTCACGATCCGTTTCGGCGAAGTCGGGTGTCAGCTCGACGACGCGATCGGCGAGCGGGAGCATCCGGCTGTCGTGGGTTGCCACCACCACTACCCGGTCACCGTCGGCGAGTTCGCGAATCAGTCGCAGCACCTCCTCGACCTGGATGAAGTCGAGATGGGCGGTGGGTTCGTCGGCCAGGATCAGAGGCGGATCCAGCGCGATCGCGCGGGCGACTGCGACACGCTGCTGCTGCCCGCCGCTGAGGTCGCCCGGGCGGTGCTTCATCCGCTCCCCGAGGTTGACGCGCTCGAGCAACTCCACGGCGCGCTTGCGCGAGGCGGCGCGCGACATGCCGGCCGCACGCATCGGCACCATCACGTTCTCCAGGGCGGTGAGGCTGGGCACCAGATTGAACGCCTGGAAGACGATGCCGACCTTGTCGCGCCGGTACTTCGCCAGCGCCGCGCCGTCGAGTGTCGTGATGTCCAGGTCGTCGAATTTGATCGCCCCGGACTTGGGCCGCAGGATCCCACCCAGGCAGGACAGCAGCGTCGTCTTTCCGCACCCGCTGGGTCCGAGCAGGATCACCAGCGACCCGGACGTCACGTCGAGGTTCAGCCCGTTGATCGGACGCAGGGCGTAGCCGCCGCTGTAGTACTCGACGACCAGGTTCTGAATGCTGAGATCGCCCACCGGTCAGGGTCCTCCGAACGCGAGAGCGGGATCGATGGCCACCACACGCCGCAGCCCGGCGAGGCTGGCCAGCAGGCCGATGACGATGGCGACCACCGGTAGCAGCACGTAGGCGAGTGACGGCACCGCGACGACCATCGGGAACAACGGCGCCAACAGCTTGGAAAGGATAACGCCTACCACCGCGGCCAGCAGCGAGACGATCAGCGCCTGCAGTGCCAGCCCGGCCAGGATCGAACGCGTCGGCGTGCCGATCGCCTTGAACACCGCGAAGTCCCGCACCCGTTCCAGCGCGGACAGGTACACGACCGAACCGACGATCAGCACCGCCACGATCCACAACAGGATGGCCACGATCGTGATGGAATTGACCGCCACTTTCAATGGCCGGATCAGGTCTTTGACGGCGCCGTCGCGGTCGAAGGTGCGATAACCCGGCGGGAGGGCGCGCGGAGTGCCGTCGACACCGATCGAGGTGACCATGGGCTGCGCGTTGTAGGCAACCTGCTGCAGACCCTCGGTGGTCAGGAAGATGTTGGGGATCTTCGCCAGCGCCGTCGAGTTGGGCACGATGCCGACGATCTTCAAAGTGTGCGCACCGACCTGGATGGTGTCCCCGAGGTGACGGCCCAGGACGCTCGAGGCGGCGACCTCGTCGGGACGGGACGGCGTCCGTCCTTCGGAGACCCGGGGCATACCGGGTCCGCGCTCGGGCGCACCGAAGGCGGTGACGTTCCGCGTCGACGCGCCCTCCTTCATGATCGTCCCGACGCAACCCAGCGGCGCGGCCGCGGACACTCCGGCTTCACTTCTCACCCGGGCCAGGTCGACATCGGGAAACGGAGTCGACCCCAGAAACGGTCCGGCAGAGCCGTCCTTGACCACGAATGCGTCGACACCCAGCGAATCGACGGTGTTGCGCGCCTCGACGGTGAAGCCATTGGCGAGCCCGCTCATGACGAGCGTCATCCCGAAGATGAGTCCGGTGCTGACAATGGCGATGACGAGGCGCCGCTTCCGCCATTGCATATCGCGCAGGGCCGCAAAGAGCATTCCCAGACGCTACCAACGCGCACAAGCCCCGGACCGGGTTTTGTCCTACACACCGTCGTAGACAGCACCTGTCAGGGCTTTTTCGTCCGTGACTTAGAATTGACCTCTGTTAACTGCCGCCACGCCGCGTTTGCCGGCGCAGAATCTGGCGGTGTTCGGCGGGTTGAAGCAACAGCCCCGGTTTGGCGTGGTTGTCTGAAAACTAGCGTTTTCCCGCAAGGATGGATTTGAGATACAGCATGGTCGATCAACCCGGCGATTCAGTGAATCGAGCCCCTTTCGAAGTCGAACAGTACGAGACGGACGGCGCTGTGGTGCTCGCCGTCTCGGGCGAAGTGGACATGCTCAGCGCTCCACAGCTGGCCGAGTCGATCCATGCGGCGCTGGCTCCCAAGCCCGCGGCTCTGGTCGTCGACCTGACCAAGGTCGAGTTTCTGGCCTCTGCCGGCCTGAGTGTTCTGGTCAATGGACAGGCCGAGGTGTCGCCGCCCACCCGCTTCGCGGTGGTGGCCGACGGTCCCGCCACCAGCCGTCCCATCAAACTGATGGGCATCGACAGTCTGTTGTCGCTGCACCGCACCCTGGATAACGCGCTGAGCTGGATCGCTGGTGCCTGAATCTGGTTGTACGCGGGAGGGCCGGACACGCTGACTGTCGGCCCCGCATGACACCTCTCGACGATCGGTCCCGCTTTGTCCGTTTGCGGGTGGCCGCCGACGCACTCAGCGCCAACCGGATCCGCGTCGAGTTCCGCAATTGGCTCGATCGGCACTTCACGCTGGGCGCCGAGCGGTTCAGTGACCTCGTGCTGGCGGTCAGCGAGGCGCTGGCCAACGCCGCCGAGTTCGCCTACACCGACACCCCGGATCCCGGGACGATGGACGTCAGCGCTGCCTACGACCCTCAATCGGACACGCTTGCCGTCACGGTCAAGGATCGGGGCCGCTGGCGTCACCGCGCCGGCACGAGGGACATGACCCGGGGTCGCGGCATCCCGCTGATGCGCGTCCTCGCCGACGAAGCCGATATTGACGGCACGCCGCACGGCACTCAGGTCACCCTGAAGTGGAAGCGGCTGACCGCGCCCGCTCACTGACAGTTTCCCGGATTCATTGACTGCGGCGGATGCGGCGCATACCGTCACTACATACGCTACGCACCGTAGCGAAATAATCCCCCGCCAGTACTTGGTCCCCGCCTCAGTACTTGGTCCCCGCCTCGGAGGCAGTCATGTTCGACCTGAAAATCACCGGTGGCACCGTCGTGGACGGTACGGGTGCGCAACGCTATCTGGCCGACATCGGCATCAAGGACGGCAAGATAGTCGAAGTCGCGCGCCGCGACGCCGACGGCCCCGGGCTCGCCGGTGAGGCCGCCGAGACCATCGATGCGACGGGGCATGTGGTGGCGCCCGGCTTCGTCGACATCCACACCCATTACGACGGCCAGGTCAGTTGGGACAGCCTGCTGGAGCCCTCCAGCGGGCACGGTGTCACGACGGTCGTCACCGGCAACTGTGGGGTTGGTTTCGCGCCGGTCCGGCCCGGCACCGAAGACTGGCTGATCAAGCTGATGGAGGGTGTCGAGGACATCCCGGGCACCGCACTCACCGAAGGCATCACCTGGGGCTGGGAGACCTACCCCGAGTATCTCGACGCCATCGGCAAGCAGCAGTTTTCCATCGACGTGGGCAGCCAGGTCGCCCACGGCGCCGTCCGCGCGTACGCGATGGGCGAACGGGGCGCGCGCAACGAGCCGGCCACCCCTGAAGACATCGAGGCGATGGGCAGGCTGGTCCGGGAGGCGGTAGAGGCAGGCGCGCTCGGATTCTCGACATCGCGCACCCTGGCGCATGTGGCGATGGACGGCGAACCCGTCCCGGGCACTTTCGCCGCCGAAGAGGAGCTGTTCGGACTGGGCCGCGCGATGGCCGCCGGCGGTCAGGCCGTGTTCGAGCTGGCACCGCAGGGGGCAGCCGGTGAAGACATCGTCGGGCCCAAGAAGGAACTGGACTGGATGCGCCGGTTGAGCCGCGAGATCGACCGGCCGGTGTCCTTCGCCCTGATCCAGGTCGACGCCGACCCGAATCTCTGGCGCGAGCAGTTGGACGTCTCCGCTGCCGCGCACGCCGAAGGCAGCCGGTTGCACCCGCAGATCGCGGCCCGGCCGTTCGGCATGATGATCGGGTTCCAAGGTCATCACGGCTTCACCCACCGGCCCACCTACCGCCGGCTCAAAGCCGAGTGCACTCGCGAAGAGCTCGCCCAGCGCCTGGCCGATCCCGCGGTGAAGGCCGCGATCCTGTCCGAGGACGATCTACCGCTGGACCCGGGCGTGTTGTTCGACGGGATGTTCGCGATGGTGCAGCACTCGCTGGGACGGCTGTATGCACTCGGTAACCCGCCGGACTACGAGCCCACGCCGGACCGCACGGTAGCCGCAATCGCCCAGGCCCGCGGCGAGGACCCGCTGTCGACCCTGTACGACCTGATGCTCGAAGCCGACGCGACCGCGATGCTGATGTTGCCGTTGTTCAACTACGCCGACGGCAATCATGACGCCATTCGGGAGATGATGCTGCATCCCGCGGGGGTGCTCGGCCTCTCCGACGGCGGTGCGCACTGCGGGATGATCTGCGACGCTTCCTATCCCACCTTCCTGCTGACCCACTGGGCCCGGGACCGCAGCCGCGGCGAGAAGCTGTCCCTGGAGTACGTGATCCGCAAGCAGTCCCGCGATACCGCCCATCTGTTCGGCCTCACCGACCGCGGCACCATCGAGGCGGGCAAGAAGGCCGACATCAACGTCATCGACCTCAATGCCCTGACCCTGCACCCCGCGGCCATGGCCTATGACCTCCCTGCAGGTGGGCGGCGAATCCTGCAGGGCGCCAGCGGATATGCCGCCACGATCGTCAGCGGCACCGTGACCCGCCGCAAGGACGTCGACACCGGAGCACGTCCGGGCCGCCTGGTACGCGGAGCGCGCTAAGCTGCCCTCGTGAAGACACCCACCGTCAACGCCGCCGGCGCGGGAGCCCGCAGCCGCGACGAGGACGCGATCGGCACTCCGCCGGCCTCGCCCACCCGGGTGCCGGCGGATCGCTATTACTCTCCGGCGTTCGCCGCACTGGAAGTCGAGCGGATGTGGCCGAAGGTGTGGCAGGTGGCCTGCATGGTCGACCACGTGGCCAAGGCAGGTGACTACTTCGAATACCGCTGCGGCCCATACGGTGTCCTGATCGTTCGCGGCGACGACGGGGTGCTTCGTGCGTTCCAGAATGCCTGCCGGCATCGCGGGAACTCGCTGTGCGTGGGCTCGGGTTCGGGGCTGTCCGAACTCAAGTGCGGCTATCACGGCTGGACCTGGGATCTGGCCGGCACGCTCAAGCGGGTGCCCGACCGCAAGGGCTTCGGCTCGCTGCGAATGTCCGATTTCCCGCTACTGCCGGCCCGGGTCGACACCTTCGAGGGGATGGTTTTCGTCAACCTCGACCTCGATGCGATGCCGCTGAACGAATACCTGGATGAGATCCCCCGGGATATCGCCTGGTGCAATATCGACGATTTCCGTTGCTACGCAACGCTCACCGTGGAAGTCGAGGCCAACTGGAAGACGATCGCTGACGGCTACAGCGAGACGTACCACATCCAGACGCTGCATCCCGAACTGCTGCGTTGCGTCGACGATGTTCATGCGCCACAACAGATTTGGCAGCGTGCCGGCAAGTCTGATCAACCATACGGCGTGCCGAGCCCACGCTTTCACGGCTCGCTCAGCGACGAAGAAGTCTGGGACGCCTACGTTTACACCCAGGGTGCCCTGATGGGCGCACCCGAGGGCACGCCGTTTCCCGCCGACGAACGCCGGCCGGGGCAGACGGTCGCCGATCTGATCGCGGCTCACACCCGGGCGTTCGCCGCTGGGCGTGGGGTCGACCTGGACTGGGCCGACACCGACCGGGTCACCCGGTTACATCAGTACAACGTGTTCCCCAACATGACGTTCCTGGTCAACGCCGACCACCTGACCATCATGACGTCGCGTCCCGGATCCGATCCCGATCACGGCGAGCTCACCATGTTCCTGATGACGCGGATGCCGCCGGGGGCCGCCCGCACCAAGCCCACCGACGTGCGGGTGTCGGCCGGCGACGCCGAACCCGGCATCGTGCTCACCCAGGACATCCGGGTGTTGCCGGGCTTGCAACGTGGCCTGCATCAACCCGGCTTCACCCATCTGGTGCTGTCCAGTGAGGAACGCCGTGTGATCAACATGCACCGCAATCTCGAGCGCTATCTCGACCTGCCCGAATCCGAGCGGATGACCGGCGGCGACAGCGGCCTTCCGCGATGACGGCAGCCCTGGTGCCGACGTTCGCGGGCCTCAGCGACATTGGGCGCATACGCGCCACCAACCAGGACCGCTGGGGCGCCGATCCGGAACAGTCGCTGTTCATGGTGGCCGACGGCGTGGCCTGCAGCACCGACGGTGCGTTGGCGGCGGCTCTGGTGGTCGAATTGCTGCCTACCTATGTGCGCCGTCATCTCAAGCCCGACGACGGCGATGACGCCGCCGATCTGCTCGGGCGGGCCCTGGTCGAATACTGCGACGACTTCCGCGCGTACGCGGCGTCCGACGATCGTGCCGCCGGCGCCAACACGACGGTGGTGGCTGTGGTGGTGGCGGGCGAGCGGGCGCTGGTCGCCCACCTCGGCGACAGCCGGGCCTACCTCCTCCGCGAACAGCGGCTGCAGCAGATCACCAGGGACCACAGCGTGATTCAGGACATGATCGATGCCGGTGAGGTGTCGGTCGAGGAAGCCGAACGCCATCCCGCGCGGGCGATTCTCACCCGGCACGTGGCGATGTTCCCCCGCCCGCTGCCCGATGCCGCGGCGGTGGACCTGCAGGCCGGCGACCGGATCCTGTTGTCCAGCGACGGGTTGCACGGTGTGGTCGACGATTCCGCACTGGCGCAGATCCTCGATTCCCATCCCGAGCCCGCCGACGCGTGCGGGGCGCTGATCGAGGCGGCTCTCAAAGCTGGTGGGCCGGACAATGTCACAGCCGTCGTCGTCAACATCGCAGACGGCAGCGGACAGGAGCCGGCCGATGGGTGAGCCGTCCTTCACCGAGTCCGCCGACGTGGTGGTGGTCGGTTTCGGGGCGGCCGGCACCTGCGCGGCCATCGCCGCCCGGGAGAACGGCGCCGATGTGCTCGCGCTCGATCGCGCCAACGGTGGAGGCTCGACTGCGGTGTCGGGCGGGATCATCTACGCCGGCGGTGGCACCTGGGTTCAGCAGCAGGCGGGTGTGAACGACAGCTACGAGCAGATGCTCACCTATCTGCGTCTGGAAGTCGGAGACGCCGTCAGCCCGCACACATTGGAATCGTTCGTGGCAGGCAGCCCCGAAATGATCCGGTGGCTCAGCGATTACGGCGTACCGTTCGATTCCACGGTGTGCCCGTACAAGACGTCCTACCCCAACAACCACTACTACCTCTATCACTCCGGCAGCGAGAATGCCGGAGCGTTCCGCGCACAGACACCACCCGTGCAGCGCGGGCACCGGGTGAAGGGCAAGGGCACGTCCGGCAAGAAGATGTACGAACCGCTGGCCAAATCCGCGCTGGCGCTTGGGGTTCGGTTCTCTCCCCATACCCGTGCCGACACATTGGTCCAGGACTCCGACGGCCGCGTGATCGGAGTGGAGGCGACGACGATGCGCCATGCTCCGGCCCGGATTCAGAAGCGTTATGCACGGCTGGCCGGATTGTCGACCAAGCCCGGCATCTACTATCCGCCGCTGCGCGCCCTGATGGAACGGCAACTGCGCGCACTCGAGCGGCGTTACGCGCGGCCGGTTCGAATCGGGGCGCGGCGCGGGGTGATCATCTGCGCCGGCGGCTACATGGCTAATACCGAATGGGTCAAACGCTTTGCGCCCCAATACCTGGGCGGGTTGCAGCTCGGCACCAGCGGTGATGACGGCAGCGGCATCGCGATGGCACGGGGTGCCGGCGCGGTCACCGAGCGGATGGACAACGTGTCCGCATGGCGATTCATCACGCCCCCAAGCGCATTCATCAGTGCGATCATCGTCGACGAGCAGGGAGAGCGAGTCATCGACGAAAGCCGCTACGGTGCGGCGGTCGGCTATCAGATGGTGCGGCACCATCACGGCAAGGGCTGGCTGCTCGCCGACGCGGCCCTGATCAAAGAGGCGCGGCGCCAGATGATCAAGCAGCCGTTGTGGTTTCAGCGCGCACAGTCGGCCGCACTGATGTTCCTTGACTCGGTCAAGGGCGCCTCACTGCGTGAAGTCGCGCAGCGGGCCGGTATCGACCCGGAAGGTCTGGTCGCCACCGTCGAGGCACACAACAGGGCCATCGACACCGGTACCGCGGACCCGGTCGGCAAGCCGGCGGACTTCGTACGCCGAATCGATCAACCGCCCTTCACGCTGCTGAACATCTCGATCCGGCCCAACCTGCTCAACCCGACGCCAATGCTGACGCTGGGCGGCATCCGGGTCGACGAGACCACCGGCGCAGTGCTCGACGCTGCGGGCGCCGCGATCCCTGGGCTGTACAGCGCGGGACGCACCGCGACGGGCATCTGCTCCAACTCCTACGTCAGCGGACTCTCGCTGGCCGACTGCGTGTATGCGGGTCGTCGCGCCGGCACACATGCCGCCACTGTTCAGGGTTAACGGGACCGAATCTTTCGAGACGCACTCAGATATGCGTTTGGCATGATGTATACAAAATTAAAATTCGCCAGAACAGTGCCGCGTAGCCGAAATATTGATCGCCCTCCCGCACGGTTTGTGCGCATATCCGGTGGACGAATTTGTAATACACAAACCAGAAACGTACGAAATGGGTCAATTTAGTCCGGCGCAAGACTCGCAATACTTACATGAGACAACGGCGTTCTTTTCAAGACACTCAGCGGCCCCTTGGCTGTACCGGCAGCGCGCCACGATATCGCGGTATTTCCAGGTCAGAGGACCGGATTTCGCCAGCAGAGCGACGCGGTACGTACCACGACGCGGCTGCGCGGAACACATCCGCGATAAACGTCCTTTTAATTACACTGATGTAATTAGTACTGCAGCGTGTTATCCGTCGGGCGAAATGAACCCATTGCGGTTCAGATAACAACGGTTTCATAAACAAAGTTATTCGGCCTCTAGGAATTATTCGCCGCGCGGCATACGGTTCGGACCAACCATCTGGCGGTGAGCACACCGCAGCCCGAAAAAGGGAGATACTTCCGTGAAAGTGGTTCGACTAATTCAAATGTCGGTCGTGGCGGGTGCCGTCCTTTGCGCAACCACACTCGCGACCAGTCCCGGCGTCCGGGCCCTCCCCTTCATCGCCGGCGGTCCGGCCTGTGTTGAGCAGCCGGCCCCGGTCGCCGCGCCCGTCGTGCTGCCCGGGCCAGTGGTGGCCGGTGCGGTGCCTGTTCCGATCGCCGGGGCAGTTCCTCTGGCAGTGCCCGTCGTCGGCGCGGCAGGTGCCGGCGGAGCCGGGGCTGCCGCTGGCGGCGGCGGTGTTGTGGAAGGCGGTGCGGGTGGCGCGGTTGGCGGAGGCACGGCCGCAGGTGCGGCCGCAGGCTCACCCGGTGGCGGAATCGCGGCAGGTGGCGGTGCGGCAACGACGGTGGGCCAAGCCGGTACGGCAGATCCGGCACCCGGTGGGGGCCCGGCCCCCACCGGCAAGGGTGGGCCGGTGCCACCCATAGGTGCCGCGGTCGCCGACCCGGTAGTCCTACCCGGTCCGGTGCCCGTGGTGGTGCCATTGGCCGTGCCGGCCGCCGTACCGCTGGCGGTTCCAATACCAGGTGCGGTAGGGGCCGGCGGCGCCGCAGCCGCAGCGTGCGCGGTTGCCGGAGGCGCTGCCGCAGCCGGAGGCGCTGCCGCAGCCGGAGGCGCTGCCGCAGCCGGAGGCGCTGCCGGAGAACCCATGGGTGAAGGCGGTGTGGTCGGCGGCGCCGGCGGCCCGGGTCCTCGCGGTCAATGATGAAGCCAATCACGTCCCCCGCGATCAAGGCAGGCACACCAGTGACGACTCACGGCGGTCCGAAGTTTCCCCGCGTCCGCAACGGTTACGAGCAGACTGCGGTTGATGAGTTCCTCTGGTTAGAGGCCCATTCGAAGCAGTCGCTACTCAACGAGAACCAGTTACTGCGCGATCAGTTGTCCGAAGCACACAAGGAGATCGTTGCCCTCAAGACGGAAGTCGCCACCTTGTACGACGTGTCGACGTCTCCGCAGGCAGTGGCCCAACGGATCTCGAAATTGCTGCACACGACGGTCGACGAAGTAGCGAAAATGCAAAGCGCTGCCGCTGACGAGGCGGCCGCACTGGTCAACAATGCGCAAGCTGCTGCCGAGGCACTGCTCAGCGAAGTTCATGCCGAGGGGGCGAACATCGTCGTCGCGGCCCGCGCCGAGGCTGACAGGCTACTGGCTGAAGCCGGCGCTTCCGCGTCGCAGCTTCTTCTCGACGCCGAGCGCGAGGCCGCAATGGTTACGGGTCAACACATTTCCACCCTGCAGCAGCTCGCGGCGGTACACCGCAACCTCGCCAACGTTCCGGCAGTTCTCGAGTCGGCATACCGGCGACGAAGCGTTGCCCACACGCCGCCCGGCAAAGCAAACATCGCGAGCCCGGATGACGACGGCGGACCCGTTCCCGAGCGCCGTCCGAATGGTTCTGCGCGGCAGTTCTTTTCAGAAGAATCGGGAACTCCGGCAACAGCGTCCTCGCGTCCGGGCAACGCAGAATCGCATCTCTGAGTCGCTGGCCCCGCCGCCAGTGACGGTGCCGCCGATCAACGGACGGATCGCTGAATCACCAATTCCACACTGGCAGCGACCAAGTCAGGTTGGTGGATCTGGACGAAATGGTCGCTGCCGGTCGCGGCGATCCGGGGGGTCTGCGGGCGCAGGGCGACCAGGTCGGTGGTGGCGTCGCGCCAAGCCTGTTCCAGTTTTTCGCCCTTGTCCGCGGGCAGGTCGGGGGGAATCAGGAATGGTTCCGTCCTCGTCAGGACCGCGGCCGGAACATTTGGCACCGCCGGCGCGGCGTTGACCTGCGCGACACTGCGGTCGATGTCCACGATTTCGAACGACGATGAATCCGCAAACTGCGGCGGTGGCCCGTCCAGCGCCCGTCGATAGGACGGCCAATCGGATCCCAGCAGCTCGGGGATCTCGGCAGCGAACGCGTCAACGAAGACCAGTCCGCGCACCTGCGCGGGGTAGGTCTGGGCGTACAACCGGATGAACAGGCCGCCCAGCGAGTGACCGACGAGTACGAAGGGGCCAGGAAGGTGCGCGGCCTCGATCAGCGTATGCAGGTCGCTCACGACGTCACTCGCGGTGCGCGGCATCGGGACCGACGAACTGCGATCGGAGAGGGTGGGCGGGTCGGAATTACGCAGTGTCCCGGGCCGGTCGTAGGCGCAGACGCGGTGGGCGCCGGCCAACGCGGGCAACACGGCGGGTCCCTTGGCCGGATCGGCGGCGTCGGACTGGCTCCACGGGTCGGCGGAGTTGTGGTACCCGGATTCCAGGATGACGGTCGGGGCGCCGCGGCCGCGGCACTGTAGATACAGGTGCCGGCCGTTGCCGATCTCGACCGGCCCGGCGAAGTCCCCCAGGGAACCCGCGGCCGGTGCCGGCTGACCGCCCGGCGCTCCCATGCCACACCCGACCAGCACCGTCGCAGCGATGGACAGGGTGGTCATTCTCAGCGCCCGCATCGGCCCATTGAAGCCCACCGCGTCGGGGCTAGACGTCGTAGGTGACCCCGGTCAGTTCCTCCGACACCGCCCACAGCCGGCGCTGCAGGTTCACGTTGTGCGATTGTGCGCTGGAGGCAACAAGTTTCGGGTATCCGCGGACTTCCTGGAACCCGTCGGGTCCGTAGTACTGGCCGCCCTGCACGGCAGGGTCGGTGGCGGCCCGCAGCGTGGGCAGGGCGCCCAGCTCCGCCGGCTGGAACAGCGGTTTACCCAGCCGGGCGAGCAGCGTCGGCATGTGCCGGGTCAGTTCGGTGTCGGAGACGCCCGGGTGCGCCGCCACCGCGACCGTGGTGCCGCGCGGAGCCAGCCGGCGCTGAAGTTCATAGGTGAACAGCAGATTGGCGAGCTTGGACTGCCCGTAGGCGCCGACCCGGCTGTAGCTGCGCTCCCACTCCAGATCGTCGAAATGGATCGCGGCCCGGATCCGGTGGCCGACGCTGCTGACGACGACCACGCGTGACCCCGGAACCGGCAGCAACCGGTCCAGCAGCAGGCCGGTCAGTGCGAAGTGGCCCAGATGGTTTGTGCCGAACTGCATTTCGAAGCCGTCCGCGGTGGTCGACTTGGGCGGATACATGACGCCCGCATTGTTGATCAACAGATCGATGCGGTCGTGGTTCGCACGCAGCTGCGCTGCGGCGTCCCTTACGGACGCCAGCGAACCGAGGTCGAGTTCCTGCAGCTGCACCTCGGCCCCCGGCGTGGCGGCCGTGATCCGGTCGACGGCCTGCTTACCTTTGTCCAGATTGCGCACGGCCAGCACCACGCGTGCCCCGTGGGCGGCCAGGGCGGCCGCCGTTTCGAAGCCCAGGCCGGTGTTGGCGCCGGTGATCACGGCGGTGCGGCCGGTCTGGTCGGGAATGTCGGTGGCGGTCCATTTCGCCATGGGGAACTCCTCGCTATGATCCGGGGCGAGCGCTCCGTTTTGTCTGCACATCGTCGTTGACCCTGCAGTGAGGGCGGCGAACTACGAGTGGCCGCCACCCTCAGCGCAGTCTCAATACGGAAGATGTCCAAACGGGGCGAGCGCTCCGCTTTGCTATAACTATACGGAACGTGCGCCCCGTTTTGTCAACGGTTGTGTTCAGGGAGGTTCGAAGTGGCGACCGCCGAGCGGCCGGTACGGGCCGACGCCGCCCGCAATCGGGCGCGCGTTCTCGATGTCGCCTACCAGACTTTCGCGGCCGAGGGCTTGTCGGTGCCAATAGACGAAATCGCGCGACGCGCCGGCGTCGGCGCGGGCACTGTCTATCGGCATTTCCCGACCAAGGACGCGCTGTTCCAGGCGGTAATCGCCGACCGGATGAACCACCTCATCGACAAGGGTCGCGCCCTGCTGCAATCCGAGGACCCCGGCCAGGCCCTGTTCACCTTCTTGCGGTCGATGGTGCTGCAGTGGGGTGCCGCCGACCGGGGGCTGGTCGAAGCCCTGGCCGGAATCGGGATCGACGTCACCAAGGCGGTCCCCCAGGCCGAAGAGGAATTCCTGAACATGCTGGCCGACCTGCTGCGCGCCGCCCAGCAAGCCGGTACGGCGCGGCCGGATGTCGGTGTGCCCGAGGTGAAAACACTGCTGGTGGGGTGTCAGGCCATGCAGGGATACAACGCCGAACTCGCTGAGCGGGTGACCGATGTCGCCCTCGACGGTCTTCGGCGGAGCTGATCATCGTGTTCCCGCAACTGGGAATCACCCTGCCGGTGCTGGCCGCGCCGATGGCCGGCGGTCCCACCTCTGCGGCGATGGTGACGGCCGCGGGCCGCGCCGGCAGCCTGGGCATGGTTGCGGCCGGCTACAAGAGCCCGCAACTCCTCGAGGAGCAGATTAGGCTGGTCCGTGCCGATTCAATCCCGTTCGGCGTCAACGTGTTTGCGCCCAACCCGCTGCCCGTGGACCCTGAGCTGTATCGGCGGTACGCCGCCGAGATCCAGCGAGACGCCGTGCGGTTCGGTGTGACGCTGCCCGCCGAGCCTATCGAAGACACCGACATCTTCGAGGACAAGATTCGGCTTCTCCTGGAGGACCCGGTCCCGTTGGTGAGCTTCACCTTCGGCATCCCGTCGCAGCGGGTCATCGCCGCGCTCAAAGCGGCCGGCACCGTCGTCGTGCAGACCGTCACCAACCCGGCCGAGGCGATGGCCGCCCGCGATGTCGGCGTCGACGCGCTGGCGGTCCAGGCCCACACCGCCGGCGGCCATTCCGGCACGCTGTCCCCGGCCCGGCCATTAGCCTCGACGCCGATCACCACGCTCGTCTCCGACATCACGCGGGCCGTCGAGCTTCCGGTCATCGCCGGCGGCGGACTGGCAACACCACGGGATGTGGCCGACGTCGTCCACGCCGGCGCCGCGGCGGCCGTCGTCGGCACCGTGCTGCTCCGCGCCACTGAAAGCGGCGCATCGGCCACCCACCAGGCCGCCCTGATCGACCCGGCCCGAACCGAGACGGTGCTCACCCGAGCATTCACCGGCCGGCCTGCCCGCGGCCTGCGCAACACCTTCATCGACACGCACGAGGCGGACGCACCCTTGGGCTATCCGGCGATTCACCACCTCACCAGCCCGCTGCGCAAGGCCGCCGCGGCGGCCGGTCAGCCCGACTTCGTCCACCTGTGGGCGGGCACCGGCTACCGACACGCAGCCGCCGAACCGACCGCCGACATCTTGCAGCGACTCGCGAGTGGTCTGTGAGGGCTTTAGGTTAGGGTCGCTGGTGTGACTGGCGATGTACTGAGCCCCTCACCATCGGACCGACACTGACGCCGGGAGAACACGCATGAGCGCCGAGCAGCCGACCATCATCTACACGCTGACCGACGAGGCGCCACTGCTGGCGACCTACGCATTTCTGCCGATAGTCCGGGCCTTCGCCGAACCGGCGGGCATCACCATCAAGACCAGCGACATCTCGGTGGCGGCCCGCATCCTGGCCCAGTTCCCCGACCAGCTGGACGAAGATCAGCGCGTCCCGAACAACCTGGGTGAACTGGGCAAATTGACCCAGGAACCGGACACCAACATCATCAAGCTGCCCAACATCAGCGCCTCGGTGCCGCAGCTGGTGTCGGCCATTAAGGAACTGCAGGGCAAGGGCTACAAGATCCCGGACTTCCCGGAGAACCCGAAGACCGACGAGGAAAAAGAGATCCGCAAGCGCTACGCCAATTGCCTTGGCAGCGCAGTCAACCCGGTACTTCGGGAAGGCAACTCCGACCGGCGCGCCCCCAAAGCAGTCAAGGAGTACGCGCGCAAACACCCGCACAGCATGGGCGAGTGGTCGATGGCGTCGCGCACCCACGTCGCAACCATGAAGCACGGCGACTTCTACCACGGTGAGAAGTCGATGACGCTGGACCGCCCGCGCAACGTGAAGATGGTGCTGGAGACCAAGAGCGGGCAGACCCTCGAACTCAAGCCGAAGGTCGCGCTGCTCGAGGGCGACGTGATCGACAGCATGTTCATGAGCAGGAAGGCACTGCTCGACTTCTATGAAGAGCAGATGGAGGACGCGCGCAAGACCGGCGTGATGTTCTCGCTGCACGTCAAGGCGACCATGATGAAGGTCAGCCACCCCATCGTGTTCGGGCATGCCGTGCGCGTCTTCTACAAAGACGCCTTCGAGAAGCACCAGAAACTGTTCGACGAGCTGGGCGTCAACGTCAACAACGGGCTGGTGGACCTCTACAACAAGATCGAGTCGCTTCCCGCCTCACAGCACGACGAGATCATCCGTGACCTGCACGCCTGCCACGAGCACCGCCCCGAACTGGCGATGGTCGACTCGGCCAAGGGCATCTCGAACTTCCACTCGCCCAGCGACGTGATCGTGGACGCGTCCATGCCCGCGATGATCCGGGCCGGCGGCAAGATGTGGGGCGCCGACGGTCGGCCCAAGGACACCAAGGCCGTCAACCCGGAGTCCACTTTCTCCCGCATCTACCAGGAGATCATCAACTTCTGTAAGACCAACGGCCAGTTCGACCCGACGACGATGGGCACCGTCCCCAACGTCGGGCTGATGGCACAGCAGGCCGAGGAATACGGTTCGCACGACAAGACCTTCGAGATCCCCGAGGAGGGCGTCGCCAACATCGTCGACCTCGACACCGGTGAGGTACTGCTCAGCCAGAACGTCGAAGAAGGCGACATCTGGCGCATGCCGATCGTGCGGGACGAGCCGATTCGCGACTGGGTCAAGCTGGCCGTCAACCGGGCGCGCAACTCCGGGATGCCGGTGCTGTTCTGGCTCGACCCCTACCGGCCCCACGAGAACGAGCTGATCAAGAAGGTCAAGACGTACCTCAAGGAGCACGACACCGAGGGCCTCGACATCCAGATCATGTCCCAGGTGCGCTCCATGCGGTACACGCTGGAGCGCCTGGTGCGCGGGCTGGACACCATCGCCGCCACCGGCAATATCCTGCGCGACTACCTCACCGACCTGTTCCCGATCCTGGAGCTCGGTACCAGCGCCAAGATGTTGTCCATCGTGCCGCTGATGGCCGGCGGCGGCATGTACGAAACCGGGGCCGGGGGCTCGGCACCCAAGCACGTCCACCAGCTGGTCGAGGAGAATCACCTGCGGTGGGACTCGCTCGGTGAGTTCCTCGCTCTCGGTGCGTGTTTCGAGGACATCGGCATCAAGACCGGCAACGAGCGCGCCAAGATCCTGGGCACGACGCTGGATGCCGCTATCGGCACGCTGCTGGAGAACGACAAGAGCCCGTCCCGCAAGACCGGCGAGCTCGACAACCGGGGCAGCCAGTTCTACCTCGCCATGTACTGGGCACAGGAGCTCGCCGCGCAGGACGAGGACGAAGAGCTGAAGAAGCACTTCGCCTCTCTCGCTGACGCATTGGCCAAGAACGAAGACACCATCGTCAAAGAGCTCAACGCCGCGCAGGGCGAAGAGGCAGACATCGGCGGCTACTACTACCCGGACCCGGACAAGACCGCGGCCGTGATGCGACCGAGCAAGACCTTCAACGACACGTTGGCGGCCGCGCGGGACTGAACGGACCGTTACGCCGCGTCAGACGGTTGCGCCCGCCAGCGCGGGCACGGTGTCTTCGCGCTGCCAAAGCGACTGTGCTCCGACCTTGAACTGGTGGAGTTTGTCGAGGATGGTCTGGCCTTCGGGCGTGTGACCCCAGATGCTGATGCCCTGGTGTGTTGTTGGCTCCCAGGTCGTTTCGTCGACGACAATCGGGTTCCAACCGACCTCCCATTCGAACCCGGACGGCGTCACGGCATAGAAGGACAACTCCCGGTCGTTGGTGTGCTGTCCGACACCGAGCGCCATTTCGAAGCCGAGTTCCTTGACCCGCTGATAGGCCGTGGTCATGTCGTCGAGCTGGGCGACCTGGATGTTGCAGTGCTGCACCCGGGTCCGAATCGGGTTGAGCGGCAACCGGTTGACGGCAGCGATCGCCACCGAATGATGACGTTCGTTGACCCGCAGGAAGCGGATCTTGAACTTCAGACCGCTGATCGTCTCGTCGATGAAATCGGTCAGCCGGGCGTCGAACACCGTCTGGTAGTAGCCGCGCACCTGTTCCGGCTTCTTACTGGGTAGCGCGACGTGACCCAATCCCGAAGCGCCGGTGACGAACCCGCCACGGACGGCGAGCGGGACCGTGCTGGTGCCGGCGCGGGCGAAGATCTCCTGAGCCAGGCCGTTGGGCCCGGGGAACCGCACCAGGCGCTCGACGCCGCGCAACGCGGCCTCCTCGGCTGAGCCCTCGGTGACCGGGACGCCGTGACCGGTGACGCGGGAAACGATGTCGTCGAATGCGTCGTGATCGTCGACTTCCCAGCCCAACGTCGTGACGTCTTCGGCCGGCCCGCGCTGCAGCAGGAACCGGCACTCGTGGTCATCAAGGCGGAATCGCTGCACATCCGGCAGGGCGTCGTCGAGATGCATGCCGAGAGCGTCGCGCCCGAACCTTCGCCAGTCGGCGAACTTGTTCGTTTCGATGACGAGGTAACCGAGGTGAACCCGGCCGAATACGTTATGCATGAGCCAACCTCGAATCGGACTGCAGGAATTCACACACCAGCTTGTTGAACAGTTCCGCGCGTTCCCATTGCAGCCAGTGGCCGGTGTGAGAGGTCATCACCAACTCGGCGTTGGGCAGCGTGTTGAGCAGCATCGGCCCACCTGCCGGCCGGTTGACCTTGTCGTCGCGGCCCCACAGCACCAATGTCGGTGTCTGCAGATGTTTCAACCGCGCGTCCCGGGTCAGGTCCATTCGCCACAGCGTGCGCAGTGCCAGTGGTCCCGACGGCCGGCGCAACGGCGGGTTGGCGACCACGTCGGGATCGATCGACGCGTGGTAGCGCAGGTCGATCAACTCGTCCGGCACCGAATCACCCTCGTAGACAAGGTAAGTGCGGATGAAGCTGGCCAGCTTGTCCCGGCTCGGACCATCTCCACCGTAATAGGACATCAGGCTGTTGAGCCCGGCGGTGGGCAGCGCCCGGGTGGTCCCGATGCCACCCGGCCCCATCAGGACAAGCCTGTCGACCCGGTGCGGCGTGTCCAGCGCGAGTCGCAGTGCGGCCGCGCCGCCGTAGGAGTTGCCGACCAGATGCGCTTTCTCCAGACCGAGTACGTCGAGCAGACCACGGATCGCATCGGCCAGGCCCCCGAACGGATCGGACTGATCGAGCGTCTTGGTCGAGCGGCCGTAACCCGGCATGTCGGGCACGATCACCCGGAACCGCCGCGCCAGCGCGTCGATGTTGCGGGAGTAGTTCGTCACCCCGGACGCACCGGGCCCGCCGCCGTGCAGCAGCACCACGGCAGCCCCGCTGCCGGCTTCGGCGTAGAAGATCGCCCGGCCGTTGACGACGACGGTCTGTTCGGCCAGTGCTGTGCTCGTCATGCCGGGACTCCGTTGCGAATCGGTGTGACGACGGTGTCGGCGCAGTCCAGTCCGGCTGGCGGCGGGGGCAGTGGCGCGCTTGAATCCGTTGCCGCATAGACGAACCCGTCCGGCCGGATGATGACGGCGGTGGCCTTGTGCTCGGTCAACCAGGCCGTCAGGGTCGCATCGCGGACAGCCAGTGCCACGGCGCCGTGATCCATCCAGGACTGCGCGCCCGGCGGCGGTGCACCGATGTGCAGCAGCGTCCAGCGACCCTGCAGGACGTCGTCGAGACGCCGCCTGGCGCCTGCGCCGTCGGCCAACCAGGGTTGGACGATCTGCCGGCCTTCGGCCGGGTGACCCTTGGCGGCGAAGAATCCGTGGGGGTAGTGGGCCTGGGGAACCCAGTACAACTTCTGTCCCTGCCGCGTGATCGCCGGCACCTTGGTGATCACGCGTAACAAGTGGTTGCGGACGGCCGCCAGCACCCTGTTGCGTTCGGTGATGACGCGACCCATCAACACCGCTCGTCTGGTGACCTCGATGACATGCGGTTTGCGTTCTGCCTCATAGGAATCCAGGAGTGCTTCGCCGGCCTGCCCACGCAATACCGTGGCGATCTTCCAGCACAGGTTGGCCACATCACGCACGCCCGCGGCCATGCCCTGGCCGATCCACGGCGGCATCGCGTGCGCCGCGTCGCCGGCCAGGAACACCCGGCCGACGCGCCAGCGGTCGGCCGTCCGGACATGGTGGCTGTAGATCACCGCCCGCAGTACCCGCACGTGCTCATCGGTGATGCCTTGTTCGTTGAGTACCTTCCAGACGGCCTCGTCGCTGACGAGCTGTTCGTCAGATTCACCCGAGCGGGCCGGGAACTCCCACCGGTGATGTCCCAGCGGCGTCGGGCAGTCGACCGTGGGACGCGCCGGGTTGCAATGAAACCTCAACCGGTCGTGGGCATCCCATTCCCGGATGACCTCGGTGTCGATCACGACCCAACGCTCGGTGTAGGTCTTTCCCGAGTAGCCGACACCCAACTGGCCCCGGGTGGGAGAGGAACCTCCGTCAGCGGCGATCACGTACCGGGCGCGGATCCGTTTGAAGGAGTCGGTACGCAGGTCGGCCATCATCAGCTCCACGTGGTCGCCTTTGTTCGCCACCCGCAGGCATTCGTGCTCGAGCATCGTCTCGACGTTGGCGAATCGCGCCACGCCGTCGCGCAGTACCTGGTCGACGGCGGGCTGGTAGATGAATTGCTGCGGCGGGTGACCGCAGCCGTGGCCGGTGATGACGGTCTCGTAGAACGGGGCACCGTCGGCATCGACGAAGGCCACCGGGCGATCGGGCAGCATGTCCTGCTGCAACCGCTCGGCCAGCCCCACCGACTGCCAGATCCGCATTACTTCCTCGTCGGTCGAGATGGCCCGAGCCCGGTTGTAGATATCGGGATCACGCTCGATGACAACGACTTTCAGGCCCTGTCGGCCGAGTAGGTTGGCAGCCGTGGCGCCGACCGGGCCGTAGCCCACGATCGCCACGTCATATTCGTGTGCCGGGTCTGCTCCGAAACCGCTCACTTCTGACTCTCGATTCGTCGGGTGTCATCGTCGACACTTGTACCGTAGTGATCCCTACGGTAATGTAACGATCACTACGGAGTCAATACCCTAGGAGTACTCGTGCTCATCGATACCGCCGACGCACTGTGGATCGCCGCACGCGATCGCGCCCCGATCCGCCCCCCGACCGAATCCCTTCCCGGGCTGGGCGTCACGGACGCCTATGCGATTCAGCAACTCAATCTGCAGCGCAGTCTGGACGCCGGCGCGGCTCTGGTGGGCCGCAAAATAGGTCTGACGTCTGAGCCGATGCAGACGCTGCTGGGAGTCGACCAACCGGATTTCGGTTTCATCCAGGACGACATGGTGATCGGCGGCGGCAGCGTCCCGATCTCGCGGTTCTGCAGTCCACGCGTGGAGCCCGAGATCGCTTTCATGCTGCGGGATGCGCTGCGCGGGCCCGGTGTGACCGTCGCGGACGTCTATGCCGCAACGCAATCCGTGGCCGCGGCGCTCGAGATCGTCGACAGCCGCATCGCGGACTGGCAGCTCACCCTCGTCGACACCGTCGCAGACAATGCGAGCTCGGGCGCGGTGGCCATCGGCGAGTGGTTCCCCTGCACCAGCGACCTCTGCCTGCCGCAGGTCATCGCGTCGCTGGTCCTCAACGGCACCGAAGTCGGCCGGGGCACCGGTGATGCAGTGATGGGCGACCCCGCCGCAGCGGTCGCCTGGCTGGCCAACGCACTGGCCGAGTTCGACACCGAACTCGCCGCAGGCCAGTTCGTGATGTCCGGGTCGTTCACCACCGCGGCCTTCGTGGCGCGGGGTGACGTCGCCACCGCGACCATCGGACCCCTCGGCACCGTATCGCTCACCTTTACGTAGAGGAAAGAACTGTGACACAACATGACTGGCCGGTGGCCATCATCGGGTCGGGCAATATCGGCACCGACCTGATGATCAAGATCCTGCGCAGCGATGGTCCGCTTCGGGTCGCCGCGATGGTCGGCATCGACCCTGATTCCGACGGGTTGGCCCGCGCCCGCGGACTCGGTGTCCCTGTCACGGCCGGCGGCGTGGACGGGTTGTTGTCGATGCCGCACTTCGACGACGTCAGGCTGGTGTTCGATGCGACTTCGGCAGCCGCGCACCGGGCGAACTGGGCACTGCTACAACCGACTGGGGTGCGCATGCTCGACCTCACTCCGGCCGCCGTCGGCCCCTACTGCGTGCCGGTGGTCAACCTCGACGAACACCTGCAGGTGAGCAACCTCAACATGGTGACCTGCGGCGGCCAGTCGACGGTGCCGGTCGTCGCGGCGGTCGCCGCCCACGGCGTCGTCTCCTACGCCGAGATCGTCTCCGCCATCTCGGCGAAGTCGGCGGGTCCAGGAACGCGCGCCGGTATCGACGAATTCATCGAAACCACCTCGGCCGCATTGACATCGGTGGGCGGCGCGGAACGCGGCAAGGCGGTCATCATCCTCAACCCCGCGGACCCACCGGTGCTGATGCGCAACACGGTCTACTGCCTGGTCGACGGGGACACCGACCACCGCGCGATCGAGGCGTCGATCGTCGAGATGGTGGCACGTGTCAGTGCCTACGTGCCCGGGTACCGGCTCACTCAGGGCGTGCAGTTCGAGACCTTCACCGCGGACAACCCGCTGCACATTCCCGAGACGGGCAAGTTCATTGGCACCCGGGTCACCACGATGCTCGAAGTCGCGGGGGCCGGGGATTACCTGCCCTCCTACGCCGGCAATCTGGACATCATGACGTCGGCCGCGCAGGCCGCCGCCGAACGGATCGCCCGCCACACGACCGGAGCCATCTCATGACCCAGCTCTACGTCAGCGACGTCACCCTGCGCGACGGGATGCATGCCGTCCGGCACCAGTACACGCTGCGGCAGGCCGTGACGATCGCCGGTGCGCTCGACGCTGCCGGCGTCGACTCGATCGAGGTGGCCCACGGCGACGGGCTGGGCGGCTCGAGCTGCGTGTACGGTTTCGGCGCACACACCGACCTGGAATGGATCGAGGCTGTCAGCTCGGTCGTCCGGCGCGCCAAGGTGGCGACGTTGGTGCTGCCCGGCATCGGCACCGTCCGTGATCTGAAGGACGCGCAGCGGGCCGGCGCGACCGTGGTGCGCGTCGCCACCCACTGCACGGAGGCCGACATCTCCGCCCGGCACATCGCGGCCGCGCGTGAGCTCGGCATGGATACCGCCGGGTTTCTGATGATGAGCCACCTGAGCACCCCCGCCGCACTCGCCGAGCAGGCCCGGTTGATGGAGAGCTACGGCGCCAGCTGCGTCTATGTCATCGACTCCGGCGGCGCGATGACCATGCGTGACATCGCCGAACGAGTGGATGCGGTGCGCCAAAACCTCCTGGCCACAACGGAAATCGGCATTCACGCCCATCACAACCTGTCGTTGGGCGTGGCGAACTCGATTGCTGCCGTGGAACACGGGGCGTCCCGGGTCGACGCGTCATTGACGGGGATGGGTGCCGGGGCAGGCAATGCGCCGCTGGAAGTGTTCGTCGCCGCCGCGGACAAGCTGGGCTGGCTGCACGGTTGTGACCTGCACGCGCTGCAGGACGCGGCCGACGATCTGGTCCGGCCCCTGCAAGACCGCCCCGTGCGCGTCGACCGCGAAACGCTGACCCTCGGCTACGCCGGGGTCTATTCGAGCTTTCTGCGGCACGCCGAGAATGCGTCCGCCCGCTATGGCATCGACGCCCGGACGCTGTTGGAGGAGGCCGGCCGCCGCGGCATGATCGGCGGACAGGAGGACATGCTGGTGGACATCGCCCTGGACCTGGTCAGTGGACGATGACCCCCCGGATGTTCTTGCCGTCCCGTAGATCCTGATACCCCTGATTGACATCCTCGAGGCGGTACTTGGTCGTCACAAGCTCGTCGAGTTTGAGCTGCCCCGCATCGTAGAGGCGCAGCAGGCGAACGATGTCGTACTGCGGGTTGGCCGAGCCGAACAGGGAGCCCCGGATGATCTTCTCGGTCAGGACCAGCATCCCGCCGGAGACATGGACGGTGGCCTTCGCGGGGTCGGCAAGGCCCACCACCACGACGCTGCCCCCCTTGCCCACGGCGTCGAACGCCGCCGAGATCACGTCTTCGTCGACAGTGCCGACGGTGACGATGGCCTGGTCCGCACCCTGGCCCCAGGACAGTTCGTTGATCTTCTCCGCGGCCGCCGCCGCATTCTCGAAGGCGTGCGTCGCACCGAACTTCATTGCGGTGTCACGTTTGAACGCTATCGGGTCGACCACCACGATGTACTTGGCCCCGGCGTGCAGGGCGCCCTGGACCGCGTTGATGCCGATGCCGCCGATGCCGTAGATCACGGTGATGTCGCCGGGCCGGACGTTGCCGGCGTAGGCGGCACTGCCCCACCCCGTCGGCACCCCGCAGCCGACCAGCACCGCCGTCTCCAGCGGCAGCCAGTCGTCGATCTTGACCACCGAATGCTGCGAGATCGTCGCCTTCTTGGCGAAGGTGCCCAGCAGGCACATCGCGCCGAAATCCGTTCCGCCGCTGTGGAAACGGAACGATCCGTCCGGCATGCAGCCCTCCAGGATGGTCGCGCCCATATCGCACAGACTCTGCCTGCCGGTCGAGCAGTACCGGCAGTGGCCGCAGCTGGGGATGAAACTGCAGACGACGTGGTCACCGGGTTTCACCTTGGTCACGCCCGGCCCGACGTCCTCGATGATCCCGGCGCCCTCGTGGCCGCCGACGATCGGGAAGCGCGGCGGCAGGTCACCGTCGGTGAGGTGCAGGTCGGAGTGGCACAGCCCGGCGGCCGTGTAGTTGATCAGGACTTCACCCTCTTTGGGGCCGTCCAGGTCCAGTTCCATCAGTTCGAATGGCCGGCCCGCTTCGATGAGGACCGCGGCTGTTGTCTTCATCCGTCGACGTTAACGCGCGAAGTGCATGGTTGGCGATGCCGCGAATGGGTTACTCCGGGCCGTGGTGTAGACCACTGGTATGGCCCTGTTTGATATCTCCGAGCGCGCCCAGCAGTACCAGTCGGACCTGCTCGAATTCATGGATTCGCACGTCTACCCGGCTGAAGCCGTTTACGACGAGCAGATGCGGGAGGCAGGCGACCCGCACTTCCACCCGCCGATCCTGGAGGACCTGAAGGCCGAGGCGCGAAAGCGTGGGCTGTGGAACCTCTTTCACCCACACCCCGAGTGGGGCCCGGGACTGACCAACCTCGAGTACGCACCGCTGGCCGAGATCATGGGCCGCAGCCACCTTGCCTCCGAGGCCTGCAACTGCAGTGCCCCGGACACCGGCAACATGGAGGTGCTGACGCTGTTCGGCACCGACGAGCACAAGGAGCGCTACCTCAAGCCGCTCCTGGACGGCACGATCCGGTCGGCGTTCGCCATGACCGAGCCGGCGGTGGCGAGCTCCGATGCCACCAACGTCGAGATGTCGATGGTGCGCGACGGCGACGACTACATCCTTAATGGACGAAAATGGTTCGCCTCCAACGGAATGCACCGCAACTGCAAGGTGCTGATCGTGATGGGCAAGACCGATCCGGAGGCCGCTCCGCACCGCCAGCAGTCGATGATGGTGGTGCCGATCGACGCACCGGGCATCACGGTCCGCCGCAATCTTTCGGTCTTCGGCTACCAGGACCGCGAGGGCCACGCGGAGATCGACTTCCAGGACGTGCGGGTGCCGTCGAAAGACGTGCTCAAGGGCGAAGGCGAAGGTTTCGCGATCAGCCAGGCCCGGCTGGGCCCGGGCCGCATCCACCACTGCATGCGCGCCATCGGGATGTCCGAACGCGCGCTGGAGCTGCTGTGCCGGCGAGCGGAGTCGCGGGTCACCTTCGGCAAGCCGATCAGCGCCAACGCCAACATCCGCGACTGGATCGCCGAGTCCCGCATCGACATCGAGATGATCCGGCTGCTCACCATGAAGGCCGCGTACCTGATGGACACGGTCGGCAACAAGGCAGCCCGCACGGAGATCGCAGCCATCAAGGTCGCGGCGCCGAACATCGCGCTCAAGATCGTCGACCGCGCCATTCAGGTACACGGCGGCGGTGGTGTCACCGACGACTTCCCGCTGGCCATGGCGTGGGCGCACCTGCGCACCCTGCGCCTGGCCGACGGTCCCGACGAGGTACACAAGCGGGCCATCGCCAGCCAGGAACTGCGCAAGTACCGGCAAGCCACTCCGAAGTGACGGTGGTCGGTCTGGACCCGGACGCGGTGGCACGCTGGTTCACCTCGTTGCGGATCGAATTCCAGGCGCCGCTGCAGTTTCAGCGGATCGGGCTGGGGCAGTCGAATCTGACGTACCGGGTCAGCGACGCGGCGGGACGCGCGTGGGTGTTGCGCCGCCCGCCGCTGGGGCATCTGCTGGCCTCGGCACATGACGTGCTCCGGGAAGCGCGCATCATCGCCGCGTTGGCCGACACCCCGGTTCCGGTCCCGCAAATCATCGCGACCACAACGGATTCAGAGTTCAGCGACGTACCGCTGGTGTTGATGGAGTTCGTCGACGGGCTGGTAGTCGACACGATGAGCGTCGCCGAGGCGCTGACACCACAGCAGCGCCGCCGGATCGCCGTGGACCTGCCGCACACCCTGGCCAAGATCCACGCCGTCGACCTCGACGAGGTGGGGCTGGCAGACCTGGCCAGCCACAAGCCCTATGCCCAGCGACAGCTCAAACGCTGGGCGGGACAATGGGAGTTGTCGAAAACGCGCGAACTGCCCGACCTCGACGACCTCACCCGCCGGCTTGCTGCCGCCGCGCCCGAGCAGCGCGAAGTCAGCCTGGTGCACGGCGACTTTCACCTGCGCAACCTGATCACGTCACCCGAGACCGGTCAGATCGTGGCAACGCTGGATTGGGAACTGTCCACACTGGGCGATCCGCTTGCCGACATGGGCAGCCTGCTCACCTACTGGGCGGAACCGGGCGAAGCTGTCAGCGGCGACTACGCGCCCTCGACCTTGGAGGGCTTCCCGGACCGGGCGGAGATGACCCGGCTGTATCTGGACGAGACCGGTCGCGATGCCGCCGCGCTGCAGTACTGGCATGCACTGGGACTGTGGAAGCTGGCGATCATCGCCGAAGGCGTGATGCGCCGGGCAATGGAGGAACCGCAGAACAAGGCATCGGCCGGTACCCCGGTCGTCGCCTGGATCGACGCCCGGGTGCAGAAGGCGCGCGAAATCGCCGACGCAGCAGGGTTTTAAGCCGACCGCGGGATTCTGCCGACGAGGTACCAGGTGTGCATCACGCCTTTGCCCTTGACCTGGATGTCACCTCGCTCCTCAAAGAGGAAGCCGTCCTTGAGCCGGTCATACACGTCCTGGGGCACCTGGATCCGGCCCTCGACGTCGGTGGTCTCCATCCTGGCCGCGACGTTGACGGCATCGCCCCACACGTCATAGAAGAACTTGCGCGCTCCTACCACACCGGCGACCACGGGACCGGCCGCCAGGCCGATTCGCAGCGGAACCGCGCGCCCCTGCGGATCTTTCAGGCCGGCAACGGCATCGGCCATGTCCAGCGCCAACCGCGCCAGCGCTTCGAGGTGGTCCGGGCGGGGGTCGGGCACACCGCTGACCACCATGTAGGAATCGCCGCTGGTCTTGATCTTCTCCAGGCCGTGCCGGTCCACCAGCGCATCGAGCTGGGTGTAGAGCTGGTCCAGAAACCGGACCAGCTCGGTGGGTGCGGTGTCGCTGGCCCGACTCGTGAATCCGGCGATGTCTGCGAACAGCACGGAGGCGTCATCGTACTTGTCGGCGATGACCGATCGGGACGGATCCTTCAATCGCTCAGCGATTTTCGTGGGAAGTATGTTGGCGAGCAACGACTCGGACCGGTGGTATTCCGCCTCGATCACCCGTTCGGCACGGGTGATTTCGCGCAGCGCCGACCACACGATCGCCATCACCATGAGCCACGATGTGGCCACCGAGACCACGTAGCCGAAGGCATAGGCCCAATCGGGTTGCACGCCCGTCCTTTCGGGCACCGTCATCTGCAAGACCACCGTCAGCACCGCACCCACCGCGGCCATCACCGAGGCCAGCACGATGTGGTCGATGCCGAGGACGAGCAGGACGATCGTTGCACCCACCAGGTAGTAGAACTGGATGCCGGCGCCGGTGCCGATGCGCAAACATAGGACGGTGATCAACACGTATGCCGCGATGATGAAAACCATTGGGGCGAGCAGAACCCCGTAGCGGTACAGCAGCGGGATCGCCAGATAGACGACCGTGCTGACGGCGCTGAGCGCGGCGATGGACATGCCCTCATGTCCGACGAAGATGGCGAGCAGGGTGTAGAAGGCACTGACGATGGCGCCGATCCGGGTGGACCGACCAGGACCCGCTTTTGGCGGGTAACGCTTTTGGGATAGGTGACATTGCGTGGCGGGAGGCGGCGGCGCCGACTCGTGACCGGCACCGCTGCCGCTGAACGCGCTTCGAGCGCCATGGGTGCAGAATAGCTTGCTAGCGCACGACTTCGCGGTGTCCGGCATCGAGCCGACGGGTCCAGCCGCGCGCGTCGAGATGCTCGAGCAGTGGGATCGCGACCCGCCTGGTCGTGTTGAGCGCCTGGCGCGCTTGGCTTGTGGTGAAAGGCTGGTCGAGCGCTGCCAGCGCACGCATCGCCAGCGCGGGCGCACTCGGCAGCAGCACGACGCCGTCGCGCAGCCGCAACAGCCGCCCGGCACGTTCGGCGGCGGCCAGTTCGCGGGTGTCGAGTTTGAGCGCCTGCAATTCGTAGGCCTCGGGAGCGCGGAACGGCTCTGCCCGCAACCTCGCCTCCAGCTCGCTCACCGACGCTTCGGCGTGGCCCAGATCGAGCCGTGCTCCGGGTGGCCGCACATGGCCGCCCTGCTGCTCCAGCCCGGCGGCACGGGCCACGCCATCCAGCAGCGTCTCGTCGGGCAGCGCCAGCAGATCGCGCGCGGCGCCCCGAGATAAACCTTCAGACAACGGATCTCGCGTGTACAGCTCTTCGACCGCGGCCCGCAGCCGCTGCTGCCATGCCTGGTGCGCCGGGGAGTGCACCCACCAATCGCCGAAAACCAGGACCTGCGCCGATACGGCGGCCGGTAGCAACCCCAGCCGGCGCAGGTGACTTTCCCGCACCGCGCCGCGGCGCGCCACTTCAGCCTCGACGTCACCGCCGGCTTCCGAGAGGGCCAGCACCGCCGCCCGTCGTCCACTGTCGCCGCGCCGGCGCAGGGCCGGTGGTTCGGCGTCGAGCACCTCGGCGCCGCCGACGATCCGCACGCTGCCCGGATCGCGTAACACCAGCCGGTCACCGAGCACCAACGGCAGCCGCCGGTCGAGGGTGAGCCGACCGTGATCGTCGTCGAAGGGCCGCAGCCGCACCGGCACGGCCGCGGTGCCGACATGCGCGACGAGGTGTGCCGGCGCGTCGGTCCACGGACCGCCGGAGGTCCGTCGCACGTCGAGCAGCCGGGTGCTCGGCCACGCGTCGGGGGTGACCAGCGCGTCGCCGCGTCGGACGGCGTCGCGGGGCAGGCCGCGCAGGTTGAGCGCCACCCGCGCGACCGGTCCCAGCGCCGGGTACGGCTGCCCGCAGCTCTGCAGGCCGCGGATTGTCACCGTCCGGTTGTCCGACGCGCCCAGCAGCTCCAGCCGGTCATCGACGGCCAGCGTCCCGGCCGGCAGCGTTCCGGTGACCACCGTGCCGGCGCCGGTGATGGTGAAGGAGCGGTCCACCCACAGTCGCACCCGCGCTGTGGTCTCGGGTGGGGGCACCCGGGCCAACACGTCGTCCAGAGCAGCGCGCAACTCGGTGAGCCCGGTGCCCTCGACAGCCGACACCATGACGCCCGGGGCACCACCGAGGCCGGTGTCGGCCAACTCGGTCCGGGCCTGCGCGAGCACCCCGGCACCGCGTTCGGGCGCCCGGTCGGCGCGGGTGACCACGATGAGGCCATGCCGAATGCCCAGTGCCGCAACGGCATCGCGATGATCGTCGGACTGCGCCTGCCAGCCTTCGTCGGCGGCGACGACGAAGCACACCACCGGCACCGGACCGAGGCCGGCCAGCGTGTTGCCCAGGAAGCGTTGGTGGCCCGGCACATCGACGAAGGCGACCTTGCGGCCGGACGGCAGCGTGGTCCAGGCGAAGCCGAGGTCGATGGTCAGGCCGCGGCGGTGTTCCTCTTCCCAGCGGTCGGGTTGCATGCCGGTGAGCGCCTGGATGAGCGTGCTCTTGCCGTGGTCGACGTGGCCGGCGGTAGCCACCACGTGGGTGCTCAGAGCTGCCCGCCCAGCGCCGTGCGCACCGCGGCCAGCAGGTGGTCATCGTCATCCTCGGGAATGCAGCGCAGGTCCAGCAGGCAGGCCCCGTCGTGCACCCGGGGCAGCACCGCGGGCTCTCCGCCTCTCAGCGCTGCCGCCGCGGACTCGGGCAGGCGGACCGCCCAGCCGGGTAGCGGCACGCCGGGGGCGCCCCCGCCGCCGACGCGCCCGTCGTGTTCGACCACGGCGGCGCCCACCGCCTGCGCGAGTCGTTCCGCGCGGGCACGCAGCCGGTCGGGTTTGGCGTGCAGCGCCGCGGTCACCGGGGAACTGCCCGCGCACACCGTCGCCTCGAGGGCGGCCAGGGTCAGCTTGTCGGCGCGGACCGCTCGGGCCAGTGGATGCCGCGCCAGCGTGGTGATCAGCTCGGCACTGCCGAGGATGATGCCGGCCTGGGGTCCGCCGAGCAGTTTGTCGCCGCTGGCGATGACCAGGTCAGCGCCCTGGGTCAGCGCGGTGGCGGCGTCGGGCTCGTCGGGCAGCAGCGCGTCCGGCTCGAACAATCCGCTGCCCAGGTCGGCGATCAGCGGGATGTTGCCGGCCTTGGTGACGGGCGCGAGTTCGGCGAGTGTTGCGGCGGCCGTGAAGCCTTCTACCCGGAAGTTGCTCTGGTGCACCTTGAGCACGCAGCCGGTGTCCGGGCCTAGTGCCGCCTGGTAATCCTTCAGATGGGTGCGGTTGGTGGCGCCGACCTCCCGCAGCCGTGCGCCGGTCGAGGCGATCAGGTCGGGCAACCGGAAACCGGCGCCGATCTCGATCAGCTCGCCGCGGCTGATGATGACTTCCCTGCCGGCGGCCAGCGCGGTGGTCGTCAAGACCAGCGCCGCGGCGCCGTTGTTGACGACGAGGGCGTCCTCGGCGGCGGGGCAGGCATCGAGCAGCGCTTGCCGGACCGCGACGCCGCGCTTGGAGCGGGCGCCGGTGGCGAGGTCGAGTTCGACGTCGACGTAGCCGCTGGCCGCTATCAGCGCCTCGACCGCCCCCGCGCCGAGCGGGGCGCGGCCGAGATTGGTGTGCACGACGACGCCGGTGGCGTTGAGCACCGGGCGCAGCGAGGTGGTGGCCTGAGCGGCCAAGGCCCCTTCGACCGCTTCCGGCACCCGGTCCGGCGGCAGTTCACCGTGTCGCGCCCGGTTTTGGATCTCGCGGATCTTATCGCGGATAACCTTGTCGCCCAACCTTTTACGTTGTTCTTGCACAGCCGGGCGGGCCAGCAACTGATCCGTGCGGGGAATCAGCCGTCGCGGGTCGACCTGCGTCACGTGACCTCTCTCGGTGGAATACGCGGAGGCGGACGGGAATCGAACCCGCCAGACCGAGATGCTCGATCTCACCGGTTTTGAAGACCGGGGGGACCACCAGGAACCCAAACGCCTCCATGGGTAAACGTACCCGTGCCACCCTTGCCAACGGTCCACGAGCGTGCGGCGGGCCGCACACTCGGCTACCAGCGTGCGGCTGGCCGCACATTCGTCGGTCTCCGTAGGCTCGGGCCATGACCCGGCTTACCGGCTACGCGCACGGCGGCGGTTGCGCCTGCAAGATCCCACCCGGCGAACTCGAAGAAGCGGTGCGCGGGCTCACCGGCCAGGCGGGGCCTGATGTCCTGGTGGGCCTCGACGACGGTGACGACGCCGCCGCGGTGCGGGTCGGCGATCTGGCGGTGCTGTCGACCGCGGATTTCTTCACGCCGGTCGTCGACGACGCCTTCGACTGGGGGCGCATCGCCGCCGCCAACGCGCTGTCCGACATCTACGCCATGGGCGGACGCCCGGTGGTCGCTATCAACCTGGTCGGCTGGCCACGGGACGTGCTGCCGCTGGAGCTGATGACTGAAGTGCTGCGGGGCGGTCTGGCGGTGGCCTTTGAGGCGGGTTGCCCGGTGATCGGCGGCCATTCCATCGACGACCCGGAACCCAAATACGGGATGGCGGTCACCGGCGTGGCCGACCCGGCACGGTTGCTCCGCAACGACGCCGCAAAACCGGGTTTGCCGCTCACCCTCACCAAGCCGCTCGGCGTGGGCCTGCTCAACAACCGCCACAAGCAGACCGGTGAGATCTGTCAGGAGGCGATCGACGTCATGACCCGCCTGAACCGCGACGCATCAGAGGCAGCGTTGACAGCCGGTGCCGAGGCGGCCACCGACGTGACTGGTTTCGGCCTGCTGGGACACCTGCACAAGATGTGCCGCGCCTCAGGAGTGGGAGCGGTCATCGACCGCGCCGCGGTGCCGGTGCTCGAGGCGGCCCGCGCGGCCCTCGGAGATGGGTTCGTCTCCGGCGGCACCCGCCGCAATCTCGACTGGGTGCAACCCCACCTCGAATTCGCCAGCGGGGTAACCGAAGACGACCTGTTGTTGCTGGCCGACGCCCAGACCTCCGGCGGGCTGCTGGTGGTCGGTGAGCTACCCGGCTATCCCGTTATCGGCCACACCGTGGCGGGCAGCGGCATCGAGGTTCGTTAACCCGGCTTCAACCAGCTTCAACCAGCAGTAGTTATCGAGTCGTCGGTGATACCGGCCGCCCGGCGCGCGGCCAGCCGGCGCTTCTGCGGCTCGATCGTGTAGCGCGGATCGCGCGCGGACTCCTTGCCCGCTTCGAAGAAGCCGAACCGCAGCATCGCCGACGCCGTCAGCAGCGCCGCGCCCGACAGGGCGGCGACATCGCGGCGACCCCCGCCCAGCAGCGCGCCCAAACCACCTGCGGCGGCTAATATTTCGCTCCAATGCAGCAACCTGCCGGGAGTCCCGTGATGCAATGGTTCTCGGGTCACCGGGTCCATCCGGTATTCGGTGACCCGCGCGGAGATGAGATCGCTGACCGCGCCCATGACGGCCAGCTTGCGGGCAGGACCGGCCTCGGCGACCGGGGTGGTGATCATCGCCAGGCCCGATGCCGCCAGGCTCGCCGAACTCACGAACACGAACGGCAGGTCTTTGTACGCGGCGTTCCAGGTCGGAGTCGCGGTGTCGGACAACAACACCGCGGTGTACACCGCCAGCGGCGGGGCGAACAGTGCGGCCTCCAGGCCGGCCGGTCCCTCCACGGCACGCAACACGGGCCGCAGCGGACCGAGTGGCAGCCGCTCACCGGTCATCCGGCCCACCTCGGACGCCGCGGCCACGCCGATGCCCGCGCTGAAGAAGCTAAGGATCCACGAGCCGACGCTCATCGGCGAGGTCAGCTTGAAGGTGCGCAGCATGTTGACGAAACGCTCGGGGCGGCCCAGATCCTTGACCAGCGCGACCCCGCCCAACAGGACGGCGGTCAAAGCGGCCAGTCTGGTGTTGCGGCGCAATAGTTTTCGCCCGGTCAACTGGGCACCGGCGGCCAACAGGCCGGACCCTCCGGCGACGCCGCCCAGGAACAGATAGGCGCCGACCTCGTGCCCCCAGGGCGCCGGCTTGACCACGGGACGTCCGTAGTAGGAAGAGAATTCGGCGTCCGGGACCATCAGCGACTCGTCGCGGCGGCGGCGCTTGCCGTCGCCCCGCCGGCGCTTGCCGCCCGACGGTGGCCGCAGGCTGTCGTACTCCGACGTGCTCATCGGGATCGCCAAAATGCCAGTGCCCCCGCGGCGAACATTCCCGCGGCGGCAACTCCGGCCCGCTTGAACATCTGCATCAGATCGGCGGTCGGCACCCGCGGGTCGGGCGGCAGGCCGTACACCTCGGGCTCATCGAGGATCAGGAAGACCGAACCGGTACCGCCGACGCCGTCGTGCTCGTTGACGCCGTAGAGGCGGGCCTCGGTGAGCCCCTGGGCGTGCAGCTCGGCGACCCGGGCGCGAGCTTTCGCGACCAACTCGTCGTGATCGCCGAACTTGATCGACGTCGTCGGGCAGGTCTGAGCGCACGCCGGGGTCTGGTCCTCGATCAGCCGGTCGTAGCAGAGCGTGCACTTCTGGGCCACCCCGGTGACGAACGTGTGTTCCGGGCGGTCGGAGCGGTTGGCCGGGGTGGCGTAGGTGCCGTCGCTGCGGCGTTCGACGACGCCGAACGGGCACCCGGCCACGCAGGTGCCGCACCCGTTGCAGACGTCGTCCTGCACGACGACGGTGCCGAACTCGGTGCGGAACAGCGCGCCCGTCGGACAGACGTCGAGGCAGCCGGCGTGGGTGCAGTGCTTGCACACGTCCGAGGCCATCAACCAGCGGAACTCGGGCGTGTCTGGCGGGCTGGTGTCGACGGGGGCGGGGGCGCCGGCCACGGACGGCATGCCCAGATTCACCAGGGCACGCCCGGATTCGCGTGCCTCTTCGATGCGGCCGCGGTCCTGCTCGATGAATGCGACATGCCGCCAGGTGCTGGCGCCCAGCTGGCCGGTGTTGTCGTAGGACGAACCGAGAATCTCCAGGTCACCGTCACGCGGGTTGCGGTTCCACTCCTTGCAGGCCACCTCGCACGCCTTACAGCCGATGCAGATGGAGGTGTCGGTGAAGAACCCTTTGCGCGGCTTGGAGTTCGACCATCCCGCGTCCTCGGCAGGACCGGTCGATTCGACCAGCTGCGCCATCAGCCCTCCCGTTGCGGATTGGTCACCCGGATATTGTCCGTCTCGACGGTTACCCCCGCACGCGACTGATATTCCTCGATCAGGCGCAGCAGCGCCTCACCCTGAGGGCGACGGCCCGGGCGGATGTCGCACGAGCCTGCTTTGGACTCCTGGATCTGCACGTTCGGGTCCAGGGCCACCCCGAGCAGATCGTTGGCGGCGTCGCCGCTCACCACGGCATCAGAGCCCACGCCCCAGTGATAGGGCAGACCGATCTGGTGGATCGTGTGCCCGCCGATCACCAGCGGCCGCATCCGTTCCGTGACGAGCACCTTGGCCTCGATCGCCGCCCTCGGCGACACGATCGTCGCCCAGCCGTAGGGCTGCAGGCCGCGTTCGGCGGCCAGCTCCGGTGACACTTCGCAGAACATCTCCGGCTGCAGCTCGGCCAGGTAGGGCAGCCAGCGGCTCATCCCGCCCGCGGTGTGGTGCTCGGTGAGCCGGTAGGTGGTGAACACGTAGGGATACACGTCCCCGCCCGGGTCACCTGCACTCGGCGCCCACAGATTGTCTTTGCGCGGGAACATGATTCGCGACGGGTTCTGCTGCTGCGGGTACAGCGCGTTAGCCACCGGCGATTCCTGCGGCTCGTAGTGAGTGGGCAGCGGGCCGTCCACGAGACCTTTGGGTGCGAACAGCCAGGCCTTGCCGTCGGCCTGCATGATGAACGGGTCGTCACCGGCCAGCGCGTCCGGTCCGCCGACGTCCGGAGCCGGCCGCGCATGCGGGTCGCGGTCGACGGGGAAGTCCGGCACATCGTTCCCGACCCAGCGTTGCTGCTGGGCGTCCCACCAGATGTAGCGCTTGCGCTCGCTCCACGGGTTGCCGTCCGGATCGGCCGAGGCGCGGTTGTACAGGATGCGGCGGTCGGCCGGCCACGCCCAGCCCCATTCTGACTGGCTCGGGCTCGGGCCACCTTGGGGTGCCCGGCGGGCGGCCTGGTTGACCCCCTCGGCGTACACCCCCGAATAGATCCAGCATCCGCAGGACGTCGATCCGTCGGCACCCAGCTCGGTGTAACCCGCCACCGGCTGACCCGCCTTCGGTCCGGTCAGGTAGCGGCCACTGATCTCGGCCAGCACCGCGGTGGCGTCCGGTTCGCCGTGCTCGTCGGTGGGATAGTCCCAGGTCAAGTCCAACAGCGGCCGATCGCGCTCGTCCGTCGACCCGGCCAGGCGTTGCCTGATGCGCTTGCCCAGTTCGATGAAGAACTGCAGCTCGCTCTGGCAGTCACCGGGAGGCTGGACCGCCTGATGCCGCCACTGCACCAACCGTTGCGTCTGGGTGAAAGAGCCGGCCTTCTCGACGTGGGTGGCTGCCGGGAAGAAGAACACCTCGGTGTCGATCTCTTCGGTTTTGAGCTCACCGGAGGCGATCTCGGGCCCGTCCTTCCAGAAGGTGGCCGACTCGATCATGTTGAGATCGCGGACCACCAGCCACTTCAGGTGCGACATGCCCATCCGCTGCATGCGGCCGTGTGCCGAGCCGACCGCCGGGTTCTGCCCGAGCAGGAAGTAGCCGTCGACCTCGTCCTCGAGCATGGACATCACCGTCTGGTACGTGCCGTGCGGACCGGACAACCGCGGCAGGTAGTCGAACGCCCAGTCGTTGTCCTCGCGGGCCGCCTCACCCCACCACGCCTTGAGCAGGCTGATCAGGTAGGCGTCCGCGTCGGCCCAGAAACCCTTCTGGTTCTTCGGTCCGACCGCGTCGATGTACTCACCGAAGGTGTCGTGCACGCCGGCCTTCGGCATCGACAGGTAACCGGGCAGCAGGTTGAACAGCGTGGGGATGTCGGTGGAGCCCTGGATGGTGGCGTGGCCCCGCAGCGCCATGATGCCACCGCCCGGGCGTCCGACGTTGCCCAGCAACAGCTGCAGAATCGTTGCGGTGCGAATGAATTGGGCTCCGAGCGTGTGCTGGGTCCAGCCCACGGCGTAAGCGAAGCAGGTGGTGCGCTCGCGGCCGGAGTTCTCGGTGACGGCGCGGGCCAGGTAGTCGAAGTCCTCGACACTGATGCCGCAGACGTCGCGCACCATCTCCGGCGTGTAGCGCGCGTAGTGCCGCTTCACGATCTGGAACACCGAACGCGGGTGCTGCAGCGTCTCGTCCCGTTGCACGCGGGCATGCGGCAACGGCGGACCGCCGCTGCCGTGCGCGTCTCCGGCGGCGCGGGCGGCGGCGCTGGCCCCATGTTCCGGGTCGGGCTCGTCCTCCTGGCCCGCGTAGGCCCAAGTGGTGGTGTCGTACTGACCGGTCTCCGGGTCGAAGCCGGAGAACAGCCCGCCCAGATCCTCACTGTCCCGATAGTTTTCGTTGATCAGGGTGGCCGCGTTGGTGTAGGCCAGCACGTACTCCTTGAACCAGAGGTCGTTGGCGATCACGTAATTGATCAACGCGCCCAGCAGCACCACGTCGGAGCCGGCCCGGATCGGAATGTGCTTGTTGGACACCGCCGAGGTGCGGGTAAAGCGCGGATCGACGTGAATCAGCTTGGCGCCGCGCGCCTTAGCCTCTTCCACCCACTGGAACCCGACCGGGTGGCACTCGGCCATGTTGGAGCCCTGGATGACAATGCAGTCCGCATTGGCCATGTCTTGCAGTGATTGGGTGGCGCCGCCGCGCCCGAAGGAGGTTCCCAGACCGGGAACCGTGGCGGAGTGTCAAATACGGGCTTGGTTCTCGATCTGGATGGCGCCCGCGGCGGTGAAGAGCTTCTTGATGACGTAGTTCTCTTCGTTGTCCAGCGTGGCACCGCCGAGCGCGGCGATCTTCATGGTGCGCCGCAGCGGGTGACCGTGCTTGTCGATGTCCTGCCAGGCGTGCCGGCGGGCCTCGACGAACCGGTCGGCCACCATGTCGATGGCCCGGTCAAGCTCCAGCGGCTCCCAGTCAGTGGCGCGGGGTGCCCGGTAGAGAACCTTGACCTGCCGGCCCGGGTTGTTGACGAGTTGCTCGCTGGCCGAGCCTTTGGGGCATAACCGGCCACGCGATATCGGCGAATCGGGGTCGCCCTCGATCTGCACGACCTTCTCGTCCTTGACGTAAACCTTCTGCCCGCAGCCCACCGCGCAGTAGGGACAGACGCTCTGCACCACCCGGTCTGCGGTGGTGGTGCGCGGGGTGATGGCGCGAGTGTGTTTGGAGGTCACCGCGGGGCCACGGCCGAGCCCGTCTCCCGAGCGCAGCTGCCGGACGACGGGCCATTCCAGGAAAAGTCGGGTGAGTCCCATGGTCACAACAGTAGTGCGGGCGGAAGCGCTCGGTCGCGCCACAGAGCAACTGTGCGCGTTTCGGCTTCGGGACGGGAGTTACCGCACCGCCAATTCCAGGCGGTCGAGACGTCGCACCAGGATGCTGGGCAACCACTCGCCGACGTCCGCCGCGTCGATCCAGGAGGTGCGCTCCAGCAGCATTCGGAGCACGATCTGAGCCTCCAGTCGGGCGAGCGCCGCACCAATGCAGAAGTGCGGGCCTTTGCCGAAGGCGACATGCCCTCGGGCGCCGCTGCGGTCCAGGCGAAAATCGTTCGGCGCGTCGAAATGTTGCGGATCCCGATTGGCCGCCCCCCACAGCAATAGCAAATGGGAGTTCTTCGGAAGCGCGACGCCACCCAGGGTCGTGTCGCGCCACACGTGTCGGTAGTGACCTCGAAATGGTGGCTCATAGCGCAGCGTCTCTTCGATGAACACGTTCAACAACTCGGGACGCTCACGCACCCGCTGCTGGATCTCGGGCCGGTCGGCGAGGATCCAGGTGGCGCTCCCCAATAGAGAGGCGGTCGATTCGCCCGCGGCGCTGAACAGCGTGAGCATGATGCCCATCGCCACGGCCTGGTTCACCTCACCGGCGGCATACCGTGCTGCCATGTCTTGAATAAGGCCGAAATCCAGAGTGTTGCTGGGTTTTTCGAAGTTTTCAAGAACGTAGCCGGCAAGTTCGAAGGCCGCCGCGCCGGCCGATTCCAGTTGGACCTGCGTCACGACGCCGTCGAGCAGCGTTGTGGTAGCGAAGCCGAGCCGGATCAACTTCTCCACGTCGGCAGCCGGCAGACCGAGCAGCTTGGCGACGACCATCATCGGCAGCCGGTTCGCCATCGCGGTCATCCACTCAATCCGCCCGTCGCGCAGCGCCTCGTCCCACAGGCGTTCCGCGGTTTGCGCGGCGAACTGCTCGATGATGCGGACGCGCTTGGCAGAAAGGTGCGGCAGCAATATTTTTCGGTGCACGGCGTGTGCCGGATCGTCCGCGGTGGCCAGCGCGTGGTCGGGACTACCGGCCTCGATCATCTGGAACGGGGTGACCGTTCCGTCCTGCTGATAGACCATGGTCGCGGTGAGATTAGAAGAGAAGTCCTCGACCCGATTGACGGCGTCGATCAGCGCATCCCAGCCGAACACGGCATAGAACTCGGAGTCGCCGATGCGGTGCACCGGGGATTGTGCGCGCATCCGGTCGTACATCGGGTAGGGGTCCTGCAGCGTTTCGGCGCCGAAGAAATCAACCGGATCGGCCGGGGAAGTCACAGGGTTCAGGCTGAATGCCGTTTCACCGCGGGGTCAATAGTCGGCGAGGAAGTTGAGGAGCCGGCTGTAGCTCAGCCGGCGCCGATCGAGTCGGTTACGGGTCACGACCAGCTGTCTACGATGAGACGGTCGGGGCTATTCGTCTCAACGTGCGAAAATCAGCGGAAGATTTTTCACCATGTCCGGAAGAGGCCGACATGCCACACCACGATTGGTTGTTGGATCGCAATCGCCATGAAGAAGCCGCCGATCGCATTTACGCCGGCGCCGCCGACCTGATCTCCACCATCGGCTACGAGGCCTTCACCATTGAGGCCCTGGCCGAGCGCGTGCACTGTTCGCCCGCAACGATCTATCGGCGCGCCGGCGGTAAAACGGCCATCCGGGAAGCCGTCGTCCGCATCCACGCCAACCGCATACTCGAGACGGTGCGCCTGGCCATCAAGGACCTCACCGGCCCGGGGCGGGTCGTCACCGCGACCATCGTTGCCCTGCAATGCATGCGTGCCGACCCCCTGGTTCACGTCATGCAGTCGATGAACCTGGGGCCCGGTAGTGAATGGCTGACCAAATCGCCTGTCGTCATCGGCTTCGCCGCTGAAATGCTCGGGGAGAACGACCTTGACCCCATGGCAGCGCAATGGCTTATCCGCGTCTTCCTGGCTCTGTGGTGCTGGCCGCTCGACGGGTCTGCTGCCGAACGCGCCATCGTCGAACGCTTTCTCGGAGCGTCCGTTGCAAACGCGGTCCCCTCGAGGGGCCGCAAGTCGCCTGTCGCGGTGGACTGAAACTCAAGGCCGCAGTTCGTAATCGCCGACGTTCGGGCGGCTGGTCCATCTCCAGTAGTCGAAGATGCGGAAGCCGTAGAGCGTCGGCAACGCGCCCGCGGCATTCTTGTAGTAACTGCTGCTCACTGCGGGATGGCTGTACACCATGGTTTTCAGCCGCTCCTGGTTGCGCCGGTTGTAGTCCGCACACACCTCCGCCCGTGGCATGACCGAGCCGAAACCGCCCGCGAGCACCATGTCGATACACCCCATGATGCAGCGCATCTGACATTCGGAGTTGTAGATGATGCTGGCACCGTTGACCCCGTTGGTGCCGGGCCCGTACATGCAGAAGAAGTTCGGGAAACCGGGCACCGTGATTCCCAGATACGCATAGGCGGAGTCGCCCCAGGCGGTGTTGAGGTCGAGTCCGTACAGCCCGCGGATGTCGATGGGTCCGAGTTGATGGTTGACGTCGAAACCGGTTGCCCACACCAGCACGTCCGCCCGCCGCTGCACGCCGTCGACGGTGGTCACCCCGTCTTCGGTGATCTCGGCGATCCCGTCGGTGATGAGTTGAACATCGGCGCGTTGCAGAGTCCGCAGCCAGGTTCCGTTGTCCTGCAACGTTCGTTTGCCCATCGGCGGATACTTCGGGGTGACCTTGGCCAGCAATTCCTCGTCCCGGCAGAAGACCCGCATCCACGCGATGAACATCTCCCGGATGGCGTGGTTGGACGCGTTGCACGACAGCCCGCCGTTGTCCCAGTCCGGATCGATCCGCACCTGCTCGTCGAGCGCGTCGGCCAGTGGCCACCACGACACGAACCGCAGCCACCGGCCGTAGTAGGGCAGGTGACGGATCGCCCATCTCGCTGCGTCGGGTACGGCGTCGTGGTACGTCGGGTTGGGGGCCATCCACTGCGGGGTGCGCTGATAGACGTCGACCTGCTGGGTGATGTCGGCGATGGCGGGCACCAATTGAAACCCGCTGGCGCCCGCACCGATAACCGCTACCCGCTTGTCCGTCAGGTCGACGTCCTCAGGCCAGTCCGCCGTGTGGAACGACGGTCCGCGGAACGTATTGGCTCCCTTGATGTCTGGAATCACCGAGTTGCTGAATTGACCGACCGCGCAGATCAGCGCCCGTGCGCTCAGCGTCTCCGCCTGCCCGTCGGCGTCCTGCACGACCACCCGCCACGTTGCCGATTCCTCGTCCCACGTTGCGGCGGTCACTGTGGTGTTGAACCGCACGTGCGGGGCGATGTCGTGCCGGGTCGCCACGTCGTTGAGGTACTGCAGGATCTCCGGTTGCTCTGAGTAGTAATGAGTCCAGTGGTCCGTCGGCTCGAACGAGTAGGCGTAGTACTGATTGGCGATGTCCACCCGGCAGCCCGGGTAGCGATTCACCAACCACGTCCCGCCGACTCCTGCTTGCTTCTCGATGATCGTGAAGGGAATGCCCGCGGCTTTCAGCTTGATGCCGGCCAACAGCCCGGCCTCACCACAGCCGATGACGACGACGGGGAACGCCGCGCGCTGCTGCGGCGACGACCTGAGCAGGGGCCCGTTCTGGTCGGCGTCGGTGAACCGCAGGTCGGCTGCCACATAGTCGACGTGCTCCTCGGTCACCGTGCCCGCGGAGATCACATCGAACATGACCCGCATCTGTTCGGGATCGGGAATATGTGGCGGCGGGCAACCTCGGTCGCGGTAGTCCCGGATCACGTCGAAGGCCCGCTGTCGCACGGCCTCCTTGTCGGGCTCGCTCATCGCGCCCTGCAGGTCCATCGCGATGAGGGCGTACGGCCGCGGCAGTTCGTCGAGAAGGCTGATGTCGCCGGTCATGTGGACCATGGACATCAACAGTGCGGGAACACTGGCCTGGCTGACGGCGTCCCGAATGACATCGTCCGAATCGTCGAATGGCAGGCCGAGCAGCGCATCGGGATCCGACGCAACGGCCCCGGAAGTGCCGCTCACGGTCGAGTAACCCATCACATCACCATACATTTATCTGGGAACGTATTGCCAGAGCGCTGGGTTGCCGCTAGCGTCAAAAACAAGTCACACCGGGGGACCGAATGAGAAGGCGGGCGCGTGGCGACTGACATCCAAGTGCGACGAGTCCGCTTCGACTTCGCGGGCTCCGACATCCCCTTCAACTGGCAGCCCGAGCGCCCCGCATTCGGCATGCAGTGCAACGTAATCACATTCTTTGCACCGGGTTTCGAGAAGTTCATCGTCGAGGCTACTCGTGAGGCCATCCCCCTGATGCGGGATCCCGAAGTCGCCGAGGAGGCCAACGCCTATCTGCGCCAAGAGGCTCAGCATTCGGCCGCGCACCTGAGCCACTATCGCGCCCTCGTCCGTCGCTGGCCCGGACTGCACGAGACGATGGACCAAGTCGTCGCGTCATTCGACCACCTGACGGCAACCAAACCACTGGCCTGGCGACTGGGATACGTCGCGGCCATCGAGGCGACGTTCACTCCGTACTTCAAAGTGTTTCTCGATCACGAGGACAAACTCTTCCGCCCCGGCGATGAACGGGTGGCCTCACTGTTTCTCTGGCACTTCGTGGAGGAGATCGAGCATCGCAGTTCGGCGCTGAGGGTCTACGACGCCGTCCATGACAGCTATCCCTACCGACTCAAGACCATCGCCGGCGTGGCGCGGCACATCGACGAGATCCTGAAGATCATCACGCGCGGATTTCGCGAACAGGTGCCGGAAGCAGACGGCGGGGCCTTTGGTCAGCTGATCCCTGAAGGACTGTCGCCCAGGGCTTTCTACGCCTCACTGCGTGCCGCCCGAGCGCTGACGGGTCCCGGACAGGCCACGTATGCCGGTGTCCCCAAACGCGAGCTCGCGGCGATGCTGGTCGGCTTGCTGCGTTCGCAGGGTCCCGGCCACGACCCCACGCACGAAAAGATCCCCGCGTTCGCCAGACGGTGGTTCGACCGTTACGCGACAGAGCCGAAAAGTGCCGCACGCTGGTATTCGATCGGCGCCACACAGCCATGACGCGGACGGACCGCGCTTTGCCCCCGATATGATCGCGTCATGTCAGCGGCACGGAGGAGCCGGTAGTGGCGCGCAGTCACGGTTGGGCCGGAAATACGCCCGCTTCCGACGAGGAGGCGATCGCCCGCATCCTGGACGCGGCTGAGGCGATCGTCGCCGAGCGCGGGTCGGCCATGCGCATCGCCGACGTGGCGCGCGCGCTGGGTGTGACGCGCCAGACCGTCTACCGCTACTTCCCGGGGACCGAGGCGCTGTTGCTGGCCACCGCCATGCGATCCGGCGACGGGTTCCTGGAGCGGCTGGCCGATCATGTGCGCGGTCAGACCGATCCGGTCGGGGCCGTGGTGGAGGGCCTGGCTTTTACGATCGAGAACCTGGCCGCTGACGACCGCATCCGGCTGATCCTCACCAAACGCCAACAGGGAGGCGCGGTTCCGTCGATCTCGTCCGAAACCGCGGTGGCGTTCAGCCGGTCGATGTTGCACCGGTACGACGTCGACTGGGAGGCAAACGGTTTCGACGACGCCGCGCTGGACGAACTCTCCGAATTCTGCCTGCGGATATTGCATTCGTTTCTCGTCGACCGCGGACAACCCCCGCGCCGGGGTGCCGAACTGCAGCGCTTCCTGGCGCGGTGGATCGGACCCGCCATCGTCTATCCCCGGTTCGCCGAGGCGATGACCTCGATGACCGGAGTCACTCCCCGCTCTTCCCGCCGGCGTCCGGCGTCATAAGCCGGGTTCAGTCGACCAGCCCGCGCAACTCTTCGATCAGCTTGACCCGCTCGGCCGCCGTGCCCGCGATCGGCGCGACGTTCAGCGTCGTCACCCCCGCCTCACGGAACGCCGCGACGCGTTCCCTGACGAACTCCTTGGTCCCGATCAGGTTGACGTCGCGCACCAGTTCGTCGGGAACCACCTTGGCGGCTCCTTCCTTGTCGCCGGACAGGTACAGCTCCTGAATACGGTCGGCCTGCGGCCCGTAGCCGTACTTGGTGGCCAGCGTGTGATAGAAGTTCTTGCCTTTGGCCCCCATGCCGCCGATGTAGAGAGCCAGATGTGGTTTGACGAATTCTCTGAGCGGCTCGACGTTTTCACCGATGGCGAGGGTCGGGCCGGCGTACACCTCGAGCTCGCCGAGCGCGGGGTCACGCCTGGCCTTTCCGGTGGCCAGGGCGTCGCCCCACACGTCCTGCGCCTTCTCGGGTAGATAGAAGATCGGCTGCCAGCCCTCGGCCAGCTCGGCGGCCAGCTCGACATTCTTCGGGCCCAGCGCAGCGATCAGCACCGGAATCCGTTCCCGGACAGGGTGATTGATGAGCTTCAGCGGTTTGCCCAGGCCGGTACCCTGCTCCGGGGGCAACGGGATGGTGTAGTGCTTCCCCTGGTATTTCAGCGTCTCGCGACGCCACACCTGGCGGCAGATCTCGATGACCTCGCGGGTGCGCCCGATCGGTGCGTCATAGGGCACACCGTGAAAGCCCTCGATCACCTGCGGTCCCGAAGCGCCCAGCCCGAGCGTGAAGCGCCCGTCGGACACATAGTCGAGTCCGGCAGCGGTCATCGCCGTGAGCGTGGGGGTGCGGGTGTAGAGCTGCAGGATGCCCGACGCCAGTTCCACCCGGTCGGTACTGGCCGCCAGATACCCCAGTGCGCTCACCGCGTCGAACGAGTACGCCTCGGGCACAAAGACAATGTCCAACCCCGCCCGCTCCAGGTCGGCCACTTCGGCGGCCACTTCCTTGAAGCCGCCGGCGTAGTTGATCCCCAATCCGATTCGCATGGTCAGCTGCCCTGCTTACCGGCGAACTCGAGCGCCTCTTCGCGGATGCGGTCGAACTGTGCGCCCATCGCCTCCTGCAGGGCCATGGCTGCGGACAACGGCCGCACCATCACCATGAAGTCGTCGATCAGACCGTCCTCGTTGAAGTGCAGGAAGTCGCAGCCGGTGACCTGTTTGCCGCCCGCCATCGCCTCGAACACGAACGCGTGGTCGCGGCCGTCCTCGTCGTGGATCTCCCGGACGTACCGGAAGTCCTCGAACACCCGCAACACCCCGCGCAGCAGCGCCCTGGTCATCGGTTTACCGGCGTACGGCTTGAACACGATCGGACTGGTGAACACCACGTCGTCGGCCAGCATCGCCTCGACGGCTTCCACGTCGTGCGCCTCGACGGCTTTACGGAAGGGGTGCATCAAAACCTCGCAAGATAGTCAATTTTTTGAGTAGACGAGATCGACGCTAGATCCTGGCCCGTCGTATGTCCATAGGCAAATAATCACTTTGTTGAATAGGTGCATCGTTGTATGATCGCCGGATGTCGCTGCGTGACGCGGTGCTGACCGCCCTTCTCGAGCGTGAGTACTCGGGATACGACCTGGCCAAAGAGTTCGATGCGTCGGTCGCCAACTTCTGGATGGCCACGCCGCAGCAGCTGTATCGCGAACTCGACCGATTGGCCGAGCAGGGCCTGATCCAGGCGCGACTCGTTCACCAGGAGCGCCGGCCCAACAAGCGGATGTTCTCGCTCACCGACGCGGGACGCGAGGCGATTACGCAGCTCACCGCCCGAGCGCCCAAGCCATCCATGATGCGCGACGACCTGATGATCAAAGTCGCCGCCGCCGACGCCGGTGATACCCGGGCCGTTCGCGACTCCATCGCCGAGCGCCTGCAGTGGGCCAGGGCCAAACTCGAACGCTACGAGCGGTTGCGGACGCGGCTACTGGCCGGACGCACCGAAGACGAGTTCGTGGCCGCAGCCGAGCGGGTCGGTCCGTACCTCACCCTGCTGCGTGGCATATCTTTCGAGCAGGAAAACATCAGTTGGGCCGAGCGTGCGCTGACGATCATCGAACGCAGGTTGCCGGCGCGGGCGTAGGTCAGCCCGGCATACGAGGAGACGCGTGACCGACAAAGCCCCGAAAACGGCGCTGGTCATTGGCTGCGGCGGCACGATCGGGGGCGCGTGGATCGTCGCTGCCCTGCATGCGCTGGCCGAACAGACCGGAAGCGACCCCGCCGGGGCTGACGTCCTGCAGGGGACCTCGGCCGGCGCCGAGATCGTCACCATGCTCGGCGGCGGCGCCTCGGTCGCCGACCTGGTCGCCATGCAACGCGGGCAGGCGACCGACGAGCGGTTGCGCCGCCACCTGCACGACACACCGCCCGGCCTGCCCCCGTTACCGCGGCCCCGGCTGCTCAATCCGGCTCTGCTGCGCTCCCAGTCCGGCCTGGCCGCGCTGGCTGGGGTGGCGCCGACTGGCCGCGGTGACGCCGGCTGGCTGCAGCGGTTGGCTGACGGATTCCAAGCGCCCGACGGATGGTTGGCACACCCGGGCGCGCGGATGGTCGCCTACGACGTGCAACGCGGCCGGCGTGTCGCCTTCGGTGCCCCCGGATCACCGAAAGCCACTGTTGGGGAAGCCCTTCGAGCATCCTGGGCGATCCCCGGCTGGATGCCACCGGTGACCATCGGAGACCAGACCTATGTGGACGGCGGGGCGGCCTCGACGGCATCGGTGGATCTCGTCGAGCCCGAAAACGCCGACATCATCTACGTCATCGCGCCGATGGCGTCAGCGACCGGGGAGCGCGTGCCGGGAATCGGCGGCGTGCTCGAGGACCGGCTGCTGCGGCGGCCGATGTCGGCGGGGTTGTGGCAGGAGATCGCCGCCGTACGTGCCCGGGGCCAGCGGGTGATACCGATCGTGCCGACCGTGACCGATCTGGCCGGCCTGGGCGCGAACTTCATGAACCGCTCCCGGCGCCCGGCGGCCTTCGAGGCCGCGATGACCACCGCACCGACGACCGTCCGAAAGGCTTTGGCGGCCAGCGAGGTCGATGCATGACGCGAGAGCCACGCGTGGTGATCATCGGCGCGGGTCTCGCCGGGATCACTGCACTCCACGTCTTCACCGAGCGGGGGTTCTCCGATGTCACCGTGCTGGAGAAGGCATCCGACGTCGGCGGCGTGTGGCACTGGAACCGCTACCCGGGGCTGCGCTGCGACGTACCCTCGCAGCTCTACCAGTTCGGCTGGGCGCCGAAACCGGACTGGTCGCACATCTGGGCCGAGGGCGCCGACATACAGCAATATCACCGCGGCGTGGTCGAGCAGCTCGGGCTGGGTGACCGGATCCGGCTGAACACCGAAGTCATTGCCGCGCAATGGGATGAAGGCAGCGCCAGCTGGACGCTGGTGACCGCCGACGGCGCGGAGATCGACGCCGACGTGGTCGTCTGCGCCACCGGGGTGCTGCATCACCCAGCGGTCCCGGACATCCCCGGACTCGACGAGTTTCCCGGGCCGGTGCTGCACACCGCCCGCTGGGACGACGCTGTCGACACCGCCGGGAAAGACGTCGCGGTGATCGGCACGGGATCCACCGGCGTACAGGTCATCTCCGCACTACAGCCGGATGCCGCATCGATCGCCCACTACGTGCGGTCGCCACAGTGGGTTCTCTGGGCACCGATGTCGTTGCGCCAGAGCACGTTTATCGGTGCCGCACTGAGACGTTTTCCCCGTGGGCACAACCGGATGTATCGAACGCTGCTGTGGGCGTCCGGAATTCTGGCCGACGTCACCACCCGTCCGACGTGGCGGCGGCGCGCGGTGCAGCGCTATGCGCGGTTGTGCCTCCGAGTGCAGGTGCGCGACGAAGAGTTGCGCCGTAAGCTGACCCCGGACTACCAGCCGCTGTGCAAACGCCAGGTCGTCTCCGGAAGCTATTACCGCGCAATTCAATCCGCCAACGCCGAGCTGGTGACAGAGCGGATCACCGCGGTGACCCCGACCGGAATCCAGACCGCGGACGGCCGGCACCGGGGCGCCGAGGTCATCGTGCTGGCCACCGGTTTCCAGGCGCACAACTACATGCGTCCCATGGAGATCACCGGGCGTGACGGCCTGACCATCGACAAGGCCTGGGCCGCCGGGCCGCGGGCCTATCGGATGACCGCGATTCCCGGCTTTCCCAATCTGTTCACCGTCCTCGGCCCGAACTCCCCCACCGGATCCATCTCCCTGCAGTATTCGGCGGAGCGCACCGCCCACTACATCGCGCGGTTCCTGGAGATGTTGCGCGACGGCGCGGCGTCCTCGATCGAAGTGACCGAGGAAGCAACCGACGAGTTCAATGCCGCCGTGGCGGAGGCGATGAAGCCCACCGTGTGGAACACCGGCTGCAACTCCTGGTACCTCACCGAGGGCAATGCCATCGACCTGTGGCCGTGGGACCGCGCGACGTTGACCTCCATGCTGGCCGCACCGGAACCGGAGCACTTCGATATCAGGCCTGCGTAACGGAACCGGTCAGGTAGTGCGCGAGCACCGGGCGCAGCCATTCGATGAGCTGCGCGTCGTCCATCTCCGCGAGCGCCGGGATGCACAGGATGTAGCGGGCCGTCGCCAGGCCCAGTACCTGGGCACCCACCAACGCGGCCCGCTCAGCGGCGCGGTCCGGGACGGCCGTGGCCAGCGCCGGCGCCACGCGGTCGACGAACACCTCCAACATGGCGGCCGCCGCCGCCTTGTTGGTCGCGGCGGCCCGCAGCAGCGGCAGAAAGGGACCCTCCGGCCCCCACACCGAGACGAACAGCGGCAGCAGCACCTCGGCGATCCGGTCCGGCGCCACGCCGGAGAGGTCGGGGAACGTCACATCGAATCGTGAAGCGGCAGCGAATAATTCAGCTTTGCTGCCGAAGTAGTGCATAACGAGCGCCGGATCCACCCCGGCCGCGGAAGCGACCGACCGGATGGTTGTGCGCTCGAATCCATGGTCGCCGAACTGCGAGCGCGCGGTCGCCAGGATCGTCGCGCGGGTGGTCTCGCCGTCGCGCACCTTCGGGGGCATCAGAGCATTGTATTCAACGACTGTTGACACGACCCGACCGGCGGGTCTAGCGTTGATTTCAACAGTTGTTGAACTCAAGATGGGAGGTCGCCGCCATGGCCGTCGCAGCCATCCAGATCGGACTCGACCCCGACGTGATCGACTACTCCTCACCGGACTTCGCGCAATTTCCCGGACTGACCAGGGAGCGACTGCGAGCGGCCAACGACGACAACGTCGCCGCCCTGCGCGGCGCCGGCTACCACGTCGACAACTGCCTGATCGACTTCGGCGAAGCCGGCGCCGCGAAGGCCCGCCGGTGGCTGGAAGCCAACCGGTACGACGCGGTCCTGATCGGGGCCGGCGTCCGCCTGGTGGCGAGCAACACGATGCTGTTCGAGTCGATCGTCAACGCCGCGCACATTACTCAACCGGGCTGCCGGTTCGTCTTCAATCGCGGAGCGCAGTCCACTCCGGACGACATCCGCCGCTGGTACCCGGAAGCACTGGCGCGATGACCACGCATGACGTCGACGTGGTCGTGGTCGGCGCCGGGCCGACCGGTCTGACCGCCGCAGGCGACCTGGCCCGGGCCGGCCGTTCGGTGACCGTGCTGGAACGCCGGCCGGCCGTCAACCCGGCGAGCCGGGCATTCGCCACGATGGCTCGCACACTCGAGGTACTGGATGCTCGCGGACTGGCCGACGACCTCCTCGCCATCGCTCACCAAGCACCGGGCGTCACCATTTTCGGCGGCGCCCGAATAGACCTCACCCACCTCGAGTCGCCGTATCAATTCGTGATGGTCACACCGCAAACCAATGTTGATGCGGCGCTGCGTCATTACGCCGCGGCGCAGGGGGCCGACATCCGGCGCGGCGTCGGCGTCACCGGCATCGATCAGGACGCCGACGGGGTGACCGTGACCACCGACGGCGACGAGCGTTGGCGGGCAAGCTATCTCATCGGGGCCGATGGGGCACACAGCACCGTCCGCACGCTGGTGGGTGCGGACTTCCCCGGCAAGACCATTCTGTCGTCGATCGTGCTGGCTGACGTCAAGCTCGCACATCCACCCGCGGGTCAGGGGCTGAAGGTCGGCAGCACCCGAGACATGTTCGCATTCCTGGCCCCTTACAGCCGCCGCGATGCCCACGGCTCCTGGTACCGGGCGATGGTCTGGGACCGCAATCACCAGGTGCCCGACACCGAACCGGTGACGGACGACGAGGTCGTCGGCATCCTGGCCCAGGCAATGGGTGCCGACCCCGACGTGCTCGAGGTCGCGTGGAAGTCGCGATTCCATTGCGACGAGCGGCAAGTCAGGAGCTACCGGCACGGCCGGGTGTTCCTCGCCGGCGATGCCGCCCACGTGCATTCGCCGATGGGCGGCCAGGGCATGAACACCGGCATCCAGGACGCCGCCAACCTGGCCTGGAAGATCGACGCCGTGCTGGCCGGCGCCGGCGACGCCGTCCTCGACAGCTATCACGACGAGCGCCATCCGATCGCGAAACGGGTACTGTTCCAGTCCGGCCTGTTGGCGCGCGGCGTGACACTGCATCCGCGACCGGCTCGCGCAGCGCGAAACTTTCTGGTGCCCAGACTGCTTCGCGTTCCACGGGTGCGCGACGCGGTGGCCGGGAGCTTCGCCGGGACGACGTTGCGCTACCGGCATCGCCACGGCGAGAGCCCACTGGTAGGCACCCGTGCGACGCCGATTCCGCTGACGCGGGGCAGGCTCACCGAGCTGCAGCGCTCACCGGGATTCGTGTTCATCCGCGAGCGTGCGGCTGCGCCGCTCGACACTGGCAAGTTGATCCAGGCGCAGCGGACCGACGACGGCCCAGCGGTGCTGGTACGACCCGACGGCTACATTGCCTGGGCCGGATCCTCGGCCAACCTGACCGCGTGGCGGTCCGTGCTGGCGAGGTGGACAGGTTCACTCTGCGCTGCGGGCGGAGAAGTTCAGGTGGGCAGCGCCCTCAGCGCAGACTGAACTCACCGCCGAGGCGGCATGATGGCTGGATGAACTCCGACATCCGGGTGCTCGACCGCGAAGAGGATCTACTCGCAGCGCTCAACGTGTTTCGCACCGCCATGGTCGGATTCCCGCAGCTGAGCCTGGCGCCGGGGCAGATCACCGCACTGCTCGACCCCGGGCGCCTGATCGGGGCGTTCGTCGACGGTGAGCTGGTGGGCACGGCGGACGCGGTGACCAGCCGGCTGACGCTGCCCGGTGGAGCGATTGTCGGGCACGCCGCGGTGACCCACATCGGGGTACTTCCGTCGTTCACCCGCCGTGGCCTCGCCAGCGCCCTGGTCCACCATCAACTGCGCGACTGCGCCGATCGCGGGGAGGTCGTCGCGACGCTGCGCGCGTCGGAGGCGACGATATACGGGCGCTACGGCTACGGCGTTGCCAGTTCGGCGCACACCGTCGAAGTCCAGACCGCGCGCGCGGCGCTGCGCCCGGACGTCGCCGCCGGCGGCCCGGTGCGGCTGCTCGACGCGGCAGCGGCCTGGGAAACCCTGCCCCGCATCTACTCCGAGCATCGACCGACCCGACCGGGAACCATCGACCGGCCCGCGGTGTGGTGGCAGGCACGCAAGCTGCGCAGCGAATCCTCTCCCGGCCCAGACTATGTCGCCGTGCACGGAGCGCCGGGGTCGGAATCCGGGTTCGCCCGGTACCGTCCGATCGACACCGAGAAATGGTTCATCAGCGACCAGCGCACCATCGTCGTCGAGGACTTCTTCGCACCTAGCGCCGACGCGTACCTCGGACTGCTCCGTTTCCTGTTCGGCCTGGATCTGGTTGACCGCGTGATCTTCTGGATGTTGCCGGTCGACGATCCGCTGCCCCTGCTGCTCCTGGACCGGCGAGCGGCGAACGTCACGGCAGTGCACGACGAGACCTGGCTGCGCATCATCGACGCAACCGGGGCACTCACCGCACGCAGCTATGCCGGGGATGACAGCGTGACCGTCTCCATCACCGACCCTGTGCTGCAGAATAATTCGGTTATCTTCTCCATCACCGGCGACGGAGCGGCGCCGACGGACGAGCGGCCCCAGTTGCACGTCGGCATCGAAGGACTCGGCACCGTCCTGCTGGGTGGTGCAACCTGGCAGAGCCTGGCGGTCGCCGGGCTGGTCCGCGCCGACGATCCCCGTGCACTCGCCGCCGCCGACCGGCTGTTCGCGGTGCCGGACGCCCCCTACGCCGGCTTCTACTTCTGACCATGCTCGTCGTCATCGGCGCCGGCATCTGCGGACTGGCGACAGCCTACGAACTGGCGCGCCGCGGTGAGCGCTGCCTCGTCCTCGAACGCGGTGAGCCGTTCGCCGAACAGTCCGCGGGCCTGGCGCGGATCTTTCGTGTCGCGCACCGCAGCCCGCAGTTGTGTCGCCTCGCCCAGCGGGCCCGGTCCGGTTGGCAGCGTTGGGAATCCGAGTTCGGCCGCACCCTGCTGGGCTCGGAAGGGTTCATTGCCGCCGGTGCTGCCGACGCCGTCGCATCCGCGATGGCAGCGGCAGACGCCCCCTTCGCCCAACTCGACCGCCACCAGATCGGGGCACGCATTCCCTTTCTGCAAGCACCCTGGGAGACAGGTGTTTTCGATCCCGACGGCGGTAGCCTGCGCATCCGCCGCGCACTGGATGCCCTGTCTGCCCGGGTGGAACTCCGGCGCGGCGATGTCGTGGCCGTCGCCGACGACGGATCCATCACGCTGACAGACGGAACGGTGCTGACCGCCGACCGCGTGCTCATCTGTGCGGGGGTCCAGACGCAGGACCTGTTCGGCCCGCTGGGCATCGAGTTCTCCCCCCATACCCGCTTCACCTACCAGGGCGGATCCGCCGCCGGTGCGGCGTGCCTTTCCGCGCCGGAAGGATACGGGCTACCGATCGGCAGCACGGGCCACTGGGCCTTCGGACAGGACGACCCCGACCCGGCAGTGGTGCGGAAGCTGTTCCCGTCGTTGGCGCCGGTGGGCAGGGTGGATTGCGTGACGGCCCGCGCGGCGTGGCTTGACGATGGCGGCGACGGCTGGACCATCGCCCGGCGCGGTCGTGTCCTGGCGTTTGTCGGTGCCAATCTGATGAAGTTCGGGCCATTGCTCGGTGAATTGCTCGCCCGCGCCGTGCTGAGCGATGAACTCCCCGGCGATCTCGTCATCACCTGATCACCTGCTGGTTTGCCGCCAGCTCCGGTGAGTGAGTACTCTCTCACCATGGTCACCGAGCCCAGCCGCGGACGTGATCGGCTGCTGGCCGAGGCGCTGAAGCTGTTCGCCGCCAAGGGTTACGCGGCGACATCGGTGGCCGACATTCAGCGGGCCGCCGGGCTGGCTCCCGGGTCGGGCGCGCTGTACAAGCACTTCGGTTCCAAGCGCGAGCTGCTCGAGGCGGCGGTGGCACACCGCATCGATCTCATCGTCGCCGCGCGCGAGCAGTTCGACGCGGGCGAGCCGACCAGCGTCGAGGACGCGGTGCGAACCGCGGGTCAGCTGATCTGGAGCAATTTCAAGCAGAGCGAGGACCTGCTCAAAGTCATGCTGCGCGAGCCCGATGAACTCGGCGATCTCGACGAGAAGACCTGGCAGGTGATCACCGACAACGCCTATCAACGGTTCGCCGACGAACTGGCCGCCTCCAATCGGTCCGGCCGGACCCAGATACCCGATCCGGACGCGATGGCGGCCACGGCGATCGGCTCGTTGTCATATGCCGCGACGCTGCAGGCACTCACCGGGCGGCTGCCCGGAAACATCGACGAAGAGCGCTATCTCGAGGCGTGGGTCAACCAGACCGTCAGCGTCCTCATCCACTACCGCACACCCCGAAACACAGGAGCAACGCCATGACCTTTTCCATGCAACTCAGCGACGACGTGATCGAGGTGCGTGACTGGGTGCACAAGTTTGCCGCCGACGTCATCCGTCCGGCCGCAGCCGAGTGGGACGAGCGGGAGGAGACGCCCTGGCCGGTGATTCAGGAGGCCGCCAAAGTGGGCCTCTACTCCCCGGACTTCATGGCGCAGCAGGCCGCCGAGGAATCCGGGCTGGGCATGCTCACCACGTTCGAGGAGATGTTCTGGGGTGACGCCGGCATTGCGCTGTCGATCATGGGCACCGGCCTGGCCGCAGCGGCGCTGGCGGGCAACGGAACTCCCGAGCAGCTCGGCCAATGGCTGCCGCAGATGTTCGGCACGGCCGACGAACCGAAGCTGGCCGCGTTCTGCTCCTCGGAGCCCGACGCGGGTTCCGACGTGGGTGGCATCCGCACCCGTGCCCGCTACGACGAGGCGGCCGGCGAGTGGGTCCTCAACGGCACCAAGACCTGGGCCACCAACGGGGGCATCGCCAACGTGCATATCGTTGTCGCCTCGGTCTATCCCGAACTCGGCACCCGCGGTCAGGCCAGCTTCGTCATCGGGCCGGACACCAAAGGCCTTGCGCAGGGCCAGAAATTCAAGAAGCACGGCATCCGCGCATCGCACACCGCCGAGGTGGTGCTGGACAACGTCCGGCTGCCCGAGGACGCGATCCTCGGCGGCCGGGAGAAGTTCGAAGCGCGGATCGCGCGCGTGAAGTCCGGTGCCTCCGCGGGTGGCCAGGCAGCGATGAAGACGTTCGAGCGCACCCGGCCCACCGTAGGCGCGATGGCCGTCGGCGTGGCCCGCGCGGCCTATGAGTACGCCCTCGAATACGCCGCCCAGCGTGAGCAATTCGGCCGCAAGATCGGTGAGTTCCAGGCCGTGGCGTTCAAGCTGGCCGACATGAAGAGTCGTATCGACGCGGCTCGCTTGCTGGTGTGGCGGGCCGGCTGGATGGCACGCAACAACCAGAACTTCGAAGCGGCGGAAGGCTCGATGGCCAAGCTGGTGGCGAGCGAGACCGCGGTCTACGTCACCGATGAGGCCATCCAGATCCTGGGCGGCAACGGGTACACCCGTGACTACCCGGTCGAGCGCATGCACCGCGACGCGAAGATCTTCACCATCTTCGAGGGCACCAGCGAGATTCAGCGCCTGGTGATTTCACGGGCGCTGACCGGGCTGGCCATCCGCTGAGCTGGCTCACGCGAGTCCGTACACCAGCACCGCGATACCCGCGGCCAGCAAGGCCAACGCCGTCACTGCGCGTTGGCGACGGTGCAACCAGCTCCTGACCCGGTCGAGCTGCGGGTCGATCCGCGGCCCGAGAAGGAGATACGCCGCAATGGGTGCTGCGATGGTCGCGCTTGCCAGAACGGCGAAGTAGACGACAGCTGCCGCCGTTCCCGCGGCGGTCAAGTCGAGTGTGCCGATCTTCACGCCCGCCGCCGCGCCGGCGGCAAGGACCTTCGGGTTGGCCATCGTCGGCAGCGTGCCGATGGTGGCAGATACTGCTGGCGTCAGCCGGCCGACCCGGTTCTGCCACGGCGCCGGCGCGCCGACGTCGCCGCGCCGCGCCCAGATCCACCCTGCGAGGCCGATCATCGCCGCACCCAGTGCCAGCATCACCCCGTCGGCCCACAGCGGGACCGGACCATGCAGCGCGTCCAGGAATCGGGGGGCGCGAACGAATAGCGCCGTCACGGTGGTCAGCGCCAAAAGTCTGCCCGCCAGATACGCGATGCTCGCCGAACGCGGGCGCTCGCTGTGCACCAGCACGACCAGCACCAGCGCCACGGGTAACGGCGAGAGAGCAACCACGAGCGCCGGGGCGGTCAGCGTGCCGAGCAGCAGAGCGTACGGGGTCAGCACCTATACCGGGTCGCGTTCACCATCTCTTGCCGAACAGGCCCGGCCGCGGGCGGGCGGGTTCGGATGGCTCATGTCCGTCACACCACTGATCGGCAGGCACGGTGCGCTGAACCGCTTGCACGTGCGCACCGCAACCAGCCCAGGTGATCTTGCCGCAGACGCGGCATCTCACCGCATGACACATCCGAAACCCCCTGAGGTTTAGCTGCCGCGCGGTCGTTGCAGCTGAGAGAACTGCGGGACTGCGGCCAATGCTGCCACCGCATCGAACAGCGATTCAACCGCCCCCGGGTCGGGCGGCGCGGTCAGCACCGGACCGAAGAAAGCGTGGCCGTTGATGCGCGTGATCGGGCTGCCCCCGGTTTCGCCGAGCGCCTCCTGCCCGGCTTGATGGCTGCGCAGGACGAGCTCGTCCCACGACGGGTCCGACAGCACCTCGGCGGTGACGTCCCAGGACTTCACGGCATCCAGCACCTGTGCGACGAGCTTGTCGTCGACGGGTTCGGACTGGTCGAGATACCGCTCGGCGAACGCGAAATACGCCTTCGCCAGCCCCGCATTGCCGTGCTGGTCGCGGATGGCGGCCATCAGCCGTCCAATCCGCTCGGAGTCACGCATCCGGGACTGCTGTTTGGGCGGCATGTCTCTGCCCTTGTTCAGGACCGCCAGACTCATCAGCCGCCACTCGATGGCCAGGCCGGTCTTGTCGGCAACGGCCTTCAGCCAGCGGGCGGTGTTCCACGAGTAGGGGCACACCGGATCGAACCAGATGGTCACGGCCGGGCCGCTAGGGTCGTCAAGCATCTCGTCGGCTCCTCTCACCCTTTCCTGTATACCATACCCCCTACGGTATGTACTGGGACGGGCGGGGCAGTGCCGCGCTGTGTGGCCCCGCTACGCCGCCGCCCCGTTGCGCTGCAGTGCTTTGGTGATCGACGCGGGGACGTTGCCGACGACCGAGAGGCCGGCCAGCCGCCGCCAAGACCGGATCGCGTGGCGGGTCGTTTCCACGATCCGGCTGGCGCCGTTTTCCAGGTTCGCCAAGCGATGGGCACGCAGGGCGTTACCGGTCACGGCATCCAGCGTGTCCCACGCCTCGGTGTCAGAGAGAGCGGTCGACTGATACGCGGCGCGGACGGCGTACCGCTCGGCGCCCGGAGCCATCGTGGCGCTGATCTCCCGGGCCACCCGCGCGGCCCGGTCCCAGCTGGCAATGTCAGGCATCTCACCTGGTGCCAGCGTTCGGTGCAGTTCGGCTATTTCCGAAATAACCTCGGCCGCAGCACTTTCCGCGTAGCGAACCACACCCCAGGGCGGGCTGATCAGCAACTTGGACACCCACGGCCGGATGACGGTCTCGTCCACGTCTGCGGTACCGACCGTCAGCCAGCCCAGATCGAGGGCGAGCACAGCGTCTTCCGGAGACAAATAGCCGTCGGGTCCCGCGAGCTGGTCGTTGCACAGCTGGACGAACGCGGCCAGCGGACGCGCCGAGGTGGCCGGGAAATCGGTGATCTGCTCGTCCCCGTTGATATACGAAATGACATTCATGGCACAGCCTTTGGCCGAACCCGCGTTGTGTGATCCCCGCGCCAGCCGCAGCGGGTGAGTGATGCGCTCCAGGTCCACGTGACTCCTCACCGGTTGCCGGGTCTGCCTGGGATTCTAGGACTGGCGTCGAGCCGGTGCGGAGCGACACGACGGTGACCGGTGCGGCGCCGGCGCCTTCTGATTCGACCGCGCGCCTGACATGATGTGCCCATGCTTGCCTTGCAATCACCGGTGACTGTGGAATCTGACAACGGGTCCGTCGTGGGCTCGATCGCCACCATTGAGAGCGTCGCGGTCGCCGGCTCGGCGGCCGTGGCCGGCAGTGTCGCGGTTGCCGGATCGGCGACCACCGCGGGCAGCGTTGCGGTAGCGGGATCGGTCGGTACCGCCGGCAGTGTCGCAGTGGCGGGATCTGCGGCCACCGCGGGCAGCGTCGGCGTGATCGCCAGCCTCCTCACGGTGATTTGCGTTGCCGTCCGGGAATGCGTGGCCTGCCTGGGGTGCGTCGCCTGCACCCGATGCGTCGCGTGCATCGCGTGCGTGCGCTGCACCGACTGCGTCGGGTGCATCGGTTGCGTCAATTGTTCGGGTCTACGAAATGTCGTCGGCGCCAGAAACATTCACGTGCAGCCCAACGAGTGACCACTCGCACCGGCGGGGCGGCCTGCTGGGTGGTGGGCGTCGCCGGCTATCTGATCCTGGAAGCCGTTGCCGCTGCGGCCTATCTGCCTGCCTACAGCTATGCGCACAACTACATCAGCGATCTCGGCCGGCACGGTCCGCGGGCACCGTTGATGCACGTCGCATTCTGCCTGCAGGGCAGCATGTTTCTGCTCGGAGCGCTGTGCATGGTCGGTGTTCCACGGAATCGACGCAGCCGCTTGTTCGTCGGCCTGGTAGCCGCTAACGCCGTCGGCAACATCCTGGTGGGCACGGTGCCCAGCGGGTTGATGCATATCGCCGGCGCTGCGCTGGCGCTGGCAGGCGGAAATGCCGCCATTGTGGCCGGATCAACACTGCTCATGCCCTCGCTGCGGGGATACCGCCTCGGCTCGACAGTTGTTGCAGCGCTGGGATTTCTGTGCCTTGCACTGCTGGTGGCCAATTGCCGGGCGCTGCCCGTCGGTGTATGGGAACGCGGCAGCGCCTATTCGATCTTCCTGTGGCAGTTACTGACTGCGGCCCTGCTGCTCGTGTGTCGAGACGGCGCCGCGCTCAGGTCCCGGTGAACTTCGGGGGCCGCTTCTCCAGAAACGCGCGTGGCCCCTCCTTGGCGTCGGCCGATGCCATCACCGCCATGCCGAGTTCGAGCTCGCGCGGAAATGCCTCGGCCTCTGTCTTTTCCAGATTCTCGATCACCGAGGCTTTGATGTTGCGGACGGCCAGCGGACCGTTCGCCGCCACCTGCTGCGCAATCTCCCGAGCCCGGCCCAGCGCGCCACCCGCAGCGGTGACGTGCCCGACCAGGCCCACCTCGTAGGCTCGTTGCCCGGAGATCGGCGTGCCGGCAATCAGCATCTCCATCGCGACGGTGTACGGGATCTGGCGCGGCAACCGAATCGTCGAGGCGCTCATCGGAAACAGCCCGCGCTGCACTTCGCTGATCGCCAGCTGTGCGTTCTCGGCGGCCACCCGGATATCGAACGCCTGCAGAATCTCCATCCCACCGGCGTAGCAGTAGCCTTCGACCGCAGCGATGATCGGTTTCCTGACGTAGTGATCCTTCAGAAACCCCTTGTAAATCAACGAGAAATCGGACCTCACCCGCTCCTCGTACTCGTTCTGCGCGGGTTCACCGGAGATCAGAGCGCCGACCAGGCGATCCAGGTCCGCGCCGGCCGAGAAGTTGCCCGCCGCGCCGGTCATGATGGCAACCCGCAGGTCCGGATCGTCGTCCAGGAGATCCCAGGCGTCGGCGAGCCGGCACAACACTTCCGGATTGAAGGCGTTGCGCTTCTCGGGGCGGTTGAGGGTGATGGTGAGGATGTGCTGGTCCCGCTCCACGAGCACTGCCGGTTCTGCCACGTACTGGTGTCTAGCACGGAAACGCCGCCGCGAGAAGTGACATGGGTCTCGATCAGGAATATCGCGGCGGACGGCATCGTCGTTGCACCGGTGGACAGTTGAGGAGGGGAAGTCCGTGACGAGGCCGAACGGGGCGACCGCCCTGGCGTACCAGCAACCGCCGACCACCGAGCAATTGCCGACCACCGGGAAACCGAAGCATCTCGAATCGGGAGGCGGGACGGCGTTATTCGCCGGCGTCCTGGCCGTCCTGGTCGCCATGGGCTGGGCGGCAAATCACTTCGCTGCGCTCATCCCGGCCATCAGCGACCGGCAACACCTCACCGTGGCCGCCCTCGACACCATGTTCGGCATCTACGCATTGGGACTTCTGCCGGGCCTTCTTCTGGGCGGACGGGCATCGGACGCGTTCGGCCGTCCGTCGGTGGCGTTGGCAGGCTCGGCCGCGGCGCTGGCCGGGACGGTCACCATGCTCGTCTCCCAGCAGTCGGAGGCGTTACTGGCCGGACGCCTTGTCGTCGGGTTCGGGGTAGGCCTGGCCGTCAGTTCCGGCACGGCATGGGCGTCCGACCTGAAGGGGCCCGCGGGTGCCGCATTGGCCGGCACGGTGCTGATCGCCGGCTTTGCTCTGGGACCGTTCGCTTCCGGACTGATCGCCTCGCTCGGGCACTCCGGCATTGCGGTGTCATTCGGTATTGCCGCCACCCTGATCGCGCTGGCGATGACCATAGCGGCGGTGAGCCTGCGCGGAGGCGGCACGCCGGCGCCGGTACCGATCGAGTCCGACGGCAGTGGCGGCCATAGCACCCGGCGGGCGTTGAGTTGGGCGATGCCACTGGCACCGTGGGTGTTCATCTCGGCCACCCTGGCGTTCGTCACCATCCCCACCCGGGTCCATACCGGGCTTGCGGCGCCGTTGGCCGCGGGGACCGCGGCGCTGATCACCAACGGCGCCAGCGGTATCAGTCAGGTGGTCGCCCGGGCACGGAACTGGGGCCCGCAGACCGGCACGGTCGGTGCGCTGCTGGCAGCCCTCGGCTACGTCGTCATCGCGTCCACCCCCGACGACATCCCGCTCGGGTTGGGGGTCGCGGTGGTGGTGCTGCTCGGCTGTGCGTCGGGCCTCTGCCTGCGCGAGGGGTTGATCGATCTGGAAGCCGCCGCACCGCAACGCATCCGGGGAACGCTCACCGGCGTTTTCTACTCGGTCACGTATCTCGGATTCGCCCTTCCGCTCCTTCTGACGGTGCTCGGCCCGGGCCCGGAGTCTACGAGCATCTTCGTGGCGCTGGCAGTGGGGGCGGCGGCCGCTGGGATCGGCAGGACAGTGCGATTGAGGCGTGATGCGCACCGTCAGAACGACGGCCCGGCCTGATCCTGATTCGCGACGGAATTCTTCGGCGGCACGCGAAAACCGTTCTGGGCGATGGCAACCGATACACAGTTGCCGATCGGGCCGGTGCGGTCGACCAGTACGGCAGAACCCGTCGCCACCCCGTCGTCGCTGTAGTGGGTCAGTGATGCCAGGCCGAGGTGCGGACCCTGGGGCAGCCTGCTGAGCGTGAGGGTGTAGTCGACATTGATGAACTGCAGCCCCCGGGGTCCCCAGTTGGCGATGGAGGCGGTGATGTCGCCCGCCATCGCGGCGCGGGTGAAGGCGGTCATCGGTTCGGTGTCGACCAGCGGACGCGTGTCGTGCACCCAGGTGAACTTGCGCCCGGGTTCGTCAAGCCAATCGGGGTCCGGATTCTGAATGTCGGCCCCCCAGCCATAGGTCCGGATGAACAGCGACGCGGCGTCGCCGTGCTGCGCCGGCAGGGGCGGCATGTCTACGGGTTGCGACCACACCGGTCCGTCGGGGTGCGGGCCGCGGCGCAGAAAGAGTGCGCTGGCTTGCGCAACGGTGTTGCCGCTCTGGACGAGGACGGCTTCGACGAGGCGCAGTCGCCGGCGGTCCTGCCGTACCCGGGTGTGCACCTCGACCGGTTCGGGGGCGGTCGGACGCGGCAGATCAACGGTGAGGCGGGCAGGGTGCAGGTACGGATCATCGACCGACCGCTCGGCCGCCCAACCGAGCAGACCGCCGACGACGTGGCCGCTCAGCGATGGACCCCAGCCTCCCCGCGCGATTTCGGTTGGCATATAACGCTTTCCGTCACGCTGGAAGTAGGGCAGCTGCGTCGCCTGACCATCGTCGGGGCCATGGTCGTCGGTAATGCCTTCCACCTCGCGTTTCTACATCACCCTCGTGCCGGCCCTCGCACGGGCCACCGCGGCGCGAACCTCCGCGACCCGATCGGCACTGACACCCCACGGCCGATCGACACCCACCCGTTCGTCGAGATCCCACAACACACACCGCTCGCCCGGGTCGGCGACCAGCTCCCAGGCGATGATCGTCCTGCGCAGCTGCTCGGCCGCGGAGTCACGGCCGGCATCAGCAGGCGCGCCGCCGTCAGGATGGTGATGCAGAAAGGTGCCATAGGCCTTGTCGCAGAAAGCCGCATACCGTGCGGTGCACAGGATCAGCCCGTGCCATGCCTCGTCGACGGCGCGCGACGGCATGCCTATCACCTGGTTGTCCGGGAGTGCGGCGGCGCAACAACGCAGCCACTGTCGCAGACCGGTCTCCACCAGTTCTCGCGGCTGCCACGGACACGTCTTGAACACGGCCTCGGGGAGTTCGAGCCCGGCCACCGCGTTACGCGCCCGACCATAGCGATTGCGCCGTCGGACCCACACGTCCTCACTGTAAAGCGCGCCGAAAATTGGCGCGGATTACCGCCGAGATCCTCGCGTAGCCTTTGCGCATGAGTAGCGCAGCCATGATGCTGATCGCGCTGGGCGCGGGCCTGGTAGCGGTCTTCGCATCCCTGCTACGTTGGTCCGCTTCAGGCAGCAGGCGGAGGCCGCGCAACGGCATCTGGGGCTCGGGATCGGGGTCCGACGGCGGCTCCAGCGGTTGCGGTGGGGGAAGCAGCTGCAGCTCGAGCGGCTGTAGCGCCGGGTCGAGCGGCTGTAGCGGCGGGTCGAGCGGTTGCGGCGGTGGGTCCAGCGGTTGCGGCGGCGGCAGCGGCTGCGGCGGTGGGGGCTGCGGCGGCAGCAACTGACCCCTGGGGTGGCCCCTAGCGCCAGGCGAAGGTCGGTTGCTCCAGTTCGTCGACCGGATCGTGGCGGCCTTCCAATCCCAGCCACCGCAGTTGCAACAGCACCGCACCCGTCGGCGCGTGAATCAGGTCGTTGCCCAGCGGGATCTGCACCACCGGACGGGGGCTTTCCTCGATGCTGATGTAGCGCGGTGAATCGGAGCGCTGCAGCTGGTGCAAACCCACGCGGTAGACGGCCAGCACTTCGTCGGGCGCCGGCCGGAGATCCAGTCGGCCGCCACCCCAGATCACGACCGGCGTGATGACGTATCCCGACCGGGTCGGGTAGTCGTCGAGCAGACCCAACACCGCCGACTCCGGGAGCCGCACGCCGACCTCTTCGTCCAATTCCCGCAGCGCGGCCTCGATCACCGTTTCACCCGGATCCAGGCGGCCCCCGGGCAGCGCCCATTGGGCGGCATGAGTCCGCAGCCGAGAAGCCCGGCGACACAACAGAAATGCGGCCCCACCGGCGACGTCGATCATGTGACCGTCGAGCAGTTCGTCCGGCAGGGGACGGCCGTCCAGCCATTCGTCCAGCGGGGCAGGGTCCACCCGGTCTTCACCGATCTGGGAGTCGACAAGCACTACCGCCACGGCGGCATGCCGCTTCGCCGAGTCGGTGACGGTGCGGCGTTCGTGGCCGGCCAACCGCGCCCGGATCTGTTCGCGCAGGACGTCGTCGTAGGCGATGGTCACGGTTCGACCCTATGCCCGCCGCCTCGGCACGCGGGTGACGATTTCGTCAAAATGTGTTGACTGACGCCGCGCATTTATGTGACGATTTCGTCAGAACCTGCCACGCACCATCCCGAGGAGGCCTCCCCATGGGTTCAGCTCGGCGCGGCGTGGCGGTCGATCGCGCGAACCTCTACTCGACCGAAGCCTTGCTGAACCCCTACCCGCATTACCGGCGCCTGCGCCGGTCCGGATCCGTGGTCTGGCTGCGCCGGCACCGCGTGTACGCCCTACCGCGTTATGCGGAGTGCAAGGCCACGCTGCGCAATGACGACCTGTTCATCTCCGGCAACGGTGTCGCGCTGAACCCGCTGAGCAATCGGCTCTCCCGTGGCACCACCCTCAACAGCGACGGGGCCGAGCACGACCAGCGCCGCAAGCTGCTCGCCCACCGCCTGCTTCCCAGGGCGCTGCGCTCGGTCACCGAAGCGATCGACGCGCAGGCCGACGCCGTGGTTGAAGCCGCGGTGCGCCAGGGCGCCGTCGACGCGGTCGCCGAGCTGGCCACCGCGCTTCCACTGGCGATCGTCCCCGACCTCGTCGGCTGGCCACGCGACGAGCGGGAGAATCTCATCGCCTGGGGCGGGGCCACCTTCGACATCCTGGGGCCGCTCAATTGGCAGGCCGTCAAAGCCATTCCACGCAGTCTGCAGATGCTGATGTTCGCCCGGCGGGTGGTGCGCAACCGGTCCGTACTGGAGGGGAGCATGGCGCACGAGCTGATCCGCGCCGCCGACGACGGCAAGCTCACCCACGCGGAATGCCCCAAGCTGATGGTCGACTACATCGCCCCCTCCCTGGATACGACGATCAGCGCCATCTCCAATGCCATCTATCTGCTTGCCGCCCATCCCGAACAGTGGCGGCTGCTCAAAGACGATCCCTCGCTGATCCCCAATGCGGTCAACGAGGTAATCCGCTACGAGTCACCGCTGCGCGCCTTCGCCCGCCAAGTTCGCGATGACACCGAGATCGCCGGCACGCCGATTCCCCGGGGCGCGCGGTTGCTGATCCTGTACGCCTCGGCGAACCGGGATGAGAACGAGTGGGACGACCCGGACACCTTCGACATCCGGCGCGACGCCGGACGCCAGATCGGTTTCGGCAACGGGACTCACGCGTGCGCAGGCCAGGGCCTTGCCCGCATGGAGACCACCGCCATCCTGCGCGCCCTGCTGGATCGGGTGGAGCGGATCGAGGTGGCCGGGCAACCGTCCTGGGCGGTCAACAACATCATCCACCGCCACCATCACCTGCCGGTCAAACTCGTAGCGGCCTGAACTCGGTCACCCGCGTGTGAATCCCACGACGGGGCGCGCGGATCGAACGTCGCGAAACTCCCGGCCGGGCGTGACGACAGCCACATAGTTAGGACCCTAACTAATAGGGTACGATGAGAGCTGTCGAAGCCGGCTACGGCCTCGAATCGAATTGCTCTAGGAGCGACCATGGCTAACGCTCGCCCGAACCTCTGGCAGTACATCGGCTACAGCTACGGACGCCGCTTGCCCGACTCGATGCGGGACTGGGTTTCCCGCGACCTCGCCGGCCCGGGCGCCATCCGCCGCCACCTGATCCGGATGGCGATTCCCGCGGCACTCGTGCTGGCCCCCCTCTGGCTGCTACCGGCGTCACTGTACGTGCACTCGGAGATGACGGCGCCGATCTTCATCTGGGTGCTGCTGATGGCGCTGGCGCTGAACAAGGTGTGGCGACGGCACCGACTGGCCCAGCATGGGCTGGACCCGGGCCTGGTCGACCTCATCAAGCGCCAGAAGCAGGCGCACATCCACGAGGACTACGCCCGTCGCTTCGGGCCGCGTCCCGAAGAGGCGAAGTGGCAGGACAACAGCAGCCCGTTCTAGGTCCGACAGCCGCTGACAAGCAGCGACGAAGGAGTGACGTCATGCGCACGGAAGCCGGTACGGAACTCGACCCACTGTCACTGGAGCGTCAGGTGTGCTTCGCGCTGGCCATCACCAACAGGGCGGTGCTCGCGGTATACCGGCCACTGCTGGAACCCCTGGGCCTGACCCATCCGCAGTACCTGGTGATGCTGGCGCTCTGGGACAACGCGAAAGGCGGGTCCGGCGGTAATCCCCTGTCGGTCAAAGAGATCGCCACGCTGTTGCAGATGGATTCGGCCACCTTGTCGCCGATGCTCAAACGCCTCGAGTCCCAGGGGCTGATCACCCGTACCCGCAGCGCCGCCGACGAGCGGACCACCCACATCGCGTTGACCACGCAGGGCCGCAATCTTCGCCGGCAGGCGCTGAAAGTGCCGCCCGCTGTGGTCGAGCGCCTGGGGGTCGAGCTCGCCGAACTCGAGCATCTGCGCGAGGTGCTGACCAAGATCAACGCCGCCGCGGTAGCGGCCGGCGCACTCGACGCGTAGCCAAAAATCACAGCAGCACACCGCTTTTGGTGTGAGAAGCCTTGACCCGGGTATACCCCGCGCTGTGGCCGATCCCTCACCAGCATCCGACACCTTGCGCCTGTTGGCCGCCGCCCACGGCGTGGCGACCTCCTACCGCAACGAACGACGCGAACCCGTCGACGTCGACGCCGACGTGGTGGTCCGGGTACTCGGCCTGCTCGACGTCGACGCCCGCACCGAGGCTGACCAGCGTCGCGAACTGGCCAGACTGACCGAGGCCGACCGCGCGGGCGTCCTGCCACCCACCGTCGCCATACGCGTCGACGGCCGCCCCCGGCCGCTGCCCGGCGCCGTCACGCTGGAAGCCGAGGACGGCACCCGCGTCGACGTGCACGACGAGTTTCCGGGCGACCTGCCGGCGGGCTGGTACCGGCTGGAAACCCGGGACGGGCAACACGCCACCGTGGTCGCGGCACCGCCCCAGGTGCCGCCGACGCCCGCCACCTGGGGCTGGATGCTGCAGCTCTATGCGCTGCGCTCGGCGCGCTCCTGGGGCATCGGTGACCTGGGGGACCTGCGGGAGTTCATCGATTGGACCGCGGCCCAGCACCGGGCCGGCGCGGTGCTGCTCAACCCGCTTCATGCGCCTGGCCCCACCCACCCGGTGCAACCGTCGCCCTACACCCCGTCCAGCCGGCGTTTCGCCAATCCGCTGGCACTGCGCATCGAGGACCTCGACGCCTACCACCGTGCCGACGCGGCCACCCGGGCCGAGGTAGACGCCCTGCGCGTCTCGCCGACCACCGCGCGGATCGACCACGATCTGGTGTGGGCGGCCAAGCGGTCGGCGCTCGAACTGTTGTGGCGGGCCGAGGGCCGGCCGTCGCCGTTGGACTCCGGCTCCGCCGGACTGCGCGACTGGGCCACCTACTGTGCGCTGGCCGAGCGGCACGGCGGTCGCTGGAGCCGGTGGCCGGCACCGTTGCGGGATGTCGGCGGGCCGGCCGTCGCCCAGGCGCGCCGGGAGCTGGCCCCACGGCTGGCGTTTCACGCCTGGGTCCAGCAGCGCTGCGCCGAGCAGCTGATCGCGGTGCGCACCGCGGCGCGGGAGGCCGGTATGGCGCTGGGGGTGCTCCACGACCTCGCGGTAGGCGTGGATGCCGACGGCGCGGACGCCTGGGCCCTGGCCGACGTGCTGGCCACCGGAGTCAGCATCGGGGCGCCGCCGGACAACTTCACCCCGCGTGGCCAGGACTGGGGGTTGCCGCCCTGGCGCCCGGACCGGCTGGCCGCGACCGGCTACGCCGCACTGCGAGACATGTTGCGGGCCGTGCTCGTTCACGCCGACGGCCTGCGAATCGACCACGTTGCCGGGTTGTGGCGGCTGTGGTGGATCCCGCCGGGCGAGGGCCCCGATCGCGGCACGTACGTGCACTACGACGCGGAGACGATGCTGGCGGTGCTCGCACTGGAAGCCCACCGGGCCAACGCCACCGTGGTCGGCGAAGACCTGGGCACCGTCGAACCCGAGGTCACCGAGGCACTGGCCGACAACGGAATGCTGGGTTGCGCGGTGTCGTGGTTCACCCGTGATCAGTCCGTCGCCGATGAGCCGCTGCTGGCGCCGGCGAAGTGGCCTGCGCGGGCGGCCGCCAGTCTGTCGACGCATGACCTGCCGACGGCCGCTGGTTTTCTGCGCGGCGAACACGTGCGGGCGCGTGCAGAGCTCGGTCTGCTCACCGACGTGCCCGCCGAGCAGGCCTCCGCGGCAAAAGAACGCGCCGAGTGGCTCGCGCTGTTGCGATCCGAACGCCTGCTGCCGGCCGACCAAGCGGAGCCCGATGAGGCGACGATCATCACCGCGATGCACCGACTGCTCGCGGCGACGCCGAGCAGATTGAAGTTGATCTCCCCGTACGACGTGCTCGCCGAGACGCGACAGCCCAACCTGCCCGGCACCATCGACGAATACCCGAACTGGCGGCTTCCGCTTCCGCAGACGTTCGAAGAATTACGGGCCGACCCGAGGGTCGCTGTGATTACCACGGTGTTCCGGGATGCCGAGCAGCACGAAAATGGCTGAGCGGTAGCCTCTTTCACCGGCTCACGCGTGACGCAGCACCAGCAACTCGCCGGTCAGCGTCCCGTCTTCCAGCAATTGCCCGATCTGTGAGCTCTGACGCTCGGCCAGTTGCCAGGCCTCGGTGTGCCCGTGCCGTTTGGTCAACTCGTTGGTCACAACGTCCAGCCGCTCATTCCACTCGTCCGGAATCGGCGGCAGCTCAGCGGTTCTCAGCGATTCCTCGATGTGCAGCCCCGACTCGTCCAGAAGTTGCCGTAACCGGTCCGGCGCCGGGAAGTTGTTGGATTCCAGCTGATCGTCGGGCAGGTCCCGGTGAGCCACGAACGCCAGCAACCCGATCCGTCCGCCGCGACGAACGGTGCGGTGCAGTTCGGTGAGCAATCCCAGCTGATCGGCTGCGGTGCACAGGACTCCCAGTGACCACGCCGCATCGCAACTCGCGTCCGCCAGCGGTAGTTTCGATCCCACCCCTTGTATCACCGGATAGCCGAACAGACTCTGCGCAGCGCGGCATGCGCCCGCCTCCGGCTCGACGAGTACCGGCCGCAACTCCCGAGACCGCGCCGCATATGCCACCGGCCCGCCGATACCGGCACCGGAATCCAAAAACATGGTGCCGCTGCGGAGTTCCATGCGTTCGATAAGCCAATCCAGCGCGCTGGGGCTGCCGCTGCCCCGGCAGCCGGCCGGCACGTGATACTCGGGGCCCAGGTCGGCCGCGACCTGCGCGGTCCATTCGGCGACCGTGTCGAATTCCGCCTGCATCGCGTCGGTCACAAGACCTCCTTCCGGATGAGCCGGCCTACCTCGGCCTTGATCTCGGCACCTACACGGGTGCCCGACGCCGACGCCAGGCCCGAAACGTTCACCCCCACCACCCCGTCGATCGTCAGCAGTGACCGAGCCTCGCTGACCGCGGCCGAAATCCCGGCCGCGATCGGGTCGGCCGAGCTCAGGACGCGCTCCGTCACCGCCGGATCGAGTTCGAGACCGGGTAGACCTTCCAACACGGCTGCCGACACGGTGTCGGTGAAGACGGCGACGGCCGCGATCACCGGTATCGACAAACCCTGGCTCCGAGCGATTTTCATGAAGTCGGCGATCATGTCGGGGAACGGTACGTGGTTCAGCACCGCAAGCCGGGCACCCGCCCGCTGCTTCTCGACCAGCCGGGCCGGCCGAGCGTGAACGGGCGGGGCCGTGGGGGTTTCGGGGACCGCCGGGACGGCGCCGAGTGATGCCGCCAGCGACACCAGACGCGGCCCGTCCAGATCGAAGGTCTGTGTGACATCCGGTCGAACGTCGTAGCCGCGCCCGTCGCCGGTCACACACAGCACGGTGTCGACTCCGATGGTGCGCAGACCACGGAGTTCCTGCTCGAGGACGATGCGGTTGCGGTCCCGGCACGACAACGTGATCCACGGAGTGACGCCCGCATCCAGCAGCAGCGAGCCCATCAGTGTGGGCGGAAAGTCCGGTCTGTTCTGGTGTTCACCCACCAGGACGGCATCGCAGGAGGACGCCAATACCGCCGCGGTCGCCGCGACGTCGTCACGATCAAAGGGAGTGCAGCTGAAATCGGTCAGCACCAACGGCGCTGACGCCGACGCTCGACGAGGGACTGGCGTCGGACCCGACCACGGCACGATGTCGATGAAAGTGCAGGCCCCGGAACGCATTTCGCATTGACCGTCCGGGCGCACGCCGCCACACGGCCCGAACTCCATCCGTTTCGGACAACCGAGCACTTCGCCCAGGGCGGCACTCAATTGGTGCCCAGTGCGCCGCCAACCGGTTGGTCTGCGACGTAGTCCATCGGCGGGCCGTCTCCGTGACCGACGTCGCGATGGGCCACTGCGGTGGCCAGCGCGGTTCCGTTCTGGATGGTCCCGATGATGTCCACTTCGTCGTTCACCGCGAACCGCCCACCGAACCTGGTGATGACGGCGGTCTCCGGGGTCAGCAGATAGGTGCGGGTGATGCCGTCACGGCCGCGAGCCGTCACCGACCCTTCGGACACCGCCACCAGCGTTCCCTGCTGGGTGATGTGCTGCTGAGCACCCGCCGGCGCCGTGTGTGGCGAGGTGAGCACATTCACCAACAAGGCGGCCAATGCCGCGGCCACAATTGTCGAGCCGAAAACAATGCTCCAGGCTTTCCCGAATGCGCCGCGCAAGAGATTTGTTTCCCGTGGCTCGCGCAGCAGGTGCCTGGCACTCATCTTCGGTCCCTCTTCCAGCGGTTTCGGTCCACCGGACAAACGCTTGTCGAATCGAATGGTCGCTTTCGGAATTACCCGAAGGGTTGTGCCGGTAAACCGGGGCCACGCTTTTCGACCCCGGATTTCACCGCGTCTACTAACCCGTGTTCGCAGCCGGAATGTCCCCATTCACGCGCTGCCGCAACTCGCTGAAGGCGGCGACGAACGCATCGGTCACCTCGTGGGTGTCCTTGAAGGTCGCGTCGTCGGCCAGTACCGAGACGCTCAACTGGTCGACGTAACTCCAGACGGTGATATTCAGGGCCGACCCGGCGGCCAATGGCCCGACGGAGTAGAAATCGGTGACCACGGCCCCGGCGATGCGGCCCCGCTCACGCGGGCCCGGGACGTTGGAGACGATCAGGTTGAACAACTGGTTGGGCGCCTCACGACGCGACATCCACCCGAACGTCGCGCGGGTGAGAGTGGGCGGGATGAACTCCAGCCAGCGGCCCACCAGCGTCGGTCCCAGTAGTTGGTGGTCTTCCTTGGCGATGCGCGTGGAGGTGCGGATGAGGTTCAGCCGGTCCAGCGGGTCGTGGACGTGCACGGGCAAGGAGACCAGCATGGTGGCCAGCGCATTGCCCACGATCCGGTCCGGCGAGGTGTCGGTGGCGGTGGGTATCGACGCGATCAGTGGCCGGTTGGTGGGTTCGTCGTAGTTCAGCAACACCCGGCGCAGCGCGCCCGCCGCCACGGTGAGCACCAGGTCGTTGATGGTCACCTCGAGCTTCTTGCTGACCGTTTTGACGTCCGCCAGCGGTAGTACAGCGCTGGCGAAGGTCCGTCCCGGCGCGAGCTTGTGGTTGAGGAAAGTGGGCGGCGGATCGAACCGGGCGGCCAGGTCCGGGTGCGTCAGTCGCTGCCGCGCGCGCCGCTGCAGCCGGTAGGCGCCGACGACTCCGTCACGCACCGCCGACGGCAGCGTCCGGATCCGGGCAACGTGGTCCTGGGCCGCGAAACGCACCACGTCCCGCATTCTCGGAGCGGCGAAGCAGCCCCCGGCATCCTCGGGCGCTGAGCCGGTGTCGGACCACTGCAAGGTCCGTACCATCAGGTTCGCCGAGGCGACGCCGTCGGCCAGGACGTGGTGGATCTTGCCGATCACCGCGACGCGCTGGTCGGCGAGACCCTCGGCGAAATAGAACTGCCACAGCGGGCGTCCGCGGTCCAGCGGCGTACTGGCGACCTGGCCGATGACCGCGTCGAGTTCGCGCCGTCCACCCGGGGCGGGCACCTGCACCCGCTGCAGGTGATAGTCCAGGTCGAGGTCCGCCTCTTCGTGCCAGACCGGGCGGTGCAGGTGCCACGGGGTCGTCACCAACTGGTAGTGCATGGGCTCCAGCACCGGCAGCCGGGCACGGAAAACCTCGCGGAACGCGTCGAAAGTCGGCTTGCCCTCGAACCCGGTGGTGTCCACGACCGCCACCTTCAGGGTGTGCTGGTGCACGTTGGGCGTCTCACTGGCCAGCATCAGCACATCCCAACCGCTGAGTCGCTTCACCGGCCCGCCCCCCTTATCTGGCCGCCCGCGCGACGTGCCGGGGCGAGGGAAGCCGGTCGTGGACCGACTCGATGGCCTTGGCGAGCCCTGGGACGAACGCGGCCGGCTGCAGTGTGCACCCGGCATGGCCGGCGTCCACCGGGATCATCTCGGCATCGGGGATGCGCTCGGCCAACCACTTCTGCCGCTGCACACCGAAGGCGCGGTCCTTCATCGTCACCACGATCGCAGTCGGCACATCGATATCGCCGACCCAGGTGGTCGAGTCGAAACGGACCACTTCGGCGATGGCACGGGTGATGCCGCCCGGCGATGTGGCGCGAGCTTGATTGAGCACCCACTGATAGTCGGCGAACAGCCCGGTGGGCACCGCCGCCGCCGGCCCGCCGGGGCGGGGTGCGGGAGTGAGCGTTTCAATGAGGGCAGCGAACAGACCGGTGGCGACGCGCTCATAGCGGGCCCGGCTCACGGCCGCGGTCGCGGCGCACAGCACCAGCCCGTCGACCCGCTCCCGATGGCGCCGCCACACCAGCTGGGCGATCAGGGAGCCCATGGAGTAACCGACCGGCACGAAGCTGGGGATATCGAGTACGTCGGCCAAGGCGGCGACGTCGTCCGCGCAGTCCTCGAACAACATCCGGGGCGGCGAAATCCCCTGACCGTGACACCGCTGGTCGAAGATCACCACGCGCCCGAATTCGCGCACCACGTCCAGCGCCGGGTACCAGGTCATCAGGCCGGTGCAGGCGAGCGAGTGCAGCAGGACGTAGGTCGGTCCATCGCTGGGTCCGGAGTCCAGGACGTAGGTGCTGCCCCGCCCGGGGAGCTCGACGACCACCCCTTCCGGAAGCTGGCCGACCGGAGCCAACGCGGGCACCTTGGGCAGCCGCGGCAGTGGGATCCCTCGTGGACGGACGCTGACGATGGGGGTTATTAGAACAGGTGCCGCCGTCAGAACCAACCGGAATATCCGGGGATGCGACGTCGTTGCTCATCCCGACGGCGCCGGATACTTCCCCCGGGTACCACACCAGAACCGTCGCTTCGAGCGACCACTTGCCGAGAGGCGCGAAACCGGCACCGTCGCTTTACTTGCCCCAGGACATCACGCGGGGCTTCATTCCAAGACGAAGACCGGGATCTGCCGGGTCGTCTTGGTCTGGTACTCGGCGTACGGCGGGTATGCCTCGACGGCGCGCCGCCACCACTCCTCGCGCTCGGCGCCCTCGAGTTCGCGCGCGGTGAGATTGTGGACGTTCTCGCCGTCCTGCACCGTCAGTGCCGGGTTCGCCTTGACGTTGTGGTACCACGCCGGGTGTTCGGGCGCACCGCCTTTCGACGCGACGATGGCATAGCGGCCGTCGTGCTCGACGCGCATCAGCGGCACGTAGCGCTTCTTGCCGGATTTCGCGCCCGTCATGGTGAGCAGCACGACAGGCTTGTCGAAAATCTCGACCCCGTCGGTGGTGCCCTGCCTGAGAATCCGTTCGGTCTGCTCGCGTACCCAATCAGTGGGGCTCAGCTCAACGTTTTCAGCCATAACCTTTTTTAACGCATCGGCGCGGTCCGTCAATTCCCCTGCCCGCCGAACCAGGTGGTCAGGGCGTCCGTGAGCCCGGGATAGGGGGCGTCTGCGGCCCACGCGACATGCCCGTCTGGCCGGATCAGGACGGCGGCAGGAAGGGTCACCTCGCCAAGCACCGGAAGCTCGCAATTCGCAGCATGTTTCGCATCCACCACCCGCACCCGGTCGGCCCACCCCGTGATGTCGACCCCGCCGTGGTCTCCGAAGTTGAGCAGCACGGGCCGGGCTCTGTGCAGTAATCGGTAGACCCGGGCGGGCCCGTCTGCCGTCGTCAGGTCGAGATCGGGCATCCGTCGTCCCAGCAGCGGATGTCCGTCACCGAGGTCGTACCGGATGTCCAGGCCGGACATCATGGCACCGACGCGCCTCCGGGGCTCCGCCATACCGAGCAGTTCGGCGGTGGTTTCGCGCAGCGCATCGGTGCGGTCGTCCGCGCGGAGCAGCGCCATCTGGGCCATCGCGTTGCGCAGCACGCGTGCGGCGACCGGGTGCCGTTCATCGTGATAGGTGTCCAGCAGGCTGTCGGGCGCCATCCGGTTGACCACCGCGGCGAGTTTCCAGCCCAGGTTCACCGCGTCCTGCATCCCGGTGTTGAGGCCCTGGCCACCGATGGGGTGGTGTACGTGGGCGGCATCGCCCGCCAGGAGCACGCGCCCCCTCCGGTAGGCGGTGGCCTGTCGGGCCGCATCGGTGAATCGGGAAATCCAAGCGGGACTGTGTATCCCGTAATCGGTCTGGTAGACGTCGATCATCGCCCGGCTCAAGTCGCGCACGTCGGGTTCGCCCACGCCGCGCAGGTTTCGCTCGGTCACCATGACTCTGACCGCCCCGCCGTCACCGGACCTGCTGAGCGCATGTACGCCGAGCGCGTCATGCCGGATGCCCCAGTCCGGTTCTGAGTCAGAACCGATTTCAGCTTCGGCGAGCAGGTAGCTGGCGGTCGGATCCCAACCCTCGAAGCCGATACCGGCCGCTTTACGCACCAGGCTGCGCCCACCGTCGCAACCCACCAGATACTCGGCCCGCACCAAGGCCCCGTCCGCGAGCTCGATATGCATGCCTGCGTCGCCCCGGACGACGCTTCTCACCTCGCGTCCGCGATAGACGCGCACCGCAAGCTCGTCAACCCAATCGGCCAGGAGTTGCTCGATACGGCTCTGCCACAACGCAAGTCCGTAAGGATGCCGGGTGGGCAGGTCGCTGATGTCGAGCCGGATCTGCGAGAACCCGGCCAGTTGAGCCACTTCACCCTGCTCGATGAAGCGGTCCGCAACGCCGCGCTGGTCGAGGATCTCGATGGTTCGGGAATGCAGGCCCCCCGCGCGTGCGCCGACCAGGGTCTGGTCACTGCGACGTTCGACGACGGCGACATCGATTCCGGCCAGCGCCAATTCGGCCGACAGCATCAAACCGGTGGGCCCGGCACCGACGACGACGACCGCATGTTCGGTTCTCACATCTCCCCCGTTTCGCTGAATTTCGGTTTAGCCCAGCGATTTTGCGGTATCACCCGGGTCTTGCCGCAAGCCCCCCGGTGCGGTATAGGTTGAAGGTGAGGGGAGTTACGCTACGACCGATACCGCCAGCGGCACGGCCAGTTCGTAAGCGCAGACCATCTGGTCGCGGGCCAACGACTCCACCGCATCACGCTCATCGGCCGCCACCTCGAACACCAACTGATCATCGAGTAGTGCCACCATCCGCGAGTCCAGTCCCGCGGCTGTGACACCCTGCTCGACGCTGATCATCGCCGTTTTGACGATGTCGGCCACCCCGCCCTGCAGCGCCGTCACGCACACCGCACGCTCGGCGGCCTGACGCAGCTCGAGGTCGGGACTGTTCAGATCTGGCAGGTAGCGGCGGCGGCCCGACAGTGTCGCCGCATACCCCGAGTCCCGGGCGGCATCGACCGAATCGGCCAGAGACTCGCGCAGCGGACCGGAAAGATACTGCAGGACAAGCTCTTTAGCGTCCCTCGTGGAGACCCTCAGGGTGGCCGCCAACTCACCGGCGCCCCAGTCGTAGGCAAGGGCGTGAGCTACCGTCCGCAGCTCGTGGGCGGCCTGAGCGCCGGTCAGCCCGGGGTCCCCGGACAGGTGGGCCAACAGCCGCATCTCCAGTGCCACGTAACGGACGGTCAGCAGCCCGGAGTGACCGTCGCCGGCCACGAACCGGGTGCGGATTGCGCGCAGGTTCGGATCGGAGGACGACAACGCACCGGTAGCGGACCTGGTGTGGTGGTAGGTGGGGTGAATGCGCCCTTCCGGGAATTGCGCCGGGTCCACGGCTACGCCGACAGCCTCCAGGTCGGCCAGCGTCCGCTGCACCGGCAGCTCCAGTCGCTCCATCAGCGACGAGGAATCGATGCGGGCCAGCTCTTCGTCGAGCACGTCCGCGAGATCGAGTACCGCGCAGGCCCGCAGGATCAGCGCGGATGGCGAAACCGATTCCAGCCCAACGGTTTCGTCAGGAAGCGCGCAGCGCATGTGGTGAACCAACAGATCGTTGAGCTCGCGGCTCCGCCGCCCGGGATGCAGCAGATGAGCCGCCAGCGCGGTATCGGAGGTGACGCCGCGCAGCGTCCAGCCGCGGTTCCTCAGCGCATGCCGGATCCACTTGCCGCGGTGCACCGCCTTGGGCGGACCCGGATCAGCGAGCCACGAACCCAACGCAGCCGCGTCGTCGTCGGTCAGCGCGGCAAGGTCGAGGTAGCGGCCGTCTCCGTCGGCCGCAACGATTGCCAGAGCGACGGCTTCGGACCGGTGACCCTCGTCACTGCCGGCCACCGCCAGGCCGAACCGGTTTCCCAGGCTGTTCTCCGCCAGCCAGGGCGCGAGCTCACCGTCCCGCAGTACCCGTCCCCGCACGTCGAAGCCGTTGGACACGTCCATCATCTTTGGCCATGATTCGCCGACCAGTGCCGCGGGGTACCAGTAGGTAGTCTCGCCATTGCACCGACAACGAAAGATTCACGATTATGCAGGCAACGGTCACCCCCGAAGCCGAGAACGCGATCTCCGACATCGCCCAGCGCCATGGCCTTTCCCGCGACGCGGTGCTGGCCATGCTGTTCGCCATTCACGCCGGCGGCGGCACCATGGCCCAGTTCACCATTCCCGAGCTCGGCGGCGCGGGGCAGTGGATGCGCGGCGGCATGACGATGGTCGGCAACATGTTCGACAACGCGCTCAAGGCGCGCGTCGATGCGCTGTGCGGCGAGTTGGCGCAGCTGCTGGCCTCGACCACCGTGTTCCGCACACCCGCGCCGCAGGCGACGGCCACCCAATTCCAGGGCGGCTTCACCTCCGGCAACTGGTGGCCGGCCGACCTCGGCGTGCCCACCTCGTCCGGCGGGCAGAACGACGTGCGCTACGCCATCTTCCCGGCCACCCGGCGGCTGGCGATTCACATCAACGGCGTCACGAAAGTGTTCGACACCGACGAGCACCAGATCACCGGCGTGCAGCAGCAACAGCAGGGCGGCGGATACGGGTCGGTGAGCTTCACCAGCCAGCTGGGCACCTTCGACGTGTCCGGCCTGACCGAGCTCGGTGCGCAGCAGGTGGCCGAGACGCCGACGTCCGCGCCCGCCCCCCAGCATCACGCCGACGACCCTGGGGCTGTCGTCGCAGCCATCGAGTCGCTGGCCGGGCTGCACCAGCGCGGCATCCTCTCCGACGAGGAATTTGCCACGAAGAAAGCCGAACTGCTCAGCCGGCTCTGAGCTCAGGACGGTCGACGCGGCGGAAACTCGGCGCGATTCTTGATGGCGTCGCGGTAGGCGTACACGCGGTTGGGGATGGTCCCCAGCACCGCGATGGTGTGCCCGCCGCGCCCGTAGGCCGTCACGAACTCCCATCGGTTCGGGTCGCCTTCGACGAGTTGCACCGCGTCGTAGTCCGTTGGCACACCGAGCATTTGAATCTTGACGTGATACTGATCCGACCAGAAGTAAGGCACCTCATCGTACGGCTGTGCACGGTCGGGGCCGGCCAGCAACGTGCGCGCGGCGACGGCCCCGTGGTGCCCGGCGTCCTCCCAGTGCTCGGTCCGCAGGTGCCGCTCGTACAGCGGATGCCACCAGCGCGCGACATCGCCGGCTGCGACCACGTCGGTACCGCCCTGGGCCCGGCCGGTGGCGTCACAAATCACGCCGTCATCCACGCGCAATCCCGAGCCCTGCAGCCAATCGGTCGCGGGCGTCACGCCCAGGCCGACGATGACGAGGTCGGCGGACACTTGCGCGCCGTCGGTGAGCCGGACGGCCTCGACATGTCCGTTGCCGACAATCTCCTCGACGCCGACACCGACCCGCAGGTCGACACCGTGCTCACGATGCAGGGTGGCCCAGCCGGGCGCGATCTCCTGCCCGAGGACCGCGGCGAGCGGGTTGACGCCCTTTTCGATCAGCACGACGTCGAGCCCCGCCGACCGACAGGTCGCGGCGACCTCGGCACCGATGAAGCCGCCGCCGACCACCACCACCCGGGGACGCGAGCCGAGCCGCTCCCGGATCGCCAGACAGTCCTCCACCGTGCGCAGCAGCATCACCCCGTCGGGAACGCGGCCGCCCGGCCATTGGCGCGGGACCGCGCCGCTGGCGATGACGAGCCCGTCGAACCGCAGCGACCAGTCCTGGCCCTCGTCGCGTAACCGAACCGTCCGCGCCGGCATGTCCAGCCCCACGGCCGACGCTCCGCGCAGCACCCGGGCGTCGACCTCGAATTGCGGGGCGAGGTCGATGCCGGCCCGGTGGACCTTGCCGGTGAGAAACTTCTTGGACAGCGGCGGCCGATGGTATGGGGCGTGGCGCTCACTGCCCACAATGGTGAGCTCGCCCTCATAACCGTTCTGCCGCAACGTTTCCGCTGCCCGTGTCCCGGCGATGCCCGCACCGACCACCACCACCTGCTCGAGCATTACGTCAGTCCTGCACGATGATCGTGTTGGGTGAACGGCTTGATTGCCGCCTCCAGTTTCGCGTCAACCGACCAATTGAAGCCGACCATTCGGCGGTATTTCGGGTGGCCTTCGTGATGAAGCGCGACCTCCGGCATCAGAAGCTCCTCCCCCAGCGACCGGCCACCGTGTGCAGCGGTCCCTTCTTCCGTCCACCGGGCCGCGTACCCAATCGGACTGTTGTCTATGCGTACGATCGTCGGCGAGTTCCGAATGTTCGCACTGCGGCACGGGAGGCGGGCTGTCAGAACCAGCTGTCGCGCATCTCCAGCGTGGTGCGGTCCAGGCTCTGCAGAAGGTCGAGTTGCGGCCCCGTTCTCGGTAACTCGAAGGTGTAGAAGTAGCGGGCGGCGAACCGCTTGCCCTCGTAGAAGTCGCCGGAACGGCCGTGGGCGGCGACCAGCTGCTCGAGCCAGGCCCACGCGATGACGAGGTGGCCGAAGGCTTCGAGGTAGACCGCGCTGTTGGCCAGCGCGGCATCGACGTCACCCGCGGAGAACATTGACGTGGTGACGGTTACCAGACGCTGCCAGGCCTCGTCGAGTTGTTTCGCCATCGCGGCGGGCTCGCCGGCGAGGGCGGTCGCACGTGAAACGGTGCCGGCAACGGTTTTCGTCAGCTCCACGAGACCGGCGCCGCCATGTTGAGTTACCTTGCGGCCCAGCAGGTCCAGGCTCTGGATCCCATGGGTGCCCTCGTGGATGGGGTTCAGCCGGTTGTCGCGGTAGTGCTGCTCCACGTCGTATTCACGGGTGTAGCCGTACCCGCCGTGCACCTGGATCGCCAGATTGTTCGCTTCCAGACACCACTGCGACGGCCAACTCTTCGCCACCGGAGTCAAGATGTCCAGCAGCATGCCCGCCGACTCGGCCTCCGCGGGCGACTCGGGGCTGCTCTGGATGTCCACCAGGCGCGCACAGTACAGCGCCAGCGCCAGCGCACCCTCGACGTAGGACTTCTGCGCCAACAACATTCGTTTGACGTCGGGGTGCTCGATGATCGATACCTGTGGCGCGGCAGGGTCTTTGGCGGTGACCGGGCGCCCCTGCGGCCGCTCACGCGCATATTGGAGCGCCTTCAGGTAGCCGGTGTATCCCAGCGCGATCGCTCCCAGCCCCACGCCGAGTCGCGCCTCATTCATCATGTGGAACATGTAGGAGAGACCGCGGTGCGGCTCACCCACCAGGTAACCGACCGCACCGGGCCGCCCGCCGGGTTGATGCCGGCCTTCCCCGAAATTCAAAGCGGTATTGGTGATTCCGCGGTATCCCATCTTGTGGTTGAGTCCGGCCAGCACCACATCGTTGCGCTCGCCGATCGTGCCGTCGTCGGCGACCAGGAACTTCGGGACGATGAACAAGGAGATCCCGCGGGTGCCCGCGGGTGCGCCGGCGATCTTGGCAAGCACCAGATGCACGATGTTCTCCGACAGTTCGTGATCGCCGCCGGAGATCCACATCTTGGAACCGAACAGGCGATAACTGCCGTCGTCCTGCGGTTCGGCGCGGGTGGTGATGTCGGCCAGCGACGATCCAGCCTGTGGCTCGGAAAGACACATGGTGCCGGTGAACCGGCCGGCCAGCGTCGGCTTGACGAACCTCTCGATCTGCTCGGCAGTTCCGTAGTGGGACAAGAGATTCGCGTTGGCCAGGCTCAGCAACACGTACCCGGACGTCGCCACGTTCGCCGCGTGAAACCACGCCAGTCCCGCACCGGCGACCACGGTGGGCAACTGCCAGCCGCCCAACTCCTGGTCCATACTCATCGCCAGCAGATCGGCCTTGGCGAAGGCTTCCAGCGCTTCCTTCACCTCGGGGATCACGCTGACCCGCTCGCCGTCGAAGGTCGGCTCGTGTGCGTCGTTCTTCTTGTTGTGTGGCGCGAAATATCGGGTCGCCAGATCCTCGCAGAGATCCAGCAGAGCCGAGAACGTCTCCTTCGAATGCTCCGCGAAGCGCTGCCGCGCCGGCAGCTCCTCGACTCGGAGCCACTCGAACAGCAGGAAGTCGAGATCACGCCGGGACAGCAGATTGCTCGCCATGTCTTTTGCCTTTCGAGTCGCTCCAACCGCCAGCGTACGGTGGAGGAAAGAACTTATATGAGCTAACTAAGCGGTGACGTCCGCTGGGGAGGAGTGGGCCATGGCCCGGACAGACAACGACACCTGGAATCTGGCCTCAAGTGTGGGCGCCACCGCCACGGCGGTCGCCGCGTCGCGGGCCATCGCCTCGGCAGGCCCGCATGCCCTGCTTGACGACCCCTGGGCCGATCCGCTGGTCCGAGCAGTGGGCGTCGATACGTTCATCAAGCTCATCGACGGCGAGATCGACGGTGTCGACGACCCGATCCTGAACCGGCGGGCGATGAACGAGCAGATCACCGTCCGCACCCGCTTCTTCGACGACTTCTTCGTCGAGGCCGCCGCGGCAGGGATCCGGCAGGTGGTGATCCTGGCATCTGGGCTGGATACCCGCGCCTACCGGTTGCCGTGGCCTGCCGGCACCGTCGCCTACGAGATCGACCAGCCCGAGGTGATCGACTTCAAAACGCGCACTCTGGCCGACCTCGGCGCCGAACCGGCCGCGCAGCGCCGCACGGTGCCGATCGACCTGCGCGACGACTGGCCGTCTGCCCTGCGCGATGCCGGATTCGACACCGGCCAGCCGACGGCCTGGATCGCGGAGGGCCTGCTGGTCTACCTGCCGCCGGAGGCGCAGGATCGCTTGTTCGACAACGTTTCCGCCTTATCGGCGCCCGGCAGCCGGATCGCCACGGAGCACATGGATTTCAGCAGCATTCCGTCGGACTGGGCGCAGAAGCTGACCGAGCGCTCACGGCGGATCGGCTCCAACATCAACCTGGCCGAGTTGTTCTACACCGGCGAGCGCAGCACGGCTGCGGCGTACCTCACCGAACACGGCTGGCAGGCGCAAGTCCGCAACACCGAACAAGCCTATGCAGCACAAGGATTCAGCGTGCCAGACGACGAGTTGGCCGCCTTGGGCGATGCATCGGGATACCTGACCGCGGTGTATTCCGGCCGGGTGTGAAATGCACGACGCGACACGCCGGTCTTCTGTCGCGGAATCCACTCTCGGCGGGTCGACCCGCAGGACGCGGCGGGTCAACCCTTCAGCGCCATCGCACCCAGCACGAGGAACAGTCCTGCGCCGGCAGTGGCGCCCAGCAGTGTCGTCTTCGGCGCTCCTGCCCGCAGGGCGATCAAGGACGCCGCGACGTCGGCCGCGTCACAGACGAGCCCGGCCTGCAGGGCTGCCTTGTGCACGGCAGGCTCCGGATAGTGCAGGGCAGCGCCCAGAACGAGATCGCGCACGCCGAACAGGCGGGTGACAAGTCCGACGCTGGCACCCTCGGGCAGTTTGCCGAGCCCGAACAGCCGTGAGCTGACTGCTGGTGCAGCCCAGGAGATTCCGCCGGCGAACATTCGTATGGCGGACATCGTGGTAGCGGCGGGGTGCTGAGTTTTGTTCAGGGATGCGGTCATCGGAGGCCGGCCTTCCGTTTGTAGTAGTTACTACAAACGGATTAAACCTGTAGTCGCGACTACAATCAAGCCCCGATGGGACATAAATTCACGCGGGAACAGATCCTCGACGATGCCGTCGCGATGGCGTTGGCCGAAGGACTCAGCTCTTTGACCTTCGGCGCGCTGGCCAAACACCTCGGCACCAGCGACCGCGTGATCGTCTACTACTTTCCGAGCAAGACCACGCTCATCACCGACGTGCTCCTCGAGGTCGGCAACAGGCTGCAGGAGACGCTCGCGCGCGCGCTCGTCGAACCGGCTGACGGCCATCGGCAACTGGTCCGGACCGCCTTCAAGATCCTGGCCCGCGACGAATTCGACCCGCTCTTCGCGGTCTACTTCGAGGTCTGCGGTCTTGCCGCCGCCGGCGTTGCGCCCTACCACGACCTCGCCGCACCGCTGACCGAGGGCTGGATCGATTGGCTGTCAAAGTTTTTCACCGGCACCGCACATCGACGGCGGGCCGAGGCCGAGGCCAGTCTCGCCCTCATCGACGGGATGCTGTTGTTGCGCCAACTCGCCGGGCCGGCGGCCGCGGACCGAGCCGCCAAGGCCCTGGGCATGCGGTGAGTTACCTCAGCGAATACCGAATCGGAAGGTGCTTGGGCCCGCCGACGAACGTGGTGGCGATCAGTTGCGGATCATCAGCCATCTCAATGGATTTGATCCGCGGAACCAGCTCGGAGAAAAAGCTGTTCATCTCCAGCCGGGCCAGGGCGGCCCCCAGGCAGAAGTGCACGCCGTGGCCGAAGGAGAGGTGCTTGTTGGGGTCGCGCCCGACATCGAACCGGAACGGGTCGCTGAACACCTCTTCGTCACGGTTGGCGGAAACATAGGACAGCAGTACGGATTCGCCCTTGGCGATCGGCACGCCGCGCACCTCGGTGTCGGCCTGAGCGGTGCGCATGAACTCCTTGACCGGCACCACCCAACGGATCATCTCCTCGACGGCGGTACCCATCAGTGCGATGTCCTGTTGCAGGCGCTTGAGTTCGGCGGGATTCTCGAGGAGAGCCATAAGTCCACCGGAGATCGCGGCACTCGTGGTGTCGTGACCTGCACTGGCCACGATCACGTAGTAGGAAATGGTGTCCATGTCCGACAGCGGCTCGCCGTTGATGGTGGCATTGGCGATCGCGGACGCCAGGTCCTCGGTCGGATGCTCACGTCGTGATGCCGTCAACGCAGAGAAATAGTTGAAGAAGTCCAGCAGCGTCGCCAGGACGTCGGTGTTGACCTCGCCGCGCCTCAACTCTTTGTCGTCACCACCGAACATCTCCTGGGTGAGCTTGAGCATGCGCGGAAAGTCCGACTCGGGCAGACCCAACAGCGAGAGAATCACATACAGCGGGTAATTCACCGCGATCTCCTGGACGAAGTCCAGTTCGGGACCCCGCTCGAGCATCTGGTCGACGTAGCGCTTCGCCAGTTCGTCACAGCGGGTCTTCAACGCCCGCATGGCCTTTGGACGAAACCAGTCGACCCCGATCTTGCGCATGTCGCGGTGGTGCGGGTCGTCCATGTGGATCAGGGTGCGCAGACCGATGCCGGCCTCCTGGTCCGCGAGCAACTTCTCCTCGAGTTCGGTGACCATCAGCAGCGGGCGCGGGTGGTTGGTGAAGAGATCGTTCTGGCGCTCGATGGCCATCACGTCGGCGTGCTTGGTGATCGCCCAGAACGGCCGGTACCCCTCGACGTCGACCCATGACACCGGGGCGTGAGCCCGCAGGTGGGCCAGTGTTCCGTGCAGCCGCTTCTCGTCGGCGTAGGCCTCGGGATCGGCCAGAACCCGCGCGGCTTCATCCATGATCCGGGTGCTCATCGTGTCTCCTCAAGGTGCAGTGAACAGGGGCGTCAGCGTCTGCAGGTGGGCGAACGTGTCGGCGGCCACGGCAGCACCTCGTAATAATGTGGAACGATATCGTTCTAGATTAGGCCCGCGTCGAATAATGGGTCAAGATGTCGTTATGAGCGGCCGAACCTATGGCGGACTGAGTTCCGAGCAGCGTTCACAGGGCCGCCGCGCGCGTCTGGTGGAAGCGGCCCGCGCCCTGATTGCGGAGTCGGGCGTGGCGCCCTTGACCGTCGATGTGGTCGCCCAGCGCGCGAATCTGAGTAAGCGGTATTTCTATACCGAGTTCGCCACCAAGGACGACCTGCTCGACGCGTGTGCCGAGGAGCTGTTCGGGCGGCTGTACGCCCAGATGGAGGAGGTGCTGGCCGCCGCCCCGCTCGCCGAGCGGGTCGCGCGTACGGTGCGCGTGGTGGTGCACACGCTGGCCTCCGATCCCGCCGACGCCCGCTTGTACATGGAGTGTCCGGCCTACCCGCGCCTACGCGAACGTCAGCAGCGCGCGGTGCGGGACTTCAGTGAGTACATGGCGGTCCGCGCAATCGCTTTCAGCGGAGATCCCAGGCCCGGAGTCGACCGGGTGCTGGCCACCCGCGCGCTGGTCGCCGGTACGACCGAGCTCATCATCGGCTGGTTGCACGGAGACATCGACACCGACGAGGACAGCATCGTCGCAACACTGACCGCCACCTCCCTCGGAGCGGCGGCGGCGCTATGAGTCAGGCGGCGTAGCGCCATGTCGGTCCGCGAACTGATCGTGCTGGGCACCGCCAGTCAGGCGCCCACCCGGTACCGCAACCAGAACGGCTACCTGTTGCGCTGGGACGGCGAGGGCCTGCTGTTCGACCCGGGCGAGGGCACGCAGCGCCAGATGCTGCTGGCCGGAGTGGCGATGAGCAGCGTGACGCGGTTGTGCGTCACCCACTTTCACGGTGATCACTGCCTCGGTGTCCCCGGCGTCATCCAACGCCTGTCCCTGGACGGCGCGCAGCATCGGGTACACGCCTACTTCCCGGCTTCCGGGCAGCAATACTTCAGCCGGCTGCACCACGCCTGCATCTTTCACGACCGTGCCGATATCTACGCACAACCCGTCGCCGTCGACGGGCCGATCGCGGCGGGAGACTTCGGAGTTCTGGAAGCGCGCCGACTCGAGCATTCCGCCGATGCGATCGGCTATCGGCTCATCGAGCCGGATGGCCGCAGATTTGTGCCCGAACTGCTGAAGCGCTTCGGCCTCGACGGCCCCGCAGTGGGCGAACTGCACGCCGCCGGCTCTATCGACTGGGGCGGACGGACGGTCGATCTGTCGGAGGTCAGCGAGGCGAGGCCCGGCCAGCGGTTCGCCTTCGTCATGGACACCCGGCTGTGCGACGGGGTCTATGCCCTCGCCGACGGCGTGGACCTGCTGGTGATCGAGGCGACCTTTCTGAGTCGGGACTCGGACCTGGCCGCTCGCTACGGGCACCTCACGGCGCGGCAGGCGGCGCGGGTTGCCGCCGAGTGCGGAGTGCGGCGACTGGTGCTGACCCATTTCTCGCAGCGGTATCCCGACACTCGGGAGCACCGGGACGAGGCGGCCGAGGTCTTCGACGGCGACCTGGTCATCGCCGAGGACCTGGCGCGCATCCGGGTCCCCGAGCGGCTCTGATCAACGCCGGCTGCCACACAGTTCATGGTGGTGGAATCCGTTGCCACCCTGCCTCTTGGCTTGGTACATCGCGGCGTCGGACGCGGTTATGAGGTCGATGAGGAGCGTCTGGTGCTCACCAGGCGTCGTTTCATCAAGCCGGGCGCAGGCGGTGCCGATGCTGGCCGTGACTCCCACCGTCGAGTTGGCGATCGCCTGGCATATCTGCTTGGCCAGCTGCTCGGCGTTGCAGCTCACCGACGTGCCGGCCAGCAGGAACTCCTCGCCGCCGCTTCGCGCAACGACCGCCTGTTCCTCAGCGGCGGCCAGCAGTGTCTGCCCGACCTGGACCAGCGCGTAGTCGCCGGCGGCGTGACCGCGGTTGTCGTTGAGACCCTTGAAGTTATCCAGGTCGACCACCAGTACCACCAGGTGAGCATCGATTCCCCGGCGCGCCAGCATCATCCCCAGCGCGTTGTGCGCGAAGGCGCGCCGGTTCAGCAGGCCGGTCAGCGGGTCACGATCAGCACGCAGCAGGTCACCCGCCAGGGCACGGACCAGGACCGCGATGGCCAGCGGCAAGGCGATGTTGACCTCGACCACCAGCCACAGATCGACCACGGCCAGCGAAGGATGTCCCTGATGCGCGAGCCGTCCGGCTTCGAAGAGGCCGACGGCGGCGGCCACCGCGAAGTTGTACAGCACGAATCCGGTCGAGTGGAAGAACGCCATGTACGCACCGAAGGTGGCGAAGGCGATGCACCCGATCAACGCCGCCAGCGGCTTGGGATGCGCAAGACAGGCCAATGCCACCGCGACGTTGCACGTCACGGCGTAGGCAATCGACTGAGCTCGGGTCGGCCACCGCCACACCCACAGCAGCGCTCCCGTTGTCCCGCCGGCAACTGCAGCCCAGGTCATGGCGACCGGTATCGCGCCACGCGGACCGTCGGAGCCGTACAGGAGCACCAGCAGACACAACACCAGCGAGGTGGAAATGGAGGCCATCAACATCCGGGTGGTTCCGCTGATTCCGCGCGCCGCCAGGTAGCCGGATAGCCAGTCAAACTGATCCGCCCGCTGCCAACGGTTGAAGATCCCAGGTCGACGCTTAATTGCCACCACCGATATCAGAGTTTTGCCGGCCCGCCAATCCCCTTGCCCCGAGGCCGGACACGCAGATTATTGCTGATACCCGATGCGTTGGCGACTACCCGAATTCAGGCGCAACCCGGTCGGACCATGGCGCCGCCTGTTCCAACTGCGCCGCCAGTCGGATCAACAGGGATTCGCCACCCAGTGGTGCTACGAACTGGACGCCGAGCGGCAGCGACTCGGCAGTCCAGTGCAGCGGCAGTGATATCGCCGGGCGACCGGTCAGGTTGGCCAGTTGGGTGTAGGGCACCCAACCCAGGTTCTTCTCCACCAGGTCGTCGACGATCTTGGTGTGGCGCAGCAGACCGGCGGTGCGCGTCTTGATCATCGCGTCAGATGCGCGTTGCAGTACCGCGGGCAGGTCGAACTCACCGATCTTGGGCGGCGGGGTCGCCAGCGTCGGAGTCAGTAGCAGGTCGTACGACTCGAAGAATTCGCTCAGCCGCAGGGTGTGCTGGTGACGCCTTTCCACGGCGTCCACGTAGTCGACGCTGCCTGTCGCGCGGCCGACCGCCGCCATGATGAGCGTGTCGCGCTCGAACGACTCGTTGCCGGCACCGGTCAGGCGCTTGGCCTCGTCCACGTCCCAAGCAAGGTGGACGAACCAGGTGAGCAGGAAGTCCCGGGCAAGCGCGGCGTCGTCGTAGGGAGCCTGCGGCAGTTCCTCGACGTGGTGTCCGAGTGCGGTGAGGGTCTGGACCGTGGCCTCGACGGCGGCGAACGCCTCCCGGTGCGGATTCGGCGTGATCGCCGACGGCACCCGTACCCCGATCCGAAGCTTCCCCGGATCCTGGCCCACCGCGGACGCGAACGGTGTGTCGGGCAGGGCAGGAATGTAGGGCCCGAAGGGCTCGCCTCCGCAGATGACGTCCAGCATCGCCGCGGTGTCACGCACCGTTCGCGACACCACACCCTGCACCGCCGCCCCGTGCATGGATTCGCTGGTCGTCGGGCCCATCGGGGTGAGGCCGCGCCCAGGCTTCAGGCCGACCAGGCCGCAGCACGCCGCCGGGATGCGGATGGACCCGCCGCCGTCGTTTGCCCCGGCGCACGGCACGATCCCGGCCGCGACGGCCGCGGCCGACCCTCCCGAGGATCCCCCCGGCGTTCGCTGGAGGTCCCACGGGTTGCGCGCCGGGCCCCACGCCTCCGATTCGGTGATCCCTTTCGCACCGAACTCCGGGAGATTCGTCTTGCCGAAAATGACCAGCCCGGCGTCTATCCAGCGCTGCACGATGGTCGAATGCTCGGCGATCGGCGTCGACATCAACGCGCGACACCCTTGCGAGCTGGGCAGGCCGGCATAGTCCTGGGCGAGGTCCTTGATCAGGAAAGGAACACCGGCGAACGGGCCTTGCAGCTGGTCAGCAGGCGCGGCCGGAACATCGCGCACGATCGCGTTGATCCGCGGGTTGACGGCCGCGGCCCGGTCCCGGGCCAGCGTGAGCAACTCGGCAGCAGATACCTCCTTGTCGGCGACCAGTTTCGCCAGCCCCGTGGCATCGTAGGTCCGGTACTCGTCGAAGTTCATGCTCTGACCGTAGGGCCCGGAGTCGGCTTTCGGCTAAGCCTTGTTTCGGAATCCGCGATACCGGCGATCCCGACGGGATGGATCCCCAGCAGCAAGACGAAAACGCGCCGGTGCCCGAGGACGCGCGCGAGACGACGCCCGGGCAGCGCGCGGAGGAAGACCGCCTGGAACACCAGGACGGAGATCCCGACGCGCCCGCTGCCCGGCAGTCCAACGACGAGATCGCCGACGAAAGCACCCGTTAGACGCTCAGAGATAGAGACCCGCAGGCACCACGGCCCGGTAACGACCGTTGCCGATTTCGGCCAACAGTGTCGCCGTGCCGATCCTTCCGTCAGCACCGGACAAGACCGCCCGTCGGACGACTTCGCGGATGTCGCTCCCGCTGGTCTTCTCGGGTAGCGCACAGACCACGGCCGCCGTGTCCACGTCAGGCCCTCCAGGGATGTCGCGAATGAGGGCGGCCAGGATGCGCGCGGCATCGGCGCGGTCCGGGTGTCCGACTTCGACGACGGAATCGAACCGCCCGGTGCGGATTGCGGCCTTGTCCAGCGTGGCGGCGTCGTTGGTGGACGCCAGGGTGAGGATGCGGGCGTCGCTTTCGATGTCCATGGCCTGCAACAGTTCCGACAGACCGCGGTCACCGGACCCACGGCTGTGGCACCACAGGTCGACGTCCTCGAGGACGATGAGCACTGGGCCGCCGAGTCGCTGGGCCTCCTCCACCACGGCGGTCAGCAAGTCCTCCCCCGCCCTGGCCTCGACGTAGATGACGGTGAACTCACCCACGACCTCCCGGGCCACCACCGCGCTCACCGCAGATTTGCCGGTGCCGGGCGGTCCGCACAGCAGGACCCCGCGCCGTGCGCCCAGGCCGTGTGCCCGGAGGGCTTCGTGCCGGTCGCGCACCGCTGTGACGCCCAGGTCGACCTCCGTCCACACCTCGTCGGGAACGATCACGGTGTCGCGACTGACCGTCGAGGGCAGCTCGATCACCGTGAAGCTGAGCCCTTGGTTGTTGGTGGCGCGCACTGCACGTCCCCGGTACGGGTTCAACGCGTTGGCGCGCCGGGCGAGACGATCCAGCACCGCGCGAGCGTGCGCCTGGTTGTCCGGCGTGACGAAGGCGCTCACTTCGGCAGAATGCATGATGCTGTCCCGCGCCTCGATGTGCAGGACGCATCCGGCGTCCGGCAACAGCGAGCCGGCCGGGAAGTGCACGCGCAGGCACAGCGGGTGCCGGTAGCGCTGGTCACCGATCTCGGTTTGCGTCCACTTCGGCGGGTAGGCGTACTCGCCGGGACCGACCTCGCACGCGTCGGCGTGTTCGTCGATCCACTCCGCCAATGCCAGAGCGGTGGTCAGCCGGGACACCGGGTTGAGTGCGCGTTCCTCGTCCAGGAGATAGCCGCAATCCGGCACGCCCAGGCAGCGCGCGGTGAATCGTTCTGCGTTCTCTGCACTTTCGCGCTCGGCGACACCGACGAGCAACTCGCCAAGGGCACGCAGTGCGGGACGCACACCGTAGTCCAGACCGTCCAGCCATGCACCGACGTCATCGATCACCCGGCGGTGCGCGGCACCGCCGCCGGTGGTGCCGGCGGTCAGATCGGTCAGTTGGTCATCGGTAAGAGTCATCGCCTTGTCGTGGTCGAGGGTGGGCAAGCAGCGGTCCACCATCGCACCTGACCGAGGGGTGGTCAACTGGTTTTTGGTGGGAACCGTGCAAGGATTCTCAGTAGCCGACGACGCGACGGAGGTTCCGATGCCCGGGCAGATCCCCTTGGTCGACTACCTGGTGCTCGACGACGGCGATCCGCACCTCGTTGCGCACCAATGCGCACAGTGCGGCGCCAGGTTCTTCGATCGCCGGAACGCGTGTGCCAACTGCTTTGCAACGGACTTCACCGGCGTTGCAGTGGCCACCGAGGGCACCGTGCGGACGTTCACCATCGTCACCTTCGCCGCGCCGGGAATCCCCACTCCCTTCGTCGCTGCGGTCGTCGATTGCGACGGCACCCAGGTCCGGGCGAATCTCGTCAACGTCGAACCAGACCCCGACCATGTGCGGGACGGGATGAAGGTGCGACTGACGACCTACCCCATCGGCACCGACTCCCACGGCACCGAGGCCATCGGCTTCGGCTTCGAGCCCGCCGACTGAGCGATCCGCAAAGGAGCATCATGAGCGCCAGTGACGACGTCTGGATCCTCGGCATCCGGATGACCAAGTTCGGTAAGCACCCCGACCGTGACACCGTCGACCTGGCTGCCGAGGCCGCGATGGGTGCGCTCGCCGACGCCGGGGTGACGATGGCGGACATCGGTGTGATCGCCGCCGGCAACCTGATGGCAGCCAATGCCGGCATCGGACAGCAGCTGCAGAAGCAGATTGGCCAGACCGGCATCCCGGTGTACAACGTGGCGAACGCATGCGCCACCGGCGCCACCGCACTGCGCACCGCGATCATGGCCGTCAAGGCCGGAGAAGTTGCGTACGGTATGGCCGTCGGCGTCGAAAAGCTCTCGGGCGCAGGACTGCTCGGAGGCGGCGGCAAGAAGAAGTCCGACGCCGACGTCTGGGAGCCGAAGGGGCGTTACGGCGCGGTCGCACCGGTTGACGGGCGGATCGGCACCGAAGCCATGCCGGGAGTATTCGCACAGATCGGCACCGAATACGGGCACAAGTACGGCGGCACCAGCTTCGAGCTGTTCGCCCGGATCAGCGAGAAGAACCACGCTCATTCCACACTCAATCCTCTTGCTGCGTACCAGAAGAGGTTCACCCTTGAGCAGATCATGGGCGATGTGATGATCGCATACCCCAATACCCGTCCGATGTGCTCGGCCAACTGCGACGGCGCGGCGGCAGCGATTGTGTGCAACGGCGAGACGTTGAAATCGCTGTCGCAGGAACAGCGCCGGCGCGCCGTCAAGGTGTCGGCGTCAGTGCTGACCACCGACCCCTACGAAGAGGGCTGCCAGGTTCTGCCGAACGTCAACACCCTCACCCGCAACGCCGCCGCGACCGCTTACGAGCAGGCCGGCATCGGGCCCGGCGATCTGGACCTGGTTGAGCTGCACGACTGTTTCGCCACCGCCGAGCTGGTGCACTACGACAACCTGATGTTGTGCGAAGAGGGCGGCGCCGCAGACTTTTTCAACTCGGGCGCCACCTGGCGCGACGGCGCCACGCCGGTCAACGTGTCCGGCGGGCTGCAGTCCAAGGGCCACCCCATCGCGGCCACGGGCATCGCCAACATCTGGGAGATCTGCCATCACCTGCGCGGCGAGGCCGGTGACCGACAGATCGCGAACGCGAAGGTGGGCCTGGCGCACGTCATCGGATTGGGGTCGGCGTGCGGCGTGCACGTGCTGGAAAAGTCGGCCGGGTAACCCCTGCGGCGCGCTACGCGATCTGGGTCGCGAGCAGTTGGGCTGCGTTGTACAAGCCGGTGACCAGGCCACTGAGCGGCGTGCCCGCGACCGGAACGGTGAGTGTTCCGACGATCGGCAGACCGCTCAACGACGCGGTGTAACCCGTGTTGGGAACGAGAATTCCGCTCAACGGGAGATTGATGACGGTGGGATAGCCACTGATGTCGAAACCGATTGGGAGCGTGGTCGTGCCGTTGAGGAAGCCGTCGGCGATGACGGCGGGTGCGTCGATGATCGCCCCGGCCGCTCCGGCCCAGTCTCCGGTACCCACCGCGTCACTGACGCTGGTGAAGCTGGAGTCGATCGCGATCAACGTGTTGACCGGCGCACCCAACGCATCGACAAGGAGCGTCAACGGAAGACCGAACGTCGCTGCGAGAGATACGTTCACCGACGGAGGAAGGAGTCTGATGCTGATCAGTGCGTCTGCGGTAATGGACGTGTTGGTCACCGTGTTGACGACGTTGGTGAAGTTCTGGGCGATCTGCGCCGGGATGGAGCCGGCGGGCAGCAGGTTGGTGAAGTTCTGAGCCATCATCCCCGGGATGGTGAGGATGGGTAACAGAGCTCCCACCGAACCCGCCGGGGTGACGGTGGCGGTGAGCCCGGGTGGGATGAGGGGGTCCCCGGTGCTACTGACATCGACGCCGGTGATGAACAGGTTTCCGACGCCGGTCGCGATGTCGCTCACGGCGCCACCGATGTCACCCGCCATAAGGGCCTGTCCCGCCGACTGGAAGGCGGCCGGCAGCCCCTGCAGACCGGCAACGAAGTCGGTGGCCGCGTTCTGCAGCGACGTGCCGATGATCTGGGCATAGGCAACCTGATTACTGATGAACTGCTGGATGTACGGCGCCGGATTGAAGGCGAGAAATGTTTGGATCGCCGCCCTGACGTTCGCCGGCAGATCGGCCAGCACCGCCGGGAAGTTCTGCACCACATACTGAACGTCGGCGGCGATCGTGTGCGCGTAGGCCATTTGGTTCGTGACGAACTGTCGCAGCAGCGGCGCGGGGTTGGCGGACCACACCGTGTTGAGAGTTTGCAGGTTTGCGACGGTGTTCGCGTACAACGTCTGATAAGCACCGCCAAAGCCGCCGGCGGCCGCGGGCAGCCCGGTCGAGCCGGATAGCGGCGAAAGAGCACTCTCGGCGTTGGCGATCTCCGTGCTCAGATAGGCTCCAGCAGCGGCGTTCAGCGCATTGACGAACTCCGCGTGAAACACTTGCGTTTGCGCGCTGATGATTTGGAACTCCTCGCCGAAATCGGCGAACAACGAAGCGATCGCGGCGGAGACCTCGTCCGCGGCCGCCGGCACTACCGCGCTTGTCGGCGTCGCGGCCGATGCCGATGCCTCGGCCAGGATCGACCGGATTCCCGCCAAATCCCGGGCTGCCGCCTGCACCTGCTGCGGCGCCGCCATAACGAACGACATGAGCATCTCCCCCCGATACTGTGACTTTAATCGGGAGATATCCGCGCGCGTGGAGAAACTCGATTTTCGGCAACGGAATCGGTGGCTGCCATTTCAGCCGCGAATTGCGCCTCGGTTCGAATTCGTTTCCCAGGCAATTGCTTCCGAGAAGGATCTGGGCGGCCCCCGGGGGGTCCTATGTCACGGATGCGGCGTAGATCTGTTCGATGTTCGCTCCAAGCTTGGCGTCGAATTCAGCGTCGGTTTGATCGACCAGCAAACCCTCGGTGAGGGCACGCGAAAAGCTGGCGATGAGACCATGATTGCGCGCCAGGATCGCGCAACTCTCGTCCAGGCTGTACCCGCCGGACAGCGCAACCACCCGGAGAACCCGGGGATGCTCGATGAGCGGTGTGTAGAGGTTGTCCTCGCTGGGCAGGGTGAGCTTGAGCATCACCTGCGTATCCCCGGGCACCTCATCGAGTTTCGCACTCAAAGCCGCCAGTAGCAGGTTGTCGGCCTTGGGCTTGTCCGGGCTTTTGATACTCACCTCGGGCTCGATGATCGGCATCAGTCCGCGGTCGATAATCCGATAGGCGTAGTCGAACTGCTGGTCGACAATAGCTTTGATCCCTTGGTCATTCGGCTCTTGAATGAACGACCGCATCTTGGTGCCGAAGATGTGCTTTTCCACCGCCCGGTCCAGCAGGGAATCCAGTTTCGTCATGGGTTTCATGAGTTGCACACCGTTTTCGGCGTCGGCCAGACCCTGGTCGACCTTGACGATCGGCACGATGCGCTTCTGCTCCCACAGAAACGCGGCGGTGTCCTGACCTTCGATGGCCCGGTCCATGGTCTGCTCGAAGAGAATGGTGGCCAGGACCTGCTCGCCGGAAAAGCGGGGACTCGACATGATTCGTTCCCGCATCTCATGGATGAGGTTGAACATCTTCTCGTCGCTGTCGTAGGCATCTTCTGAAATGCCATACAGCTTCAAGGCTTTCGGGCTGCTTCCACCGCTTTGATCCAGCGCGGCGATAAAACCGGGCCGCGATGCCATCGCTGCACGTTGCTCGTCGTTCACTGAGCTCCCTCCTTGCGACCTTCCGTCCGGCCGGGATGACGTCCGGGCCGTTGCGGAAGGACCACTATCAAAACGACCATAATCGCCCCGATCACGGCAGAGGCCAGGGGGCGACTGAGCGCCAGGCCGCCCTCCGCGATGGGCTTATCGAGGAAGTCGCCGACGGTTGCTCCCAACGGCCGGGTAAGGATGAATGCGACCCAGAACAGGACGACATGCGAAGTCCCGGTCCAGAAATACAGTGCCGCAACGACCAGCAGAGCTGCGCCGAAGACCATCGCACCCCGCTCGTAGCCGAAATCACGGGTGTCGGCGAGCCAGTCGCCGAGGGCGGTGCCCAGCGTCTGAGAAAAGGTGATGGCCGCCCAATAGAATGCCTCGACCCTCGGTGTCGACACCGTATTGACCGAGACAGTCCCCGCCGACCAGCGCCACAGCCCCAGAGTGGCCAGGAGGCAACCCGAAAGCACCAGAGTTCCACCCGTGTAACCGATCCCCAACGATCGATCAGCGAAATCGGCCAACGTGGTGCCAAAGGTGGTCGAGGCGACGATGGTCGCCCAGTACAAACTCGCGTGAAAGCGCTCAGCGAAGATCTGTGCTGCCACCAGGACCACCAGGGCGACGCCGAACAGCACCACGCCTGCCACGTAGCCCCAGTTCAGCGTCATCGTGACGGTGTCCCCACCCGTCTCGCCCAGGGTGGTCGCCAGGATCTTGATGACCCAGAAACCGGCGGTGACCGCCGGCACTTTCGCCGAACGCGGTGATCTCTCCTCGGTGGGATGAGGCTCAGGCGGCAAGACTCGCCCTCATTGACGCCAGCGCGTCGGCGCTCAGTCGCGCGAGTTCGTCCGCCTCTGCGGCGTCGAGGGCGGCCGCGAAGATCTCCGCCATGCGGTGGTTGGTGGCGTCCTCGACAGCGGTGTAACGGTCTTTCTTCGCGGCGCCGTCCGCGAACGGTTCCGGCCAGGCGAACATCTTTGTGTACTCCGGACCCTTGTTGAGCATGTGTGCTTCCACGGGCGTGATTCCCGAGTCGGTCAGGACGTTGAAATGCACGGCCGCTCGCAATTCGCGCAGGATGAACATCACCTGCAGCGCGCGCGCCGGCGCGTCATCGGCCAGCGGCATGGTGCGCCAGCCCGCATACAGCGGCAGCCCCGCGCCCGGTGTCGCGGCAATGATCTTCTCTCCCAACGCCGCCAGGCGGTCCAGCCCCGCTGCGCCGACCAGATACTTGCGGCCGAACTCGGCGGTCTGTTGCCAATATTGTTCGGCGGCGCCGGCGGCGCCGCGCACCGCGACGCCTTCTTCCCACAGCGCGGCGAGGGACTCGGGCTCGAACACGACGAACGCCGAACTGACCGTCTCGCCGCTGACGTCACCCAAGACTCCACCGCGGCCCGCGACGTATCCGGCCAGTGGATTCTGGTACCCGGCCGCGATACTCTCCGCGAAAGTCTCCGGATGCAGCATGAAGACCGCCACAGCCTGCTGTATCGGGTCCCCCGCGGCACGGGCGGCTTCGGCTATGCCGTTGTCGGTCATCGCGATTTCTCCTTCGCTGTTGCGCCTTTCAGCCTGAGACAATCTCCTCATGGGCGTCAAGGCACAAGACGAAGAGGGGTGCCCGTGCGGATCTGGCAGCGGCTACGCCGACTGCTGCCGGCCACTGCACGCCGGCGAACGGGACGCCGACACCGCACTGGCGTTGATGCGGTCACGCTTCAGCGCCTTCGCCGTGGGCGACGCCGATTACCTTTCCGCGAGCTGGCATCCCCGCACGCGACCAAAGCAGCTGCACCTGGACAGCGACGTCGTGTGGCGTCGGCTGCAGATCGTCGACACCGAAGCCGGTACCCACGATGACACGACCGGAGTGGTCGAGTTCCGCGCCCAGTATGTGCGGGACGGCAAGCGCCAGATCCTGCATGAACGCAGCCGATTCACCCGGGAGAAGGGCCGCTGGCTGTATGTCGACGGTGACGTAGGTGACTGAGGATCTTCACCAGCCCTGCGACGCCAACCAGGTGTGAATGCGCTCCGCTACCGCGGGCCAGCGGGGCTCGAGCATCATGTCGTGGCCCATGCCAACGAAGATTTCCGCCCGGGTGCGGTATGCGCCGGCCGTCGCATGGACCTCACTCGTGGTGATCGAGCGATCAAGTTCCGCGCCGAGGACGAGCAGCGGCGCCGAGACATGCTGCGGTTGGGCGGGATTGAACATGGTGTCGAGTATCGGGCGCGGGCTCTCCTCGTCGAACCGTGCCGCCCAGCGCGCGACGTCAGCTTCGGCCGTCTCGGGTGAGAAGAAGGCGTCTCGCGCACGAGGCGGGGTGTTGATCATCCGCACTGATTTTCCGGTGACCGTTGCCCTGGCCATCCGCAGCGGATGCCGACGTGCGGAACGGAGCATGAACCGGAGCAGTCCCTGCGGCGGCGCGGAAGCGAGCAGAACAGCGGCCGGCGCTCGGTGCACCTCTAGATACTTTTGCACCACAAACCCACCGAGCGAGTGCCCGATGAGGATGGGAGCGGCGGGAAGTCGCCCCGCCACCGAATGCACGTCGTTGACATAGTCGGCGAGCGAGACCTTAGACAGGCGGCCAGGAGCCGGACTACCGCCGTGCCCGCGCAGGCTCACCGCGACGGCACGGAATCCTCTCTCGGCGAAGAAGTCGAGGAAGTGCTCGTCCCAGCACCACGCGGCGTGCGCGGCACCGTGGACGAACAGCAGTGGATTCGGGTGGGACGCAACGCCGCGCCCCTTGTCGATCGTTTCGAGGCCGGTGGTCGGCGCCGCGTGCAGATTGTCCGTTCCGGCGTTTGACATCGTCACAGTCATCCCCTCCTTGAGTGCGCCGAACACGACTATCGCCAAAGCGTCGCCGGCAACCATCCGCCGAACCGCGTAGATCGAGGTGCTGACGGGTCGTAGATCCGCACCACCACCGCATTGGGTTGCTGGCTACCATGAGCGCTACCGAGTGCAAGCGGTGGGAGTGAGCTTTTGACGCCGGGGACCCCTAACCTTCCGACGCAGCTGACGAGCTTCGTCGGACGCGGCCCACAGTTGGCCACCGTCGGTGCTCTCGTAGCGGACCACCGGATTGTCACCCTCACCGGCGCGGGTGGTGTCGGAAAGACCCGACTGGCCGTCGAGAAGGCCGGCGAACTCAGCGGCGACTTCCCGGGCGGGCTGTGGTACGTGGACCTCGCCTCCGTGGTTGATCCCGAGCAAGTACCGGCCGTGGTGATGCGGGCTCTGGGCATACCGGATCCGGCGGGTCACTCCACGACCGACGCGGTGATTCACTTCATCGGAAACCGCAAAACGCTTGTCTTGCTGGACAATTGCGAGCACTTGCTGGATGCAACCGCAGCGCTTGTCTCAGCCGCGCTCAGCCGGTGCCCAGCACTGACGGTGTTGGCCACCAGCCGAGAGCCGATCGGAGTGCCTGGCGAGGTGACGTGGCGGGTGCCGTCGCTGTCGCTGACGGACGAGGCGATCGCGTTGTTCAAGGAGCGGGCCCGCCTGGTTGATCCAGAATTTGAGGCGCCCGAGGACAACACCGTCGCGGACATCTGCCGGCGTCTTGACGGCGTACCCCTGGCCATCGAACTCGCCGCAGCACGGGTGCGATCGCTGACATTGACCGACATTCTCGAGGGGTTACGCGACCGCTTCCGGTTGCTCACCGGTGGTGCACGTACTGCAGTCCGCCGTCAGCAGACACTTCGTGCCTCCGTCGACTGGTCGTACGAGCTGTTGACGGAACCGGAGCGAACAATCTTCCGACGGTTGGCCGTTTTCGTGGGCGGATTCGATCTGGCCGCGGTGCGGTCAGTTTCACCAGACATCGACGGCGACGGCATTCTGGAATTGCTGTCGTCCCTGGTCGACAAGTCGTTGGTGACCTTGCAGAACCACAACGTCCGCACCCGGTATCAGCTGCTGGAAACGATGCGCCAATACGCGCAGGAGAAGCTCGCGGAGTCTGGTGAAGCGGACCGTACCCGTCAGCACCATCGAGACCATTACGCGGCCTTGGCCGCCGACCTTGATGCAGTGCGTATCGCCTTCGCCGACCGCGTCGATGAGGTGGTCCGCGAACTTGCCAACTTGCGGGCGGCGTTCGAGTGGAGCCGCGAAAGCGGTGCTGCGGAATCGGCCGTCCGGATCGCCTCGGGGCTGCAACCAGTGTGGCTGGGACATGCCGAATTCCGCGAAGGCCGCAGCTGGTTGGATGCCGCGCTCGAGAGCCCGCTGCCCCCGGCGCTGCGAGCCCGAGCGCTCGCCGACGCGGCAATGCTCAATGTGTTGGTGGGAGTTGCGGACAGTGCGGCCGCGGATGAGTCGGCGGCGGTAGCGCTTCGGGTCAACGACCCTGAACTAGTCGCGTGGACGCTTGTCGCTTCCGCTGCCAGTCACGCCTTCGACCCCGCCTTCGATCAGACGGCGTTCGCCGAAGCGGTCGATGCGGTGCGCGAACAAGGCAAACCGTGGCGGTTGGTCGCGGCGCTGGTCCTGCGCGCACATGTGGAATACGCCGCGGGGCGCCCTGATTCGATGCGTCTCGCCGCTGAAGAAGGTCGTGATCTGGCCGAAGCCATCGGAGACCGATACGGGTCGCGGGCCTGCCGATGGCAGTTGGGGCTGGCGCAGATGATGTCTGGCGACCTGGTCGGTGGCGTCGCGCAGTTTCGTCAGCTACGGTCCGAGGCCGATATCGCGGCGGACCGAGGTTGGGCGGCCGGCAGCGCAATCTGCCTGAGCCGCCTGTTGACATATAGCGGTGACGTAGCAGGGGCAATTGACGTTGCCCAGCAGGGCCTCGCGGTATCGCCGGATGTCGGTGGTTTCCTTCCCGGATTCGCCCATGCTGCGTTGGCCACGGCTCACCTTGCTGCCGGGGATGTCGCTGCGGCGGCATCCGCGAGCGACGCATGGCGTGGCGCGGCGTCGGCGCAGCCCCGTACCGCCTCGATACACAGCGCGTTGATCGCATCGGTTCTGCTTGCGCGCGGTGAGCTTGCCGCCGCCCGCGTGATGGTGGACGACGCCGTGGCGACGACGCGGGGCTGGCACCGGGCAACAGCACTTGCAGCACGGGCCCACATCGCCTACGAGCAAGGCGAATTCGAGCAGGCCGGCCGCGATGCGCACGACGCGCTGGCAGAAGCTGCCGCCGTTCACGCCTGGTTGGGGGTTGCGGATGCCCTCGAATGCTTAGCCGTGCTGACTGCCGACAAGCGGCAGGCTTGCCGGTTGCTGGGCGCAGCGACCGCTCTGCGCGCGCGGACCGGCGAGACACGGTTCGCCGTTTACCAAGCCGCATATGACGAGTTGGTGGCGAAGCTGCGGCAGGAAATGCCTCACCACGACTTCGCAGGTGCCTGGGCCGAGGGTCAAGGATTTTCCGCCGCGGAGATCATCGCGTACGCGCAGCGCGGCCGCGGTCAACGCAGGCGCTCGACTGTGGGTTGGGACGCGCTCACACCAACCGAACGCGACATCGTTGTGCTGGTCGGAGACGGCATAGCGAACAAAGAGATCGCGGCGCAACTGTTCATCTCGCCGCGCACCGTACAAACCCATCTCACCCATGCCTACGCCAAACTCGGCGTCACTTCCCGCGCAGGCATCATCCGCGAGGCGGCCCGGCACAGGCGATAGCGCTCCCTGACACGACGTGTAGTCAGCGGCCCTGAAATACGGGCGCCCGCTTCTGGAAACGGGCGACCTGCGCTTCGACCGCATCCTGGCTTTTCCATGCCGCCTCGAACATGTCTTGATGGACGGGTCTCTCGGTGTCCCAGGCGCCGTCGTCATTGAGCACCCTCTTGGAGTGCCGCAGCGACAGCGGAGCCAGTCCCGCGATCTCCTGTGCCCATTGCTGGGCGTCCTCGAGGGTGCCTATCCGGTTCGCCATTCCGCACAGCAGCGCTTCGTCGGCGGGGAGCTTCTGCGCCGCCATCAGCATGGCGCGGGCTCGCCCATAGCCCACCAGGGACGTGAGTCGCCGGACCGTCCAGGTGTCGGCAGCCAGCCCGTACTTGGCCACTGGCAGTTGGAAGTACGCGTTCGGGTCGACCACACGGAGATCACAGATGATGGCCAGTTGCACACCGGCCCCGATGACCGGACCGTTGATGGCCGCAACCACCGGTACCGGCGTGTGGTCGATCGCCGCGTTGAGGGCTATCGCCTTGTCCATCAGTTCGTCGATGAGGTTCTCCGCGGAGGCGGCCCCGGCCCCCGACAGGTCCATTCCCGAGCAGAAGACGCTACCCTCGCCGGTCAGGACGATAGCCTTCACACCGTCCGCTGCCGCACCTTCGAAAGTCGTCCGAAGTTGGTCGATCACAGCAGCGTTGAGGGCGTTGCGCCGTTCCGGGCGCTGTATCCGGACGGTCAGCACATCGGCGTCCCGCGTGACGCCGATCATGCCGCCGCCTCCGAGCTGTTGCCGTCCTTGGTAGGGCGTCGATGCGACACCGCTTCTCCTTTCCTGTCAACTCGTGCCATCGCCACCTCGTGGCGAAGTGGGGCCTGGATCAGAAATTCAAGCCAGAGAACATGACCCGTCCGGGATCGTACTTCTGGCGTACGGCCGTCAGGCGAGAGAGGTTCTGCCCGAAGTATCGGGCCGGCGGCTGATTGGCCTCGATGTAATTGACGTAGCCGCCGACCGAATACTGCTGCACCGCTTGGTGTGCAGTGCTCAACCAGCTGGTCGCGGCGGACGGAGAACCGGCCGTTTCGACGTACCACTGCACCAGAGCGGACTGCCGTCGCCACGGAAAGGCGGTGGCACCCGGCGCGACGGTGGCCATCGCGCCGTCCAGAGCGTGCATGATCGCCAGCATGCGGCCGGCGTTGCGGGGGAAGGCATCGACCGCCGCGGCGATCCCCTGCGCAACGGCAGGGGTGATTGTCGTGAAAACGTCGGAGCCGCCGACATATCCGACTGGTGCCGGGTTGAGGTTGTTGACCGCCAGGTACCGCACTAGGTCGAGGTAGTTGAAGGTGTGGTTCTCGGTGCCGGTCGGTTGCACGCCGACAGCCGAAATGATCGCTGCCGCAATACTGTTGCCGGAGCCGGCCGGACAGGTCGCCAGGATCCGGCAATGAGTTCCTGTCGCGTCTGTGGTGCTGTCGGCCAGTGCCCAACTGTTCCGGTCGGCGGTACGCAACCAGTTCTGCCAGCCGACGAGGACCTGCGCGAACGCTTGCGGCGCGAAGTTCAGGTTCACCGCGTCGACGTCCTGGGTGGGGAACGTGGCAAAGGTCAACGAGGTGGTGACGCCGAAGTTGCCTCCGCCGCCGCCGCGCAACGCCCAGAAGAGGTCCGGGTTGCTCGAGGCGGACGCGGTGACGCTTTGGCCGCCGGGCAAGACCACCTGTGCCGACGTCAGCTGGTCACACAGCAGACCGGCGTGCCGGGACTGGGCGCCCAGTCCGCCGCCCAGGGCATGCCCCGCGGCGCCGACCGTCGGACACGTGCCGGTCGGGATGCCCCGTCCTGCGGCGGCCAGCGCCTGGTGCACCTCGTATAAACCCGTTGCCGGCGTAACCGTCACCTGGCCGGTCGCAGCGTCGACGTTGACGTCACCCGGCAGCTGACGCAGGTCGAGCACCATGGTTCCGTTCGCCGTCGAGGCTCCGGTGTAAGAATGCCCGCCGCTGCGCGGAGCGACCTTGAGCTTGTTGGCGGCGGCGAACGCCATCGCTTTCTGCACATCCGCGGCCGATTTCGGAGTGACGATGGCCGCCGGCGTCGAGTCGCTGTAATTGGTGTTGAAAACCGCCTTGGCCGAGCCGTATTGGGCACTGTTGGGTTGGATCACCTGCCCGCCCAGGGCGGTGGACAGACCGTCCCAGCCCGACGCGACCGGATCGGCGCCGGCCCGGCCCGGCCCGAAGACCACGCCGGCGGCCAACGCACCCGCGGCACCCCGCAGAAACGTCTGCCGCGAGATCTGTGCCCGGCGCTGCGTCATATCGGGCATGGTTGCGCATGCGGCCGAGGTAACTCGGTTGCCGCGTCAGGTATCAGCTGAACTGTGCCCTAACCGTGACGCCGACCCGGGGGGGCCGTCACGAGGTCCGGGGTGCGACGAAAGGCACCAAGACTTCGTCAACCAGCTGGACGATCAGCGCATCGTCAATCGGGTCGCCGGTCACCAGCAGCCGGTGCCACAGCACGCTCTGCCCCACCTCGCGGGCGATCTCCACCGGCACATCCGCGCGCACGTCCCCCCGGGCGATTCCCCTGGCCAAAAGGTCGGCCATCTCCTTCTTGCGCCATCCGATCACATCGGTACGGAAGGCCTCGGCGAACTCGGGATCGTTCGCGGCGGCGGCGATACCCGCCCGGATGACGGCGGCCTGCGGACCGGTGAAGAGATCAGCCCAGCCACGCAGGATGGCCAGCATGTCCTCGCGGTAGCTGCCGGTGTCGCGGTGCGGGATCGCCGCGACCGCGGTCCGCAGCAGGGTGTCCCGCAGCAGCGCGCGGCCGTCGGGCCAGCGTCGATAGAGCACCGCTTTGCTGGTGCCCGCGGCGGTGGCGACGGCCTCCATCGTGACGCCGGTGATGCCGTGCTCGGCGATCAGCCCCAGCACCGCCTCCCTGATCGCCGCGTCCAGTTCTGCGCCGTGACGTCGCCGCATCGCAATCCCTTCCAAGAAACGCTTGCGTTTCTTAGCGTTGTGCCTTACGTTGGCTGCAAGAAACGGTATCGTATCTTGGAGGTTTGTCATGGCGGCTCGGCCAGTCCTGTACCCGTTGCGCACGGTCGATTCCGCCGCCGTGCGATTCACCAATGGCCGCCACCACCGCCGCCGCGTCACCATCGACCATCGGCCGCTGGCCGGCACCACCCCGTCGATGGTGCTCGACTGGTTCACCCACCTTGGCGAAACCATGTCCTACGGGGGCGAGATCATCGACCGGTACCTCGCGTGGCACCCCATCGATCACGTCCGCTGGGAACTGGCGCGCCCGGCGCCGGGTGGAGGCGCAGCCGAGGGCGCGCGGTTTCGGATCGTGGAGGCGTTCGGCGCCAAGCCCGAGTATGCGGTCGACGTCATCGACCGCGTCGAGAAGCTGGACGACACGGGTATCCGCCTGGTGACTCGGGTCGCGGGCGTCATCGTCATCCAACTGGAGCACACCTGGTCGGCCGGTTCCGACGGCACGCACTACGTCTCGGTGCTCGACCTCGGCGCGCGCACCCCGCTGTTCGCGCCGGTCAACCGCATCCTGTGCCGGCGTTTTCCCGACGACATGGTGCGGGCCTGGATCAGGCACAACATCGAAGAGGTCGGGCAATTGGAACACCTTCTGCCGCAACTGGAAACGGGGAGCGGATCAGATCCAAGGAAAGTTCAAGGATCCGTCAAGTAGGCACGGCGACGCTCATCGTGTCAGATCGTTTCCGAGGAGGCACGATGTCGCATCGCCGGTATGTACCCGCTACGAAGATCGCCGCGACCGCGGGCGTGGTCGCCGCTATGTTCGCCGCGTCCAGCGGGGTCGCTCATGCGGCCGCCGCTGCACCGCTGGGCTTTTGGACCACGGGCACCGGATCCGAACAACTGCTCGTCAGCCAGAGTGGATGCTCACTGGCCAACGCGGCAGGGGTGCCCACGACATCGGGACCCTGTGCATGGAACCCGTCGTCGCGCGGCGGAATCCTGACAATCATGAGCAGCCAGACCCGTCGGCCGGCACCGGTCTACTTCAACGTCGTCTGGGTCAACCAGTCGACCATCACCGTCGAGGGTGACGTCTTCTACCGGCGATAGCCCGAGTTCTACCGGCGATAGCCCGAGAAATTTGCGCGGAATATCCGGTTTTCGGCCGATTAGGCTGCATCCGGACGGGCGGTTGCACGCAGTCTCCCCATGCCCGTCAAACCGGGCGAAGGAGTGGATGGATGACAGGCGACACCAACTTTCCGTCGGGCGACCCTCGGAATGTGCCGCCCGGCAACTACCTACCGCCGGGTCCGCAGTACGCGCCGCCTCCGCCGCCACCTCCGCCGGCGCCGAAGAAGAGCTCGTTGGGCAAGCGGATCGGCGCCGCGCTGGGTGCGGTGGTACTGGTGATCGCCGCGAAGGTCGGGCTGCATGCGGTGATGCACCACCGCAATGCCGATCACCGGGCCAGCAGCAACGGCTTCGACTATCCGGTCGGCACCTGCCTGAACCTCGTGAAAGCGGGAATCATGGTCAAGCCGAGCGATGTCCGCGAAGAGCCCTGCTCGTCGCCTACGGCTCTGTCGAAGGTCGCCAAGCAGTACAAGGGCTCCAAGAATTGTCCCAACGACAACTACGGAACTCTCGAAGGCGGTGGCAGCGGGCTGTGTCTTGAAGACAATCTGAGCGTCGGCAGCTGCTATCACCAGGCGCTCATCTCACACATGTTTGCACCGACTGCCTGCAAGCCCGGAGTGTTGTCCAGCGACCCGACCTTCCGGGTGGCCGTCCGGCGCGACGGGGTGAACGACCCCGGGTTGTGCGCCGGGGAGCAGCAGGCGGTCAATTTTCCGGAGCCGCCGCTCACCTACTGCATGGACGTCCTTGAAAGCAGCGGGTGAACCGTCAGCCGGCACCCTTTCCGTTGTCGACGCGGTACACCGCACCATGGACGGCGGCGGCATCATCACTGGCGAGGAACGCAATGACATTGGCGACGTCGATCGGCTGCATCATCCCGCGCGGTGCGGCCGATCGAAGGATTAAGTCGTAGTTCGGATTCTCCGGTGCGCTGAACTGCTCGATCTGCGGGGTTAACATGCCGCCCGGGCAAATCGCGTTGACGCGCAACCGATCTGACGTGTACTCGACCGCCAGCGCTCGGGTCAGTCCGATCAGTCCGTGTTTCGCCGAGCAGTAACCGGCAGAATACGCCTGGCCCTCCACACCGGCGATCGAGGCGACGTTGACGATGTTGCCGCCCCGGTCCAGCAGGTGCGGTAGCGCGGCCCGGCACAGGTAGAACGGCCCGTTGAGATTGACGGCCAGGTCTTGCGCCCACTCGTCGTCGGTCATCGACTCGGTGCGACGCATCTGATGGCGCCCAGCGATGTTGACGAGCACATCGAGGGCGCCGAACTGTGCGACGCACTGCGCAACGGCAGTGCGGCAGGCACCCGGATCTGCGACATCCACTGACACGCCTGCGCCCCGCGGAATGTCGCCGAACACTGCGGCAAGCTTCTCGGCGTCTCGTGCTACGCCGAAAACCGTTGCCCCCTTGCGTGACAACAACCGAGCCGTTGCCGCGCCCAGCCCCGACGACGCCCCGGTCACGAAGGCGACCTTGCCCTCAAACGTTGCCATCGCACACCTTTCGATCGCTTCTCGACGCATTGTGCCGCAGCGCTGCTGGTGATCACCCACAGGGCTTGTGGTGGTGGTGTGCCCCTTGCCCACCCTCGTCGGCGCGAACCTGCACGTGGTGGTGTGCTGTGTGCTGTACCCCGTCACCTGTGCGCAATGCTGGGCTGCATTGTGAAAAAGGGAGTCGAACCCCCGGCACTGCCCATCGTGCGCCAAGACCGGCCGTTACCCGCCGGTGGGTTGTGTGCACGCTTCCGCGTCGACTACCGACACCACCTCATTCCGTCACCAGGTCTGCCTCCCAGTTGGCGCGCTGGATGCGCACGTCGAGTTCGCGCAACTCACGGGCGAGATCGTCGGCCTGCATACGCAGCTGCGCAACGGGCAAGGCGGACAACATCTTCAGTTCCGAGCGCAGCTGGCGTGCATATCCGGGCTGGTTCTTGCCGGCGGCTGCATCCGCGGCGGCCGTCACCACTGAGTGACGCAGTCGCAGCGTGTCTCTGCGGGCCAGTGCGTCGGTCAGGGTTCCATCGGAACCGATCGTTGTGGTCGCGTTGGTGTGATTGATCCGGCGGACCAGGGTCTCGAACTCGTCCAGCACCTCGCCGGCTTCGGCAAGTAGCGCGGCGGCGTCCTCGGCCGGATCTTCACCCTCCTGGAAGCGGGCACTGCTGACGATGCGAGCACGCAGCTGCTCAATGCGGCGCGCCGAATCTGCCCGCAGCGACAATGCCTCCGCCAACTTCATGATGTGTCCCTCGCTTTGTTGCGTTGAGCGGCAAGTGATTTATCCCCGAGTCTAGGTACTGCACGCGGCAATAATGGGCAGAAAAGTCTCATCGGCTCTGACGATTGGAGCAGGTGACCTGCATCTGTTGTGTAGATAGAGTTGTCCGCATGGAGTTGCGTCAAGTCGAGTACTTCGTCGCGGTGGCCAGTGAAATGAGCTTCACCCGCGCCGCGGAACGCGTGCACGTGGTGCAGTCGGCCCTGTCTTCGTCGATCGCGAAGCTGGAGCGCGAGCTACAGGTCCAGTTGTTCGACCGGTCGCGGCAACAGATCCGGCTGACAGCTGCCGGCGAACGCTTCCGCACCCATGCCAACGAGGTGCTGCGCGTCGCCCGGACCGCGGCCGACTCCGTCAGCGAATTTCGCGGCTCGCTCTCCGGCACAGTGGAATTCGGCTCCCTGATCTCGTTCGGCCCGATGGATGTGGCTCGTGCGCTGGGCGAGTTCCACAGTGCAAATCCGTTCGTACGACTCAAGTTGCGGCTCAGTCAATCTGGCGCATCAGCCTACCTTTCGGCGCTACTGGACGGCTCGCTCGATCTGGCGCTGGTATCGGTACCCAATCGTTTTCCTCCCCAACTGGACATGCAGTTGTTGTTCGAGGAACCAATGGTTTTCGTGTGCCGGGACGATCACGGGCTCGCGGGCCGGAAGCGGTTGCGGCTGAGTGACCTTGCCGGTGAGGAGCTGGTCAGTTACCCACCAGAGTTCGGGTTGCGGCGGTTGATCGACGACTCCTTTCACGCCGTCGGCGTGAAGCCGCAGACGTTCTACGAGGTGCCGGCCGGATTCGCCGACATCGCCGACCTGGTGGTCAACGGATTGGGTACCACCTTCATGCCCGAGTCGGAGGCGCGGCGCTTTCCCGCCTTGCGCTCCGTCGAGCTCAGCGCCCCGGTGATCTGGCAGGTGTACCTCGCCTCTCCGCCCGCGGGCCAGTTGACGCCGGCCACCGCACGGCTTGCCTCAGTCCTCCTCGAAGCGGCACCACACCCAGTCGACCGGCGTTGACGGGGAATGAATTCGCCGACTCCAGCCTTGCGTACCAAGTAACGACGCGATTCGTGAACGGCAGGAAGGTTTCATCGAGATGAGCACGACGACATTGGCGGGCAAGCGAGCCCTGGTCACCGGCGGTTCGCGCGGCATCGGCGCGCAGATCGTTCGGCGACTGGCCGCCGACGGCGCCGCGGTGGCGTTCACCTACGCAGCGTCGGCGACCGATGCCGAGAAGCTCGTCGCCGAAGTGGCGGAGAACGGCGGCAAGGCGGTGGCGATTCAGGCCGACGCCGCCCGGGCCGACCAGATCGCGGCCGCGGTCGAACAGACCGTGACCGAACTCGGCGGCTTGGACGTGCTGGTCAACAACGCCGGTACGGCCTACATGGCGCCGATCGACGAATTCCCCGCAGAGCAGTTCGAGCGCTCAGTGGCAATCAACGTCGGTGGCGTGTACTGGGCCGTCCGCAGCGCCGTCAAGCATCTCGGCGAGGGCGCCCGGATCATCAACATCGGCAGCATCAACGCTGACTGGGTACCGATGCCCGGCCAGTCGGTCTACGCACTCACCAAGGGTGCGGTGTCCTCCTTCACCCGGGGACTTGCGCGTGAACTGGGCCCGCGCGGAATCACCGTCAACAATGTTCAGCCGGGTCCGATCGATACCGACATGAACCCGGACGACGGTGAGTTCGCCGAGAGCCTCAAACGGCTGTCCGCGCTGGGGCGATACGGCCACACGGGCGACATCGCCGCGATCGTCAGCTTCCTCGCCGGTCCGGAAGCCGGATACATCACCGGCGCGAACATCAACGTCGACGGCGGTATCACGGTGTGACGAGGGTGGTAGAGCTGCGCCACCCCGGGGATCACTCGCAGGGGGGATGGCTTCCCACGCCACGGTGAGTACCTCTTCGAATTAGCTCAACCGAGGAGGTCAATCATGTGCAGCACCAAAGATCCCACCGACCATTTCCGCACGACATGCCCGCACACCGGCGAGTACTTCATCGACCGGTACTGCTGGCCGGGTGTCTCGTCGATCGTCCTCGGGGTCCTGTCGCTGGCCTCCGGAGTGGCGGCCGCGGCCTATCGGCACTACGAGTTTCTCCTGACATGCGGTGTGGTGGCGGTGCTGGCCATCGCGGGCGGGCTCGCCTGGCTCGTGGTGGAGCACCACCGCGTGATCCGCATCGAACGCGATTGGCTTGCCGCTCATTCCGTCACCACCGCCAAGCCGCCGCTGCGAGCGGTCGCCTAGGCCGCTAGCGTCCGGGTGCCTGCTGCGCTCTGTTGGCGCCGCTCAACTCCGGTGAGCGCGCAGCTGATACAGCCCGTGCGTGGTGGCGACGACAGTGCCGGCCGCATCGGTGACCACTGCGTCGAGGATGTAGTCGGACTTGCCCTGCGCCGCCGCCTCGGCTTCGACGCGGGCGATCGTCTCCTCGTCCATAGTCGCTTCCGCGCGTAGTGGCGTGGTGGCCATGGCCCGAAATGCGATGTCGACGTTCTTCACCAACGGGAAGTACTTGCTGGTGTCGAAAGTCGACAACGCGATGATGCCGCCCAGTACTTCGGCAACGGTGAATTGCACGCCGGCGTAGATGACACCGAAGTGGTTGCCGTTGCCCTCGACCGGCACCGTGGCGGCCGCAAAGCCGCGGCGCGCCTCGACCACCTGCACACCCATGTGGTCGGCGATCGGGATGGTCGACGACAGAGCGGAATTCATCATCTCGACGAGGGCGTCAGTCACGTCGTCGATCGTCGCACACCCGTCCTCACGTGCTGACGGTCGGGCGTGGGGCACGGGCCTACAGGTCTGGCGTTCCGAACCGCGGAACAATGCCGCGGTCGGCAGGCGCACCTTGCCAGCGTGGACTGCACAAGGTCATCGGGAGGATCGTGTTGTCAGACGATGTAGTCCACCGGGTCGCCATCTGTGGCACCGATGTGGAATTCGATGTCACGGAGGGTGAGCGGATTCTGGGCGGGGCAATACGAGCCGGAGTCTGGGTGCCGTTCGAGTGTGGTTGGGGCAGTTGCGGGACGTGCAAGATGACGCTGCTCGAGGGCGAGGTCGAGACATTGTTCGCCGCTGCCCCCTCCATCACACCGCGCGACGCCCGTCGCGCCCGGATCCTGGCGTGCCAAAGCGCGCCGCTGACCGACGTGGTGGTCAAACCGACGTGGGTCGAGGCCTCGCCCCGTGACGGGTTCGCCACGCAGCGCTGCGTGGCGGAGCTCACCCAACGTGATGAGATCGGTCCCGCCATCTTCCAGTTACGCTTCGCCCTCGACCGCAGCCTCGCGTTCCATGAGGGTCAGCACGCCATCATCGACCTCGGTCACGGCCTGCGACGGTGTTACTCGATGTCAAACCTTTCGATGTCCGGTGGCCACGACTCGACCGAAGTCGAATTCATCATGAAGCGCTACCGCGGTCACGCAGGCAGCGAGGCGGTCTCTGGGCTACTCCCCGGAAGCCGGGTGAAGATCGAAATGCCATACGGAGAAATGTGGATTCGCGACACCGACGCGACCGCATGTCTGGTGGCCGGGGGCACCGGGATCGCTCCGATACTGGGGATGCTGCGCCGCCTGGTCGCCGACGGTGAGGGCAGGCCGGTGCGGGTGGTCTACGGCGCCAATATTCGCGATGAACTGGTCTGCTGGGAGGAGCTCGCCAGCCTGATCGGACAGCTGCCCGACGCGGAGCTGGTCGGCGCCCTGATGACGCCCCACCTGGGTTGGTGTGGCATCGAGGGCCTGGTGACACACGCGCTCGAATCGATGCTCGATGACCTGCGGAGTGCCGAGTTCTATATCGCCGGTCCTCCGGTCATGACAAATTCGGTTCGAACACTATTGTCGGACAATGAGATTCAACTCAGCAGGATTCACTATGACAGTTTCGGCTGACAGTTTCGGCTGACCCGTCCGTCAGTCGGCGTCGGCCGCGATCTGCATCACGACGGCCTTGGGCTCGGTGAAGAACTCCCGGCTGAAGTTGCCGCCCTCGCGTCCGATGCCGGAGTCGCCGACGCCGCCGAATGGGGCGCGCAGGTCGCGGATGAAAAAGCAGTTCACCCACACCGTTCCGGCGCTGAGTCGTGCGGCCACCCGGTGGGCCCGGCTGAGATTCTCGGTGAAGACCATCGCGTTGAGACCGTAGCGGGTGTCGTTGGCGCGCGCGATCACTTCGTGTTCCGAGTCGAACGGCAGAACCGCGACCACCGGCCCGAAGATCTCTTCGCACACCAACCGGGACGAATCGGTCAGGTCGGTGACCACCGTGGGCTTGACCACCCAACCCTCACCGAGTCCTCCGGTGCGGATCTTGCCCCCCTCGCTCTCAACCAGATCGAGGTAGCGGCACACCTTCGTGTAGTGCTCCTCGGAGGCCAGCGGCCCAAATTCGGTGCCTTCAGCGGCGGGGTCCCCGATCACCAGTTGCTCGGCGGCCGCAATGTAGCGCTCGAGGAAGACGTCATAGATTTCGCGCTGCACGAAGAGCCGACTGCCGGCCAGGCAGACCTGCCCGGCGTTGCGGAAGATCGCCTGAATCGACCACGAAACGGCGTTGTCGAGGTCGGCGTCACTGAAGACGATGTTGGCGCCCTTACCCCCCAATTCCAGGCTGACCGGAGTGAGGTTCGCCGCCGCGGCCCTGGCAATGGCGCGCCCGGTCCCGGACTCACCGGTGAACGTGATCCGATCGACAGCGGGGTTCTCGGTGAGCGCCTGTCCCGCCGAGTCGGGCCCGTAGCCCTGCACCACGTTGAACACGCCGGGCGGCAACCCAGCTTCCACCGCCAGCCGCGCCATGATGGTGGCTGATGCGGGGGTGTCTTCCGCCGGTTTGAGCACGACGGTGTTGCCCCATGCCAGAGCCGGCGCAATCTTCCACGTTTCCAGCATCATTGGAAAATTCCAGGGTGCGATTGCCGCGACTACGCCCGCTGGCTCGAAACGCGTGTAACTGTGGTGGTCGGCGTCGATGGGCAGGGCTTCGCCGGTCGACAGGCGCGCGTGGTCGGCGAAGAACCGAAAGTTCGTGGCCGAGCGCGCTACATCCTGCCGCGCCTGCGCGAGGGGCTTGCCCATGTCGTGAGAGTCCGCGGACGCCAGCTCGTCACACCGCTCCTCGAGCAGATCGGCGAGCCGGTGCAGCAGTCGGCCCCGCTCCACGAAACCCATTCGCGGCCAGAGCCCTTCGTCGAAAGCCCGCCGGGCGGCAGCCACCGCCACGTCGGCCTCAGCCCGGCCGCCCAGCGCTGCGTGCGCCCACGGACGGCGAGTCCACGGGTCGACCGAGTCGAACCGGTCGCCGACCGACGGTGACGATTCGACGCCGTCAATGACATGGCCGAAGAACGGCAGGTCCGTCATGCCTCATTCCCATCTGCGCGTTCCTGCAATGTCACATCCCCGGCGGCCCAATGTGTTTTGGGGACCTCGTACAGCACGACGCGGACGTTTTGTCGCGGCGCGTCCACGGCTTCCACCACGGCGGCGGTGAGCTTGCTGATCAGCGCCCTGAGTTGGTCGGGCGTGCGCCCCTGAGCCAGGGTGACCTGCACAAGCGGCATCACGTTCCTCCGGAGATGAAGATGGAGCCCAGGTTGGTGAAATGGAAGGTCGTGCGGGTGCCCGGTCCGGCGGGCAGGGCGTCGGTCATGCCACCGGTGAGCACCAGCTGCCCGGCCTCGATCGCCTTCCCACGGCGGCCAAGGTCGTTGGCGGCCAACGCCAATGCCTCGGCTGGATGGTTCTGCACGGCCGCACCGGTTGCCGAGTCCACAATCGTGCCGTCGGTTTCGACCAGCACCGCTTCCAGGGCCAGGTCCAGATCGAACGGCCGACGCGCCACGGGGCCCAGCACGAAGGCGCCCGATGAGGCGTTGTCGGCGATCACGTCGGTCAGGGTGAATCGAAAGTCGCGATAGCGCGAGTCGATGATCTCGGCGCCGGCATACACGGCGTCCACCGCCGTCAGTGCCTGGGCGGCGGTCACGCCGGGGCCGGCGAGTCGATCCTTCATCACGAAGACAATTTCCGGCTCGACCCTGGGATGGATCAACTGATGCTGCGGGACGGGTTCTCCGGCGGGCAGCACCATGGCGTCGGTGAGCCAGGCAACCAGTGGCGAGTCGACGTTCATGCGGCGTTGCTTGGCGCGGCTCGTCAGACCCAGTTTGACACCGATCAGCTTCTCGCCCCGGGCAATTCGGCGGCGCAGGGTTTCGTCCTGGACGGCGTATGCGGTCGCCACGTCCAGGTCTGCCCACTCGTCGGTGATGGGACTACGGTCGAACCGGCCGTCTTCTGCAGCCAACAGCTCAGTGGCCGCCCGGTCGACGCACCAAGTCGTCACGGTCGCTCCGTCCGTCCGCTGATCACAGCCGTAACCGATCCCAGGCCGGCCATGGTCGCGGTGATGACGTCACCGGGCTCGAAGGGGATCGACGCGGTGATGGACCCGGGCAGCACCACTTGACCCGCGTGCAGGCCGTCCCCGAAATTCCCGAGCACGTTGGCCAGCCATGCCAGTGAGTTCAACGGCGAGCCGAGCACCGCACCCCCGGCGCCCGTGCCGGCCACCTCACCGTTGCGGTGCAGGACACAGCCACCCAGGCGCAGGTCTACGTCGCCCAGCCGCCTGGCGGTGCTGCCCAGTACCACACCGCCGCTGGACGCATTGTCAGCGATCGTGTCGACGATTCCGATCTGCCAATCGGCGATGCGCGAGTCGATGATCTCCAGCGCCGGCAGCACGCAATCGACGGCCACGGCCGCCGCCGCCACGGTCACACCGGGTCCGGCGAGGTCGCGCCCCAGTACGAACGCCACTTCGGGTTCAGCACGGGGTTGCAGGAAGCGCTCGGCGGCGATCGGGACCTGCTCGGCGAAGAACATGTCGTCCATCAAGTGCCCGAAGTCCGGTTGGGACACCATCATCTGAGCCTGCATCGCGGGGCTGGTCAGTCCGACTTTGCGCCCCAGGATGCTGTGGCCGTCGGCCTGCCACTGGCGCACCTGCGCAAGTTGTATGCGGTATGCGTCCTCGATCGTCAGATCTGGGACGTCGGCTGTCAGCGGGGCTATGGGCCGACGGGTTTTGTATGCTTCCAATAGTTTTCGTGCCGAAGCGGTGACGACGTCGACCGTTTCGGCGACTAAGCCAGTTCCGGCGTGTTGCACCTGACCGACTCTAGAGACCGCGGGCAACGGATGGCCGCGGCGTTCCGAGTCGCGGAACGGCCGCGTGGCTCAGGCAGACCGGAACGCGTAGCGCGCGGCGTATTCGGCCGGATCCCATTGCAACGGGTCGGCGGTGGGCAACGCGGTCACCGGGCGCCACTGCACGATCCAGGTACCGCCCGAATCGTCGAGGACCCATTCGCAATCCACCGGGCAACCGGCCGCGGTCGCCACCGCTCGCACCCGCCCGCTCAGCGTGCCGATCTCCTGAGCGGTCAGCGCCGGCGCGCCAGCTTGCTCGCGGCTCACCTCAACTCGTTTCATTCCACCGTGATCGTTGTAGCGCATGACAATTCGCTTGTCACCGGCTGCGTAGCGCAGGATGCGCCCGTCGTCGGCAACCTCGATCCGGTCGGGTGTGACCACGCCCTGCACCACCGGCTCGCCGAATCCCCAGCTGGCTTCGATGAGTAACCGGTCGTCACGGCCGGTTACCGGGTCGATCGTGAAGGCCACCCCGGAACTGCGTGCCGGCACCATGACCATGACTCCGACGGCAATGGACACGTTCTCGCCCGCACCGTCGCCCAGTCGCTCCCGGTAGGCGACTGCGCGCCCACCGTGCAGGGTCGCCCAGCAGTCGCCCACCGCCGCGATAACCGACTCGGCGCCCAGCACTCCCAGGTAGCTCTCGTAGACCCCGGCGAAACTCGCCTTGTCGCCATCCTCGTCCACCGCTGAACTTCGCACCACGACCGGTTTTTCGGCGCCATCACACAGCCGTTGGTAGGCGGCGGCGATCTCGCGTGCCAGCGCATCGCTGATCCCGTCGGGTGCGTACGCCGTTGCGGTGACCACGAATCCGGACGGAACGTCGATGCCTCGGCGAATGAGTTCACCCAGCCGACCCATCTTCGGGCCGGCGTTCTCGCTGGTGGCCTCGGCAAGGTCGATAACTCTGTTCATAGGCACTCCCGGAGGATCGTGACGGTGCCAGCGGCACCGTCCACAACAATCTCGTCACCATCGCGGATCGTCGAGGTAGCCACCCCGCAGGCGGTCACGGTGGGAACCCCGTACTCCCGCCCGACTATCGCGGCATGAGACAGTGCGCCGCCACTGTCACAGACGCACCCGGCAATCCGACTGAAGACCGAAGTCCAACTGGCCGAGGTGGATTCACACACCAGAATCTCCCCGGCGGCCAGCTGGTTCAGATGATCCGCTTCGCGCAGCACCCTGGCGCGGCCGCGTGCACAGCCGCGCGCGGCGGGCATCCCGCGCAACGTGGTGGTTTTCCGGCCCGCCGCCTCACCCCGCACCGCATCCATGTAACCGCGGTCCAGGCCGTAGATCTCGATCAGCAGTGGATCGTCCACCACATCAGGCACCGCACCGAGCACCTTCGGCATCTCCGATCTGCGATCGTGCCAATGGTCGAAGTACTGGCGTCGCGCCTCAATGATTTTCTGCAGCCCGTAAAACCCGCGCTGACGTTCGGCCAGCTCGACCAGTTCCGGCCAGAACAGGAACATCGTGTCGTCATCACGATCTGTGCCCAGCCGCTGGGCCAGCTCCAGAGCGACCCAACGCACCGGGAGGGAGGCACGCAAATCGATGTAGTAGTTGTGATCGTCCTGCCACCAAGGAAAGTTGGCGTGCTGCACCGAGATCAGGCCGGCATCGAAGACCTGCTGTTCCCGGCGGGTGAGGCGGCCCCGGGCCTCGTCGACAGCCGCCTCCCGCTCCTCCACCGCGGCCGTGTGGGCCGCATCGAAGTCATGCGGAGTCTTCTGCCGCAAGAATTCCGCGACGGTGCCCAACACGGGCGTCGGGTCCTCGATCCAACTCGGCAGCGCCACATCGGCCGTGCCCGCCGTGCGATATCCGTAGACGTCCAGAAACTCCGCCAGCCGCTGCAGCCAGAGCCGCCCATCGGGGTGCCGTTGCAGCGTTGCCGCCAATTCGTGGGTTGGAGTCGCGGCGAACAGTGGCTCCACCCCGCCGGATCGGGCGTCCGCCGCGAGTTTCCAGAGTGCGCGGTCGGTTTCGCTGATCTTTGTCTCGTAGCCCTGAAGAAATTTGGCGACGGTCGCCGTTTCGATACCCAGTTCCCGGCAGACGCCCCGAAAGCCGAGATAGTTGGAGATGAGCGGATACATCATCTCGAAGTGAATCTCGAAGAGCCGCCGGTAATACGTCCGCGCCTCCACCAGCATCATCGCCAGCTCTTCGTCGGACAGCGCCGAAACATCGCGCGATCGGAGTGCCTGCCAACCGATCTCGATCTCCGAACGACGCTGTCGCCAGATGAGGTCGAACCGGTCCAGGAACCCGGGAAGGTAAGCGCGAACCCGCTTGTCGCGCGCGGCGATCTCCCGCTTGTTGCGCACCGGGATGACGGCCGCGTAGGTGTGGGTGCCCGCGATCCGCTGGGTCATGCCCCGTCCCGCCGGCAGCGGCATCTGCTCCGCTGCCCACTGGGTACCCCACGAGTAGCCGTCCTCATTCCAGATCATTCCCAGCGGCGTCAGCCCCCGGGCCCAGTGAAAGTCCAAGAACCAGAAGCGTTGCTTGTCGGCGGCGGAGAAGCTGCGGAACGGCTCGACGATGTACGGCGAATGACCGAACGACGGGGCGAAACCGGGATACCACTCGTCGGTGATGAAGTCCTCGATGTCCACGAGGGACGCCTATGTCCCCCAGGGCACGAGCCGACCCAACCGGCGCGTGGCCTCCACAACCAGCCGGGTGAACTGCTGCTCGCAGCGATCCATCACCTCGGTGCGACCGACGATCGAGAGCGCCGCGCGAGCCCGGCCGGTGTTGTCGTAGATCGGCGCCGCCACCGACATCGCGCCGGTCGCCACCTCGTCGCGATTGACCGCGACACCGGCGCGGCGGATCTTGGCGAGGGTGGCCTCCCACTCCTCGGCGCTGCGCACGGAGTTCGGAGTGATCGCCGGAAACGCGGCGCGCCGGCGCGCCTCGGCCACCGCGGGATCGAAGGCAGCCAGCACCTTGCCGGTGGCCGAGCAGTGCGTCGGAAAGCGGCGCGCCGGCAGGGCGTCGAAAATGTCTAAGCCCTCCCGCGATTGGAGCCGTTCTAGGTGCACGACGTCGGGGCCGTCCGCCACCCCGAGGTGAATCGTGTGCCCGGTCCGCTGCCGCAGATCCTCCATGATCGGTAAGGCGACCTGCCGCAGCCTGCTACGGCTGATCGAAAGCTGACCGAGTTCGTAGAGGTGCAGTCCAAGCCGATAACGGCCAGAGCCGGGATTCTGCTCGACGAATCCCCGGCTGGCCAGGGTGCTCAGCATCCGGTGTGCGCTGCTCTTTGCCACACCCAAGCTACGCGCCACCTCTGACACGCCGAGTTCGTCGTCGGTGAGAAAGCAATCGAGTACGTCGAGGGTGTTTGCGACCGACTTCAGCGCGTCGTCACGGTGCCGGGCAACCGCTTGCGGGCCGGGACGCGCGCTGTCGGTAACGCTCATGTGGACTCCCGTCCGATAGCTTGCGTCCAAAGTATGAACCACGTCACGCCTCTTCACCTAGGGACCAAGTGCCCTCAGAGCCGGTCACGAGGTCCTCAGCAACGGGCTGCGTACCCCGCCGGTCGCGTTGTCGCGGGCGTCGAAGAAGTCTTCGCGATAGATGTCGCGCGGGAACAACCGTTTCTTCATCAACATCTTCAGGGCGGCTTCCACCATCGGCGGGGGTCCGCACAAATAGGCGACGTGACCGGCGCAGGTCTCGAAATCCCCGTCGACCGCGTCCGTGACGTTGCCGTACCGGAAACCGTCGGCGCGTTCCTCGGACAGCACCGGCCGGTAGCTCAGCCGGCCGCCGGAATGCTCTTGCAGTTCGGTGAAGTAGTCCACGTCGTAGAGGTCCGCCCGGGTGCGCGCCCCGTGGTACAGGCACAGGCGGTGATCGGTCCCGGTCTCGAGCACGTGGCGCACCATCGCTTTCAGTGGCGCCAAACCGGTTCCACCGCCGATGAGAATGGCCGGTTCACTTCGCTGCTCGCGCAGGAAGAATCGCCCGTAGGGTCCCGTAAGTGTGACCTCGTCACCGGCTTGGAGGGACGCGAAGACCCATCCGTCGGTGCCCAACCCGCCCGCGGTGCGCCGAATGTTGAGTTCGATGGTGTCGCCGGATCCGGGTGGGCTGGCGATCGACCAGCTTCGCGTGACGCCGCGGCCGGGGATCTGCACCTGCACGTATTGCCCGGCGTTGAAGGCGATCTCGTTGTCGAGCCGCAGGCGCAGTCGGCGGATCTCGCGAGCACAGTCTTCGACCAGGGTGACCGTTGCGGTGAAGTCGCGCACCGGATGGAATACGACGCCGTCTTCTTCGTCGACGTCTGCCTCGATGGTGACGTCGCTCTTGGGCCGGGCCGTACAGATCAGCGCTTTGCCCTCAGCACGTTCGGAGTCCAGCAACGCGAACGCGGACGCGTCGCCGAGATCTACGTCGCCTTCCAGGATTTCCACCTTGCAGGTTGCGCAGGTGCCGTGGGTGCAGGCATGTGGCAGGTTCACCCCCTGGCGCAGGCAGGCTTCCAGGATTGACTGGTCCGGGCGGCAAGACACCTCGACGCCGAGGGGTTCAACGGTGATCGTGTGGCTCACCTCACGATCGTCGGGTCGCACCGGCCTCATGGCTGAACCCGTTCCGCTATGCGGAAAGGCCTACCTGATCAGGCCGGCGCCGGCCTCGGCGATGGCGCGATCCTGTTCGGCGCTGCCACCGCTGACGCCGACCGCACCGGCAAGTTGCCCGGCCGACCACACGGGTACGCCGCCGCCGAACACGATCAGTCGCTCGGTCTTGACTATCCCGTGCAGCAATGGGGGGTCGTCCTTGATCAGCTCGAACCACTGGTGCGTGGGAACTCCGCCGAACGCGGCCACGGTGTACGCCTTATCCTGGGCGATCGAGACCGACAGTTGGGCGGCGCCGTCCATCCTGGCGAAGGCCAGCAGCTGTCCCGAGCGGTCGGACACCGCCACGCATACCGCGACCTCAAGCGAGCGGGCGCGGGCGAGACTGCCGTCCAGAATCCGTTGCGCTCCAGCCAAAGTCAGTACCGGAACCCGGGTGAGGTCCGACGCCATCAGGTGACGACGGACGTGAAGCGCTCGTTGATCTCCCGGCCGATGTAGAAGATCCCTCTGGCCAGTTGTTCGTTGGTCCAGGTGATCGTCGGGAAGTCAGGGAACGTCTGGTACCCGCCGGCGAACACCTCGTTGCGGTTCCCCGAGGGGTCGAAGAAGTAGATGGTCTGGCCGCGGGTGATGCCGTGCCGGGTGGGGCCGATGTCGACGGGAACATCGTCCATCGCGAACAGATCCCCCGCGCGCAGGATGTCGTGCCAGTCGCCCAACTGAAAGGCGAAGTGGTGCAGCTTGCCGTTGGGCCCCTTGATCAATGCGATGTCGTGCGGAGTGTTGGTACAGAACATCCAGGAGCCCATCAACTCACCGTCGTCGGACTGATCGGTCACCCAGCGTTCTGAGGGCCGGAAGTCGAGCACTTCGTGGAAGAAGCGCTCGACGGTGTCGGGGTCCTCCACGGTCAGCAGGGCGTGGTCGAGGCGGGGTACGCCGACGCCGACCAGATCGCGGGGCCATGCCTCGGGGTTGAGCACTCCGGTGGCGGTGCCGGTCTGTTCGGCACCATGGTAGAGCTCCACCACATGTTCGGACGGCAACACGATACGCAATCCGTCACTGATAGACAGGTTTTCGCCGGTGCTCATGCGCTCGGTGATGACGCCGAACTGTTGCGCACGGCGCTCGTAGGTCTCGATGTCCTCGGCGCGTTCCACTTTGTAGCCCAGTTTCACCAGCCCGACGCCGCCCTCTTCGAGCACCAGCGAATGGTGGTCGTACTCGTCCCAGGCTTTGAAGTAGACCTTTCCCGGTTCTTCGGCCACCTGCTGCAGGCCAAGGGTGCGGTGATAGTGGTCGATGGCGTCCTGAAGATCGGTGACCCGGGCATGGACGTATCCCAAACGCATGACGCTCATTTGCTTTCGATTCCTTTCGTGTGGGGATGGGTTCCACACTTGCCGTTGCTTGCGGAGAGGAACAGCGCGACGCCGCGCAGGCTGTCCCCGGCGCCCAGCCGGATCACGACGTCGGTGACCGGAACGGCACGACAGCTCAAACAGATGCCGCCACGCCGGTCCGCCTCGGACAGCACGGTTTCGGCGACGATCTTCGGGTAGGCGACCTGGCCGGAGATCAGGTGCACCTTGCAGACTCCGCAGCCGCCGCGCCGGCACCCGTACTTGTAGGTGTAGCCGCGCCGGCAGAGCGCGCCCAGAATCGCTTCGCCCGGCCGGGTTTCGATCTCGATGCCGGAGTCCTCGACCGCCACCATCGGCACGTCAGCCCACCTGAAACGACAGGGTGTGCTTGTGGCCGACGCCGAGTTCGTGCAGCGACGCTTCGTCGCGAACCTGCAGCGGATTGTCGTCGATAAACCAGTCCCAGGCCGAGCCTGGTTGAAAGTCGGGATCGGATGCGGCCCATGGCTCGACGACGGTCTTTACGAACTCTCCGAACGGCATCGCCTTCGGGACGCGGACCGTTGCGGCGGAGGCGAGGAACTGGTTGTTGCGCCACCAGATGTGCACCAGCTGGTCGTCGCCGTACAGTTCGGCCCGCGACCGGGAGGGAAAGCGATATTCCCGGATTGCCCGCACGCTCATCTCAGCCACCTACCGTCGTCGTCTGGATGCCGGCGCCCTGGTGCCAGGCGATCCAGTTCTGCTGGTCGATCGAGCCGACGTACTCTCCGCCGTCACCTTCCTCTACGCCATACCACTGCAGGACTTCGGGAACGGTGGTTCCGCCGCAATTGCCTTGGAAAATCTGGTGTACGGGCAACCACGCCTGCACGTACTTCTCCGGCTCCCTTTCGAAGACCCACTGGCATCCGTCGGAGCAGAAGTTGTAATGCTCACCCTCGTAGTCGGTGCTGCGCTGACAGATCGTGGTGGGGTCCCCCGGCTCGGTGAACAGCATGGGCACCTGGCAAACCTGGCACAGCTGCGGCAGTCCCTGGAACCAGAAGCGGCCGCCGGCTTCGGCGATGCGCGCGGCCTTCTCCCACTTGGGCTTGAACAATTGGTCGAAGGTGCCTGGGTATTGCTGCGAAAACCACTCCATCTCACCGGGTTCCGGGATAGTCGTGGTGAACACGGCCGCGAAGGAGAACTGGTACAGAGTCCAGTACACCTGGTGGGAGTAGATGTTCTTCTCCGCGATCGCGTGCTCGACGTGGCGCGGCGGCTTGATGCCGTAGTAGGCCAGGTCGGGGAAAAGCCCGTCGAGCATCTGCTTCTCGAAGTAAAGCTCGAATGCCTCGCGCCAGCTGATCACCTTCTTGGGCAGCATATAGTCGAGCATCGCGGCGATCAGCGCGGTCAACCGGTATCCCCGCCAGAACCACTTGTCGATCCAGCCCTGCACGATCGGGACGTTGGCTTCGTCCTGCTCCAGCAGGAACTTGATAGCCTCCAAACCGAAGGTCATATGCCGGCTTTCGTCACTCTGCGCCGAGAAGCCGAACGTCATGGTCGCCAGGTCGCCGTTGAAACTGGCACCACTCATGAACGGCACGAACAGCAGATTGGTCAGCAGGTATTCGAAGGCGAAGCTGATGGCGATAAGGAACTCGAACGGCCCGGCGGAGATCGCGTCGTCGAAGAACGACTTGGCCACCGACAGGTACCAGACCCGGTCGAACTGCTCGGAGAAGTTGTGCAGGCCGCTGTAGTACTTGTTGTAGTTCGACAGGGTGTGGATCTGGGTCTGCGCGTGCCGGATTTCGTCAACCGACTGGCACAGGGCCGCGAACCGGGGACCGGCGCCGTTGAGATGTCTTGCCAGGTAAGCGAAATGCCGGTGAGCGGCGTACTCCAGCGGGGTGACGCCCTGCAGGAACAGCTTCATCGCGTTGAGGTAGCGCGCTTCGGAAAGTCCCAAATGCCCTTGCGATTGTGTGAACCCGTCCAGGACGGCGTACAGCCGCTTGTCCTTTTCGGCCTGGTACTTGTAGTAGGCGTCCACCGTGAGCCGGAACGGGTCCTCCCACTTCGACCAGTCGTGGACGACGATGCCCTCGAACTTGGTGTGCGGGAACAACGCATCCTCGCTGACGTAGGTGGGCTCCCACGAAAGATCGCGGGTCAGCGCGGAATAGCGCGCCTTCATGGACATCTTCGCCATAACGTTTCCCTTCGAAAGGCTCGGCGGTTGCTGATGCAACCTCAGTGGTCCCAGCTGATGACGATCTCGTCGTCGTCGAATTCGCCTATGTGGCCGCAGTAGGAGACGATGGCCAGCTGGAATTCATGGGTCTCCCATTCCCGCGCCAACTCCTCTTCGATGCTCTCGCGCCGGATCACCAGCCGTCCCGGCGCGTACAACTTGATCAGCCCGGGTTGGTGCGTGACCCGGCATTCGGGGTTGTCCCGCTCGATGGCGAGCACCATCCGCCGGACGTCCTCGCCGGACTCCTGGAGGTCGACGCCGACCTCGCGCGCAGTCAGTCCTGTCATCTCAGTCCTCCGCCGGTTCGATTCCGCTGGCGCGCAGCGCCTGTATCAGCCGATCACCTGTACTGGCAACGAATTTCTCGGCGCCGATATCGACCAGCGCGTCGATGCCTTGTGCCACATCCGCTACCGCGGAGCTGACCTGCGGTAGGTACCGGGTGACCGTCGCGCGCAGCATCGCGGTGTTGTCGGCCCCGTGCCCGGCGTCGTTGACCCAGGCACTGATCAGGGCGTCGAGCCACTTGCGGTGGTCGGTGTACCAGGAGCCGAGCTGTTGGATCAACAGGCTGTAGGCGCCGGCCCCGCCGAGCAACGCCGCTTCGTCCAGGTGACTGGTGATCAGTGGGTACATCAGCCGGTCGCTGAGATCCAGCACCACCGTCGACACCGCCCAGTCGGGCTGGGCCAGCAGCTCTTCGATCAACCTCCGCAGGCCCTGCAGCCGGGAGTCGTCCAGCCACTTGGGTTTCGTCGTCACCAGCACCTGGTCGGAGTTGTCGCCCAGCGCGATGCCGATCCGGCTGAGCAACTGCGCATTGCCGATGCGGTCGAACGCCGCGTAGGTCAGGCACTGCTCAAGCGTGGTGCCGTACGCGTACCGCGATCCGGTGACGCTGATCAACTGGGCGCCGGCCTCGTAATAGCGCAGCGGCACAACCAGTTTGGTGAGCAGGTCCTGCCACGACTCCGGCATGGCCTTCAGCAGCTTGCGGTCCACCACGTAGGTCAGACTGCGTCCGAATGCGTCATGCATCGCGGCCCTGTTGATCACGTACGGGGTGTAGAAATACTGGCGCGGATCGGTGTAGGCATCGGGGTCGGACAACCGCAGTGCCGTGAAACCCGCGTCGTAGATTTCGTGCTCGGGGTCCCACAGCGGACGGTAGTGGAAGTTCGCTCGTGGCTGGATGCCGATCGAACCCTCTTCGTACCGGGTCGCGGGCCGGTCACCGTAGCGTCGGACCAGCGGTGTGAAGGTATTGCGCCGAGGCTCGATCACCTGCTGGCGCAGCTCGTATTGCACGAAAGCCTCCCGGGTTAGTGCTGGCGCTGTTCCTTCGAGTGTGGGAAGGCCGGCGGCGTCACGGCGCCAACGTTCCGTTCGCCGGAACGGCGGTACCGTCCAAACCGGGCCGGTCGCTGCCGATCAGCAGCAGGATGAGTTGTTCGACCTGGTCGGCGCCGGTCAGTTCGACGTTGCCGAGGTGACGGGCACCCACTCCGTAGAGATGGCCTACCGCGGTGGAATGTCCGATGTTGGTGACGATGCGCGCCTGGCGGCCCTCAAAGGAGATGTGGAATGACAGTGCTCCCGCCTGCATGTCGTCGTCGAGAGCGAGTCGCTCGCGGCCGTTCGACGACAGCACTACATTCGCTTCACAGACCAATTGCTCAGCCAGAGAACGGCACTCGACATGCTCGTCGGTTCCGGTCGCAGCAGGCTGGTGCCGGCTGGACCGGATCTCCGGGAGGTCGATATCGGCCTGAAGGTCGAGCGCCTCGCTCACCTTCAGCATGAACGGCGTCATCGGCGATCTCCTTGACCTTCGCAGCAAGAACTAGCCGCATTCTCAGTCAGCGCCCGTCGTGCCCTACGGCTCGGTTCCGCGTCGCGGAACGGCCGGACCCGCGGCGAACGCGACCCGCTGTTCCTCGTCACGGAACATTTGCGGACGCCGGCGCGCAGACCTCGTTGAGTTAGTTTCCAGCACCAATGTGACCCACACCACGGCTGCACAGGCGATCTCTCAGACCTAAAGGAAGGCAGCGACGATGCCCCAACTAGCCCGTTCCGACTGGTACGACCTGACCAGGGATATGAACTGGAATCTCTCGTATGTCACCGAAGAGCAGGTCTGGCCGGAGGACTTGTCCAACGGCTTCGGCGTCCCGACCGAGGCATGGTGGACGTGGGACGAGCCGTACAAGATCACCTACCCCGAGTACGTCCACAACCAGGTCGGCAAGGACACCAGCGTCTACTCGATCAACGCCGTGGTGAACCGGTCCAAGCTCTACGAGCAACTCGATCCGGGTTGGAAGGCAGCGATTCTCGCGCACTACGGGGCGATCGCGGTTGCCGAATACACCGCAGGGATCGGGGAATCCCGGATGGGACGGTTCGGGCGCGCGGCGGCGTGGCGCAACATGGCGCTCTACGGAACCCTGGACGAGACTCGTCACGGCCAGATCCAGACGTACTTCCCCTACACATTGCTGCCGAAGGAACCGAAGGCGGACTGGGCGCACAAGGCGTACCACACCAACGAGTGGGGTGTGATAGCCGCGCGTTCGCTCTTCGACGACATGTTCGCCGGCAACGACGCCGTGTCGACAGCTATCCAGCTCACCTTCTGCTTCGAGACGGGCTTCACCAATCTGCAGTTCCTGGGTATGGCCGCCGACGCAATGGGCGTGGGAGACATCGAGTTCAGTTCGCTGATCTCTTCGATCCAGACCGACGAGGCACGCCACGCCCAACAGGGCGAACCCACGATGAAGATCCTGCTCGAGAACGGCCGGGGTGACATCGCGCAGAAGCTGATCGACCATATGTTCTGGCGGTCCTGGAAGGTCTTCTCGCTACTGACAGGTCTGTCGATGGACTACTACACACCGTTGGAGCACCGCCGTCACTCGTTCAAGGAATTCATGGACGAGTGGATCAACAAGCAGTTCGTCGACCAGTTCCGTGACTTCGGGCTGGAGAAGCCGTGGTACTGGGACAGTCACTACCAGAAGGAGATCAACTGGCTGCACCACGCGTACCATCTCGGTGTCTGGTTCTGGCGCCCGACGGTCTGGTGGAACCCGGACGCCGGTGTCTCGCCGCAGGAGCGGGATTGGCTGGAACAGAAGTACCCGGGCTGGAATGACTCGTTCGGCAAGTACTGGGACGTCATCACCGAGAACGCCCGCAATGGCAACATCGCTGCCACCCTGCCCGAGACCCTGCCCATGGTCTGCAACATGTGTCACATCCCGGTGTGTACACCGTCCGGCTTCAACGCCGGCTACCTGGACAGCCCCGCACCGATCAACCACGACTATCAGGGTCGGCGCTACGTCTTCTGCTCGGAACCGTGCCGGTGGATATTCACGCTCAATCCCGCACGCTTCCAGGGACATATGAGCATCGTGGACCGGTTCCTGGCCGGCCACATCCAGCCCCCAGACCTGAACGGCGCATTGGCCTACATGGGCATCTCACCGCAGGAAGCCGGGCAGGATGCGACCGACTACGCCTGGGCATTCCAGTCGGTGCCCATTCTGGCCACACGCTGATTCGGAAAGGACACCACCACAATGGCATTGATGCCCATTCAGGGCCAGGTCGAAGGTGACTTCGTACTCAACCTGGTGCCCATCGACAGTGACGACAACATGGATGTCGTCGCGGGCAAGATCGCGCACCACTCCGTCAATCGACGTGTTGCGCAACAGGGCCGGCCGCTGCGGGTCCGGTTCAACGGACAAGTGCTGCCAGCGGACGCGACCCCGGCCAGCGCCGGCGTCGGGCCGCTGGACTTCCTCGAAGCGTTCTACTCGGGCGATCAGCAATGACCGAGTTGCGATGGGTCGACGTCGCCGACGTCGACGAGGTGTGGGAAGGCGACCTGCTCGACTTCGACGTCGAGGGCGAAGAAGTGATGATCGCCCACCTCCTCGGCGGCGAACTCAAAGCCTTCCAAGGCATGTGCCCCCACCAGGAGATCGCCCTGGTCGACGGTGAATGGGATTCCGACACCAGCGAACTGACCTGCGGCGGTCACGCCTGGGTATTCGACCTGCGAAACGGCAAGGGCATCAATCCCAGTGGCTGCCAGCTGTTTTCGTTCCCGGTCCGGGTGTCCGGCGACAAGATTCAGGTCGCCATCCCGCAGGACGGACAACGTCACTACAACCGCTTCGCGGGATCGTAAGGAGAACGATGACACAAATCGATGAGCGCGTCTCGGCACCGAAACGCGTGGGACCCATCGTACGAGGCGTGGACGGTGAGTTCTGCGACGCCGTGATCACCGCGATCGAAGACGACAACCCGGACGCCGACGTGGAGGTCGACGACCAGGGCGGTTACGTCAAGATCACGACTCCCTGGCGTTGCCGGCTGACCCGGGAATCCCTTGAAAATGCACTCGGGCGCTCATTCCGGCTGTCCGACATCGAACCGAACTTGGCCGGATTCGCCGGCCGCATCCTCGTCGGGGACGACGAGGTCATCTGGCACCTGGAAAGGGAGGAATGACCATGTCCTCAGAGAACGGAAAGCATCGGCGGCGCGCGGCAACCCGCACCTGGAGTCTTCTGGGCGACGTCAAGCGCAAGCCGAATCCGTACGAGGTGGTGACCAGCAAGTTCCACTACCACTTCCGGCGCGATCCGGCGCCATTCGAGATGGATCCCGGAACCCCGTTGAACAAGTGGTACCTAAAGCACCGCGAGGGCTCGCCACTGCAGGTCGAAGACTGGGAGCAGTTCCGCGACCCGCACCGGTTGACATACAAGGACTACGTCGCGGTGCAGCGTGACCGGGAGACCTACGTCGACGCCCTGATCGACCAGGCGGAGGCATCCGGCGCGGCGGGCAAACTGAACGCGGGCTGGGTGTCCACACTGCGAGAGTTGTTCGTGCCCCTGCGTTTTCCGCTGCACGTGTTGCAGATGACCGGGCTTTATGTCGGTCAGATGGCGCCGTCGTCGTTCATCACCAACTGCGCCAACTTCCAGGCCGCTGACGAGCTACGCCGGATTCAGCGCATCGCCTACTGGACCAAGGTGCTGAGCCTGTCCCAGGGTGCCGACCTGGCCGAGAGCGGCACCGCGCGACAGCGCTGGGAATCGGGTTCGCAATGGCAGCCGCTGCGCAAGCTGCTGGAGGAGATGCTGATCGCCTACGACTGGGGCGAGGCGTTCACCGCACTCAACCTGGCCGCCAAGCCGATGCTGGATGCGCTTGTCAACGAGCAACTTTCGGCTCTGGCCGAGGCCAATGGCGACGCGTTCCTGGCGAACCTGCTCGTCGAGTTCGACCGGGACAGCAAGCGCAGCCAGGACTGGACCCAGGCGCTGGTGGCCTACACGGTTGACCGCGACCCCGCTCTGCGCGATGTTCTGGAGGGATGGCTGGCACGGTGGCAGCCACAGGCCAAAGACGCGATCGACGCCCTGACGGGCTCATTCGGCACCGCTCCGGTACCGATGGCACCGGAAGCGGTCTCGGGCAATATCGCCCGACGCTACGCGAACATCCTTGAGGAGTGCGGCTTGAGCGTCCCGACCCCGATGCCCGTCTGATACAGATCCTGTAGTCCTGCAACGAATACCGCCGAACGGAGGTACCGGCACGCCGGACGTCGAGATACGCTCCGCCGATGAACATCGCGTCGACAGATGTATCCAGCTCGGTCAGCACACCTTTCCACGCCCACATCCCGGACGCGGATGTCCAGGATCTGCGTGACCGGTTGACGCGGACCCGCTGGCCGGAGGCGGCGACCGTTGCCGACTGGTCGCAGGGTGTACCCGTCGACTACCTGCAGGACGTCTGCTCGTACTGGGCGCGCGAATACGATTGGCGCCGTTTCGAGGCCAAGCTCAACTCCTTCGATCAAGCCGTCACGCACCTCGACGGTCTCGACTTTCACTTCGTGCATGCGCCCAGCCCCGAGCCGGCGGCGCGTCCGCTGCTGATCGTGCACGGCTGGCCAGGCTCGGTGGTGGAGCATCTGGATGTCATTGATGCGCTGCGGAATCCGACCGCGTACGGCGGCCAGGCCGAGGATGCGTACCACGTGGTGGTTCCGTCGTTGCCGGGCTTCGGATTCAGCGGCAAGCCGACGTCCTCCGGCTGGTCGGTCAGCCGGATCGGCGCCGCCTGGGTGGAGTTGATGCGCCGGCTCGGCTACGAACGCTTCTTCGTCCAGGGCGGCGACTGGGGTGCGATCATTGCGGCCAACATGGGGTCCACCCAAACCGATGCGGTTGCCGGCATCCACGTGAACATGGCCTTGTGCAGCCCGGAAGAGCTGTACAACCTCGGCGAGCCTACCCGCGAGGAGGTCGCCCAACTGCAGAAGTTCCAGTACTACCAGGACTGGGACAGCGGCTACTCCCACCAGCAGAGCACCAGGCCGCAGACCGTGGGATACGGGCTGACGGACTCGCCCGCCGGCCAATGCGCCTGGATCCTGGACAAATTCGCGTCATGGGTCGACTGCGACGGCCCTCCCGATGACGTCATCTCCCGTGACACTCTGCTCGACAACGTCTCGCTGTACTGGTTCACCGGCACCGCGGCATCCTCGGCCCGAATCTATTGGGAGAGCTATAAAGCCATCCTCACCGATTTCACTCCGGTGGTCGTACCGGCGGCGTACAGCTGTTTCCCCGGCGACATCTTCACCATGACGGAGCGGTGGGCGCGCACCCGCTACCACGACCTGCGCTACTACAGTCAGCCGTCAAGCGGCGGACACTTCCCGTCGCTGGAGCGGCCCGCGGCATTCGTCTCCGAGTTGCGCAGCGGCCTGCGGGCACTGCGCTGACGTTACGCGGTCACCGATATCTAGGCAGTCACCGAAATGGAGTCGACCGCCGAGTAGAACTTGTCAGCATGAATTCTGTTGTTGGGCAGCCCCTTCAGCTCCAGCAGCTGCCCGACCGTGTCACACATCTGCGGCATCCCGCACAGGTAGGCGTCGTATCCGGATGCGTCGGCGATGTCGGCCGCGATGACGAGGGTCACCCGGCCCGGTCGGGCGCGGGGCACGCCGTCGGTGTCGCCGCGGGTGAGGCAGGGGATGAAGGTGAAGTCCGGCAGCCGCCGCGCCAGTTCCTCGATGGTGTCGAGATACACGAGATCGTCCGCGGTCGCGGCACCGTAGTAGAAGCGGATGGGTACGGCCACTGCGCGTTCGGCGGCCTCGGCAAGCATCGACAGGATCGGCGAGATTCCCGAGCCGACGGCCGCCGCGATCACCGGACGATTCGTGTCGCGCAGGAACATGGTCCCGAACGGTGCCTCCAGTTCCAATTCGGTTCCTGCCGTGAGCTCGTCGAGCCGACCGCTGAACAGGCCGCCGTCAATGCGCGTGATACAGAACGTCAGTTCGCCGGCCAAGCTGGGCGGGCTCAGCATGGAATAGGAACGGCGCTCCCCGGCGGCGTTCACCGTGAACTCGGCGTATTGACCGGCCCGGAAGCTCAGCGGGTGGTCCAGTTGGACCCGTAGTTCGTCCAGCTTAGGGTTCAGGGACCGGCGGCTCAGGACAACCGCGGAGCGCGTTGAGGGCGGCTCGAGTTCCGGCAATTGCTCGAGGTCGTCGTAATTGTCGATTTCGATCACCAGATCGGATTTCGCTCTGGTGCAACATAATAAGATGGCACCGTCCTGACGTTCGTCCCGCGGGATCGCATACACCGAAGCCGCCGAATCGTCGACGTCGCCGTCGACGAGCCAGTGTTTGCACGACGAGCACTTGCCGTGTCGGCAGCCGTACTGCAGGTTGATGCCGTGGCGCAGCGCCGCTGACAGAATGTCTTCGTGTGCCTTGACGGGGAACTCAACCCCGGTCGGTTCCAACGTCACCCGAAAAGCTGGACTTCCTTCTGCACTCACTGTTCCTCTGAGCTCAATCAGAATACGGGCGGGGACAGTTGTGACATCTCCGTCGTGACGACGAAGGCGTCATCTTCTACGTGGGCGCGTCCGTAGTAGCTGGTCATGCTGACGAGAAAGCGCGACATCGGCATCGGGCGTCCGAGATAGTCCGACACCTCATCCAGTGGGATACGGATGGTGCCTTCGGTCTCGAACAGCAGGAAGGTCCCACGATCCTGGACCCGAATATCGGGGCACTGCTCCTTGACGTATTCCCAGGTAGCCTGCGCCTCATCGCTTTTCATCAGGACCAGGCCGACGGTGGTGCGTTCGGCGTTCGCGGTGCTCATGCGTGGACCCCCTGGGGAATCTGCAGACCCGCCCGCTCGAGCAGGTCGCGACAATTATGCAGCACACGTTGGCGTGCCTGTTCCCGCCGCGCGGCGCCGGCCGGTACGGAGTCGAACAACGGCAGGAAGGCGTCGACGGCGGCGATCGCATCCGGATACCACGAATTCACCCATGCCTGAAGGGTTTCCCGGTTCTGCGCGGCCGGCACCTGCCGCCCCGCGCGGTCGGTGTCGGACGTCAGCAGTCGCACCAGCTGCAGTGCCATCTCCTTGCTACGGGCCCGCCCGATCTCATTGGTCATCTCGATCACCGGGGTGACGACGTCACCGTGCAGCGGCGCCAGCCGGCGGAAGAACTCGCTGCCGACCAGCGCGGCGTAGAGCGGTTCGACGACCAGGTTGGTGATCAGCAGCATCTCCCCCCAGTCCGTCACCGCCATCAGCCGCTCGACCAGCCTGCGGGCCGGTTGGCACACCGGGTCTTCCAGCCAGGTCCGATTGCCGGCGCCCTCGGCGTAGTCGGCGATCTGCTCGTGAAGATCCAGGCTGTAGAGGGCGATGTCCTGCTGGTGGCGCAGCCGATCCATCGCACTGAACGTGGAGGCCACCGACAGGGTGTCGGACAAGGCTTCCCGGGTCACGAATGCATGCGCACGGAACATGCCCCACTCGAACGACGCCAGTGCCTCGTAGTGGTGTGCCAGCACGTCGTACCAGCCGGGCGTGATGTCGAGGAACGAGCCGTCGGCCTTGGCCGCGGTGATGGCATTCGCGATCGCCCGCTCGTGCTGTGCCTGCTGCTTGATGTACGGCCGCTGCCACATGTTCGACGGGTCACGGAACTCGAACCAGTTCGGATGCACCAGCTTTGTCGAGGAGGCTTCCTGAGTTCCTTTGCCGTCCGGCCGTAGCAGCAACCACCCGCCGACATCGAACTGGCCGAGGTCGGGTTGGGCGTTACAGATGACCGCCTCGTATTCGGTGAGGCGGCGCCTGGCGGGCCGGATGTAGGTGAGCTCGCGCGGCGAGTAGAAACCCTCTGCGGTGCTTTCCATGTCCACCCCGTCCGAGGTCAGGGTCTCGGCGTGCGGACCTGCGACGGTAGTCATCAGATCTCCGTAAATGCTTCGGCGGGAAGGGACTTCAGCGGGTCCTGGATGACGATCCCGGTCCGGCGGATGTCGTCGATGGTCCATAGCCAGCGCTCGTCGGTGTGCACGTGCGGCTGCCCCATCAGCGTCCGGCCGTCCGAGCGGAGCAGGCCGGACTCCTCGATGTACCGCGCCAGCTCCATGCCGTCGTAGACCTCCCACCATGTCTCGCCCTGATACCGCTCCGGTCCGTGGCGGAAAATGTCCTGGCAACCGCCCGAGCAGAAAGCATGGCGCTGGCCGGCGCTGTCGACCGAGAGCCGGATGTCGTTGATATCAGGTCGCGGCATCACGGCCGGCATATGGCACACGCGGCACAACGGCGGCATCGACGGGAACAACTCGAGTGCCAGATGCCCTTGCCTGGGGTCGGCCATTTCCCGGTACGCGGTCCAGAATGCGCTGTAATGGGTTTCCCAGCCCGGGTACTTCTGCTCCAGCCATTCGAAGTCTTCTTCGACCATGTAGTCCGACCGCCACGCGTGCACGGGCCAGAGGGCCGCCGAGACCATTGCCGCGGTGTGCCCACCCCATTCCACGTGGCGCTTCGCGTCGTGAACCCGGGGCGGCATCCGCAGGCCGAAGGGTTCCAGGCGCTCGATGTAGGCGCCGGCCCAGTCCTCCCAGATCCACTGGTCCCAATATTCCTTGTAGGACTTCATTCTGACTTTGGAGAAGTAGTCGTAGATGGCCCCTTCGAAGGGGTCGAGGAACGCGTGCTGTCGCCAGAAGGCGTCCTCGAAGTCTTGCTGCAGCATCGGCAGGTTGTCCGGCTCGGTCAGCACCGCGGCCAGCGTCGAGTAGCCGTTGGCCATATGCCGCGCTTCGTCAGACTGCACGGACAGAAACACCGACGGCGTGGCCTGATCACCGTTGGCTGCAGCCAATTCCGTCAGCGCGACGAACAGCGGATTGGTGTAGGCGGTCTCCGCGACCACTTGCAGATTCAGCGCATTGGCTATCGGATCGTTGTTCATGAATGATTCGAAGCAGGCACGCCCGGCGCGCCCGATCGGGTCGCGAGCGCGCATCTGGAAACCGGAATTGAATCCCGCCGGATCCGGCGCGTGCTTGGCGAAGTAGCGCATCAGGTACGCCTCCTGATTGACGTGGCGAACCTCGTCGATCATCTGGGCCAGATAGCCTTGGCGCAATTCCGGATTGGACACCGTATCGACCAGCATGGCCGTGCATTTCATCGCCGCGTACTCGCCGTAGTCAACGATGGCCAGGACCGGCTTCATCACTTCCATCATCCGCGGTTCGGCCTTGGAGGAGTTGTTCATTCGGCTCAAGGCGTCTTCCAGCGCCCCGTACTGCCGGTCGTCTTTCTCTTCCTCCATGCTGACGTACTCGCGCACCAAGGTGCGGAACGGGTCCTTGGTCTTGGGCGGGATCTTGTATCTGGTCGGGTATATGGCGTCGCGGTGAAAGTAGCTCGGCTCCCAATCGAACGACTTGATCTTTTCATGCTGATGTTGAATGGAAACTGACACCTTTGCACATCCCTTTCTTCACGGATGAGAGCCGCTGACGCAGCGAGCGATTGGGCTAAATATGGCATGTGGCATCGGCGTGCAGTACCTCCGTTTGGAGGTAATCGTTGGCCTTAATTGCAGACAAGGACAAGAGGCCGGAGTACCTTGCGTGACATGACCAAAGACCCTCAGAGCGGGGGCGGGGCGCCCGGTGGTCTCGCCGGGGGAGAGCCGGTGCGCCGGGCACGGGTGATGGTGATCGATGACCACCCGATCGTGCACCTGGGTGTCGAGCGACTGGTGGAGCGCGAACCCGATCTGGAGATGCGCAAAGGCGCCTCCACCGGAGCCGAAGGTGGCGTGGTCGTCGTCCGCGAGAAGCCGGACGTCGTCTTGCTGGACCTGCACCTGCCGGACATGGCGTTACCGGAAGCGGCGGCGACGGTGCGGCGGGCGCGGCCCGGCGTCAAGTTGGTGCTCTTCACCGGCGACACCCGGCCGACCGTCGCGCAGATCGCCGCGCTGGTCGGGGTGGATGGGATTGTGCACAAGGAGAACGCGTGTGCGGTGCTGGTCACCGCGATCCGCGAGGCGCTCGCCGGCCGGCGCTACCTGGACCCGGTGCTGCAGGCCGGAAATCAGCTGGTCCTGTCGCGACGTGAATATCAGGTCCTCAAGCATCTAGCCATGGGAGAGAGCAACTCTCAGATCGCCGAGCAACTCGGACTGGCCAACAACACCGTGAAGTCCTACGTGCAGTCGCTGCTCGTCCACCTCGATGCGCGCAACCGCCTCGACGCGGTGATCAAGGCGCAGAACGCGGGAATGCTGTAGCCGCGGGGACCCATGCGCGCATCGTTCCTCCGCCACCTTCGTTCTTGACGAACTGCAGCCGGCCACCCGCCCTGGCGACGCGCTCGGCGACCGTGCGAAGACCGAGTCCCCGTTCATCGCCGGTGCTCACCAGATCCGGCGACGAACCGTCGTCGGCGACCGTCAGCCCCAACCCGCCCTCGGCGGGATACAGGCTGATCACCACCGACCGCGCGTTGGCGTGCTTCTCGATGTTCAGCAGCGCCTCGCGGACCGCCAGACGCAGTACCTCGGCGCGCGAGGTCTGCAGCAGCGGCAGGTCACCGAGCACCACCAGCGCTGCCTGCACGCCGGTGCGTTCGGTGAAGTCTCGGCAGTCGCCGTCGAGTGCCACCGCCAGCGCTTTGTCCTCCGGCGGCTTGTGCAGCGACAATGATTGCGCGCGAAGCTCTTTGGCGGCCCGTTCGGCGAGGTCCAGCGCGTCGGCGAGCAGCTCCGCGGCGAGCGGGTCGGCGACTAGACCCTGCGCGGACGTCATGGTGGCACGCAGGCTGAACAACGTGGCGCCGACGGAGTCATGCAGCTCGACGGCAAGCCGCTGGCGGTCGCTGTAGACGGCCACATCGACCATCTCGCGAGCACTCTCGGCGACCTCCATCGCCACGGCCGTCTGACGTGCGAGCGCCAGTAACTCGGACCGTTCGCTGTCGCTCCACTCCACGGCGGTACGCCGTGCCGCGTACAAGAGCCCGTACAGGCGGTGTGCCCGCGTGATCGGGGCGGCCATCATCGACCGCAGCCCTTCGGCGCGAACGGGTTCGTCGAAGTCATGACTGATGGCCTGGCTCGTGCAGTAGTCGCCGACGGCCACGGTGCGCCGCAGCACGGTGGCCTGGCCGCCGAGTCCCTCCTCGGGTCCGATCGCGAGGCCGTTCAGTGCCTGCGTTCGCCCGCCGATGACGGCCTTGATCACCATCGTGTCATCGTCGCCGGTGCGCACCGCACCGCAGGCCACGTCCGCGCTCAGGGTTCGGTGCACCACTTCGGCGGCCTGCCGCAGGGCCGCGGTGCTGTCGAGCAGCGACAGCACGGCGGTGAACTCCGGCCTCAATCCTCCCAACGGCGGCAACTTCTCCAAGGCCTACCCTCCGCGCCCTGCTGAGATGGCGCTTCGTCCACACTAGCCGCGCGAGGCCAGGTGTTCAGCCGGCGTCACAGGGCAATATTGACCGACTTGCATTCGGTGTACATCTCGACCGCGGTAGAGCCCAGCTCGCGGCCCCACCCGGACTGCTTATAACCGCCGAATGGGAGCGCGGTATCGAACGCATTGTGGCAATTCACCCACACCGTGCCGGCCTTGATGGCGGCGGCGGTCAGGTGTGCCTTCGACACATCTCGCGTCCATACACTCGCCGCCAGGCCGTAGGGAGTGTCGTTGGCCGCCTTGGCGACACCTTCGACGGCATTGAACGGAGTGGCGACAGCGACCGGGCCGAATATCTCTTCCCGATACACGCTGAATCGACTGTCCACGTCCACCAGCAGCGTCGGCTCGTAGAAGTAGCCGCGCGAACCGTGGCGTCGTCCCCCGGTCAGCGGCCGGGCGCCGTCGCGCAACCCCTGATCGATGTAGCCGCTCACCCGGTTGAGCTGCGCGTCGGAAACCAGCGGGCCGAGCTGCGTGGTGGGATCCAGCCCTGGACCGATCTTGGCGCCCGCGGCGTATTCCGCCACCGCGACCGTGAAGTCGTCGAAGATCGAATCCTCGACCAGCAGCCGCGTTCCGGCGGTGCAGGTCTGACCGGAGTTGAGCAGGAATCCTTCGGCAGTGCCGGCGACGGCGTGATTGAGATCCGCGTCGGCGTAGACGACCTGCGGGCTCTTGCCGCCGAGCTCGAGGGAGACCTTCTTGAGGTTGCCCTGGGCTGCCGCGACGATCTGCCTGCCCACTTCGGTGGATCCGGTGAACGCGACTTTGTCGACGTCGGGATGGGCCGCAATCGCGGCGCCGGCCTCGCCGTAGCCGGGAATCACGTTCAACACGCCCGGGGGCAGACCCACCTCGGCCGCGATCTCGGCGAGCATCAGCGCGGTGAGTGGAGTCTGCTCGGCCGGCTTGAGGACCACGGTGTTGCCGCAAGCCAGTGCGACGGGCACCTTGAACGCCGCCATCAACAGCGGGTAATTCCACGGGATGATCTGGCCGCAAACGCCGATCGGCTCGCGCAGCGTGTAGGAGTGCCATCGCCCGTCGGGAACCCACGGGACCGAGACACCCACGGTGCGGCCTTCAATCTTGGTCGCCCACCCGCCGTAGTAGTAGAACAGTTCGGCGACCCAGGCCATGTCGACGGCTTCGGCGATGGCCACCGATTTGCCGTTGTCCAGCGACTCCACCTGGGCCAGTACCGGCGCCCGTTCGACGAGCCGGTCGGCGATCTTGAACAGCACTCGCTGCCGCTGCGCGGGAGTGAAACGCCGCCACGGCCCGTCCTCGAACGCGGTACGCGCGGCGCGCACCGCACGGTCGACATCCGCCGCGCGCCCCCGGGCCACCGAGGCCAGGACCTCGCCATCGGCGGGATTGAGCGTGTCGAAGGTCTCGCCCGCCAGCGCGTCGACCCATTGCCCGTCGATGAAGAGTTTCTTCGGCGAAGCGAGAAACTCCGCAACTTCGGGTAGAACGCTGAAACCGAGTGTTGCGGTCATGACACACCTTTCCAGAGATTGACGGCAGCCGCCGAGAGCGCTGCCCGGCTGATCTGCTGACCCCCATCATGGCGTCGGCGGCGCACACGGCCTGTGCGGATTCTGGACAGCGTGGGCCGCTGGCACCTCCAAACGGAGGTACCCGCAACTGCACCGGCGGTGTACTAAACAGGGGACCGCACCGAACGGAGGTTTTCCGCCGCCGCATGTCTCTACAGCTGGACGAGGTGGATCTGAGACCAGAGATTGCCCTGGCCTGGCGCCGCGCTGCGCTGACCGGTCTGCAACCCGGGATGGATGTCCGCGAGTCCTCGGTCAGCGACGTCGACCGGCGTAGCCGGTTGGCGGTCGCGGCATTTCCGGTGCTGGACAACATGATCGCCGAACTCACCGACACCCGGTTCTCCGTTGTGCTGGCCGACAGCACCTCGCGGATCGTCGACCGGCGGCTGGGACAGCAGGGGCTCGACAAGGCGCTCGACCGCGTGCTCGCCATCCCCGGGTTGCAGTACCTGGAGGAGTACACCGGGACGAACGCGATCGCCACCGCCTACGAGCTGCAGAGGCCGATCGCGGTGACCGGGCAGGAGCACTACCTGGAAGCCCTCCGCGGCTTCTGTTGCTACGGTGCGCCGATCATCCATCCGCTGACCAGACGACTGGAGGGCGTGCTGGACATCTCCGGACCGGTTCAGGACGCCACGCCCCTGCTCGGCCCCTTCCTGAAACGATCGGTCGGCGATATCCAGCGGCGTCTGCTCGAGGGCGCGCGGCTGGCGGAACAACGGCTGCTCGCCGCATTCCAGACCCACGTGCGCGGTAAGTCACACGCCGTCGTCGTGTTGGGCGAAGACATCGTGCTGACAAACCCCGTCGCGAACGACCTCATCCACAACAGCGACCTGGCTACGCTTCGCCACCTCGCCGGCGCGGTTTGCCGGCCAAATCCGTTGTTACAAAAGATCACACTGTCATCCGGTTCTCTGGTCCTCGTCAGTGCCGAAGCGGTACCCGACTCTCCGGGCGGCTTTATCTTCGACATCAGCCCCGTCGAGCCCAAATCGGGCACCGGCTCGTCCCGGCCACGGCAATCCCGCACGGCGCACGAGGACGCCGACTTACCCCGCCTGGTGTTGGTGCTCGGTGAACCCGGCACCGGCCGCACCACCACCGGTGTCGCGCTGGCCGGCACCGACGCGGCGATCGTCGATGCCGCTCTGGCATACGGTGACGACGACGAGTGGCTGCGCACGGCGATCGCGGCCGTCACCGCTACGGGCCCGACGCTGATCGACAATATCCACATGCTGGCCCCCCGCCTGGCAGCCCGGTTGGCGCCCGCGGTGCGGGCGGCGCCTGGCCGGGTGGTGATGACGAGTTCACCATTAGCCGAACTCGGTGCCGAACAGGTTGCGCTGGCCGCCGAGGCGCTGGACCGGCACGAACTGCGGCCCGTCCGGACCTATCAACACGACTTCATCACTCTGGCCAATTCAGTTCTGCGAGAGCAGGATCTGGAAACGACGCTGGCCATAGCACCGTCAGCGCTACGGGTCCTGGCTGCGCAACCCTGGCCGGGTAATATTCGCGAGCTGACCGCGGTGCTCAAATACGCGGCCCGGGAACGCACCTGCGGTGACATCATCGTCGCCGACCTGCCGCCGGCGTATCGGGTTGCACCCACCCGCCCGCTGACACTGATGGAAGCCGCTGAGCGCGAGGCGATTCTGACTGCGCTGCGCACCACCGAGAACAACAAGGTGACGGCCGCGGCCAAGCTCGGGATCAGCCGGACCACCCTGTACGACCGCCTGAAGCGTTACCACATCGCCGACTGAATCCACGCCACCATCGCCGCGTACGCCCGCTCGTTGTGTGGTTGGCAGGTATTTCTGACTTCCTCTGGCTGCCGAGTCGCTGACTGTGGCTACACCGTCGCTGACCGGCGGAACTCAACAACGCTATTGCCAACTACGCCTTGACACATGCAAACGGCCCGCGATAAGTGGTCGGCGCCGGTCGCCCGGGCGCAATCGCTTGAGCGCGTGCTCGTGCAGCTCGGGATCGTTGTCGATTCGCTCGCCGAGCGTGATGGCCGCTACCGGATCATCGGTTTGCAATGCCGCCTCTCGAACCGCAACCTCTAATCGATTGCGCCAGTCGATGATTCCCGGAGCATCCGACTTGGGAAGCAGCGGGCCCCGATAACGCTCGGTGGCCGCGACGATGTCGCCCGATCGCAACAGTTCGAGCACTCCCACCGCGTCGCAACACACCTCGCGCGTCAGCATGTAACGATGTGCCGCGATACCGCCGCCGATCATTCGCCGCAGCCGCGACATCTCCGCCTTCAGTGTCGACATCGACACGGGCCGGTCGCCGTAGAGTTCGAGACTCAGCTCAGCCGGGGTGTAACCGTCGGGGCGCAGCGTCAGTAGGGCCAGAATTTCCGCCTGCCGCGGGCTCAGATGGACGCAGGCGTCACCGACCCGGAGCGCGGACCGGCCGAGGCAGCTGAACGACACGTTACGACTCTCCGTAGGGTCGCTGCCTGTGGTATTGCCTTGGCGCAGCAGGATTTTTACAGCCGGTCGCCACATCGTCGCACCACCGCAGGTCCACAGCAGGTTGTCCGACTCGTCCCTGACCTCCACCACGAATCCGGCGTCCGCAATGCGGCGGATCTCACCGGACAACCGGTTGATGGGATGTCGCAGAGGCGAATCGAGCCAGCCGTCGGTGCACGTCCCCGGGGGTGGCCCGACGGGTGGGACCACCTCGCGTGGCTGAGCCAGCGCAGTAACCATGTGGCCTCGTTCTCATCCGTGCCGTTGTCGACAGACGACGGTCAAGCCACTATCTTCGCGGTGGCTCGACACCACACAGTGTCCAAATTCTGGACACTCCTCACATCACGTCCCGGTCAAACCCGGCGTTGGTGCAAAGCGACTCGGCGACAACATCTCTCGGCGCGAAGCGCTGCCTTTGTCTGCGATCTCGGGCGCTCGACCGGGTCAATGGGCATGGATCACCACACCCCGGATGTTTCTGCCCTCACGCAGGTCCTCGTAGCCCTCATTCACCTGATCGAGGGTGTACGTCCGGGTGACCAGCTCATCCAGCTTCAACTGGCCGGCCTCGTAGAGACGCAGCAACTTCACGATGTCGTACTGCGGATTGGCGGAACCGAACAGCGTGCCCTTGATCGTCTTTTCGAACAGCGTCATCAAACCACCCGAGACCTGGACGGTCAGCTTCTCGGGGTTGGCCAGCCCGGTGATCACCACCGTGCCACCCTTGCCGATGACGTTGAAGGCATCGGTGACCACCTTTTCGTCGACCGTGCCGACGGTGATGATGGCCTGGTCCGCCATCTGGCCCCAGGTCAGCTCGGACACCTTCTCGGCAGCTTCCTCCGCGGTGGCGAACACGTGCGTAGCACCGAACTTTGTCGCGGTCCGGCGTTTGAACTCCACCGGATCGACCGCGATCACATGCTTCGCTCCGGCCTGGCGTGCGCCCTGCAGGGAGTTGACGCCCAGGCCGCCGATCCCGTACACCACGGTCGTGTCGCCGGCACGGACCGCGCCCGCGTAGGTGGCGCTCCCCCACCCGGTCGGTACCCCGCAGCCCACCACCACAGCCGTCGCCAGCGGGAGCCAGTCGTCCACCTTCACCACGGAGTGTTCCGAAATCGTCGCCCGCTCCGCGAATGTGCCAAGCATGCACATCCCCCCGAAATCTGTGTCGCCCATGTGGAATCGGAACGACCCGTCAGGCATACAGCCCTCCAGAATCGTCGCTCCCATATCGCACAGGTTGGATCGACCGGTCGCGCAGTAACGACAGCGCCCACAGTTCGGAATGAAGCTGCACACCACATGGTCTCCGGGTTTGACCTTGGTCACGCCGGGACCGACGTCCTCGATGATTCCGGCGCCTTCGTGGCCGCCGACGATCGGGAATCGGGGAACCAGGTCACCATCGGTGAGATGTAGATCGGAATGACAAAGACCCGCCGCCACATATTTGATCAGGACCTCACCCGGGCCGGGGCCATCAAGGTCGAGTTCGACGACCTCGAACGGCTTGCCACCCGCGAACAGCACCGCTGCCTTGGTCTTCATGATCGGCTCCTTACCCTCAGTCGCGCCGCGTGAGACTCAAGGACATGATCCGACGGAGTCACCCCGCTGAGTGTCCAATATCCGCACATCGGTTCGGTGCGTGGTTCATCCCGGCACGCTCGCTGTCAGTGCGGTAAGAACGGCGTCGCTCAGCCGGGCGAGTTCTTCGGCCTCGTCGGGGCTGAGGGCGGTGGCGAACAGTTCAGCCATCCTGGCGTTGGTCGCCTGTTCGACCTCGGCGTAGCGGTCCTTCTTGTCGGCACCGTCGGCGAACGGCTCGGGCCAGCCGAACATCGTGGTGTATTCGTGGCCCTTGTTCAGCATGTGCGCTTCGACGGGGTGTATTCCAGAAATGGTGAGTGCGTTGAAATGCACGCCGCCACGCAGCTCGCGCAAAACGAACATCACCTGCAGCACTCGCGCCGGATCGTCAGCGGCCAGCGGCATCCTGCGCCATCCGGCATACAGTGGCAGCCCCGCGTCCGGTGCCACCCCGATGATCCGCTCCCCCAAAGCGGCAAGGCGGCCCAGCCCGTCGACACCGGCCAGGTGCCTGCGCGCGAAACCGGCGACCTGTTCCCAGTAGAGTGCGGCGGCGTCGGCGGCGCCGCGGACCGCGACGCCCTCCTCCCACAGCGCGCCCAGAAAGTCCGGCTCGAAGGCCACGAACACCGAACTGACCGTTGCGGCCGTAGCGCCGCCCAGCACACCGCCGCGCCCGGCGACGTAGCCCGCGAAGGGGTTCTGGTAGCCGGCGGCGACACTTTCGGCGAAGGTTTCCGGATGCAGCATGAATGCTGCGACCGCCTGTTCGATAGGTGTACCCGCCTTTCGGGCGGCGTTCGCCATTCGGTTGTCGCTCACTGTGTTTCCCTCCTTTGACTCAACCCACCCTGATCGGGGCCGGCATCTCGGACCGCTCGGACGGCTCGGACGGCATTTCCGGCGCGCTCTCCGGTTCGCGTTGTCTCCGAAGCTGATTCCTGGTCATCCGGCCCAGTACAAGGCCGTAGACGACGACCAGGACACCGACCGCGGTGAGTAGCGGCGCGAACACGGTCAACGGCGGCCAGTTGGTGTCGACGATGACGTAATCCTGCTGCTGGCGTTCGAGTCCGGGGATGACATCGTCGCGGAAATAGTCCCTGATGGCCGGAACATTGCGGGCCGGTGTGCCGTCGAAGCGGGTCAGCTTGTCGGTGCCGGGCACCTGCTTCCAGCCGTCGGTGACCAGGCGCAGGTTGGTCATCAGTTGGTAGACCTTGGGGAACTTGGCGTGCAGCGTCTGCCACAGCTGATCGGCGGTGGTCTTCGATGCGGCAGCGACGTCGTCGACCAACCGCCAGGCGTCGGCGACAGACGCCGAGAATGGCACCCCGTCCAGCAGCTTGGCCGTGTGGGGGAAGTCCAACGCCACCAGGTCGCGCACGTCCTGGGAGGGAATGCCGACCTTCTTCGCCACGTAGTCAACCAGTTTCGGGTATTCCTCGGTGACGCCCCCGTCGGCCAGCACCGCCGGTCCCAGGGAATTGACGAAGATCGAGATGAACTCGATTCCCGCGCGATCTCCCTGAATGCGGTCCAAGGCGAACATCGGACGGGTGTCGTTCAGCAGTGCCTGTCCACCGATGAGCCGGGGAAACAGGTTGAGCCCCAGCACCAGTCCCACTATGGCGACGCCGACCACCGGCACGACGGCCCAGGCGAACCTGAAAGGGTTGTGTGGTACTCCTTTTCGGGTCGCTATCACCATGGTGGTGCCGAAGAGGATCACCACGATTCCCAATGCCAGCAAGAGCGGTGCCAGGAAGGCCACACCGCCGCGGGTGCCCAGCGGCCGGAAGTTGGCTTGTTGGCGTTCCACTGGCGCCACCAACTCCTGACTGAAGTAGTCCCGTAGTTGCGGCATGGTGCGCACCGGTGTTCCGTTGAAGCGGGTCAAATTCTCGGTGCCCGGAATGGCGCTCCAGCCGGCGGTCAGCTTGGGCAGGTTCACGGTGACCTGGTAGATCTTCGGATAATCGGTCTGCAACAGGTGAGTCACCTGGTCCGGCGTCAGAAACAGCACCGTGCCCAGGTAGTGGACCAGCTTCGGTATTTCCGCGCCGACCTCAGAGAGCGGCAGCGACGTGAGGAAACCGTTGATGTACGGGTAATCCTTGCGCAGCATCGCTGCCACGGTCTCGCTGGACCGTCCCGTCTGCTGGCCGATGAAGTCGATCAGCTTGGGCATCTCGGCCGCCGCGCCGTCCCAGTACATCATCGCGTCGCCGGTATTGGTTGCTGCAGAGACCATCTCGATACCACCCCGGTCACCCGTGACCCGATCGGCGGGGAACGCCGGGTTGAGGTCGTCGACCATGCCCTGGGCAGCGGTCAACCGCGGGAACAGCTGCCACCACACCACCAGGATGACCACGATCACTCCGAGGACGGTGACGCCCGCCCACGCCACTGGTAGCTTGCCGTGCCGCATTCGTACTCCTCAGAGCTTCGGTGTCAGGTCCATGAAGCTGATCGTCTTCATGTCGGTCACCCACCACCGCGAATCCTGCTGATGCAGGGACAGGCGGTAGGCGACGTATTTCAGCGACGGGACATTCTGGGTCAGCGGGCTGATCGCCGTGGTGTTGGTCAAGACGAGCGCCACCGCGCGCGTGCCGTTCAACGATTCCACCGCCGTCCCAACGACGTTGGTCTTGTCGGTGATCTGCGCTTGCTTGTTCGGCATCACCGCCGCTTCGAGTAGCTTTCGATACTGCTCGTGCAGATCGGCGCTGAGGTATTCACCCGCCCGTTGCGGCAACGTGCCGATCGTGTCGGGCGTATAGGTCCACAGTTCGGTGACCGCCGCCGCGGCGACGCGCGCGACCTCCCTCTTGGCCGCCACGGAGGCCCGGTCGGCCAGATACGGCTGCAACGCGGCACCAGTGAACACCGCCGAGGCAACGAACAATCCTGCCGCCACCGCGACCAGACCAGGCAGCCAGGATCCGAAACGCATTCGCGCCCAACGTGTTCGTGGGGTGTCCGCGGCCGCGTCGGTCAGATCGTCGGGGTCAGTTTGCTTATTCTCCACCGCTCCGCCTCCTGCCTGGCCGTGACCACCCATCGGTTCCCTCGTTCGATCTGCAGTTTCCCGTCCGGGGATCGCGACGTGAACTTCGTCATCACCAGCACGTCGACGCTGCTGTCGTCGTGCCATCTGGACACACCGACCTCGAGGACGGTGCCGGTGGCCGGCTCGGCCCGGGCCACCTGGATCAGGATCTGGTTTTGGTGTTGCCGGTACTCCTGCGCGAACTCCCCTGTGGCCTGAGCCAAGACGCGGTCTGTGTAGTCGTTGGCGTGAAATGGGTCCGGTGAGGTGAATTCGGTCATGAACGAGCGCACGTAGGCCAGCACCGAGGCATCTCTGATCGATGCATGCCGTTGTGCTTCATGGTTATTCAGATCCACTGCACACACGGTGATCGCTGCGGCGGCGAGGGCGCCGGCCAGGGCTGCCAGCAGCGGCAGGGCCAGGAGCCGCACTCGGCGCGGCGGCGCGGCGCTGAAGAGCGGCCGCTCGTCGGGTGCAATCTTGCGGAGCGGACTCATGACGTCGCCCCGACCGTCTGGAAGTCGGCCACCACGGCCAGGTCGTCGACCCGCCAACCCGCCGCGCCCGACTTGACGAAGGTCGCCCGCACCGAGGCCGCGATGTAGCGCTGGCCCGGGGGGACACCACGTCGGCCCTGCAGGAACACCAACATCGTGGCGCGGTCCGGTGCCGCGTTGAGAACGGAACTTTCGGTCACCCAGTACTCATTGGGCTGCGGCCCCACCTTCAGCGCCGCCTGCTGCATGGCGCCGAGTTGCTCGCGGTACTTGTCACTGGCCAACGATCGGGCGTGGTCGAAGTCACCCTGAATGGTTTCGGGCCGGTAGCTCAGCATCTGGACCACCAACTGCGGGCCCTGTGCCGAAATCTGCGTAACCGCCTCCGCAGTCGCCCGAACCTGCTGGCACACGACGGTGTAGCTGATCGCGGCCATAAGCCCACATAACGCTGCGGCGCTCGATATCACCGCGGCGGCGGCGCGACGCCAATCGCGACCTCCACCGCCGTTTCGGCGGGACTCGCTGCCTACCAACAGGTCTGCGAAGGTGCGCTGCCGCGCATCCGACAGTGGCCAGACCCACCCGATGAACACCGGGACGGTGTCTACCGTGTGCGCCAGGTCGCGCAGCACCAGTCTCCAAGGTCCAAGGGATGCACCGTGGTGGTGCACGACCGCAATGCCGAAGGCACCACGTCCCACACTGTGCCCTTTGATGACCGGCAGCAGGAAGCGATTGAAGGCAGTCCACAGGATCGCGGCGGCTCCGATGCCGACGCCAATCCACCACCACGAGCTGCGCAGTGGCACCGACAGTGCTAGCAGCACGGAGGTGGCCAGCACCGCCGCGCCCGGCAGCACGTCCACCATCAGCGCCCCGGCGCGTGCCAGCCAGGACGCTAAATCGTCTGCTGCACGGGTCATTTGGCTACCTGGTCGAGTTGGGAGATCTTGTACTGCCCGTCGCGGCGCACCATCGTCACCCGTATCCGGTAACTGTTCTCACGGTCGGGCATCCCTTGCTGCGAAATGGTGGCCCGGAAGACCACCAGCGCGACGATCGACCCGTCGTCGTTGGTTCGCTCCACCGCCGCGTCCATCTCGGGCAGTCGGACGTGCATGTTCTGGGCCTGGTACGCCTCGGTCAGAATCGCGCTGTACCAGCCGGCCTGGGTCCCGAAAGCGCCCGTGGCGCAATCGTCGAGCTTGTGCTGGCTGGCGGGGAGAGCGGTGACGTCGACCGGCTGCGTTGCTGCGACACAATCCTTGGCGGCCGCGAGGGCCGCCGCGTCAGCCACGGCGCCGGCCTCATGATCGCGATGGGCGCGCAGCGCGAGGTAGCCGGCGACCGTAGTGGCACCGGCCAGCACGGTGAGGAGCACCGCGGTGGCGGCCAGCAGTCGGCGCCGGCGGCCGGTCAGCCGGCCGGGGCCAGCATCTGTTTCCATCCGTCGTCTCCTGTGATCGCGTTCTGGACGGAGTACCGCACGCCGTCGGGTGCGGTGATGTCCCCGGCTTGACCGAGGGTCGGGACCAGCGGCGGAATCGGGTTGTAGCTACAGGGATTCGGCTGCTGACCGTTGCAGGTCACCGAGCCCGTGCCGGGTCGCGTCAGGGGGTCGCTGATGGGTGGCGGGGTGCCCATCACCGGCAGCCTGTCGGCAGGTGCCGGATTCAGCCCGGTGTCGATCGTCGGCGCCGGGACCACCAGGCCCGGTTTGACCGGCTGATCGCAGCGAGCGCCGGGCGCCGGACAGGTCAGGATCTGATTGGGGTCGCCGTACCAGGGATTGGTGCCGAGCGGCTCATAGGGCTTGTTGCCGTGGCAATCGACGGGATTGGCGGCCCGGCGGCTCTCGTCGTCGGTGCACGGGATGTTACGCGCGCCGCGTACGGCGTTGCCCGCCGTCTCCTGCGGGATCCTGCAGTAAGTCCCGGACGGGAGAGGCGCGATGCTGGTGTCGGCCGGTGACCGCCACTGCGGCGCGGGAAGGAATCCCGTCAGACACGGCGGCGGCTGGTTGATCGCCAGGCCCAGGTCGATGTGCGCTTCGCCCGGGAAGGCCAGCGTGGTCGTCTGGGCGACGGCATCGACCTGGGGCAACAGCGCCAAGACCTGCTCGACGCCCTTGTGGTAGCGCACCAGCAGACCGGTGATGATTTCCAGGTTGCCCAGTGTCTGCGGCAGCGAATCACGCAATCCGCCAACAGCTTCGGTGCCGGCATCCAATGTCGGTGGCGCATCGGACAGTACGCGTCTGAGTTGGGGGTCGGTCTGAGCGGTCTGGATCGCCACCAGGTTGAGGTTGTGCACCCAGCGCCTGATGTCCGCGCCCGAGGCGGCCTGGCTGTCCAGCAGTGGCACCGAGTTGTTGATGATCGCGTTGATGTCCGCCGAGTTCGCCGCGAAGTCACCTGCCAGTGCCTGGGTGGAATCGACCAGCCGGTGCAGCGCCGGGCCCAGACCGCCCACCGCGTGCGATGTTTCGTCGAGCAGTGCGGAAATCTTGTCCCTCGGCAGTGCCGACAAGCCGCGCTCGACCGCATCGAGTGCGGACCCGATCTCGGCCGGAACCGTGCCCCGGGTGATGGTCTGACCCGGTGACAGAAACTTGTCTGATCTGCCCGCCGACACCAGATCCAGGTACTGCTCGCCGACCGCCGAAACCGAATGCACATTGGCGGTCGCGTCGACCGGGATGTGGTACCGGTCCTGGATGCTCATCGTGACCTCGACGCCGGTCTTGGTCGGCTTGACGGCGGTCACCTTGCCGATGGTGGCGCCGCGGTAGGTCACGTTGGCCGTGCGATACAGCCCGCCCGAGGTGGGCAGGTCGGCTTTCAGCGTGTACTGGCCGACCCCAACCAGAGACGGTAGGTGCAGGTAGTACAACCCCAGCACTGCCAGCGTGATGACCGTCAGGACGGTGAACACGACGAGTTGCTTCTTGGCGAACTGGGTGACCATCGGCTACTGACCTCGTTCGACGAGTGGGCCGCCGGGTGCATTGTTCGGGTTGGTGCTGAACCTGACGTCGGGAATCATGGTGTTCGGATCGCGTCCCCACGACTGCTCGAGGGCCCGGAGCATCCCGGAGAAGCCGGTTCCGGTGAGCAGGCCGTTGTCGAGGGCGCTGAGCGTGAGATCGACATCGAGCGACGTGTTGATGAAGTCGCCCCGGAACGTCTTGGGAACGGCGTCGATGTCGAACGGGGCGGTCAGCGCCACCTTCAGCGCAGGCACCAGATACGGCGCCGCCCGGATGAGCTGGGCCAGCGGGCGCTGCAGGGACACCAGATTGCGGTGCAGGCTGGGCTGGGTCGCTCCGATCGTCTGCAGGGTGACGTCGCTGAACCGGCCCAACGACTCGACAGCGTCGATGACCCGGCCCTGGGATTCGGTCAGATATTTCACCAGTGGCGGCAGCTCGGTCAGCGCGGAGTTGAGGGTGGCGTTATGGGCCGCGGCCATCGCCAGGATCCGGTCGGCCGCGTCGATGGCGTGGGTGATGTCGCCCACCTGTTCGTCGAGTTTGGCGGTGAAGGTGTCGAGTTTGCCCAGCAGCGCCCGGATCTGGTCGCCCCGGCCGTTGACGATGTTGTAGGCCTCGTCGGAGATGACCTCCAGGTTCGCGACGCCTCCACCGCGGAGCAGGGTCGCGATGCTGGCCAGCGTCTGCTCCGTGCTGGGGAAGGCCGAGGAGTTCTTCAGGTCGATGGTGTCGCCGTTGCGTAGTGGCTGCGGCGACGGATTCGCCTGCGGCGGCGCCAGTTCCACGTGCTGAGTGCCGAGCAGGCTGGTCTGGCCGATCTTTGCCGTGGCGTTCCTGGGCAGCCGCACACCGTTCTGCAATTCCAGCGTCACGACGGCGACCCAGTTCTTGATGGTGATCGACCGCACCCGCCCGACGTAGACATCGGCGACCATGACCTTGCTGTTAGGAGTGAGCGCCAGCGTGTCGGGCATCTGGACGTTGACGGTGTAGGTGCCCGACCCGGAGCCGGGTCCGCCGGGAATCGGCACGTTGGCGATGCCGCGCCACTGGGCACACGACGTCAGCGCGACCGCGATGGCGAGCAGGGCCAGTGCCCGCCTGCCGCCGCGCTGGAATCGGCGCGCCACGCCGCTCACCGCCCCGACCCCGCTTCGGCCGGTAGGGATGCCGCTGCCGGAGCCGGGGTCGGCGCTACCGGACCCGGGATCACCTCAGGCCCGGGAGCCGGTGGGCCGGCGGGCTGGGGGTACCAGGGCGGTGGCAGCGGGCTGGATTCGTTGTAGGCGTCCGGGGGTCCGGTCATGGTCTGCCCCGGCGCCGGTGGCGCGGCATCCGGCCCGCCGAGCAGCTCGGCCACCGACTGCGGCGTCAGCAGATTCTGGGTGGCAGGCCGGACCTGCACGCCCTGCATTCCGGGTGCAGTCACCCAGTCCGCCCCGAAGTTGCCGTGCGAGAACGGCGTATCGGGCGAGAAGATCCCCGGCACGGTGGTGTCCTTGTAACCCGGCGGTGGCTGCAGCCTTGGTTCGGAGTAGGCCAGATGCTTGGGTTGCGTCTCGGCGGTGCTGAACGGCATCAGGCCGAACGGCAGGTAGTTGAACTTCATCGCATCCAGGACGGGGGTGAGGTACTGCGCGCACATTTCCGCGGAGTCCTGGTAGCCCAGGCGGCTGCCGGCCTGGATCGCACTGCAGATGAGTTCCAGCGGGTTTGCGAAGTTGGTGACCGCAGGGATGATCGTCAGGGCACCGTGGCTGGGGTGGTAGGTGTTGGCGCTGTTGGCGGCGAAGGTCGGGAACACGTGCAGGAAGGTCTCCAGGTCGTTTGCCGTGCCGGGTTGCACCAGCGGGGTGGTAGCCGTGGAGAGGTTGTTGACGTCGCGGGTCAGCACCCCGGCGTTGTCGTCGAGGAATTTATGCAGGACCGGCAGCAGGGCATTGAGTTGCGTCGCGGCGTCGGCCACTGCGTGATCGGTCGGGGTCAGGCTCGACGTCAGCTGCGCCAGATTGGCGTTCAGCGATACCAGCTGCTGCTCGTTGATGTGCAGCGCGTTGAGGAAGGTCGCCAGGCCGCGCAGCACCGCGAACGTTTCCCCGCGGCTTTCGTTCAGCGTCGACAGCGCAGCCGAAAGGCTGTTCAGTGACCGGTTGATTTCGTCACCCTTGCCGGACAGCCCGTCGGCCAGGGATTCGATGGCGTCACCGATCGGCCCCTTGGGCTGTTGCGGGGTGGGCCCGAGCGCGGACACCGTCCGGCTGATGCTGTCGCGCAGGTCGTCCCATTCGACGGGTACCTGCGTGCGCTCGAGCGGAATCACCGTGCGGTCGGTCAGGACGGGCCCGCCGTTGTAGGGCGGCTCCAGCTGAATGGTCCGTGACGCCACCAGCGTGGGGCTCAGAATCACCGCGGCCGCGTTGGCGGGCACCTTGTACTTGTTCTCGTAGTGGAACGTCACTTTCATCTGGCCGCCGGCAGGCTCGACGGTGTCGACCGACCCGGCCGGCACGCCCATGATCGTGACGTCATCACCCGGATACAGCGCGTTGGCCTGGGCGAAGTAGGCGACGATCGTGTTGGTCGTCATCTTCCGGTACAGCCGCCAGCCGCCGTACGCACCGGTCACGGCCAGCACCACGGCCAGGACCGCGACGAGAATCGACCTGCGCCGCTGCCGAACGACTGTGACGACGCTGCTCACTGGCCACCTCCTGCTGGGTTCGGTGCGGCGGGCAGCACGGCCGGCAGTGGTGCCAGCGGTTCCGTCCGGGCCCCCGGTGGTGCGTTGGGCGGCAACGGCATTGGGGTGCCGGGGACCGCCGGAGGCGGGTCGCCCGGGCGTCCGGCAATCGGGACCCCCGGTGATAGCGGCGGACCGGCCGGGTTGGGTGGTGAAGTCGCCACCGCGACCGGACCCGGGTAGCCGCCACCCCCGAACGGGCCGAACGTCAGCCCGGCGCACGGCAACGGGTTGTCCGGCCGCGGCAGGCCGTCGGCCGCGGGGGTGTACGCGCAGGGTGAGCCAGGCGGGACGGCCGGACCCGGATGCTCCGCAGTGCCCTCGAGCACGGGCGGTGCCGGCGGCGGTGCGCCGTTGGGGAATCGGGTGCCGTTCGGGTCCGGCCATTGGAACGCCGGCAATCCGGCACTGCGCCAGAAGTTTTCGGGATCGATGCCGCGCTTCTTGAACGCGGCGTCCACCCACGGTTGCAGCGCCTGATACGGCACGAGGTTGAAGATCGCCGCCTTGACATACGGCCCGGAGGATACGATTTCGGAAAGCGACGCCACGAACTTGCCGAGTTCGGTGACGGTCGTGGTCAGGTCGTCCTTGCGCTGGACCAGCACCTCGCTGACCGTGTTCACCTGCTTGAGCACCGTGTTCAGGTTCGGGTTGTCGTTGATCAGTCCCTGCACCTGGGTGGTGACCGTCCTGATGTTGTCGAGCAGGGCGGCGACGGCTTGCGAGCGCTGGTTGATCGCGGCGAGCAGTGTCTGGGCGTTCACCAACAGCCGATTGATCTGCTCGCCGTGCACACCGAGTACCCCGGCGACCTTGCTGACCTCGCCGAGCAGATGCTGGATGCGTTCGTCGCGCTTGCCGACGGTGTCGGCGAATCGCTGCACGCCGTCGAGCGCTGCGCTCAGGTGCGGGTGGGTCTGTTCGACCGTCTGGGACAGTACCTGCAGCGAGCGTTTGACCGTGTCGATGTCCCAACCGCCGGCGGCGTTCGTGGCGTCCAGGAACGCGTCGTAGATCTGGTACGGAGTGCTGGTCTGGCCGACCGGCAAGGTCCCGCCCGGGCGCAACGACTGTTCGCCGCGCGGTTCGATCTCCACCACCTTCTTGCCCAGGATGGTGTCGGTCCGGATCGAGAGCCGACTCTTGGTACCAATCGTGTTGTCCCCGAGAGTGAATCGCACCACCACATGACCGGTCGCGATCTTGATCTCCTGCACGACACCGACGTCCATGCCGGTGATGCGGACCTTGTCACCGCGATGCAGGCCGCCCGAATCGGTGAACTCGCCGTAGTACCGCGGTTCGGCGAAGATCATCGGCAGACTGGTGAAGCATTGGCCCACCGCGGTGACCAGTGCCGTCAGCACGATCGCCAGCACGCCGGTGCGAACCCGGTTCGGCGCTTGCAGGGTCCTCATTGCGGTGTGCACCTGCCGGTCGGTTGCTGGGTCAGCCGGACTTTGCGGACCGGGCCGCCGGGCTGCAGGCCGTTGAGGGTGACGGTGACGTCGCAGAGATACAGATTGATGAAGTCGCCGTAGGTGCCTGCGCTGCGTCCCAACAGGGTGAGGGCGGTCGGCAGCTTGTGCAGGAGGTCGTCCAGCTCACTGCTGCCGTCCACCAGCGGTTGCAACACGCCCTGTGCCGAGGACACCGTGGTGCGCAGCAACGGCCGGTTGTCGGCCAGCAGGTTGGTCAGCCGGCCCGAGACGTTGCTCAGGTTCGCGACGCTGTCCGCAAGTGGCTCAGCCTGATTCGACAGCCCGGTGATCAGGTTCTCCAGGTTGACGACCGTCGCATCGACTTGCCCCGCCTGTTTGACGATCGAATCCAGCACGGTATCAAGGTTTTTCACGACCGCCCCGATCGCCTCGTCCCGGTCGGCCAGGGCGGAGGTGAGGCGCGCCGTGTGGTCCAGGATGTCGTTGATGGTGCCGCCCTGTCCCTGGAACACCGTGATGATTGCCGAGGCGATGGTGTTGACCTTCGCGGGATCCAGGGCGCGAAACACCGGCCGGAACCCGCCGATCAGCGCGTCGAGGTCGAGGGCCGGTTCGGTGCGCTGCAGCGGGATACGACTGCCCGGGGGCAGCAACCGGTCGACCCCATCCCCGGTGCCTCGCTTGAGCTCCAGGTAGCGATCGCCGATCAGATTGGCATAGCGGATCGATGCGATGGTCGATTGATACAGCGGCAGTGCACGGTCCACGGTAAAACGCACCCGAATGTGTCTGCCACCGTCGACGAGTTGCAGGCTCTTCACCTTGCCGACCTCGACGCCGGACGCGCGGACGAACTGGCCGGCCCGCAAGCCGCTCCCGGACGCGAAGTCCGCAGAATAGTCGTCGGCGTTTTCGAAGCGGATCTGGCCGAAGATCACGATGGTGATGGCCGTGAAGAGCAGCAGCACCACGGACAGAGCTGCGAGTTTGATCGCGGTCGACGTCAGCTTCATGGGTTGATCGTGTTCTCCCCCATTTGACGTCCCCAGACGTATTCGATCGCCCACGGTGAACCGATTTCGAAATGGTTGTAGGGGGCGATGCTGGCTCCGGTGTCGAGCACCAACGCCGGCGCCGGCCAAAGGTCCCGGGTGATGGTCTGCCAGCAGCCGGGTGCACCGCCGGGCCCGCCGCGCGCATTGACCCTCGGCAGGTTCTCCGGGAATACGTAGGGATTGGTGCCACCGACGATCTGGGTGTGCGCCCGCAACGAGTATCCGTTGCCGGTGCCTTCGGCGGCGGCGACCGCCGGCGCCACCTGCGCCGCGTTGCGGATGCTGCAGAACAGTTCGGGGCTGTAGGTGTCGAGTAGACCTGTCGTCGGCGCCAATTGAGTCAGCGTCCGCGCCAGCGGCTCACGACTGCGGTCCACCACATCGGCACCGGTGTTGGCGAAGCCGATGGCCGCCAACAATGTTGCGTCCAACTGCTGTTGCTGCTCGTTGAGGGTGCGCGCGGTGGTCGTCACGTTGGACAGGAGATTCCACAGGTCCGGTGACGAGTCAGCCAGTGTGTCGGCGACCCGGGCCAGCTGGCGAACGTCATGGCCGAGCTGGTCCATCTTCGGGTTCAGGTTGTCGAGGACCTTGTTGCCGTTTTCCAGCGAAGTCCCGAACTTGCTGCCCAACCCCGACAAGGCTTCGGCGGTCCCGCTCAGCGTGAGGTTCAGCTTCACCGGATCCACCGACTGCGCGATGGATGTCAGCGTCTGGAAGACGGTGTTGATCTCGGTGGACACCGACGTCGCGTCGATCACGTCGCCCCTGCCGATCGGTGCTCCGGGATCCTTCGGGGAGGCCAGTGCGACGAACTTCCCGCCGAACACCGTGGTCGCCTTGATCGAGGCGACTACATTGACCGGAATCAGCTGCAGGTATTCCGGCGACACGTCCAGGGTGAACTTGGCCGCGGGCTTGCCGCCGTGCTCGATTTCACTGATGCTGCCGACCTTGCCGATCTCGACCCCGTTGAACGTCACCTTCGAACCGGTTCCGACGAGAAGGCCCGCGCGGTCCGAGACCAGCGTCAGCGACTCCTTCGGGGTGAAACCCCCGCCGAACTGGACGAAGGCCAGAATGCCCAACACGATCAGGACCGCCAGCCCGATGGCCCCGGCGATTTTGAACGGCGGATTCCGGGGCCCAGTTCCCATGAACGCTGTCGTCATCGCCGTTACACCGTGAGGTTGAAATTCGGGTCGACGCCGTACAGCGCCAACGAAGCGAACATGGCCAGGACCACTACCGCGACCAACGAGAACCGCATCGACCGGCCGACGCTCTCCCCGACACCGACCGGACCGCCGGCCGCGGTGTAGCCGTAGTAGCAGTGCGTGACCATCACGATGACGGCGATGACCACGGCAACGGCGAACGACCAGAACACGTCTTCGGGCCGCAGGAAGGTCTGGAAATAGTGGCTGTAGGTGCCGGTGGACTGCCGGTAGAGCATCGTCGTGACAACCTGCGGGGACAGGAACGCCATGACCATCGACAGCGCGTACAGCGGCAGGATCACGACGGTCGCGGCGGTGATCCGGGTCGACGCCAAGAACGCAATCGAGTTGACCCCCATCACTTCCAGCGCATCGATCTCCTCGCTGATCCGCATCGCACCCAACTCGGCGGTGGCGCCGGCGCCGACCGTCGCCGCCAGCGCGATGCCCGTCACCACCGGCGCGGCGATGCGCACATTGACCAGGGCGGCGAAGAAGCCGGTGAACACCCCGACGCCGATGTTGCCCAGCGAAGCGAAGCCCTGGATGGCGACCAGCGACGCGCCCGACAGCGTCACGAACGCGACGATCGCGGCGGTGCCACCGATCACCGCCAGCGCCCCGGTGCCCATGCCGATCTGCGCGATGAGCCGGATGGTCTCGGCGCGGTAGCGCCGCAGCGCCAGCGGGATCTGCCCGGCACTGATCACCGTGAACCAGAGCATCCGCCCGAACGCGTCGAGGCCGCGGCCGGCACCCCCGGCGTAACGTTCGAAGCCGGCGCGTGCCCGTGGGAAGGGGCTGGCCACGACGGCGGTGGCCATGTCAGTGCCCCGATCCGAAGCGCACGCCGATGGTCGTGAGGATGACGTTGACGGCGAACAGGGCCAGTACGCACAGCACGACCGTCTCGTTGACGGCAACCCCGACGCCCTTGGGACCGCCCGAGACGGTCAGACCGCGGTAACAGCCGACCAGGCCCGCGATAAGACCGAAGGACACCGCTTTGGTCATGGCGATGACCACTTCAGGCAAGCCTGTGACGAGGGTCAGGGTGGACAGGAAGGCGCCGCCCGAAACATGTTGGAGGTAAACGCTGAAAAGGAAGCTGCCGACCAACCCGACGATGATCACCAGGCTGTTGAGCAGGCTGGCGACCACGGTGGCGGCCAGCACGCGGGGCACCACCAGGCGGTGGATGGGATCGATGCCCATCACCTCCAGAGCGTCGATCTCCTCTCGGATGGTCCGCGCGCCCAAGTCGGCACAGATAGCGGTGGAACCGGTGCCCGCGACCACCAGCACGGTGGTCAGCGGACCAAGCTGCGTAACAGCGCCCAGCGCCGCGCCCGCGCCGGAGATGTCCGCTGCGCCGAACTCGGCCAGCAACAAGTTCAGGGTGAAGGTCAACAGGACCGTCAGCGGTATCGCCGCCATGATGGTCGGCAGGATCGTCACGCGCAGCAGAAACCAGCTCTGGAAGATCAATTCGCGCCAGCCCAGCGGCCAGCGGAAAAGCGCCTTGCCGGTCAGTGCCGACATCCGGGCGAAGCCCCCGACCATCGCCAGCGGGCCTTTCAACTGGCCAGCGATGGAGCTGCCCAATCCCGTCGTGGCGGTCATTGTCGTCCTGTCACGACGGAAGCGCCCGAGCGAAAAGCCGGTGATGGTCCGAGCATCAGGTGCGCCTCCTCCCCGATCGCCGGACCACCGACCGCCCGGTCACGTCACTGTCGCAACACCAGGTTGGTAATCGGTTGGTGTGACGGTCCGGGGGGTACCACAGCAGGCCCGGTGAAGCCACGAAACCCCGCTTGCCGCTGGTGATGTCGAAGTGCTCACCACTTTCGCCACCCATGCTGGTTACCCCTGTCTGGTGCTGTGTGACCGTTACTGTGGCAACTCGGGATCCGGTGACGTCGCATCGTTCCGGACCACGGAACGATCGCTATGCCGGAGCGGCGCCTCGTCGGACCGCTGGACGTCAGGCAAGCGGGGATGGCAGCCCGGCGGAGCATCGACGCGCCGCGTGAGGTAACCGCCGGTCGCGGGCGTCCGCAATGTAACACTTGTCAACATGGCGTCCACTTCCTACCACCACGGCAACCTGCGGCAGGCGCTACTGGAACATGCGGTGCAGCTGGCAAAGGCCGGCGGGCCGGACGCGGTGGTGCTGCGCGACGTGCAACGGGCGGCCGGCGTGAGCAACTCCGCGGCATACCGGCACTACTCAGACCGGCAGGCGCTGCTGGGCGCGGTTCAGGTGTACGCGATGACGTTGCTGGGTGAGGCGATGCAGGAGTCAATCGCCGCGGTCCCCAATCGCGGCCCCCGCAATCGTCGCGCCCTCGCCCGGTTGCGCGCCACCGGCCAGGCCTACGTGGACTTCGCCCTCGCCGAACCTGGCCTATTCCGAACGGCATTCGCCCCAGACGGGCCCAAGGAGACCGACTCGACCGTCGCAACAGACCGTCACCCGTTCTACATTCTCAGCCGCTGCATCGACGACCTGGTCGCCACCGGCGTGCTGACCCCGAGCCGGCGGGACGGCCTGGACGAGGCCGCCTGGGCGGCCGTACACGGTCTGGCCTCGTTATATCTCGACGGGCCGCTGGCAGCTGCGGACGCCGACCGCAAGAAATTGATCACCGACCGGCTGCTCGACACCATCGAAGGCGGCATCCGCTAGGCGCAAATGTTGACACCGATAACTTCCGATGTCATGCTTGCCGATGTTATTGCTGTCAACATAAGGCGGACCCCTGATGAGTATCGATGCCCCCGAGCTTTCCCCGGTCGAGTCGCCACCCGTGCGGATCCGTCCCGCCGCCGTGCTGGCCGTCGTGCTGGTCGCCTCTCTGGCGATCAATGTCGAGACCACGATCGTCAATGTTGCTCTACCAACCCTGAATTCGGCGCTCGGGGCGTCCACGCGCGGGTTGCAGTGGATCGTCGACGCCTACAATCTCGCGTTCGCCGCGCTGGTGTTGGCCGGCGGCACCGTCGGGGATAAGTTCGGCCGCCGCGGGACCCTGATCGCCGGGCTCGTGCTCTTCGCATTGAGTAGCGCCGGCGCGGCACTGTGCACGACGACCGGATCCCTGATCGCGATGCGGGTGGTGATGGGAGTGGCTTCGGCGTTGATCTATCCGACCACGCTGGCCATCATCACCGACACATTCCGCGAGCCGCGTCAGCGAGCGGTCGCGATCGGCCTGTGGGGCGCGGTGACCGGCCTCGGCGTGGCGATCGGCCCGATACTCGGCGGCGCGCTGCTCGAAGTGTTCTGGTGGGGAAGCCTTTTCCTGGCGCTGGCGCCCATCGCGCTCGCAGCGGCTTTCGCTGCGCCCGTCGTCATCCCGGCATCCACGCCTGACCCTGGATCGCGCCTCGATCGTGGCGGACTGGTGCTCTCGGTGGTCATGCTGGGCTCGTTGGTCTACACCATCATCGAAGCGCCAGAACAGGGCTGGAGCTCGGTACGGACGTTGGCCGGCTTCGCCGTGGCACTCGTGGCCGGCATCGGCTTCGCGCTGTGGGAGCGGCGGCAAGCCGACCCGCTGATCGACGTCACGCTGTTCACCAATCTGCGTTTCAGCGCGGCCAGCGGGGCCGTCACCGTGGCGTTCTTCGCCTTGTTCGGGTTCATCTTCCTGATCACGCAGTTCATGCAACAGCTGCAGGGCTTCGGACCGCTGGGCACTGGTGTGCGCATCCTTCCGGTCGCGGTGTCGATCGCCATCGGATCTGTCCTCGGGACCAGGCTGGCCGTCAGCAGGGTCGGCACCAAAGCCGTTGTCTTCCTTGGACTGCTGATGATGGCCGCGTCCTTCGCCTGGATCAGCACCTGCGACCTCAGCGTCAGCTACCTCGAGATGGCCGCGCAGATGGTACTGCTGGGCGGTGGCCTGGGCCTGACCACCGCCCCGGCCACCGACTCCATCATGGGTGTGGTGCGTCCCGAGCAGGCCGGCGCCGGGTCGGCCGTCAACGACGCCACCCGCCAGGTGGGCGGCACTCTCGGCGTGGCGGTCATCGGCAGCGTCTTCTCCACCCTCTACATCCGCCACCTCACCGAAAGTCAAGCGCTGCAGCACCTTCCGCAACCGGCTCGATCCGTCGCGCAGGAGGGCCTGGCCCAGGGTCTGGCCGTGGCGGGCCAATCTCCCGCTTCGATAGCGGACACCGTCCGCACCACCGTCAGCGACGCCTTCCTGTCCGGGATGAGCGCCGGCTGCCTGACCGCCGCGGCGGTCTGCCTGGCCGGAGCCTTCTTCGTACTCGCCGTGCTGCCGGCACACCCGGTCGGGAGCCGGGCATGAGCAGGCGCGACCAGTACGGACCATGGGCGGTGATCACCGGAGCCAGCGACGGAATCGGCCGCGCCATCGCCAAACGCGTTGCGGCAGAGGGCCTCGATGTCACGCTGGTCGCCCGCAGTGAAGCGAGGCTGCAGGAGTTGGCCGATGAATTGGAGCGGTCCTACGCGGTCAAGACCCAGGTGGTCGCCGTGGACCTTGGTCAAACATCCGGACCGGCAACACTTTTGGATGCGACCAACGGGTTGGAGGTGGGCTTGGCCGTGCTGGCGGCCGGATTCGGGACTGCCGGACCGTTCGCTGACGCGGCCACTTCGGACGAACTGGAGATGATCGCCGTCAACGTCACCGCCGTCGCACAGCTCGCGCAGGCCTTCGCCGCCCGCATGACCAGACAGCGACGGGGCGGGATTGTCCTGTTCGGGTCCATCCTCGGCTGGCAGGGAGTGCCGGGCCAGGCGAATTACGCGGCCACCAAAGCATATGTTCAGAGCCTGGCCGAGGGCCTGCACCGTGAACTCAAGCCCAGCGGCGTCGACGTGCTGTCGGTGGCACCCGGACCGGTACATACCGGCTTCGCGGCACGGGCGGGCCTGACGATGAATTCGGCCGCCGCTCCCGAAGCGGTGGCCAACGCGATGTGGTCAGCGCTGGGGCGACAGGTGACGGTCGTACCGGGACCGCAGGCAAAGGTCCTGACGGCCTCCCTGAAGCTACTTCCCCGCGGGATCAGGTCGATGATTCTGGGCCGCGTGATGGCCTCGACGCGGCGCTGAAAAAGTTTCCGCGGAATTTCACCCCGGAGCGGCCCTACGCTTTTCTGACATGCGGTGATCCTCGGGCGATGACCGCGTCGGTTCGGAGGTCGAAATGTCCTTTGTCACAGCGGTTCCGGAGTTCTTGACGGCGGCTGCCGCTGATCTGGGGACCATCGGGTCCTCGATCGGTGCGGCCAACACCGCGGCGGCGGGCCCGACGTCGGCGTTGCTGGCTGCGGGCAGCGACGAGGTGTCGGCTGCCGTCGCGGCGATCTTCAACGAGCACGCGCGGGGCTACCAAGCGCTCAGCGCCGGGGCAGCGGAATTCCACCAGCGGTTCATGCAACTGCTGGCAGCGGGCGCCGGTTCCTACGCCGGTGCCGAGGCCATCAATGCCAATCCGCTGCAGAACTTCCTCAATCAGGTCAATGGGGTCGCCGAGACGCTGCTGGGGCGCCCGTTGATCGGCGACGGTCGCGACGGTGTCGACGGAACCGGCGCGAGGGGACAGAACGGTGGATTGCTGTGGGGAAACGGCGGTAACGGCGGGTCGGGGGCGGCCGGACAGAACGGCGGTCGTGGCGGCGACGGTGGCTTCTTGTTCGGCAACGGTGGCCGCGGCGGGGCCGGAGGCGCCGTTCCCAATGGCTTCGCGGGTTTCGGCGGTAACGGCGGCAACGCAGTCGGGCTGTTCGGCAACGGCGGCGCGGGCGGTGTCGGCGGAGCCGGCGGTACCGGGGTCGCCGGCGACGGCGGCGATGGTGGCGGCGGCGGGTTCCTGTTCGGCAACGGTGGCGTCGGCGGTGCGGGCGGACGCGGCTTCGTCGCCGGCTGGGGCGGCTTCGGCGGAGACGCCCTGGGCTTGCTCTACGGCGCCGGCGGCACCGGGGGTGCCGGCGGAGCCACCCCCTTCAACGGTGGCGTTCCCGGCCTCGGCGGTACCGGTGGCAGCGGCAACATCCTGTTCAACCTGATCAGCACCGGGGCCGACGGCGGTGCCGGCGGCGACGCCGTCGGCAATACCACCGGTGGGCAGGGCGGGCAGGGCGGCAGCGGCGCCGGTCAGTGGCTCGGCTTCGGCGGCGCCGGCGGGGTCGGCGGCGCTTCGCTGGGCACCGGGACGGGCGGGCCCGGTGGGTTCGGCGGCGACGGCGGGGCCTTCTTCGGCCTCGGCGGGGCCGGCGGTAACGGCGGGGCTGCGGATGTCGGGGGCAAAGGCGGAGTAGGCGGGCTTGGTGGCCTCGGCGGCATCGTCTTCGGGCTCGGCGGCGCCGGCGGGAACGGCTTCGGTGCCGCCAACCTGGCAGTGGGCGGCAACGGCGGACAGGGTGGCTACGGCGGCATCCTGTTCGGCATCGGCGGCCATGGCGGCAACGGGGGCATCGGAGCCACTCCGGGCATCGGCGCACCCGGCGGGTTCGGGGCTTATCTGCTGTTCGGCCCTAACGGGGCGCCGGGGTTGACGCCCGCCTGAGTGAGGAGAAGCGGCTTATCGATCAACCGGATTGACCGTCGCCGCCACTAGTCGTGGCCAGATACGAGGCGCCCCCGTGGCCGCCGGCGCCGGGGAAGGCGCTCCCGCCGTTGCCGCCGAATTGGTCGCCGAAGTTCCCGAAGGCCCCGCTGCCACCGTCGCCGCCATCGACCCCACTGCTACCTGCCCGCCCTTGCAAGCCCGCGTTGCTCGTGGCCGCGCTACCGCCGCCACCACCGCCCCCGACGGCGGCACCCAGACCGGTACCGCCGGCGCCACCAAAGCCGTTTAGCGCCTGGCCATTCCCGGCGAAGTTGGAGGAGTTGCCTCCAGTACCGCCCGTTCCGGAAACGGCGCCGATGCCGCCTGCCGCGCCCCCTCCGCCGCCACCGCCGCCGAATGCGATCTCGTCCATAGCGGCGCCTCCGCCACCGCCACCACCACCGCCACCCCTGCCGCCGACCGCACCCAGGGCGGCGGCACCTCCGCCGCCACTACCACCGCCGCCTCCGCCAGCGGCGGCGCGGGTAATCAGGTTGACTGCCGTGCCGCCCGTGCCGCCGGTACCGCCCTTACCTCCGCTGCCACCGATGGCAGCGCCTCCTCCGCCGTCGCCGCCGCGGCCACCCGCGCCCCCGCCGCCCCCTCCTCCGGAGAACCCGGTGTGCGGGAAGGTGGTTCCAGAGTTGTTGGCGCCACCGATGCCGCCGTTACCGCCGTTGCCGCCGTTGCCACCTTGGCCGCCGAGGGTATTGCCAACCCCGGGTGCCCCGCCGGTGCCACCGGCTCCGCCAGTACCACCCTGGCCGCCGGCTTTACTGGTGGTGCCGGCGGCTTTGGTGATATCGGCACCGCCTAGGCCGCCGGACCCGCCGGACCCACCCTTGCCGCCGTTACCGCCCGCACCACCGCCGACACCGTTGATGCCGGCGCCACCCGTGCCACCGGTGCCGCCTGCACCGCCATTACCCCCGCTACCGCCGGCAGTAGCCTCGATGGGCGCTTCCGCGGAGATGCCGTCGAGACCCGACGCGCCATTGCCGCCATTGCCACCGATCCCGCCGGTGCCGCCGGTGCCGATCCCCCCGTCGGTGCCGCCATCGGTCCCACTGCCCGCAGCACCGGCGGTCCCGCCGGTACCGCCCTGACCACCAGCCCCACCGGCGCCGCCGGAGAAGCCGGTGTTGGCGCCGCCTAATCCTCCGGTTCCGCCAACACCGCCAACGCCGCCCTTCCCGCCGTTACCACCACCGGCGCCGTTGGCCCCGGCGCCGCCGGAACCGCCTCGGCCGCCGGCGCCGCCCTGTCCGCCCGGGCCGCCCGCGGTGGCCGCATTCCCGGACGCGCCATCGACGCCGGCACCTCCACTGCCGCCGTTGCCGCCGAGACCGCCGGTGCCTCCGGTGCCGATACTGCCGTCGGCACCGCCGTCAACGCCTGCACCGGCCGCCCCCGCAGCACCTCCGGTACCACCTTGACCGCCGGCGGCACCCGCCCCACCGGTATTGCCTGTGTTGTTTCCGCCGTTGCTGCCGGCCCCGCCGGATCCACCGACGCCACCCCTGCCGCCGGCACCGCCACCGAGGCCGTTGAAGCCGCCCCCTCCCGAACCCCCTCGGCCGCCAGCGCCGCCCTGTCCACCCTGGTTACCTTGGACGGGATCAGCGCCCGAGGCACCTGCGATGGTGTTGTCGGCCCCCGCCCCACCATTGCCTCCCAAACCACCGACACCGCCCGTTCCGCCGGTACCGGTTGAGCCGCCGTCGGTGCCTTTGCCGGCCGCGCCCGCAGCACCTCCGGTACCGCCCTGACCACCGGCGGCACCCGCTCCTCCGGTGATACCGGTGTTGTCTCCACCGTTGCTGCCGGCCCCACCCGAGCCACCGACGCCGCCTTTGCCGCCGGCGCCACCTCCAGTACCGCCGAATCCGGCACCGCCGTCACCGCCTTTTCCACCCGCACCACCCTCGCCGCCCTGATTGCCCGCGAGCGGATCCGCACCCGAGGCACCAGCACTGGCATTGTCGGCACCAGCCCCGCCGTTTCCACCCAACCCACCCACGCCCCCCGTGCCGCCGCTTCCGACTGCGCCGCCGTCGGTGCCGTTACCCGCCGCACCCGCGGCCCCACCGGTTCCGCCCTGACCCCCGGCCGCTCCCGCTCCACCGGTGATGCCGGTGTTATTTCCGCCGTTGCTGCCGGCCCCACCGGACCCACCGACGCCGCCTTTGCCGCCGGCGCCACCTCCGACACCGCCGATACCGGCACCGCCCGCACCTCCTTGACCGCCGGCGCCGCCTTGCCCGCCCTGGTTACCCGTTACAGGAGTTGCACCCGAGGCCCCGGCGGCGTCGTTGTCTGCCCCTGTCCCGCCGTTGCCACCCAAACCGCCGACGCCGCCGGTGCCGATGCCGCCAAGGGCGCCGCCGTCGGTACCGCTGCCCCCGGCACCCGCTGCTCCCCCGGTGCCACCCTGACCGCCGACGGCACCGCTTCCGCCGGTGATGCCGGTATTGGCACCCCCCTGTCCACCGGTACCGCCGACGCCTCCGACACCGCCTTTCCCGCCGGCTCCACCCCCGACACCGCCAATTCCGGCGCCGCCGGCACCGCCTTTACCACCCGCGCCGCCCTGGCCACCGGGGTCTCCCCCGGTCGGCGTGACACCGGGCTGGCCGTCCAAGCCGGCCGCACCGCCACCCCCGGTACCCCCGGTGCCGCCGACGCCACCGACACCGTTCGCGCCGTGGGCACCGGCCGCACCGCCGATGTTGAAGGGAGTCGTCACTGCACCCCCGACCCCACCGGCTCCGGCGCTGCCGCCACCTCCACCGCTCCCACCGTCGCCCCCGATAGTGCCGTTGCCGCCGTGCCCGCCCTGGCCGCCGACACCGCCCAGGCCACCGGACCCGCCCGTACCAGCTGAGCCACCGATCAGTGACTGATCGGTGCCCCCGGCCCCGCCATTACCACCCACCCCGCCCATTCCGCCCGCGTGCCCGCTCAGTCCGCCGGGCCCCGGAGCACCCGCAGCACCGGAGGCCCCGGCACCGCCAATTCCACCAACCCCACCAGCCCCGGCTGACCCGAACAGCGAGATCAGCTGCCGGTTCGCCCCACCGGCCCCACCGTCGCCGCCCGCCCCGCCGGCCTGAAGGGTGCCGGCCGCGCCGGCCGCACCCGCTCCACCCGCACCGCCGGCCCCGCCGTTGCCGCCACCGAGAAATCCGTTTGCACCGCCGGATCCGCCGACGCCGCCCGCTCCGCCCGGGGTAGTGGCATTCCCGCCGGCGCCACCGGCGCCACCCGCACCCCACAAGCCGGCCGATCCACCGCGGCCACCCGTCAGTCCGGGGGCACCCGATCCGCCGTCACCGCCGTTGCCCCAGATCCACCCGCCATCGCCACCGGCTTGCCCGGTGCCCGGCGCGCCATTGGCGCCGTTACCGATCAACGGGCGACCCGTGAGCGCCCTGATCGGGTCGAATGCCACCAGACTCTGGATGTCTTGCGTCAGTGTCTGCAACGAAGCCGCGCTCGAGGCCTCCGCTGCCGAATACCTCCCAGCACCTGCCAGGAGGTTCTGTACCAATCCCGTGTGCACAAGCGCCATACGAGCACTCAACGTCTGGAAGTCCTGCGCATAGGTACCGAAGAGGTTGGTCACAGCCGCTGACACCTCGTCGCCGGCCGGTGGTGCGATGGTCGTGGTCCACGGCGCCGCCGTGACACCGGCGGCCCGAAGAGCGTCTCCAATTCCGTCCACCTCGGTCGCTGCCGCGATCAGAACCTCGGGATGGATGAATACAAAAGACGACATATTGGCCTCCGGGCCTCATGCGGAATTTCAAAACTGCGCCGCGCACGCTACTCCGGCAGGAGATCATTTTCTACCAATTCTCGACCTTTCCAGCCGAAAATACCGCGAGCGCGTCAGGCCGGGCCCGGGGAGGCCAGGACTTCCTCGACCGCGGCCCGTAAGCGTGAAAACGCGGTTGTTATGCACTTTTGGCGACTGGTGCGGTGGCATGAGTCCGTGGAGCCACGCTCCCGGATCCTTCGTTCAAGCGACGGGCGAGTGCCGTGCGCCCAGTGGCGTGTTACGAAAACAGCGGCCGCCATACCGCCAGAACCACATATTGATATTCGATTCTAAAACGTGAATTTTAGTGCAGTGGGTGACATGAAACGGACTTAGTGAATTCGTGCACAGACTTTAATAATTTCGGTGTACCCGGCGTCGGCCCACACCGAACGCGTCATCGATCCCGAGGCGCGCGCGGATTCGACTGCCGCTTGCAACGATCCGCTGCACAACGTCCGCCCGCGACAGGGCCGTCGGCCACTCGACGACCGAATCACAGCCAAACGCAACTTCTTTCATGCCGCCCGGACACAGTAGGACCGGGCGCAACCTGCCGGACCTGCCCGGCAGTGAAGGCGCTAGACCGTTTACTGACCCGCGTTCTGGGCCAGATCGATGGCGTACTGGCTCACGAAGTGGCCCGCCGACGCGCCGCCGTTGCACGACCCGTCGGACTCACCGGGACGCTTGACCCACAGGTAGGCGTCGGCGTGCGCGCCCGCCGTCGCCGTGGTGGGCGGGGTGCCCAGGGCGCGCCCGGACGGGTTGCACCAACTCAGCGCGGAGTCGGGCGCCGGCCCGGCCCCGTTGCGCGACGTGTCGATCACGTAGTGCGCACCGCCCGTCATCCCCGAGATGGCTTCGCCGTAGCCGGTTTCCTCATCGGTGCTGAAGAAGTTCGAGACGTTGAGGCTGAACCCACGCGCGTGGGTCACACCGACCTGGTTGAGCCGGTTGGCGATCTCCTCGGCACTCAGCCAGCGCGAGTGCCCGCCGTCGACGTAGACCGCGGCGGCCGGATCGCGGGTCAGCGTGTCCACCGCGTAGCGGATCAGGTCGAAGCGTTCCTGACGCTGGTCGGCCGACAGGCAGTCGGCCATGTCGAGGGCGTCGGGTTCGACGATGATCGCCGCCGGCGAACCGCCCAGGCCGGACGAGATGCTGTCGATCCACGCGCGGTAGTCCGCACCGGAGGCGAAGCCACCCGAGGCGTAACTGCCGCAGTCGCGATGCGGGATTCCGTACAGCGCGAAGATCGGCATGCTGCCGGCGGCCTGCGCGGCGCCGGTGTAGCTCGCGACCCGCCCGCCGACCGAACCGGCCGGGAACGCCTGGTCGAGCCAGTACGCCTGCGGGGTGTTGGCGATGGCCGTCAGCTGCGCACTTCCCGGATTGGCATTATGGGCCGCCATCGCCGCCGACGCCGGGTCGACGTAGAAGGACTGTCCGGCCAGCGGATTCGACGAATCGACCAGACGCAGGGCCGGGGCGGACTGCGTCAGGCCGGCCGACAGAGCCGTGGCCGCGACGGCCGTGACAGTCAGGAAAGGAGCGATCCAGCGGGAAACTGCGCGCGCAGCTGTTGACATCACGCCAGTAAAATAATGCCGAATTGTGATAATCGCCAATCCTCGGCGACGGCTCGGACTCAGTGCCCCTTGAACTCGTCCATCGAGTTGTAGACGCCAACGCGGCGCAGGTAGAAGTCGCGCAGCCGGATCGGCAACACGGCGCTGAGCACCTTGTTCATCTTCGACGTCCACGGAATGACGACGAACGGGCTGCCCTGCAGCATCGCCTTCCACGTCTCGGCGACGACGTCCTCCTGCTCGAGCATGGGGGTGAACAGGATGCCTTTGGCGCCGTCGAACATGCCCGTGTTGATGTAGGTCGGGCAGACCGTGGTGATCTTCACCTGGTCGTGGCCGGCCTGTTCCAGCTCGAGCCGCACGGAATCGGAGAAGCCGATCGCCGCCCACTTGGACGCCGCATATGCGGCCATCCGCGGAATGGCGTTGAGTCCGGCCGACGATGCGATGTTGACCAGCCGGCATTGTGCGCCCGACTGGATCATGGCCGGCAGAAATTCCCGGGCGACCAGCATCGGGCCGATGGAGTTGACCTCGACGGTGAGTGTGAAGTCGCGTGGCTCGTTCTCCCAGAAGTAGCCGTTGCCCCGCACGATGCCGGCGTTGTTGAACAGCACGTGGATCGTGCCGACGGTGCTACGGACCTGCTCGGCGGCCTCAGCGACTCGCTCCTGTGAGGTGACGTCGACCGTGTCGTAGTGGATGGTGCCCCCAGCCGCCTCCAACTCGGTTGCGGTCTCCTTCAGCGCCGCCTCGTTCGCATCCCACAGGGTCACCGACGCTGCGCCCTCTTTGACGGCCTGGGTGGCGAACAGCTTGCCGAGGCCCATGGCGGCGCCGGTGACTAGGACGTTGGTGCCTTTGACGGATTGCATGACTGAGCTCCTCTGGGCATCGTCGGTGAAGCAACGGGTAGCTCCTACCGTTCTATCTCATCGGCTGCCGGGGCGATGAGTTTGGCGACGTTCGCTGGTCTGACCCGTTGACCGAGATATCGCGTGCAGATGAGGAAAAGTCATGGGCCACATCCACATTGAGCTGTTTTCCACCCTCGACCTGGTCGGGCAGGCACCCGGCGGTCCGGATGAGGACCCGGACGGCTTTCCCTTCGGCGGCTGGCAGGCGCCGCTGATGAACGAGACCAGCGGTGCGCAGGTCGTCGCCGCCTACGAGGGCACCGACGCGCTGCTGCTCGGCCGGCGGACGTACGACATCTTCGCCGCCTACTGGCCGCATCAACAGGACGGCCCGATCGCCACGCTGTTCAACAGCGTGCCGAAGTACGTGGCATCGCGCGGCCGGCCCGACCTGCCGTGGGCGGGGTCAACACAGCTGAGCCGGGACCTGGCCGGCGCGGTGCGCGAGATCCGGGACCGGCATGACCACATCAAAGTGGTGGGCAGCCTGAACCTGGTGCAAACCTTGCTGCGGGAAAAGCTCTTCGACCGCCTGGACCTCTGGGTGCACCCGATCGTGCTCGGCGTCGGAAAGAAGGTGTTCGACGGCGGCGCGGTACCGACGAACCTGAGGCTCCTGGAACCGCCGGTGGCCGGCCCGACCGGCACGGTGCAGCTGCGTTACGAGCTCGCGGACGGCACGCCCGCGACCGGTGACATGAGCGCGCGTCAGACTGCGGCCCGGTAGCCGGCCAGGAAAACCCGCACCGCGGACTGCGCCTGATAGTCGACGTCGAGGCCGGACTCCACCGCCGGTCCGCCGCAGAACAGCGCCTGATCGATGCACCGGCCGACGACCAGGAACGCGAAATGCTCTGCGGCGGTGTCGGGTTCGTGGATCTGAAGCAGCCCGCGCCGGTCCAGTCTGGCGAAGCACTCGGCGAAGGCGGTCAACATGCGGCGCGGTGCGCGGTCGTAATAGAGCGCCGCAAGCTCGGGCAGGCGGTTGGCTTCGCCGACGACCAGTCTGCGCAATTGCACGACGGGTTCCTGCAGGACCGCGCGCAGGTAGTCACCGGCGAGCGCGGTCAGATCCCGCTCCAGATCAGTGGTCTCCGCCAGCGCCGACACCCGGTCCAGAAATGCCGACACCGTCGTCTCGAGAGTCTCGTCGACGATGGCCATCAACAATTCGTGCTTGTCGCCGAAGTGCTTGTACACCGTCTGTTTCGACACCGCGGCCGACGCGGCGATCGCGTCGACGCTGGTGCCGTGGTAACCGCCGGCCAGGAACAACTCCTGGCCCGCGGACAGGATGCTGTTCCGCTTGCGCGCCGAACGGCCCACTGGCTCGGTCATGCCGACCCTTCGTTTAGTACTGGACAGTCTAGTTTTGAGTACTGTACGGTCTAGTTCCATATTGACATGGAGGCCGCCGTGACCAGTACCGATTGCCCACCTCTTGCCGATCGTGTCACGAAGTCTCTGCTCGGCTACGGCGTCATCGCGGGTCCCGTCTATGTGGTGTCGGTCGCCGTTCAGGCGGCGACCCGCGATGGGTACGACCCGACCCGCCACGCCGCCAGTCAGCTCGCTAACGGTGATCTGGGATGGATACAGGTCGCGACGTTCCTGGTCGCCGGCGCGATGACGATCGCCGCGGCCGTCGGCGTCAGGCGGGCACTCGGCCCCGGACGGCGCTCGGCGTGGGCGGCCGGCCTGCTCGGTGGTTACGGGCTGGCCCTGATGGTCGCCGCAGGCTTCCGCGCCGACCCGTCAGACGGGTTTCCGCCCGGCACACCTCCGGGCGTCGGTCACCTCAGCTGGCACGGCATGATGCACTTCGCCGTCGCGGGCGCCGGCTTCCTCTGTCTGGTCGCTTCGTGCTTCGTGCTCGGCGGATGGTTCGCGCAAGTGCCGGGTGCCACTGGGTGGGCCTGGTTCTCACGCGTCACAGGTGCGGTGTTCGCGGGCACCTTCCTCGCGCTGTCTTCCGGAGCCGGCGGTCCGGCTTCGATTCTGGCCTTCACCGCGGCTGTCGTGCTCGCGTGGATCTGGCTGTCGGCGATCTCGGTCCGGCTGTACCGGGGCGTCGGCCAGCCATAGCGACGGGTTTTGATCGGAGTCGGCGCGCTAGGGTGCTGGGGTCGGCCTCGACCAACAAGCCGATAGAACAGTTGGGCGAAACACTTATGACCACAGCGGCGGAGGCGTCGACGCTCGAATCTCGGGTCGGCCACTACTACCAGATGGATTACACCTACGAGGTGGGCCGCGAGAAGGTACGCGAGTACGCCCGCGCGGTGCAGGACTATCACCCGGCGCACTGGGACGTCGACGCCGCTGCCGAACTCGGGTATTCGGGTCTGGTCGCCCCGTTGACGTTCACGTCGGTGCCGGGCATGACCTGCAATCGCCGCATGTTCGAGTCCGTTGTCGTCGGCTACGACACCTACCTGCAGACCGAGGAAGTCTTCGAGCAGCACCGTCCGATCGTGGCCGGCGACGAGCTGAGCATCGATGTCGAACTGACGTCCGTGCGCAGGATCGCCGGCCGGGACATGATCACCGTGACCAACACCTACACCGATACGGCCGGCGAACGGGTGCACACCCTGCACACGACGGTCGTCGGCATCACCGCCGAGGATTTCGATCCGGCAGTCAAGCTGGCCGTGCAGAAAGCGATGATGCACGACGTCAACATCCTCGATTCCGGCGAAGCCGATGCCGCCTACGTCAAGACGGTGCGCCCCGAGGGTGAGGTCCGGCTCGCCGAGGACACGGCGCGCACGCCCGGCACGCCGTCCTTCGACGAGCTGAACGTCGGAGACGAACTACCGGTGCGCCACACCACGTTGTCGCGCGGGGACCTGGTGAACTACGCCGGCGTGGCCGGTGACGCCAACCCGATCCACTGGGACGAAACCCTGGCCAAGGCGGCCGGCCTGCCCGACGTGATTGCCCACGGCATGCTCACCATGGGCCTGGGTGCCGGCTTCGCCTCCGCCTGGACCGGCGACCCCGGTGCGGTGACCCGTTACGCGGTGCGCCTGTCGCAGCCCGCCATCGTGTCGGCCATCGAGGGCGCGGACATCGAATTCAGTGGCCGGATTAAGTCTTTGGACCCCGACACCCGCACTGGTGTCATCATCGTCGGTGCAAAGTCCGCCGGTCGGAAGATCTTCGGTTTGGCGACGATGAACGTGCGGTTCCGCTGAGAGTGCGCCCGGGCCGCCCGTCACAACTGCGGGCGCTGGCGATGGAACGTGGTCACCTGCTGGAAAGCATGGCCAGCCGCCACCAGAAACCGTTCCTGGAATTCGCGGCCGATGAACTGGAACCCGATCGGCATTCCGCCACGCGTATCGCCGGCCGGCAGACTGATAGCCGGGTGGCCGCTCACATTGAACGGCGCGGACGGCAGCGCCATCGCCGCGGTCAAACCCGCATCCCGTCCCAGCGCCTGCATCGCTGCGACGGTCGCAACTGCGATGCCCCGGCTGGGCAGCAACAGCAGATCCACGCCGTCGAAGGCCCGCCGCAGCGATGCGGTGAATTCGCGGCGTTGCTCGATGTATCCCTGGTAGTCCTCCGCTTTCACTGAACGCCCGACCTCGAGCATGTCGCGGAAAAGTGGACCGTATTCGTCAGCGCGAGCAGGGTAGGTCTCAGCGTGCGCGCGCGCCGTCTCAACCGCCCTCAGCTTGGCGAAAGCCACCATGATCCGATCAAGTGCCGGCAACGTGATGTCGACGACGGGCCAACCGACGCAGGCGAGCGTCGCTGCGACGCGCGCCAGCATCGACATCGTGTCCGCATCGAATGCAGCCATTTGTGCCCAATCCGCTCCGACCCGAGGAGGGCGCGTCAAGGCCAGGTCCGCGGCGTAGTCGAGGACGGGCTCACCGGACGAACTGGGGTCGCTGGGATCGGGTCCGGCGATGACCGTCAGCAATGTGCCGGCGTCCCGAGCGCTTCGGGCGATGGGTCCGACGTGGTCGAAACTTCCTGCCAGCTCCACGATTCCGTATCGGCTGACGCGACCCCACGTCGGTTTGATCCCGGTGACACCGCAGGCGCTCGACGGGAACCGGATCGATCCCCCAGTGTCCGATCCGATCGACCCGACGCACAGTCCAGCCGCGGTGGCCACGGCACAACCGCTCGAGGACACCCCCGCCCACGCTGCCGGGTTCCACGGATTCACCGGCGTCGTAGCACTGGGGTGATAGCCGAGGTATGCCCCCTCCGTCATGGCCAACTTGCCGATGATCACCGCACCGGCGGCGCGCAACCGTGCGACCACCGTGGCGTCATACGGCGGGCGGAAGTCACGAAAGATGGTGGTACCTGCGGCCGTTGGAGCGTCGACCGTGTAGCAGAGATCTTTGACCCCGATCGGCACACCATGTAGGACGCCGCGGTACCGGCCCTGCGCGATCTCCGCGTCAGCGGCACGTGCGGCCCTGAGCGCCGCATCCGCCATGACGAACGCGTAGCTCTTCAATAGCGGGTCCAACCTCTCGATCCGACGCAGCGTCGAATCGGTCACGTCCTCCGACTTCAATTGCCGAGTGCGAATCAGTTCCGCGAGTTCGGTGAGTTCCAGTTTCCAGATCTCGTCGTCGTCGCCCGGACGCAATGTCACATCGTTGCGCTGCCATCAAAGCGGGGTGGCCGTCGCTCGCTGAAGGCCGCCACCCCTTCTCGCACATCCGCTCCCCCGTAGGCGTCGACGCTGAATCGGATCAGAGCATCGGTGTCGGCACCGGTCAAAGGTCGGCCGTACATGTTGGCCACCACCTTCGTCGCACGCATCGTCACCGCGGACTGCCGGCAGATCTTTGCGACAAGTTCAGCCGTGGCGCGCGCCAAATCGGCTGGCGCAACGACTTTTTGGACCAGCCCCCAGTGTGCGGCGTCGGTCACGTCGACCAGATCGCCGCTGAACAACAGGTACTTCAGCGCCGCAGGACCGATGAGGCGCGCAACGGCCTCGGCCTCGGTGAAGCCGAGAATGACTCCGAGCTTGCCGAGTGGGATGCCGAATCGCGCGTCCTCGGATGCGATGCGGACGTCGCAGGTCATGGCCAGCTCACAACCGCCGCCGACGGCGAGCCCACGGACCGCCGCGATCACCGGAACCGGTACTGCCGTCAACGCTCTCAGAGAGGCGGCTACGGCCTCGTTGTAGCCGGTGGCATCCGCCACGGTCATCCGAGTCTCCGGAAATTCCTTGATGTCCGCACCCGCGGCGAACGCCTTCCCACCGGCGCCACGAACCACGATCGCCCGCAGTTCTGTTTCGTCGGCGAGCTCTTCGAACAGCCTCCTCAGGCGACGCCAGCTGGCCAGATTCAGTGCATTCTGCGCCTGCGGGTGACTGAGCGTTACCACCGCGACGTCTTGATACCGTTGCAGCGCAACGCGATCGATGACACCGTCCGCGGGTGGGTCGCTCTGCATCAACTGCTGGACGCCATTTTCCACGCCGTCCAGAACGTCTTCACTGTCAGCATGGCGTTCGTCTGTGCTGGCCACGACGGTCAGTCTAGTGATCACCCTTGATTGCGAGCACCTACCTGATACTGCAACCGTCCGGTGTGTTCTTGCGGCTCATCACGCTAGGGTCCGAACAGAAGCATTTTGCAATGCACCCGCAAGAGAGGAACCACCCTCCATGAGCCGATCCTCGACCACCATCGACCCTGCTGCGCCGGTGCTTGTCACGGGCGCCAGCGGCTACATCGGCAGCTGGATCGTGCGTACGGTGCTCGAAGCCGGGCATACCGTCCACGGCACGGTGCGCAACCCGAACAAGGCGTCGGGCCTCGAGCATCTGCACAAGCTCTCCGACGACCATCCCGGCCGGTTGAAGCTGTTCAAGGCCGACCTCCTCGAGACCGGCAGTTTCGACGAGGCGATGCAGGGGTGCGAGCTCGTCATGCACACCGCGTCGCCGTTCCTGATCTCCGGCTTCACCGACGCCGAAGAGGCACTGGTCCGTCCGGCGCTGGAGGGCACCCGCAATGTGCTCGATTCCGTGAACCGCACCGACAGCGTCAAGCGCGTGGTACTGACCAGCAGCGTGGTCGCGATCTACGGTGACGCCCGCGAGTCACAGGATGTCCCGCACGGCGTTTTCACCGAGGAGCACTGGAACACCACCAGCAGTGCCGACCACCAGCCGTACCCCTACTCCAAGACGGTCGCCGAGCGGGAGGCCTGGCGTTACCAGGAGGCACAGGACCGGTGGGACATGGTCACCATTCATCCCGGCTTGGTACTCGGCCCGTCGCTGACCAGTGCCAGCGACTCGGCCAGCCTGAGCACGATGAAGCAGTTCTACGACGGCACGATGCTGGCCGGGGCGCCGGACATGGCCACGGGCGTCGTCGATGTTCGCGACGTTGCACAAGCCCACCTGCTCGCTGGTTTCACCCCGGAGGCGCATGGACGGTACATCACCAACGCTGACACTCTGACCTTCCTGGAAATCGGCAAGGTGCTGCGCCGGGGTTTCGGCCCGTTCTACGCGTTCCCGAGGACGACGGCACCGAAGGTGATCTTCAAGGCCATCGCTCCGGTAGTCGGACTCACCAGAAAATTCATCGACCGCAACGTCGGCTACCCCCTGGCATTCGACAACACCCGCAGCCGCAAGGAGCTGGGTTTGACCTACCGGCCGGTCGAGCAGACCATCACCGACCACTTCCAGCAGATGCTCGACGATGGTCTGGTCCACCGTATCCCCGGAATTTCCAAACTCTAGTCGGCACGCGCCGCCGCTTCCTGGATGAGTTGGAAGCGCGAGGAGATGCCCAGCTTGGTGTAGACATGCGTGAGGTGGGCTTGGACCGTTCGCGGTGAAACGAAGAGGCGGGCGGCGATGTCCTTATTGCCCAGTCCCTCAGTGACCAATCCGACGACGTCGAGTTCGGCCGGGGTCAGGGACTCCCAACCGCTGGACGCGCGTCGGTGCTCGCCGCGGCCGCGCTGGGCGTAGCTGATCACTTCTTCGGTGGAGAGTGCGGCGCCTTCGGCCCATGCGGCGTCGAAATCTTTCTGGCCCAGGGTCTCCCGCAGCTCATCAGTCAACGATTCGTAGTCGGCCTGGTGGATCTTGAACCGCACCACACCCATCCGCTGGCGACACGCCTCGGCTGCACCCAGCAGCCTGGCTGAGCGATGACTCTCCGAACTCCGATTCAGGCCGGCCAGACACTCGAGGACATCGGGGAGATGCAGGTACACACCCGTGTGTGTCGAACAGGACAGCGCGTCGTGCGCGTCCCGCTCGGCTTGATCTCGATGGCCCTGTGCAGCAGCGACTCTCGCTCGCGACAAGTAGGCCACGACGAGATACCAGCCCTTAGCGGACGCGACGGCCTCGTCGGCCCACCCGCGCGCGGTGTCGAGGTCGCCCTGTACCCGCGCCGCCTCGACAGCATTGAACGCGCGCTGAGCGACGGCTGTCCCGGGTTGAGCCAGGGCGAGGTATCGCCACGCGTCCTCGCCGGCTCTTTGCGCGGCGGGAACATCGCCGGCGGCCAGCGCGGCGGCCGCCACCGTCACAGCGCCGATACCCAGGAAGTAATCGCCAACATCCGGTGCGACTTTCATTGCCGCATCCGCACTTTCATACGCCGCTTGCGCGTCACCAGCGTGTGCTTGGGCTACGCCCAGGCCCATGAGTGCGAGCGGCTTGTGGAATTCGTCGTGTGACGTCTCACAATCGGCCACCGCGATGCTGAGTTGTTGAACAGCAACCGGAAGATTGCCTTCCATCAGACTCGCCATCGCGAGACTAAGACGGCACTGCCGCGCGTCGAATCGGTTTCCTATCGCGTCAGCAAGCTGCTGTCCCTCTTCAGCCGCCTCCCTGGCTGCGATCGGGTCACCAAGTGTGACAGCCGTATTCGATTGTCGCGCCAAGACGTGACTCAGCCTCCACAGGTCACCGACGGCTCGGGCAAGCCCGATCGCCTCGGCGAAATAGGCACGGGCCGCCTCCGGGTCATTATTGCCACCACCCGCACTGACCCCGCAGGCCGTCAAGACCCGTGCCGTGAGGGCTGGATCGTCGAGCCCGCGGGCGATCTCCAGGGCACGCTGGGCGGGATCCACGCTGTAATCGACAAACGTTGTCAGCAAGGCTTTGTCGGCTAGGGCGCGCGCGAGTGTCCGGGGATCGAGCTCCGGGTGATCCGCGTCGCCGAGTGCCGCTCCGAACCACGCGCATCCCTCCAAGAGTCGGCCGCGACCGTGCCACAGCGGCTGCAATGCCGAGGCGATCTGCAGTGCGTGCTCCTGATCTGAGTTCTCCAAGCTCCATGCGAATGCCGCGCGGAGATTGTCCATCTCGATCTCGGCCTGTTTAATGCGCTGCTCGTAGTCGGTGCGCCCGGGCGCATCCAGGAGTACGGCCAGCGCCGTGTAGTGATCGCGGTGGCGACAGCGGGTTTCGTCGCCCTCTCCGGATTCACCGAGCTTCTCGAGTGCGTACTGACGGACCGTCTCCAGAAACCGGTAACGCGTCCGGCCGCCGGAGTTTTCGGCCACGACGAGCGACTTCTCTACCAGCAGGGTGAGCTGATCCATGATCTGGTGTCGCTCAATGGCATCGCCGCTGGCGACCGCTGAGGCCGCGTCCAAGTCGAACCCGCCGAGAAACACTGCCAACCTTCGGAATAGGACGCGTTCAGTTTCGGTCAGCAGTGCGTGCGACCACTCCACCGACGCACGCAACGTCTGCTGACGACGCACAGCCGTGCGAGAGCCACCGGTCAGCAGGCGAAACCGGTCATGAAGCCCGTCAACGATTTCCGTTACCGTGAGTGTCCGCACCCGAGCCGCTGCCAGTTCGATCGCCAGGGGCATGCCGTCCAAGCGAGCACAGATCTCGGCCACCACGGCGGTGTGCTCGTCGGGGATGGTGAAGCCGGCCTTCGCCAGCTTCGCACGGTCGGTGAACAACGCGATAGCGTCGTCGGCGAGACCCAAAGACGGTACCTGCCAGGTCGCCTCACCCGTCACTCCCAGCGGCTCACGACTTGTGGCCAGGACGGTGAGTCCTGTTGCTCTGGAAAGCATCTCGGTGACCAGACGGGCACTCGCGTCGAGTAGGTGCTCGCAATTGTCCAGCACGATCAACAGCCGTCGGCCACCGATGAAGCGTAATAGGGTGTCGGTCGTGGAGCGGCCCGGTTGATCCGGCAGCCCGAGTGCACGTGCCGCCGTCACCGCGACGACATCAGGATGGGTGATCGGTGCCAGGTCGACGTAAAACACACCATCTGGGAACTCGGTGGCGATCTCAGCGGCGACGTGCACAGCTAGCCGTGTCTTGCCCACACCCCCGGCTCCGGTCAGCGTGACCAACCGCGCGGCAGCCAAGGCTTCTCGGAGGCTCGCTATTTCCGCTTGGCGCCCAATGAAACTCGTCAGCTGCGGCGGGAGATTATGGGTGCGGCTCGGGCCGTCGCTGCGTAGCGGCGGAAAGTCATTACGCAGGTCGGGATGAGACAGCTGCACCACCCGTTCGGGCCGCGGCAGACCGCGCAGGACATGGCTGCCGAGATCGGTCAACCATGCCTCGGCCGGGAGTTGGTCGACGACCAATTCGCTGGTCGTGGCCGACAATACGGTCTGTCCGCCGTGGCCGAGGTCGCGCAGCCGTGCGGTGCGGTTGATCGCCGGGCCGACGTAGTTGCCTTCGTCGCGCAGTCGCACCTCGCCGGTGTGAATGCCGATGCGCAGCTTGATTGGAGCCAGCGGCGCCCGCTGCAGCTCGACTGCGCAGGCCACGGCATCCGACGCGCGCGCAAATGCGATGACGAAACTGTCGCCCTCACCCTGCTCGACCGGCCGGACCCCGTCGTGAGCGGTAACCGCGTCGGAGACCGCCTGGTCCAGGCGGGCGATGGCCGCGACCATGGCGTCGGGCTCGGTCTCCCAGAGTTGTGTTGAGCTTTCGACGTCAGCCAGTAGCAACGTCACCGTTCCGGTTGGCAGCTCGCTCATGCCTACGTCGCTCCAGTCGATTTCGCTCATGGTAGCCAGCGTGCTCGGCCAGTTGGCGCAAAACATCCGCCAATTGGCTAATGCGGTGACCGCTGCGGCATCGACACGTACGCGTCTGCACACGTGTCGGATTTCGGCATCTTGGCCGATGCCCGGTGAGCGGCTCCCGCCGAAAGTCAACGCCATGACCATTGACCTTGAGATACCGGCGATCTGCTACGACGATGCTCCGGACCCCGAGACAGCTCACCGCATCCTTCGATCGGCGCGGCAGCAGTCACCGATCGCAATGAGCCCCTACGGCCCCGAGGTTCTCACCTATGACCTGGTGCGCACCGTCCTGCGCGACACCCGCTTCGCCATGCCGCAGGGCGCCGGCCTCGTGGTGCAGGGCAGCACGTCCGGACCGGTTTGGGACCGGGTGACGAAACTTCTGATCAGCCTCGACGGCGCTGAACACCACCGGCTGCGCCGACTGGTGTCACGTGCCTTCACTCCCCGCGCGGCGGAACGCATGCGCGCGGCGTGCGTCGAGGTCATGACCGAACTCGTCGATGCCTGCCCGGCCGGCCGCTCCGACGTCGTCGCGGACCTGGCCCGCCCCTTCCCGGTGCCGATCATCTGCGCGCTTCTCGGTGCACCGCGCGCCGACTGGCACCTGTTCTCCCGCTGGGCGGACGACGTCAGCAAGGCCTTCGGCGTCAACGTCGCCGAGCAGGCGCCGGCGATTCTGCGGGCCTGGGAACAACTCGAGTCCTACGTCGAGGGCCTGATCGCCGCACGGCGACAGTGCCTGACCGATGACCTGATCTCTGAACTGATCCGCGTCGAGGACGACGGCGAACACCTGACGCACGACGAGCTGGTCAACCTGGTCGTGATTCTGCTGAACGCCGGCACCGACACGACCCGCAATCAGTTGGCCGCGGCCGTGCAGGTGCTGGCGGATCATCCGGACCAATGGACGCTGCTGGCCGAGAACCCGCAGTTGGCCCCGCAAGCCGTCGAGGAACTCATCCGGCACACCCCGATCGCCCTCACCACCGTCCGCGTCGCCACCCAAGACGTCGAACTCGACGGCTTTCTCATCCCGGCCGGGACGTGCGTCATGGCGAACACGGCTTCGGCCAATCGGGACCCCGCCGTCTACGACGATCCCGACCGCCTCGACATCACCCGCACCGCGCCGCCGCCGATCCTCACGTTCGGCGGCGGCGTCCACTACTGCCTCGGGGCGCACCTGGCACGAGTCGAGCTCGTCGAGGCGCTGCGGGTGATCACCAGCCGCATCCGGGCACCGCGCCGGATCGGTACCGCGCCATGGAAGCCCATGGTCGGAATATCCGGTCCAACAACGCTTTTGATGGAATTCGATCCGGTAGGACCTACTTCGGTGGCATCCTGATGCCGCCGTCGACGCGGACCACCTCGGCGTTCATGTACGAGTTGGTGATCAGTTCGATGACCATCGACGCCAACTCGTCGGGCTTGCCCAGGCGGTGCGGGAACAACACCGATTGACCCAGCTTCGCCTTGAACGCCTCGGAGTGTTCCCCCTCGCCGTAGATCGGGGTGTCGATGAGGCCGGGCGCGACGGTGTTGACGCGAATGCCGACCGCGGACAGGTCGCGTGCCACCGGCAGGGTCAGGCCGACGACGCCGCCCTTGGAGGACGAGTAGGCCGCCTGACCGATCTGGCCGTCGAAGGCGGCGACGCTGGTCATGTTCACGATGGCGCCGCGCTCGCCGCTCTCGGTGGGCTCGTTGCGGCTCATCGCCGTCGCGGCCAATCGAATGCAGTCGAAGGTGCCCACCAGGTTGATCGCGAGCACCTTCTTGTAGGCGTCCAGGTTGTGTGCGGAGGCGAACTCGCCGTCCTTGCCGATGGTGCGCTGGGCCCAGCCGACGCCGGCGGAATTGACCAGCGCCCGCAGCGGGCCGAGGTCGGTCGCCGTGTTCACGGCGTCCTCGATCTGCTCGGTGTTCGTCACGTCGACGCTGACGAACACCCCGCCGATCTCGTGCGCGAGTTCCTGCCCGCGTTCTGCCTGCAAGTCGGCGACAACGACTCGGGCACCCTTGGCGGCGAGTTGACGGGCGGTCGCGGCCCCAATACCCGAGGCCCCACCGGTGACGATTGCGCTAGCTCCATTGATATCCACGTGAGCACAGTACGTCACTCGCGGATGGCTCCTCCGTGCCTGATCTGCATCCATAACCGAACGGAGCTTGCCCCGGACACCCGTTGCGCATAATCTCCCGGGCACATGAGCTCTGTGCCATTGAGTCCCAGCATCCAGCAGGTTCGCATCCATTCGCCGGGGACGGTGTCGCTGGATAGCGTTGAGCTGCCGCCCTGCGGGCCGCGGGACGCGCTGGTCGAAGTCCACGCGTGCGGTATCTGCGGCAGCGACCTCAGCTACATCCGCCTCGGCGGTCTGGCCGGACCGGGCGGCGCGCCCATGCCGCTCGGGCACGAGTTCTCCGGCGTAGTGCGAGAGGTCGGCGCGGAGGTCACCGGCGTGGCGCCCGGACAGCGGGTCGTCGTCCACCCCGGCAACGACGTGTCGGGACGAATCGGTGGCGGCAGCGCGGCCGGCGGGCTGGCCGACGTGGTGCTGGTCCGGGATGCCGCCGCTGGCGAACGGCTCTTCCCGATTCCCGACGGCATGCCGATGGACGTCGCCGCGCTCGCCGAACCGGTCGCGGTAGGCATGCACGCCGCCGAGCAGGCTGACGTCGCTCCGGGTGACAATGTCGCGGTATTCGGTTGCGGTCCAATCGGTTTAGCTGCTATCGCCGCGCTGGCCGACCGCGGCGTGAGCGGCATCGTCGGGGTCGACCCGTCGGCGGAGCGCCGCCGGCTGGCCGAGAGTCTCGGTGCGTCGGCGTCGATCGATCCCAACGACACCAAGGTCTGGCGGGAACTGCGGCGCTTGCACGGCACCCGGTCGCTGGCCTATGGACACGCCCCTGCGACGGACGCCTTCATCGAGGCAACCGGGTCGGATGCGGTGCTGACCGAACTCATCGACCGGGCCGGTCCCGGCGCGCGGATCAGTGTCGTGGCCCTGCACTACGCGCCGGTGCCCGTCAATTTCCTCAGCGTCCTGATGAAGGAGCTGACGATCCGCGGCTCGATGGAGTACCCGACCCGGTTCGGTGACGCCGTCGACCTGCTGGCCCGCCGGGATCTCTCGGCTCTGATCACTCACCGATTCCCGCTGGGCAGTGTCGACGCGGCACTGCAACTGCTCACCGAGAGCCGCGAATGCGGCAAGGTCATGGTGACCGTTTCCTGACGCGAGGGGGGGCTGGCCGGCCCTTACTTGTAGGTCAGATGCAGGAACTCGCGACGGCGTGCGAGCACACTGGGCAACCACGGACCAACCTCGGCGGCATCGATCCATTCGGTGCGCTCCAAGAGCATCCGCAGTACGGTGACCGCTTCCAGCCGGGCCAGCGGCGCGCCCAGGCAGAAGTGAATACCTTTGCCGAAACTCATGTGCCCCTTGCTGATTCGACGGTCCAACCGGAAGTCGTCGGGGTTCTCGAAATGGTCGGGGTCACGGTTGGCGGCACCCCACAGCAGCAGCACCCGGGAATCCTGGGGCAGCGCGGTACCCGCCAGTTCGGTATCGGCCAGAACGTGGCGATAGTGCGCCCGGAACGGCGGCTCGAGCCGCAGCGTCTCCTCGATGAACACCCCGAGCAGATCCGGCTGGGCGCGCAGCTGCTTCTGCAGGTCGGCGTCGGTGGCCAGGATCGCCATCGCGGTGCCCAACAGCGATGCCGTCGACTCGCCGCCGGCGCTGAACAACGAGACCAGGATCAACAGCGCGGTGAAGGTGTCGAGGTCGCCCGCCGCGCAGGCCCTGGCCAGCACGCCCATCAAGTCGTCACCCGGGTTGGTCGCGGCCACCTGCTGGCGTGTTGAGATGTAGGCGCTGAGCTCGCTGATGGCGGACATGGACGCGGCCAGTTCGTCGGTGGACATCAGGCCGTCGAGAAGCTGGGTGCTGGCACAACCCCATCGCGCCAGCTGGTCGGCATCGGCTTCGGGGACACCGATCAGTTCGGCGACAACCATCATCGGCAAACGGTTCGCGATGGCGTCCATCCACTCGACGGCACCGTCATCGGCCTCCGCAGCCCAGAGACTCTCGAATATCTCCGCGATCAGCGGCTGCAGCGACTGCACACGCTTGGCCGTGAACTGCCCGAGCATCAACTTGCGGTGTGCGGCGTGTACGGGGTCGTCGGCGGTGACCAGGATGTGGGTGCGCCCGCCCACGCCGTCCATCGGGAACGGGACGACCCCTTCGTCTGACCGGAAGGTCATCGTCGCCGTCAGGTTTGAGGAGAAGACCTCGGGCCGGTTCACCACGTCGGTGATCGCCGGCCAACTACTGACGAGGTAGAAGTCCGAATCGCCGACGCGGTGAACCCCGCCGTCGTTCCGCAGCCGGGCGTACAGGGGGTACGGATCCTGGATTGCCGCGTCGCCGAAAAAGTCGACGGGATCGATGCTGGCGGTCATGGCGTGGACGGTAGCAACTCGGGGGCTGTGTCGTCCGACCCTTGCGCAACATTAGCTCCGGTGACGGATGGTGAGTCAGCGGCCGAGTCCGAGGAGAGGCGCCCTCAGCCCTTGGCTGACTCTTCGATGGCTTCCTGGTCCACGGTCCGCTTCGCACGCACAGCCGTCCGCGTCGCCCGCCGCCGCGGAAGGCGTTCGGAGATGCCGCTTAGCGAGTTGACCATCCTGTTCATGGTGTCGACCGCGGCCTCGAGTGTGTCGGCGGTAGGCGTCAACCTCTCCACGGCGGGCGACAACCGACTCAAGATTTCCGCCGTCTCGGCGAACTGTTCCAGAGGTCCATTCTTTGCCAGCAGCGTGTCGATGATGCCGTCCTCGGCGAACAACCGCTCGACAATGCCGTCCTCGGCGAACATCCGCTCTAACGGCCCGTCCTTGGCGAGCAGCCGATCCGCGAGCCCACCGGGCTCCAGGATCCGTTCCAGCGCACTGCCTTCCACCGTTATCCGGTCGAGTAATCCGCCGGGCGCGGTCAACAGGTCGACGACACCACCTTCCCGCATCAGCTTGTCGGCCGGGCCGCCGCGGACCAGGGCGCGCCCCATCGCCCGGTCGTTTTCGGTCAATTCGGCAACGCGGTTGGCGCCGACGAGTGCGCCCCGCAGTGGAAAGAGGTCGGTGATCGGGTCGACCGTCTTGGGGCCATCCTCACCCAGGGCCTCTTTCACACTCCCGAGCGCCATGGCCGCGGCGGCGAGTCCGGCGTCGGCCACCGCGACGCCGGCCCGCACGGGCACTGCTGCTACGTCGGCGATGAGCTTGGTGATGTTCACGCGGAAAGTGTATGGCTCGGTGCCGTCTCCGTGGGCAATCCCGGCAAAGGGATCGGTGGATCCATCACCCGGCCTTCGGCGGCCGAACGCAGTCGCTACCGTGGTCGGCATGGTAGATGTCGCCAACCGCGGGGGCGCCAGGAACGTCGTCGCACTCGGCTTGTCCTTGCTCGCGGTGGCACTCACCTCCGCGGTGGGTGGGCTGACCGCCGCCAACAGCGCCGAACAGTACGGCCGGCTGAAACAGCCGTCCTGGGCACCCCCGTCCTGGTTGTTCGGGCCGGTATGGACCACCCTCTACGTGCTGATGGCCGTGGCAGCCTGGTTGGTGTGGCGCAGTGGGCCCCTCAGCGCAACCCGGCGTGCTCTGGGCGCCTACTGCGCACAACTGGCCCTCAACGCCGCCTGGACCCCCTTGTTTTTCGGGCTCGGCTGGCGCGGCGTGGCATTGATCGACATCACCATTCTGTGGGTCTTATTGGTGACTACTGTCGTGCTGTTCTTTCGCCGCAGCGCGGTGGCCGGATGGCTATTGGTGCCTTACCTTCTCTGGACTACGTTCGCCCTCTGCCTGAATTTCGCTGTGTGGCAACTCAATAACTGACCAGTCCGGCATGACTGCGGGCAGCCGCGCACGCCGCCTGAGCATCGTTCTTGTGGTCGAAGCACCGATCAACGCCGGGACCTTCGGCGAACCATTCCCCGGTATCAAGCCGGCCGACAAGATAGCCGCCGGAGCTGTACACACCCGGCTTGACGCGCTTCCAGCTCATCGTGCCTGCCGCGGCCTGCAGCCAATCCGTAACTACCCGCACAGGGTTGCCGTTCTCCGAAGCCACTACCGCCGAAAGATCGGCCTCTGCGCCGTCGATCGTGTACGCCATCACGACCCAGCCGAGGTCGTCCATGTCGATCACCAGCATCAGGTTGCCGACCCGTATCGCATCGTCCCCGTCAACGCACCACGGCTCCCCAAGGCCACCAATGGCTTTGAGTGCATCGCGCACAACATCGACGGAGCGGGGGGTTGCCGCGCGGGGAGGATCGCGGTGGCGAGCAAGCCTGTCCAGGTAATTATCGCCGTCATCCCGGAACACCCTGGCTGCCATCACTACCCCTCCCCCGGATCCCTGAAGCCCGGCCTCAAAACAGGCCCGAAGCTTAAACCCACCCTCTGACAAGTCGAGACGGCTTGAGGCGCGAGGCCGGTGACATCGGAGGGCCGGGGTGCGCCGGCCCAAACTAAGAAGCCAGGGCACAAAGTCGAGTACCCCACTACTCAGTCAGAGTTGAGCACCCTACCGAAGACTCAGGGTCACAGTCGCATCGTGTCGACGAAAACCATTGCGGCACCGCTTTCGACGGGTGCGGCCGGAAGTGATGGGGGTTCTACCGTGACTAGTTTTCTGACGGCTCCGCCGGAAACCATTTCCGCTCTGCTTCTGACGGGTCCGGGATCGGCACCAATGGCAGCGGCCAGTGGCGCCTATGCCTCCTTGGCCGAAACTCTGGAGGAGTTGGCTGGGTCCTTTTCCTCGGTGATCACCGGGGTGACGGGCGAGGCATGGGCGGGCCCGGCCGCGACGGCGATGGTGAATGCCGCCGCTCCGTACACGGCGTACTTGAGTGAGGCCGCAAGCCACGCGGCTGGGGCCTCCCGCGCAGCGGAGATGGTGAGCAGCGCGTTCGATTCCGCGCGGGCGGCGATAGTGCATCCGTTGTCAATCTTGGCCAACCGCAGAGCATTTGGGCAGCTGGTTCGGTCAAATTGGTTCGGGCTGCTTACGCCGACGATCATGGCCGCCGAGGCGCAGTACGAAGCGATGTGGGCCACCGATGTCGAAGCGATGCTCAGCTATCACGCCGGAGCGGTGGCCGCGGCAGAGCAATTACCAAGCGCACTGGCGCAAGTCGTCCAGAACCTGCCCAACTTGGGTTTCGGGAACAAAGGCAACGGCAACATCGGCAGCGGTAACACCGGCTCGGGGAACATCGGGATGGGAAACAGCGGCGACGGAAACAGCTCGCTCACGTCCGCGCAGTCGGGTCACAACAACGTCGGTGGTGGCAACCAGGGCAACAGCAACGTCGGCGCCGGCAATGTCGGTGTCGGCAACTGGGGCTTCGGCAACAATGGGAACGGGAACATCGGCTTCGGTAATGGCGGCCCGGCCGATTTGAACAATCCCGACCTGTACACCTTCCACGCGGGCCGAGGCAGCAACAACATCGGCATGGGTAACACCGGTAACGGCAACGTCGGCCTGGGCAACAGCGGCGAGGGGAACGTGGGCGGCGGGAACACCGGCAGCGGAAATGTCGGGGCCGGTAACTCCGGCACCGGCAACTTCGGGTTCGGCAACACCGGTAATAACAACATTGGCATCGGCCTCACCGGCGACAACCAGGTGGGCATCAACTTGGCAGGGCTGCTCAACTCCGGCAACGGCAATATCGGCTTCGGCAATTCCGGCCACAACAACGTCGGCTTCTTCAACTCCGGCGACGGCAACGTCGGCATGTTCAGCTCCGGCACAAACACCGTATTTCCCGGACAGCTCAACAGCCTTGGCGTCGGTAACTCTGGCACCGGCAATCTCGGAGTGGGCAACGCGGGCGCCGGCAACGCCGGCTTCTGGAACTCCGGTCTGTTGAACACGGGCTTCGGTAACGGCGGGTCGATCAACACCGGTGCCCTCAACGGGAACAACGTCAACACCGGGTTCCTCAATTCAGGGGAGACCAACACCGGCTGGGGCAATTCCGGTCACTCCAATACCGGCGCGTGGAATGCCGGCACCTTGAACACCGGTTTCGGCAGCGCCATCGATCAGGGATCGGTGGCCGTCGGCGCGACGGGCAACTCAGGGTTCGGCAACAACGCTCGCGGCGGAGCCTCGGGTTTCGGCAACAGTGCCGACCCGCAGGCCTGGTTCGAGAGCGGGAGCATGTCGGGCTTCTTCAACACGGCCAGCGGGGGTGGGATCATCAACGGGGTCAGCTCGGGCTTCTTCAACACTGGACTCACCGGTGCCATCGGCGGCTTCCCGGCGGGCTGGTTCAGCGGCTTCAACTCGGGTCTTTTCAATTCCGGCATCGGCAATTCGTTCATGTTCAGTCTGAGCAAGCTGGCGATCCGACCGAGCTGACCGTGGGCAGGCGCCCAGCGTCGCCCCTCGTTTCCATTTGCGTAACACTACTGCGGGGAGTTCGCCGGAGGTAGAAGCGTTGTCGGCGTGGACATTTCGACAACAGCCGCAGAATCAGGTTCAGCACACCGGACGGCAGCGCGACGGGCGTTGCGTTTGCTGCCGTTGAACAGATCGCAGAGGCGGTCCACCGCCCAGACGGTGCGCAGTCCGAGCCGGCCCAGCATCATGAAGGGCGGAAACTTGGGTTCCTCCTTCCAGATGCCCTCAAGATCCTCGTGCCGCTTTCCGTCGACGATCAGGTCCGCGATGAGCGACCCGACGTACGGCGCCTGGGTCAGCCCGTGACCGTTGCACGCGAGCATGTAGAAGACGTTGTCGCCGAGCTGTCCGGCAATCGAAAGCCAGGACGAGGTGATCGCGATCCAGCCTCCCCACGCCCGCGCGACTCGCACGTCGGCCAGGGAAGGAAACCGCGTCGCGAAAGCGGCAGCGAGTTCCTTGACGAGCCCCGGATCGGGCGCCTTCACCGGGAGCGGGTACTTCTTGCCGCGCTCGAGTCGTCGGACGCCGAACACGATGGTGTTGCGCTCGGTGAGGCGGTAGTTCTCCATGATCTGGTGTTGCGTCACCACTCCCGACCGGCTGCTCCATCCCAGTGCGGCGAGACGCTCCGGCGCGATCGGCTCCGTTTCCACCTCGATGATCCACGCGGGCACCGAAAGACGCTTGGGAGTGATGTCCCACTCGCCGGAGTAGGCGTTCGTCGCGAGCACTACCTTGTTCGCACGAACTGTGCCACGAGGGGTCGAGATCACGACCTTTCCGCCGTCTCTCCTGACATCGGTGACCTTGGTCTGCTCGAATACCCGAGCCGATGTCGACAACAGCGCACGCCGGACACCGCGGCTCAACTTGCCGGGATTCAACATCCCACCAACGCCCTCGCGCATCCCCCCGACGAACGCGCGAGGAATCCCCAGCTCCTCGCTCGTGCCGACATGTCCACGGCCGCCCGCGCCCCTCAGAATCGCGGCGCAGGCGCGGACTCGAAGCATCTGGACGCGCGACACTGCGCCGAACACCATCCCGTTGGGCTCGTAATCGCAGTCGATGTCGTGGTCCCGGATCAGGCCTTCGGCGAACTGTGCCGCGTTGTCGGCCAGCCGGACCATGCCCGGAATCTGGTTGGGGTAGAAGAGCTTGAGCAGCCGCAGGTCCCCACCCGGCGCGCCCGCGATCTGTCCGCCATTGCGGGAGCTGGACCCGTAACCGCAGAACTCCGCCTCCAAGAGCACCACATCCTGCTGGCGCTCGGCGAGCCGAAGTGCCGTCGCCATGCCGCCCATACCGCCACCGATCACTGCGACATCACACGTGAGGTCGCTGATCAGGGCGGGCCGGACGTCGGTGGGCGGGTCGATCCAGCCGCTGAAGGTGCTGTACTCCACTTCGTCGATTGTCATGACAGCGCACTCACTTTCTGTGTCGGTTCAATATCTGTCGTCAGGTGGGCGTGCAGCGCGCGGTACGCGAGGTAGTAGACGACGCCCTGGGCTCCCCACGTCGCAAGCGCGGCGGTGTAGAAGAACGTGCGGTTCTCGTCGTCGAAGGCGAAGGGGAAGAAGTCATAGCTGATCGCGATGGCGGTCGCCGCGGCGGTGACAGACGCCGCCCAGATGGCCAGCCGTTTTTCGCCAATGCCCCAGAGCCTCACAACGAAATAGGTGAGGAACACCGTGGTCAGCAGGTTGACCACGACGTAGAACGTCGCCGGTATGACGTGGAGTGTCTCGTCGTGGAACTTCCGGAGGCACAGGCCGGCCGCGACGGCGAGCCCGAAGACGCCGATTTCGACGGCAATGGTCGGCTTGTAGCGGTGCGTAACCACCAGCAGACCCAACACCAGGATGAGCGTGAAGCCGACCGACCGTGAGAACGCGTCGAGGAAGAACGAAATCTGGAAGGGGATGCCTGCGGTTGCACCGAGTAGCGACCCAACCAGGAAGTTGGTGGCTGACACCCCGACGACAAAACATTCCAGGCCGAGCAGGTAGTTGCCGTAGTTCCGGATGAATTTCCACCCGAGGAAATAGCCGACGACAACCAACCAGACATTGGCGATGAGGAAGACGTATTCCTTCATTGCCGCGACTCCTTTCGCAGTGCAGTTGGCTCAACTGTCGCCAGCCGCAATCGCAGTCACAACGACAGCGCGCACCTGCTTTGGCGATAGGAGGTGCATATTGCACCCGTCGCATCTCCTGGCGATTCGCACCGGTGCACGTTGCACCAGTCCTGTTCAAAGCCGGTGCGCGTTGTCGTTGTGACCGAGGGCGCCGGTTGGCGAGAGTCGAAGCACCAAGAAGGGAACAGCGAGGAGTTGGCAGCGATGGCAGCAGATCCAGTGACCACGGTCGAGGAGTTCGACCGAGAATTCGATATCGTCATCATCGGAGCGGGAATCTCGGGGATCGGTGCGGCAACGTATTTCAGCCGCGAACTCCCCCACAAGTCCCTGATGGTGCTCGAGGGCCGCGACAACATTGGCGGCACCTGGGACCTCTTCCGGTATCCGGGTATTCGCTCGGACTCCGACCTCCACACCTTCGGGTACGAATTCAAGCCGTGGCGCCATGACTCGGCGATCGCCGACGCGCACCTGATCCGGGAGTACCTCCAGGAAACGATTGACGAGAACAACCTGGGGCGCCTCATCCGGTTCAACCAACGCGTCGTGCGGGCGGAGTGGTCCTCAACGGACTCGAAGTGGACGCTGAGTGTTCAAATCACTGACCCCGCAACGGGATTCACCACCGCGAAGACCATCCGTGCGGGATGGGTCTTCGCAGCCACCGGTTACTACCGCTACGACCACGGCTACTCGCCGGAGTTCCCGGGACGTGAGGCCTTCGAGGGTTTGGTGGTGCACCCCCAACACTGGCCGGAGAATCTCGACTACAGCGGCAAAAGGGTCGTCATCATCGGCAGCGGCGCAACCGCGATCACGATGGTGCCGGCGATGTTGACCGGCACCGCCGCCGCGCAACACGTGACGATGTTGCAGCGCACCCCGACCTACATCATGGCGATTCCCCGCGTCGACCGTGTCGCTGTCGCGCTCACGAAACTTCTTGGCGCCAAAAGGGGTTACGCGGCGACGAGGTTCAAGAACATCTGGGTCGAACGGGCGATCGTGAAGGGTCTCAGGGCGTTTCCGAAGACGGGGCGGCGGCTGATCCGGCGCGAGAACATCAAGCGCCTCCCCGTGGGGTTCGACGTTGACAAGCACTTCAACCCGCCCTACGACCCATGGGACCAACGGCTGTGTGCAGCGCCTGACGGCGACTTCTTCGACGCGATCTGCTCCGGTAGCGCCTCCGTCGTCACTGACTCCATTGTGAAATTCAGCAAGCACGGAATTGTGCTGGCGTCGGGCGAGGAGCTGGTAGCCGACATCATCGTGACCGCGACCGGGCTGAACATGCAGCTTTTCGACGGCATGCCGATCATGGTCGACGGGCAGCAGGTCGACATCGCCCAGTCGTTCTGCTACCGCGGGATGCTCCTGAGCGGAATCCCGAACTGGGCGATGGCCATTGGCTACACGACGTCGTCCTGGACCCTGAAGATCAGCCTGATGTGCCGGTACTTCATCGACCTGGTCAAGCACATGGATGCGCACGGATACGACCGGGCGGTCCCGATCCCCCTTCCGGGCATGGACCGCAGGCCAGTCATGGATCTCCAATCCGGTTACGCCAAGCGTGGCGCGAAGATCTTGCCCAAACAGGGTCCGGCCGCACCTTGGCGGATGGCGATGTCATACCAGGAGGACGCCAAAGCACTGCGCGGTCCGGTGGCCGACGAGAACCTCGATTTCGGTACCAGCCAGTCGACTTCGCAGCGTGCACAGAGCCGGCCGGCACATGTCTGACAACGCAGGCGACCAGTACGCTGCCCTACCGTCCGGGACGACGATTTGTTTCCGCGATTTCGGCGCTCGGCACGACCCGACACTCCTGCTGATCGCCGGGCTGGGCGAGGATCTGACCGTCTGGACCGACGCTTTCGTCGGATCGTTTGTCGCCCAAGGCTTTCGGGTCGTCATCATGGATAACCGGGACGTCGGTCAGTCCACGTTCGTCGCAACGCCGCCACCCCGAATGTGGCGTCAGGTTCTTGGCTGCCCGCGCAGTGACGGTTACTCGCTGGCGGACATGGCCGACGACTGCGTCGGGGTGCTCAACCATCTCGGGATCGCTCACGTTCACCTGGTTGGACGATCGATGGGAGGAATGATCGCGCAGACGATAGCCGCGACCGAGCCTCAACGAGTCCTGTCCCTGACCTCCATCTACTCGACCACCGGGTCGCGCAAGGTCGGCCAACCGGCTCTGTCGACGATCCGCCTGCTCATGGGCCCGCCGGCGAGAACCAGAACCGCAGCGGTCCGCGCCCACCTGCGCATCACCGGCCACATCGCCGGATCGGCGTACCCCATCGATGACGTCGACGAGGCCGCAGTCGCAGCGCGCGGCTGGGATCGCAGCGGCGGCGACCAGGCCGCCGGCGTGGCCCGCCAGATTCAGGCAATCCAGTCCTCTGGAGACCGCACCGCACAGGTGCGCCGGATCGTCGCTCCAACGCTGGTCATCAACGGCGATCGAGACCGGATGGTGAATCCCAGCGGCGGCACCGCAACCGTCAGCGCAATCCGATCGGCACAGCACGTCGTCATCCCCGGGATGGGCCATCACATTCCCAGGGCCCTGGTGGGCCCGATTACCCAGTACGTCTCACAGCACGCGGACCGCGTCAACCAAGGAGGAAGCCGTGTCGAAATTTCCTAAGGACGGCGCTGACGTCGCATCCGTCGATGTCGTGATCGTCGGTGCCGGCTTCGCCGGCCTGAGTGCCGCAGATCGCCTGACGAGCATGGGCCGGTCGGTCATGGTCCTCGAAGGCCGTAGCCGCGTCGGTGGCCGATCGCTCACCGGTGAGGTGGCCGGGGTCAAGGTCGACCTGGGCGCGACATGGGTCGCGCGACGGCACACAGCGATCCGCGACCTCGCCACGCGCGTGGGATGCACCACGACCGGTCAGTTCAACCAGGGCCGCAACGTTCTATGGATGGATGGACGGCGCCAGACCTACAAAGCCACCATTCCCGCGATCTCACCGGCGGCCATGGTGGACATGGCGCGCATGAGCATGCATTTGAAGAAACTGGTGGCGACCATCAACGTCGACGCCGCCTGGGAATCCCCAGACGCCGCGCAGCTCGACACGATCTCTTTCGGCAAGTGGCTCGATCGCAAACGCGCCAGGGCCAGCACGCGTGCGCTGATGACCATCGTCAGCAAGGTGCAGTGGGGCGCCAGCCCGGAAGACGTCTCGCTACTTCATGTGTTGCGCTACATCCGCGCCGCGGGTGGGATCGACCACATGCTGGACGTCGAGGGCGGGCAGCAGCAAGACCGATTCAACGAAACCACGCAAGAGATCGCCAGACGGCTTGCCGAGAAACTCGGCGACAGTGTGGTTGTGGACGCGCCCGTTCGACGAATCACCCAAGACGACAACGGCGTTATGGTGTGCACCGACTCGACACAATTCAACGCCCGATACGCCATCGTCACCACGGCCCCCGCCCACCGCGGCGGCATCGCGTTCGAACCCGCGCTCCCGGAAAAGGCCGCGGGACTCACGAAGACGTGGCGCATGGGCGCGCTCAGCAAGGCGTTCGTCGCCTATGAGACGCCGTTCTGGCGGACCGACGGACTTTCCGGCGAGGCACTGATCGACGCCGGGACGGTGTTCATCACCTTCGACGTGTCGCCCGATGCTGCGGGCCCGGGCGTCTTGATGGCTTTCTGCGACCCCCGCACATTCGACGGTTTCGGCCCGGACATCCGACGCAGCCGCGTCATCCAGCAGATGGTCGATTTGTACGGCAACCAAGCGAGCAGCCCCATCGATTACATCGACCATTGTTGGGGCACAGAAGCATTCGCCCCTGGCGGACCGAATCCCGCGGTAGCGCCCTACGCGTCGACGAGCTACGCCAGCGCCCTCACCGAACCCCACGGACGCATCCACTGGGCCGGCACCGAAACCGCAGGCGAGTGGGCCGGATGCATGAACGGCGCCGTGCTGACCGGTCTGCGGGCCGCCGAGCGGGTCACCCAGCTACTCAACGTCGAGGAGCCGGCCCCGGTGTAAGGCTCCCCGACTGGTGGCGATCAGGGGAGACTGTCGACATGGAGGAACTGTGGGCCCTGCCCAACCGCGAGGTCGCAGAAGCGATCCGGTCACTGTGCCAGCAGCTCATGACGGACACGGACGCCGTGACCGACGACATCGCGTCAGCCGCCCTCATGGTGCAATACGAACCTGCGCTGCTCCCGGATGCATCGCTCGTCGAGGAGGACCGCCACCTCAACCACTCCGATCTTGTCCAGTGGCTCACCTCGAACATCCAGCATCCGGGGCAGCGGGTCGAGCCCTACATCGGCCCCAGGATCGCGGCGTACATTCGCGACCTCGTATCCCGCGGCATCGCACCCGATTTCGCCGGCGGATGGCGGGTGGCGCTTGACGTCGGCTGGCGCCGATGGCTCGAAGAATGCGTGGCACGCTATGGCAACTCCGACGTCTTGGTGGACGTGCTCGACGTGTCGGCGAAGTCGTTGGTGCAGTACGCCATCGACTCGGTCTCAGCCTTGCGGGAGGCCAGCCTTGCGGCCGCGATGGGTAACGCGGATGCCGACGCGATCGCGCTGATCCAACTGATCGCCAGTGGCGCGCCCATGACCGAGGATCTTGCGGAGGCACGCCTGAGATACCGGATGAACCGGCCGCACGTCGGCCTCGTCGCGTGGACCGACGAACCTCAGCAGGCCGGCGCATTGGACGAGGTGGTCGCTGCCGTGAATTCCGCTTCGGCAGGTCGGAGCGTCCTGGTGGCCCGTGCGAGTACTACCTCGCGTTGGGTCTGGCTATCAGGGCCCGACGCTCCGGATCTCCACTATGTCGAGAAGGTGGCGGCGCAGGCGAAGGGCATTCAAGTGGCGGTCGGAAGGCCGGGGCACGGACTCGAAGGATTCAGGTCTAGCCACCAGGACGCCCTGGCGGCCCAGTCGTTGGTGGTGCGGCTCGGATCCGACCGGCGCTTTACGGCGTACGCCGACGTCGAGCTCGTCGACAGCCTCACCAAGGACCGAGTCAGCGCACAACGGTTCGTCACCAAAACTCTCGGACCGTTGGCCGAAGCAGACGAAGCGTTGCGCCAGGCGCTGCTGACCTACGTGCAGTGCGGCTTCAATACCACTCGGGCAGCGGCCAACCTGTACGCCCATCGCAACACTGTCGAGCGTCGGGTCTCACGCGCCAACGAACTCTCCGTGGTGAAAGTGGAAGACAACCCAACCCATGTCGCCGCTGCACTCCTGGTGCTGGATATTGCGCCGAATATTGCGGCAGCCGCATCCTTCTGAGCTGAGGGAGCAGGTTGTTGGTGTGTTGGTCTCTCGCGAACGGCGCCGCCTGGTTGGCGGCCTGGAAATTCTGCGGGGTCTAGCGTAGGCGGAATGGGTTTGTTCAGTCATGAGGAGTTCCGGGACCCGGCCGACGGCGTTGGTGGCGGCGCCAGTGGTGGGGTTGTTGAGCGAGCTCGGCGTGCAGAGGTAGACGAGTACGGGGTGGATGAACCTCTAGTGGTGGGTCCGGGGTTGCCGCCCGAGGATGGTTCGTGCGGTCAGTTCGCTGTGCAGTTTCACGTGTCTACGTCAATGCTGGTCGGGCTAAAACGTATTGCGGATATGCGTGGGGTGAGCGTGCCGGAGGTATGCCGGCAGGTGATCGGTGTGTTTGTTGCCCAGCAGGAGGGTGAGCTCGGTGCATTGCTTGCTGCCGAGGCCGAGGCGGCTGATTACCGGCCGAGTTTGGGTCAGGCGTAGTCGCGGCGGTCGTGAGGTCCGCTGAAGGAACCGGTGCGGCTGGCAGAAATAGACGTGCGGGGGTGTAGGTTCTCACCCGCGGCGCCATCCCCATCAGCGACTGACCAGGCGCTTTGTGGACCGTCTGACGGCAAGTGCACCTCGGTTTGGTCTCACGAAAGGCTTCATTTCCTACACCGATGACAGGCACCGCACTGGGATGGCCTCCGACTTTTTTGTTGCCCACGTGTCGGTGCCAACGGCTGCGCCTGGTTGGTCGACGGCAGCGAAATCATGCTGAGCGGACCGGCCCGCCGACCGAGTGGCATGTCGGCACTAACGACGCGCTGAGACTTGCTCCCCAATTCGGTGGCATCGCTGGCGGCGGGTACCTCACGGACGCGATCCCGTCCAGGTTTGCGCGGCGCGTCTCAGGCCAGCCCCACGGAATGTATTCCGTTCGTACGCTTGCAAATTGGGCTTCGATCAGCGACGACTCGGCGATCGTCTGCAATTGCGGCCACTCGGCCTCGCTGTGGTTCGGAGAACGACTCGATCCACGCCTGATCCTGGGGCACGCCGCGGCGGCCGTGTACCGCTCGACGGCGGAGGGGCCCGTTCAGGTGCCGGTAGCCGCCAACTCGGCCGGCCCGATGTACCCCGGCGCCTCGCTCGTCCCGAACATGTCGTCGAAGACCCGGAACCGATCGAAGGTCAGAGCGTGCTGCCGCGCTCTCATCTCCATCGCGTGTCGCTCGGACTCCGGCAACGAGATCGCCTGGTCGATGGTTTCCGCGAGCGCCGCCCGGTCGCTGTGCGGCACGATGAACGCGGTGTTGCCCACCGCTTCCCCGGTCCCACCGGTCAGGCAGGTGATGATGGGGCCACCGCCCGCGAGCATCTTCTCGGCCAGCGCGATCCCGAAGGTCTCGACGAACTCCGGTTCCGGCCGCGTCGGCAGGGCGTAGGCCGCGCAGCCGCGCATCAGCAGCGGCTTCTCGTCGTCGTCCACGTCACTCAGGAAGACGATGCGATCGTCCCCCGCCGCCAGGTCCTGATACTCCTGCAGTTGCGGTCCGCTGCCGGCGACGACGAGCTTGACCTTCTCCGCCGCAGCGGAATCGCGGTAGGCGTGGATCAGGTCGTCCACACCCTTGGCCCGAGCGACCCGGGACAGGAACAGGACATAGCCGTTGCGCTCGAGCCCTCGACTGGCCAGGACCGCCTCAACGGCTTCCTCGTCAAGGTCGAGGAACGCCCCGGTGTCGATCGCCGGGTAGCTGGTCTCGATCCGATCGCGACATTCCTGCGCGAACCGGGTCCCGGCACGTTCGTCGAGTTCGGTTGCCGCGGCAACGATCTCGTCCTTCGTGTATTCCGACACGGCGACGACCCGGTCGCTGCCTAGGTAGCGGGCCATCAGCGCGATCGCGGCACCGACCGCCCCGTCGAGCAGGCAGTTGCGAATCACATTCGTGACATCCGACCCGACCGCCTTCGCGATCGTGGTGACATCCGTGTCGAGACCTGCCGTGGCGGCCGCGCTCACCGCGTCCCCGACCACCGTGGTGTGCGGCATCAGGTACATCGACAAGCAGGTCGTCGGAACACCGTCGGTGAGCAGTTCCACCAGGCGCCCGGTGAGGCCGGCCAGGTAGCGACCGTCTGGGACGCGGTAGTCACCGACCGGTTCGGGCCGCTCGACGGTGATGCCGGGACTGTACTCCTGCAGGCGATCCAACGGTTTCAACGGGAGTCCCGCAGCTTCCAATACGGGAATCGGCCACGTCAACAGTCGAACGTCGTCGAACCCGCGCTTCAGCGCGACCTCGGCGAGGTTACGGGCCTCGCCGCTGTGGCCGCAGATGACCGGGTCGGCTCGGACGATGATGACGAGACGACGAAAAGGACGCTTCATGGTGCCCCCTGGGTCGTTGGGACGGGACCGCGGGCCGACGGAGGTCTCTCCGACCGGCCCCACGAACTGGGTTCCGGACCCAGCTCGATGTGCAGCGTTCCTGCTGCGTGCAGCTCCTCGGCAGAGATGTAGGTTCCCTGAAGCGGTGTGCCGTTGAACGTTGCGGCTTGCACGTACTGCACCGGTGGAGTCGAGTCGATGCCGTCGGACCCGATCGGCTGCTCGACGAATCCACTGGTCGTGATGGTCAAATCTTTGCCTCGGATCAGTAAGCGAGAACGCTCGAAAGCCGGAGTGTTCACCAAAAAGAGACCTTGGCCGGCCACTGGGAAGAGCCCCAGCGACGCCCACACGTACCAGGCGGATAGGCCGCCGCTGTCGTCGTTACCGGGCAGGCCACCGGGGCCGGTGCCGAACTGCCACGTCAGCGCCGCGTGCACCACCTCGGCCGTCCGGTCGGGTCGGCCGGCATAGTGGTAGGCCCACGGGGCCTCCATGTCCGGTTCGTTGTTCAATCCCTCGAACCGGTTGAGCGCGTAACCGAACTCCATCTCGGCGGGCTTCGGTTCGATGCCCGGCTGGGTCACCGGTTCGGCGCAGTAGCCGAAGAAGGCGTCGAGCATGCCGACGAAGGCCTCGTCCCCGCCGGCAAGAGCGATCCGCCCGGCCATGTCGTGCATCAACCGGAACGAGTAGTTCCACTTACCGCCCTCGTAGTACTCCGAGTCCTTCAACAGGCCGTTCGAGGCGTCGAACGCGTTCACCCAACCCGCGCTGCGCTCCTCGGACTCCAAGGCGAGCCGGGTGTCCCCCACCGCGCGGGCGACCTTGGCGGTGCAGTAGTGGGCGTAGGCGAGGTCGAGGGTGTGGGTGATGGGGTGGACGATGCCCTTCTCGATGAAGTCCTCGCCGTACATCCGCCGCAGGTCGTCGACCATGTGGACCAGGGCCCAACTCCAGTCGATCTCCCGCAGGTGTAATTCCTGCGCGTCGGCAAGGGCGGTGTGGGCCAACGCGCTCGCCTGCCTGAAGAACCGGTCCGCCCCGCGGGCCATCCGGTAGCCGACCGGGAAGTTGCCCTCTTCCTCGCAGACCCGGATCAATGACTCCAGGAGGTCCGCGGCCCGTTCCGGCACGATCGCCATGAGCAGCGGGATCTGGGTCTTGTAGATGTCCCACATGGTGCAGACGTCGAACGCGAACGGCCCGCTGTTGGGCCAGAACGGGGACTCGTCGTCACCGAAACAGGGCTTGATCAGGGAGTGGTAGAGCGCGGTCCCGAAGACCTGACGGCGCGCCTCGGAGCCACCTTCGACCTGGATCAGGTCGAGGTGTTCCTTCCACTTCTTCCGGGTCCGGGCGCGGACGACGCTGAAGGCGTGCTTGCCGCTATCGCACTCGGTGCGCAGGTTGTCGGTTGCCTGCTCGGTGCCGCGCAGGGAGAACCCGATCCGGACCTCGATCACGGTCCCCGCCTGGGCCGGCCCCATGAACAACAGCCCGAACGGCCGCAGGGTGGTCGGGCGGATGTAGTCGAAGTCGAGCCGGGTGCCCCCTTCGATCAGTCGCTTGTCGTGCCAGAGCATCTGGCGCCAACCGGGGGCCTCGACCTCGACGGCGACCGAGAGCGGCACCCCCTCCATCACTACGGTGCCCTGCGCCTTGCCGCGGCCAAGGTTCTCGACCTGCGCGCGCAGCGGCACCGTCCGACCGTGCTCGATCACCAAGCCGCCGCACGAGAGGTCGAGCACGACGCGTGCGTTGCGGTGCTCGGGGAACGTGTAGCGGTGAACCGCCACCTTGTCCCCCACGGTGATCTCGCACCGGATGCCGTTGTCGAGGGTCGCCGCGTAGTACCCGGGCGACGACGTCTCGGCGTGGAGCGCCCACGCGGTCCCGAGGTTGTCCAGCGGGTCCAGCATCGGCGTCACTCGGGCGTAGTTGTAGTACTTGCGAATCGCCCCTGTGCCGGACTGCTGGAAGTGCGTGAACCCTGACGCCTGGGTCTCGGCGAAGATCTCCGGCGGCAGTCCCTCGGTGATCTTGGGGTACCGGCCGTAACCGGTCGGGTAGGCACCGGAGTACGCGCAGGCGGACACCATGCCGAACGGGGAGACCGCTCCGGGGTGGGTGTTGCCCACCTGCGGCTTCGGCCACCACCAGGTCGCAGCGAGGTCCCGCGGCGGCGGTAGCTGCGTCGCGGCGGTGCCGATGAAGGGATCAATGTGTTCGAGGATGGGGGCAGGCTATATAGTCGCGCGGCGATCACGGGTTTCCGCCGTGTGAACTCCTTGGGTCGGGCGAACGACGCCGCGGCCCGGCGTTCACGTTTCCTCGGCGACCACCGGCCACAGACACGCGTAGAAGACGCCCAGGGACAGGTACTTCAACGTGCCTTCCTGCGCCCTCCTTGGAACCGGTGGGGCGCCAAAGCCCCGGAAGCCGGCGGTGTCCGGGAAGTAGGTTCTCGACTTCAATGGCCATTAGCAGTTCAGTGCGTTCGGTCGATGACCAGTAGGTGCTCGAGTGTGCTTCTGCCCGCGGTGCCACCTAAACGTCCTGCAGGGCATCGTCGCGCTGAGCAGATCGGCGGTCGCGAGGCCCAGTCGGTCGAGTACTCGGCCAGGGTCTCCCCATTAAGGACGGAGCCGTCGCATCACCGGCCGGTCCAGCACCGGACACGAATCGACTGTCTCACCTCGCGAATGCGATCCGGTGCAGCCCTACTCGGCATGTCTCAAGTTGACCGCATAAGTGCTGTCTTCGTGCAGCCGAACTTGAGAAGGTGCAGTCAAACTTGAGAACCTACAGCGCCATAATTGTAGGTTCTCAAGTTCGACTGCGTCTGGTGATAGGTTTGACCTGTGGTTTTGTGGTTTTTCTCACGGACGTTGCACGACTTGTTGTCTCACGAACCGCTTCAATTCCTACGGATGAAACGAAACATCAGCTGTTAGCAGCAGAACTACGCGACTTGGCTCGCAACACCGAGTGCAGCCGCCGAGGGAATATCAAGCATTGACGACCTGAGCGCTGTCGACAGCTTCTGACCTGGGCGTACGTCGTCATCATCGTCGGTGTATGCCAGTACGATAAAGCTACAAGTCGAGGCCCCGCAGGAGGTGCCGTGATGGAACGCAAGACACCCAAGAAGGTGGTGGTGTCGAAGGCTGCCGTCAAGAGATCCGGGGTGCGGGCAACGAAGGCGTCGGCCAAGTTAGAGGGCCGTGTCGTCCTGAATCGCCCTGGTTCTGCCGGAGACTCGGGCTATTGGATTCCGATCAGTGGTTGGTCGGTCCGTTGTGCATCGTAGAACGCGGCTTCGA
>RXJD01000007.1 GCA_003987775.1 Mycobacterium sp.
GCCACGGCCAACACCTGACGACGCACCACCGACTCGCGCCAGCGGGCATCCCACACCGCCCACTCCCCCACCGTCGGCGACCGGGGACCCGGTGTCTCCTCGGCGGGAGCGCCGTCACTGGATGATTCGAACACATGTTCGATTATACAAGGCCCCCTGACACTCCGGTGTCACCGCAGGTCAGGCCCCATCACGCGTGCAAAAGACCACCGAGTCGCCGACAATCAGTCCATGCCCGCACAGAATTCGGCCCTCCGAACGGGAAGGGGCAACGGCGGGGCAATTGGGCTAGTCGCGCTGCATGCCGTTCTGGTGCTGTTCACGGTGCTGCTGAATCTGGCACTTCTGGTCACCGCCGATCCACACGATCAGTGCCGCATTCACCACGTGCATTGCGAGCGCGGGTCTCATCTTCGGGAGGCCGCGTTGATCAGCGTGGTGGGAACCGGCGTGCTGATCATCGTCGAGGTCGTTGCGACGACCTACGCTCACTTGTGGAGACGCCGACGACTCCCCCTCGTCATCCCGCTCCTGTGCTCCATCGGCCAATCCCTCATCCTCGTCACCGCTTTCACTCTCGGCTCAGCGGGCCTGTAGCACTCGAGGCGGGTCAGATGCCTCGTCAGGGATTCGCCACCTTGCGACTCCTACTGCGCCGGAGCGCCCACCGCCCCACACGCCGGCAATGCGGTCGTCGTCCCGGCCAGCACGGCCGGGATAGGTGCCGAGGGCACCTCGGCGGCCACGGCCTGAGGCGCGGGCGCCTGCGGCCCCGGCAGCACGACCGGGTCGGCGGCCTTCCCACTGGACGGAGTCATGGGTGCACCTTTGCCGGTACCGGCCTGCGTCGCGATCGGAGCAGCGACCCCTGCACCTTCGGCCGCCCCGGCCCCCGCGCCCGCGACCGGAACAACCGGCGCCACCGGAGGCACCACGGGCACTGGGGGCACCGGAGGCACGACCGGCACGACAGGTACCGCGGGCGCGATCGGCACCGGACCGGGCAGCACCACGGGCGCCGCGGCCACCGGCCCGGCAGCGAATCCCATCTGCTGCTCGATGCAGTTCCCGCCGCCGGTGCGCAGTGGAGTGGCCACCGCACCCGGACTCAACGCCAGCGCAGCCCCGCACAACCCCGCGCCGGCAGCAACCGCTACGCAGAATCGATCGATAATCCGCAACGCCAACTCCGTTCGTTCTCCCCAATTGCCCCCGCAATCAATAACAATGGGGAACCGTATCGGCGTGTCGAATTCTTGCCTAGAGCACAAAATTGATGGTTGCCGAACCGATGCCAAGCACCGGCCGTGCCGTGACAGTGTCTTTCCCAAACAGTTACGAGCGGAAGGGTTTTGACCCTCAAAACTGTGCTACCCGGTCGCCCGGGCCGCCATCGGACCGCGATCGCCGAATGGCAGAAAAAGCGCGAGAAATGACTATTCAGCTACCGTCGGCACCGAATTACAGCCGTGTAATTTACAGACATGTAATTCGCTCGCCCGATCAGTCCGAGCCCCACCACAGCGACGGCCAGCTGAAGCTCAGCGCACCCTGGCTCAGCCGGGTGATGAGCTCTTCGAGCGCCCGCAGCGGCAACTCCATCCGCCACTCCGGCAGCAGACCGGCCAGGTGCAGGGAATCCGGTGTGAGCTCGACCCCGGTGATCATCAATCCGTGCGGCAGCTCCGGCAGCGCCACCTGGTAGGCCGGCGTTCGCAATGGCAGCTTCCACCGCCGCTGGCCGGCCACCACCGCCCGCGGGCGCAACCACAAAGTCGAGCCCACCACGTCGGCGTCCACCTCAAGACCGCCCAGCCCGGGCCGCCGCGCCCAGCTCAGCCGTGCCGTCCCGTCCTCCCCCGACTCGCTGCGCAGATGCGGCGCCGCCTGCTCCAGCACATGGTCGAAGACGTCCTTGGGCAACTCGGTGGTCAACTCTGTCGGGGCGGCGATGACCAGCGGCGGCACCCCGGGACGGATGTGCACGTTGCGCATCACGGCGACCGCGCTCTGCAGGCGGTTGTCGGCCCAGCAGATATCGCGTGCCGCCACCCGGACTTCGCCGAGCTGGCCCACCGGCAACCCCTGCGGATCCAGCTCCGACTCCAGCTCGACGACCGTCAGCGTCACGTCCTGATCGCCGATGCGAACGGTGACTTCCTTACCGACCAGCAGCTGCTGCAACGTGGCGAACAAGGTCCGGTAAGGCATCGCCACCGCGTGGGCCCCGACCGACGGAATTCCGGTCGAGGACCACAGCGAAGACAGCATCTCCAAGGCGCGGAACGGGTCGTCCCAACGCAGGAAGGGAACCTTGGGCGACATCGGCAAGCGCCTCCTCACCAGCAGGGTAGCCGGTGGGGTCAGTTGCTCGACACTGTTATCCCGGCAGGACCGGCGCCGCGCCGCCGATCATCAGTCCGGCCACTTCTGACCAGCCCTGTTGGTTCTCCGCGGCAGATGCCGAGTACATCAGCACGCCCTGTGGACCGGCGACATAGACGGTCGACGGATTGGCGGCGATGGCGAACAACGGGATCTGCAGCCCTCGTGCGGGCGCATCGGAGTTGACGCCGTCGAGGTTGACGTAGGACACCGGGTGGGTGGCGTCGTTGCGGGTCACCACGATGTCGTCACCTGTTCGCCAATACAAGGACACCACTGACGTTCCGAGTCCGAAGCCCAGCCGCCGGGGGTATGTCAGCGCGAACTGGCCGGCCTGAGTCTGCTCGACACCGGCGAGAATCACCTGACCCCCGATCACCATCGCCGCGCGGGTCCCGTCGCGGGACAGCTGCAGGTCGGTGATCGGCCCGGGGAAGCGGCTGGACACCGCGGTGGAGTCCACCGGGATACGGGCCGGCTGTCCGGTCGCGGGTTCCTGAATCGCCCGCAGCACGTTGTTGGCGTCGACCACCACCCACACCGCGTCATCCAGCGACCAGCTGGGCCTTGACAGGTTGTGCCCGTCGGCGGACTGGACCGCCTCGCCGCCGAGGTCGCCGATCCACAGGGAGGCCGCCATGTCCGGCGCCCCGCGGCGCAGTGTCACCACCGATGCCACCTGACGCCCGCTGCGTGACAATGCGGCGCCGGTCTGGTCGCCCATGCGACCGAACGCTCCGGGCAACGTGGTCACATGCTGTCCGTCGAGTTCCACCAGCGATCCACCCACCAGGGCGTGCAATCCGGCGCCGGCGCCGTCGGCCACGCCCGGGTCGGTCGTGGCGACGTCGGAGGTGTTCCAGCCCTGGGCAAACCGATCGTCCAACGGGGCGCCGTCGGCGTTGATGACGTAGGGCCCGCGGATATCGGCCCGCGCCAGCGTCCAGATGATCTGTGCGGCGAGTAAAGCCCGGCTGTGCGGGTCGGTGGTGGAAAGCTTCTCGAGCTCGATGCGGGCGCCGCCATAACCCTTCCCGACGCCGCTCTTGCCGCCGTCGGCCCGGGTGACCGGGCCGCGCAACCGCAGCGGAGGTGCCAGCAGGTTTCGCACCGTGTGCGCCATCTCCGGACGCGGCCCAGCCAGCAGCTTGGAGATCAGCTCGGTGGCCAGCTGGTCGTGGTCGGACACCGCGACGTAGCGCGGGTCGGGCACCACGGTCTTCCCGGTGGGGTCGGCGAAGTACAGCGTGTTGCGTTTGTAGGTCGCCTGGAACTGCTGCCAGTCCAGGAAGACGCCGTTGGGCAGGCGGTCGATGCGCCATCCGCCGGACGTCTTGACCAGCTCGATCTGTCCCGGGTCCGGCAGCTGGCCTTCGGCGGTCTCGAAGACACCGATATCGGACAGCGAGCCGAGGATGTCGGCCCGCATGCTCGCGGAAACCTTCTCGGCGCCACGGGTTTCCACGAACACCACATGGTCGATGAGCAGCGCGCTACCGGCGTCGTCCCAGGAATTGGAGGCGGACTGGGTGAGGAACTGCCGGGCCGCCAGGTGCCGGTTGGCCGGATCGGCGGTCGCCTTGAGGAATTCGCGCAATAACACGTCGGGATCCATGCCCGGGGTGGGCTTGGGCAGGTTCGACGGCGCCGGTCGCTCGACGGTGCCGATGGCCTGCGGCGCCGACGAACTGGGCACGCTCGCGCAGCCGGCCAGCACGCTCACCGCTGCCATCAGGACACCCAGCAAGCGCCTCATCCGGCGTGCTCCCGGGTGCGCTGATCGGCGACGGATGCGGGGTTGGCCGCCGGCGCCGGCTGCGGGATCGGCTTCATGGGCAGCGGGCTGGTGGTGACCTTGTGTCCGCGCACCAGCGGCAGCGTCAGCCGGAAGCATGCACCCTGACCGGGCTCGCCCCACGCCTCTAGACGGCCCTGGTGCAGCCGGGCATCCTCGATGCTGATCGCCAGACCCAGCCCGGTGCCGCCGGAGCGCCGCACCCGAGAGGGGTCCGAACGCCAGAACCGGCTGAACACCAATTTTTCCTCGCCGGGTCGCAGGCCGACACCGTAGTCGCGGACGGTGACGGCGACGGTGTCCTCGTCGGCGGCCATCCGGATCCGCACCGGCTTGTGCTCGGCGTGGTCGATGGCATTGGCGATCAGGTTGCGCAGAATGCGTTCCACCCGGCGGGCGTCGACCTCGGCGATCACTTCGTCGGTCGGCATGTCCACCAACAGCTCGATGCCGGCCTCTTCGGCCAGGTGGCCGACGTTGGTCAGTGCTTTGTTGACGGTGGTGCGCAGGTCGAGCGCTTCCACCGACAGCTCGGCCACACCGGCGTCGTGCCGGGAGATCTCCAGCAGGTCGTTGAGCAGGGTTTCGAAGCGGTCCAGCTCGTTGACCATCAATTCGGTGGAGCGGCGCAGCGCGGGGTCCAGGTCGGCGCTGTGGTCATAGATCAGGTCGGCGGCCATCCGGACCGTAGTCAGCGGGGTGCGCAGTTCGTGGCTGACGTCGGAGGTGAACCGGCGCTGCAGGTTGCCGAACTCTTCGAGCTGGGTGATCTGCCGGGACAGGCTTTCGGCCATGTCGTTGAACGACACGGCCAGCCGCGCCATGTCGTCCTCGCCGCGCACCGGCATCCGTTCGGAAAGGTGCCCCTCGGCGAAGCGCTCGGCGATCCGCGACGCCGACCGCACCGGCACCACCACCTGACGCGAGACCAGCAGCGCGATGCCGGCCAGCAGCAGTAGCAGCACCAGCCCGCCGGTGGCCATCGTGCTGCGCACCAGCGTGATGGTGGCCTGCTCGTTGGCCAGCGGGAAGATCAGGTACAGCTCGAGGTTCGCCACCCGCGACGACGTCGGAGTGCCGACGATCAACGCCGGACCGGAGAAACCCTCGGTGTGCACCGTCGCGTACTGGTAGGCGGCCTGGCCGGCTTTGACGAAGCCGCGTAGCGCGTTGGGCACCTGGTCGACCGGGCCTGCGGTCGAGGCGGCCCGCGGCCCGTCGCCGGGCACCATGAGCACGGCGTCGAAAGCTCCCGCCAGGCCGGCACCGGAGGCGGGATCGGTTTTCGAGGTCAGCGTGTTGCGTGCCAGCTGCAGGCTGCTGTCCAGCGAGCGCGTTTCTTCACCGTTGACGATGCCGCTTACGGTGTTGCGGGCCCGCTCGATCTGATCGGTCGCGGCCTTGACCTTGACGTCGAGCACCCGATTGGTGACCTGACTGGTCAGCACGAAACCCAGCGCCAGGATCACCGCCAGCGACAACCCCAGGGTTAGGGCAACGACACGCAACTGCAGGGATCGACGCCAGACCACGGCGACGGCTCGGCTCACAGCGCTCAAGCCGCGCGGCAGAGGGCCGGAACGCCCCCAGCGACCTCGACTACGTCGTGGCGAGCGCCAGATCACCTACACCGCACTTCCCCGGCCGGATCACGGGGGGCCGGCCTTGTAACCCACTCCTCGAACGGTCAGAACCACGGTCGGGTTCTCGGGATCCTTTTCGACCTTGGCGCGCAGGCGCTGGACGTGCACGTTCACCAGGCGGGTGTCCGCCGGGTGCCGGTAGCCCCAGACCTGTTCGAGCAGCACATCACGAGTAAACACCTGGCGGGGTTTACGCGCCAACGCGACCAACAGGTCGAATTCCAGGGGCGTGAGGGAGATCTGCTCGCCGTTGCGGGTGACCTTGTGGGCCGGCACGTCGATGTCCACGTCGGCGATGGACAGCATTTCGGCCGGCTCGTCGTCGTTGCGGCGCAGGCGTGCCCGCACCCGCGCGACCAGCTCCTTGGGCTTGAAGGGCTTCATGATGTAGTCGTCGGCGCCGGATTCCAGGCCGAGCACCACGTCCACGGTGTCGGTCTTGGCCGTCAGCATGACGATCGGCACGCCCGAATCGGCACGCAGCACCCGGCAGACGTCGATGCCGTTCATACCGGGCAGCATCAAGTCCAACAGCACCAGATCCGGGCGCAACTCGCGCACCGCGGTCAGGGCCTGAGTGCCATCGCCGATGACCGCGGTGTCGAAACCCTCCCCACGCAACACGATGGTGAGCATCTCGGCCAGCGAAGCGTCGTCATCGACGACGAGAATCCTTTGCCTCATGGTCTCCATGGTGTCACCAGATCAAGACAAAACTCGGCTACCACACGCGTGTTTCTCGATTGATAAGGCCAAATGGCACCGAAATTGTGCTAAACGGCCGCCTCGGACCCCCAAAGGGACGTGGCCAGAGCGGCCGGATCGATGTCTGCGTCCACCACCAGCCACCGCCCGGACCAACCCGCGGCGGCCAGTCCGGCGTACACCGCGCCGGTCCGCCGCTGCAGCCCATCGTCGCGTTCATAGCTGTCGCGCGCCCGGCCCGGGTCGCTCTCGGCCCGGCTGCGGGCGCGCTGCCCCGCCAGCTCCGCCGGCACCGCGAGCAGGATCTGCCAGTCCGGCACCGGCAGGGCGAGCCGCTCGTATTCGAGCGTGCGCACCCACTCCACCGCGTCCCCGGCCGCGTCCTGATGCAGCCGCGCCGCGCTGTAGGCCGCGTTGGAGGCGACATAACGGTCCAGGATCACCACGTCGTGCTGCTGGGTGAGTCGTTCGATCTCCGCGACGGCCCCGGACCGGTCGAGCGCGAACAGCGTCGCCATCGCATAGACCGAGCCGGCGAGGTCGCCGTGCTGACCGTGCAGCGCCTCGGCTGCGAGGTCGGCGGTGATCGACTGCCCATAGCGGGGGAACGCCAGCGTCGCGACCGACTTGCCGGCGACCGCGAATGCCGTGCGCAGCCCGTCGGTCAGGGTCCGCTTGCCGGAGCCGTCGACGCCTTCGATCGCGATCAGCACGGCGCGATGCTATCCGCCCAGCGCCGAATGTGCGGCAGGCCGCACGCTCGACGCTGGATGTGCGGCTGGCCGCACACTCGCGACGGGACCCGGCTCAGTAGCGGTAGTGGTCCGGCTTGTACGGGCCCTCGACGTCGACACCGAGGTATTCGGCCTGGTCCTTGGTCAGCTTGGTCAGCTTGCCGCCGAGCGCCTCGACGTGGATGCGGGCCACCTTCTCGTCGAGGTGCTTGGGCAGCCGGTACACCTCGTTGTCGTACTCGTCGTTCTTGGTCCACAGCTCGATCTGGGCGATCGTCTGGTTGGCGAAGCTGTTGCTCATCACGAACGACGGGTGGCCGGTGGCGTTACCCAGGTTCAGCAGCCGGCCCTCGGACAGCACGATGATCGAGCGGCCGGTCTCCTTGAAGGTCCACAGGTCGACCTGCGGCTTGATGTTGGTCTTGGTGGCACCGGAGCGCTCCAGGCCGGCCATGTCGATCTCGTTGTCGAAGTGGCCGATGTTGCCCAGGATCGAGTGGTCCTTCATCGCCTTGATGTGGTCGAGCATGATGATGTCTTTGTTGCCGGTCGAGGTCACCACGATGTCCGCGTCGGCGATGGCGTCCTCGACGGTCACCACGTCGAAGCCCTCCATCATCGCCTGCAGCGCGTTGATCGGGTCGATCTCGGTGACCTGAACCCGGGCGCCCTGGCCCTTCATGGCCTCGGCACAGCCCTTGCCGACGTCGCCGTAGCCACAGATCAGCACCTTCTTGCCGCCGATCAGGGCGTCGGTGCCGCGGTTGATGCCGTCGATCAGGGAGTGGCGGGTGCCGTACTTGTTGTCGAACTTCGACTTGGTGACCGAGTCGTTGACGTTGATCGCCGGGAAGGCGAGGTCACCGGCCGCGGCGAACTGGTACAGGCGCAGCACACCGGTGGTGGTCTCCTCGGTGACGCCCTTGACCGACTCGGCGATCTTGGTCCACTTGCCCTTGTCGGTCTCGAAGCGGTTGCGCAGCACGCTCAGGAAGATCTTCCATTCCGCCGAGTCGTCTTCCTCGGCGGGCGGCACCACGCCGGCCTTCTCGTACTGCATGCCGCGCAGCACCATCATGGTGGCGTCGCCACCGTCGTCAAGAATCATGTTGGCCGGCTTGTCCTCGTCCGGCCAGGTGAGCATCTGCTCGGCGGCCCACCAGTACTCCTCGAGCGTCTCGCCCTTCCAGGCGAACACCGGGACACCCTTGGGCTCTTCGGGTGTGCCATGCGGGCCGACAACGACGGCGGCCGCCGCATGGTCTTGGGTCGAGAAGATGTTGCACGACGCCCACCGAACTTCGGCACCCAGCGCGGTCAGGGTTTCGATCAGCACTGCGGTCTGGACGGTCATGTGGAGCGAACCCGAGATCCGGGCCCCCTTCAGCGGCTGCACCTCGGCGTATTCGCGGCGCAGTGACATCAGGCCGGGCATTTCATGCTCGGCGATCCGGAGCTCTTTGCGGCCGAAATCCGCCAGCGACAGATCGGCAACCTTGAAGTCGATGCCGTTGCGAACGTCGGGGGTCAGCGAATTTTCGAGCGTCGTCATAGGGGTTTACATCCTTCTTTGGGGGCTTCTTTGAGTCCGAGCAGGCGCGTCAGCCTAGATACTCTCTGGACTCACTCTAGCCTCCGGCCAATTGCCGTCCTGGTCAGGGCACGTTGATGACGCCGTGGCGCTCGGCGAACGGGGTCATCATCCTGGCCAGATCGGCCGCCACGTCGTGGTCGGCTTCCGGCGGCATCGACACGTAGCTCAGGCACAGCCGGACGATCGCCCGCGACAGCACGCCGGCGTCGTCGTCGCTGGTGGCCAGCCACGTCTGGGTGAACGCCGTGGCCAGCCGCGCCGAGGCACGACTGATGATCGGCGCGCTGTCGGTGGTTATCAGCTGCAGCAGGTCCGGCTTGGCGACACCGGTCAACAACGAGATCACCAGCGGGTCGGCCGCCGACTCGGCGAAGAAGGCCCGGAACCCCTGCAGGAACGACTCGTAGATGTTGCCGATGTTGGCGTCCAGCGCACCCTTGACGGTGTCGACGAGCCGGTCGGCCAGGCGCAGGGCGTAACCCTGCGCCAGGCCCTGCCGGGACCCGAACTCGTTGTAGATGGTCTGCCGGCTGATGCCGGCGGCCCGGGCCACGTCGGACAAGGTGATGGCAGACCAGTCGCGGGTGAGCAGCAGGTCCCGCATCGCGTCCAGCACGGAGTCCCGCAACAAGGCTCGTGACGCTTCGGCGTAGGGAATCCGCTTCACAGGCGCGACCATATCTGTTTTCGGGGCGAAGTTCGTGCCGATCATGACCGGGCGACCTCCACCATGACGAAGTCGGACTTGGCAGCACCGCAGTCGGGGCAGCTCCAGTCCTCGGGAATGTCGTCCCACCGGGTGCCGGGCGCGATGCCGTCTTCCGGCCAGCCCAGCTCTTCGTCGTACTCGAAACCACACTGGACGCACTGGTAGAGCTTGTAGTCACTCATGTCATCTCATCCTTCCTGGACTAGTTCGAAATCGGGCTTCTCGCGGACGGCGCAGTCCGGACAAGTCCAGTCATCGGGGATCTGGTCCCAGCCGGTGCCAGCCGGAAAACCTTCGCGGGCGTCGCCTTTGGCCTCGTCGTAGCGGTAGTCGCAGACGGGGCACTTGTACGCGGCGCTCATGCTGCCGCTCCGTACTTGGCGAGCAGCTTCTTGCGCAGCCGCGGTTGCACATTGACCTTGGTGATGTCGCCGTCGTAGTGCTCGAGCACCCGGTGGTCCATGACCTTGCGCCACAGCGGCGGGAAGTAGGTCAGCGAGATCATCGATGCGTACCCGCTGGGCAGGTTGGGCGCACCTTCCATGCTGCGCAGGGTCTGGTAGCGCCGCGTGGGGTTGGCGTGGTGGTCGCTGTGCCGCTGCAGGTGGTAGAGGAACAGGTTGGTGACGATGTGGTCGGAGTTCCAGCTGTGCACCGGGGCGCAGCGCTCGTAGCGGCCGTTGGCGTTCTTCTGCCGCAGCAGCCCGTAGTGCTCGAGGTAGTTGACGGCTTCCAGCAGGCTGAAGCCGAAGATCGCCTGAATGATCAGGAACGGGATCACGCTCACCCCGAAGGCCGCGATCAGCGCGCCGAACAGCACCACCGTCATCGCCCAGGCGTTCAGCACGTCGTTGCCCAGGTAGGTCCGCGGGTCCCAGGGGCTCTTGCCGAGCCGGCGGATGCGCTGCGCCTCCAGGTGCACCGACGAGCGGGCGCTGCCGACGACGCTGCGCGGCAGGAACTCCCAGAACGTCTCACCGAAGCGGGCCGAGGCGGGGTCCTCAGGGGTCGAGACCCGAACGTGGTGGCCGCGGTTGTGCTCGATGTAGAAGTGGCCGTAGGCCGTCTGCGCGAGGGTGATCTTGGACAGCCAGCGCTCCAGCGAGTCCTTCTTGTGCCCCATCTCGTGCGCGGTGTTGATGCCGACGCCGCCGAGCACGCCCACCGAGAGCGCGACGCCGATCTTGCCCAGCCAGCCCAGTCCGCCCTCAAAGCCCAGCCAGTGCAGGTTAGACGCGGTGAACAAGTAGGCACCCAGGATCACGCTGGCGTACTGGAACGGGATGTAGATGTAGGTGCAGTAGCGGTAGTACTTGTCGTTCTCCAGCCGCTCCATCACCTCATCCGGCGGGTTCTGCCCGTCCGGGCCGAAGCGCAGGTCCAGCAGCGGCAACAGGATGTAGACCAGGAACGGCCCGATCCACAGCGGCAGTTCGGCTGCCGTGTGCCAGCCCAGCTTGTTGACGCCCCAGATCACCGGCAGCATCACGAACAACGCCGTCGGAGCGATCAATCCCATCAGCCACAAGTAGCGCTTCTTGTCGCGCCACTCGGCTACCGGCACCTCCGGAGTGCCGTCGATTTGTGTGGTCATACGCCATACCTCCTTGTGTGAGTCTCACCACTTGAGGTTGGACATTACAACCGTTTACGTCTCGTGTCTAGACACCAGACGTTGTTTTGTAAACTAACTATCCAAAATCAGCTCAAATGTCCAGGTCGGCGTCACCCTTCTCGCGCCGGGCCTGGACCGAGTGCCGCCGGCCGTACCCGACGTAGATCGCGACCCCCACCAGCAGCCAGATGCCGAAACGGAGCCAGGTGAGCGCGGTCAGATTGAGCATCAGCCAGAGGCAGGCGCACACCGACGCGATCGGCAGCACCGGCACCCACGGCGCGCTGAAGCCCCGGGGCAGGTCGGGACGGGTCCGGCGCAGCACGATGACGCCGGCGGAAACCAGGACGAAGGCGAACAGCGTGCCGACATTGACCATTTCCTCGAGCTTGTTGATCGGGAACACCGACGCGGTCGCGGCGATCACCACCGCAACCAGCACGGTGATGCGCACCGGGGTGCCTCGCGAGCTGGTCTTCGCCAGCCCCCGGGGCAGCAGGCCGTCGCGCGCCATCGCGAACAACACCCGGCACTGACCGAGCATCAGCACCATCACCACGGTGGTCAGGCCGGCCAGCGCTCCGACCGAGATGATCCCGCTGGCCCAGTAGATGCCGTTGGCCTGGAACGCGGTGGCCAGGTTCGCCTGACCGTGGCCCGGGACGCTGCGCAGCTGGGTGTAGGAGACCATCCCGGACAGCACGATCGCCACCGCGACATACAGCAGCGTCACGACCCCGAGCGAGGCCAGAATGCCGCGCGGGACGTCGCGCTGGGGATTCTTGGTTTCCTCGGCCATGGTCGCCACGATGTCGAACCCGATGAAGGCGAAGAACACGATCGAGGCGCCGGCCAGGACGCCATACCAGCCGTAGTGGCTACCGCCGGCGCCGGTCAGCAGCGACAACACGGACTGGTCCATCCCGCGGCCCTGGTGCTCGGCCTCCGGCTTCGGGATGAACGGGGTGTAGTTCGCGGCCTTGATATAGAAGGAGCCAACGATCACAACCAGGATCACGACCGACACCTTGATGGCGGTGACCACCGCGGAGAACCGGGACGAGAGCTTGGTGCCCAGCACCAGCAGGACGGCCACCAGCGCGACGATCAGCAGCGCGCCCCAGTCGAATTCGATCGGCCCGAGCGCGAGGGTGCCGCCGGCGAAACCGAACACAGTACCCAGGTAGCTGGACCAGCCCTTGGCGACCACCGCCGCGCCGATGGCCAACTCCAGCACCAGGTTCCAGCCGATGATCCAGGCCAGGAACTCGCCGAAGGTCGCGTAGGAGAAGGTGTAGGCGCTGCCGGCCACCGGAAGCGTGGACGCGAATTCGGCGTAGCACAGCGCCGCCAGCGCGCAGGTCCCCGCGGCGATGAGAAACGAGATCCAGATGGCCGGTCCGGTGATGTCGCCGGCGGTGGATGCGGTGACGGTGAAAATGCCGGCCCCGATCACCACCGAGACGCCGAAGACCACCAGATCCAGCCAGGTCAGATCTTTGCGGAGCCGGGTGGCCGGCTCGTCGGTATCGGCAATCGATTGCTCGACCGATTTCGTGCGCCAGCGACCGGACATCTGCCCGCCCCTTCTCCTCACCTGCAGTTGTGACCGCACAGTACTGGGTACTCTGCGGGAATGGTGGGGAGCGTAGAGAACAAAAATCATGCGGTGGTGATCGGTGCGAGCATCGCGGGGCTGTCGGCGGCCCGGGTGCTGTCCGACTTTTACGAGCGGGTGACCGTCTTCGAACGGGACGACCTGCCGAGCGCACCGGCCAACCGCGCGACCGTCCCTCAGGACCGTCACCTGCACATGCTGATGGCGCGCGGCGCCAACGAGTTCGAGAGCCTGTTTCCCGGTCTGCTGAATGACATGGTGGCGGCCGGTGTGCCGATGCTGGAGAACCGCCCGGACTGCATCCACCTGGGCGCCGCCGGTCACGTGCTGGGCACCGGGCACACGCTGCGTGACGAGTTCACCGCCTACGTACCAAGCCGGCCGCATCTGGAGTGGCAGATCCGGCGCCGCGTCTTGGAGATCGACAACGTCGAGATCGTCCGGCGCCCGGTCGCCGAGCCTCGTTTCGAACCTGCCGTGCAACGGGTCACCGGAGTGCTGCTGGACCCTGCCGTGCGCGGTGAGGAACCCGAATTCATAGCCGCGGATCTGGTGGTCGACGCGGCCGGACGCGGCACCCGACTGCCCGTGTGGCTGGACCAGTGGGGTTATCAGCGCGCTCCGGAAGCCACGGTCGACATCGGAATCAATTACGCCACACACCAATTCCGCATGCCCGAGGGCTTGATCGCGGAAAAGGTGGTGGTCGCCGGCGCCTCGCACGACAAGTCGCTGGGGCTGGGCATGCTGTATTACGAGGACGGCACCTGGGTGCTCACGACCTTCGGCGTGGCGCACGAAAAACCGCCGCGCACCTTCCCCGAAATGCTCGCGCTGGCGGACGATCTGCTGCCGGAACATTTCAACAAAGCGCTGGCACAGGCCGAACCACTCGGTGAGCCGGCGTATCACGCCTTCCCGGTGAGCAGATGGCGTCGCTACCACAAGCTGGAGCGGTTCCCGGCCGGGATCATCCCGTTCGGTGACGCCGTGGCCAGCTTCAACCCGACGTTCGGACAGGGCATGACGATGACGTCGATCCAGGCCGGCAACCTGCGCCGGGCACTGGAGTCACCGGACGGGGATCTGGCAGCGACGCTCGCCCGATTCACTGCCAAGACGACGTTCCCGGTGTGGATGATGAACGCCATCGGCGACGTGGCTCTGCATCATGCGACCGGTCACCCGGAGCCGCGGTGGTGGCGCGCGGTCGGCGGTCTTTTCGATCAGTTCCTCGGGGCCGCCGAGACGGATCCCGTTCTGGCGGAATGGTTTTTGCGCCGGTTCTCGCTGCTGGACAGTCTGTACATGATTCCGCCGGCCCGGTTGATCGGGCGAACCATGGCGCACAACATGCGGCTGTGGATGAAGGAGCGCCGGGAGTTACGCGCTCAGGGTCGGCAGCGCGGGTTGGTCACAAGCCCACGGTAGCCCGGAACAACTTTGCCGGGCGCTCCGCGGACAGCCGGATCGGGCCGTCGTCGGCGCCGACCCACGCAGCCGCGCCGCGATCGAGCGTCACCGACCCGGATTTGCCGTAGACAGTCAGAGATCCCTCCGCGCACAACAGGATCTGCGGCCCGTCGTGGCTGCACGGCGCGTCGACCTCGTGCCCGAGGTGATCGCCGTCGAGCACCAGCAGCGCCAGCGCGAACTCGTCGGTCGGAGTGTCGTAGATCCGTTCCAGGCCGTCGCGGTGGACCGACGGGCGCAGGTGCGCTTCGGGGGTCGGCGTGAAGTCCAGCACCCGCAGCAGCTCGGGCACGTCGACGTGCTTGGGCGTGAGTCCGCCGCGTAATACGTTGTCGGAGTTGGCCATCACCTCCACCGCGAAACCGCGCAGGTAGGTGTGCAGGTTGCCGGCCGGCAGGAAGATCGCCTCGCACGGGGCCAGGGTGATGCGATTGAGCAGCAACGCCGCGAGCACCCCGGCGTCACCGGGGTAGCGCTCCCCCAATTCCAGCAGCGTCTTCACTTCGGCCGCGAATTCCGTTGCCCCGGAACTGATGTACTGGATCGCGCCGTCGAGCACCGCGGGCACCAGCACGTCGAGGTCGGGCTGGGGCGCGGTGATCCACGTCGTGAACAGCGCGCGCAGGCCGTCCGCATCGCTCTGGTCATCGGACCCGGCACTGAGCAACTCGATGAACGGGTCGAGATCGGACACGTTCAGCGCGCGCAGCAATTCGACGGTCCGCGACGCCTGACGGAAACCGGCGAGCGCTTCGAAGGGCTGCAACGCCACCAGCAGTTCCGGCTTGTGGCTGGTGTCGCGGTAGTTGCGCACGGGCGAGTTCACCGGGATGCCCAGCCGCTCTTCGCGGGCGAAACCCTCGAGCGCCTGCGCCGCGCTCGGGTGTGCCTGCAGCGACAACGGCTCGTCGGCGGCGAGCACCTTGACCAGGAACGGCAGCACGTCACCGAACCGCGCCCGCAAGGTGGGCCCGAGCTGACCATCCGGGTCGGAGGTGAGTGCGGCCAGCAACGAGGCTTCGCCGTTCGGCGTCTCCAGCCAGGCCGGGTCACCGGGATGGGCGCCGAACCACAGTTCGGCTTCGGGATGCGCGGCAGGCACCGGCCGTCCGGTGAATTCGGCGAGAGCGGTGCGTGATCCCCAGGCGTACGTCCGTAACGCTCCGCGTAACAGTTCCACCGTTTATCTATCCCCGTGCCAGTCGCAGGTAAACCGCGGCCATCTCCAGCCGAACGGCCAATACTGCCAGTTGCTGCTCGGCGCGGGCCGCGGCGGTCGGCGGCGGGGGTCCGTCCTGCATGTCTTCGGCACCGATCAGATAGACGTCGTCGAGTCCGGCCACCCGGGCGGACACCACCGTCCGCTCGGCGGCCAGCGTCAGTGCCAGGACCCGCAACCGCTGGGGCAGCGGACCGTCGATCTGCTCGTCGTGGAACAGCGCATCGGCAGGGTCGGCGAAGCCGCTCGGTCCGTTGCGCAGTGCCGCCACCGCGTCGCCCAGGCCCGCGGCCGCCGCGGCCTGCTGCGCGACCCGCAGCAGCACCGCACTACCGTGCCGGGCCAGGGCCAGGGTCGCCGCGTTGTCACCGGCCAGCGCGACCCGGCAGTCGGTCATCCGGGCGGCCAATGTCTTGGCGGGGTTGGTGAACAGGTCGCGGCCCGCGCTGTTGCGCAATGCCTCGGCGTCGAGTTCGTCGGCCAGCGCGGCCAGATCGATGGTCAGTCGCGAATCGACGGTTTGCAGCACCGCCAGCCCGGCCGCCAGGTACCGGCACAACCCGAACTCCTCGGGACCCGCCAAGCGCGGCGACAACACCGCGACCCGGCCGGCGGTGGAATCGCGCAGGGGACCCTCGAACGGCGCCACCACCACGACCCGCGCGCCCCGGCGCACTCCGGTGGCGGCCGCGCCCACCAGCGCGGGATCGCCGGGATCATCGCCGGCGACGATCAGCACATCGAGCGGGCCGACCCACGGCGGCGCTTCGGTGACGAGAACAATCGGCTCGGCGGCCGCGGTGGCCAGCGTCGCCGCCAGCAAGGCGCCGGCGGTCTCGGCGGCGCCGCGACCGGCCACCCAGATCACGCTGCGCACCCGGTCCTCACCGCGCAGCGAGTCCAGCTCACCTTCACTGAGCGCGGCCGCGACCGCGCGCACCTGCGCACCGGCCATCGACGCCGCGCGCAGCAGCCCGTCGCGGTCGGCGGCGATCAGGCCGTCAGCGTCCTCGAGATCGACGGCCCCCACGGCACTCACGGTCCGGCTCCGCTTGCCTGCGCGGCGATTTCGGCGCTCACCTGTGCGACCACGGCGTCCACATCCTCGATGCTGCGCCCCTCCACATTCAGCCGCAAGAGCGGTTCGGTGTTCGAGCTGCGCAGGTTGAACCAGCTGCCGTCGCCCAGGTCCACGGTGACACCGTCCAGATGGTCGATGGACTGGATCCGGCCCGCGAAAGTCTTCAGGACGGCGTCCACGCAGGCCGGTGCGTCGGCCACGGTGAAGTTGATCTCGCCGGAGGATTCGTAGCGCTGGTAGTCGGCGGTGAGATCGGACAGAGGTCGCTCCTGCTCGCCGAGCGCGGCGAGCACATACAGCGCCGCCAGCATGCCGGAATCAGCGCCCCAGAAGTCGCGGAAGTAGTAGTGCGCCGAGTGCTCGCCGCCGAAGATTGCGCCGGTTTCAGCCATCAGTGCCTTGATGTAGGAATGGCCGACGCGCGAGCGCAGCGGCGTGCCGCCGCGCTCGACCACCAGCTCCGGCACCGCACGCGACGTGATGACGTTGTGAATCACCGTGGCGCCGATCTCGCGGCCCAGTTCGCGGGCGGCCACCAGGCTGGTCACCGTCGACGGCGAAACCGGGTTGCCGCGCTCATCGACGACGAAGCAGCGGTCGGCGTCGCCGTCGAAGGCCAGGCCGATGTCCGCGCCGGTTTCGCGCACGTAGTTCTGCAGGTCCACCAGATTCGCCGGGTCCAGCGGGTTGGCCTCGTGGTTGGGGAACGTCCCGTCCAACTCGAAGTACAAGGGCAGCAACGTGATCGAGTCGATGGCGCCGAGCACCGCCGGTGCGGTGTGGCCGGCCATGCCGTTGCCCGCGTCCACCGCCACCCGCAACGGACGCAGGCCGGTGGTGTTGACCAGCGAGCGCAGGAACACCCCGTAGTCGGCCAGGACATCTTTGTCGGTGACCGAGCCGCGCGGCCCGTCATGACCCGGGACGCCCGCGATCACGTCCTCGCTGATGGTCTTCAGCCCGGTGTCGGCGCCGACGGGCTTGGCACCGGCACGACAGAGTTTGATGCCGTTGTACGCGGCGGGGTTGTGGCTGGCGGTGAACATGGCGCCAGGGCAATCCAGTTGCCCGGAGGCGAAGTACAACTGGTCGGTGGACGCCAGCCCGATGCGCACCACATCCAGTCCCTGCCCGGTGACCCCGGCGGCGAACGCCGCCGACAGCGACGGGGAACTGTCGCGCATGTCGTGACCGATGACCACCTGGCTCGCGCCTTCGCCGCGCATCAACCGGGCAAACGCCGCCCCGACATCGGTGACCAGCGCCTCGTTGATCTGTTCGCCCACCAGGCCGCGAACGTCGTAGGCCTTGATGACACGGTGGACAGCCTCGGCGGGCCACGACATTCTGCGGTGCTCCTGACGACCTGGGTGGGGTATGACTCTTGGCCGCCAGCCTATCGGCCCGGCGGAGCCCCGGACCCAGACGGTGGCGAACTAACCGGGAGGATCCGGCAGTACCCGCAGGTGGCCACGTCGGCGTCCGGAGCGGTGCTCGGGCGGAGCGAGCAGACCACCACTCGGCACGGTGGCGTGGGCGCCCGCATGATGCAGATGCGCGTCGGCGACGGTCCCCGCGGAGCGCGGTACGTCGTCGAAACCGTCACTGGCGATGAAGCCGTTCACCAGCGCGGGGGTGCGGGCCGGGGTACGCCCAGAAGCCCCGCCCTCGCGGACGGCATCGGCCAGCGCCACCAGTTCGTCGTCCTCGTCCGGATGGGTGGGTAGGGGTCCGGCATGGCGGACCAGTTCCCAGCCGCGCGGTGCCGTGATGCGGCCGGCGTGGTTGACGCACAGATCCCACGAGTGCGGTTCCCGCGCGGTAGCGAGCGGGCCGACCACCGCCGTCGAGTCCGAATAGACGAACGTCAACGTTGCCACTGCATAATGCGGACACCCGGGCCGGCAGCAGCGTCGGGGTACGTTCACGCTCGAAAGGCTATCGCGGGTAAACGCCACCGCAGCGGCGGACACGCGCATCGGCGGGGGCGATGTGGAACCGTTACCATCGGCGTCCAACCGTTACCATCGGCGTCCAACCGTTACCATCGGCGCGTGAGCGGGGAAAGATCGGCTCTGCCGTTCGGCCGGCCGGGCCGCCGAAGAGGCCGGGATCTACGGGGTCCCTTGCTGCCGCCGACGGTCCCCGGGTGGCGCAGCCGGGCCGAGCGCTTCGACATGGCCGTACTGGAAGCCTACGAACCGATCGAGCGGCGCTGGCAGGATCGGGTGTCCGAACTCGACGTCGCGGTGGACGAGATCCCGCGTATCTCCGCCAAGGATCCCTACAGCGTGCAGTGGCCGCCGGAGGTGATCGCCGACGGTCCGATCGCGCTGGCCCGGTTGATACCGGCCGGTGTCGACGTCCGCGGAAACGCCACGCGAGCGCGAATTGTGTTGTTCCGCAAGCCCATTGAGCGACGAGCCAAAGACACCGTCGAACTCGGCGACTTGCTGCATGAAATCCTGGTGGCCCAGGTGGCGATCTATCTGGACGTGGAACCCTCAGTCATCGACCCCTCGATCGACGACTGAGCTACAGACCTCGGATCAGATGATGCCGCGCTTGAGGCGGCGACGTTCGCGTTCGGACAGACCACCCCAGATGCCGAACCGCTCGTCGTGCGCGAGGGCGTACTCCAGGCACTCGTGCCGGACCTCGCAACCCAGGCAGATCTTCTTGGCCTCGCGGGTGGACCCGCCCTTCTCCGGGAAGAAGGCTTCGGGGTCGGTCTGGGCGCACAGCGCCTTGTCCTGCCATTGGTCGGCGGGGATCTCCTCGATCGGCTCCGGTTCGAATGCGGCAGGCGCATCGGGAACCACGCTCAGATGAGGACGGACGTGCGGCATGTAGGTTTCAGCCGGCTCGGGAGTGGTGTGCGGTGTGCCTGCCGTTACTCCCCGAAGGTACTCATAGGACATGCTCCGCCTCCTCACTAATAGAGAGTGAAATGGTTTCCCACTGTTTTGATGTACAGATGCCCAATTCGAACAAGTGATCGAATCTCGGTCTGCGACACCGGAACCGGCCGGCCAACCGGGAAATGACACTGATGTGATTAGACACGGGCCAGGGACCCTGGTCAAGCACTTCGGCGCATTTCCATACCATCTCGTGATCGAATTTCGGCGATTCTGTTGTCCGCGAAGCACGGCGTGTCGAGTACGAATTGATCACAAGTCCCTTGCGCCACATTGGTTACCAAGATTCACCCCACCCTAACGTGTCCCGGCGGGCAGGTACTGTCCTGGTGTGAAAGTCACCGTTCTGGTCGGGGGAGTCGGGGGCGCCCGCTTCCTGCTCGGCGTGCAGCGGTTGCTCGGCCTGGGCCAGTTTGCTCAGGGTGAGGATGCCGGCCACGAACTGAATGCGGTCGTCAACATCGGCGACGACGCGTGGATCCACGGCGTGCGCATCTGCCCGGACCTCGACACCTGTATGTACACCCTCGGCGGTGGCGTGGACCCGGAGCGGGGCTGGGGCCACCGCGACGAAACCTGGCATGCCAAAGAGGAACTCGCCCGCTACGGCGTGCAGCCCGACTGGTTCATGCTCGGCGACCGCGACCTGGCCACCCACCTGGTGCGGACCCAGATGCTCAACGCAGGCTATCCGCTGTCGCAGATCACCACGGCACTGTGCGACCGGTGGCAACCCGGCGCACGGTTGCTGCCGGCCAGCGACGACCGGTGTGAAACGCATGTGGTGATCACGGATCCGGCCGACGGAAACCGGCGGGCCATCCACTTCCAGGAGTGGTGGGTACGGCACCGCGCTCAGGTGCCCACCCACAGCTTCGCGTTCGTGGGCGCCGAAAAGGCCACCGCGACAACCGAAGCGGTGGCAGCCATCGCCGAAGCCGACGTCATCCTGGTGGCGCCGTCCAATCCGGTGGTCAGCGTCGGCGCCATTCTGGCGGTGCCCGGGATCCGTGGCGCGTTGCGGTCGGCCCCCGCCCCCGTTGTCGGCTACTCCCCCATCATCGGCGGAAAGCCGTTGCGCGGCATGGCCGATGCCTGCCTGTCCGTGATCGGGGTGGACTCCACCGCGGAGGCGGTCGGCCGGCATTACGGCGCCCGCAGCGCCACCGGGATACTGGACTGCTGGTTGGTGCACGACGGTGACAACGCGCAGATCGACGGTGTCGCGGTACGTGCGGTCCCGCTGTTGATGACCGACCCGGAGGCGACCGCCGAGATGGTGCGTGCCGGGCTGGACCTCGCGGGCGTGACGGTGTGACCGCCCTGCCGCCGGCCGGCGAGCACGGCGCCGCCGCCACCGTCGAAATCCTGCCCGTCACCGGGCTTCCCGAGTTCCGTCCCGGCGACGACCTGAGCGCCGCGCTCAGTGCGGCCGCGCCGTGGCTGCGCGACGGCGACGTGGTCGTGGTCACCAGCAAGGTGGTGTCCAAGGCCGAGGGCCGGCTGGTGCCGGCGCCCGAGGATGACGAGGAACGAGACCGGTTGCGCCGCAAGCTGGTCGACGACGAGGCCGTTCGGGTGCTCGCGCGCAAAGAACGGACGTTGATCACCGAGAACCGGCTCGGGCTTATTCAGGCGGCGGCCGGGGTGGACGGATCCAACGTCGGGCGAAGGGAATTGGCGCTACTGCCGCTGGATCCGGACGCCAGTGCCGCCGCCCTGCGGGCCGGATTACGGGAGCGGCTCGGCGTCAACGTCGCGGTGGTGATCACCGACACCATGGGCCGCGCCTGGCGCAACGGTCAGATCGACGCGGCGATCGGCAGCGCGGGTCTGGCGGTACTGCACAACTATTCGGGCGCCGTCGACCAGCACGGCAACGAACTGGTGGTCACCGAGGTGGCGGTCGCCGACGAGATCGCGGCCGCGGCCGACCTGGTCAAGGGCAAGCTCACCGCCATGCCGGTGGCCGTGGTGCGAGGGCTGAACCCGGCCGACGACGGTTCGACGGCCCGCAGCCTGGTGCGCGCGGGCACCGAGGACCTGTTCTGGCTCGGCACCGCCGAGGCCATCGAGTTGGGCCGCTCGCAGGCTCAGCTGCTGCGCCGCTCCGTGCGCCGGTTCAGCGACGAGCCGCTGGCGCCGGAACTCGTCGAAGGCGCCGTCGCCGAAGCGCTCACCGCCCCGGCACCGCACCACACCCGCCCGGTGCGGTTCGTCTGGTTGCAGGACAACGACGCCCGGACACGCCTGCTGGACCGGATGAAAGACAAGTGGCGGACCGACCTCACCGGCGACGGCAGGCCGGCCGACTCCGTCGAGCGCCGCGTCGCACGCGGCCAGATTCTCTACGACGCGCCCGAGGTCATCATCCCGTTCCTGGTGCCGGACGGGGCGCACAGCTACCCGGACGCCGCCCGCACGGCGGCCGAGCGCACCATGTTCACCGTCGCGGTCGGCGCGGCCGTGCAGGCGCTGCTGGTCGCACTGGCGGTGCGCGGGGTGGGGAGCTGCTGGATCGGCTCGACGATCTTCGCCGCCGACCTGGTCCGCGAGGAGCTCGCGTTGCCCGCCGACTGGGAGCCGCTGGGCGCCGTCGCGATCGGGTATGCGGCCGAGCCCGCCGGGTTGCGCGATCCGGTGCCCACCGCGGAGTTGTTGATCCGCAAATGAAGACGTTCGCGGGCAAGGCGGCCGTGACGGCCGACAAGATTCGCGGCGGCTACTACACGCCTACGCCGATCGCCCGCTTCCTGGCCGGCTGGGTCACCCAGGCCGGCCCGCGGGTGCTGGAACCGTCCTGTGGCGACGGGCGCATCCTGCGCGAACTGGCCGCCCGCAGCGATCAGACGCGCGGCGTGGAACTCGTTGCCGCAGAAGCGGCGAAGGCGCGCACCTTCGCGCCGGTCGACACCGCGGACCTGTTCTCCTGGTCGGGCGGGTGCGAATTCGACGGCGTCGCGGGCAACCCGCCCTACATCCGGTTCGGGCACTGGGCGGCCCAGCAGCGTGAGCCCGCATTGGCGATGCTGCACCGAGAGGGGTTGCGGCCCAGCCGGTTGACCAATGCCTGGGTGCCGTTCGTGGTGGCGAGCACCGCCCTGGTGCGCGAAGGCGGCCGGGTGGGCCTGGTGCTGCCCGCCGAGCTGTTGCAGGTCGGTTACGCTGCGCGACTGCGCGACTACCTGGTGAGCCGCTACCGGGAGATCACGCTGGTGACCTTCCGGCGCCTGGTGTTCGACGGGGTGTTGCAGGAGGTGGTGTTGTTCTGCGGCATCGCCGGCGCCGGGCCGGCCCGCATCCGCACCGTGCAGCTCGACGACGCCGATGCTCTCGCCGATGCGGATCTGGAGGTGCCGTCGGCGCCGGCGCTACTGCACGAACGGGAGAAGTGGACGGCGTACTTCCTCGACCCGGCGCAAATCAGACTGTTGCGAGCCCTCCAAGAATCCGACGTCCTGAGCCGGCTCAGCGGGGTCGCCGAGGTGGACGTGGGCATCGTGACCGGCCGCAACAGCTTCTTCACGTTCACCGACCCGCAGGCGCACGAGCTGGGACTGGTGCCGCACTGTGTGCCGCTGGTCTCGCGCAGCGCTCAGCTGTCCGGGCTGGTTTACGACAACGAGTGCCGCACAAGCGATTCGGCGGCCGGTCAGCGTACCTGGCTGTTGCACGCACCGGCGCAGCCGCAGGACGGCGCGCTGCTCGCGCACATCGCGGCCGGCGAGGCGGCCGGCGTGCACCGGGGCTACAAGTGCTCGCTGCGCAAGCCGTGGTGGACCACGCCGTCGTTGTGGGTTCCAGACCTGTTCATGCTGCGCCAGATTCACCTCTCCCCGCGGCTGACGGTCAACGCCGCGCAGGCCACCAGCACCGACACCGTGCACCGGGTGCGGGTTGCGGCCGGGATCGATCCGCGCGCGCTGGCGGCGGTGTTCCACAACAGCGCGACGTTCGCGTTCGCCGAGATCATGGGCCGCAGTTATGGCGGTGGCATCCTGGAGCTCGAGCCCGCCGAGGCCGAGCGGTTGCCCATCCCGCCACCGGCGTGCGCCGACCCCGACCTGGTCGTCGACGTGGATCTGCTGTTGCGGGCCAACGAGATTGAGAAGGCGCTGGACCTGGTGGACCGGCGGGTGCTGATCGAGCAGCTCGGCGTTTCGCCGGATGTGGTGGCCCAGTGCCGCGCCGCGTGGCGTGCGTTGCGCCGCCGCCGAACCGGGAGGGGGACGCGATGAGCGTGCGGGACTCGGTGATCGCGCTGCTCAACGACTGGCAGGCACCCAACCCGGCCCAGGAGTCGCTGGCCGAGGCCGTGCTGGCGTTCGTGCTCGCCCGCACCGACTCCTGCCTGCGCGAGTGCGAACCAGGACACGTCACCGCATCGACTCTGGTGCTCGACGACACCGGCACGCGGGTGTTGCTCACGCTGCACCCGCGCCTTGGCCGCTGGGTACAGCTCGGGGGGCACTGCGAGGACGACGATCCCGAGATCCTCGCCGCCGCCCACCGGGAAGCGACCGAGGAATCCGGCGTCTCCGGCCTGTGGTTGCGGCCCGAACTGGCCGCGGTGCACGTGCATCCGGTGACCTGCTCGCTGGGTGTGCCGACACGGCACCTTGACCTGCAGTTCGTCGCGCACGCCCCGGCCGGCGCGCAGATCGTGGTCAGCGACGAATCCGACGACCTGCGGTGGTGGCCTGCCGACGAGCTGCCGCCGGGCACGGATCATGCGCTGGAATACCTGGTGCGCCAAGCCCTGAGCCGGGCTCAGACGTCCGAGGAGTAGCGGATCCCGCCGTCGGGGATCGAGACGCCCGGCCACACCCGGGCACCACGCAACAGCTCGCAGCGCGCGCCGATGTCGGCGCCGTCGCCGATCACGCCGTCGCGGATCAGCGCCCGCGGGCCGATGCGGGCGCCGAAGCCGATGATCGAGCGCTCGATCACGCAGCCGGCCTCCACCTTCACCCCGTCGAAGATCACCGCGCCGTCCAGCCGGGCACCGGGACCGATCTCGGCGCCGCGCCCCACTACCGTGCCGCCGATCAGCAGCGCCCCCGGGGCCACGGCGGCGCCGTCGTGCACCAAACTCTCCCCGCGCTGTCCGTGCAGCGCCGGCGACGGGGCGATGCCGCGCACCAGGTCCGCCGAGCCGCGCACGAAGTCCTCCGGGGTGCCCATGTCACGCCAGTAGGTCGCGTCGACGTAGCCGCACACCTTGACGTCCGGGTCGGACAGCAGGGCCGGGAACACTTCGCGCTCCACCGACACCTCGCGGCCGCGCGGGATCCGGTCGATGATCCGGCGCTGGAAGACGTAGCAGCCGGCGTTGATCTGATCGGTCGGCGGATCCTGAGTCTTCTCCAGGAACGCCGTGACGCGGCCGTCGCTGTCGGTGGGCACGCAACCGAAGGCCCGGGGATCGCTCACCCGCACCAGGTGCAGCGTGACATCCGCCTGGTGTTCACGGTGAAAGGCCAGCAACTGGCCCAGATCGGTGCCGGACAGCACGTCGCCGTTGAACACCATGACGGTGTCGTGGCGCAGCTTTTCGGCCACGTTGGCGATGCCGCCGCCGGTGCCCAGCGGCTTCTCCTCGGTCACGTAGTCGATCTGCAGTCCGAGCTTGGAGCCGTCGCCGAATTCGGCCTCGAACACCTCGGCCCGGTAGGAGGTACCGAGCACCACATGCTCGATGCCGGCAGCGGCTATTCGCGACAACAGGTGGGTCAGGAAGGGCAGCCCCGCCGTCGGCAGCATCGGCTTGGGCGCCGACAGCGTCAGCGGGCGCAACCTGGTGCCCTTACCGCCGACCAGGACCACCGCATCCACGTCGTGGGTTGCCACTTCAGCGCCGCCCTTCTGCCAGTTGTTGCCGCGTCGACCGGCGCGACCGGCGCACCGCATTGCGCACCATCACGCGCGAGCGCACCGCCAGCGAGCCCCGCAGCGTCCAGCGCAGCGGAGCACGCCACCAGCCGGTGTGCCGATCCGCCAGGAAGATATAGGTACTGCGGTGATGCGCCGCCAGATGTCGGCCGGGGTCGTGGCCGGTCGAGTGTCCCTTGTGGTGCAGCACCTCGGCCGACGGCACGTAGATGGAGAGCCAGCCCGCCCTGCCCAGCCGGTCGCCGAGATCGACGTCCTCCATGTACATGAAATAGCGCTCGTCGAAGCCGCCGATCTGGTCGAACGCCGACCGCCGCACCAGCAGGCACGACCCCGACAGCCAGCCCACCGGCCGCTCGCTGGGGTCGAGATGCTCCTGCCGGTAGGCGCGCGTCCAGCGGTTGCGCGGCCAGACCGGCCCGAGCACCGCGTGCATGCCGCCGCGGATCAGGCTGGGCAGGTGGCGCGCCGACGGGTACACCGAGCCGTCCGGATCGCGGATCAGCGGGCCCAGCGCACCGGCGCGGGGCCAACGGGCGGCCGCGTCCAGCAGGGCGTCGATGCTGCCCGGGCCCCACTGCACATCCGGGTTGGCGACGATCACCCACTCGTCGTCCCACTCGCCGTCACGCAGTGTGGCCACCGCACGGTTGACCGCCGTCCCGTATCCGAGATTGGCGCCGGTGGGCATCAGGCGCACGTTGGGGTAGCGCTCCACAGCCGCTTCCGGAGTGCCGTCAATGGAGCCGTTGTCAGCCAGGACCACCCCGACCGGACGGTCGGTGGCCAGCGACAACGACGCCAGGAACCGCTCCAGATGTGGGCCCGGCGAGTAGGTCACCGCGACGACCGGCAGCACGTCAGTCACGCGTAGAGGGTAACGGTCGTTCGGCGGCGGCCGTCAGCGCCGCTGTGAGCGCGGGGCGCCACGGGCGTAGCGGGGTCAGCCCGGCGGCGGCCCACGACCGGCCGGACAACGCCGAATAGGACGGGCGTTCCGCGGGCCGTGGAAACTCGTCGCTGGTGCACGGCGTCACCCGCTGCGGGTCGGCGCCGCTCTCCTCGAACACCGCGCGGGCCTGCTCGAACCGGGAAACCACGCCCTCGTTGGCGGCGTGCAGCACCCGCCCGCGCACGGGGCTGTCGGCCAGCTCCAGCAGCGCGGCGGCCAGGTCGGCGGCGTAAGTGGGCGAACCGGTCTGGTCGTCGACGACCTTGATCGGCCCGTCTTTCGCTGCCAGCCGCTGCATGACCGCGACGAAGTCGCTTCTGTCGACGCCGCCGGTGTACACCCAGGCGGTACGCACCACGACGGCCTCCGGCAGCGCGGCGACCACGGCCCGTTCCCCGGCCAGCTTGCTCTGGGCGTACACACCTTGGGGACCGGTGGGGTCGTCGGGTTCATACGGCCGGGGGCCGCTCCCGTCGAACTCGCCGTTGAAGACGTAGTCGGTGGAGACGTGGATCAGGTGGGCGCCGGTGCGGGCGCAGGCACGGGCGAGGTGCTCCGGGCCGGTCGCGTTGACGGCATAGGCGCGGGCCTGGTCGGTTTCGGCGCCGTCGACGTCGGTGTACGCCGCGCAATTGATGACGAGATCGCCGGGCCGGATGATCTCGTCGGCGGCGGCCTGGTCGGTGACGTCCCACTCCGACGACGTCCTGGCCAGCACGTCGCGACCCGCGCGGGTGGCCTGCGCCGCCACCAGAGTGCCCAGCTGCCCGCCCGCACCGGTGACAAGGAGCCTTTCCGGCCTGCTCGACATGGTTCGAGTCTGGCACGCCGAGCCCGGCTACCCGGAAAGCGCCTGTTGCACAAGTAGCCTACAGTGATGCCTGCGCAAAGTGTGGCTCGTGTGACTCGTGTGGTCTCGACGGCTCTGGCCCTGGTGGTGGTGATCGGCACCGGCGTGGCCTGGAGCAACGTCCGCTCCTTCGAAGACGGCATCTTCCATATGTCGGCAGCCTCGCTGGGCCACGGCGCCGACGACGGCGCGATCGACATCCTGCTGGTCGGCCTGGACAGCCGCACCGACGCGCACGGCAACCCGCTGACCTCCGAGGAACTGGCCACGCTGCGGGCCGGCGACGAGGAAGCCACCAACACCGACACCATCATCCTGGTCCGCATCCCCAACAACGGGAAGTCGGCGACCGCGATCTCGATCCCCCGCGACTCCTACGTCCAGGCCCCCGGGCTGGGCAAGACCAAGATCAATGGCGTCTACGGCCAGACCCGCGAGATCAAGCGGACCAGCCTGGTACAGGCCGGCGCCTCGCCCACCGAAGCCGCGACGGCGGGCACCCAGGCCGGTCGCGAGGCACTCATCAAGACAGTGGCCGACCTCACCGGCGTCACCGTCGACCATTACGCCGAGATCGGGTTGCTCGGCTTCGCCCTGATCGCCGACGCCCTGGGGGGCGTCGAGGTCTGTCTCAAAGACGCTGTCTACGAACCGCTTTCGGGTGCCGACTTCCCGGCCGGCCAGCAGCGGCTGAACGGCCCGCAGGCCCTGAGCTTCGTCCGGCAGCGGCACGAGCTGCCGCGCGGCGACCTGGACCGGGTGGTTCGGCAGCAGGTCGTCATGGCCTCGCTGGCGCACCGGGTGATCTCCGGTAAGACGCTGTCCTCCCCCGCCACCCTCAAACGCCTGGAGGCGGCGGTCCAGCGCTCGGTGGTGATCTCGGAGGGCTGGAACATCATGGACTTCGTCCAGCAGGTGTCGAAGCTGACCGGCGGCAACGTCGCGTTCGCCACCATCCCGGTGCTCGACGGAGCCGGCTGGAGCGACGACGGCATGCAGAGTGTGGTGCGGGTCGACCCGCACGCGGTGCAGGAGTGGGTCGGCGGCCTGCTGCATGAGCAGGACCAGGGCAAGACGGAGGAACTCGCCTACACGCCCGGCAAGACCACCGTGAACGTGATGAACGACACCGACATCAACGGCCTGGCCTCCGCGGTACTTGATGTGCTGAGCGCCAAGGGCTTCGCCGCCGGCACGGCAGGCAACAACGACGGCGGCCACGTCAAGAACAGTCAGGTGCGCGCCGCCAAGACCGACGACCTCGGCGCCCAGGAGATCGCGCGGCAACTGGGCGGTCTACCCGTCGTCGCCGACTCCTCCATTGCGGCCGGGTCGGTGCGGGTGGTGCTGGCCAACGACTACACGGGTCCCGGCTCTGGCCTGGACGGCGGGTCGCCGACGCCGGCCCGCGCCTCGACCGTCGGATCGGTCAACAGCAACGTGCCAGCGCCGTCGCCGATCCTCACGGCGGGCTCGGAGAAGCCGGAGTGCATCAACTGAACCCGACCCTGGCCGGGGCCATCCTGGACCCGATGCTGCGTGCCGACCCGGTCGGCCCGCGCATCACCTACTACGACGACGCGACCGGCGAGCGTATCGAGCTGTCGGCGGTGACACTGGCCAACTGGGCCGCCAAGACCGCCAACCTGTTACGCGACGAGCTGGGCGCCGGGCCGGATAGCCGGGTCGCGGTGTTGCTGCCGGCGCACTGGCAGACCGCGGCGGTGTTGTTCGGGGTGTGGTGGATCGGTGCCGAGGCGGTGCTCGACGGGCCGGCTGATGTCGCACTGTGCACCCTGGACCGGCTCGACGAAGCCGACGCTGCCGTCGCCGGCGGCGAGGTTGCCGTGCTGTCGCTGGACCCCTTCGGCCGAGCCGTCCCCGACCTGCCGATCGGCGTCACCGACTATGCGACCGCCGTGCGGGTGCACGGCGATCAGATCGTGCCCGAACCCCGGCCGGGACCGGCACTGGCCGGCCAATCCGTCGGCCAGCTGGTGGCGGCGTGTGTGCAATCGGCGGCGATGCAAGGCCTGACTCCGGGCGATCGGGTGCTGTCCTCCGGGTCATGGGAGCGGCCGGAACTTGTGGTGGACGGGCTGTTGGCGGTGTTGTCGATCGGCGGATCGCTGGTGCAGGTGGCCAATCCGGATCCGGCGGCGCTGCAGCGGCGGGTCGAGATGGAGAAAGTGACCAAGGTTCTCTAGCGCGCGGCGCCCCCAGCACCCCCTCGCCCGCTGACTCTGCGCGATTGGCGGGAAAGTGCGAGAGGGGCCCGCCGCACACGCAGACTCAGTCCAAGCGCGGCGAGCGGCCCGGGCAATACATGTTGATATCGCTATATTTCGATGTTAGCGTTGCCGGAAAGACGACAAGGGAAAGGTGCGGCAATGGCGGTGCAGGTGCTTTTGGCCAAGGCGGCTTCGACGGTGATCACCGGCTTGGCCGGTGTGACCGCGTACGAGGTGCTGAAGAAAGCCGCCAAGAAGGCGCCGTTACACGAAACCGCGGTCAAGGGAGCCGAATTGGGCCTGCGCAGCACCCGCAGGGCCGAGGTGGCCGCCGAGTCGGCCCGGCTCAAGATCGCCGACGTGATGGCCGAGGCGCGCGAACGGATCGGCGAAGAGGCGCCCACGCCGGCCGTCGGTGACGTCCACGACCACGACCACTGATCCCGTGGCCCTCGCGCTGGTTCCTGACATCGCGCCGGCCGAAGACCCTGCGCTGCAGGTGATTTCCGATGCGGCCGGACGCATGAGAGTCCGGGTCGACTGGGTCTGCCGCAATTCCCGGCGCGCTGTCGCCGTGGAGGAAGCCGTCGCCAAATGCAACGGGGTACGCGTGGTGCACGCCTACCCGCGCACCGGTTCCGTCGTCGTCTGGTACTCCCCCAGACGCTGTGACCGCGCCGCCGTGCTGGAGGCGATCAGCGGCGCGGCACGCGTCGCCGCGGACCTGATCCCCTCCCGCGCACCGCATTCCGAGGAGATCCGTAACAGCGACGTGCTGCGCATGGTGATCGGCGGTGCGGCGCTGGCGCTGCTCGGCGTGCGGCGGTACGTGTTCGCCCGGCCGCCGCTGCTGGGTCCCAGCGGCCGGATGGTGGCCACCGGCGTGACCATCTTCACCGGCTACCCGTTCCTGCGTGGCGCCCTGCGCTCCGTCGGCTCGGGCAAGCTCGGCACCGACGCACTGGTCTCGGCGGCGACGGTGGCCAGCCTGATCCTGCGCGAGAACGTCGTCGCGCTCACCGTTCTGTGGCTGCTCAACATCGGCGAGTATCTGCAGGACCTGACCCTGCGCCGGACGCGGCGAGCCATCTCGGAGTTGCTGCGCGGCAATCAGGACACCGCCTGGGTCCGGCTGGCCGAGGGCCAGGAGGTTCAGGTCCCGATCGACACCCTGGAGATCGGCGACGAGGTGGTGGTGCACGACCACGTCGCCATCCCGGTCGACGGCGAGGTGGTCGAGGGCGAGGCGGTGGTCAACCAGTCCGCGATCACCGGCGAGAACCTGCCGGTCAGCGTCGTCGCCGGGGCACACGTGCACGCCGGTTCGGTGGTGGTGCGCGGGCGCCTGGTGGTGCGCGCCGAGGCCGTCGGCAACCAGACCACCATCGGGCGCATCATCACCAGAGTCGAAGAAGCACAGCATGACCGGGCCCCGATCCAGACCGTCGGCGAGAATTTCTCGCGCCGATTCGTGCCCACGTCGTTCGTCGTCTCGGCCCTGACCCTGCTGGTCACCGGCGATGTCCGGCGCGCCATGACCATGCTGCTGATCGCCTGCCCGTGCGCGGTGGGCCTGTCCACCCCAACGGCCATCAGCGCCGCGATCGGCAACGGCGCGCGCCGCGGCATCCTGATCAAGGGCGGATCGCACCTCGAACAGGCGGGCCGGGTCGACGCGATCGTCTTCGACAAGACCGGAACGCTCACCGTGGGGCGGCCGGTGGTGACGAATATCGTCTCGCTGCATAAGGATTGGGAGCCCGAGCAGGTGCTGGCCTATGCCGCCAGCTCGGAGATCCACTCGCGCCACCCGCTGGCCGAGGCCGTCATCCGCTCCACCGAGGAGCGCCACATCAGCATCCCGCCGCACGAGGAGTGCGAGGTGCTGGTCGGTCTGGGCATGCGGACCTGGGCCGACGGCCGCACGCTGCTGCTGGGCAGTCCCGGCCTGTTGCGCGCCGAGAAGGTCAAGGTGTCCAAGAAGGCGCAGGAGTGGGTCGGCAAGCTGCGCCACCAGGCCGAGACGCCGTTGCTGCTCGCGGTGGACGGCACCCTGGTGGGCCTGATCAGCCTGCGCGACGAAGTGCGGCCGGAGGCCGCGGAGGTGCTGAACCAGTTGCGCGACAACGGTGTTCGCCGGATCGTCATGCTCACCGGCGACCATCCCGATATCGCCGAGGTGGTCGCCGACGAGCTCGGCATCGAGGAGTGGCGCGCCGAGGTGATGCCCGAGGACAAGCTCGAGGTGGTGCGCCGGCTGCAGGACGAGGGATACGTCGTCGGGATGGTCGGCGACGGCGTCAACGACGCGCCGGCGCTGGCGGCCGCCGACATCGGCATCGCGATGGGCCTGGCCGGAACGGACGTCGCGGTGGAGACCGCCGACGTCGCGCTGGCCAACGACAACCTCTACCGCCTGCTCGATGTACGGGACCTGGGCGCGCGGGCGGTGGACGTGATCCGGGAGAACTACGGCATGTCGATCGCGGTCAACGCCGCCGGCCTGCTCATCGGCGCCGGGGGCGCGCTGTCACCGGTGCTGGCCGCGATCCTGCACAATGCGTCGTCGGTGGCCGTGGTGGCCAACAGTTCGAGGCTGATCCGGTACCGGCTGGACTAGCGCCGTGGCGATCGCAAGCGCGGCGGAGCCGGGCGCTGCGGGTCGCCACTAGCTTCACGGTCAGCAACAGTCCTTGCCGCGCCAGGCCAGCACACCCTGCCACATGGCCACGCACGCCACGGCCAGTCCGATCGCCGGATCGACCCACCACCCGGCGGGCCAGGCCGCGGTGATCGCCAACCCGGCCAGCACTCCGGCCGCCTGCGTGGCGCACAGATAGTTCTGGGTGCCCTCGCCCTCGGTCGCACCGGAGTGCAGGCGCGCACCCACCCGGTGGTTGGCCCAGCCGAGAGCCGGCATCAATACCAGTGCCAGCGCGGTCAGCCCGATGCCCAGCACCGAGGTCTCGGAGTGCTCGCCGCCGAGGAAATGCCGGATGGATTCCGCGGCGACATAGGGCGCCACCAGCCAGAACGACACCGCGACGCCGCGTTGTGCGCGCCGCTCGGCGGTCGGGGACAGGGTGCGGTCGCCGGTGAAGCGCCACAGCACCATCGCGCTGGCCAGCCCCTCGGACGCTCCGCCCAGCGCCCAACCGGTCAGGGCGATCGACCTGACCGCGATGCCCTCCCATAGCCCGACGCCACCCTCGATGAGCAACACCGCCAGGCTGATCCACGCCAGCCGGCGGGCCCAGACCACGTTGCGCTCCCAGTCGGCAGACTCCTGGTGGCACGCGTGGTCGACGACGCCGGCAGGTTCACCAACGGCGCCGGGACGAGTCATTTCCGCGATGGTAGTGGCCCTCCCGCGGGTGCGCCCGGACCGACGCGCACCCGGCCCCCGTCGGACGCCTTCAGCCGCCCTCTCCCCCTGGTTAGTTACAGTGGCTAACCACCAGGTCAGCTGCGGGAGGATCACATGGTGCGCACCGACGACGACACCTGGGACCTGGCGTGCAGTGTGGGCGCGACGGCCACCATGGTGGCGGCCGGACGTGCCCGCGCCAGCAGAGCGGGGTTGATCGACGACCCCTTCGCCGAGCCGCTGGTACGCGCGGTCGGCATCGACTTCTTCACGCGATGGGCACGCGGTGAACTGGATACCGACGACGTCGACTTCCCCGACGCCCCGTGGGGCATGCAGCGCATGACCGACCAGCAGGCGGCCCGCACCCGCCACATCGACGAGTTCTTCGCCGCTACCCAGCGGGCCGGGATCCGCCAGGCGGTGATCTTGGCGTCCGGCCTCGACGCACGCGGATACCGGCTGCCGTGGTCGGAGGACACCATCGTCTTCGAGATCGACGTCCCGCAGGTCATCGAGTTCAAGTCGGTGACGCTGGCAGCGCTGGGCGCCGCCTCCACCGCCGACGTGCGGGGCGTCCCGGTCGACCTGCGACACGACTGGCCGTCGGCGCTGCGCGCGGCCGGCTTCGACACCACCTCCCCCACCGCCTGGGCCGCCGAGGGCCTGTTCGGGTACTTGCCACCGGCCGGCCAGGACCAGCTGCTCGACGACATCTCCGCGCTCAGCGCCGGCGGCAGCCAGCTGCTGGCGGAGGTGTTCTTCGCCGCTCCGGCCAGCCGCGAACTCTACGACGCCATCTTCGCCAGGTGGTACGAGCACGGCCTGGACGTGGAGATGGACCGGCTGGGCTACCCCGGCGACCGCAACGACGTCGCCACCTATCTGCAGCGACACGGCTGGCACGTCACGCGCATCCTGCTCAACGAGCTATTGGTGGCCAACGGGTTTCGGCCGCATACCGTCGGCCGCTCCAGCGACGAAAACCTGTTCACCGAGAACTACTACTGCACCGCGGTGCTTCCAGGAAGGTCCGTTTGATGCCGAATTCCGCCAAGCCCCTGGACGGCTTCCGGGTGCTCGACTTCACCCAGAATGTGGCAGGCCCGCTGGCCGGTCAGATCCTGGCCGACCTGGGCGCCGAGGTCGTCAAGATCGAAGCGCCCGGCGGCGAGCAGTCCCGCAGACTCACTTCGGTGCTACCCGGCCGGCCCCCGCTGGCCACGTATTTCCTGCCCAACAACCGGGGCAAGAAATCGGTGGCGGTGGACCTGACCCAGGAAGAGGCCAGGCAGCAGATTCTGCAGCTGGCCGACACCGCCGACGTCGTGCTGGAAGGATTCCGGCCCGGCGTCATGGAACGACTGGGTCTGGGCCCCGACGAGTTGCGGGCGCGCAATCCCAGGCTGATCTACGCGCGGCTGAGCGCCTTCGGCGGCAACGGCCCCAACGGCACCCGCCCGGGCGTCGACCTGATGGTGGCCGCCGAGGCCGGCATGTGCACCGGCATGGCCACCCCCACCGGCAAACCGCAGATCATTCCGTTCCAGTTGGTCGACAACGCCAGCGGGCACGTGCTGGCGCAGGCGGTGCTGGCCGCGCTGCTCAATCGGGAGCGGCACGGGGTGGGCGATCTGGTGCAGGTCGCGATGTACGACGTCGCCGTCAGCCTGCAGGCCAATCAGCTGACCATCCATCTGAACAAGCCCAGCGAGCCGCCCGCGCAGCCCGCTTCTCCGGCCAAGAAGCGCAAGGGGGTCGGCTTCGCCACCCAGCCGTCAGACGCGTACAAAGCCTCCGACGGCTATCTGTTGATCAGTGCCTACGTGCCCAAGCACTGGACGAAGCTGTGCCAGATCATCGGCCGGCCCGACCTGGTCGAAGACGAGCGGTTCGCCGACCAGCGGTCGAGGGCGATCAACTACCCCGAGTTGACCGAGGAACTGGAATCGGCGCTGGCCGCCAAGACCGCGGCCGAGTGGGTTGAGCTCCTGCAGGAAGGCGGCCTGATGGCGTGCCTGGCCTACACCTGGAAGCAGGTGGTGGACACGCCGCTATTCGCCGAGAACGACCTGTCCCTGAAGATAGACGGCGGGGACGACGCCATTACCGTCGTCCGCACGCCGGCGCGTTACTCGAGCTTCGACGCCAGGGTCACCGATCCACCGCCGGCGGCCGGCCAGCATAATGACCAGTTTCTGACCTAGCCAGGTCATTTCCGCTGGAAGAAGCCGCTTTGAGCGCTTTCTCCAAAAGACCGCATCGCGAATCTTCTGAGGAATATTCAATTTCTTTTTCTGAAGAAAATTCAGTTTCTCTGTCGCGCCATTTTTTATGCGTAAAACACTGCAATTCTTCGTCCAATCGGATTAAGGTCCTTCTCGTCTTGAACGAGATACCGACTACGGACGGGGTGTAACGCAGCGATGTTCTTTACGACGGTTGCCCCAGAGGCGCTGACAGCGGCGGCGGCGAACGTGCAGGGCATCGCCGCGGCGCTCGGTGAGGCCAACGCGGCGGCCGCCTCCGGAACTACCGGCGTGCTGGCCGCGGGTGCCGATCAGGTGTCGACGGCACTCGCGTCGCTGTTCTCCGGTCACGCCCTGGACTACCAGGCGGTCAGCGCGCAGGCGGCCCTGTTCCACTCGCAATTCGTCGAGGCGCTCGACGGGGCGGCGAACTCGTACGCCGCCGCTGAGGCGGTCAACGCAAGCCCGCTGCAATCCATCCAGTCGCTGCTGTCGCGTCCGATCATCGGCAACGGTGCCGACGGCACCGCGGCCAGCCCCAACGGCCAGGACGGCGGCTGGCTGTACGGCAACGGCGGCAACGGCTACAACGGCGCTGGTGGCAGTGGCGGTAGCGCGGGGCTGATCGGCAACGGCGGCGCGGGTGGCACCGGCGCCGACGGGGCCGCCGGGTCCGGCGCAGCCGGTGGCACCGGGGGGTCCGGTGGGCGCGGCGGCTGGCTGTGGGGCAACGGCGGCGCGGGTGGCGCCGGCGGCGTAGGCGGCAGCGGCGCCACCGGCGCCGCGCACGTCACGGGTAGCGCTGGCGGCAACGGAGGAACCGGCGGAGCCGGAGGCGCCGCCGGCTTGTTCGGCACCGGCGGCGCGGGTGGCGCCGGCGGTGCCGCGGGGCAGGGCGGCGGCAGCACCGCGTCGCCCAGCAATCCAACCGGCGAAGGCGGCATAGGCGGTATTGGCGGTGTCGGCGGCGCCGGCGGTGCCGGAGGCTGGCTCTACGGCCAGGGCGGGGCGGGCGGCATCGGCGGTGCGGGCGGTGCCGGCGGCACCGGCGCTGACGGCACCGACTACCAGGGCCAGGCGTATGGCGGGTTCGGCGGGAACGGCGGTGCTGGCGGAACGGGCGGCGGCGGCGGATCCGCGGGCCTGTTCGGCGACGGCGGGGCGGCCGGCCTCGGTGGCCGCGGCGGTGACGGCGGGACCGGTGGAATCGCCACTCCAACGTGGAATGGCAGCGGCGGATTCGGCGGCTACGGCGCAGCCGGCGGTAGTGGCGGCGTCGGGGGTGACGGCGGTTGGCTGCTCGGCACGGGCGGCGCCGGCGGCAACGGCGGGCACGGCGGCAATGGTGGGGTCGGCGGCCAGGGCTTGGGCCCGGCCAGCGGCGGCGACGGCAGCAAGGCAGGCGTCGGCGGCAGCGGGGGTGCCGGTGGCGGCGGACGATTGTTCGGCACCGGCGGCGCGGGAGGCAACGGGGGCCTCGGCGGTAATGGCGGCAAGGGCGGTATCGCCGGCACCGTCGCGCCCACCCAGGGCGCCGCTCCGCCGCTGGGCGGCAATGGCGGCGACGGCGCAGCCGGCGGCGTAGGCGGCACGGGTGGTAGCGGCGGCTGGCTGTTCGGCGACGGTGGCGCCGGCGGCGCCGGCGGCGGCGGTGGCCACGGCGCGAATGGAGTCGCCACCACCGTCGATACCACCAGTCGCGGCGGCAGCGGCGGTGATGGCGGCGCCGGCGCAATGGGTGGTCGCGGCGGCGCCAGCGGCTGGCTGATCGGCACCGGCGGGGCCGGTGGCAACAGCGGCGACGGCGGCGGTGGCGGCAACGGTGGCGCGGGTTACGGCACGTACAACAAGGGCGGCAACGCCGGCAGCGGTGGCGCCGGCGCCACCGGCGGAGCCGGCGCGGACTCGGGACGACTGTTCGGCACCGGCGGCAACGGCGGGATGGGCAGCAACGGCGGTGCTGCCGGCCAGGCCGGTACCGGCCAGGGCGGCAACGGCGCCGCAGGCAGCGTCGGCGCCAACGGCGACGGCGGCGCCGGCGGGTCGGCATGGGTGTTCGGCGACGGCGGCGACGGCGGTTACGGCCCAGTGGCCGGCGGCGCCGCGGGCCGCGCCGGATATGTGATCGGTGACGGCGGGGCCGGCGGCAGCGGCGGGCAGGGCGCGGCCGGGGCAGACGCCGGACAGCTGTTCGGCACCGGCGGTCGCGGGGGTGACAGCTCGGCCTCCGCGACGGCCGGCGCAGCGGGCGGCCGCGGCGGCTGGCTGTACGGGGTGGGCGGTGACGGCGGCAACGCCGGCGCCGGCGCCAACGGAGGGGCCGGCGGCAACGGCGGCTACCTGTTCGGCGATGGCGGCAGCGGCGGCAACGGCGGTGCCGGTGACACCGGTACCGGCGGCAATGGCGGCGCCGCAGGCAGCGCCGGGCTGTTGATCGGCGACGGCGGGTCCGGCGGGAACGGCGCGCCGGGCGCCTATGGGTTCGACGGCGGGCTGGGGGCGCAGGGTGCGGCCGCCGGTCGGCTGATCGGCAATGGCGGCAACAGCGGCAACACCTTCGCCGCCGGAGTGTCCGGCCACGACGGCGGCGCCGCCGGTCTCATCGGCGGAAACGGCGGCAACGGCGGCGACTCGGGCGCGGGCGCGGCCGGCGGCCGGGGCGCGGACGCCGGTTGGCTCATCGGCGCGGGCGGCGACGGCGGCAATGCGGGCAACCTCGACGGCACCAACCCGTCCGGAGTGAACGGTGCCGACGGTGGCGTCGGGGGCCGCGGCGGCTATCTCTACGGGGTCGGCGGCGACGGCGGCGACGGCGGATCGGTGGAAGTCTCCGGCAGCGGCGGTAACGGCGGTCAGGGCGGCTCCGTCGGGCTCTGGGGCAGCGGCGGCGACGGCGGCAACGGCGCGCGGGGCGGTGACGGCAGCGGCAGCGCCGCCGGCGGCAGCGGCGGCACCGGCGGCGCCGGTGGCACGGCCGGATTGCTCTACGGCGCCGGCGGCAACGGCGGCAACGGCGGATGGGGCGGCCTCACCTACTACACGGCGGGTGCCGGCGCGACCGGTGGCCTCGGCGGCGCCGCCGGCAACGGTGGCCACGGTGGATACCTCTGGGGTGTGGGCGGCGCCGGCGGCAGCGGCGGCAACGGCGGCTTCGGCATCGCCGGCAACGGCGTCCAGATCGCCGGCGGCAGCGGCGGGGCCGCAGGTGCCGGCGGCGATGTCGGCCTGATCGGTGTCGGCGGCGCGGGAGGCGCCGGCGGTGAAGGCGGCAGCGCCTACAACCTGTCCGGAACCTTCAGTAAGGCCCCGGGCGGGGCCGGAACCGACGGCGGCGACGGTGGCCACGGCGGATACCTGTGGGGCGTCGGTGGGGCCGGCGGCAACGGCGGCGATGCCGGCACCGGTGGCAATGTGAGCTCCGTCAGCGCCGCCGGCAACGGCGGCGACGGCGGCAGCATCGGGCTGGGCGGCATCGCCGGCAATGGTGGAGCCGGCGGTCACGGCAGCAACGCCGGCGTCTCGACCGGCCAGGGCGGTGCCGGCGGCAACGGCGGCAACGGCGGGAGTGCCACCGGTCTGATCGGTTATGGCGGCGATGGTGGCATCGGCGGCGACGGCGGCAGTGCCACCGGAACCGGCGGCACCGGCGGCAACGGGGGCAACGGCGGCAACGTCAACAGCCTCGTCGGTATCGGCGGCAACGGCGGGGCCGCCGGCGCAGGCCAGTCCAGCGCGGACGACGGCACGGCGGGCGCCGCCGGACACGGCGGCCTCATCGGTATCTCGGGGGTCGCGGGCTAGCTGAACTGGTCGAGATCGACGTCACCAACCCAGGCGAGATCCGGCAGCGGCACCCGGCTGATCCGCACCGCCTCGTCTGCCGGCATACCGAACAGCCTGAGCAGGCCTTCGGTGACCTCGTCCACCGTCCTCGCGTCGTCGCGATCCGGCTGGTCGTGCAGTAGCTGACCCAGCGCCAGCAATGACCCGGCGGCGAGCACCATCGCGAGTTCGGGGTCCGTGACCGTGAACCGCCCGCCGGCCGCCGCGGCGCCGATGTCCCGGACACCGCGCGGGCCCAAGCCCCTGTCCGCCATGATCAGTCGCATCCCCAGCGCGAGTCCTATCCGGCTTTCCTTGGGCCGCAGCCGGAACAGCCGTCCCGTCAGGCGGTAGCGGGCGGCGAACTTCTCCGCCGGGTCCTCGATCGCGTCGGTCAGCGCGTCCAGCAGTGCCCCCTGCGCTTCGATGACGTCGTTCACCGCGGCCTGAAACAGTTCTTCCTTGCTGTCGAAGTGGTTGTAGAACGATCCGACACCGACGTCGGCGGCCTGGCTGATGTCCTGCACCGGCACCTCGAGCTGGCCGTTGGCGATGAACGTCTGCGCGGCCTTGATCAGTGCGGCCCGGGTGCGCTGCTTGCGCAGGTCCATACGGCTGGGTGACTTGTCGGTGGCCATTTCCCTCTCCCGGTAGACAGCGCCCTCACCTTAGATCAGAAGCGCGGACTCTCACCGAACCCCAACGTTCCGCTGGTGCAGCCCGGGGCGGCGACGCGCATTCTTTGAATTGGGAATGAATCGGCGTGGGATTTGCCGAATCCCGCAGGCCCACATGGACGATTTGGTCAGGCGTTGGTAGTGGGATTCAAAGAATTTGCTGATCACAAATATATGGCGAATCCGGATCGCCGACGCCCGGTGGACATCAGATGGACCCCATCCGTTCACGCCGGTCCGTTTGCCTGGGCAGACCGACCCAGAGGAGTGTTATGAGTAGCGCTGTCGTCGAGCCGCAGCAGTCGCGAAAGATCCTGCCGAACTTGCGCTACGACGTCCCGGCATCACTGGTCGTCTTCCTGGTAGCGCTGCCGCTGTCGCTGGGTATCGCGATCGCCTCGGGGGCGCCGCTGATGGCCGGACTGATCGCCGCGGTCAGCGGCGGCATCATCGCCGGCTCGGTCGGCGGGTCGGTGCTGCAGGTCAGCGGACCGGCCGCGGGCCTGACGGTGGTGGTGGCCGGACTGATAGACGAGTTCGGCTGGGAGATGACGTGCGTGATCACCGTCTGCGCGGGAGCCGTGCAGATCCTGCTGGGCCTGGTGCGGGTCGCGCGTGCCGCGCTCGCCGTCGCCCCGGTGGTGGTGCACGCCATGCTGGCCGGTATCGGCGTGACGATCGTGCTGCAGCAGATTCACGTGCTGCTGGGCGGATCGTCGCGGAGCTCCGCGTGGGCGAACATCGAGGCGCTGCCCAGCGGAATCCTGAACCACGAGTTGCACGAGGTGATCGTCGGCAGCACCGTGATCGCCATTCTGTTGCTGTGGCCGAAGCTGCCACCCAAGGTCAGGTTCATCCCGGGTGCGCTGGTGGCGATCGTGGCGGCCACCGCCCTGTCTCTGATCGTCGACCTCCAGGTGGAGCGAATCAACCTGTCCGGCAACTTCTTTGAAGCCATTGGGCTGCCCCACCTGCCGCCGCTATCGCCGGGCGGGCACCCGTGGACACAGGAGATCGGCGCGGTCGCACTGGGGGTCCTGACGGTTGCATTGATCGCCAGCGTCGAGTCGCTGCTGTCCGCGGTGGGCATCGACAAGCTGCACAGCGGCCCGCGCACCAACTTCAACCGGGAGATGCTCGGACAGGGTAGCGCCAACGTCGTCTCCGGCCTGCTCGGCGGACTACCGGTCACCGGTGTCATCGTGCGCAGCTCCACCAACGTGGCAGCCGGTGCCCGTACCCGCACATCGGCGGTGCTGCACGGCGTCTGGATCCTGTTGTTCGCGTCGCTGCTGACCAGTCTGGTCGAGCTGATTCCCAAGGCGGCCCTGGCCGGCCTGCTCATCGTGATCGGCATTCAGCTCATCAAGCTGGCCCACATCAGGGTCGCGGTGCGCACCGGCAACTTCGTCATCTACGCCATCACCATCGTCTGCGTGGTGTTTCTCAATCTGCTGGAAGGGGTGGCGATCGGACTCGCCATCGCGATCCTCTTCCTGCTGGTACGCCTGGTCCGCGCGCCGATCGAGGCCAGGCCGATCGGCGACAAATCCAAGCAGTGGCACGTCGACATCGACGGCACCTTGAGCTTCCTGCTGTTGCCGCGGCTGACCAATGTGCTCTCGACATTGCCGCCAGGCACCGAGGTCACCCTCAACCTCAACGCCGACTACATCGATCACTCGATCTCCGAAGCGATTTCGGACTGGAAGACCGCGCACGAGGCGACCGGCGGCTCGGTACACATCGTCGAGACGTCGCCCGCCAATCTGTCCAGCGCGCACAGCAGTCCGCCCAAACGACACTACGTGTCCCGCTCGTTGCGCGAAGCACCGTGGCCGTCGCGGCGTGATGCCAATGATGAAGGCACAGACTCGTCGATCCTGGACGGCGTCAAGCAGTACCACCGCGTGGGGGTGGGCGCCCTGCACCGGCACGTCCACGAACTCGTCAGTTCGCCGAACCCGGACACCCTGTTCCTCACCTGTGCCGACTCCCGGATCCTGCCGGACACCATCACGGCCAGCCGGCCCGGTGATCTCTACATCGTCCGCAATGTCGGCAATCTGGTGCCCACCGATCCGGCCGAGCGCTCCGTGGATGCCGCGCTGGACTTCGCGGTCAACCAGCTGGGGGTCAGTTCGGTTGTCGTCTGCGGACATTCGTCGTGCCGCGCGATGCAGGTGGTGCTGAACGACAACACCGGCGTGGCGGACCGACCGATCGGCCGGTGGCTGCACCACGCAGAAGACAGCCTCGCCGCATTCCGGGACTGCCACCCCGCCCGGCTGAGCAGCACGTCCAACGGCTTCGCTTTCAGCGAACTCGACCAGCTGTCGATCGTCAACGTCGCCGTCCAAGTCGGGCGCCTCACGCGCCACCCACTCCTGGCGCCGCTGGTGGCGTCCGGGCAACTGCGCGTCGTCGGCATCTTCTTCGACTTCGCGACCGTGCACGTACACGAGATCAACGAGCACGGCATCGTGCACGCCACCGACACGGCCCCCGTTGTGAAGGAAGCGGTCTCAGCCGTTCGGTAGACGAACCACCTGCACGAAGAACTCGTCGATCTGGCGCACCGCGTTCATGAACTGGTCCAGGTCCACCGGCTTGGTGACGTAGGCATTCGCGTGCAGTTTGTAGCTGCGCAGAATGTCCTCTTCGGCCGAGGACGTGGTGAGCACCACCACCGGAATTCGACTCAGCTCCGGGTCGGACTTGATCTTTTCCAGCAGGTGCCGGCCGTCGTACTTCGGCAGATTGAGGTCGAGCAGGATCAGATCCGGCCGCGGCGCGTGCTCGTAGCCGCCCCGGCGGTAGAGGTAGTTCAGGCCTTCCTCCCCGTCGTGCGCCACATGCAGCCTGTTGTTGAGCTTGTTGTGCTCGAACGCTTCCCGGGTGATCAGCTCGTCGCCGGGGTCGTCTTCCACGAGCAGGATGTCGATTGCGCGGGCGGGTGATGTCATGCGTCTGCTCCTTCGAGTGTGGCCTCAGCGTCGGGTTTAGCCTCGGATTCCGGTATGGGTAGCGTGAATTCGAAGCGCGTCCCATCGGTGTAAGTGGTGTCGATCCAGACTGTCCCGCCGTGGTGTTCGACGATCTTCTTGCACATCGCCAGTCCCAGCCCGGTTCCACCATAGGTGTCGCGGCCGTGCAAGCGCTGGAAGATGATGAACACCTTGCTGACGAACTCCTCGGGGATGCCGATGCCGTTGTCGGACACGCTGAACACCCAGTTGCCGCGATGGTTGTCGACACCCTGGCGACAAGCGATGACGATGCGCGGCGCGCGGTCTTCCCGGCGGAACTTCACGGCGTTGCCGATCAGGTTCTGCCACAACATCGTCAGCAGCGTGGGATCGCCGAAGACCTGGGGCAGCGGCTGCTTCGGGTGGACGACCTCGGCGCCGGACTCCTCGATCGCCGCGGCGAGGTTGGCGACGGCCGTGTCCAGGGCTGTGCCGAGTTCCACCTTGGTGTACTTGGTGTTCAGGCGGCCGACCCGGGAGAAGCTGAGCAGGTCGTTGATCAGCACCTGCATGCGTTTGGCGCCGTCGACGGCGAAATCGATGTATTGGATGCCACGCTCGTCGAGCTTGTCGCCGTAGCGTTTCTCCAGTAGCTGGCAGAACGACGCCACCTTGCGCAGCGGCTCCTGCAGATCGTGGGACGCGACGTAGGCGAACTGCTCGAGCTCCGCATTGGACCGGCGCAGCTCGGCCGCCTGCTCGTCCAGCTGCAACTGGGCCGACTGCGACGCCTCGAGTTCGGCCACGATCCGCTGCCGCATGTTCTCCACGTCGACAGCGATGCCCCGGATATCCGCGGGCCGGCGCGGCGGTTCGATGCTGTCACTGAAGTGGCCGTCGGTGATCTGCCGGCACGAAGCGGCCAGCCTGGCCAGCGGACGGGAGACGGCACGCTGCACCAGGATCCCCAGCAGGGCTGCTGTGACGAAGAAAATCAGCACCATGGCGCCGAGTACCTGGTCCCGCCAGTTGTTCATGCGTAACAGTTGGCCGGCGCCGCGGTCTCGGGCCGCGCTGAGGTGGTCGTTCTGCGCGGCGAAAAGCTGCCGGATGTAGTCGAATTCGGCTTTGCCGAGCGCCACCGTCGCGCCGGGCACCACGGCCGGCGTGTTCGGGGTCACGCTCGCGATGAGCGGCTCGGCGTAATCCCTGCGCCAATTGGCGGCGGTGGCCTCGATGGCATCCAGGTCGGCGGTCAGGTCGGGGCGACGGGTGAGCCTGCCCCGCAGCTCCCGGGCGGCGACCTGCTCGGCGGCCACCCCCTCGTAGTAGGGCCCGAGGAACTGCCGGTCCGCGGAGATCAGGTATCCCCGCAGCCCGGTTTCCTGGTCACGCAGTGCCGATTGCAACTGGTACGCCGATACCCGCGCGGGCTGGATGTTGTCTCGGAGCTCGCGGGCCAACTCGTCGGTGCGGTCCAGCAGGACGGCACCGATCACCGCACCCAGCAGCACCAGTAGGCCCATCGTGGACAGCACGAGGGCAAGCCATCCCCGGACGGTGAACTGCTTTTTCGGCAGCGAACCCGACGCGTCGGTCCTCACGGGCGACCGGTCCGCTCCACGCGCACCACCGCGATGTCGTCGGTGAGCCCACCCTGGTCCTGAGCCAGCTCCTGGGCTCCGTCGATCAGGGCGTCGACGAACTGCGCACCGGCCAGCCCCGCGTGCCGGCACGCCAGCTCGAGCAGGCCGTCCTCGCCGAGCCGGCGCGGCCCGCGGCCCGCGTAGCCTTCGAAGAGCCCGTCGGTGAGCAGCAACAATCCGTGACCGGCCGGCACTTCCAGCTGGTGTTGCGGCCAGTCGCTGCCGCGCAGGCCCAGTGCCGGACCGTACGGAGGCTCGATCCACTCGACCGAACCGGGCCCGTGCAGCAGCATCCCGGGATGACCCGCGCGGATGGAGGTGACCGGCCCCTGTGCCGGAATCGCCAAACTGAGCACCGTGGCGAAGACGCCGTTCTCGGCCCGTTCGGCGTGTAGCACCCGTTCCAGCTGACGCATCTGTTCCACGCCGTGAATACCGGCGAAAGTCAAAGTGCGCCAAGCGATCCGCAGCGCCGCGCCGAGCGCCGCCTCGTCCGGGCCGTGCCCGGCGACGTCGCCGATCAGCACGTGGGTGACCCGGTCGGGTGTCTGCACCACGTCGTAGAAGTCGCCACACAGCAGGGCGTTTTCCCGGCTCGGCCGGTAGCGGGCCACGATGTCGACGCCCGGGTCGTCCAGCAGCAGCGGGGACGGCAACAAGCCCCGTTCCAGCAGCGCGTTCTCGCGGGCGCGCAGCTGGCTGGCGTGCAGGTCGGCGGCGATCAGCTCGGCGCGCTTGCGTTCTATCGCGTAGAACAGCGCGCGCCGCAACATCTCGGGTTCGACGCGGCCCTTCACCAGGTAGTCCTGCGCACCGGCGGCCACCGCGGACGCGCCGAAGTACTCGTCGTTGAGTCCGGTCAGGACGACGATCGGCACGGTGGCGTCGCTCTTGAGGATGCGGTCCAGCGCGTCGATGCCGTTGGCGTCGGGCAGGTTCAGGTCGAGCAGGACGCAGTCCGGCCGGGCGGAGGCGAGCTGGCGCTCGGCGTGTTCCATCGACTGCGCCCACACCACCTCGATGTCGGCGACGGTGTCGGCGATCAGTTCTTCGACCAGCACGGCGTCCGCGCGGTCGTCCTCCACGAGCAGAAGAGACAGCGATTGCCACGTCGCCGCCGGGTCTAAGGGACTGGCCACCGTCATGAGGGACCCGCCGGTCCACGGTGCGCAGGCGCAATCGCCTCAGTCACCTCACACCCCCTGGGCAGTGGAAACGTTTGAGCGGCACGACAGCGCGACGGCAGCGGCGAGTACGCCGACACCGGCCCTGCGCGTTCGTTGCCACCCCGACTGGCTGCTCAATCGCGGGGACTTGGTCGTCAGCTGGATACTAAGCGGTTGGACTGGGGTTCTCTCCCCAGTTGAAGAAACTGCATGGCATCTAACCAGAGGTGCTCAGCGCAGCAGCGCCCGTGACATCACGACCCGCTGTATCTGGTTGGTTCCCTCGTAGATCTGGGTGATCTTGGCGTCGCGCATCATCCGCTCGACCGGGAAGTCGACGGTGTAACCGGCACCGCCGAACAGCTGTACCGCGTCGGTGGTGACCTCCATGGCCACATCCGACGCCAGACACTTCGACGCCGCGGAAATGAAGCCGAGGTTGCCCTCACCGCGTTCGGCGCGTGCGGCCGCGGAGTACACCATCAGCCGCGCCGCCTCCACCTTCATCGCCATGTCGGCGATCATGAACTGCACGGCCTGGAAGTCGCTGATCGACTGACCGAACTGCTTGCGGTCCTTGGTGTAGGCGATCGCGGCGTCCAGCGCCCCCTGGGCGATGCCGACGGCCTGGGCGCCGATGGTCGGGCGGGTGTGGTCCAGGGTGGCCAGCGCCGTCTTGAACCCGGTGCCGGGATCGCCGATCATCCGGTCGCCCGGAATCCGGCAGTTCTCGAAGTACAGCTCCGTGGTGGGCGAGCCCTTGATGCCGAGCTTGCGCTCCTTGGGGCCGACAGTGAAACCCTCGTCGTCGATGTGCACCATGAACGCGGAGATACCGTTCGCGCCCTTGTCCGGGTCGGTCACCGCCATCACCGTGTACCAGCTCGACTTGCCGCCGTTGGTGATCCAGGCCTTGGCGCCGTTGAGGATCCAGTCGTCTCCGTCGGCCTTGGCCCGGGTCCGCATGGACGCCGCGTCCGAACCCGCCTCCCGTTCGCTCAGTGCGTAGGAGGCCATGGCGGAGCCGTCCGCGATCGAGGGCAACACCTGCTTCTTCAGCTCGTCGGAGCCGCGCAGGATCAGCCCCATGGTGCCCAGCTTGTTGACCGCGGGGATAAGCGAGGCGGAGGCGTCGACCCGGGCCACCTCCTCGATGACGATGCAGGCCGCCACCGAGTCCGCGCCCTGACCGCCGAACTCCTCGGGCACGTGCACGGCGTTGAAGCCGGACGCGTTGAGTGCGTCCAGCGCCTCCTGGGGGAACCGGGAGTTCTCGTCCACGTCGGCGGCGTGCGGCGCGATCTCCTTCTCCGCCAGCGCGCGAATCGCCGCCCGCAACTCCTGGTGTTCCTCGGGCAACTGGAACAAATCGAACGACGCGTCTCCGGACCAACCAGCCATCTCTGCCAGCCTCCTCTTTCCTATTCGCGGGCTAACTTACCCGCAAGTCTTTGCAGTTCCGCATCCTTGGCTCGCACGGTTTCGGCCAGCTGATTCTGAAACGCGACAATGCGCGCCCGTAGTTCCGGATCTGACGATCCGAGCATCCGGACCGCCAGCAGACCGGCGTTGCGGGCGCCGCCGATGGACACCGTGGCCACCGGAACGCCGGCCGGCATCTGCACGATCGACAGCAGCGAGTCCAGGCCGTCGAGCCGGGCCAAGGGCACCGGCACGCCGATCACCGGCAGCGGCGTCGCCGAGGCCACCATCCCGGGCAGGTGGGCGGCGCCACCCGCCCCGGCGATGATCACCTCGATGCCGCGATCGGCGGCCTGCCGGGCGTAGTCGAACATCACACCCGGGGTGCGGTGCGCCGACACGACGCGGACCTCGTGCGCAACGTCGAACTCGGTGAGCGCGGCCGCGGCGTCCTGCATCACCGTCCAGTCGCTGTCGCTGCCCATGATCACGCCGACCCGGGGGTTAGTCATGGTCATGTGGATCCCATCCATCCGTCCATTGCCCGTGGGCCAACCAGTGTGCGGCCAGATCGGCACGTTCGCGCAGCTCGGCGAGGTCTTGCGGACCGGCGGCATCGGTGCCGAGGAAGTTGATGTGACCGACCTTGCGGCCAGGGCGCTCGGTCTTGCCGTAGAGGTGTACGCGGGCATCGGGCATCCGGGCGAACAGATGGTGCAGCCGTTCGTCGATGCTCATGTCCGGTGTCTGCGCCGCGCCCAGCACGTTGGCCATCACCGTCACCGGCACGGTGGCGTCGGTGTCACCCAGCGGGTAGTCCAGCACCGCGCGCAGGTGCTGCTCGAACTGGCTGGTGCGGGAACCGTCCATGGTCCAGTGCCCGGAATTGTGCGGGCGCATCGCCAGCTCATTAACTAGGAGGGGCCCGGCAGCGCTCCCCGTTGTCTCGAACAGCTCGACGGCCAGCACGCCGACCACGCCCAGCTCCCCGGCCAGCCGCAGCGCGAGCCGCTGGGCGTCGGCGGCCACATCCGGCGCCAGATCCGGCGCCGGCGCGATCACCTGCACACAGATGCCGTCCTGCTGCACCGTCTCGACCACCGGCCACGCCGCACCCTGGCCGAACGGCGAGCGGGCGACCAGCGCCGAGAGTTCGCGGCGCAGCGCCACCCGCTCCTCGACCAGCACCGACACACCGCCGGCGAGGTACTCGCCCGCGATCTGGCGGGCGTGGGCAAGATCACGTGCCATCTGCACGCCGCGCCCGTCATAACCGCCGCGGGCCGCCTTCACCACCAGTGGACCGCCCACCTCCCCCGCGAACGTGTCCAGCTCATCCAGCGCGTCCGCGTCTTCAATGCCCAGGTAGCGCGGCACCGGGGCACCGAGAGCCTCCAGCCGTCGCCGCATCACCAGCTTGTCCTGGGCGTGCACCAGCGCCTCCGGCGGCGGCAGCACGTTGACGCCCTCGGCGACCAGCTTGACCAGCAGTTCGTTGGGCACATGCTCGTGGTCGAAGGTCAGCGCCGTGGCACCGGCGGCGACCCGGCGCAGGTCCTCCAAGTCGGTGTGCGAGCCGAGCACCACGTCGGGGGCGACCTGGGCAGCCGGCTCGTCGGCGGTGTTAGCCAGCACGCGCAGGCTCTGCCCGAGGGCGATGGCGGCCTGATGGGTCATCCGGGCTAGTTGCCCACCGCCGACCATGGCCACCAGCGGGGTACGTGGTCTCGGCACGGCCATCATGTTGTCACGGCGCCTGACCGGCGTGTTTTCCGGCTCTCGTACCAAATCGTTATGTACCATTTTGCGCCGAATTCGAGATCGTCCGTACACTGGCGTGCTGTGTCCTTTGCCGATGCCACAATTGCGCGCCTCCCCGGGGTGGTTCAACCCTTTGCGATGCGCCACCACGAGCTGATCAAATTTGCCATCGTGGGCGGCACTACATTCATCATTGACTCGGCAATTTTCTACACGCTGAAGCTCACAATTCTCGAATCGAAGCCGGTGACGGCAAAGGTGATCGCCGGGATCGTGGCGGTCATCGCGTCCTACGTGCTCAACCGCGAGTGGAGCTTCCGGGACCGCGGCGGCCGCGAGCGCCACCACGAGGCGCTGCTGTTCTTCGCGTTCAGCGGCGTGGGCGTGCTGTTGAGCATGGCCCCGCTGTGGTTCTCCAGCTACGTGCTGCAACTGCGGGTGCCGAACGTGACGCTGACGGTGGAGAACCTCGCCGACTTCCTGTCGGCCTACATCGTCGGCAACCTGCTGCAGATGGCATTCCGGTTCTGGGCGTTCCGGCGCTGGGTGTTCCCCGACCAGTTCGCGCGCAACCCGGACAAGGCGCTGGAGTCCGCGCTGACGGCCGGCGGCATCGCCGAGGTCTTCGAGGACGCCTTGGAGGGCGGGCTGGAGGACAGCAACGTCACGCTGCTGAAGTCGTGGCGCAACCGGCGGGCGAAGGGCACCGGGCGCCTGGGCGCCTCGGGCGCGGCTCAGCTTGGCGACTCCTCCGAGCCGAGGGTGTCGAAGACTTCGTGATACAGCAGCGCGTGCACCTCGCGTAGCCGCGGAATGTTGTAGAACTCCAGCGGGTCCTGGGACGCCGACTCGATGATCAGCGTGCCGGTCCGGAACATCCGCTCGAAAATCTTGTCCCGGAATTCCACGCTGTTGATCCGCGCCAGGGGGATGTCGATGCCGCTGCGGGTGAGCACCCCGTGCCGGTACATCACCCGCCGGTTGGTGACGACGAAGTGCGTGGTCAGCCAGGACAGGAACGGCCACACTGTCAGCCAGCCGATGATGATCAGCCAGATGCCCCAGACGACGCCCTGCAGGATGTTCTTGGTGAGCTGCGCCCACTGGGTCGAGTTGACGAAGCCCGACCCCACCCCCGCCAGCGCCGTCACCAGCAGCAACGTCAGGACGGGCAGGATCAGCCGCTTCCAGTGCGGGTGACGATGAATCACGACCTGCTCGCCGGCGGCCAGCGCGTTGTCGGGGTAGCCCATGTCGCGCGAGATTACCGCAGGTGCACCACATCGCCCGCGGAAATCACGACGGTCTCGCCGGACTTCGCGGCGTCGCTGTCCCAGGTTTCCAGGATCAGCCGGCCCTGCTCGTCGATGTCGCGGGCGATCCCGACGATCTGCCGGCCACCGGGAAGTTCGGCGCGCACCCGTGAACCGAGTGTCAGGCTGCGGGCCCGGTAGTCGTTTGCCAGCTGGGGGTCGGCGCCGTCGGCGGCGCGCCAGCCGGTGATCCGCTCCCCGAGTTCGCGCAGGATCCGGCAGACGAGCACGTCGCGGTCGGGGTGCTCGACCCCCTCGCCCCGCAACGAGGTGGCCCCGGGCACGCCGGCTGGGGCCTCGCTCACGTTGAGGCCGACGCCGATCACCGCGTACGGCTTGGTCACCTCGGCCAGGATCCCGGCCAGCTTGCCGTGCCCGGTCAGCACGTCGTTGGGCCACTTGAGGCCCGCCTCGACGGTGGTGGCGGTGGCCACCGCGTCGGCCACCGCCAGGCCGGTGGCCAGTGACAGCCACCCCCAGCCGGAGGTCGGGACGTCATCAACCCGCACGCCGACCGACATGGTGATCTGCTCTCCCGGGGACACCCATTGACGGTCATGGCGCCCGCGCCCGGCCGTCTGGTGCTCGGCGATCAGCACCTGGCCGTCGATGTCGGTGCCGGACGCGGCGCGCGCCAGCAGGTCGGCGTTGGTGGAACCGGTCTGTCCGACGACATCGAGGCGCTGCCAGTAGGACTGCCCGCCGATGACCTGGGTGCGCAGTGCGGCCTCGTCGAACAGCTGATCCCGATCAGTCATCCGGTCAGCCTATCCAGCATGTCCCGCACAGCCAGGTAACTGAACACCATGCTGGTGCCGATCGGGTTGCCGCCACCCGGGTACGCGGTCCCACTGGGTGCGGCCATGGTGTTGCCGGCCGCATACAGGCCCGGAATGGGGCGCCCGGACCTGTCGAGCACCCGCGCCGCGGTGTCGGTGCGCAGCCCGCCCTTGGTGCCCAGGTCCGAGATGCCGAACGCGGCGGCGTGAAACGGCGGCCGGTCGATGGGCACCAGGGGCGACGCGCCGCCGGAGAACGCCCGGTCGAACGCCTCGTCGCCGCGGCCGAAATCCTTGTCGACTCCGGTGCCGGCGAAGTCATTGAAGCGGGCCACGGTGGCAGCCAGTCTCGGCCCGGGGACACCGATCTTGGCGGCCAATTCCTCCAGCGTGTCGGCGGTGTGCCACAGCCCGGCCTCGACATACTTCTCGGTCTCGACGATCGGGACGTTGGCAGCCTTGACCGGCGGCCGCTCGCCTTCCTTGTCGTCGTAGACCATCCAGTACGGCAGGGCCAGCGAGCCGTCTTGCAACTGAGCGATGATCTCGCGGCCGGCCCGGTCATAGGCCCGGGACTCGTTGACGAATCGGTCGCCGTCCTGGTTGACGAAGATGCCGCCGGTGAACCACAGCGCGAAGGCGGAGCGGCCGTCGGGGTGGGTCATGCCGGGCGACCACCACGCCTGGTCCAGCAGGTCGGTGGCCGCACCCGCCGCGATGCCCGCCAGCAGCGCCCTACCCAAACTGCCCGGGCCGCCCATGGTGTCGCGCGCGACTCCCGGCACGCCATGAAGGCGGCGAAGGTCGTCGTTGTTCTCGAAGCCGCCCGCTGCCAGCAGCACTCCGCGACGGGCCCGGATGGCCGTGCGCTTGCCCTCGCTCTCGACGATGGCACCCTGGACGGCGCCGTCGGTGACAACCAGCTCGACCAGCGTTGTGTTGAGGCGCAGAGTGGCGTTGGGGTACTGGCCGATGGCTTTGAGGAACCGTGCGATCAGCGCCCGGCCGCCGATGTAGTAGTCGGGCGGGGTCGGTGCGCCCAGCCGATCGGTGTCCAGCGGCCCGCGGATCGCGTCGCGCAGTTCGGGAGCGGCGGCCACCTTCAGCGGCTTGGCCGCGATGTGGCGCTGGCCGTCCAGGCGGGCCTTCGGCGCCTTGCCGTAGTAGTCGGGCCACGGCAACGGCACAAACTTCAGGTCGGGATCCTGCTCGAGGTATTCGATCAGCGGCGCACCACCCCGAACGAAGGTCTCCTGCAGGTCGCGTGGAGTCCGGTCGCCGACCACCGCGTGGTAGTAGGTCAGTGCGTCCTCGATGGTGTCTTCGAGACCGCCCCAGTTGCCGGCCCGCAACAGCACCGGGTTACACGGAAACCACACCCCACCGCCGCCGGAATACGCGGTGGTACCGCCGAACTTGTCGGTCGCCTCGATGAGCAGCACGTCGAGGCCTTCGCGGGCGGCGGCATATGCGCCGGTGACGCCTCCGCCGCCGGACCCGGCGACCAGGACATCGTGTTCCTCTGACCAGTCCACCGCGTTGTGGGCGCCCATGAGCGGAGACTACTTAAGGGCTGCTTAAGGACCGGGCAGGGGGCTGCCGATAACATCGACTCCCATGACAAGCGTTGCCGACCACACGGCCGAACCCGCTGCCGAGCACACCATCGACATCCACACCACCGCGGGCAAGCTCGCCGAGCTGCACAAGCGCCGAGAAGAGTCGCTGCACCCGGTCGGTGAGGCGGCCGTCGACAAGGTGCACGCCAAGGGCAAGCTCACGGCTCGCGAGCGCATCACCGCCCTGCTCGACGAGGACTCGTTCGTCGAGCTGGACGCACTGGCCAAGCACCGCAGCACCAACTTCGGGCTGGAGAAGAACCGCCCGGTGGGTGACGGCGTGGTCACCGGCTACGGCACCATCGACGGGCGCGACGTGTGCATCTTCAGCCAGGACGCCACCGTGTTCGGCGGCAGCCTGGGCGAGGTCTACGGCGAGAAGATCGTCAAGGTCCAGGAGCTGGCCATCAAGACCGGCCGGCCGCTGATCGGCATCAACGACGGCGCCGGCGCCCGCATCCAGGAGGGTGTGGTCTCCCTCGGCCTGTACAGCAGGATCTTCCGCAACAACATCCTGGCTTCGGGCGTCATCCCGCAGATCTCGCTGATCATGGGCGCCGCGGCCGGCGGGCACGTCTACTCCCCCGCGCTGACCGACTTCGTGATCATGGTCGACCAGACCAGCCAGATGTTCATCACCGGCCCCGACGTCATCAAGACCGTCACCGGCGAAGACGTCACCATGGAGGAACTCGGCGGCGCCCACACCCACATGGCCAAGTCGGGCACGCTGCACTACGTCGCCTCCGGAGAGCAGGACGCCTTCGAGTGGGTCCGTGACCTGCTGAGCTACCTGCCGCCCAACAACGCCACCGACGCCCCCCGCGAGCCGTTCCCGGTGCCCGCCGGGGCGATCGAGGAGAACCTCACCGACGAGGACCTCGAGCTGGACACGCTGATCCCGGACTCGCCCAACCAGCCCTACGACATCCACGAGGTGATCACCCGGATCCTCGACGACGACGAGTTCCTGGAGATCCAGGCGGGGTACGCCCAGAACATCGTCGTCGGGTTCGGGCGCATCGACGGCCGGCCGGTGGGCCTGGTCGCCAATCAGCCCACCCAGTTCGCCGGCTGCCTGGACATCAACGCCTCGGAGAAGGCCGCCCGGTTCGTCCGGACCTGCGACTGCTTCAACATCCCGATCGTCATGCTGGTGGACGTCCCCGGCTTCCTGCCCGGCACCGGCCAGGAATACAACGGCATCATCCGGCGCGGCGCCAAGCTGCTGTACGCCTACGGCGAGGCCACCGTCCCCAAGATCACGGTCATCACCCGCAAGGCCTACGGCGGCGCCTACTGCGTGATGGGTTCCAAGGACATGGGCTGTGACGTCAACCTGGCCTGGCCGACGGCACAGATCGCCGTGATGGGCGCCTCGGGCGCGGTCGGCTTCGTCTACCGCCAGAAGCTGGCCGAAGCGGCCAAGAACGGCGAGGACGTGGACGCGCTGCGGCTGGAGTTGCAGCAGGAGTACGAGGACACGCTGGTCAACCCGTACATCGCCGCCGAGCGCGGCTATGTCGACGCGGTGATCCCACCGTCGCACACTCGCGGCTACATCGGCACAGCGTTGCGGTTGCTGGAGCGCAAGATCGCACAGTTGCCGCCGAAGAAGCACGGGAACATTCCCCTGTGAGCGAGGTGAGCGAGGTGAGCGAGGTGAGCGAGGTGAGCGACATGAGCGACGTGAGTGACGTGACCGAAGGCACCGACGGCACCGGGGTGCCGCACCCGCACGAGCCGCACCTCCAGGTCCTGCGGGGGCACCCCACCGACCAGGAGCTGGCCGCGCTGGTCGCCGTCCTGGGCACCATCGGGCATGCGCCCGAGCCGGCCCCGCCCGAGCCCTCCCGCTGGGGCCTGCCGGTGGATCAGTTGCGCTATCCCGTCTACAGCTGGCAGCGGATCACCCTGCAGGAAATGACGCACATGCGCCAATGACGCGGCTGGTGCTCGGGTCGGCCTCGACGGGCCGGCTCAAAGTGCTACGTCAGGCAGGCGTCGATCCCCTGGTGCGGGTCTCCGGCCTCGACGAGGACGCGATGATCGCGGCGCTGGGACCCGAGGCCGCGCCGGACGAGGTGGTGCGCGCGCTGGCCCGCGCCAAGGCCGAACACGTGGTAGCCACGGTTGACGAGCGCGACGTGACCGCGAATTGCGTTGTGCTGGGCTGTGATTCGATGCTCTACCTGGACGGCCGGTTGTGCGGCAAACCGGCGTCCGTCGAGGACGCCCGCGAGCAGTGGCGGTCGATGGCCGGGCGCTCCGGGCAGTTGCACACCGGGCACTGCCTGATTCAGCTGCGCGACCACGGTGTGGTCCGCGTGGAATCCGAAACATCAATCACCACGGTGCATTTCGGCACACCGACGGACTCCGACCTGGAGGCATACCTGGCCAGCGGTGAGCCCCTGCGCGTCGCCGGAGCGTTCACGGTGGACGGCCTGGGCGGGTGGTTCATCGACGGAGTCGACGGCGACCCGTCGACCGTGATCGGCGTCAGCCTGCCACTGCTGCGCTCGCTGCTGGCGCGTTGCGGATTGTCGGTCGGCGACCTGTGGGCGGGCAACGCCGCCTAGCCTCGAAACCATGGCCACCTGGACCGAGTTCGTCACGCAGGCCCCTCAGATCGCGGCCACCTTCATCCGCCGTCATCGCGCCACGGGCAACCTGTGCATGCTGGCCACCCTGCGCTCCGACGGCTTTCCGCGGATCAGCCCGATGGAGCCGCGGATATTCGAAGACCAGTTGTGGATCTCCGGCATGCCGGACACCACGAAATACCGCGATCTGCAACGTGATCCGCGGTTATGCCTGCACACCGCCACCGTCGACACGCAGGTCGAAGACGGTGACGCCAAGCTGTGGGGGCGGGCCCGCACCGTCCCCTACGGCCCGCTGAACCAGCGCTTCGCCGATGCGCTGTTCGACGAGATCGGGCTCGACCTGCGCGGCCAGGACTTCGATCTCATCGGCGTCGACATCACCGGAGCCTCGGCGGTACACGTCGGCGACGGCCACCTGGACATCACCATCTGGAAGCCGGGCCAGGCCGAGCGGGTGGTGCGCAAGCACTGAGTAGGCTGGCGCACGTGCCGCTTCCTCCGGATCCCAGCCCCACCCTGCAGGCCTACGCCCATCCCGAACGGCTCGTGACCGCCGATTGGCTGTCCGCCCACCTGGGCTCACCCGGCCTGGCGATCGTCGAATCTGACGAAGATGTGCTGCTCTACGACGTGGGCCACATCCCCGGCGCCGTCAAGATCGACTGGCACACCGACCTCAACGACCCACGGGTGCGGGATTACATCAACGGCGAGCAGTTCGCCGCGCTGATGGACAGCAAGGGCATCGCCCGGGATGACACCGTGGTGATCTACGGAGACAAGAGCAACTGGTGGGCTGCCTACGCGCTGTGGGTGTTCACCCTCTTCGGCCACCCCGACGTGCGGTTGCTCAACGGCGGGCGGGACCTCTGGCTGTCCGAGCGGCGCGACACCACCCTGGACGTGCCCCGCCGGACCTCGTCGGGCTACCCCGTCGTGCAACGCAACGACGCCCCGATCCGGGCCTATAAGGACGACGTGCTGCAGGCCATCGGCAGTGAGCCGCTGATCGACGTGCGCTCTCCCGACGAATACACCGGCAAGCGCACCCACATGCCCGACTACCCCGAGGAAGGCGCGCTGCGCGCCGGCCACATCCCCACCGCGCGGTCGATTCCGTGGGGCAAGGCGGCCGACGAGAACGGGCGCTTCCGTAGCCGTGAGGAGCTCGACGAGCTGTACGACTTCTTGAGCCCCGACGACCGGACCATCGTCTACTGCCGCATCGGCGAGCGGTCCAGCCACACCTGGTTCGTGCTGACCCACCTGTTGGGCAAGCCGGATGTGCGCAACTACGACGGCTCGTGGACCGAGTGGGGCAACACCGTGCGGGTGCCGATCGTCGCCGGCATTGAGCCAGGTGAAGCACCAGGGCGATGAACCGATGAGCATGCCGGAGCCCCTGGCTGACGTGGTGTCCGACTTCGCCGAGGTCCAGGGCCAGGACAAGCTGCAGCTGCTGCTGGAGTTCGCCAACGAGCTCCCAGCACTCCCGGCCGATCTCGCCGAGGCGGCGATGGAGCCGGTTCCCGAGTGTCAGTCGCCGCTGTTCCTCCATGTGGACGCCAGCGACCCGGACCGGGTGCGGTTGTACTTCAGCGCTCCCGCCGAGGCACCCACCACGCGCGGATTCGCCGCCATCCTGGCGGCCGGGCTGGACGAGCAACCGGCCGACGCCATCCTCGGGGTGCCCGAAGATTTCTATACCGAACTCGGTCTGGCCGCTCTGATCAGCCCTCTTCGGCTGCGCGGCATGTCGGCGATGCTGACGCGAATCAAAAGACGGCTGCGCGAAGCAGCCTGAAGGGGGAACCGCGTGACCGCCTCCGCGGCGCGCCGCATAAACTTCCCCCGATAAGACTTGTAAGAAAATCTCTTAAAGAGAAATTTTCTTCCACGACAGACGAAGAAGACGTCGATACAGGAGGCGCTAGTGCCCAGTCACGCCAGCTCGAAGATCTCCAAGGTTCTGGTCGCAAACCGCGGTGAGATCGCAGTCCGGGTGATCCGGGCAGCCCGGGATGCCGGACTGGCCAGCGTGGCTGTTTACGCCGAACCCGACGCGGACGCGCCACACGTCAGGCTCGCCGACGAGGCGTTCGCATTGGGCGGGCAGACCTCGGCCGAGTCCTACCTCGACTTCGGCAAGCTGCTGGACGCGGCCGCCAAATCCGGCGCCAACGCCGTGCACCCCGGCTACGGCTTCCTGTCGGAGAACGCCGACTTCGCCCAGGCGGTGATCGACGCCGGCCTGATCTGGATCGGGCCCAGCCCGCAGTCGATCCGCGACCTCGGTGACAAGGTCACCGCGCGCCACATCGCCGCCCGTGCCCAGGCCCCGCTGGTGCCGGGCACCCCGGACCCGGTCAAGGACGCCGACGAGGTCGTCGCCTTCGCACAGGAATACGGCGTGCCGGTCGCGATCAAGGCGGCCTTCGGCGGCGGCGGGCGCGGTATGAAGGTGGCCCGCACCATCGAGGAGATTCCGCACCTGTACGAGTCGGCGGTGCGCGAAGCGGTCGCCGCCTTCGGTCGCGGCGAGTGCTTCGTCGAGCGCTACCTGGACAAGCCCCGCCACGTCGAGGCACAGGTGATCGCCGACCAGCACGGCAACGTCATCGTCGCCGGCACCCGCGACTGCTCGTTGCAGCGCCGCTTCCAGAAGCTGGTCGAGGAAGCGCCTGCGCCGTTCCTGACCGACGCGCAGCGCAAGGAGATCCACGAGTCGGCCAAGCGGATCTGCAAAGAGGCGCATTACTACGGCGCCGGCACCGTCGAGTACCTGGTGGGCCAGGACGGCCTGATCTCGTTCCTGGAGGTCAACACCCGTCTGCAGGTCGAGCACCCGGTCACCGAGGAGACCGCGGGCATCGACCTGGTCCTGCAGCAGTTCAAGATCGCCAACGGCGAGAAGCTGGACATCACTGAAGACCCGACGCCGCGCGGGCACGCCATCGAGTTCCGCATCAACGGTGAGGACGCCGGCCGCGGCTTCCTGCCCGCCCCCGGCCCGGTCACCAAGTTCCACCCGCCGAGCGGCCCCGGTGTGCGCCTGGACTCCGGCGTCGAGTCCGGCTCGGTGATCGGCGGCCAGTTCGACTCGATGCTGGCCAAGTTGATCGTCTACGGCGCCGACCGGCACGAGGCGCTCGCCCGCGCCCGGCGCGCCCTGGACGAATTCGAGGTCGAGGGCCTGGCCACGGTGATCCCGTTCCACCGCGCCGTTGTCTCCGACCCGGCGTTCATCGGTGACGACGACGGCTTCACCGTGCACACCCGCTGGATCGAGACCGAGTGGGACAACACCATCGAGCCTTTCACCGGCGGCGACCCGATCGATGAAGAAGAGAGCCGGCCGCGGCACAAGGTGGTCGTCGAGGTCGACGGCCGCCGCGTCGAGGTCTCGCTGCCCGGCGATCTGGCGCTGTCCAACGGTGCGCCCGACGCCGTCGGCGTGGTGCGCCGCAAGCCCAAGCCGCGCAAGCGGGGTGCGCACTCCGGCGCGACCGCCTCCGGCGACGCGGTGACCGCACCGATGCAGGGCACCGTGGTCAAGGTTGCCGTCGAGGAGGGCCAGGAGGTCGCTCAGGGCGACCTGGTGGTGGTCCTGGAGGCGATGAAGATGGAGAACCCGGTGACCGCGCACAAGGACGGTGTCATCACCGGTCTGGCCGTGGAGCCCGGCGCCGCCATCACTCAGGGCACGGTGCTCGCCGAGATCAAGTAGGCGCTTGCAGACTGCGTCGAGTGTGCGCACACCGCGTCGAGTGTGCGCACACCGCGGCCGACACGCCGGCGGGGCCGTTACCGCCGCACACTCGACCGTTCCTGTGAATAGGGCTCCCTCGTTTGTCGGGCCTGCAGACCGCGGGTAGGGTCGAAAGCAGGTTGAGTTCACAGCCGCCTGGAAACACCGTCTTGTAGGTGCGACTTCCGACCGCGGCAATTCGCTTACTCGATGTGATCCACAGCAACGAACGATCGTCGACTGATGGAGTTCACAAATGTCTGTGACACAAACCTGGCTGAAATGCGAGAACGCCGAGTTCAACGCCCAATGGGAACAGGGTTCAGGCATGGTCAGCGCTTGCGGTGAGCTCGATGCCGCCAACGCTGACCTGCTCGCCGAATACGTCGCGCGGTGCGTCAAGCACTGCCGCTGGCTGACGCTGGATCTGACGGGCCTGAAATTTATTGGCACAGCCGGATTTTCGGCTCTACACCGGATCAATGTGGTGTGCTCGGGAGCCGATGTGCGCTGGGCGATAGTGCCCAGCCTGGCCGTCGCGCGGTTGCTGCGCATCTGCGACCCCGACGGGGTGCTGCCCACCGCCGGGCCGAAACAGCCGGCGCAGGCGCGACTACTCCAGTTGATCCCGGAGTCGAGCTAGCGACTTGGCCAGCAGGCGGGATACGTGCATCTGCGAGATGCCGACCCGCTCGGCGATCTGAGTCTGCGTCATCGACTCAAAGAACCTCAGGACCAACACCATTCGTTCCCGCTCCGGCAGCGCCTCCAGCAGCGGGCGCAGTGCTTCGCGGTTCTCGATGCGGTCCAGGCCCTGGTCGACGTCGCCCAGAGTGTCGGCGATGGCGCGCGCGTCGTCGTCTTCGTTGCCGCCACCGCTGTCGATGGACAGGGTGTTGTAGGAGCTGCCGGCAACCAGGCCCTCCACCACTTCGGCGCGGTCCATACCCAGCTCGGCGGCGAGCTCGGTGGCGGTGGGCGCTCGGCCCAGTCGCTGCGACAACTCCGCGGTGGCGGTGCCCAGCCGCAGGTGCAGTTCCTTGAGCCGGCGCGGAACCTTGACCGACCAGCTGTTGTCGCGGAAGTGCCGCCGGACCTCACCCATGATGGTGGGCACGGCGAAAGAGACGAAATCAGAACCGGTTTCGACGTCGAAGCGGACCACCGCGTTGACCAGCCCGACGCGGGCCACCTGGATCAGGTCGTCGCGGGGTTCCCCCCGGCCTTCGAACCGGCGAGCGATGTGGTCGGCCAACGGCAGGCAGCGTTCCACGATCTTGTCCTGATGACGCTGAAACTCCGCCGAGCCGGCCGGGAAGCCGGCCAGCTCACGGAACATGTCCGGGACATCGGCGTATTCATTGGGACGCGAATTTGAACCGCCGGCAGTTTGCTGTGTCAACTGGCAGTCACTTACTGGGGGCCGCCCGTCGCGCGGTCAACGAGATGCCGAAGACACTGCCCGCGGCGTCGGGCTCGCGACCGTCATGGAAAGTCTGGACATCGTCGGCCAGCGAGGTCAGGACGTGCCAGCTGAAGCTGCCCGGCGCCACGACGTCATGCGTGTCGCAGGCCGCGGAGGCCTCGACCACGAGTTCGTCGTCGCGGGGGTCGACCACCAGCGTCAGGACCGCGCCGGGCGTCGCCGAGCGGATCAGACGCGTGCAGGCCTCGTCTACCGCCAGCCGCAGATCCGCTACCGCGTCGAAATCCAGGTCCTCGAAGGTGCCGATGGCACCCACCAAGGTGCGCAGCATCGCCAGGTTCTCCAGCCGTGCGGCAACGTTCAATTCGACGGCGCGGTATCCGCGTTGGCGCCCGTCAGCGCGCTGTTCCGCATCGGTCATCTGGCCTCCCGGCAATATTCGGCCGACACTACTCCCGGCAGGAGTCCCGGCAGGGTCGCCGGATTGCGGCCCGCCGTGGACCAAGGGGTCGAGCCGGTTGGTCATGATCGCCACCGGGTATCTAACCAGTTGCGGGCCAAGTCGACATAACCGGCACAATCCCCGGTGCGAAAAGGGTCTGGGTCGGTGTCGACGTAATTCGGTTCCCCATGATGGGGTAACCACGCTGACGCGGAACTGCCGTTACTCATCATGGTGCAGAGTTGATACCCCAATGTCGGTACGGATAAAACTCCGCCGACCAGGTTTCCGTGTGTGACCTTCCTGACGCAGCCCGCCGCCACCACAATGCTCGGCCGCACAGCGGATCGATGCGCCAGCCGGAGGGCACAGAGCTGACTATTCGCGGCTCATGCCGCGGATATCAGAATGCGAGGGCGAGGGCCGGCCCCGCGATGTGCGGCACGCTCATGGCCAGGGTCACCAACATCAACGTCAGCAGGAACCATCCGGCGCCGTGCCACCCCCACCAGGTGCCCTCGTCGCGCCACACCCGGTAGGTCCGCACGAACGCCCACAAGCCGGCGACCAGCAGGATCAGCGGACCGCCCAACGCCAGCATCGTGCGCTCCGGCGGACCGCAGGCGACGGTGTCGGTGCTGGCGCCGCCGCAGGTGCTGACCCACAACGCCGCGATGACGACGAAGCCGACCGCGGCGGCGGTGGCCAAGGCGGCGAAGCGGATGGCGGCATGGACTTCCCTGTCGTCCTGACCCGCGCGGTCACCATTGCGCAATCTCTCGTCTGCTGTTCGCATCGGAGCACCTCTTGTATCTCGCCGATCGCCTGCGGTGATTGCCGGATTTTGTTAGCCGCAGAGCGTTTTTTATGCCATACCCAGCGACAACGCCGTGCAAACCGGCTGCGGTCCGTGTCACAACCTGCCGGCACTTCCGCCGGCCGGTGGGATACGCGGGTAGCGGCGCGCATATCCGCCGTGAGTAATATCTGTCCTTATGGCGACAGCCAGGAGGCGGTTATCCCCTGAGGATCGACGCGCTGAACTGCTCGCTCTGGGGGCGGAAGTCTTCGGTAAGCGACCCTACGACGAGGTGCGGATCGACGAGATTGCCGAGCGCGCCGGGGTTTCGCGTGCGCTGATGTACCACTACTTCCCTGACAAGCGGGCGTTCTTCGCCGCCGTCGTCAAGGATGAAGCGGACCGGCTCTACGCGGCGACCAACACCCAGCCTTCCCCGGGCATGACAATGTTCGAGGAGATCCGGATGGGCGTGCTGGCCTACATGGCCTACCACGAACAAAACCCGGAGGCCGCCTGGGCGGCGTATGTGGGCCTGGGTCGTTCCGACCCGGTTCTGCTCGGCATCGACGACGAAGCCAAGAACCGCCAGATGGAACACATCATGACCCGCATCGCGGAAGTCGTCGGCGGGATACCGGGACAGGCCGCCCTGGAAGCCGAGGTGGAACGCGATCTGCGGGTCATCCTCAACGGCTGGCTGGCATTCACCTTCGAGACCTGCCGGCAGCGGATCATGGATCAGACACTGGAAGCCGACCGGCTCGCCGATGCCTGCGCCCACACACTGCTGGACGCGATCGCCCGGGTCCCGCAGATCCCCCCGCAGCTGGCTGAGGCCATGGCGACCGCACGGTTCAAGCCGCAGGTTTAGTCGCGTGTCGGTGCCCCTTGGCACCATGGCAGGGTGAGCACTTCCACGCCGGCCCCGCAGTCTGCACTGGACCGGTTCAGCGCGATCACTCGCGACTGGTTCGCCAGCACGTTCGCCGCGCCCACCACCGCGCAGTCGCAGGCGTGGGCTGCTATCGCCGACGGCGATAACACCCTGGTCATCGCGCCGACCGGCTCGGGCAAGACGCTGGCCGCCTTCCTGTGGGCGCTGGACAGCCTGGCCGCCGCGCCGGATCGGCCGCGCGGCACCCGGGTGCTGTACGTTTCGCCACTCAAGGCGCTCGCGGTCGACGTCGAGCGCAACCTGCGCACTCCGCTAGCCGGGCTGACCCGGCTCGCGCAGGCCCGCGGTCTGCCCGCGCCCGAGATCAGCGTGGGCGTCCGGTCCGGAGATACGCCGCCCGCCCAGCGCCGCCAACTCGTCAACTCACCGCCCGACGTTCTGATCACCACCCCCGAGTCGTTGTTCCTGATGCTGACGTCGGCGGCGCGCGAAACCCTGGCCGGCGTCCAGACGGTGATCGTCGACGAGATCCACGCCATCGCAGCCACCAAGCGCGGCGCGCATCTGGCGCTGTCGCTGGAGCGGCTGGACGAACTGCGGGAGGGCCGCGGCGCCCAGCGCATCGGCCTGTCGGCGACCGTGCGTCCGCCGGAGGAACTGGCCCGGTTCCTGTCCGGGCAGTCGCCGACCACGATCGTGGCGCCGCCGTCGGCCAAGACTGTCGAGCTGTCGGTACAGGTACCGGTGCCCGACATGGCGAACCTGGCCAACAACTCGATCTGGCCCGATGTCGAGGCCCGCCTGGTCGACCTGATCGAATCGCACAACTCGACCATCGTGTTCGCCAACTCGCGGCGGCTGGCCGAGCGACTTACCGCACGGCTCAACGAGATTCACGCCGAGCGCACCGGTCTCGAGTTACCGGCGGGCAGCAATGCACAGGTCGCCGGCGGCGCGCCCGCCTACGTGATGGGTAGCGGCCAGAGCTTCGGCGCACCGACGCTGCTGGCCCGCGCGCACCACGGGTCGGTCAGCAAAGAACAACGCGCCATCGTCGAAGAAGACCTCAAGAGCGGACAGCTCAAAGCCGTGGTGGCCACGTCCAGCTTGGAACTGGGCATCGACATGGGCGCAGTCGATCTGGTGATTCAGGTGGAGGCGCCGCCGTCGGTGGCCAGCGGCCTGCAACGGATCGGCCGGGCCGGCCACCAGGTCGGCGAGGTCTCGCGCGGGGTGTTGTTCCCCAAGCACCGCACCGACCTGATCGGCTGCGCGGTCAGCGTGCAACGGATGCTCACCGGCCAGATCGAGATCATGCGGGTGCCGGCCAACCCGCTGGACATCCTGGCCCAGCACACGGTGGCCGCGGCGGCGTTGGAGCCTCTCGACGCCGACCGCTGGTTCGACACCGTGCGGCGCAGCGCGCCGTTCGCGACGCTGCCGCGTAGCGTGTTCGAGGCGACCCTGGACCTGCTGTCCGGCAAGTATCCGTCGACCGACTTCGCCGAACTCCGGCCGCGGCTGGTGTACGACCGCGACCACGGCACGCTGACCGCCCGGCCCGGCGCGCAGCGGCTGGCCGTCACCTCCGGCGGCGCCATCCCCGACCGCGGGCTGTTCACCGTCTACCTGGCCACCGATTCTGAAAAGCCCTCGCGGGTAGGCGAACTCGATGAGGAGATGGTCTACGAGTCGCGCCCCGGCGACGTCATCGCACTCGGTGCCACCAGCTGGCGCATTGTCGAGATCACTCACGATCGGGTGCTGGTGGTGCCCGCGCCGGGGCAGCCCGCCCGGCTTCCGTTTTGGCGGGGCGACAACGCCGGCCGCCCCGCCGAACTCGGTGCCGCCCTGGGCGCGCTCACCGGCGAACTGGCCGCCCTCACCCGCGATGAGTTCGATAAGCGTTGCGCCGGTTGGGGTTTCGATGAGTACGCCCGGGACAACCTGTGGGGGCTGCTGGACGAGCAGCGCGCCGCGACCCGCGTGGTGCCCACCGACATGACGCTGCTGGTCGAGCGGTTCCGGGACGAACTGGGCGACTGGCGGGTGGTCCTGCACTCGCCCTACGGGTTGCAGGTGCACGGCCCGCTCGCGCTGGCCGTGGGCCGGCGGTTACGCGAACGCTACGGGCTCGACGAGAAGCCGACCGCCTCCGACGACGGCATCGTGGTGCGGCTGCCGGACACCGAGGAAGCGCCGCCGGGCGCCGAACTGTTCGTGTTCGATCCCGATGAGATCGATCCGATCGTCACCGCGGAGGTCGGGGAATCGGCCCTGTTCGCTTCCCGGTTCCGGGAGTCGGCCGCCCGGGCCCTGCTGCTGCCGCGCCGCAACCCCGGACGCCGGTCGCCGTTGTGGCAGCAGCGTCAGCGCGCCGCCCAGTTGCTCGAGGTCGCGCGCAAGTATCCCGATTTCCCGATCGTGCTGGAGACCGTCCGCGAGTGCCTGCAGGACGTCTACGACGTGCCGACCCTGAGCAATCTGATGATGCAGATCGGTCAGCGCAAGGTGCGGGTTATCGAGGTCGAGACCGCACGCCCGTCACCGTTTGCCGCCTCGCTGCTGTTCGGGTACGTCGGGGCGTTCATGTACGAGGGCGACGTCCCGCTGGCCGAGCGGCGCGCGGCGGCCCTGTCGCTGGACAGCTCGCTGCTCGCCGAACTGCTCGGCCGCGTCGAGCTGCGCGAGCTACTCGATCCCGAGGTCATCGCCGGCACCGGCCGGCAATTGCAGCACCTGTCGTCCGACCGGCTGGCGCGCGACGCCGAGGGCGTCGCCGACCTGCTGCGCCTGCTCGGCCCGATGACCGAGGACGAGATCGTCGCCCGGGCGACGGCCGAAGACGTCGGGGGGTGGCTGGAAGGTCTGCGCGCCGCCCGGCGGGCGCTAACGGTGTCTTTCGCCGGGCGCAGCTGGTGGGTCGCCGTCGAGGACATCGGCCGGCTGCGCGACGGAGTCGGGGCTGCGGTCCCGGTAGGCCTGCCGGCGGCGTTCACCGAATCGGTGACAGACCCGCTGGGCGAGCTGCTGAGCCGCTACGCGCGCACCCACACGCCGTTCAGCACCGCCGAAGCCGCCGCCCGGTTCGGGTTGGGGCTGCGGGTGACGGCCGACGTGCTGGGCCGCCTGGCCGCGGACGGCCGGCTCATGCGCGGGGAGTTCGTCGCCGCGACGTCCACCGGCGCCGGCTCCGAGCAGTGGTGTGACTCCGACGTGCTGCGGATTCTGCGGCGCCGTTCGCTGGCCGCGCTGCGGGCCCAAGTCGAGCCGGTCAGCACCGCAGCCTACGGGCGGTTCCTGCCGGCCTGGCACCAGGTGGGCGCCTCCGACACGGGGGTGGACCGTCTGGCGTCCGTGATCGATCAGCTGGCCGGTGTGCGGATTCCGGCCTCGGCGCTGGAGCCGCTGGTGCTGGGGCCGCGCGTTCGTGACTACTCACCCGCCATGCTCGACGAGCTGCTCGCCGCCGGCGAGGTCACCTGGTCGGGTGCGGGGTCGATCTCGGGCAGCGACGGCTGGATCGCGCTGCACGCGGCCGACTCCGTGCCGCTGACGCTGTCTCCGGCCGCCGAGATCGAGTTCACCGACGTGCACCGGGGCATCATGGACGCCCTGTCCGGCGGCGGCGCGTACTTCTTCCGCCAGCTCGCCGGCGCCGGCGGGTCGGAGTCCGAGCTGAAAGCAGCGCTCTGGGAACTCGTCTGGGCCGGCTGGGTCACCGGCGACACCTTCGCTCCGGTGCGCGCCCTGCTGGGCGGCAGCACCGGCCCGCGCCGGCGCTCGGCGCCCGCGCACCGCACCCAGCGCGCACCGCGGCTGAGCCGCTACAGCGTCGCGCACGCGCAGGTCCGCTCGGCCGACCCCACGGTGGCGGGGCGGTGGTCGGCGCTGCCGCCGCCGGAGCCGGACTCCACGCTGCGGGCCCATTTCCAGGCCGAGCTGCTGTTGAACCGCCACGGGGTGCTGACCAAAGGCGCGGTGGCCGCCGAAGGTGTGCCGGGCGGCTTCGCCACGCTCTACAAAGTGCTGAGCGCGTTCGAAGACGCCGGACGCTGCCAGCGCGGGTACTTCGTTGAGTCGCTGGGCGGCGCGCAGTTCGCGGTCGCTTCGACCGTGGACCGGCTACGCAGCTACCTCGACGGGGTGGACCCGCAACGCCCGGATTTCCGCGCGGTGGTGCTGGCCGCCACCGACCCGGCCAACCCCTACGGCGCGGCGCTGCCGTGGCCCGCCTCCAACGCCGAAGGTTCGGCGCGGCCGGGCCGCAAGGCCGGGGCGCTGGTGGTGTTGGTGGACGGCGAGCTGTGCTGGTTCTCCGAACGCGGCGGACGGTCGCTGCTGACGTTCACTGACGACCCGGACGCCAGCCACGCGGCGGCCGTCGCGCTGGCCGAACTCGTCTCATCCCGGCGGGTGCCGGCGCTGCTGGTCGAGCGGGCCAACGGCGTGTCAGTGCTGACTCCCGAGGGCCCCGCCACGGCGGCGCTGGATGCGTTGGTTGAGGCCGGGTTCTCCCGCACGCCACGCGGACTGCGGCTGCGGTAGCCATGCCCGAAGGTGACACCGTCTTTCACACCGCCGCCGTGCTGCGAGAGAACCTGGCCGGTCGCACGCTCACGCGCTGCGATGTCCGGGTGCCCAAGTTCGCCACCGTGGACCTCACCGGCCAGGTGGTCGACGAGGTCCTCAGCCGGGGCAAGCACCTGTTCATCCGGGTCGGTCCGGCGAGCATTCACTCCCACCTGAAGATGGACGGCAGCTGGCGGATCGGCCGTCAGCGCGTGGATCACCGGGCGCGCATCATCCTGGAAGCCGGCGACGTCCGCGCCGTCGGCATCGATCTCGGCGTGCTGGAGATCCTCGAGCGCGAGTACGACGAGGCCGCTGTCGCACATCTGGGCCCGGATCTGCTGGGGCCCGACTGGGACGCGCGGGTCGCCGCCGCCAACCTGGTCGCCGAACCGGATCGCCCCATCGCTGCGGCGCTGCTGGACCAGCGCGTGATGGCCGGGGTCGGCAACGTCTACAGCAACGAACTGTGTTTCGTCTTCGGGCATCTGCCCACCGCGCCGGTGCGCGCCCTGGCCGATCCGCTGCGACTGGTGTCGCGGGCCCGGGAGATGTTGTGGGCCAACCGTTCTCGCCGCAACCGCACCACCACCGGCGACACCAGGGCGGGGCGGCAGGTGTGGGTGTACGGACGGGCGGGCCAGCCGTGCCGGCGTTGCGGCACCCCCATCGCCTACGACGGTGAGGCCGAACGCGTGCAGTACTGGTGCCCGTCCTGCCAGCGCTGAGCCGTGCGCTCAGTCGCGACCGTGCGTCAGGAAGAACTCGGCGATCACCTGCGAGCCGTCGAAAACCCGCGTGGTGGCCCCGATGACCGTCTTCGGCAGGTACTGCTTGCCGCCCGGCCAGGTGTGCCCGCCCTTCTCGATCTGATAGAGGATCACCTCGGTGTTGTCGGCGCAGCCTTCCGAGTCGTAGCGGCGCACCACGGTCCCGTCGTTGACCGGAGGCAGGTCCTCGATCGTCGGCGGTCCCTGGCATCGGTCGACGGCGCGCCAGCGGTCGACCAGGCTGTTGACCGAGATGGCGTGGCTCAGTCCGCCGCGGCCCCGGACGTCGCCACCGTTGTAGGGCACCACCGGATCGCCGGTGCCGTGCGCATCCAGCACCGACACCGGTCGCGACGGGTTGCAGGCCACCCCGACGCCGAGCGTGCCGGAGATCGGCGCGATCGCCGCGAAGACGTCGGCACGCTCGCAGGCCAGCCGGTTGGACATGAACCCACCGTTGGACATCCCGGTGGCGAACACGTGCCCCGCAGGAACTTTGAAGTCATCGCGCAGCTTGGTCACCAGAGAGACCAGGAAACCGACATCGTCGAGCCGTTTGCGGTCGGCCGGGGCCGCACCCCGCCCGTCACCCCAGCTCTTGTCGTAGCCGTCCGGGTATACCACCAGCAGGCCGTTGGCGTCGGCGACGGAGTCGAAGTCGGTCAGCCCGCGCTGGCCGGCGCCCGTGCCGCCGCCGCCGTGCAGGTTGAGCACCAGTCCGACCGGCGGCCCTGGTGGGACGTGTACCAGATAGGTCCGGTTCAGGCCGCCGTAGGGAAATATCCCCGCCTGATCCCGCGCACGGGCCGCCGCAACCTGCCGCTCGTTGCACCCGACCAGGCAGGCGAGCAGAACGGCCAGCAGGAGCCATCGCACCCAGGGCATGCCGTCAAACGTACCGACTCTGTTCACCCCGCTGATGGTGGACGGGTCATGAAGGTGCCCTTGAGCTCCAGGCCCATCGCCAGGTCTTCGTACTTCTGCTCCTTGCGCTTCTTCCAGCCGCTACCGGCCGAAATGGGCGGTGCCATCAGCGGCGGCAGCATCGAGAAGTCGCCACCCGCGTCCGCGCCGGGCAGCGGCGACGCGGCCGACGCCAGCTGAACCGGCATGTGTGCCCCGGTCAGCACCGCGGTGGCCGCCGGTGGCGCCGAGAGGTTCCCCATCGACACGGCGACGCCCATCGCTGCCGCCGGTTCCGCCGAGCCCAGAGCGCCGGCGGCATCGGACAGCGACGCCGCCGAGGCCGTCAGAGCCGATTCGCCCTCCGAGAGACCCTCAGCGATATCCGGGGCCACTGATTGCAGCGCCTGAGCCGAACTGAACTGGGCGAAGTAGCTGAGCATGTTGATCGGGAAACCCGACGAGATGAACTGGTTCGCGTAGGTGTTCGCCAGCCCGAACCAGCCCTGGTTGGGGTCGAAAGTGACACCGATCGCCTGCAGCAGCGCGTCGGCCGGAGACACCGGCGGAGCGACCGCGTCCGCGGGCGCCACCGCGGCGGCAGCATTGGCGAGCACGTTGGACACATTGCTGGACGTCGCCGACGTGGCTGCGGTCTGCACAGCTTCGGCCTGCGCCGCGGGGCCCTCCGGCGTGGTGATCGACGGCGGAGAGGTGAACAGCGGCAGCTGCAGGGCCTGCGCCGAAGCCGCCTGATACCGGTACATGGCGGCGGCGTTGCTGACCCACATGCGTTCGTACTGCGACTCGGTCTCGGCGATGGCCGCCACGTTCTTGCCCAGGCCGTTGGTGGCCAGCAGTTGAGCGAGCCGGACCCGGTTGGCGCTGATCACCGACGGGTGCACCACCGCAGCCTGCACAGCCCCGAAGGCAGCCGCGGCGGCCTGCGCCGAGGAGCCCAGCGCCAGACACTGCTGCGCGGTGCCGCCCAGCCAGGTGAGGTACGTTCCCACCGCCTGCACCATGGCGGTCGACGCCGGTCCGTGCCAGGCCTCGGTCACCGACGCCAGCACCGGAGAGTAAGCGCGGATCGACTCTTCCAAGTCGTACCCGAGCCGTTGCCACGCGAAGGACGCCTCGAGCAGCGGTTCCGCTCCCGGTCCGGAGTGGATCAGCGCCGAGGTGACCTCGGGTGGCAGTCCGATGAAATCCATGCCATACACAATGTCAAGTCAGGTAAATTTTTGCGAAACATTGCGTTGTCTGGCAGAGGAAATACCCAGGAACATTGCGCGTCAGCGCGCCGCGATCAGGAGACTGCGGCCACCGCGGCCGACAGGCGCGAGCGGAACTCGTCGGGCACGGGCGCGTAGCCATTGTCGGCCAGGCCGTTCTGACCGGCGCCGGTGGCGCTTTGCAGGAACGCCTTGACGGCGGCGCCGAGCTGCGGGTCGGGATACTTCGAGCAGACGATCTCGTAGGTGGCGAGCACGATCGGGTAGGCGCCGGCCTGATTGGGCCGGTAGAACGAGATCGTGTCGAAGGCGAGGTCGTTGCCTTCTCTGATGAACCAGGCGGCCGAGATCGTCTTGCCGACCGAGGTGGCGTCGATGCCGACCGGATCCGGGCCCGCCGACGTGATGACTCTGGCCACGTCCAGGTGCCGGGCCAGGGCGAACGACCATTCGACGTAGGTGACCGAACCTTCGGCGTTCGCGACGGCCGCCGCGACGCCGTCACTGCCCGCCGCGCCCTCCCCCGCGCCGCCGTTGAACACCTTTCCCGCGCCCCTGCCCCACGCGTCGTTACCGGCAGTGTCGAGATATCGCTGGAAGTTGTCGGAGGTGCCGGACTGGTCGCTGCGAAAGACCACCCGGATCGGCTCGGCCGGCAGGGCGATGCCCGGGTTGAGCGCTGCGATCGCCGGATCGTTCCACGCCGTGACGGCCCCGTTGAACACCTTGGCCGCGGTCGGTCCGTCCAGCGTCAGCGACGATACGCCGCTGAGGTGGTAGGCGATGGCGATCGGCCCGAACACCACCGGCAGGTTCCAGACCGGCGAGCCACACCGCTGCTGCGCCCGCTCATACTCGGTCTTGCTTAGCGGGGAATCCGAGCCGGCGAAATCGGTTTGGCCTCCCAGGAATTCGCTGATTCCGGCACCCGAACCGTTGGCGGTGTAGTTCAACGAGTGCCCAGGGCAGGCCTGTTCGAAAGCCTTGGCGAAGCGGGTCATTGCATTCACCTGTGCGGTGGACCCACTGGCTTTGAGCGTCGGCGGGCCACCGCAGGCTCTGACGCCGGTGTTACCGGAACACGCCGACACCATTCCCGCACCGATGGCCAACACCGTCAGCCCGGCGCCGAATCGATTGAGGTCCAATTCAATTCCTCGACGGATACCGACGCATAATCATGCGGAACACTAACAAGTTCGGAGCACCGAGATTTGTTCTAAAGCGGGCCGGCACCATGCCGATTCGACGATTTCAGCTCCAGTTCGCGACCGGTTCACGGTCTGGAAAACTCACCCGTCCACCGTCACCGATCGAGGGGATGGCACCCATCTCCCTTCGTAACGTGCGATGATCGCGATGTAAGCATCGTGTTACGTCGCACTTGTCCGCGGGGAGGTCCCAGTGATGGCGCTGTGCCGCTCACTCTCACGCGCTCTCGTGCCGGCAGCGGCGCTCACGCTGGTGACAGCGACGGTCTTGCCGACCGCCCACGCCGACGGTGTCGACAACCAATTCCTCAATGCGCTCCAGTCGCACGCCATCAATTTCGGTACACCGCAGGCCGCGATACTGGCCGCGCACAAGGTATGCGACGAACTCGACGCCGGTCGACTGAAGGCCGATGTCGCCAACGAGGTGGCGGGTAGCAGCAACCTGGACGGTTACCACTCCGGGTATTTCGTCGGTGTCAGCATCGCCGCTTACTGCCCCAGACACCACCAGACGAATTAGTTAACGTTAACTGAGTCGTAACCAGGCGCCGGCGCCGCAACACCTAGACTTTCGATACGCATATCACCGGGAGTGATGAGTGATCAGGAAAGTGTTGTTCAGTGTGGTCGTCGTCCTGACCACCGCGATAGCCACCGCCAGTCCAGTCGTCGCCGAACCCAGCCCGTTCAGTGTCCTGAACTGCAGCTGCGACGGCAGTGCCTCGTTCCAGCCCCGCGGCACCATGAACGAGCAGATCGACACCGGAATCCAGAACGGCCTCACCGACCTGCTGGGCGGCGGCAGCTAACCAGCGGCCCCGCGCCCGACGGCCTGCACCGAGGCATGTTCATGCAGCGCCATTTCGGTCTCCGGCGCGACCGGCATCAGGTCGAAGACGACCTCCTTGACGGTGCCGGTGAACGCGTACGGCGCCTTGTCTTCGTACTCACGGTCGACGACGAGCCCGTTGTCACGCCCGACGTCGAGCCCGGCATACGAGGTGAACGACAGGCTGACCGTCTGGGGCAGCTCGCCCTCACCGATCTGGCGGTCGCCGGCCCACAGCGTCACCCGCCCTCCGGAGCCGACGACGGGCTGAGCCGAGTCGAACAGCATGCGGACGGTGACCTCCCCGGTGGGGATCGGTTCGGTGGACACCTGCCGGTAGGTCTCGACGCCCAGGAAGGAGTAGGTGTGATGCAGCCGGCGCTGTTCGTCGACCCAGAGCGCGAAGCCGCCCATGAAGTCGGCGTTGGCGACGATCACGCCCTGGGCGTCCTCGGGCACCGTCAGGCGCGCCTCGATCGCGTAGGAGCGGCCGTAGATGCGGGGCACCATGCCGCGCTGGATGTTCTGGACATCGCCCTTGAAAGCGAACCGCGTGGTGGTCGGGAGCGGCGGCAGATCGCCGAACATCACCGCGAGGCCGCCCAGTAGCGGCAGCACCCGGTTGCGCTCGGCTTCCTGCCACCACAGCTCCTGCAGCTCGGCGAGCTTATCCGGGTGGTCGGCGACGATGTTGTTGGCCTGGGAGAAATCGTCGGGCAGGTAGTAGAGCTCCCAGACGTCTTTGTCGGGGTCGTAGACGCCGGGCGCGAAGCGCTGCATGGTTTCCGGCGACAGATCCCACGGCGCCCGATCCAGCCGGGTCGATGCCCACCATCCGTCTTTGTAAATGGCGCGGCTGCCGAACATCTCGAAATATTGCACGGTGCGGTGCTCGCCGGCCGCCGCGTCATGCAGGCTCTCCAGGAAGCTGGTGCCGTCCATCGGCTCCTGCTCGATGCCGTCGACGCTGGTCGGCACCGGTAAACCGATCGCCTCCAACACCGTTGGGGCGATGTCGATGCAGTGGGTGAACTGGCTGCGCAGCTTGCCGTCGGGCCGGATGCGGCTCGGCCAGGAGATGACCATGGGGTCGCGGGTGCCACCGAGGTGACTGGCCATCTGCTTGCCCCACTGGAACGGCGTGTTGTTGGCGTGCGCCCAGCCCGAGGCGAAATGCGGCGCGGTGAACTCGTCACCCAGCGCCTCGATGCCCCCGTACTGCTCGATCAGCGCCAACTGTTGGTCGGCGTCGAGATCCAGGCCGTTGAGGAAGGTCATCTCGTTGAAGGATCCGGTGTTGGTGCCTTCCATGCTGGCGCCGTTGTCGCCCCAGATGTAGATCACCATCGTGTTGTCGGACTCGCCGAGTTCGTCGATGGCGTCGAGCAGCCGGCCGACGTTGTAGTCCGCGTTCTCGGAGAACCCGGCGAACACCTCCATCTGGCGGGCGTACAGCTTGCGCTGGCTGTCGGTGAGGCTGTCCCAGGCCGGGAAAAGGTCCGGCCGCTCGGTCAGCTCGGCATCGGGCGGAATGATGCCCAGCTGCTTCTGACGCTCGAATGTCTTCTGCCGGTAGACATCCCAGCCCTCGTCGAACTGTCCTTGGTATTTGTCCGCCCACTCCTTGAACACGTGGTGCGGTGCGTGGGTGGCGCCGGTCGCGTAGTACATCATCCAGGGCTTGGTGGCGTTCTGGGCGCGCACGGTATGCAGCCACTCGACGGCCTTGTCGGTGAGGTCGTCGGGGAAGAAGTACGGCCGGTCAGCCGACGGCGCCTCCGGGATCCCGATGACCGTGTTGTCCTGCGTGATGATCGGGTCGTACTGGCCGGCGGCCCCGCTCGGGAAACCCCAGAAATGGTCGAATCCCCAACCCAGCGGCCAGTTGTCGAACGGACCGGCGGCGCCCTGTACGTTGTCGGGAGTCAGGTGCCACTTGCCGAAAGCGGCTGTCACATAACCGTTGTCGCGCAGAATCCGGGGCAGCGCGGCGCAACTGCGCGGCTTGACGGTGGCGTAGCCGGGGTAGGGGCCGGGGAATTCGCAGACCGATCCGAAGCCGACGCGGTGGTGGTTGCGCCCGGTCAACAGCGCCGCGCGGGTCGGTGAGCACACCGCCGTGACGTGAAAGCGGTTGTAGGCCAACCCGTTTTCGGCCACCCGGGACAGTGCCGGGGTGCTGATGCCGCCGCCGAACGTGTCCGGGCCGCCGAAACCGGCGTCGTCGATCAGCACGATCAGCACGTTCGGGGCGTCCTCCGGTGCTGCGGCACCGGGAACGATCGTCCAGTCACCGACCGACTCGGCAACGGTGCGGCCGATGGTGCCACCGAAATTGCGTTGCGGAATCGGCAGTTTGGTGCGATCGGGGTTGAACTTGCCCATCGCCTCCTCCAAAGCCGAGCCCAGCGCGCGAAGGGTCGAACGGCTGAGCTCGGCAACCGATTTCATCGGAGAGCCGGCCATCGTCTGTTCCACCGCGAGCCGGCCCTGCGCCGGCGTCACGGCGATGATCAGGGCGCTGCCCGCCGACAGGGCCTCCCCGATCTTGTCGCCCAGCCCACTGGTGATGCGGTGATGGGCGAAGGTGCCCGCCAGGGCGCCGGCCGCGGCGCCGAACGCGGCGGTGGCCAGCAGAGCCGGCGAGAACAGGCCGACGGCCAGGCCCGCGCCGGCACCCCACGCGGCGCCGCGGCGGCCGAGTTTGTTGCCGGTGTCCAGCAGCACTCCGTTGCCGTCGGCGTCCTTGCCGACCAGCACCGCACCCTGCAACGGCAAGGTCTTGGCGTTGGCCCGCCCGGTCAGGTTCTCGAAGTCACTGCGTGCAGTGTCGATGTCCTGATACCCGGCGACGATGACGAGCGCGTTGTCTTCACTCATGACCAGACTTCCTCTCGGCGGCTGACGAACTCGCGACGCGACCCGGTCACCGGGTCGTCGAACTCGATGCGGTGGGCCAACAACTGCAGCGGCGTGCTGAAGTCGTGGTCTTCGGTATGAATCACTCTGGGGTACAACGGGTCTCCGTGAATCGGCACGCCCAGCTCGGCCATCTGCAACCGCAGTTGGTGGGTACGGCCGGTCCGCGGGGTCAGGCGGTAGAGACCGTCCGGCGACTGGAGCTCGACCAGGGTCTCGGCATTGGGCACACCGGGCTCGGTCACCGCCTGCAGGTTGCCACGGCGCTTGACGATGCGACTGCGCACCACCCGCGGCAGCACCAGCCCAGGGTCGACGGCGGCCCGCGCCAGATAGGTCTTGCACACCAGCCCGCGGGCGAAAAGAGTCTGATACCTGCCTCGGAGCTCGCGCCGGGTGGTGAACAGCAGCACTCCCGCGGTCAGCCGGTCCAGCCGATGGGCCGGACTCAGCTCGGGAAGGCCCAGGCTGCAGCGCAACCGCACCAGCGCGGTCTGGGCGACGTGCCGGCCCCGCGGCATGGTCGACAGGAAGTGCGGTTTGTCGACCACGACGATGTCGTCGTCGCGATGCAGCACCGGGATGTCGAAGGGCACCGGCACTTCGTCGGGCAGATCCCGGTAGAGGTACACGCTGGCCCCGGCGGGCAACACGGTCTCACTGCCGATCACCGTGCCGTCAGCGTCGACCACTTCACCGGCCAGCACTTTCGCACCTGCCTGAGCACCGAACCGGTCGGTCAGTTCGGACAGCACGTGTCCGCCGCGCAGGCGCACCCGCACCGGCCCCAGGGCGTCCCGAACGCCGATCAGTGCAGGCTCCATCGCGAGCAGACTATCCACCCGCGCGGGTGCGCGCGACGAAATCCGCTAGACACGGTGGTGGTGGAAGCGGGCGGCGCGCCGGCGGATCCGGTGGGCGCGTCCCCGCGTGCGCTGGGGCTGGCCGGCCAGGCGTATAGGTTCGGCGTAGAACATCGCCTTCGCCAGTTCCACCAGAACCAGGTAGACCACGACGAAGCCGCCGAGGGCGGCGAAGAACTGCCACGGCAGCGGGGTGAAGCCCAGGGTTGCGGCCAGCGGGGACACGGTGAGGGCGACGCCGATCGCGACCACCGTCAGGCTGGTGGCGGTCAGCAGTCCGCTGGGTCTGCTACGGAAGAACGGGACCTTGCGGGTTCGGATCGCGAAGATGATAAGAGTCTGTGTGGCAAGCGATTCCACGAACCAACCGGTACGGAACTCGACGGCGCCGGCGTCGAGCACACCGAGCATCAACCCGAAGGTCATGAAGTCGAACAGCGAACTGATCGGGCCGAAGATCATCATGAACCGGCGGATGAATGCCACGTTCCAGTGCGACGGCGCGTGCAGTTGTTCCTCGTCGACGCGGTCGGTGGCGATCGGTAGTTGGGAGCTGTCGTAGAGCAGATTGTTCAGCAGGATCTGGCTGGGCAGCATCGGCAGGAACGGCAGCAGCGCCGACGCGGCGGCGGCACTGAACATGTTGCCGAAGTTGCTGGAGGTGCCCATCAGGACGTACTTGATGGTGTTGGCGAAGATGCGCCGCCCCTCGGCCACCCCGGTGGCCAGCACGCCCAGGTCCTTCTCCAGCAACAGAACGTCGGCAGCATCCTTGGCGACGTCGGTGGCGCTGTCCACGGAGATGCCGACGTCGGCGGCATGCAGTGCCAGGGCGTCGTTCACGCCGTCGCCGAGGAATCCCACCGAACGTCCGCTGCCCCGCAGGGTGGCGATCAGCCGCGCCTTCTGCTCGGGAGTGATGCGGGCGAAGATGGTGTGCGTGCGGGCCGCCTCGGCGAACTTGTCATCGTTTTCCAGCGGCTCCAGCTCGGTGCCCGTGACCGTGCCTTTGGACACCAAACCCAGATCCCTGCAGACTTTTTCGGCGACCCTCGGGTTGTCGCCGGTGGCGATCTTCAGTTCGATGCCCAGACCGGCCAGGGCGGCCAGGGACCGGCGCGCGGCGGCCTTGGGCTCGTCGGCGAAGACCAGGAAGCCAGCCAGCGTCAGGGCGCACTCGTCCTCGGGACTGATCATGGCGAGGTCATCGGCGGGCCTGGTGGCGACCGCGACCACACGGCGTCCGGCGCCGAACAGACCGGCCAGGGTTGCAGCCGCAGCCTCCGGCGTTGTGCCGCAACGGGTCAGCACCTGTTCGGGTGCGCCCTTGACGATCAGCAGGCGGCCGCCGTCGTCGACTCCGTCGACCAGTGCCGAGGTCGCCCTTCGCTGATGGTCGAAGGGCGACATCGCGATGCGACGCACTCCGGCGACCAGCCGCTGCGCCCGCGGCGCCCCCCACAGCGCGGCATCGAGCGCATTGGCGCTGGCGCCACCGGATTCCGGGTCGACGTCAGTGGCCAGCAACCCGAGCCGCAGCACCGATTCCGACGGTGCGCCGGTGGGGTCGATCGTGTCGACCAGCCGGATGCGCCCCTCGGTCAGGGTGCCGGTCTTGTCGGTGATCAGGATGTCGATGTCACCCAGGTCTTCGATGCAGACCAACCGCTTGACCAGAACTTTCGCCTTGGCCAGCTGCCGCGATCCGGTTGCCAGGCTGGTGCTGACCACAGCGGGCAGCAGCTGGGGGGTGATGCCGACCGCGATCGCCAGCGAAAAGAGCACCGAATCGATAACCGGCTTTTCCAGCAACAGATTGCTGGCCAGGATGACCACCATCAGCGCTATCGCGACCTGCAGCAGCAGATACGAGAACCGGCGTAACCCGACCTGGAACTCCGTTTCCGGCTGGCGGGTATCCAAACCCGCTGCGATGCGGCCGAATTCAGCGTTGCGTCCAGTGGCGTACACCACCGCGGTGGCCTCGCCGGCGCTGACGATGGTGCCCATGAAGGCAAGGTCGGTCAGGTCGGCGAGCGCGGTGTCGGCCGGCACTGGTTGCGGCGCCTTCTCCTCGCCGGTCGATTCCCCGGTCAGGATGCTCTCGTCACATTCCAGGCCGCTGACGTCGATCAGCCGGACATCGGCCGGCACCGCCTCGCCGAGCGAGAGCCGGATCACGTCACCTTGAACAAGTTGAGTGACGTCGACGGTGACGAATTCACCGTCGCGGCGCACCACGGCGTTGTGGTGGACCCCGGCATGCAGCCGGGCCGCGGCATTCTCGGCACGGTACTCGTTGAAGAAACTGAGGCCGGTGCTGGCCAGCAGGATCACGCCGATGATCAGGGCCTGCATGCTGTCGCCGAGGAAGAACGACACGGTCGCGGTGACCGCCAACAGGATGAGCACCGCGTTGCGCAGTTGCCGAGCCAGGATCGCCAGGGCGTTGACCCGGTGTGTCCGCACCACGTTCGGGCCGTAGCGGGCCAGCCGGGAGGCCGCTTCCGCGCCGGACAATCCGGCGGGCGAAGAGTCCAGCAGGCGCAGGACTTCCTCAAGAGGAGCCGCGGCAACCTCGTTCGCGATCAATGTCGGCGGCACGGCAGGACTCTCGCGCACTTGACCAGATTGCACAAGTGACAAAGGGCACCGGAATGGCCACCCAATCACTCGTGGGTACCGCCCTGGATCGAAGTGCGCGGTCTGGGCGACGATCCGCGCGACCACGAGCGCGCGGGAGGCGCACCTGAACCACACGCGGACCCGGTTGGTGGTCACGCCGGACGCCGAGGGGGCCGGACCGTCCACTTGTGCCGGATGGTCGCCGGGGCGCAACGCCGCCGCGGTCCAAGACTCCCCCGACTGCCCGACCTGCTGGCGGCGCCGCGGGGTCATCAGCGCCGTAAACAATTTCGCCCCAAGCGCTTAACCGAAAATTCGCCCACAGTTGGGCCACTGCGCTCGCGAGCTACTCACGACGAACGTACCGTAAGTCTGATGACGCGGCGACCAACTCGGTTGGAAATAAAGCCCTTTCGGCCCATCTCTGAACACGTTGACGGGGCATGGTGGCCGCGGTCCACGCGGTTGGTCGACGAACTGCCCGGCCTGGTGACGTCATTGGCCGACGAGCTGGGCCCGATCGCCATGGTCGGCTACCACCGCAACAGCTGGGACAGCGCTCCCCCGGTCCTCGAAATCGGCGGTCGCACTATCGAACTGCTCGGCTTCAGCGGCGACGAGCCGGCCAGCATCATTCTGATCGGCCAAGACGGGCATCACTTGAGCCTGCAGGTCATCCCGCCGGACACCGGCGAGCGCAGCGGTGAGCAGGCGCTGCAGGAAGCGCGCTCAGGCGCCGACGACGAGGTCAACGCCGCGAGCCGTTCTCTGGTGGCGCGATCGGTGGCCGACGTAGCAGAAAAACTGGCCCAGCACGAAGGCCGCGGCGACCAGCAACGCACGGCGGCGATGCGCCCGCAGATCAGGCAATGGTGCGAACAGGCCGCGCAACAGTTCATCGACGCGCCGGTGCAGACGTTCGTCCCGATCCTCGTCGAGCACATCGTGCGCGGCCGGTTGATGGACGCGCGCGTACCTGCGCAGGGTTGACCCGCCGCCTATCGCGCAATCCCAGCTCACCCAGGATTACCGTCCGCGCCGCCGGACCCGCCGTTGTTTCCGGCGCCGCCCTTTCCGCCCGGGCCGCCGGCGCTGAGCTGACCAGCGCTGCCGACGCCGCCGGAACCACCGTTCCCGCCGGTGCCGCCGACGCTCGCGAGGGTGCTCGCGCCCGCCGCACCGCCGTTACCGCCACTGCCGCCTTTGCCACCGAGCGCTCCGGCACCACTTCCGCTCGTCGCGCCGGCATTACCGCCGACGCCGCCGACCCCGCCGGTGCCGCCGGTGCCGCCGGAACCGACGTTGCCGGTGTTGAGGCCGCTGCCGCCGATGCCTCCCTGGCCCCCGCTGCCCGCCGCACCGCCGGCGCCGGCACTCCCGCCCGCGACACCGGCCGCTCCTTGACCGCCGGCGCCACCGGCACCGCCTTGGCCGCCATTGCCACCGGCATTGGCTCCGGTAACGCCGGCAGTGCCGCCCTGGCCGCCCTGGCCGCCGACAGCCCCCTGACCGCCGGCACCCCCGGCGCCTGCGGCGCCCGCACCGTTGCCCGCCTGCCCGCCGGCGCCGCCGGCGCCGCCGACGCCACCTTGGCCGCCGGAACCGCCGTTGCGGCCGCTGAAGCTCCCGGTCGGACCGGTGGCGCCGGTGCCACCGTTGCCCGCGGCGCCGCCGGCGCCGCCGGCTCCACCTGCGCCATTGGTGCTACCGATGCCGGCTGAGCCACCTGTCCCGCCGACCCCACCGGCACCCCCGTTGCCGCCGCCGCCGCCCTGGCGGCCTTGACCCGAAACGTTCGACGTCGAGTTCGCACCGGAGCCACCGGTGCCACCCTGCCCGCCTTGACCGCCGGCCCCACCGCTGGCGCCTTGCCCGATTGCGCCGGCTGCGCCGCCGTTGCCGCCAACGCCACCAGCACCGGCTTTGCCGCCGGCACCGCCCCCGCTGCCGACGTCGGCGGTTCCAGAAGCGCCGTTGCCACCTTGACCGCCCTGACCGCCGGCGCCGCCACTGCCATTGCTTCCGTTCACGCCACCGGCGTTGCCGCCGGCGCCGCCGGTGCCGCCACGGCCACCGTTGCCGGCGGCATCGCCAGTACCGTTCGTGCCGTTGCCGCCCGCACCGCCGGTTCCGCCGGTGCCACCGGTGCCGCCGCTGCCGGCAGTTCCGCCGGTGCCCACGGCACCGACCGCGCCGCCGTCACCACCGCGTCCGCCGGTGCCGCCGGTGCCTCCGGTGCCGACGTCGCCTAACACGCTGTTGAAGCCGTTGGCGGCAGCACCGCCGGCACCGCCCTTGCCACCGGCACCGCCGCTGCCCCTGGTACCCGTTGCGCCGCCGGCGCTTCCGCCCTGGCCGCCGGCTCCGGCATTGCCGCCGGCGCCGCCGTCGTGTCCGGAACTGCTGATGCCGGCGGCTCCGGCACCGCCGTTGCCGCCGGTGCCGCCCTGACCACCGCCACCCATCGCACCCGCGGCGCCGGGACCGCTGCCGGCCGCGCCGCCGGTACCGCCGGTGCCGCCGGCACCGGCGTCGCCGCCCTTACCTGCTCCCAGGCCGAGGTCGGGACCACCCTTGCCACCGTCTCCGCCGATTCCGCCCTTGCCACCGGTCCCGCCGGCACCGTTGGTGCCGGTGGCACCGCCGGCGGCGCCGCCTTCGCCGCCCGTGCCGCCGGTGCCGCCGGTACCGCCGACGCCGCCGGTCGCACCGGCCTCGGTGGCCGCGTTGCCGGCGTTAGCGGCACCACCGGTGCCACCGGTGCCGCCTTGGCCACCGTTGCCCGCCTTGCCCGCTATCCCCGAACCGGTCCCAGCCGCACCGCCCGCACCACCCTGGCCGCCGCCGCCCCCGAGTCCGCCCGTGACGCCGCTGCCGCCGGTCCCGCCGGTCCCGCCTTGGCCGCCGGTGCCGCCATCGCCGTTGGTGCCGCCCGCGCCACCGGAGTTGCCGCCGGCACCGCCAACACCGCCTCGTCCGCCTTGAGCACCCGTCTGGGCGATCCCGTTGGTGCCGTCGGCACCCTGACCACCGATACCGCCGGTGCCACCGGTGCCGCCGCTGCCGGCAGTTCCACCGGTGCCCACCGTGCCTGCCGCGCCGCCGTCACCACCTGCGCCACCCGCTCCGCCGGTGCCTCCGGGGCCGAGTCCAGCCACTCCTAAGCTCCAACCGCTGCCGCCGGCGCCGCCGGCACCACCGTTGCCACCGAGCCCGCCCGTGCCGGTGATGCCGCCGGCACCGCCGGCATCGCCACCCTGACCACCGGCACCACCGCGGCCGCCGGCGCCGCCGTCATTTGCGGAGCTGCCGATACCGGCAGACCCTGCACCGCCGTGACCGCCGATACCACCCTGTCCGCCATTGCCGACGCTGCCCGCCGCGCCCGGGCCGGTTCCGGCTGCGCCGCCGGTGCCACCCTTGCCACCGGCTCCACCGTCGCCGCCGTTCCCGGCTCCCAGGCCCAGGTCAGGGCCCGCTTTCCCGCCGTCCCCACCGATGCCTCCCCGGCCGCCCGTTCCGCCGGCGCCGTTGACGCCGCTGGCGTCGGCGGCGCTGCCGCCGACACCCCCTCGTCCACCGGCGCCGCCGCTCAATCCGGCCCCACCGGTCGCGCCGCCCTTGCTGCCGGCGACACCGGAGTCGCCTGCCCCACCCGTCCCGCCGGTTCCGCCCTGGCCGCCGACTCCCGCGTGGCCTGCCAGACCGGTGGTTCCCAGGAACCCGCCAGCGCCGCCGGCTCCGCCGGCACCCGAGTTACCGCCGACGCCGCCGTCGCCGCCGGTGCCGCCAATTACCCCGTGGCCCACACCGGTCCCGCCGGTTCCGCCGGTTCCGCCACTGCCGCCGGCCCCGCCGACTCCACCGGTGCCGCCGGAACCCAGCAGCCCGCCCGCGCCGAACAGTCCGGTGTTGGAGCCGCCGGCTCCGCCGACGCCACCGTTACCCCCGAGGCCACCAGTTCCGCCGGTGCCACCGCCGGCGGTACCGTCGGCGCCCGCCAGACCGCTGCCACCGTCACCGCCCAGCCCGCCGGCGCCACCGGCCCAGCCCGCAATCGACCTGTTGGCCCCGCCGAGACCGCCATTACCACCTTGTCCCCCGGTCGCACCGGTTCCGCCCATCCCACCGGCCCCACCGGCTCCGCCGCTGCCGGCTAACAGACCGCCGGCTCCGCCGGCGCCGCCGTTGCCGCCGGCTCCGCCGTTGGTACTGACTCCGCCGGCCGCGCCCATTCCACCGGCCCCGCCCGCTCCGCCGTGGCCGAAGAGCGTCGCCGATCCGCCGGCCCCGCCGGACTGGCCGAACGCACCGGTCCCGCCACTGCCGCCATTGCCGAACAAGATTCCGCCGGTACCACCGGCGCCGCCGCCGGCCCCCGATCCGCCGGCGCCGCCCGCCCCGCCGTTGCCGATCAGGCCCGCCGAACCCCCGGCTCCACCGGCCTGGCCGGGTGCTCCGGAACCGCCACTGCCGCCGTTGCCGAGGAGGAAGCCGCCGGCCCCACCGGCCTGACCGGTGCCGACGGCGCCGTTGGCACCATCACCAATCAGCGGACGACCGAACAGGGCATTGGTCGGTGCGTTGATCACTCCGAGCACGCCCTGTTCAAAGGCCTCCAGGGGTGACGCGGCGGCCGCTTCGGCTGCGGCGTAAGAGTTCCCGCTGACCACCAGAGTGCGGGTCAGTTGCTCATGAAACGTTGCCGCCTGCGCAGCCAGCACGCGGTAGTCCACAGCGTGCTGAGAAAAGAGTGCCGCAATGGCGGTAGACACCTCGTCGGCTGCCGCGCTGACCACACTCGTCGTCGGTCCGGCCACGGCCGTGTGGACACGCGCCAGCGTTTCGCCGATGCTCTCGATGTCGGCGGCCGCTGAAGCCACGATTTCCGGGGAAATAGATACGTATGTCATCTGATGCCTCTTCGAATACATCGGGAAACCAGCAAGCGGCGTAGGCCGCGGGGAATTACCTGACTATAACCCGATGAGCATTCCCGATCGCGGCGTTTCCGGGAAATTCAAAGCTCCGCACAAAATGTCTGAACTACGGACGTTCGAGCACCAAGTTAGGCTTCTGAACAGCTGATATGAGTTCGACATGGCAGTGCTGGCGCGAATTATCGGCCAGCTGAAGCGCAATTATGCGCGGCATTAATAATCGGAACCTAATTGGGCCGCTGCATTCGTTGCAATTGTTTATACCCAAGATCACCGAGTATCTATATGTGCAATGTGCACGATTTCTGGGCAGCCGGCAGTGCACAATGCCCGGCGTGACCCAGCCTCAGTTGGTGCGCGTTGTCTGCAATGCCGTGATCGCCTCGACGTCGGCCGGTCCGGGCAGCCCCCAGTCGGGCTTGTAGTCGAACAACTCTTCAGCCCGGGCCGACTGCAGGTCGACATCGAGCACCTCGATGGCGTTCAGCGGAACCAGCGCGGGGTGCACGTGGCCGCAGGCCCGGGCCAGACACATCAGCTCGAAGCGCAGGGTGGCCAGGTAGTTGGCGCAGCGGACCGACTTCAGCGCCGGATCCAGCCCGTGCTGTAGCCAGGCCGACTGCGTCGCGACTCCGGTCGGGCAGCGTCCTGTGTGGCAACGCTGGGCCTGAATGCAGCCGATGGCGAACATCGCCGTGCGCCCGACGTTGATCATGTCGCAGCCCAGCGCCAGGGCCAGCAGCGCGTTCTCCGGAATGCCGAGTTTGCCCGACCCGACGAAAACGACGTCGTGCTGCAGACCCTGTTCGGCGAAGGCGCGGTACACCCGCGGGAAGGCCCACTTGAACGGCAGCGCGACGTGGTCGCTGAATACCAGCGGCGCCGCGCCGGTACCGCCCTCGCCCCCGTCCACCGTCACGAAGTCCACACCCCGGCCGGTGCGCGCCATCCGCGCGGCCAACTCCGGCCAGAACCCGTCCTCCCCGACCGCCGACTTGATTCCCACCGGCAGTCCCGTCGCCGCGGCGATCGTCTCGACGAACTCCAGCAGGCCGTCCACATCGTGGAACGCCGAGTGCCCGGCCGGGCTCTTGCAGTCCACCCCTGGTGCGATACCGCGGATCTTGGCGATCTCCTCGGTGACCTTGGCGCCGGGCAGCATGCCGCCCAGCCCCGGTTTGGCGCCCTGGCTGAGCTTGATCTCGATGGCCCGGATCGACGGCGTCGCGGCCACCTCGTCGACCAGGCGGGGCAGGCTGAAGGTGCCGTCCTCGTTGCGGCAGCCGAAATAGCCGGTGCCGATCTGCCAGATGAGGTCGCCGCCGTTGCGGTGGTACGGCGACACCCCGCCCTCACCGGTGCTCTGCATGGCCCCGGCCATTGCGACGCCCTGATTCAGCGATGTGATCGCGGCGCCGCCCAGCGCGCCGAAGCTCATCCCCGAGACGTTGACCAACGATGGTGGCCGAAATGCCTTGGCGCGCTTGCGCGCTCCGCCAAGCACCTTGCCGGCCGGCAGCGGCACCTTCGGGTCGGGGTGGCCGGGGTCGCCGTCCGGGGCCGACACCGGAAACGCCGCATGCTTGATGATCGGGTAGTTGTGGGCGCGTTCCAGGTCGTTGTCGGTGCCGAAGCCGAAGTACCGGTTGCTCATCTTCGACGAGGTGTACACCCAGCGCCGCTGGTCGCGGCTGAACGGCTTCTCCGCGTTGTTGTCGGTGACGATGTACTGCCGCAGCTCCGGGCCGACCGCCTCCAGGACGAACCGCAGGTGGCCGACGATCGGATAGTTGCGCAGGATGGTGTGCCGGCGCTGCCAGAGGTCCCAGCCGGCCAACCCGGCTATGCCGCCTCCGAGCACCGCACTCACGGAGCGTTTCTTCACGCCCCCATGCTCACCCGGGCCACCGACAGATGCTAGGGACGTGAGTCCTCAGTTGAGCGGTACCGGCTCGAGGATTTCGGCGCGCGCCTCGGGTGCGCTGGCCCGTAACTCGTCGGCCGAGACGTCGTCGGGCTGCGCCTGCGAGAGCACCTCGGCCTCCACCCGCGCCTTGTAGTTGGCCACCTCGCGGTCGACGTCCTGCGCGCTCCAGCCCAGCACCGGTGCGACGAGGTCGGCCACCTCGCGGGCACAGTCGACGCCGCGGTGCGAGTACTCGATGGAGATGCGCATCCGCCGCGCCAGAATGTCCTCGAGGTGCAGTGCCCCCTCGGCGGCGACCGCGTAGACGGCCTCCACCTTGAGGTAGCCGGGCGCATCCTTGATGGGGCTGAGCAGTTCGGGGCGGCCGGCCGCCAGCGCCAGCACGTCGTCCATCATCGAGCCGTAGCGGTCCAGCAGATGCCGGACCCGGTAGGGGTGCAGTCCGACCCGCTCGCCGACGTGCTCGACCTGGTTGATCAGCGCGAAGTACCCGTCGGCGCCCAGCAGGCTCACCTTCTCGGTGATGGACGGCGCGACTCTGGTCGGGATGAACTGCACCGCGGCGTCGATCGCGTCGGCCGCCATCACGCGGTAGGTGGTGTACTTGCCGCCCGCGATGGCCACCAGGCCGGCCGCCGGCACCGCCACAGCGTGCTCGCGGGAGAGCTTGGAGGTCTCGTCGCTCTCCCCCGCCAGCAGCGGGCGCAGGCCGGCGTACACACCGTCGATGTCGGCGTGCGTCAGCGGGGTGGCCAGCACGGCGTTGACGGTGGTCAGGATGTAGTCGATGTCGGCCTTGGTGGCGGCCGGGTGCGCCAGGTCGAGGTTCCAGTCGGTGTCGGTGGTACCGATGATCCAGTGGCTGCCCCACGGGATGATGAACATGACCGACTTCTCGGTGCGCAGGATCATCGCGACGTCGCTGACGATGCGGTCGCGCGGCACCACGACGTGGACGCCCTTGGAGGCCCGCACCTGGAAGCGTCCGCGCTGTTTGGACAGCGCCTGGATCTCGTCGGTCCACACCCCGGTCGCGTTGACCACGACGTGGCCGCGGACCTCGGTGATGGAGCCGTCCTCGGAGTCGCGCACCCGCACGCCGGTCACCCGGTCGCCCTCGCGCAGCAGCGCGACCACCTGGGTGGAGCACCGGACCACCGCGCCGTAGTGGGCGGCGGTGCGCGCCACCGTCATGGTGTGCCGGGCGTCGTCGACGACGGTGTCGTAGTAGCGGATGCCGCCGATCAGGGCGCTGCGCTTGAGGCCGGGACTCAGCCGCAGTGCGCCGGCGCGGGTCAGATGCTTTTGCGCCGGAACGGATTTCGCGCCGCCGAGCTGGTCATAGAGGAAGATGCCGGCGGCGATGTAGGGCCGCTCCCACCAGCGCTTGGTCAGCGGGAACAGGAACGGCAGCGGCTTGACCAGATGCGGCGCCAGCGTGGTCAGGGACAGTTCGCGTTCGAACAGCGCCTCGCGCACCAGGCCGAACTCGAGTTGTTCGAGGTAGCGCAGGCCGCCGTGGAACATCTTCGACGAGCGACTGGACGTGCCCGACGCCAGATCCCGGGCCTCGACCAGTGCCACCTTGAGCCCGCGGGTGGCGGCGTCCAGCGCACACCCCGAGCCCACCACGCCGCCGCCGATCACCACCACGTCGAACTGCTCGCTGCCCAGGCGCTCCCATGCCTGTGCGCGCTGCTGGGGTCCCAGCGACCCCTCGGACCAGGTCGGCTCGCTGTCGTTGCTCGGGTTGCTCACGACGAAGGACTCCTGTCGGTTACTTGTCGGTAGGCGTGCGTACCCAGGCTAGTTCGTCAGGCGTTTGTTGAGTCGGACTTCAGTCCAGATCGTCGTGCGCCATCAGCCGCCGCGCCGCTTCGGTGATCGAACCGGACAACGAGGGGTAAACGGCGAGCGTCTGCGCCAGCTCGTTGACGGTGATGCGGTTGGTCACGGCGACCGCGATCGGCAGGATCAGCTCCGAGGCGATCGGGGCCACCACCACGCCGCCGATGACGACGCCGGTGGACTTGCGGCAGAAGATCTTGACGAAACCCTGCCGCAGCCCCGACATCTTGGCCCGCGCGTTGGTGTGCAGCGGCAGCATGATGGTCCGCGCGCTGAACTCGCCGTCGTCGATCGCCGACTGCGGCACGCCGACTGCGGCGATCTCGGGCCTGGTGAAGACCGTCGCCGCCACTGTGCGCAGGCGGATCGGGTTCACGCCCTCGCCCAGCGCGTGGTACATCGCGATGCGGCCCTGCATGGCCGCGACCGAGGCCAGCAGCAGCAGACCGGTGCAGTCGCCGGCCGCATAGATGCCGGGCACCGACGTGCGCGACACCCGGTCCACCTTGAGGTAGTCGCCGGGCCCCAGGTCGATCCCGACGCGTTCCAGCCCCAGGCCGGCGGTGTTGGGGATCGACCCGATGGTCATCAGGGCGTGGCTGCCCTCGATGGTGCGGCCGTCGGTCATGGTGACCAGGACGCCGTCATCGGTGCGGGTGACCGACTCGGCGCGGGCGTTCTTGAACAGGTTGACGCCGCGTTCGGCGAAGGACTCCTCCAGCACGGCGGCGGCGTCGGCGTCCTCGTAGGGCAGCACCCGGTCCCGGCTGGCCGCCACCGACACCTGCACGCCGAGCTCGGTGTAGGCGTGCACGAATTCGGCGCCAGTGACCCCGGAGCCCACCACGATGAGGTGTTCCGGCAGCTCGGTGAGCCCGTAGAGCTGGCGCCAGGTGAGGATGCGTTCGCCGTCGGGTTGGGCGGACGGCAGGATGCGCGGGCTGGCTCCGGTGGCGATCAGCACGAAATCGGCGTCGTGCTCGGTGACGGTGCCGTCCGGGGCGGTGGCTTTGAGGCGATGCCGGGCCAGGCCTGGCGTGGGGTCGACGAGTTCGCCGCGGCCCTGCACCAGCTTGACGCCCACGGCCCGTAGTTGTTCGGCGATGTCTGCCGACTGCTCGGAGGCAAGCCTGCGGACCCGGGCGTGGATCTGCGGCAGGTCGATCTTGGCGTCGTCGATGTCGATTTCGAAGCCAAGCCGCGGCGCGCGGCGCAACTCGGTGCGCAGCCAGGTGGAGGCGATGAACGTCTTGGACGGCACACAGTCGTCCAAGACGGCCGCGCCGCCGACACCATCGGAATCGATGATGGTGACGTCGACGTCGTCGGGCTTTGCGTTGGCGGCCACCAGGGCCGCTTCGTAGCCGGCCGGGCCTCCACCGAGGATCACGATGCGGGTCACCACAGCCCATAACCTAGCCCGACGAGGATGCACTCCGCAGGGCGGAGTTTAAGCTTTTCCCGTGCCGCTCTACGCCGCCTACGGGTCGAACATGCATCCCGAGCAGATGCTCAAGCGTGCACCCCACTCGCCGATGGCGGGAACTGGCTGGTTACCGGGGTGGCGGCTGACGTTCGGCGGCGAGGACATCGGCTGGGAAGGCGCGCTGGCCACCATCGTGGAAGACCCGGATTCGCGGGTGTTCGTGGTGCTGTACGACATGACGCCGTCCGACGAGATGAACCTGGACCGGTGGGAGGGCTCCGAGTTCGGCGTCCACAAGAAGATCCGCTGCCGGGTGGAGCGCGAATCCTCCGACACCGACATCGACCCGGTGCTGGCCTGGCTGTACGTGCTGGACGGCTGGGAAGGCGGCCTGCCGTCCGCGCAGTATCTGGGTGTCATGGCCGACGCCGCCGAAATAGCCGGTGCGCCAGCCGATTACGTGCACGACCTACGCACTCGGCCGGCCCGGAACATCGGCCCGGGGCCAAGCAGTCCGGAGTAGTGGCCGCCCCCGGGGCGACCGCGCCGATTCGCTGATCCCGATGCGCCGGTGCAGCCGCGCCAGCGGCGCCGGCGCCCACCAGTTCCACTGCCCCATCAGGTACATGAACGCCGGGACCAGGACCATTCGCACCACGGTGGCGTCGACCAGTACCGCGATCGTCAGCCCCAGCCCGAACATCCGCATGAACGAGACTTCGGCGGTCGTGAGGGCGGCGAAACTGATCGCCATGATCAACGCCGCCGTGGTGATCACGCGACCGGTGTGAGCGATCCCGAGGGTGACGCTCTCGTCGTTTGCGGCGCGCCGGGCCGGCCCCGGCAGTGCGCGCGCCGACTCGCACCAGTACTCGCGGATCCGCGCGATCAGGAAAACTTCGTAGTCCATCGACAGTCCGAACGCGATGCAGAACAGCAGCACGGCCAGGTTGGCGACCAACGTGCCGGTACAGGTCGTGCCCAGACCTGCGAGATGTCCTTCCTGAAACACCCAGACCAGCGCACCGAACACGGCCGTCAACGACAGGAAGTTCAGGGCGATCGCCTTGACCGGCAGCACCACACTTCCGGTCAGCAGGAACAGCAGCGTGAAGGTGACGACGGCGATGAACCCGAGCACCCACCCCATCCGGGCCCGGACGGCGTCCACGCTGTCGCGATTCGTCTGGGCCAAGCCACCGAACTCGACCGCGCGCGCTAGTGGTGGCCGTACCGCGTGCAACGCGTCGAGCTGGGCGTCGGAGACGCGCGAGTACAGCGGCGCCCTGCTGTTCACGGTCAGGAATGCGCTACCGCCCGAAACGCCGGCCGGTGCGTCCGCCGGCCCGGCCATGCGGCCGCCGATGTAGGTGCCCTGCGGCGCCGAGACGTCCAGGACATCGTCGACCTTCGACAGCGCGGCGGCGTACCGGCCGAGTTCACCCGGGGAAATGCCGTCGGCATCGGGGATCACCACTTGAATGGATTTCGCACTGTCATCGGTGAACTCGCGGCGCAACTGGTCACCCACCTGACGCGACGAGGCCGACACCGGGAGCACCCGCTCGTCCGGGTAGCCCCAGCGCGCATGCAGAAACGGCGCGCCGAGCAGCAGTAGCAGCGCAACGACGGCCAGCCCCGCCGGCACCGCGAAACGCCGGACGAATCTGCTTGTCCGATACCAGAAAAGCCGTTCGACGCGACGTTGCCCGGGGTCGGGCCGCCCGCAGCGCCGCCGTAAGTCCAGCGCATCCAAGCGGTCGCCGAGCACGGCAATCGCCGCCGGTGCCGCGATGATCGCACTGGCCGCCGCGAATGCCACCGTGGCGATCCCGGCGTAGGCGAACGACCGCAGGTAGTACATCGGAAACAGCGCCAGGGCCGACATCGACAGGGCGACCGTGATCGAGGAGAACAACACCGTGCGGCCGGCGGTCGAAACGGTGCGCCGGATCGCCTCATCGCAGGGCGAGCCCCCGGCGATCTCCTCGCGGTAGCGGCTGATGATCAGCAAGGTGTAGTCGATCGCCAGTGCAAGGCCCATCGCCATGGTGAGGTTCAGCGCGTAAACGGACACATCGGTGGCGTAGGTGATCAACCGAAGCACCGAGAGCGACCCCAGGATCGAGAACAACCCGACGGCGACGGGCACCGCGGCGGCGAGCAACCCGCCGAAGGCCCACACCAGCACGACGAAGCTGAGCGGAATAGCGATGAGCTCCATGCGCAACAGGTCGCTGGTGGTGCGGTCGTTGACCTGGGCGTAGATCATCGCGCTGCCGCCGACACGGACGACGACGCCGGTCTGGCCGGTGACCACCTCACCGGCCAGTCGCTTCGCGTACTTCTGGGCCCCGTTCTCCCCGCCCGCGAGGTTGGCGACGATCAGACCGGTCCTGCCGTCCCTGCTCACCATCCCCGCCGGTGCCGGCTGGGTCCACGGCGAGGCGACGCTGAGCACATACGGCGACGCACGCAGCTTTCCGACGATGGCTTGTGCCGCTGCGCGGGCCGTTGAACTGAAGGCGCCCTGCGGATCGGTCACCGTCACCAGCAACTGCTGGTCACTCTGGCCGAACGTGCCGGTCAGCAATGAACTGGCGTGCGCCGACTGCGAGTTCGGGTCTTCGAATCCACCCGCGGACAGGCGGTCGATCACCGGAATGCCGAACATGGCGGCGCCGATCATTACCAGGGCGACGACGGCGAGGATGCGCCGTGGCACCGTCGTCGCCAGAATCGCTATTCGCTGCAGCATGAATGGTGTTCCCGCCAAGATTGGGGACGGATTGATCGAAAGAATTCTCGATCAAATGTATTGCCGGCTCCGGATTAGCGTCAAAGCCTCGGGAGAAATCACAGGAATTACCCAGCATTTTTGAAGGCGCCGAGTGCGCCTGGCGTTGATAGCATGCGCGAATGACCGAGCACCTTGACGTAATCATTCTGGGGGCCGGCATTTCCGGAATCAGCGCGGCCTGGCACCTCCAGAATCAATGCCCGGGGAAAACCTACGCCATCCTGGAACAGCGCGACCGACTCGGCGGTACGTGGGATTTGTTCCGCTATCCGGGCGTCCGCGCCGACACCGACATGTACACGCTGGGCTTTCACTTCCAGCCGTGGGCCGGCCGGGCCATCGCCGGCGGCGAACCCATACGCGACTACGTCGGCCATACGGCGGCCGAGTGGGGTATCGACAAGCGAATCCGCTTCAACCACAGGGTCATCAGGACGGACTGGCGGAGCGCGGAGAGCCGTTGGGTGCTGCGCGCCGAGCAGTTGAACACCGGAAGCAGGATCGCCTCCTCCGTGACGATCTCCTGCTCGTTTCTGATCGTCTGCACCGGGTATTACAGCCACGAGCAGGGCCACTCCCCCAACTTCCCGGGTTCGCAGGCCTTCCGCGGACCGATCATCCACCCGCAGCACTGGCCGGCAGAACTCGACTACGCCGGCAAGCGGGTGGTGGTCGTCGGCAGCGGTGCCACCGCCGTCACTCTGGTTCCGGCACTTGCCGATTCGGGCGCGGAACACGTGACGATGCTGCAACGCTCCCCGACCTACGTCGTAGCCGAGCCGGAACGGGACGTCGTCGCCGACATGCTGAATCGCCGGCTGCCGCAGGGCGCTGCCTACGCCGCCGTCCGGTGGAGAAACATCCTGCGGCAGGCGGCGTTGTACCGGGCCTGCCGGCGGTGGCCGCAACGGATGCGGGCACGACTGATCAAGCAGGCCCGCCGGCAGCTTCCCCAGGGTTATGACGTGGAAAAACACTTTGGCCCGCAATACAATCCGTGGGATCAGCGGCTGTGCGTGGCGCCCAACGGCGATCTGTTCCGCACCATCCGGCAGGGACGGACCGAGGTGGTCACCGATACCGTCACACGGTTCACCGCCACCGGCATCCTGCTCGATTCGGGGCGTGAGCTGCCGGCAGACATCATCGTGACGGCCACGGGCCTGAACCTGCAGCTCTTCGGGGGCGCGACGGTCAGCATCGACGGCCGGCCCGTCGACCTCGCCCGCACCATGACCTACAAAGGGGCGATGCTCTCGGGTGTGCCCAACCTGGCGTTCGCGTTCGGCTACACCAATGCGTCCTGGACCCTGCGGGTCGAGCTGGTGTCGGAGTTCATCTGCCGATTGCTGACCCACCTGGACACCTCCGGCCTGACAACCGTGGTGGCCGAGCACCCGGGTGCCGGCGTGGAGGAGCGGCCGTTCATTGAGGACTTCACGCCGGGTTATGTGCTGCGCGTGCTGGATTGGATGCCCAGGCAAGGCTCGCGCAGCCCGTGGCGGGTCAACCACAGTTACCTGCGCGATCTTCGGCTGATCAGGCACGGCAAGATCGCCGACGACTGGCTGCGGTTCAGCACGAACCGCCCGGACGTGCCGGCCGCCCCGAACGTGCCGCTCGCTCCCGCAGGCTGACCCGGCGCGAAGTCGGCTGCCCGACAGCGCATCTCGCCTTTGCCGAACCGTCGCAGACCGCCCGCACCACCCCAGATCAATATGTCAACCAGGGTTGACCTCAAGAGTGATCGTGGTTACACTTGCCGCTAAGAACAATTGCATACTGCATCTTTCTCTCACTCTCCCGATCGAGGAGGAGACCCGCAATGACGCTTGTTTGAATATGAGTCAGCCTTTTCTCACCCGGCGGGAAATCAGCACGCCGCCTGATCACATCTCTGCGTAGGACTTTGCGCGAACTTTCCGGCGCGACGCCCTTCATTTCTTGCGCGGTTCTATTCGAACCATCGTGCGCGCCTATGACTTTCTTTTAATTGTTTATCACTGTCTTTCAGCCTGAGGAGTTGGCCGATGAGCCGAATCGCGATCGTCGGAATCGGATGTCGCTACGCCGGCGGTGTGGATTCACCGCAATCTTTCTGGGATTTTGTCGTCAACAAAAAGGACGATGCCATTGTCGACATCCCGGCCGATCGCTGGGACTACAGGCGCTTCTACGACCCGGACAAGGGTGCCGCCGGGGCGATGTACACCAAGCGCGGCGCGTTCCTGCACACCGATCCGTGGGAGTTCGACCCGGAGTTCTTCGGCATCTCACCACGCGAGGCGACCAGCATGGACCCGCAGCAGCGCCTGATCATGGAGGTCGCCTGGGAAGCGGCTGACGATGCGGGTGTGGCCGGCCGGCTGGCTGGTGAGGCGGTCGGCGTCTACGTCGGCGCATTCAACGTCGACTTCTCGGTGTCCACCATGGCCGCGGCCGCGCTCCCGCACATCGACATGAACACCTCGACGGCCGCCTCGTTCACCATGCTGTCCAACCGGCTCGCCTACGCGCTCAACCTCGTGGGCCCCGCCCTGACCATCGACACCGCGTGCTCGTCGTCGCTGGTCGCTTTTCATCTGGCGTGCCAGGGGATCGCCAACGGCGACTGCGAGATGGCTCTGGCAGGTGGCGTCAACCTCATGCTGCAGCCGGAAACCTTCGTGTCGATGTGCAAGGGCGGCTTCCTGGCGGCGGACGGCCGCAGCAAACCGTTCTCGGCCCACGCCGACGGCTACGGCCGCGGCGAGGGCGCCGGCATGGTTGTATTGCGCAGGCTCGAGGACGCCGTACGCGACGGCGACCGGATCTATGCGGTCGTGGAGGCGACGGGGAGCAATCAGGACGGCCACACCACCGCCATCACCGTTCCGAACGGTGATTCGCAGGAGGCACTGGCGCGTTTGGTCTGCGCCCGATCCGGCCTGGCCCCGCACCAGGTCACCTATGTCGAGGCGCACGGCACCGGAACACCGGTCGGCGACCCGATCGAGTTGAGCGCGCTGGGGCGCGTGTACGGGTGTGCGGACGGCCGCACCAGGCCACTGTCGGTGGGCTCGCTGAAAGCCACCCTCGGACACACCGAAGCGGCCTCCGGCATCGCGGGTGTGATCAAAGGCGCGCTGGCCATCTACCACCGGACGCTGCCGCCGCAGGGCTGGTTCGACGATCCCAATCCGGAGATCCCGTTCGACGACCTGCGGTTGTCCATCCAGGTCGAACCGGAGGCGCTCGATGCGTCCATCGACCGGATGGCGGTCGCCGTCAACGGTTTCGGATACGGCGGCACCAATGCCCATGTGATCCTCGCCGCACCGGAGGCACGCCCGGCGCCGCCCGCACCGGCCGCTCCCACCACCCGCCGAACAGCCGGTGTGTTTCCGATCTCAGCACGTAGCGAGGCGGCGACGCGCGCCCTCGCGGGTGCCTACGCCGACCTGCTCGAGGCGGGCGCGGCTCCCGGCGAGCTCATCGAGGCCGCATGGAATCGCCGCGCGCACCAACGCCATCGGGCGGCGGTGACGTTTTCCGATCCGGCGGATCTGTCCGAGCGGCTGCGGCAGGTGGGCAGCGGCGGCGCCCCGGTCGGTTCGGTGGTGGACAATTCCGCGGGGCTGGTCTTCGTCTTCTCCGGAATGGGTACGCAGTGGTGGGCCATGGGCCGCGACCTGCTCACCGCGGGTGGCGTGTTCGCGGCCGAAGCCGCCCGCATCGACGAGGCCTTCCAGGACATCGCCGACTGGTCGATCGTGGCAGAGTTGTCGCGCCCCGAAAACGAATCCCGGATCACGTCCACGGCGATCGCGCAACCGACGACCTTTCTGCTTCAGGTGGCACTGACTCGCGAGCTGGCCCAGTTCGGCATCACACCCAGCGCACTGGTCGGGCACAGCATGGGTGAAGTGCCGGCCGCATATCTGGCGGGTGCGTTGTCCCTGCACGACGCCTTGCTGGTGACCTATCACCGTGCCCGGTTGCAGGCGACCACGGCCGGGACCGGCGGCATGCTCGCCGTCGGTTTGCCCTACAGCGAGCTGGAACCGCTGCTCGGCGCTGACATGCGCATCGACGTCGCGGCCATCAACGGCCCCTCGGCGGTGACGGTCGCCGGCGTAGTCAGTGAGCTGCAGGCTCTCGCTCAGATCCTCACCGAGCGAGGCGTCTTCAATCGCCTGCTGCGCGTGGAGGTTCCCTACCACAGTCACCGGATGGACCCGATACTCGCCGAATTACGTTCGGAGTTAGGTGTTCTCGCGCCGCAACAGCCCACCGTCCCGCTCTACTCCACGGTCACCGCGGCAGCGGTCACCAGTGGGCTGGACGCCGAGTACTGGTGTGCCAACGTGCGCCGGCCGGTCCGCTTCGCCGACACCGTCAAGGCACTGATGGCTGCGGGCCACCGCACCTTTCTCGAGGTCGGTCCGCACCCGGCGCTGTCGGCGAACATCCGCGAACTGCTGCTCAAGACTCACGAACCGGGCGCCGCGATCCCGACCCTGCGCCGCAACGAGCCCGATGCCGAGAGCATCCGTCAGGCGCTCGCCGACTTGTACACCGCCGGCGCACTCGACGCCACGGACCTGTGCAGGACAGTGACCCCGCACGTCGAGCTGCCCCGGTATCCCTGGCAGCGCCAGCGCCTGCGCGACGAACTGCCCGAATTCACGCAGATGAAATTCGGCACCGAGGACAGCTTTTCGATGCTGGGAGACCCGGACCTCGACCATCCGGCCGCATGGGAACTCCACGTCAGCGGGCAGGTACTCCCGTGGCTGACCGATCACGTGGTCAACGGCGTGTGTCTGCTGCCCGGCATGGCGTACGTGGATGCCGCACTGAGCGCGGCAGCCGCCCGCAGCGGACTGAGATCTGCGATTGTCGAGGACATCCGCTTTGCCGCTCCGCTGTTCTTCGATCCGGCCGACGGCGCTATCCTGCGCACCGAACTCGACGAGGCCAGTCGCCGCTTCACCATCCGGTCTCGCGCGGCCACCGGCAGGACCTGGACCACCCACGCCACCGGCCGCCTGGTCGACGGAAAGTGTTTGCCCACCAAGCATCACGTCCCCGATGCCGCCGACATGACCGCCATCGATCCCGGCGACCTGTATGCCGCGATGGCCGGCAACGGCATGACCTACGGTCCGAGCTTTCGGCGCGTCACGTCGTTGCGCGCGAACCTCACTCAGGCCGTCGGCACCGTGGACGCGCGACCGGATGAGGGCACCCGGCACCTAGCGCACCCCGGCGTCATCGACGCTGCGTTGCACACCATTTCGCCACTCATCGAACAGTCCGTCGGGCGCACGCTGGGCACCATCGTGCCGATCGGCGTCGACGTGGTGCGGGTATTCGGCCCGTTCCCCGACTGCGTCGAGGTGATCACCACGGCGGATCCGAACGATCCGCTGCGCGCGGACATCGCGATTCTGGACTCGCAGCGTATGGCGTGCGCCCAACTGTCGGGGGTGCGCTTCGGGTCCATCACGCCCGGGCAGGAGCCGATCGACCGTCTCGATCCGCTCTTCTACGAGGAGGTGTGGGAGCTGTGTGACGAGCTGGACATCGCGACCCTGCCGTCCCCCGAGCACACTGCGACGTTGGTGTTGGCCCTCGGTGACGAGCCCAGCCCACGGGCCCGGCAGCTGGCCGAGGCGCTTTCGCACGCCACCCTGTACCACTGCGCCGACGCGGCCGACGTCGACGCCGAACTGAGGCACCTGCTGGGGGTGGCATCCGGGCACTTCCCACAGATACATGTCTGCGTCGTGGCGGGGTGCGCCACCGACGACAGCTCGGCGCTGTGGCTGCTGAAGCAGATTGCCATCACCACCGAAAGATTCGTCCGGGAGAACAAGGGCGAGCAACCGGAGGAACTGGAGGCACACGGCGACGAGGGCTTCTACGCGAGTCTTATTACCGAGCAGGCTTTTTCGCATCCAAACGACGTTTCCGCGCCGGACGTCAGCCACGCCGGCCTGGCGGGGGCGCGGCGCTCCCTGATCGCCGAGCAGTCGCGGTTGCGCTGGCGGTTGATCGACGTGGGGCCCGACACCGAGCTCACCGAACTGCTGCTCGAGCTGTCGGTTCCGGGCGCGTTCACCCAGGACAAGACCGACGAGATCATCTTGCGCAACGGATCACGGTGGGCCGTCGTCGTGACTCAGACGCTGTCGCAGCGGGTTGAGTCGATGGCACAGCAACACCCGCTCACCGACCCGGACGCCAACTTCGCCGTCGATCTGCCCAAGTCGAGGATCCTGTCGGAACTGGGCTGGCGAAGTTGTGCCCGCCCGGCGCCCGGGGCCGGCGAAGTGGAGCTGCGCATGCAGGTCGTCGGCCTGAACTACAAGGACGCCATCAAAGTCGTCGGGTTGCTCGGCAAAAGAGAACTCGAGGGGACACATTTCGGCACCGACCTGGGCATGGAAGGTGTCGGAGTGATCACCCGGGTCGGACCCGGGGTGGCCGGTTTCGAGATCGGCGACGTCGTGACGACCGCTGCCAGGGGAATGCTCATCCGCTACCAGATCGCCGATGCGGCACTGTGCATCAAACTGCCGGAGTCCGCTGCGACCCGGTTCCGGCCCGAATTCTGCACCAGCATGACCGCTTTCATCACCGCTGAGTACGCGCTGCTCGAGTTGGCCCGGCTGAAGGCGGGCGAGACCGTGCTGATCCACGGCGCCGCCGGCGGCGTCGGGCAGGCCGCGATCCAGATCGCAAAGCTCTGCGGCGCAACCGTTATCGGCACGGCGAGCACCAATGAGCGACGCTCCTTCGCGCTGGGCTCGGGCGCCGATTACATGATCGACTCACGCTCGCTGAACTTCGTCGACGACGTGCGCGAGCTCACCGGCGGCCGCGGTGTGGACGTGATCATCAGCAGCGCACCGGGCGAGATCCTCCGCCACAACTTCGAAGCCGTCGTCGAGTTCGGCCGGATCGTCGAAGTCGGCAAGGCCGACATCTACGGGAACAGCACGCTGGACATGGGGGTGCTGGACAAGAATCTCGGCTATTTCCAGATCGACATGGACCGGTTCATGAAGTGGGACCCGCAGGCCTGCCTGAAGCGGGAAGCCGACATCTACGAGAAATTCGCCAGCGGCATCTATCTGCCACTGCCGGTCGAGGTTTTCGATGCCGCCGACATCGGACGGGCCTGCGAAGAGGTGTTCCGCTCCAGCCGGACCAGTCGCGTCGCGCTCCGCCTCGCCGACAACACACCACCGGTGAAGCCCGCTTGGCACGACGTCGTCACCGACCCCGACGCCAGCTATCTGATCACCGGCGGACACGGCGGCTTCGGACTGGCCACCGGCCGGTGGCTGGTGCGGCGTGGCGCCCGGCACCTGGTACTGGCCAGCAGAAGTGGTGCGACCACCGAGCTGGCACGCAAGCAGATCGCACGGTGGCGCAACACCGGAATAACGGTCGCCGAGGAACTGGTCGACATGACCGACGCCCGCGCAGTCGCGGCCCTGGTGGACCGCTGCTCGTCGGGTGGCCGTCCGCTGCGCGGTATCTTCCACGCTGCGGGAGCCATCGCCGATCAGCGGATCGCCGACATGAGCCTTGCCGACCTCAAGCGGGTCTACGACGTCAAGGTCAACGGAGGGCGCGCGCTGTGGTCGGCCGTGCAGGCCGCGGGGATCACCCTCGACCAGTTCGTGTTCTACTCGTCGGCCGGCGCGATGCTCGGACTGCTCGGGCAATTCGGTTACGCCGCGGCCAACTTCGCCGTGCAGGCCCTCACCGATTCCATTGCGCAACAAGGCCGCCCGGCGATGTGCATCGGCTGGGGCCACATGTCCGGGACAGGCGGCGGCATGGCAACCGACGAAAACCTGGCCCGGCACATGATCGCCTGTGGTGTCGATCCGATCGAAATGGACGACGGGCCAATCTATTTGGAAGAAGCACTGCGACTCGGTGTCCGGCGGGCGTCGATCATCTCGATCAACTGGTCTCAGTTGGACACGGTGTTCGGCCACTTCCGGCAGTTGTTGCGCACCTCGACGGTCATCTCGACCGCCGCGGAATCGAACTCCGCCCAGGACCGGCTGCGGGCCAACCTGATCGCCCTGGACGAGGACGAGCGCGGCGCGGTGCTCGGGTACATGCTCGCCGAGCAACTCGCCACCGTCATGGGCGTGTCTACGGACTCCATCGATATCGACGTCCCCGTCATGGAGCTCGGTCTGAACTCGCTGATGGCCGTCGAATTCAGCGCCCGCACCGGCGAGGCGATCGGTGTGTCGCTCAATACGCTGATGCTCGGACCCAGCTACAACCTGCGCAAAGCCGGTGCCGCACTGGCCGAGACCATCGTCGCGGGAGCTGGGAAATGATCGACACCAAGCGCGACGAAGCGGCGATGCGCGACATGGCCAGCCGGCTGCTTGCCGGACGCGGCAACGGAGCCTCGGCCGGCCCGCTGCCGCGTCCGGCGGCGCCGGCCCCGCGCAGTACCCGGCAACAGTTCGCCGACCACCCCCTGGTGGCGTCGGCCTGCGAACTGAACTCACGCAGACGCGCCATCTGGGAGCTGACCGGAATGCCCAGTCCGCTGTTCCTCGAGCGCAAAGGCTACAACACCGCCGTCATCGACGGACCGGCCCAGCAGCTGACCAACTTCGCCGGCTACAACTACCTGGGCCTGGCCCATCACCCGAAAGTGGTTCGCGCCGTTCAGGATGCGGTCGCGCAGTACGGGGCCTCCGCGTCGAACAGCCGCATCACCTCGGGTGAGATCGCGTTGTATCCCCGTCTCGAGCAGCGACTGGCCGAGATCTACGACGTCGAGGCGGCGATCCTCGCCACCAGCGGATTCCTCACCAACGCCGGGGTTCTCGGATATCTGCTGAACGACGGTGATGCTGCGGTATGCGACTCACTCATCCACGCCAGCGTGGTTGCCGGCGCCAGGTGGGGCGGAGCGCGCGTCATGACGTTCCGGCACAACGACCCGGACTCGTTACGCGGCATTCTGCGCGCATCCCGGGACCGTTTCAATCGGGTACTCGTCGTGATCGAAGGGCTCTACAGCATGGACGGCGACATCGGCCTGCTGCCCCAAATCGCCTCCGTGGCACGCGAGTTCGACTGCGGAGTCATGGTGGACGAGGCCCACTCCATCGGCGTGCTCGGCCCCCACGGGCACGGCGTACGTGAGCACTACGGGCTGCCCGGAGACGCCGTTGACATCTGGATGGGCAGCCTGTCGAAGGCGCTCGGCAGCTGCGGCGGTTTCATCGCGGGCAACGCGATTCTGATCGAAGCACTCACCACCGCTCCCGCGATGCTGCTCACCGTCGGATTCCCGCCTACCGCCGCGGCGGCCGCGCTCACCGCCCTGGAAGTGCTGGAGAGCGAGCCCGACCGGGTGCAGCGCCTGTGGCGCAACACCGCGATGTTCACCGCTGCCCTGCAAGACCTCGGCGTGGACCTCGGGCTGTCACAGAACACACCGATCTGCCCGGTGATGGTCCCCAGCGTGGCCAGGGTCGTGTTCGCCTCTTCGCTGCTGTTGCAGCGCGGAATCTACGTCGGCCCGGTGACCGCTCCGGCGGTTGCGCCGGGTCAGGAACGCCTGCGGTTCTTCATCACCAGCGAGCACACCGAGGATCAGCTGAAGACCACGGCGGGCCAGGTCGCAGAGGTGATCGAGATCGCCGGCAAGCTCGACGACACCATTCCGGTCTGACATGCGCGCGGTAGTTGTCGACGGGCCGCACAGTGTTCGCGTCGAAACGCGGCCCGATCCGGCCCTCCCCGGACCCGACGGAGCCATCATCGCGGTGACCGCCGCAGGCATCTGCGGATCCGACCTGCACTTCTACGAAGGCGACTATCCGCTGGCCGAGTCCGTGGCCCTGGGTCACGAGGCGGTCGGCACAGTGGTCGAGGCCGGACCGCAGGTCCGCACCGTCAAGGTCGGCGACCTGGTCATGGTGTCTTCGGTGGCCGGCTGCGGCGCCTGTCCGGGCTGCGCCACCCGCGATCCGGTCACCTGCTCGGCCGGCCTGCGGATCTTCGGGTCCGGCGTGCTCGGTGGGGCGCAGGCTGATCTGCTCGCCGTACCCGCCGCCGACTTCCAGTTGCTCAGAATCCCTGACGGCATCTCCACCGAGCAGGCCGTGCTGCTGACCGATAACCTCGCCACCGGCTGGGCGGCGGCGCAACGGGCCGACATCCCTTTCGGCGGCACGGTCGCGGTGATCGGGCTGGGCGCGGTCGGACTGTGCGCCTTGCAGAGCGCCTTCACCCAAGGTGCGGCAACGGTTTTCGCGGTCGATCGGGTGCAGGGCCGACTGGCACGTGCGGCCACGTGGGGTGCGACGCCGATCCGGGCGCCGGCGGCCGAGGCCATCCTCGCCGCGACGGGCGGCCGTGGCGCGGATTCGGTCATCGACGCTGTCGCCACCGACGCGTCGCTGACCGACGCGATCGGGGCCGTCCGGGCCGGTGGCACCGTTTCGGTGGTGGGATTGCATGACCTGCAACCGTTTCCGCTTCCGGCACTGCCCTGCCTGTTGCGCAGCATCACGCTGCGAATGACGACGGCGCCGGTGCAGCGCACCTGGCCGCAGCTGGTTCCGTTGCTGGCCTCCGGCCGGCTCGACCTCGACGGCATCTTCACGACGAGGATGTCGCTGGCCGACGCGGCCGCCGGCTACGCGGTTGCGGAGTCACGGTCCGGCGAGCACGTCAAAGTGCTGCTCACGCCGTGACCGGAGTGCCGGGCAACCCTAGAAGGCGGCCGACTGCTCGATGATGTTGACCATCACCCGCACCCCGATCCCCAGCGCCCGCTCGTCGAGGTCGAATGTCGGCTGATGCAGGTCCAATTGCGGCCCTTCCCCCGACCAGACGCCCAGCCGCGCCATCGCGCCGGGGACTTCTTCGAGGTACCAGGAGAAGTCCTCGCCCCCACCGGACTGCCGGGTATCGGCCAGCACGTCGGGGCCGACGGCCTCGATCGCGTGGGTGAGGATGCGTGTCGAGACGTCCTCGTTGACCACGGGCGGCACTCCCCGCCGGTAGTGCAGGGAATGTTCGATGGCCAGCGGCGACAGCAGTCCGGCGACGGCTTCGCGGATGATCGCCTCCAGGTCGATCCAGGTCTGGCGGCTGGCCGTGCGCACGGTGCCGGCCAGCACACCGGACTGAGGTATCGCGTTGGGCGCCACGCCCGCATTCACCGCGCCCCACACCAGCACGGTGCTGTTGCGGGGGTCGATGCGGCGCGACAGCACGCCGGGCAGCCCGGTGATCAACGTGCCCAGCCCGTAGACCAGGTCGGCAGTGAGGTGCGGGCGCGAGGTGTGCCCGCCGGGTGAATACAGGGTGATCTCGAGCTGGTCGGCCGCCGAGGTGATGGGCCCCAACCGGACGGCGACCTTGCCGACCTCGAGCCGGGGGTCGCAGTGCAGCGCGAAGATCCGCGACACCCCGGTCAACGCCCCGGCCGCGATCGCGTCGATCGCGCCGCCGGGCATCAGCTCTTCGGCCGCCTGGAAGATCAACCGCACCCCGACCGGCAGCTCGGGCACCGATGCCAGGGCCAGCGCGGTGCCCAGCAGGATCGCGGTGTGCGCGTCGTGACCGCAGGCGTGCGCGATGTTGGGCATCGTCGACGCGTACGGGGCGCCGGTCCGCTCCGCCATCGGCAGTGCGTCCATGTCGGCCCGCAACGCGATCCTGGGCTGATGCTCGGGGCCGAAATCGCAGACCAGCCCCGTTCCGCCGGGCAGCACCTTCGGGTTCAGTCCCGCGTCGGCCAGTCGCTCCGCGACGAACTGGGTGGTGGCGAACTCCTGGCGCCCCAGTTCGGGATAACGGTGGATGTGCCGGCGCCAGTCGACAAGGTCGTCGTAGTGGGCAGCCAGCCACGACTCGGCGCTGTCGACCAGGCTCACGATGCCGCCCGCTGTTGCCGGGCCGCCAGCACCCGGTCCCGTTGAGCCGGGTCCTCGGCGAGCGCAACCACGGTGCGCGCGAGCATGATCGCGCCTTCGACCACCGCCCGGTCGGCGCTGGGACCCGCCGCGGCGGCCGCGAAAGCGCGCTGGTGCACCGTCGCGCCACCAGCGTCGACCCCGATCACCGGGTGGATTCCGGGCAGCACGTGCGTCACGTTACCCATGTCCGTGCTGCCCAACGGCAGCGCCGCCTCCACGGCCGGCGCCACCGGTTCGCGCCCGAGCCGGCGCATCTCCTCACGGCACACATCCGCCAGCCACTGGTCGGGCCGCAACTCGGCGTAGGCCGGGCCGGCCTCGTTGATCTCGTACTCGCAGCCGGCGGCCAGCGCGCCGGCGGCGAAACAGGAGTACATCCTGCCTTCCAGCTCGCGCAGCGAGTCGTACTCGACCGCCCGCATCGCGTACTTGAGCGCCGCCTGCCCCGGGATGACGTTGACCGCCTGACCGCCGTCGGTGACGATGCCGTGCATCATCTGTCCGGGCGCCAACTGCTGACGCAGCAGACCGATCGCCACCTGTGCCACGGTCACCGCGTCGGCGGCGTTGAGGCCCAGATGCGGCGCGACGGCCGCGTGCGACTCTTTGCCCCGGTATTCCACGTTGACCTCGGACAAGGCCAGGGACCGCGCGCCCGCGATGTCGGTGGGCCCCGGGTGCACCATCACCGCCGCCGCAACGTCGTCGAACGTCCCGGCCCGCAGCATCAGCGCCTTGCCGCCGCCGGACTCCTCAGCGGGTGTGCCGAGAAGGGCCACCGTCAGGCCGAGTTCGTCGGCGACCTCGGCCAGCGCCAGCGCGGTCCCCACCCCGGACGCCGCGATGATGTTGTGTCCGCAGGCGTGACCGATTTCCGGCAGGGCGTCGTACTCGGCGCAGACTCCGACGACCAGCGGACCGCTGCCGAAGTTCGCACGGAACGCGGTGTCCAGTCCCGCGACCGGGGCGATCTCGAAACCGCGTTGGGCGACAAGCTCTTTGGCTTTGGCGCAGCTGCGGTGTTCGGCGAAGGCCAGCTCGGGCTGCGCGTGAATGGCGTGGGACAGCTCGACGAGGTCGCCACCGCGGCGCCGCACCGCGGCCTCGACGCGGTCCAGCGCGCTGGGTGTGGGCACTCGGAGCATCTTGGCAGTATCTCACCGCCACGTGCCCCACTACGATCGCCTACTGCGCCGAATGTGCTTGGCGGCTGTCCCGCCATTCGCAGGATCCAGTGGGTGACGACGCGGGTGGGCACCTGGGTGAGCTACGGCGGATTCCCGGCCACTGTATTGATCTAACGCGGCTCCTGCGGGACCGTAGCCCGTCCTGCGGCGCTTTCAAAAACAGTCCGGGAAGCGAAATCCACACATCCAAACACTGTCATCATCGACGCTTTCGGTCTCCAATCCGGGCTCCTGAAGCGCCTGCAACCGGAGGCCGTGAAACGTACGCCGCTTGATTGCGGCAAAACGGCGCGCGATGCAACCCCCCGTCATATTCTTCTGAATCTGCACTGGTCATATACGACTTCGGGAGGTCGCAATGGTCAACTTCGCGGTGTTACCGCCGGAAATCAACTCGTTGCGGATGTTTGTCGGTGCGGGCTCAGCGCCGATGCTGGCGGCCGCTGCGGCGTGGTCCGGGCTGGGTGAGGAGCTGGGCTCGGCGGCGAATGCCTTTTCCGCGGTGACCTCCACGCTGGCCGGGCAGTCCTGGCAAGGCCCGGCCTCCCAGGCGATGTCGGCGGCCGCGGCCCCCTACGCGGCGTTCCTGCAGGCCGCCTCGGACCAGGCCCACGGCGCGGCCGGCCAGGCCCACGTGGTGGCGCGTGTATTCGAGGCGGCCAAGGCCGCCACCATCCATCCGCAAGCGATCGCGACCAACCGCCAAGCGTTTCTTCAACTGGTCCGCTCCAACTGGTTAGGGCTCAACGCCCCGGCGATCGCGGCCGTCGAGAGTCTCTACGACGATTTCTGGGCCGCGGATGTGGCGGCGATGGCCAGCTATCACGGTGGCGCCTCGGCCGCGGCCGCGCAGTTAACGTCCTGGCAGCAGGCGCTGCAGGGCCTGCCGGGCATCGGCGGGCTGTTCGGCGGGCAGCCCGTCGCACCGGCCGCGCCAGGAGATCCCAACCTGGGCATCGGAAACAAGGGCGGCGGCAATATCGGCAACGGCAATGACAGCGGTACCGGCCAGGGCAACATCGGCAACGGCAACACCGGCAGCTTGAATCTGGGCGGCGGCAATTCCGGCAAGCAGAACATCGGCAGCGGCAACAGTGGCAACGCCAACATCGGCGCGGGCAACTTCGGCAACGCGAACTACGGTTTCGGCAACCTCGGCACCGGCCCCATCTCGACCAGCGGCCACAACGTCGGCCTGGGCAACTTCGGAAACTACAACACCGGTTTGGGGAACGCCGGCAACAACAACCTGGGCGGGGGCAATACCGGCAACAACAACATCGGTTTCGGCCTGACCGGCAATAACTTGGTGGGTGTTGGGGGTACGTATTACGACCGGGCGGCCGGCGCCTTCCATTTCGATGGCCTGAATTCGGGCAGCGGTAATATCGGGTTGTTCAACTCAGGCACTGGCAACATCGGTTTCTTCAATTCCGGTGATGGAAACGTCGGTATCTTCAACTCGGGCAGAAATATTCTGCCCGCGGAGCTGGGCCACATTCAAGGCCTGGGCATCGGCAACTCCGGCTACGGCAATATCGGTATCGGCAACACCAGTTCCGGAAACTTCGGCATCGGCAACAGCGGCTCGTTCAATACCGGCGTGGGGAATGCGGGCGGCTACAACACCGGCTACGGCAACTCGGGCAGTTACAACACCGGCAGCCAAAACTCCGGCGCCCTCAACACCTTTGACGGCAATTCGGGCGCTGTCAACACCGGGTTCTTCAATTCCGGCGACACCAACACCGGCTTCGGGTCGACCACCGACACCGGACTGACCAAGTCCGGCTTCAACACCACCGGCTATCTGGTGTCGGGCTTCAACAACACCGCAACCGGCCCCAACGCTCAACTTGTGTCGGGCTTCTTCAACACGGCCAGCGGCGCCAACTTTTACAACGGCAACATGTCGGGCTTTTTCAACACCGGTGTGCCAACTACCCAGCCGCCCTTGTACCTGCCGCCCTTCACCGCGAGCGGCTACAGTTCCGGCTTCTTCAACACGGGCTCCTTCGGCGGGGGCTTGTTCAGCATTGTTCAGCTGTTCAAGAACCTCTAGCCGGTGCTTGGCAGAGCGGTCAGACCCGCGCGGCGATGAACCCCGCAGCCTGGCCGGGGTACGGCGGGTCCGCGTATTCGCGGTGGGCGAGCCGGTCGCGGCCGCCGACCGTGCACACCGGGTCACCGGGACTGCACAGGTCGATGGCCCGCCCGGCGAACTGACCGGTGGACGACAGCGGGACGTTGAACCGGATACCCGGGTTCCCGAACACCGCGACGGCGGCGACCTTCTGGGCGAGCACCGGGTCGAGCTCGGGGGCCGAGCCGAATTCGCCGACGGTGTCCCCCAGGGGCGGCACACCCGCCAGCATGGAGACCGCGGCCGCGCCCTGGGAGAAGCCACCCAGCACGATCCGCGTCCGCGGGCACTGATCCGCCATGAACGCGATGTGGTCGCGCGCGTCGTTCGCCCCGTCGGCGGTGGTGAGGAAGTTGTAACTGGCCGCGTAGTTCACCGGGTACACGCCGAGGCTGCGTGAGCCCAGGGCCGGCCGCAGCGCGGCCTCGAGCGCGTCGCCGACCACGCCCATCCCGGGCGGCTCGGCGGTTCCCCGAGCGAAGACGAGCTCGACGTTGGGACAGTCATCGGCGCCCGCCGTCGGGACCGGGCCGCCGAGCAGAGCTCCGAAGGCCAGCACGACGGCCGCGGCGAAAATGGAAGACGATTTGTGATGCCGCACAAGGCAGATCATCACACACGCCGGGCAGCGGTGCCCGAGCAAGTACTCTCGCCCAGTGTGACCAGCGAACTCGCCGCCCAGGCAGCGGCCGTCATCGCCGAACGCACCGGTGTGGTGACACACGACGTCGCCGTGGTGCTGGGCTCGGGATGGTCGCCGGCGGTGGCCGCCCTGGGCTCCCCGACCACCGTGCTGGCCCAGGCCGATGTTCCCGGATTCGCGCCACCCAGAGCCGAGGGGCACAGCGGCGAGATCTTGTCGGTACCGGTCGGCGCGCACCGGGTGCTGGTGATGGCCGGACGCATCCACGCCTACGAAGGTCACGACCTGCAACACGTGGTGCACCCCGTTCGGACAGCCTGCGCGGCGGGTGCGCAGGTCGTCGTGCTCACCAACGCGGCAGGCGGGTTGCGTACCGACATGGCGGTGGGACAGCCGGTGCTGATCAGTGACCACCTGAACCTCACCGCGCGTTCCCCCCTGGTGGGCGCGCAGTTCGTCGATCTGACCGACGCCTACGCGTCGCGCCTGCGCGCGCTGGCCCGCGCCTGCGACCCGGAGCTTGCCGAGGGCGTGTACGCCGGCCTGCCGGGCCCGCATTACGAGACGCCGGCGGAGATCCGCATGCTGCGGGTCCTGGGCGCCGACCTGGTGGGGATGTCGACGGTGCACGAGACCATCGCGGCGCGGGCGGCCGGTGCCGAAGTGCTGGGGGTGTCGCTGGTGACGAACCTGGCGGCCGGGATCACCGGCGAGCCGCTGAGCCACGCGGAGGTGCTGGCCGCGGGGGCCGCGTCCGCGGCGCGGATGGGATCGTTGCTGGCCGACGTGATCGCCCGGTTCTGACCCGTGACGCCCGAGGATTGGATCGCCCACGACCCCGACCCGCACACCGCGGCCGAGCTTGCCGCGCTGGATCCGGCTGAGCTCGCCGCACGGTTCGCGCACCCGCTGACCTTCGGCACCGCGGGCCTGCGGGGGCCGGTGCGCGGCGGGCCGGACGCGATGAACCTGGCCGTGGTGTTGCGGGCGACCTGGGCGCTGAGCCGGGTACTGGAGCCGTCCACGACGGTGGTCGTCGGGCGCGACGCCCGGCACGGCTCGGCCTCATTCGCTACGGGGGCCGCTGAAGTTCTTGCCGCACTTGGGTTTTCGGTACTACTGTTTCCCGGTCCGGTACCCACGCCGGTGGTGGCGTTCGCGGTGCGCGCCACCGGAGCGGCAGCCGGCGTCCAGGTCACCGCGTCACACAATCCCGCCGGCGACAACGGCTACAAGGTGTATCTCGACGGCGGTATCCAGATCGTCTCCCCCACCGACCGCCAGATCGAGGCCGCCATGGCGCAGGCTCCGCCGGCCGATGAGATCGCGCGGATCCCCGTCGCACCCGGCGAAACCGATCTCATCGAGCAGTACGTCCGTCGCGCGGCGGCGGTGCGGCGCGGCACGGGTTCGGTCCGGGTGGCGCTGACCGCGATGCACGGGGTGGGTGGCGCGCTCGCCGTGCAGACGCTGCACCGGGCCGGCTTCGACGACGTGCACGTGGTCGACGCGCAGTTCGCGCCCGACCCCGATTTCCCCACCGTCGCGTTCCCCAACCCCGAGGAACCCGGTGCCGCCGACGCACTGCTCGCCCTGGCTGCCGACGTCGACGCCGACGTGGCCATCGCGCTGGACCCCGACGCCGACCGTTGTGCCGTGGGAATCCCCACGCAGGACGGGTGGCGGATGCTGTCGGGCGACGAAACCGGTTGGCTGCTAGGCGATTACATCCTGTCGCAGCCCGCGCGCGGCCCCCGGACGGTGGCCAGCACGGTGGTGTCGTCCCGCATGCTGGCTGCGATCGCCGCGCAGCACGGCGCGGTGCACGTCGAGACCCTCACCGGATTCAAATGGCTGGCGCGCGCCGACGCCGAGCGACCCGGGACGCTCGTTTACGCGTATGAGGAGGCGATCGGACACTGCGTCGATCCCCAGGCCGTCCGGGACAAGGACGGCATCAGCGCCGCGGTGTTGATGTGCGACCTGGTGGCCTCATTGCACGGCCGCCCGGTGTCCGACGTGCTCGACGATCTCGCCCGTCGCTACGGCGTGCACGAGGTGGCCGCGGTGCCCCGCCGCGTCGCCGACCCGGACGAGGCGGCTGCGGTGTTGCGGAGGCTTCGCGCCGATCCGCCGGACCTATTGGGAGGCTTCGCCGCGTCCCATACCGACATCGCCGACGCCCTGATCCTGCACGGCGGCGACGACGACACGTCGGTACGGGTGGTGGTGAGACCGTCGGGCACCGAACCGAAACTGAAGTGCTACCTGGAAGTCCGGTGTGCGGTGCACGGAGACCTGGTGGCCGCGCGGCAACGGGCCCGCGCGCTGTCCGGGGCGTTGGTCGCGCAGATCCGGCAGTGGTGAGTGGTAGCCCATGGCGGCGACCCGTCCCCCGCAAGCGGGAGGTGCCCCCAGCGCCCGGCTGCGCCGGGCTTGCGATCGCCGCTAGCGCGGCCCGAACTGCCGGTCTCCGGCGTCACCCAGGCCGGGCACGATGAACGCCGTCTCGTTGAGCCCCTCGTCGATCGCCGCGGTGAACAACCGCGCGCTGGGCGCCACCTTCTCGACCGCGGCGATACCCTCCGGCGCCACGCACACGCACAGCACCGTGATGTCGGTGGCACCGCGCGACAACAACAGGCCGATGGTGTAGACCATCGACCCTCCGGTGGCCAGCATGGGGTCCAGGATCATCACCGGCAGGTCGGTCAGGTCGTCGGGCAGCGATTCCAGGTAGGGAACGGGCTGATGGGTGTGCTCGTCTCGGGCGATGCCGACGAACCCGACGTGCGCCTCGCGCAGCACCCCGTGCGCCTCGTTGACCATGCCCAACCCGGCCCGCAGCACGGGCACCAACAGCGGCGGCCTGGCCAGCCGCACCCCGACGGTGTCGCCGACCGGCGTGCGGATCTGCACCGGCTCGGTGGGCGCGTCGCGGGTGGCCTCGTAGACGAGCATCAACGTCAGCTCACGCAGGGCGGTCCGGAAGCCGGCGTTGTCGGTGCGCTCGTCGCGCAGCACGGTAAGCCGGGCCGCCGCCAGCGGGTGGTCGATGACATGGACGTCCACGGCAAGTGACCCTATATAACAATCGGATTCAGGCCTGCTGACACGCGCATTTTCGTTCGCTCCGCGGGTCCCGAGCGCCCCTATACTCCCGGCATGCGGGGTCTGCGACGGCACTTGACCAGGGCTTTCTGCGCCCTGACTCTGAGCGTGGCGGTGCTGCCGGCGCCCCGGGTGGCGCTGGCCGCCGCGACGCTGCCGGCGTATGCGCACGTCGTGATCGTGATCGAGGAGAACCGCTCGCAGGCCAACATCATCGGCAGCAAGGCGGCGCCGTGGATCAACGCGCTGGCCGCCGGCGGGGCCATGATGGCGCAATCGTTCGCCGAGACACATCCCAGCGAACCGAATTACCTGGCACTGTTCGCCGGCAACACCTTCGGGCTCACCAAGGACAGTTGCCCGGTGGACGTCGGCGCCCAACCGAACCTCGCGTCCGAGTTGCTGGCCACCGGGCATACGTTCGGCGGCTACTCCGAGGATCTGCCCGCGGTCGGCTCGACGGCATGCAGCGCGGGCAAGTACGCGCGCAAGCACGTGCCGTGGGTGAACTTCAGCAACGTCCCGCCCAGCGTCTCGGTGCCCTTCTCCGCCTTCCCGGGCCCCGGGAACTACGCGAGCCTGCCGACAGTGTCGTTCGTGATCCCGAACAACGACAACAACATGCACGACGGCTCGATCGCCCAGGGCGATGCCTGGCTCAACAGCCGGATGTCGGCGTACGCCAACTGGGCCCGGGCCAACAACAGCCTGCTCATCCTCACCTGGGACGAAGACGACGGCGGCCCGCGCAATCAGATTCCGACCGTGTTCTACGGGGCGCACGTGCAGCCCGGCAGCTACAACGAAACCATCAGCCACTACAACGTGCTGTCCACGCTCGAGGAGATGTACGGGCTGCCCAAAACGGGTTACGCGGCAACTGCTCCGGCCATCGCAACTATTTGGGGCGGGTAAGCGTCAACAGGCCGGGTCGCTATTGTGTGCCGCATGGCTGCTGACCTCGTGCCCATCCGCCTGAGCCTGTCCGAAGGCGACCGCTACACGCTGTGGGCGCCCCGCTGGCGCGACTCCGGCGACGAGTGGGAGGCGTTCCTCGGCAAGGACGAAGACCTCTACGTTTTCGACAGCGTGGCCGACCTGACCGCCTTCGTCCGCGGCAACGACGACAACGATCTGGTCGACCACCCGGCGTGGGCGGACATCACCGAGGCCAACGCGCACAAACTGGACCCGGCCGACGACAAGCGGTTCGACCTGGTCGCCGTGGAGGAACTGGTCGCCGAAAAGCCCACCGAGGAGTCGGTGGCCGCGCTGGCCGGGACACTGGCGATCGTGTCGTCCATCGGTTCGGTGTGCGAGTTGCCGGCGATCTCGAAGTTCTTCAACGGCAACCCGACCCTGGGCACTGTCTCCGGCGGCATCGATCACTTCACCGGCAGGGCGGGCCAGAAGCGGTGGGACGCCATCGCCGAGATCATCGGCCGCAGCTGGGACGACGTGCTCAAGGCCATCGACGACGTGGTCAGCACACCCGACGTGGACGAGAAGCTGTCGAAGCAGGCCGAAGAGGAACTCGACGAGGAACTCGAGGAAGAAGACGAGCCCGAGGAGACGGACGAGTCGGACGAGGGCGCCGAGGAGGCCGCTGAGGAAGCCGACGAGGACGGCGAGGACGAAGACGAAGACGAGGACGAAGACGAAGTCGAGGACGAGCGTGCCGAGGGCGACACCGTCGTGCTGGGCAGCGACGAGGACTTCTGGGCGCAGGTCGGCATCGACCCGATCCGGATCATGACTGGGGCCGGCACGTTCTACACGCTGCGCTGCTACCTCGACGACCGGCCGATCTTCCTGGGCCGCAACGGACGCATCAGCGTGTTCAGCTCAGAGCGGGCGCTGGCCCGCTACCTTGCCGATGAGCACGACCACGACCTGTCGGACCTGGCGACCTACGACGACATCCGCACCGCGGCCACCGACGGCTCGCTCAAGATCGATATCACCGACGAGAACGTCTACGTGCTCAGCGGGCTGGCCGACGACTTCGCAGACGGGCCGGAGGCGGTGGATCGGGAACAGCTCGAACTCGCCGTCGAACTGCTGCGCGACATCGGTGACTACTCCGAAGAGAGCACTGTCGACAAGGCCCTGGACAAGGGAAAGCCGCTGGGCAAACTGATCGCCTACGTGCTCGAGCCCGATTCGGAAAGCAAGCCGGCCGGGCCGTACGCCACGGCGGTCCGGGCGTGGGAGAAATTGGAATCGTTCGTGGAGTCGCGGCTGAGGCGCGAATAGCGCCGTGATCTGGGCGCGAATAGCGCCGCGATCTGGGCGCGAATAGCGCCGCGGGTTAAGTAGTCGACTACGCAAGACAACCCGTAGCGTTTGGCGTCACGATAATCCCGTGATCGTTACACCTGAGTCGATTGCCCAGGCGGCAACGGCCCTGACTGCCATCGACACCACCATCCACGCGGCCCGGCTGCAAGCAGCGGCCCCGACGCAAACGTTGTTGCCGGCGGCGGCCGACGAGGTGTCGGCGGGTATCACACACGTGTTTGCTCAGCACGCCGAGGATTTTCAGAAGGTGGCTGCTCAGGCGTCGGAGTATCACGACCAATTCGTGCACACGATGACCGCGGCAGCCGGCTCGTACGCCGGCGCCGAAGCGGTCAACGCGCAGCGGTTATCACAGACCCTCGACACAATCGCTAACGGGCTGATCGGCGGCGGCATATTGGCGTTTACGAACCTGATGGCGTGGTCGGCAACCTTGCCTCAACCGCTTGCACAAATAGTCTTTGCGGCGCTCCTTCTACCACTCGATTTTTTGTTCGTTATCTTCGCCATTGCTTTTCTCGTGGTCCTGGCTTCTCGAGGAATCTCGATATTCCCGCCTTACACCTTGTGATGTCTCAACCCGATTTCGTTCGAACGACGACTGGGTAGCAAACGGGCGCGCACCTTGCCGCCGGCACCTCGCCCCTGTTTCCATGGTCGCCATGTCCGCGGTCGTCGCCGTGCCGGATCTACTTGCCCAGGCCGCAACGCAGGTGGCCACCATTGGCGACACCCTCGGCGCGGCCAACACGACAACAGCCGCATCGACCCAAGCGGTGCTTCCCGCAGCCGCTGACGAGGTCTCGGCTGCCGTCGCAAACCTGTTCTCGAGCTTCGGCCACGACTATCAAGCGGCGGCGGGGCAGGCCGCCGCCTACCAGCAACAGTTCGTTCAGCACCTCACCGCGGCAGCGAACAGCTACGCCGGCGCGGAAGCCGTCAACGTGTCGGTGCTGGCGCCCGCCGCCGCCATCCCCACCCTGGACCAGATCTTCTCGTCATTGATCAGCACGGTGACGGGGCTGTTCTGGCAAACGCTGGCGTATCTCTACTATCTCGGCTTCCTGCTGCTGATCCCGATCTACGCAGCGCTGGCCTTGTGGCTGCCGGTCGCATTCCTGGGTTCACTTTTCGGACTTACCTAGATATCGGCCGCACAGGCCGCGAAAATAGCGTCCCAGTCCTCGATATTGAAGTGGTCCTTGCCCGCCGACCAGTGCAGATCCACATGGGGAATGGCGCGTTCAAGGTAACAGCCCATGGCCTGCGGGATAAACGAGTCGCGGTCGCCCTGCCAAATGTGGGTAGGCACGGCGATCTCTTCCACCCGGAATGTCCACGGCTGATAGTCGAGAAACGACTCATAGGCACCGCCCCGGCCGCCCTGCCGGAAGGCTTCGAGCTGCGAGGCGCGGAAGTGCCGCACGAAGAGTTCGTCCTGCAGCTTTCGCCGCTCTGGGTCGGGCACCCACGCCGTCAGAAGCCGGCAGAACAAACCCGGCCGGTACTTCGCACACCAGCCCAGCGGCACGAATGCGGCGTCGAACGGCCAGGATCCCAGCCGTGCGAGACCGCGATAAACACGGTCCTGCGAGCTCAAGGCAGCGATGATCTCCGGCGTCGCCAGTGGACCCCACGGCCCGAACGCGCCGATGAAGCGAAGCCGCGTCGGCGGGATCAAGGCGCCGCAGGCGAACAGGTGCGGCCCGGCCCCGGAATGGCCGACGACACCGAATTGGTCCAGGCCCAAAGCGTCGGCCAGCTCGCAGACGTCGGCCGGCCAATCGGCGAATGCACGTCCCGACTGAAAGGTCGACCGCCCGAATCCCGGGCGGTCGATGGCAATCAGCCGGAAGCCGGTCCGTTTGGCGGCACCGTCGGCGAACGCACCCTCCAGGCGGGAGCTCGGCGTGCCGTGGAAGTAAAACGTGGGATATCCGGTGGCGTCGCCCCACTCCTGGTATGCCAGCGTGCGGCCATCGGGCAGAAGATGGAGTTGCGCCTCGTCGGTGCGGACACGCTCGGGCAGCACACCGCCCATGCTATTCAAGTTCGGTCCACCGCGCGGGACTCAGACGGTTCCCTTCGCCTCGACCGGCTCATGTGGTGTCACTCCGATCGGAACGAAATACCAAGTCGCAGTTGCAGATTCGAACTTGACGAGTGACTAGTCAAACGTGAACAGGTCATGCGTCCACAAATATGTCACACATCATTGCTCTTGAGGTTAGTCAATCGTCGAACGCTGCGGCCGAGCGCTTGTACGATCCGGTGGGCGCCGTGCTCACTATTCGGGGGTGGGAGGGGTAAGCCATGTCTTTTCTCATCGTGTCGTCCCAGGGTCTGACGGCCGCGGTTGCCCATCTCGCGGGCGTCGGCTCGGCGATCAACGCAGCCAACACCGCGGCGGTGGCGCCCACAACCTACTTGACCGCCGCCGCCGCCGATGACGTGTCCACTCAGATCGCGGCGCTGTTCTCCGCCCACTCGCAGGCGTATCAATCCGTGAGCGCCCAGGCGGCCGCCTTCCACGGACAGTTCGTGCAGTTGCTCAACACCGCCGCGGGCTCCTACCCTGCCGCCGAAGCCGCCAACACTTCCCCCCTGCAGCTAGTCGAGGACCAGCTGCTCGGTGTGATCAACGCGCCCACCCAGGCCCTGCTGGGCCGACCGCTGATCGGCGACGGCGCCAACGGGCAGACCGTCAACGGAGTCGGCACAGCCGGCGGGGCCGGCGGAATCCTGTACGGCAACGGTGGCCGCGGGGGTGACTCGACGCTGGCCGGACATGCCGGCGGTGCCGGCGGCGCAGCGGGATTGTGGGGCAACGGCGGAGCCGGCGGAACCGGCGGCGGCGGCGCCGCGGGCGGCAGCGGCGGATCCAGCGGCTTGCTCTACGGCAACGGCGGTATGGGCGGCACCGGTGGGGTGGGCGTCGCCGGAGTCAACGGTGGGCTCGCCGGCATGGGCGGTCACGGCGGCAACGCCGTCGGCCTGATCGGCGACGGCGGCGCCGGCGGGACAGGCGGGGCGGGTCTCGCCGGTGCTGATGCGGTCAACCCGAGCCCAGGTATTCAGGCCAACACCGGTGCTGGCGGGCAAACCCAGACGGTCACTGTTAATGCCAACGCCACTGGCGGTGACGGCGCGACCGGCGGGAATGGCGGGAAGAACGGCACCGGCGGCACCGGCGGTGCCGGCGGTGCGGCCTCCTCGGAGGATCCCGGCGTCGGCAATGCGGCCGGCGGTGCCGGCGGCGACGGCGGTGCCGGCGGCTTCGGCGGCGCGGGCGGGGCCGGCGGGCAAGCAGGAAGCCAAAACGGTAATGCCACTGGTGGTGCAGGCGGTCGCGGGGCAGACGCCGAAACTCCGGGCGGCGCCGGCGGGCAAGGGGGTAACGGCGGGGCCGTGACTTCTGCGAACAATTCAGTCGCCGGTCCCGGCGGTCACGGCGGCAATGGCGCCGACGGCGCATCCGGCGGCGCCGGCGGCAACGGGGGCACCGGCGGCGGCGGCGGGACGGGCGGGATCCTGGCCGGCAATGGTGGGGCCGGAGGGGCCGGCGGTGCCGGCGGCTCGGGCGGCGGCGGTGGACTTGGCGGCATAGGCGGCGACGGTGGTACCAACCCTTCCAAAGGGTCGACTGCGATCGGCGTGTTTAGTGCTCACGGTTCGAACGCCGGTGACGGCGGCGACGGCGGCGACGGCGGATCGGGTGGCGCGGGCGGCAGCGGCGGCGCCGGTGGCGTCGGCGGCGCGGGATCATGCCTGATCGGCAACGGCGGAGTCGGCGGCCTTGGCGGTGCCGGGGGCGGTGGGGGTTCAGGTGTTGCCGGCGGTATGGGCGGTGGAGGTGGGCTGGGCGGCGTAGGCAGCGGCTTCCAGGGGGCCACGGTCTACGGCGGTAACGGCGGACTGGGAGGTGACGGCGGCGCTGGGGGCAACGGTGGCGATGGCGGTCGAGGCGGCGTCGGCGGAGCCGGCGGGGCGGGTGGATTGCTCTTCGGCCAGGCGGGCAGCGGCGCAGGTAACGGCGCAGGCGGCGGAGGCGGCCATGGCGGCACGGCAAGTACCGGCGGCCTCGGCGGAGCAGGCGGCAAGGCCAGTGCGTTTAACGGAGTGCTTGTCGACGGCATTAAAGGCGCAGACGGCACAGGTGGCGTAGCCGGTATCGACGGCGCGCCCGGTTAGGCGCCGCCGTAGGGCACTCCGCTCGGCGACACTCCGCGACACTGACACCACACACACGACACGCCGAAAAACGTGTACCTGCATTCAAAGTCGAAAGAGCGCGGCGCGCGCCGAGCCGACACCTACCCGATCAGCACCGCATACCGCGGCTTGATCACCTCGTCGATTATGGCCAGCCGCTCGTCGAAGTGGATGAACGCCGACTTCATCGCGTTGATCGTGAAGCGCTGCAGATCGGTCCAGCCGTAGCCGAACGCCTCCACCAGCCGGTGCATCTCCTGACTCATCGTGGTGTCGCTCATCAACCGGTTGTCGGTGTTGACGGTCACCCGAAAACGACTGCGCGCCAACAGATCGAACGGGTGCTCGGCGATGCTGGCCACCGCGCCGGTCTGCACGTTGGAGCTCGGGCACAACTCCAGCGGAACTCGCTTGTCCCGCACGATCGCCGCGAGCCGGCCCAGCGTCACGTCACCGTCGGCGTCCACCTGGATGTCGTCGACGATGCGCACCCCGTGGCCCAGCCGGTCGGCGCCGCAGAACGCGATCGCCTCATGGATGGACGGCAGGCCGAACGCCTCGCCGGCATGAATTGTGAAGCGCGCGTTGTGGTCCCGCATGTATTCGAAGGCATCGAGGTGCCGGGTGGGCGGGTACCCGGCCTCGGCGCCGGCGATGTCGAATCCGACCACACCCTTGTCGCGGAACCTGACCGCCAGCTCGGCGATCTCCCGCGACATCGCCGCGTGTCGCATCGCGGTGACCAGGCAGCGCACCTTGATCGGGTTGCCCGCAGCGGCGCACGCCTTCTCCCCCGCGGCGAATCCGGCCAGCACCGCGTCGACGACGTCGTCGAACGACAGCCCGCGGTTGATGTGCAACTCGGGGGCGAACCGGATTTCGGCGTACACCACCGCGTCCGCGGCCAGATCCTCCACACATTCGTAGGCGACCCGGTACAGCGCTTCCGGCGTCTGCATCACCGCCACGGTGTGCGAGAACGGCTCGAGGTAGCGCTCCAGAGAACCGCTGTGCGAGCGGGTGCGGAACCACGTCGCCAACTCCTCGGCATCGGTCGCCGGCAACTCGTCGTAACCCACCTCGCCGGCGATCTCCAGCACGGTGGCCGGGCGCAGTCCGCCGTCCAGATGGTCGTGCAGCAGCGCCTTGGGCGCCTGCTGAATCTGTTCGAGGCTCAGGTTCATCGCGTGATCCGATCGATAATCAACGGCCTGCGCGCGGGCGCGTCGTCTCCCACGGTGAAGGCACCGTCCAATTCCGCCAGCGCGGGACTCAGACGCTCCGGTGTCTCGGTGTAGAGCGTGAACAACACCTCGCCCGCCGCGACCGGCTCCCCCGGACGCCGATGGATCGTGATGCCCGCCCCGTGCTGCACCCGCGCCCCCGGCCGGGATCTGCCCGCTCCGAGGCGCCATGCCGCCAGCCCCACTGCCATCGCGTCGATGTCGCCCATTGTGCCGCCCCGGGCGGCCGTCACGGTTTCCGAATACCCACCAATCGGCAACGGTTTCGACAAATCACCGCCCTGGGCGGCCACCAGCCGGGCGAACCGGTCCATCGCGGTGCCGTCGTGCAACGTCTGCGCCGGGTCGACACCGTCGACCCCGGCCAGCTCCAGCATCTCCGCGGCCAACCGCAGGGTCAGCTCCACCACGTCGGACGGCCCGCCGCCGGCCAGCACCTCGAGCGACTCCTGCACCTCCACCGAGTTCCCGACTGCCCGGCCCAGCGGGCACTCCATGTCGGTAAGCAGCGCGCGGGTCGGCACCCCGTGCGCGATGCCCAGCTCCACCATGGTGTGCGCCAGCTCGCGGGAGCGCGCTTCCGGCTTGAGATATGCACCCGAGCCGACCTTGACGTCGAGCACCAACGCGCCCGCTCCCTCGGCCAGCTTCTTGCTCATGATCGAACTCGCGATCAACGGCAGCGACTCGACGGTGCCGGTGATGTCGCGCAGCGCGTACAGCTTGGCGTCGGCCGGCGCCAGCTCACCGGCCGCGAAGATGGCGGCGCCGACGTCGCAAAGTTGTTCGCGCAGCCGCTGGTTGGACAGGTTCGCACTGAAGCCCGGGATGGATTCCAGCTTGTCCAGGGTGCCGCCGGCGTGGCCCAGTCCGCGCCCGGCCGCCTGCGGCACCGCGGCGCCGCAGGCCGCGACGACGGGCACCACGGGCAGCGTGATCTTGTCGCCGACTCCACCGGTGGAGTGCTTGTCGACGGTCGGCAGACCGAGGTCGGTGAAATCCATTCGCGGACCCGAGGCCAACATGGCCGCGGTCCACCGGGCGATCTCGTCACGGTCCATCCCGCGCAGGAAGATCGCCATCAACAGGGCCGACATCTGCTCGGGCGCAACCGTGCCCTCGGTGTACGCGTCGATCACCCAATCGATCGCCGCGTCAGACAGCCGACCGCCGTCCCGCTTGGTGCGGATCACGGTGGGCGCATCGAATGCGTTTTCAGTCAACGAGATTCCCGAAAAAGGTCATGGGGACCGAAGGCGTCGGGCAACAACTCACCGAGCGACCGCGCCCCGCCGGGATGGTCGATCAACATCTCCGGGCCGCCGTGTTCGAGCAGCACCTGACGGCATCTGCCGCACGGCATCAGCGGCGCACCGCCGGAGTCCACACACGCCAGCGCCAGCAACCGGCCGCCACCGCCGGCGTGCAGTGCGCACACGACACCGCACTCGGCGCACAGACCAAGTCCATATGAGACATTTTCCACATTGCATCCGGTCACGATCCGACCGTCATCGACCAGGGCCGCCGCACCAACCGGGAACCGCGAATACGGCGCGTACGCGTCAGCCGAAGCAGCGATTGCCTTGTCCCGCAGCACATTCCAATCAACTTCAGCCATTCGCAACCCCGCCCGCAGTTGAGCTGTCCCGACCAGCCCACCCTAGCCCGCCGCGCAAGACAGGACGCGGATCACATCGTGGCGCTACCGCGGGCAACCTCCGCCGAGCTAAGCTCGCGATTACCGGTTATAGCGTTTGATCAGCCGGTTTCCCAACGGCGTGAATGAGGTGAGTATTCAGGTGGTCTTGAAGACGGCAACCACGGATCCGCCGGTTTCGGAATCGACACGCAAGCGCAAGCCACCGCGGACTCTTTATCGCGGCGACCCCGGCATGTGGGCGTGGGTGTTGCACCGCATCAGCGGGGCCACCATCTTCTTCTTCCTGTTCGTTCATGTCCTGGACTCGGCGGTGCTGCGGGTCAGCCCGCAGGCCTACAACACGGTGCTGGCGGACTACAAGACGCCCATCGTCGGACTCATGGAGTACGGACTGGTGGCCGCCGTGGGCTTCCACGCGCTCAACGGAATCAGGGTCATCCTGATCGACTTCTGGTCCGAGGGCCCCCGCTACCAGCGGCGGATGTTGTGGATCGTCGCCGTGACGTTCCTGATCATGCTGGTGATGGCCGGCGTGGTGACCGGTATCCACATGTGGGAGCACTTCAAATGAGCAGCCCCGACCTGCAACTCGGTCCCGGTCAGACCGCACCGGTGCAGCAGCGCGCCTACTACCGGCCGGCCAGTCTGGACAATCCTCGTTCGCCGCGCCGCCGTGCCGGCATCCCGAACTTCGAGAAGTTCGCCTGGCTGTTCATGCGGTTCTCCGGCATCGCGCTGGTCTTCCTGGCCATCGGCCACCTGTTCATCATGCTGATGTGGGACAACGGCGTGTACCGCATCGACTTCAACTACGTGGCGCAGCGGTGGGCCTCGCCGTTCTGGCAGGTGTGGGACCTGCTGCTGCTATGGCTGGCACAGCTGCACGGCGGCAACGGGATTCGCACCATCATCGATGACTACAGCCGCAAGAACATCACCCGATTCTGGCTGAACGCACTGCTGACGGTGTCGATGGTGTTCACGCTGATGCTCGGGACTTACGTGTTGATGACGTTCAACCCCAACGTTTCTTAAAAGACCTTGTTGAAAGGTGAGCGGTGATCGAACAACACCGATATGACGTGGTGATCGTCGGCGCCGGCGGTGCCGGGATGCGCGCCGCCGTGGAAGCCGGTCCGAGGGTGCGCACGGCGGTGCTCACCAAGCTCTATCCGACCCGCAGCCACACCGGCGCGGCACAGGGCGGCATGTGCGCCGCACTGGCCAACGTCGAAGAGGACAACTGGGAGTGGCACACGTTCGACACCGTCAAGGGCGGCGACTATCTCGCCGACCAGGACGCCGTGGAGATCATGTGCAAGGAGGCGATCGACGCCGTCCTCGATCTGGAGAAGATGGGGATGCCGTTCAACCGGACCCCCGAGGGCCGCATCGACCAGCGCCGGTTCGGCGGCCATACCCGCGACCACGGCAAGGCTCCGGTGCGCCGGGCCTGTTACGCGGCCGACCGCACCGGCCACATGATCCTGCAGACGCTGTATCAGAACTGCGTCAAGCACGACGTGCAGTTCTTCAACGAGTTCTACGCGCTGGACCTGGCTCTCACCCAGACCCCGACCGGCCCGGTGGCCACCGGGGTGGTGGCCTATGAATTGGCCACCGGCGCCATCCACGTCTTCCACGCCAAGGCGATCGTGCTGGCCACCGGCGGCTCCGGCCGGATGTACAAGACCACCTCCAACGCGCACACACTGACCGGTGACGGCATCGGCATCGTGTTCCGCAAGGGACTTCCCTTGGAGGACATGGAGTTTCACCAGTTTCACCCGACCGGGCTGGCCGGTCTGGGGATCCTGATCTCCGAGGCGGTGCGCGGTGAGGGCGGCCGGTTGCTCAACGCCGACGGCGAACGCTTCATGGAGCGCTACGCGCCGACGATCGTCGACCTGGCGCCGCGCGACATCGTCGCCCGCTCGATGGTGCTCGAGGTGCTGGAGGGCCGCGGCGCCGGACCCAACAAGGACTACGTCTACATCGACGTCCGCCACCTCGGAGAGGACGTGCTGGAGGCCAAGCTCCCCGACATCACCGAGTTCGCCCGCACCTACCTGGGGGTGGACCCGGTGCACGAGCTGGTGCCGGTCTACCCGACCTGTCACTACGTGATGGGCGGCATCCCGACGACGGTCACCGGACAGGTGTTGCGCGACAACACCAATACGGTGCCGGGACTGTTCGCCGCCGGCGAGTGCGCGTGCGTCTCGGTGCACGGCGCCAACCGGCTGGGCACCAACTCGCTGCTGGACATCAACGTCTTCGGACGCCGCGCCGGCATCGCCGCGGCGAATTACGCCGAGGGCCACGACTTCGCCGACATGCCGCCGGACCCCGCCGCGATGGTGGTCGGCTGGGTGCGCGACATCCTGTCCGAGCACGGCAACGAACGCGTCGCCGACATCCGCAGCGCCCTGCAGCAGTCGATGGACAACAATGCCGCGGTGTTCCGCACCGAGGAGACGCTGAAGCAGGCGCTCACCGACATCCACGCCCTCAAGGAGCGGTACTCCCGAATCACCGTGCACGACAAAGGGAAACGCTTCAACAGCGACCTGCTGGAGGCTATCGAGCTGGGCTTCCTGCTGGAGTTGGCCGAGGTCACCGTGGTCGGCGCGCTCAACCGCAAGGAGTCCCGCGGCGGCCACGCCCGCGAGGACTACCCGAACCGCGACGACGTCAACTACATGCGCCACACGATGGCCTATAAAGAGGGCACCGACCTGCTCAGCGATATCAGGCTGGACTTCAAACCCGTCGTGCAGACCCGCTACGAACCGAAGGAGCGGAAGTACTGATGTCTGTGGAGACACAAGGAGCGACTCAGGTCGAAACCACCGACCCGCCACTGCCCCCCGTTCCGGAGGGGGCGGTGATGGTCACCCTCAAGATCGCCCGGTTCAACCCGGATGACCCGGACAAGTACGCGGCCACCGGCGGCTGGCAGAGCTTCCGGGTGCCGTGTCTGCCCAGCGACCGGTTGCTGAACCTGCTGCTCTACATCAAGGGCTATCTGGACGGGACGCTGACCTTCCGGCGCTCCTGCGCGCACGGCGTGTGCGGTTCCGACGCGATGCGCATCAACGGTCTGAACCGGTTGGCGTGCAAGGTGCTGATGCGTGATCTGCTGCCCAAGAAGCCGGGCAAGCAGCTGACCATCACGGTCGAGCCGATCCGCGGGCTGCCCGTGGAAAAAGACCTCGTGGTCGACATGGAGCCGTTCTTCGACGCGTACCGGGCCATCAAGCCCTACCTGATCACCACCGGCAATCCGCCTACGCGCGAACGCATTCAGAGCCCCACCGACCGCGCCCGCTACGACGACACCACCAAGTGCATCCTGTGCGCCTGCTGCACCACGAGCTGCCCGGTGTTCTGGTACGAGGGCAGTTACTTCGGCCCGGCGGCGATCGTGAATGCGCACCGGTTCATCTTCGACAGCCGCGACGAGGCCGCCGCACAACGCCTCGACATCCTCAACGAGGTGGACGGGGTGTGGCGCTGCCGCACCACGTTCAACTGCACCGAGGGCTGCCCACGCGGGATCCAGGTGACCAAGGCCATCCAGGAAGTCAAGCGGGCGGTGATGTTCTCCCGCTAGCGCTGCGGCAATTTCAGCACGCGATTGTTCCCGGTGTCGACGACGTAGACATTTCCGGCAGAGTCCACCGCGACCCCTTGCGGGCCCTTGAGTCCGTTGAACGGCAACGTGATCGACGTGGAAGTGTCCTTGGTGAGCTTGACGACGCGATTGGCCTGGCTGTCTGTCACGTAGAGGTCGCCGACGTCGTCGACCGCGACGAAATCCGGATGGCCGACCGCGTACGGCAACACAGTGGCCACCGATCCCGTCCAAGGCAGCCTCAGCACCCGCTCGTTCTCCCGGTCGATGACGAACAGGCCACCGTCGGCGCCTACGGCAACTCCAGCGGGATCGTTGAGCCCGGTGAAGGGCAGTTCCCGCTGACTGGAATTAACCCCGCCCAGTGCCAGTACTCTGTCGTGCCCCGAGTCGGCGACGACGATCCGGTCGGTGCCGGATTTGCGGGTGTAGATGGCCACGCCAGCGGGCCCCGCCAGGTCGGTCAGCGGCAGCACGGTCGGGCTGGTCGTTCCCGCGGCGAGTTCGAGCACCCGGTTGTTCCCCGGCTCGGCGACGGCAAGATTGCCCTGCTCGTCGACGGCTATTCCGCCCGGATGGTTCAGGCCGGCGAACGGTTCGACGGTCTGGGTGGTGGAGCGTGCGGCGAGTTTCACCACCCGGTTGTTGCCGGTGTCGGTGACGAAGACGTTGCCGTTGGCGTCGACCGCGACCCCGAGCGGCCCGTCGAGCCCGGTGAACGGCAGGACGACCTGGGTCTTTGCGGTCTCCGACCGGAACGGAAATCTGTTGGTGAACGCCAGGAATGCGATGCCGGCGACGAGCGCGACCACGACCGCGGCAGCACCGAACCCAAGGGTGCGACGACGGCTGCGCGTCGGGGATGGGACCGTGCGGGCATCCTGCGTCGAATGGAGTACGTCGGGGACCTCGGCCGGCGCCGCGGGTTTGGTGGCGAGGGCCGCGCGGGCGGCAACGGCCAGTTCCGGCGCGGACTGGTATCGGTCATCGGGGTCCTTCGCCATGCCGCGCGCGATCACCTCGTCGAACCCGGCGGGCATCGCCGGGTCGGAGCTGCTGGGCCTGGGTGGGTCGCCGAACAGATGCGCGGCGGTCAGCCCCTCTATCCCGGCGCCGCTGAATGGCGGGCGCGCGGTCAGACACTCGTAGAGGACGCAGGCCAGCGAGTAGACATCGGCCCGAGCGTCGGCGATCGTGCCGGCCTTGAACCGCTCCGGAGCCATGTACGCCGGACTTCCGGGGGCGATGTCGGTGCGCGTCAGGCGGGCCGCGGATGCTTCGTGCACGAGCCCGAAATCGATCAGATACACGAATTCTTCGCCGACCATCAGCAGGTTCGACGGTTTGACATCGCGATGCACCAGCCCGGCCTTGTGTGCCGAATCCAGCGCCACGGCAACCTGTTCGACCACGCGCACCGCCTGCTGCGGACTCATCGGCCCGGCATGGTCGAGAACGTGGTGCAGGTCGACGCCGTCGACGATCGGCATCACCAGATACAGGCGCCCGTCGATCTCACCGGCCTCGTAGATCGGGATGATGTGCGGATTGGCCAGCCGACCCGCGGCATATGCCTCGCGCCGGAACCGCTCCTGGTAGCCGGGCTCCGCGGCCAGCTCCGGTCGCAGGACCTTGACGGCCACGTCGCGGCCCAGCAAGGTGTCGTGCGCCCGATAGACCGAGCCCATGCCGCCGGCGCCGAGCAACTCGTACAGCCGGTACCGCCCGAACTCCGTGTCCCCGGCCGTCTTCGTCACCACGGGCGCCAGAGCCGCTCGGGCCGCGACGGCCAACTCGCCGGCGGTGGGATGGCACTCGTCTGGATCCTCAGCCATGCCGCGCGCGATCACGTCGTCGAATCCGGCAGGAAGGACGGTGTTATGGGCGGTGCCGGGCGGCTGCCCGGTCAGACACTGATGGAGGACGCGGGCCAGGGCACGGATGTCTTCGCGCGGGTCACCCGGGCTCGAACTGTCCACGGTGGCAGCGAAATCCAGCAGATAGACGAACTCGCCGCCCACCACGAAGGTGTTCGCCGCGCTCACGTCACCGTGCGTCAGCCCGCAGCTGTGGCCGGCCTCCAGCGCCGCGGCAACCTGCTCGATCACCCGCACGGCCAGCTCCGGGCTCATCGGCCCGTCGCGCTGCAAGATGGTCTGCAGGTCGACACCGTCGACAACGGGCATCACCAGGTAGAGGCGGCCGTCGATTTCTCCGGCCTCGTAGACCGGGATGATGTTCGGATTGTTCAGGCGCGCCGCGGCAGCCACCTCCTGCCGAAACCGGTCCTGGTACGCCGGCTCGGCGGGAACCATCTTGATGGCCACGTCGCGGGTCATCATCGTGTCCAGGGCCCGGTAGACCGTGCCGGTGCCGCCCCAGCGGAGCAACTCGAGCAGCCGGTAGCGCCCGAAGACTTCGCCTTCTACGTCCCCCGTCACCGAGCCTCCTCCGAAGCGTTTCTGGATGCTATCAACGCAGGTATGCAAAGAACCCCCGCTCTCGCCAGGCACTTTTACGACCGCTTCGAGCCGATCCATGCGCTGACCTATTTCGCGCCCGAGGCTCGAGCGGCGCTGGACGCATTGGGTTATCGCGGATTCTGGATGGGGTACTTCGCTGCGCGTTCGGCACCGCTGGGCGCCGTGCCGCCGGAGGTCGTGACCGCGGTGTTCTACAACTTCGCGCACGCGCGGGTGGCCAAGTCGCTGCCGGCCGCGTGGCAGATCGCCGGGCCGGATCGCGCGTTACGCGCCCGCCAGGACTCGGCCGTCGCGGCCCTACACCGATGCGGCGTCACTGAAGACGAAAACCTCTGTACAGCAGCAGAATTGGCTATGCGCGCGGCACGGGAGGCGCCGGTCGACGGGCGGGCGCTGTTCGCGGCCAACGTCGCGCTGACGGTGCCGTCGGACCCGGTCGCCGCGCTGTGGCATGCGACGACGCTGCTGCGGGAGCACCGCGGCGACGGGCACGTCGCGGCGCTGGTGGCGGCCGGGATCTCGGGGCGCGAATCGAACGTCTTTCACACCGCTGCGAGCGCGGTGTCCGAGGAGTTCATGAAGCGTTCCCGGCACTACGACGACGCCGAGTGGGAGGCCTGCCGCCAGAGCCTCGCCGACCGTGGCCTGCTGGACGGCGGTGGCGCATTGACGCCGCAAGGCCGCGACCTCAAGGAAGAGATCGAGGCCACCACCGACGCACTGTCGTTGCGTGCGTTCGATGCTCTCGACGACGACGAAGTGCAGGCGTTGTTCAGCGCGCTGACTCCGGTCGCGCGGACGGTGATCGCCGGGGGCGACGTGCCCGCCGCCACACCCATGAGTGCCCGCCTCGACTTCTAGTGTTGAAGTCGGCGTCCGGTGCCAGGGTCGCGCCTTCCTTGGATGCCGCGTAGGCGGCCACGAGACTGTCGATCACGCCGTTCCAGGACTCCTCGTCCACGCACAGGCGGCTCGCGGTGAGTACCAGCCGGTCTGGCGTGCCGGGCAGCAGCGACACCGCGAACAATCGCCCGGTGCGCATGTCGTAGCTGGCGCGCTGCCTGGCGATCACCTCCGACACCGTGACGCCGGGAGGTTCCACGGCCCAGCTCCAGCTACCGCCGGGGCGCGACAGCCAACGGTCGCGGCTGGGTTCGAAGACCGCGCCGAGCACCGGGTTGGCTTCGAAGACCGCGTCTACGGCGGCGCGGATGCCCGGCTGATCCAGCCGCGGGTCGGCGATCAGTACCTCCTCATGGGCCCAGTCCTCGAGTTCGGTCAGCTGCGGAAATTCGGTAATGGCCCAGTACGACGACGATGCGTGCTCCACCTGCCCAGAGTCGACCGCCGCGCTTGGAGAATTCTTGGCGGATTCTTGGAGGCCCTGTCACAGGTTGGCCGACTGTCTCGTCTGGAAGGTATGACACAGAAAACCCGTATCGAACCCTTGCCTCCGAAGCGCGCCGGCCTGTTGGTGCGCACCATGTACCGAATCGCCAGGCGCCGCTTCGGCGAGGTGCCCGAGCCCTTCACCGTCGCCGCGCATCATCCGCGGTTGCTGGTCGCCAATGCCGTGCACGAGACGATGCTGCAACGCGCGTCGCAGACCCTGCCGGCCAGCGTGCGCGAGCTGGCGGTGTTCTGGACCGCGCGGACCGTCGGCTGTTCGTGGTGCGTGGACTTCGGGGAGATGTTGCAGCGGCTGGACGGACTGGACATCGACCGGCTCAAGGACATCGACGGTTATGCGACCTCGCCGCTGTTCTCCGACGACGAGCGCGCCGCGATCGCCTACGCGGACGCCATGACCACCGACCCGCATGCGGTGACCGACGAGCAGGTCGAGGATCTGCGCGCCCGCTTCGGCGACGTCGGAGTGATCGAGCTGACCTATCAGATCGGCGTGGAGAACATGCGGGCCCGGATGTATTCGGCGCTGGGCATCACCGAGCAGGGCTTCAACTCCGGGGATGCGTGCCGGGTGCCCTGGGCTGACGCGCCCGGTGCGTGATCACTGATGGTGCGGTCCCATCATGCCGGGGCCCATCATGCCGCCGGGTCCCATCATGCCGCCGCCCATCATGCCCTGCATCATCGCGGGCATGCCGTCGCGCACGAACCCACTGACTTCACGGGCGTGTGCGCGAATCGTCTCCACGAGTGTGGGGTCATCAGCCGTCTCCTCGGCGACCACACCCGTTGGGATGTAGGTGAGTTGGCGCCGGTATCCCCCGGCACTGCGAAACAGCGTCGGCAGGGTCGGGCTCATGCACATCACCTCGGCGCCCTGACCCAGCCGGCTGTACATGTCGGAGACGTGCGCCTGCAACTGCGCGACCAGGTCGGGGGAACGTGACTCCGTGGTGGTGCGCACGCCGCCCGGCACCTCGTCCACCGTGCGGGTGATCTCGCTGTGCCGGGCGAACATGTCCCGATAGACAGCCATGTCGGCCGCACCCATCCCACCGGGACCATTGGTGAGCCGCACCTGCGGCGCCGGCGGTCCGGCCAGGCCGCGCAGGACGGCGCCGACCGCACTTCCGGCGGCCAGCGCTCCGAACACGGCGAGAGCCGCGCGGCGATTCATCAGGGGCATCGTGACCTCACTCAACAGCCACCGACCACTACGCCAATGGTCTCCCCGACGACCTCAGCGCGGTAGGGCCTTTGGGCCCACGGCATGCGAATCGTTCAATTTCTGAACTAAATCTGCGACGACCTCGTACATTTGGCATCAGTCCTGAGTGTCGGGCCACCGGGGAAGGGGAGCCGCCGATGTCGTCGTACGTGATCGCAGTGCCGGAGGCGTTTGCCCTGGCGTCGGGAGAATTGACCGGAATCCGCGCGGCGATCGAAGACGCCGCCGCAGCGGCCGCACCCTCGACGACGGGCATCGCCGCCGCGGCCGCCGACGAGGTGTCGGCGGCCATCGCCACCTTCTTCGGCAGCTACGCCGACGAGTTGCAGGCGCTGACCGCACGGACGACGACACAGTTCCAATCCGCGTTCGAGCGTGCGGTGAGTGCGGCGGGTGCCGCCTACGCCGCCGCCGAGGCCGCGAACGCGGGGCCGTTGCAGGGGTTGCTGCAACAGCTCGGCAGCGCGTTGTCCACCAGTCCGCTGTTCAACGGCACGGGTGCCGCGACGGTGGGAGCGCTGCTCAACTTCGCGACAGATTCCGTGGGCCTGGGCAAATTCATCAATTTCCCCTCCACGTTGCCCGTCACAGGCACGGGCGGAGTGACCGGCGTCCGGGTCGGCTTCTCGTTCGTGCAAATCCCGATCGGGCCGACGTCGTTCCTGGGCATCCCGATTCCCCAGTTCAACTACCCCGCTCCGGCGTTGTGGTACTTCCCGACACAGGCGAGCGGAGCGGTGAACGCCAACGGCACTGTGTATTTCTCGCACGGCTTCGGCGCGTTCGGGTGGTTGTACCAGCCGCTTGCCATCGAGTTGGCCGGTCAGACCAACAGCGTCGTCGTGACTCCGACCGTGCCGTCGATTCCGTTGCCGCTGGGCCTGTGGATCGGCAGCCCAGAGATGCAACAGGGCGTGGCGTCGTTGTTCCAGGGTCCCCAGACGGCGCTGAACATCAGCGCGCAACGCGCGGGATTCGTCGGCACGCTGCCGCAGGACTTCATCCTGTCCGGCCACTCCGCCGGGGGTGGCCTCACCTCGATCGCGGCCGGCAACTACCTGGCGAATCTGGGTGGTGGCACCAACCACCTCAAGGGCGTGGTGATGTTCGACGGCGTCGCCAACAACAACGCGGTATTCGCAGGCGCGATCAACCAACTGCAGGCGGCCAATGTTCCGATCTACACCGTGGCGGCGCCGCCTCAGTCGTGGAATGCCTTCGGGAACACCACAAATCAGTTGACCAGCCTGTACCCGGGCCAATTCGTCGGCGCCGAGATCGCGGGCGGATCCCATGTCGACTCGATGCTGGGCCGTGGACCGCTGATCGACTTGGCTCTGCAGGTGATCACCCAGTTCTCCCCGCCCGGCGCCACCGCGGCCGTATACACGCTGTCGACGGGCTGGATCAACGACATGTGGGCCGGGCTGGATCCGACCAGCCCCGGTCACGTCGGGATCTACGGGCCCGCGCCCAGTTACGACTACGTGCCGCCCGGCGGTCAGTCGATCTCCCTGCCGCCGGCCACGGCGATCATCCTGCCGGTGTAATCCGCAGCGGCGAACCGGTGAACTTGTCGGGATTGGCGATGTCCCACAACGCAACCACCTTGCCGTCGCGCACGGTCATCGCCGTGATGCGCGGCGCCATCTCCCGGCGGCCTTCGGCAGCGGGGAATCCCGTCGTGTAGGCACCCAATTCGCCGTTCACCAATGCCAGATGATTCGCGGTGTAGAACGCGTCGCCGTAGCGGCGGGCCAGGCCCATCATGAAGCGGACCACCTTGTCGGCGCCGTGAATGACCTGAACGGCGGTGGGCGCCTTGCCATTCGAGTCACCGGTGAACGTCACGTCCGGATGCAGCAGGGACACGACGGTGTCGATGTCACCGGCGGCCATGGCGGCCATCAACCGGCCGACCACCTCGGCGTGCGCGGGGTCGGGCTCCGGCGGCGGCGCCGCGGCGACCGCCTTGCGGGCCCGCGACGCCAGCTGGCGCGCGGACGCTTCGCTGATGCCGAGCACGTCGGCCACTTCGGCGAACGGCACGGCGAACCCGTCGTGCAGCACGAACGACACCCGCTGATCCGGGGTGAGCCGCTCCAGCACCACCATGGCCGCGAACCGGGCGTCCTCGGCGGACACCACGGCCGACAACGGGTCGGCCGCGTGAGCGTCCGAGAAGCCCGTGACGACCGGCTCCGGCAGCCAGTTGCCGGTATAGGTCTCCCGCCGGTGGGCCGCCGAGCGCAACTTGTCCAGGCCCAGCCGGCTCACCACCGTGGTGAGCCAGGCTCGCAGGTCGTGGATGACGCCGTCCTGAGTGCTCCAGCGCAGCCAGGCTTCCTGCACGATGTCCTCGGCGTCGGCCACGGTTCCGGTGAGCCGGTAAGCGACCGACAGCAGATGCGGTCGCAGTGCCTCGAATTCATTCACCTGCGTGGTGGCGACCATAACCCCGAGGGTAACGCCGACTGTTGGCGCAGCCGTTTTCACGAATAGATTCAACTGCTTCGCCAGAGTTCTGCCCACGGTCGATCAATGGCCACGACGATTCGGTGCGTGGAATGGCCCGGGCCGGGAAGGCCGGGGTGGGTGGGCAAATCACGACTGGCTGGCGAGGCCGTGCTGGCGGCGACCGCGCGGGGATGGACCGTCGGGAGGTCGCGGTGCTGGTGGCGCGTGGGTTGTCGAATCGCGAGATCGCCGCGCGGTGTCGCTGTCGGTGCGGACCGTCGAAAGCCACATCTACCGGCCGAGCAATATGGCAGGGGTCAGCGGCCGCGCCGCGCTGGCGGCGATGATGCGCAGCGTCGGCGACGGTGTCCCTACCATCAAGTAGATGGACAACCTGTGGCTGCACTTCACCCGGCACGGCCCGGACTTCACCCCGCCGGTGATCACGCGCGGTGAAGGCGTCACCATCTTCGACGACCGCGGCAAGAGCTACCTCGACGCACTGTCCGGCCTGTTCGTGGTGCAGGTCGGGCACGGCCGTGCCGAACTCGCCGAAGTCGCGGCCCGGCAGGCGCAGACGCTGGCCTTCTTTCCGCTCTGGGGGTACGCGACGCCGTCGGCGATCGAACTCGCCGAACGCGTTGCCGGCTACGCGCCGGGTGATCTGAACCGGGTCTTCTTCACCACCGGCGGCACCGAAGCCGTCGAGACCGCCTGGAAAGTCGCCAAACAATATTTCAAGCTGACCGGCAAACCCGGTAAGCACAAGGTGATTTCGCGCTCGATCGCCTATCACGGGACCACCCAGGGGGCACTCGCGATCACCGGCCTGCCGAAGTTCACGGCACCGTTCGAGCCGGTGACGCCGGGTGGCTTCCGGGTGCCCAACACGAACTTCTATCGCGCCCCCGAGCCCTACGGTGCCGATGCGAAGGCATTCGGCCAATGGGCCGCTGACCGCATCGCCGAGGCGATCGAGTTCGAGGGACCCGACACCGTCGCGGCGGTGTTCCTGGAACCGGTGCAGAACGCCGGCGGGTCCATTCCCCCGCCGCCGGGTTATTTCGAGCGGGTTCGGGAGATCTGCGACTCCTACGACGTGCTGTTGGTATCGGACGAGGTGATCTGTGCCTTCGGCCGCATCGGATCAATGTTCGCGTGCAACGACTTCGGCTACGTGCCGGACATGATCACCTGCGCCAAAGGCCTGACGTCGGGCTACGCTCCGCTGGGCGCCATGATCGCCAGCGAGCGGCTGTTCGAGCCGTTCAACGACGGCAAGACCATGTTCCCGCACGGCTACACCTTCGGCGGGCACCCGGTGTCAACGGCGGTCGCGCTGGCCAACCTCGACATCTTCGAACGCGAAGGCCTCAACACCCACGTCAAGGAGTACTCCCCCGCGCTGCGCAGGACGCTGGAGAAGCTGTACGACCTGCCGATCGTCGGCGACGTCCGCGGCGAGGGTTTCTTCTTCGGCATCGAGCTGGTCAAGGACCGGGACACCAAGCAGACCTTCCCCGACGACGAACGCTCCGCGCTGCTCGGACGGGTGTCGGCGGCAATGTTCGAGGCCGGGTTGTACTGCCGCACTGACGATCGCGGCGATTCGGTCATCCAATTGGCGCCGCCGCTGATCAGCGGTCAGGCCGAGTTCGACACCATCGAATCGATCCTGCGCGGCGTGCTCACCGGGGTGAGCACCGGCTGAGGCGTCCTCAGGCGTGCTCGCCGAACCGGATGAACAGGGCCAGAGCGATGGTGACCACCGCGGTTGCCGTACCGAAGTAGAGGGTGTCCAGGGCGCCGGTCATCAGCATCCGTTCGACGAACTTGATCACCACGACCACCACCAGAACCTGGATGATCGGGCGCTTGAGGTCGCCGAGATTGCGCACCGTCAACCACTCCGGTAGGTGGAGGTCGGCGACGAAAAGCTCGAAGAGCCCGAGCGCGACGATGAGTTGCACCGTCGCCACCAGGAACAGGTCCACGACCTCCAGCAGGCTGATCACCGCGGAGTCTTGCCGCCACCCGCCGTGGGCCAGCATCACGATGAGTTCCACCGCACGCCCGGACGCCCACAGCAATGTGACCGCAGTCGTCACCGCCAGCCCGCACACCGCGATCACGATCAGGAAGCGGAGGTGCTCAAAGACCGATCGCACGCCCCACCCCTGACGCCGCGCTGCCCAGCCGGACCGGCAGGCGCTTGAGCGAGTTGTTCAGGTTCGATCGGATTCGCACCGGGTCGCCGTTCAGCTCGATCGTGGGGAATGCCGCCAGTAGCTCTTCGAAGAAGATCCGTCCCTCGAGTCTGGCCAGGTGGGCGCCGAGGCAGAAGTGGTTGCCCATCCCGAAGGACAGATGGGGGTTGGGGTGGCGACGGATGTCGAACGACTGCGGATTGGCGAACACGCTCTCGTCGCGGTTGGCGGAGGTGTAGTACATCGCCACCTTGTCGCCGGCGTTGATGGGTGTTCCCGCCAGCACGGTGTCGACGACCGCGGTCCGCCGGAAGTAGTGCAGCGGGTTGTCGTAGCGGACGATCTCCTCGACGGCGCGCGGGATGAGCGACGGGTCGGACCGTAGCTCGGCGAGCTGGTCGGGATGCCGCAGCAGCGTGAGCAGTCCGGAGGAGAGGATGCCTTTGGTCGTGTCGTTGCCCGCGGTGACCAACTGCACGAAGAAGCCGCCGAACTCGGCGTCGGTCATCGGGCGTCCGCCGAAATCGCCGTGCAGGATTGCCGAGGTGAGATCGTCGGCCGGCGCGCACCGACGCCGCCGCGCCGCGAAATCGATTGCGTACTGGGCCATCTCGGCCGCACCCGCGCCCTCGCCATAGCCCGGACCGGCAAGCTCCGGATCCTGACTGGCGGTGATGCGCTCGGCCAGCTGTTGCAGATACCGCCAATCCTGTTGGGGCAGGCCGAAATACTCGCCGATGACGTGGGTCGGCAGCGGCGCCGCCACATCGTGGACGAATTCGACATCGCCGCGGTCCCTGGCCTGCGTCATGATCGCGCCACAGATCTCGCGGACTCGCTCCTCCAGCCGGGCGATCGCGCGTGGCCGAAAGTGCGGCGACAACGGTGCGCGATGCGCGTGGTGTCGCGGCGGATCCATCGCCGCGAGCATGTTGCGCATCCTGGCCAGGCTCTCGGGCGCAGGGTTCTCGATGACGATGCCGCCAACATTGGCCGAGAAGATCTCCGGGTGGCGCGCGACCTCGACCACGTCGGCGTGCCGCAGCACGGCCCAGAAGCCCGGTTCGCCGTGCATCGGCTGCCAGTGCACCGGATCGGTGCGCCGGAGCACGGCAAGTGCCTCGTGCGGTGCACCGTCGGCGAAGGCGTCCGGGTCGGCCAGGTCGACGAGGTGCGGGGCGGTCGGAGTACTCATCCCACAAGCACATTCGGCCGTGGGAGACCGGCGGCCTCGCACCGCGCGAGGTAGGTCGCCAGCGTACTGGGCCCGTCGTAGACACTTTCGACATTGCCGTCGGCGTCCAGGTTGAGGTTGGCACCGTAGATCTGGAACCACACGTGGGTGTCGTCCTCGAGGACCTGCAAAGTGTGGACCGATCCCGCGGGCTCGTAGAGGAACGAGCCGGCCCTGTTGACGTAGGAGTACTCCTGGTATTTCCAGGCTCCCGACGTGGTGTAGCCGTACACCGGCCCGGTGTGCTTGTGCCGCTGCACTTCATAGCCGGCCTGGAAGACGTTTTCGACGATCCACAGCCCCTCGTCCCGTCTCACCTGGAGGACCTTCAGCAGCGACCCGTCGCCGACGTCGACGTAGGGCAGCTCGTCGGCGCCGATATGAACGGCGTGCGGGACATCGACCAGCGTCATCGTGCGAGCCTCCGAATCAATGGTGGGACCGGCCCAGATGCTCCTTCACGATATACGAAGACATTTACATGTCAATTATTTCACGAAGTTTATTACGACTATCTCCGAGCCGGGTCACCTCCAGAAGCGACGCTTCGCCGGCCGGTCACCGGGTGCCATCGCCCGCTTGACCGCATCGACGGCCACCAGAACCTCGCGGCTGTGCGGCCCCCGCGGCTGTTTCAGGAACCGCGCCAGCGCCACGCACAGCTGGTCCAGCGCCGCCCGCAGCTCCGGATCCGTAGCCGCATCGCGGTGCTGCTTCAACTCCTCGAGGACCGAGTCGAGACCGGAACGGCGCACCTGTGTCGCCTTCTCGACCTGCTTGAGCAGCTTGTCGAGCGAGCGCGGCGGGGCGGGTTCGGCAGGCGCGGCACCCTCGGCGGCGGCCGACCGGGGCATGGCCCCAGACGGTGCGGACATGACCGCCTCGGGCACGGGCATCGCGTAGGCCTGAGCCGCCCCGACGAAGCCGACGTTGCTCGCCCATCCCGACGGTTGCTCGACGGGCTGAATCACCTCGGTCAGCGGCCCCGCCTCGGTGTGCTCGGGATCGATCGCGACGAAGGCGGTGAACCGGGACAGCACCCCGAAGCGCAGGGAGTGCTCCACCAGCCTGGCCGCCAGCTCGTCGTCGGCGGCGTACGACGCGTAGTCATCCTCCAGGTCACGGACCACCGAGCGAGCCCAAATCGTCCGCACCGCAACCGCTTCTGGCACCACCCGGGCAGCCAGCGCAGTCGCGAACGAGCCGTCGGCGCTGACCTGGAACGTCGCCTCCCCGGCGCCACGGTATCGCCCGGAGACCACACACGGCACCCCGGCGAAGACGTCGGGCGCGCGATTGGGCGTGATCGTGTCGTCCAGAAGCGTTACTCCCTCGGCACTCACCCGTACCGACGTCAGCGCGGGACGCCCGATAGTGCGGGCCAGCCGCGCCATCGCCTCGTCGAGGCGCTCCTCGGATTCGACCAACTCCGATCGGCCGTGTCCCAGCCGTGCCAGCCGGTCGAGGAATCCGGCATTGACCGCGCGATCAATGCCCACGCAGTAGATGGCGGTCCGGCCGATCGCCGGAGCCAGCGTCCGCAGCAGGTGGTCTTCGCCGGTGATCTGACCGTCAGTCACCAGCACGACGCTGGCCTGCCGGTCTTCGGCAGTCCCGGCCACGATGTCCACCGCCTTGTGCAGCGGCCCGGCCATCTCCGTTCCGCCGCGGCTTTCCAGCGAGCCCAGCCACGACGCCGCCGCGAACCGGTTGCGGTCCGTCGCCTCGACCAGGCCGCCGGCCAGACCCGTGGGGATGTCGATGCGGTCGTCGAAGGCCAGCACACAGAACCGGTCCGCGGAGTCCAGCATGTCGACGATCCGTCCGGCGGCGCGGCGGGCGGCGATCATCTTCCAACCGTGCATCGACCCCGAACGGTCCAGCAGTACCACGACATCCCTTGGCGCACTGGATGGTTGCACCGGCGGAAGCAGCGTCACCGACCAGGTGCCCTCCTCGCCGTCGGCGTCGGGGACCAACAGGGCCGACGACGACAGCTCGCTGCGGTCGACCCGGAAGCGCAGCACGAAGTCCCGGTCGGCGCGCGCGCCCGGCTGCACCTGCAACCGTGTCAATCCGCCGGCTTCGCTCACCGCGGTCGGCAGCGAGGACCGCAGATCGGTCACCGCGAGTCCGGCTCCGTCGAGGCTCAGCGAAAGGTGAAGGTCAGGGCGCTCATCGGAGTCGACGAGGCGCGGCGGGGTCACCCGGGACGCGTCGGGCACCGCATCGGTGTCCGAGGCCAGCCCCGGCCCGGTCTGGTCACCCGGCAGCGGCGTGCCGGTGGTGTAGCGCGGCGCGACGACCAGCGGGAACCGGAAGGTGGCCTCCCCGTCCTCGAACGACAGGGGCCCGGTCAGCCGCATCTCGATGACCGCTTCCTCGCCTGGCCCGAGATTGCCCACCCGCACCGAGAACACGTCGGAGCGGTCCTCCTCGACGATCGCCGCGCGCTGGCCGGAGACCAGGGCCTGCTCATAGTCGGCGCGAGCCTGGCCGCGTTCCTTGAGCACCCCGACCACGCGTCGTCCGGCCAGATCGGCGGCGAAGTCGGTGACGCCGGCGCGGGCCGGCAGCGGGAAAACATAGGTGGCCTCGAGCGCGGTGTCGCCGGTGTTGACGAAGCGCTGCCGCACCGTGGAGCTGGCCGTCATGCCGACCAGCACGGTGTCGACGCTGAGCGACTTCAGCGGCAGCGCGCGGCCGTCGTCGGCACTCAGCTGTCCGCAGCCGGGCCGGCCGGTCCGGGTCGGTTGTGCGGGTTCGACGGGGAGCAGGGGTAGCAACTGAGTGCTCATCGAGGGTCCTTTCCGGGGTTGGCGAGCAGGTCCAGCAGCGGCGCGGCGGCGCGGCGCAGCGAGTCGAGTGGCGGCAGTGGGCCGTCGATCAGCACGGTGACAGTGTCGGAAAGTCGGACGGCCTGCAGGTGGGTGACGACGGGCGCGGGTTCCGCTTCGGTGCCGGCTTCCGGGACGGCTGCGGTGACGGCGTCCGGGACGGCGCGCCAGAATGCGCCGGCCGCGCGGGCGGTCTCCGGTGCGGGTTCGGGGTCCCCCAGACCCGGCGGCATGGCACTGTCCGGGATCGCGGCCAGCGACTCCAGCTGCTCCGCCGACATCGTCGCGAAACGCCCGGCGATCTCGTCGAGCGACAGCCCCTGACCCTGGAGCCGCTTGATCGCGACCAACCGCACCAGGTGCGTGCGTCCGTATGTCAGGGCGCGGCCGCGGTTTCCCGGCCGGGGCAGCAGACCGCGCGACGTGTAGTAGCGGACCATCCGCTCGGCGGGGACGGCCTTGGCCTGCCGGTTGTCCGGTGCCGCGCCGGAGGCCTGCACGGCGTCGGCGGCCGCGGCGGCGAATTCGGGCAGGGTCAGCAGTCTCATGATGTATGACAGTGTCATATAGATTTCCGACACTGTCAATCAGAGAGTCCCCAGTTGTAACTTTCGCAACATCCGTCACAGCGCGCCGTCCGGCGATCCGCGGGTCGATCGCTTAATCTGCTCACCGATGCCCTTCACACGGACCTCTCTACGCGCCGCATCGTGCCTGGCGGCAGCCGTTTTCGCGGTCACCGGGTCAGGCGCGCTCGCCAATGCCGAGCCCAGCGCCGAGGTGAACCCTCAGGCCGCCAACTGCCCCTACAAAATCAACACCCCGCCCGCGGTGGACTCCTCCGAGGTGCCCCGCGCCGGTGAGCCTCCGCTGCCGCTGGCCCTGCCGTCCACACCGATCGGCGGCAACGCGCTCAGCGGTTGCGGCATCATCGCCGCCCCCGACACTCCCCCGGTGCCCGGCGACGTCTCCGCCGAGGCATGGCTGGTCGCCGACCTGGACAGCGGCGCCGTCATCGCCGCCCGCGACCCGCACGGCCGGCACCGCCCCGCCAGCATCATCAAGGTGCTGGTCGCAATGGCGTCGATCAACGCGTTCAACCAGAACAAGGCCGTCCCCGGCACCGACGACGATGCGGCCGCCGAAGGCACCAAGGTCGGCGTGGACGCCGGTGGCACCTACACCATCAATCAGTTGCTGCACGGCCTGCTGATGCACTCCGGCAACGATGCTGCGCACGCGCTGGCCATGCAGCTCGGCGGCATGCAGCAGGCGCTGGAAAAGCTCAACGTGCTGGCCACCAAGTTGGGTGGGCGGGATACCCGGGTCGCCACGCCGTCGGGACTGGACGGGCCCGGCATGAGCACCTCGGCCTACGACATCGGGCTGTTCTACCGCTACGCCTGGCGCAACCCCGTCTTCGCCGACATCGTCGCGACCCGGACCTTCGACTTCCCCGGGCACGGCGACCACCCCGGCTATGAGCTGGAGAACGACAACCAGCTGCTCTACCACTACCCCGGGGCGATGGGCGGCAAGACCGGCTACACCGACGACGCCGGCCAGACGTTCGTGGGTGCGGCCAACCGCAACGGCCGGCGTCTGATGGCGGTGTTGCTGCACGGCACCCGGCAGCCGATCGCGCCGTGGGAGCAGGCGGCGCACCTGCTGGATTACGGCTTCAGCACCGCGCAGGGCACCCAGGTGGGCTCGCTGATCGAACCCGATCCCTCGCTGGTGAGCACCAAGGAGAGTCCGGCCGCACGGGCACCGGACAACAGTCAGGCCGCCGGCCTGATGTCGTCGGCCGACTCGTTGCCGATCCGGGTCGGGGTCGCCGTCATCGGCACCGTCATCGTGTTCGGATTGATACTGGTAGCGCGCTCGATGAACAGCCGGACGCAGCACTGAGAAGCACTAGACTCTGCCGGATGACCGCCCTGTACGAAGACGCCGGACTCACACTGGATGAGGACGGAATCACCGTCAATCGCTACTACTTCCCGTTCGCCAATGCCAAGCGGATCGCCTACTCCGACATCCGCGGCATCCGGCGCGAGAAGATGGGCTGGGCGACCGGCAAAGGGCGGATCTGGGGCGCGGCCGATCCGCGCTACTGGTTTCCGCTGGACCCGCGCCGTGGCCGCAAGTCGACTCTGCTGGTGATCGACGTGGGCCGGCGGGTGCGGGTGTGCATCACTCCGGACGACCCGGAAGCGGTCATCAAGATACTGAAAGCCAAGGTAAAAGCCTGAGCGGGCGGGGTTTGCTGGTCGGGCTGACCGCCGCCAGCGTCGGAGTCATCTACGGCTACGACCTCTCCAGCATCGCGGGCGCCCGATTGTTCATCGCCCAGGACTTCCACCTCACCACCCGGCAACAGGAGCTGGTCACCACGATGGTGGTGATCGGTCAGATCGTGGGCGCCCTGGCGGCCGGGGTCATCGCCAACGCGATCGGCCGCAAGCGGTCCACGGTGCTGCTGACCGCGGGGTACGCGCTGTGCGCGATCCTGGGCGCGTGCGCGGTGTCGCTGCCGATGCTGCTGGCCGCGCGCCTGCTGCTGGGCGTGGCCATCGGCGTCGCCGTCGTGGTGGTCCCCGTGTATGTGGCCGAATCGGCGCCGACGGCCGTGCGCGGCTCGCTGCTGACCGCCTACCAGGTCACCATCCTGGGCGGCATCGTGCTCGGATACCTGGTGGGCTACCTGCTGGCGGGGGCGCATGCCTGGCGCTGGATGCTGGGGATCGCCGCCATACCCGCCATCGTGCTGCTGCCGCTGCTGCTGCGAATGCCTGACACGGCGCGCTGGTATCTGCTCAAGGGGCGGTTCGAGGATGCGCGCCGGGCGCTGTCACTGGTGGAGCCCGACCCCGCAGCCGTCGAGACCCAGCTGAACGAGATCGCCGACGTGCTGCGGGCCGAGGGCGGCGGGAAGGTCTCGGAGATGGTCCGGCGTCCGTACCTGCGAGCCACCGTCTTCGTCGTCGTGCTCGGCTTTCTGGTCCAGATCACCGGCATCAACGCGATCATCTACTACAGCCCGACGATCTTCGCCGAGATGGGGTTCCGGGGCGATTTCGCTTTACTGGGGTTGCCGGCGCTGGTTCAACTCGCCGGGCTCACCGCGGTGTTCGTCTCGCTGTTCTCCGTGGACCGATTGGGCCGGCGCCCAATTCTGTTGTCCGGCATCGTGATGATGATCGTTGCCGATGCCACGCTGATGATCATTTTCGCCAATAGCTCCAGCAGCGGTCTTGTCCTGGGATTCGGCGGCATCCTGCTATTCATCGTCGGCTTCAACTTCGGGTTCGGCTCCCTGGTGTGGGTTTATGCGGGAGAGAGTTTCCCGTCACGCCTGCGCTCGCTGGGTTCCAGCGTGATGCTCACCTCGACGCTGACCGGCAATGCGCTCATCGCCGGATTCTTCCTCACCATGCTGCAAATACTCGGCGGCGCAGGGGTTTTCGCAGTCTTCGGCGGATTGACGGTGGTGGCCTTCGGCGTCGTCTACCGGTACGCGCCGGAGACCAAGGGCCGTGAGCTCGAGGAGATCCGCGTGTTCTGGGAGAACGGTGGGCGCTGGCCCGACGAGTCGTGATGACGCCGGCTAAGCCGGCCTGGCGAGCCGGCGGCGACGGCGGCGACGGCGGCGACGGCGTCGACGCACCAGGTGGTCTCGGCGGTGGCGGCGGCACCGGCGGACTCGGCGCCTTGCCCGGCGGCAGCGACGGCAGCGACGGCACCGGCGGCGCCGACGGCGCCAACCTGTAGCCGGCTGCGGCCAGCACCGCTGCACAACTCCAGGGGTAGGGTTACGGTTCGATCGGCCGGGTCATCGAAGTCGAAGGGATCCACGCGTCATGCCCACCGGGAACCTGACGGCCGACGCACTCGCCTCATGACGCTGATCCGGGGCGGCACCGTCGTTGTCGACGGCGAGGTCCACCGTCCGGGCTGGGTGCGCACGGAGCGGCGGCTCATCGCCGACTGCGGATCCGGCACGCCGACTGCGGAGCCCGACGTTGACCTCCCCGATTGTGTTGTGGTGCCTGGCTTTATCGACATGCACGTGCACGGGGGCGGCGGCGCGTCGTTCAGCGACGCACCGGCCGCCGCTGCACAATTCCACCGACGTCACGGCACGACCACCACCCTGGCCAGCCTGGTCACCGCCGCCCCCGCCGAGCTCATCACCTCCGTCCGGCTGCTGGCCGACGCGACCAGGGAAGGCGTGGTGTCCGGGACCCATCTGGAGGGTCCGTGGCTGAGCGCGTCGCGCTGCGGCGCTCACGACCACACGCAGCTGCGATACCCCGACCCCGCCGAGATCGACGCGGTGCTCACCGCAGCCGGCGGCACCATCCGGATGGTCACCCTGGCGCCGGAACTGCCCGGCAGCGACGACGCGATCCGACGCTTCCTTGACGCGGGAGTCGTTGTCGCCGTTGGCCATACAGACGCGACATATGAACAGACCCAGCATGCGTTGGCGCTGGGCGCCACCGTATGCACCCACCTGTTCAACGCGATGCCGCCGCTGAATCACCGTGAACCCGGACCGGTGCTCGCCTTGCTTCAGGACCCCAGGGTGACGATCGAACTCATCGCCGATGGCGTGCACGTCCGGCCCGAGATGGCAGCCGCGGTGCTGGGCTGGGCCGGCGCCGACCGCGTCGCCGTGATCACCGACGCCACCGCGGCGGCCGGCAGCGAGGAGGGTGAGTACCTGTTGGGGACGGTGCCGGTGGTGGTGGCCGGCGGAGTGGCCACGGTGCGCGGCACCGCCACGATCGCCGGAAGCCTGGCCACGATGGATCAGCTGTTCCGCGCCGTGGCCGGCACCGCGGGGCTGGCCGCCGCGGTCCAGACGACCTCGACCACCCCGGCCCGGGCGCTCGGACTCGACCGGGTAGGGGCCATCCGCGCCGGCTATCAGGCGAATCTCGTTGTCCTGGGCCAGGATCTGCGGGTGCGCGAGGTCATGGTGGAGGGCTCCTGGCTGGCCGACCGGTAGCCGGCTGTCACGTCTGGGCGGGCCGGCGCGTCATAGCTGTGTATCCGAAAGATTGGAGTCCCCATGACGCACCCGTTCCGCGCCGCCGTCGAGACCGGTCAGTTCGCCACCATCGGCAGCATCTTCGCCGAAGACGGGGTATTGCACAGCCCCATCGCACACCGGCCGTACCGCGGCCGTGCCGTGATCGCGACGGTGGTCGGCACTGTCGCCACGGTGCTTGACGACTTCCGCTTCGTCCGGGAACTCGACGGCGCGTTGATCTTCCAGGCGACCGTGGACGGACTGGAGATCCAGGGCTGCGACATCCTGCACACGGACGACGACGGGCTGGTGGACGAGATCACGGTGATGATGCGGCCCCTCAAAGCCGTCGCCGCGTTCGCCGCCAGGATGCGCGCCGAACTCAGCGACGGCGCCTGAACAGCCGCGAAAGCGTCAGCGCCCCAACGGCTCCCGCCGCCATCGCGGCCACCGTCTGACGCGGGCGCAGACCCTCTTCCACCAAGATTCGCGGACTGATGACCGCCGGCGGCGGCGGGTCGACGTGCCTATCCCGCGGGTCCTCGGGTGCCGCCGTGGCGGCCCACGCGGTGCTGAACAACAGCAGCGACCACGTCACGAACGCGAACACCATCAACCCCAACACCGGACCGAACGCCGCACCCGCCGGGCTGCGCACCACCGTCTGCAGGTAGATCGAACCCACCTGCTTGAACGCCTCGAATCCCAGCGCCGCCATCAGTCCGGCCCGGACCGAGGTGGCGAAATGCACCGACTCCCGGGGCAGCCTGGCGATCATCCAGGTGAACAGCAGCCACGTCACCAGCACCGAAACCAGTACGGACACACCCCGGAAGATCTCGTCGAACACCGAATAGTCGGGAATGTGAAGCCATCTCAGCACCGCCGCCATGGGCCTCCGCTGCCCCAGCGCGCTGAGCAGGACCGTCACCATGAGCACCAGAAAGGTGCCGACCATGGCGGTCAGGTCGGACAGTTTGGTGCGCACATAACCGTCGGGTTCCACGTGCTGTTCCCACATCTCGCTCAGCGCCTCGCGCAGGTGCCACATCCAGCCCAGACCCGCCCAGGCCGCTGTCGCCAGACCGATCAGGCCGACCGACGCGCGTGCGTCGATCGCCGAATTGATCAGGTCCACCAACTGCTGCCCCAACTCACCGGCCACCGCGGACCGGATGCGGCCGTCGATCGTGTTCAGCAGCTCCGGCCGGCCCGCCAGGATATAGCCCGCTGCCGCGAAACCCACCATGAGCAAAGGGAATAACGCGAAGATGGTGTAGTACGTCAGGCCCGCCGCGAAGAACGTGCCCTTCTGCTTGGCGAAACGCTGGTACGCCCGCAGGATGTGGTCCAGCCAGGGGTGGCGGATGCGCAACCGCTGCAGGATTCCAGGCTTGTCAGCCGGTTCGGTCATGCCGCCCCCGACGCGGTCGCGGCCCATGCGGTGCTGTACAGCACCAACACCCAGGTGACGTAGGCGAACACCAGCAGACCCAGCACCGGCCCGAACGTCGCCCCGGCGACACTGCGCATCACCACCCTCAGGTACAGCGAGCCCACCCACTTGAACAACTCGAACCCGGCAGCCGCCATCAGGCCGGCCCGCATCGAGGTGGCCAAACCCACCGATTCCCGCGGCAATCGAACAATGACCCAGCTGAACACCAGCCACGACACGACGAAAGATATCACCACCGAAACGGTCCGGAAAATCCAGTGGAACACCGAAAGTTCAGGTATTCCAAGCATATTCAGCACTACTTTCATCGGCTCGGCGTGGGCCAGCGCAGCGAGCGTCATGGTGGACACCACCACCGCGAAGGTGCCCAGCACGGCGGCCAGGTCGGACACGATGGTGCGCGCGAAGCTCAGCGAGTCCGCCCGGTGGCCCCAGATCCTGCACAGCGCTTCCCGCAGCCGGTACATCCAGGTCTGGCCCATCCAGGCGGCGAAGAGCAGGCCGACCACACCCACGGAGGTATGCGCCGAAATCGCCGAGTTCATCAGCGTGACCAGTTGCTGGCCGAGCTCGGGGGACACCCAGGAGCGGGTTCGCTCGTCGATCGCGTCCACCAACTCCGGACGCCGCGACAACGCAAAGCCGCCCACCGCGAAAGCGATCATCAGCAAAGGAAACAACGCGATCAGCGTGTAGTAGGTCAGACCCGCCGCGAAGAGGTTCCCGTTGCACTCCCGGAATCGGAGGAAGGCGCGAACAAGGTGGTCGAGCCAGTCATGCCGCGCCCGCAGCCGATCCACGAGGCCGGCCTCGGTCTGCTCTTCGACGGTCAACTCATTCCCTTTGCGGCAGGAAACCTAACCGATCGTAGACCCGTTGCAGGGTTTTGCTGGCGACATCGTTGGCGCGCTGCGCGCCGGCGGCGAGGATGGACTCCAGCTCGGCGGGATCGGACGTCAGTTCGGCCACCCGCGCCCTGATCGGGCTGATGTATTCGACGACGGCCTCGGCGGTGTCCTTCTTCAAATCGCCGTAGCCGCGACCGGCATACCCATCCACCAGCGTGTCGATCGCGACCCCGGTGACCGCCGACTGGATGCTCAGCAGGTTCGAAACACCGGCCTTGGCCTGCGGGTCGTAGCGGATCTCGCGCTCGCTGTCGGTGACCGCCGAGCGAATCTTCTTGGCGGACTTGGCCGGATCGTCGAGCAGGCTGATCAGGCCGGCGTCGGTGGAGGCCGACTTGCTCATCTTCGACGTCGGGTCCTGCAGGTCGTAGATCTTGGCGGTGACCCTCGGGATCAGCACGTCGGGCACCACAAAGGTGTCCGGGAAGCGGCTGTTGAACCGCTGCGCGATGTCGCGCGCCAACTCCAGGTGCTGACGCTGGTCCTCGCCCACCGGCACCAGGTCGGTGTCGTAGGCCAGCACATCGGCCGCCTGCAGCACCGGGTAGGTGAACAGGCCGACGGTGGTGGAGTCGGCGCCCTGCTTGCTCGACTTGTCTTTGAACTGCGTCATCCGGGAGGCCTGGCCGAAGCCGGTGAAGCAGCCCAGCACCCACGCCAGCTGGCTGTGGGCGGGTACGTGGCTCTGCACGAAAATCGTGGCACTGTTCGGGTCGATGCCCAGCGCCAGGTATTGCGCGGCGGTGACCAGCGTGCGGCGCCGCAGCGCTTCGGGATCCTGCGGAATGGTGATCGCGTGCAGATCCACGACGCAGAAGAACGCCTCGTAACCGTCCTGCAGGCCCACCCACTGGGCCACCGCGCCCAGGGCGTTGCCGAGGTGAAGGGAGTCGGAGGTGGGCTGCACGCCGGAGAAGATCCGGCGGGTTCCGGTAGGGGTGCTCATGATGTCCCGATCTTTTCACGGGGCCCTGGGCCGCTCGGCGCCAGCCAGCGAGCGCCCGGGGGGCGGCTTGCGGTACCGCCGGTACCGCATTTACTGTCGAAATTATGCGACGTCTGCGTAGACCGTCATCGGCGGGCGCCACTCGGAAGCCGATCCATCTCGGACCCACCGACGGCTCGGCCGAGCCGGTGCTGCTGCTGCACCCGTTCCTGATGTCCCAAACGGTGTGGGAGGTCGTCGCCCAGCAACTCGCCGAAACCGGCCGCTACGAGGTGTTCGCACCCACGATGGCCAGCCACAACGGGGGTCCGCGCGCCGGCACCTGGTTCCTGTCGTCGCAGGTGCTGGCCGATCACGTCGAACGTCAGATGGACGAACTCGGCTGGGAAACCGCCCACATCGTCGGCAACTCGCTGGGCGGCTGGGTCGCGTTCGAGCTCGAGCGGCGCGGTCGCGCGCGCAGCGTCACCGGCATCGCCCCGGCCGGTGGCTGGACGCGCTGGAGCCTGGCCAAGTTCGAGGTGATCGCCAAGTTCATTCTGGGCATTCCGCTGCTGATCTTCGCCTGGCTGTTCGGGCCGAACGTGATGCGCGTGCCGTTCAGCCGTCAGCTGGCGACCTACGCCATCAGCGCGAAGCCCGAAGGCGTCAGCGAGCGCGAGCTGAGCGTCATCATCGACGACGTCGCGCACTGCCCGGCCTACTTCCAGCTGCTGCTCAAGGCACTGCTGATGCCCGGCCTGCAGGAACTGGCCGAGAACGCCGTCCCGGCGCATCTGGTGATCTGCACCAAGGACCGGATCGTCCCCTCCCCCAGGTTCAGCAAGCACTTCCGTCACCATCTGCCCGACGACCACCAGTTCACCGTGCTCGAGAATGTGGGGCACGTGCCGATGTTCGAGGCTCCGGGACGCGTCACCGAAGTGATCCTCGATTTCCTCGAAGAAGTGTCGCCGCCCGTCCGCGCCATGGAACCGCCGGCGGGCTGACCCGCCACGACTGCCGATTTGGCAGGACACAGCAGCCATACGATAAGCTGCGAATCGGTCATGAGCGCCAGCGTCAAGCCCCGGCTTGCTGGCCGGCAACCCTCCAACCGCGGTGGGGTGCCCCGGGTGATGACCAGGTTGAGTAGCCGCAACGGCTACGCGGCAAGCGCGGGTCCGCCATTGATCGGGCCCCTGAGCTGACAGGGAAACGTGATGCGCATTCTCCCCGGTTATCCAGCTCTGTCCGCTGTGCCTTTCTTTGCCTAACCGCCATTTCAGAGCAGAAAGCGACCAGAGTGAGCCTCGACAACGACACCGACCCGACGTCGCAGTGGTCCTTCGAGACCAAGCAGATCCACGCGGGCCAGCGGCCGGACCCGACGACCAACGCGCGCGCCCTGCCGATCTACCAAACCACGTCGTACACCTTCGACAACGTCGCGCACGCCGCCGCTCTCTTCTCGCTCGCCGAACCGGGCAACATCTACACCCGGATCGGCAACCCGACCACCGATGTGGTCGAGCAGCGCATCGCCGCGCTCGAGGGCGGCGTGGCCGCGTTGTTCCTGTCCTCCGGGCAGGCCGCGGAGACCTTCGCCATCCTCAATGTCGCCGGCGCGGGCGATCACATCGTGTCCAGCCCGAGGCTGTACGGCGGCACCTACAACCTGTTCCACTACTCGCTGGCCAAGCTCGGTATCGAGGTCAGCTTCGTCTCCGATCCCGACGACCTGGATGCCTGGCAGGCCGAGGTACGGCCGAACACCAAGGCCTTCTTCGCCGAAACCATCTCCAACCCGCAGATCGACATCCTGGACACCCCTGCCGTCTCCGAAGTCGCCCACCGCAACGGGGTGCCGCTGATCGTCGACAACACGATCGCCACGCCGTACCTGATCCAGCCGCTCGCCCAGGGCGCCGACGTGGTGATCCACTCGGCCACCAAATACCTCGGCGGACACGGCTCGGCGATCGCCGGGGTGATCGTCGACGGCGGCACCTTCGACTGGACCCAGGGCCGCTTCCCCGGCTTCACCACCCCCGACCCCAGCTACCACGGCGTGGTCTACGCCGAGCTGGGACCGCCCGCCTTTGCACTCAAGGCCCGGGTGCAGCTCTTGCGCGACCTCGGCTCCGCCGCGTCGCCGTTCAACGCATTCCTGGTAGCCCAGGGCCTGGAAACGCTGAGCCTGCGCATGGAGCGGCACGTCGCCAACGCCCAGCGGGTCGCCGAGTTCCTGGAAGCCCGCGACGACGTGCTGTCGGTCAACTACGCGGGGCTGCCGAGTTCGCCCTGGCACGAGCGGGCCAAGAAGCTGGCGCCGAAGGGCACCGGCGCCGTCCTGGCCTTCGAGCTGGCCGGCGGCGCGGAGGCCGGCAAGGCGTTCGTGGACGCGCTGCAATTGCACAGCCACGTCGCCAACATCGGCGACGTGCGTTCGCTGGTGATCCACCCGGCATCGACCACCCACGCCCAGCTGAGCCCCTCCGAGCAACTGGCCACCGGCGTCACCCCCGGTCTGGTGCGCCTGGCGGTGGGCATCGAGGGCATCGACGACATCCTGGCCGACCTGGAGCGTGGCTTTGCTGCCGCCGGGGTATATAGCGCCTCGAAGACAAGCAGCGACCCGCAGACCGTGGCGGCCTTCTGAGGAGACCTGACATGACGATCTCCGACGTGCCTACCCAGACGCTGCCCGCCGAAGGCGAGATCGGCGTCGTTGACATCGGCTCGCTGAGGCTGGAGAGCGGCGCGGTGATCGACGATGTCCACATCGCCGTGCAGCGCTGGGGCGAGCTGTCGCCGGCGCGCGACAACGTCGTCATGGTGTTGCACGCGCTCACCGGCGACTCGCACATCACCGGACCCGCCGGCCCGGGGCATCCGACCCCGGGTTGGTGGGACGGGGTGGCCGGCCCGGGTGCACCCATCGACACCGACCGCTGGTGCGCGGTGGCCACGAATGTGCTCGGCGGGTGCCGCGGCTCCACCGGCCCCAGTTCGCTGGCCCGCGACGGAAAGCCTTACGGCTCAAGGTTTCCCCAGATCACGGTGCGCGACCAGGTGGAGGCGGATCTGGCCGCGCTGGCCGCGTTGGGAATAACCCGGGTGGCCGCGGTCGTTGGCGGGTCCATGGGGGGTGCCCGGGCTCTGGAGTGGATGGTCGGTCACCCGGAACGGGTGCGAGCCGGGCTGCTGCTGGCGGTCGGGGCGCGCGCCACGGGCGATCAGCTCGGCACCCAGACCACCCAGATCGCCGCCATCAAGGCCGACCCGAACTGGCAGGGTGGCGACTACTACGAAACAGGTCGCTCCCCCGATGACGGGCTGCGCATCGCGCGGCGCATCGCGCACCTGACCTACCGCGGCGAGGTCGAACTCGACCGCCGGTTCGGCAACGACCCGCAGGACGGCGAAGACCCGACGGCCGGCGGCCGCTACGCGGTGCAGAGTTACCTGGAATACCAGGGCGACAAGCTGCTGTCGCGGTTCGACGCGGGCAGCTACGTGGCGCTGACCGAGGCACTCAACAGCCACGACGTCGGACGCGGACGCGGCGGTCTGCACGCTGCGCTGACCCGGTGCCCCGTCCCGGCGGTGGTCGGCGGCGTCACCTCCGACCGGCTCTACCCGCTGCGGCTGCAGGACGAGTTGGCCGAGCTGCTGCCCGGCTGCGCCGGGGTGCGGGTGGTCAAGTCGGTCTGCGGGCACGACGGCTTCCTGGTGGAATCCGACGCCGTCGGCGTGTTGCTCCGCGAGACCCTCGATCTGGCGCTCGCGCAAGGCGCGTGTTCGCGGTGACCCGCTCCAGGCGTGACCGCTCCCTGTCGTTCGGCTCGGCGGCGGCCGCCTACGAGCGGGGCCGCCCGACCTATCCCCCCGAGGCCATCGACTGGCTGCTGCCGGCAGGCGCGCGCCAGGTGCTCGACCTCGGTGCGGGTACCGGCAAGCTGACCACCCGGCTGGTCGAACGCGGGCTGGACGTGGTGGCGGTCGACCCGGTTCCCGAGATGCTGGAAGTGCTGACCGCTTCGCTGCCCAAAACCCGCGCGCTGCTGGGGACCGCCGAAGAGATCCCGCTGGACGACAACAGCGTGGACGCGGTACTGGTGGCTCAAGCCTGGCACTGGGTGGACCCGGCTCGCGCCATTCCCGAGGTGGCCCGGGTGCTGCGGCCGGGGGGACGGCTGGGCCTGGTGTGGAACACCCGGGACGAACGCCTGGGCTGGGTACGCGAACTGGGTGAAATCATCGGCCGCGACGACGATCCGCTGCGCGATCGCGCGACGCTGCCCGAACCGTTCTCCGAGGTCGAGCGCCACCAGGTGGAATGGACGAATTACCTTACGCCGCAAGCGCTTATCGACCTGGTGGCCTCGCGGACCTACTGCATCAACTCGCCGGCCGAAGTACGCACGCAGACCCTCGACAAGGTCCGCGGGCTGCTGGCGACGCATCCGGCGCTGGCGAACTCCGCCGGGCTGGCGCTGCCGTACATCACGGTGTGCGTGCGGGCCACCCTTTCCTGACCGGCCGTCCTGAATCTCAGCGGTAGCCGCGCTTGAGCAGGTGCCTGGCGCCGGCGTTCATCGCCTCGGGTCCCGCGACGTCGAAGTCGAACGCGTTGGCCAGCCGGTTGGTGATGCCGAAGACGAGGGCAACGGCGAGTGCGTCGGTGATCTGTTGCGCGGTAACGCCGTTGGCCAGCACCGCGCGCATGTCTGCCGGGTCGGGGGTGTCCGTCTTTGCCAGCATCCGCAGCGTGGCGCGCAGCGGTTCGCCGATGGGTGCGGTGTCCAGGTCGGCCAGGACGGCTGCCACCATGGCCGGGTCGCCATACCACTGGCTCGAGGTGGCGGAGTGCGCGGCGATGCAGAACGGGCAGTCGTTGGCCTGGGACACCACGGCCGCCATCAACTCGCGTTCGCCGACGGACCATTCCGACGGTCCGCGCATCGCCTCGTGCGTCAGCGGGCCGGCGCCGTAGAAGTCGGTTCGGTACAGAGCCAGCTTGACGGCGTCGACGACGGGTTGCCGGGTCATCAACCGGATCACCGTGAACAGCGCCTTGGTGAGGACGGAGTGGCCGCGGTCCAGGACGGTCAGCCTCATCGGCCCGCTCCTGTCGCTGCTGCCAACGCGGCCATTGCGCTGTCGTACCGGCGGCCGGCCTGGCCGACGGCCGCGCAGACCGCGACTTCGAAGATCTGGTCCTCGCTGAAGCCGGCGGCCCGGGCGGCGGCCACGTCGTCGTCACTCACCTGGTACGGGCGGTGGGCGATCTTGTCGACCAGTGTGGCTATCGGCTCGCTGAGGCGGGCGTTGTCGAACGCGGCCCGGCGCAGTTCGGCCGGTGCGTGCGCGTCGCTGTCGAGGATGCGGGCGACCAGCGCCCGGTGCAGTGCGGTGATGTCGGTCATGTCGTTCCTCCCCTCTCCACAGTGTCGACGAACGGCGGAGCCCCGACGTGACAACACCCCCTATTGCGGAACCGGCAGATCGGGACACAGCGTCAGGTACCCGACCTTGGGTGATATCCACTGTTGCCAGTCTTCGTGGCTGACGTTCGAGGTGAGTTTGGAGCAGAGCAGACCGACGGTCGCGTCAAGCGGGGTGGGCGAGAGTCGCACGGTGGTGTCCGCGCTGCCGGAAGCCAGGCTGCGCCCGTCCGGACTGAACGCCACACTGAGGACGGTGTCGGTGTGACTCATCAGGGGTTGGCCCAGCGGGTGTGCGTGGGTCAGATCTTCCAGGTCCCACAGCTGCACATCGTGGTCGGCGGCCGCGGACGCCAGCGTGTGGCCATCCGGACTGAACGCCACCTGATACACATAGCCCGTGTGGCCGTGCAGAGGACGGCCCAGCGATTTCGGGTGCGCCAGGTCGGTCACGCTCCACAGCAACACGGTGTCATCGCCACTGCCGGCCGCGAGCGTGCGCCCGTCGGGGCTGAACGCCACGCTGTACACGGTGCTCATGTAGGGCCGAAACGGCTGGCTGAGCGGCGCCGCATGGTTTCGGTCGGCGACGTTCCACAGCCGGATGGTGGCGTCGTCGCCGCCGGAGGCCAGGGTGCGGCCGTCGGGGCTGAACGCAACACTGCGCACCGGCGCACTGTGAGCGGTGAGCGGACCACCCAGCGCAACCGGATGCGCCACGTCCGCCAGATCCCACAACCGGACGGTGCCGTCGTCGCCGCCCGAGGCCAGGGTGCGGCCGTCGCGGCTGAACGCGACACTGCGCACCGGCGCACTGTGGCCGGTGAGCGGACCACCCGACGCAACCGGATGCGCCACGTCCGCCGCATTCCACAGCCGGACGGCGCCGTCGTCGCCGCCGGAGGCCAGAGCGCGCCCGTCGGGACTGAAGGCCACGCTCTCGACGGCGCCGATGTGACCGCGTAGTGGCTGGCCCAGCGCTCGCGCGTGCACCGGGTCCGCGAGATCCCACAACCGGATGGTGGCGTCTTCGTTGCCCGAAGCCAGGGTGTGCCCGTCCGGGCTGAACACCACACTGTGCACCGCACCGGCATGGGTCTGGAGCGGCAGCGCCGTGTCGAGGTTCCACAGCTGGATGTTGCCGTCCTGGCTTCCGGAGGCCAGCGTGCGCCCGTCCGGGCTGAACGCGATGCTGGGCACGTTTCCACTGTGACCCGCAAGGGGCCCACCCAACGGACCGGCGTGCGCCGGGTCTGTCACGTCCCACAACCGCACGGTGTCGTCGTCGCTGCCGGAGGCCAGGACGCGCCCGTCAGGACTGAAGGCAAGACTCTGGACGATGCCGGTGTGTCCGAGCAGGGGCTCGCCGAGTTGCCTCGGGTGTGCCGGGTCGGCGAGGTCCCACAGCTGGATGTCGCCGTCACCGCTGCCGGAGGCGAGGGTGCGCCCGTCGGGGCTGAAAGCCAGATCCTGCACGAAACGGGTGTTGCCCGACAGGGGTTCGCCCAGCGGGGTGGGATGGGCCGGATCGGCGACATCCCACATCCGCACCCGGCCGTCGCCGCCGCCGGAGGCCAGCACCCGCCCGCCGGGACTGAACGCCACACTGGCGACACCACCGCCCTGAACCTGCAACGGCCCACCCAGCGGACCCGCACGCCCCGGATTGGCGACGTCCCACAACCGCACCGTGCCGTCACCACCACCGCAAGCCAGCACCCGCCCATCGGGACTGAACGCCACACTGGCGACACCACCGCCCTGAACCTGCAACGGCCCACCCAGCGGACCCGCACGCCCCGGATCGGCGACGTCCCACAACCGCACCGTGCCGTCACCACCACCGGAAGCCAGCACCCGCCCATCGGGGCTGAACGCCACGCTGGCTACGGCGGCGCCCTGGCCCGGCAGCGGCCGGCCCAGTGCGCGTGGGTGCGCCGGGTCGCCGACATCCCACAACCGCACGGTGCCGTCGCCGCCACCGGAGGCCAGCGTGTGCCCGACGGGACTCATCGCCACCGTGCCGACCGGTGCGGGGGTGGTGATGATGATGCGGGTGTTGTTCATCACGCTGGCGGCGGTGTAGAGCGCGCCGCGGCCGGCGGCAGGATCCGAACGCAGCCGCTGCGCCGCCAGAGTGGCGGTCAGCGCCCGGATGTTGCTGTCCGTAATGGTTCCGGAGAACACCGCGGCGGCCTGGGAGTCGAGTTCCGCGGCCAGTGCGTTGCGTGCTTCGCGGGTGGCCTGCCGGAACATGACCACCGCGACCACGGCACCGACGACGGCGATGACGGCGATGACGGACGTGCCGGCGAGAACCGCGCGCAGGATCCGGCCCCGCTGTCGTAGTGCCGCGGCGCTGTCCTGGGCCTGTTCGCGGGCCTGGGTTTCGGCGGCGGCGAGTTTTCGGGCGGCGTCGAGTTCGGCCTGCTGGCGCTGCATTTCGAGCTCAGCCTGGTCGTTCTCGCGCTGCCGCGAGGCGCTCAGATAGTCGCGGACGTTGTCCAGACGGTCGCGGAATCCCGGTTTCGCCGCCAGGTTTTCCGCCGCGGTCAGCCGGGGGCCGTGCAGCAGCCAGGCGTCCTCACGTTGCTTCTTGTGCCATTCAGCGGCACCGCGTTCCAGCGCGTCGGCGGCCTTGAGATCCTCGCCTTCCTCGGCGAGCCAGCCCGCGAGTTCTTCCCACTGGCGCAGCAGGCTTTCCAGGGCGACCTCGACGACCACCACGCCGTCGCGCAGGTCCTTCATCAGCAACCGCCGCGCGATCAAACGCTCCAGCAGCGGGTGACTGTCGGCCGGCAGGTCGTCCCAGCGGGCCAGGCGCCGCATCGGCTGGTCGTTGTCGGGATTGATGGTGGCCAGCCAGGGAATGAACGCCGCCCGCAATCGGTGCAGCTGCTCGGCTCGCTCACCGGGTTCCGACGACAGCAATTCGCGGATCTCGGCCTGGACGACGCCGTCGATACCGCCCCGCTCGGCATACGGCTTGAGGGTGAGCCGGCCCGTCGACCCGTAGTCGCGGTACAACCAGGCCAGGGTCAGCGACAGCAGCGGAAGGGTGTCGGCGCCGGCGGTGGCATCTGCCAGCAGCTGGCGCACCAGGTCCTCGTCCAGGTACAGGGGCCGCCCACCGTCGGTCGATCGCTGCGCCGGCCCGGTGATCACGCTGTGGAACTGGGTGGCGTCCATCGGACGCAGATCGAACTGCCTGGTCTGCAGCCCGGCGAGTTGTGGCGCGGCCTGCATCAACCCGTAACAGTCGGTGCGCACGGTCGCCACCACGATGAACGGCAGCCGGTCCGCGCCGAGCGCCAGGTCCCGTATCAGTGCCAGGAACCCGGCCGCCTCGGCATCGGTGGTGAAGAGCTCTTCGGCCTGATCCAGCGGCAGCACGATGGTGGGCGGCGCGCCATCGCCGGCCGTGTCGAGCACGTCCCGGCATTCCACCAGCCAGGTCCGCAGCTGCGCTGCGTCGCCGCGGCTGCATGCGTCCTTGATGTCCCCCAGCGGCGGATCGTTGAGACCGCTTCGCCGCCGGGTGGCACAGATCGCCTGCGCCAGCCCGCACGCCCCGGTGAGCGCCCTGAGCTCGGGCCGGACGATATCCAGGACGAGGTAGCTGCGCGCTTCTCTCTGCAGCCGGGGCACGATGCCCGCGCGCAGGAAACACGACTTGCCTGCCCCCGATGCGCCGAGCACCACGAACAGCGTCTCGTCACTCTCGCGCATCGCGTGCAGGGCATCCATGGCCCGCACCAGCTCCGCGTCGCGGCCGAAGAACACCCCCGCGTCGATTGGCTGGAAGGGTTCCCACCCGCGGTAGGGCGGCCGGTCTGGCTCCGAGGCCGGCGGCCATGGGAAGGACGCCGCGCCGATACCCGACGAGGTCGCCGATCCGGGCGGCGCGGCGCCGCCTGTGCGCAGTGCCTCCGCGGGGGTCAGCGGACCCGTGCGGCCGGGGTCCGCGGGTTCGCCGGCCTGCCCGCGCACCGGAGTCGCCAGCGCGGCCGCAGCCGCCGCCGCCAGCTCGCCCGCGCTCGAGTAGCGCTCGCCGGGCTGCTTGGCCATGCCGCGGGCGACGACGTCGTCGAAGCCGACCGGGATAGTGGACCGGCGCTCGGTCGGCAGCGGCGGCGGCGTGGTGAGGTGCGCCGTCATCTGTTGTGCCACCAGGTCACCCTCGAACGGCCGTTCCCCGGTGAGGCATTCATAGAGCACACACGCCAGCGCGTAGACGTCGGTGCGGGCATCGGCGACGTCGGTCATCAACCGTTCGGGGGCCATGTATGCCCAGGTGCCGACGGTGCGGCCGGCGGTGGTCAGTTTGGAGGCCGAACTGTCGTAGGCGACACCGAAGTCGATCAGGTAGACGAAGTCGTGGTCGGTCAGCAGGGCGTTGGATGGTTTGACGTCCCGGTGCACCAGGCCGTGCGCATGAGCCGAATCCAGGGCGGCAGCGATCTGTTCGATGATCCGCACGGCCCGGGCCGGCGCCATCGGCCCGTCGCGCTTGAGGGCGGTATCGACGTCGACGCCGTTGATGATCGGCATCACCAGATACAGGCGGCCGTCGATTTCACCGGTGTCGTGAATCGGAATGATGTGTGGTTCGGTCAACCGCGCGCAGGTCAGGGCCTCGCGGCTGAACCTCTCACGAAAGCCCGCCTCGCGGCCGCGGTCGGCGGGCAGGATCTTGATCGCGACGTCGCGTCCCATGACGGTGTCGCGGGCCTTGTAGACCTCGCCCATACCGCCCTGGCCGATCAGCTCGACCAGCCGGTACCGACCGAACTCGCCCGCTTCCAACCCACGCGCTCCTCTGCCACTGCTCCCGACACCCGATCACGCGGTGATACGCACATTGAACCGGGCCGATGTTTGTCGATGGGGGGATTTGGCAGGACCGGTTTACAGGGCCAGCCCCGAATACATCACCCCGGTGGGGTCGTATTGCTGCCGTACGGACGCCAGCCGCGCCAGATTCGACCCGAAGTACCGTGCCGCCGGGGTGTTCGGTTCCAGATAGTTCACGTAGCCACCGGCCGAAACCTGTTGCACCGTCGTGTGCGCGGTGGCCACCCAGGTGCTGGCCGTCGAGGTCTGGCCGCTGCCGTTCTCGACGTACCACTGCGCGACGGCGGCATGGCGCCGCCACGGGAAGGCGGACCCGTCGGGGTCCACGTCGCCGACCGCCCCGCTCAACGTGTCGACGATCACCGACGCCCGCCCCCCGGCCGGCGGCCACTTCCCGAGGGCAGCCACAATCGCTTGCGCCGCAGCCGAATTCATGGTGCCGATGACGTCAGACCCGGCGACGAAGCCGCGCGGCGAGCTCGACGCGCTGCCGCCGGCGAGATACATCACCAAGTCCATGTGCGTCATCGTCTTGTGCTCGGTCGCGGTCGGCTGCGCGCCCACCGCCGACTGGATCGCCGAGGCGACCGCCTGACCCGAGCCGGCCGGGCAGGTCGCCAGCACGTGGCAGCTTCCCTCGGTCCCGTTGACCGACAGGTCGACCAGCCCCCAGGTGTTGCGGTCGGCGGCAGCGAGCCAGGTCTGCCACCCGGTCAGCACCTGCGCGCCAGCCGCGGGAGCGAAATCCACCCGCACCACGTCGGAGTCGGCGACCGGGAACGTGGAGAACGTCATCGACGTCGTCACGCCGAAGTTGCCACCACCACCACCGCGCAGGGCCCAGAACAGGTCGGGGTGATCCTCGGCCGACGCGGTGACCGTCTCACCGCTGGGCAACACCACCGAAGCCGAACGCAGCGCGTCGCAGGTCAAACCGGCGTGCCGGGAGTCGGCCCCCATACCGCCGCCCAGCGTCAGGCCCGCGGCGCCCACGGTGGGGCAGCTGCCGGTGGGAATCGCCCGGCCGGCCGACGCCAGCGCCTGGTGCACCGCGTACAGGGTCGTCGCGGCCGGCACCGTGACCGTGCCGTTGGCGCTGTCGACGTTCACCCCGCCGGTCAGGCCGCGCAGGTCCAGGACCATGGCGCCGGTGGCGGTCGATGCGCCCGTGTAGGAGTGCCCGCCGCCGCGGGGGGCCACTTTGAGTTTGTTGGCAGTGGCGAACGCCAGCGCCTTCGCCACGTCGGATGGCGAGGTGACCACCACGATCGCCGCCGGCGCGGCGGCGTTGTAGTTCGAGTTGAAGACCTGTTTGCCGGTAGTGAAGGCGGCGCCGTCGGCGGGCAGCAGCACCTTGCCCCCGATCGAGGAGGCCAGGCTGCTCCAGGCGCCGGTCGGTTCCGCCCACGCCTGGGGCCGCGATACTCCGAACAGAGCCGAACCCGCCAGCGCCCCGGCGGCGCCGCGCAGAAAAGCCTGACGAGAAATCATGAGCCGCATTGTTAATCGGCGCGGCATCGAACGCGGCCCGCCGCCGACGTGTCGGCGCACAGCGTGACGTTATTGTGTCCGTTGCGGCGGCAAAACGCCGGTCCTGCCAAACCTTTACGCCATCGTGTCCTGAATGAGACTGTGGGAGACGAAGGTTCGAGAGGTCGCTTGAGTGCCAGTGAGGGTGCTCTCCAACAATCCTGAGGGAGCCCAGCATGCAGCCATGGCGTCACCAACCCCTGACCGTTCGACTACTGGCGGGATCGGCAGCTCTGCTGGCCGCAGGCGCGGTGTTCGCCGCCCCGGCCGAGGCCAGCCCCGTCGACGACGCGTTCATCACCGCGCTGAGCAACGCCGGCATCAACTACGGCGATCCGCTGAACGCCGAAAACCTGGGCAAGTCGGTCTGTCCGATCCTGGCCCAGCCCGGTGGGTCGTTCAACACGGCCGCTTCCCGCGTTTTCGCCAGCCAGAGCGGGATGTCGCCGGAAATGGCCGGGATGTTCACCACCATCGCGATTCAGATGTACTGCCCGTCGGTGATGGCCGATGTCGCCAGCGGCAAGATGCCGGGTGCGCTGCAGCAGATCCCGGGCGTCGGAAGCATTCCGGGCCTGGCCAATATCCCGGGGATGCCCGGGAATTAACCAGTCCCCAGCGGGTCGATCGTCCACGCGACGTAGACCATCGCCGCACCCACCGACGCGGTGGTGAGGAAGTCGGTTCCCCGGCTGCGCACCACCAGCAGACCGGCCCGCTCGTCGGGAAGGGCCAGCCGCAGCGCGGCGGCCACCCCGACACCGATGCCGATCAGCAGCGAGCCGCGGCGCCAGAAGTTGGCGCCCGCCAGCACGAAGGCCACCAGGAAAATCAGCCCGACGAGCAGGATCGGCCACTGGGCGCGCACCGCGCGCCCCACAATGGCCCGAACCGTCATCGGCACGTCACCGCCGTTCGGCCAGCTCGACGACGTTGGTCAGCAGAAAGGCACGGGTCAGCGGGCCGACGCCGCCGGGATTCGGTGAGATGTGGCCGGCGACCTCCCACACGTCGGGATGCACATCGCCGGTGAGCTTGCCGTCGACCCTGCTGACGCCGACGTCGACGACGGCAGCCCCCGGGCGGACCATGTCCGCGGTCAGCATATGCGGCACCCCGACGCCGGCGACGATGATGTCGGCCTGCCGAGTGAACGCGGGCAGATCGCGGGTTCCGGTGTGGCACAACGTGACTGTGGCGTTCTCGGAGCGACGGGTGAGCAGCAGCCCCAACGGCCGGCCCACCGTCACACCGCGCCCGATGACCACCACGTGCGCCCCGGCGATCGGCACGTCGTAGCGCCGCAGCAGGTGCACGATGCCGCGCGGGGTGCACGGCAGCGGCGCCGGCATGTTGAGCACCAGCCGGCCCAGGTTGGTGGGGTGCAGGCCGTCGGCGTCCTTGTCGGGGTCGACCCGCTCGAGCGCCGCGTTCTCGTCCAGGTGCTTGGGCAGCGGCAGCTGCACGATGTACCCGGTGCACTCGGGGTTGGCGTTGAGCTCGTCGATGGTCTCGTTCAGCGTTTCGGCCGAGATGTCGGCGGGCAGGTCGCGCCGCAGCGAGGTGATGCCCACCTTCGCGCAGTCGGCGTGCTTGCCGCGGACGTAGGCCTGCGACCCCGGATCGTCTCCGACCAGGATGGTGCCGAGCCCGGGCGTGCGGCCCGCGGCCGTCAAGGCGGCCACTCGCTTGGTCAGGTCGACGAAGATCTCGTCGCGGGTGGCCTTGCCGTCCAGCGTGATTGCGCCCACGCCAGACAGTCTGACATGCCCGCAGCGCGGCCCCGCCGCACCCAAGGTCGCCGGTGTTGCGATCACGATTAGGCTGCCTATATGTCTGCAGCCCCAGACGTCTTGAGCCCCGCCAAACTCGGTCCGCTGACCCTTCGAAACCGGACCATCAAGTCCGCGACATTCGAAGCCCGCACGCCGAATGCGCTGGTGACCGACGATCTCATCGAGTACCACCGCAAACCCGCCGCCGGTGGCGTCGGCATGACCACCGTCGCCTACTGCGCCGTCTCGCAGGGCGGCCGCACCGAAGGCAACGGCATCTGGATGCGGCCCGAGGCGGTACCGGGCTTCCGGCGCCTCACCGACGCCATCCACGCCGAAGGCGCAGCCGTCAGCGCCCAGATCGGCCACGCCGGCCCCGTCGCCAACGCCCGCAGCAACGGAGCGACCGCCCTTGCCCCGGTGCGCTTCTTCAACCCGATCGGCATGCGTTTCGCCAAGAAGGCGAGCGCCGACGACATCGACGATGTGCTGGCCGATCACGCCAAAGCGGCCCGCTTCGCCGTGGAGGCCGGCTTCGACGCCGTCGAAATCCATCTGGGCCACAACTACCTGGCGAGTGCCTTCCTGTCTCCGCTGATCAACCGCCGCACCGACGAGTTCGGCGGGTCGCTGGCCAATCGCGCCAAGGTGGCCCGCGGGCTGGTGATGGCCGTGCGCCGCGCCGTCGACCAGGGCCCGCGGCAGATCGCGGTCACCGCCAAGCTGAACATGTCCGACGGCGTGCGTGGCGGCATCTCCCACGAGGAGTCGCTGACCACGGCCCGATGGCTGGAGGAGGACGGCGGGCTGGACGCGATCGAGCTGACCGCGGGCAGTTCACTGGTCAACCCGATGTACCTGTTCCGCGGCGACGCGCCGCTCAAGGAGTTCGCCGGCGCCTTCAAGCCACCGCTGCGCTGGGGCATGCGGATGACGGGCACCAAGTTCCTGCGCGAATACCCCTACAAAGAGGCGTATCTGCTGGACGAGGCCAAGCTGTTCCGCGCCGAGTTGAAGCTGCCGCTGATCCTGCTCGGCGGCATCACCAACCGCGAGACAATGGACCTGGCGATGGCCGAGGGCTTCGACTTTGTCGCGATGGGCCGGGCGCTGCTGGCCGAACCGGACCTGATCAACCGGATCGCCCGCGACGGCGCGAGCGTCCGGTCGGCCTGTACACACTGCAACCGGTGCATGCCCACCATCTACAGCCGCACCCGCTGCGTGGTCACCGGAGAGCCGGACACGCGCTAGGCCTGACCGCCCTTCCCGCCCGTCCCGCCGGCGCCGCCGACGCCGCCGACAAAATCGTTGGGGGGCGCGGGTTGCCCGGCACCGGCGGGGCCGGGCCCGGAGCCGAGGTATGTGTCGCCTCCGACGATTGACGCGCCGCCTTTGCCGCCGGCACCGCCGCCGCCGCCGGAACCGCCGCCGCCTTCGGCGCTGAGTTGACCGACACCGCCGTTGCCGCCCTTGCCGCCGTTACCGCCGTCGCCGCCCGGGCCGCCGTAGCCGGTGCCGCCGCCGCCGGCGTTGCCGCCTATCCCGCCATTGCCAGGTGCCGCAACGGCACCGATATTGCCGCCGTTGCCGCTGTCCCCGCCGTTCCCACCCTTGCCGCCGGCGCCGTGCAGGCCGGTGCCGCCGACCCCGCCGGTGCCGCCCCGGGCGCCGTTGGCGTTATCGCCGGGGCCACCGTCGCCACCGCGGCCGCCGGTACCGCCGTCGCCGCCGTTGGCGCCCGTGCCGCCGTTACCACCGTTTCCGCCCTGAGCCGCAAAGGGATTGATGTAGCCGATGGTTCCGTCGCCGCCGCGGCCGCCGGCACCCCCGGCGCCGCCGTTACCGCCGTCTCCCTGGACACCGTCCGCGCCGGTCGCGCCCTGAGTCGAACCGGAACCGCCCAGACCAGCGAGACCCGCTTTGCCGCCCGCGCCGCCGTCGCCGCCGCGGCCCCCTTCGCCGGCATGCTGGTCGATGCCGGACTTCGCCATCCCGCCGCTGCCGCCGGTCCCGCCGGTGCCGCCCGTCCCGCCGGTTCCGGCGGTGCCGCCGGTGCCGCCGGCGCCCACCGTGCCGAACTTGCCGCCGTTGAGCGGGTTGGCAGCGCCCCTGGCGCCGCCCTGTCCGCCTTGGCCGCCCTGCCCGCCCTGTCCGCCTGTCCCGCCTGCGTTGGCGTCGGTGCCGTCCACCCCGAGACCACCGTTGATGCCGTTCAAACCCGTGCCGCCCTTACCGCCGGTACCGCCGGTGCCGCCGACACCGCCGATACCGCCGTCACCGCCCTGCAGGCCGTGGTCACCGGCCGCGCCCCCGGCGCCGCCCTTGCCGCCGATGCCGCCGGTACCGCCGATGCCGCCGGTGCCGCCCGGGGTGGGGTTATCGATGCCGGTCTGACCGATGCCCCCTTTGCCGCCGTTGCCGCCGTCGCCGCCGCTGCCGTATTCCCCACCTTTGCCGCCGGCTCCGCCGGTACCGCCGGCACTGCCCTGGGTGAGGGCGTCGGCGCCGTTGCCGCCATGGCCTCCGTGGCCGTTGTTGCCCTGGGTGAGGCCGTCCTGGCCATTGATCACCGGGGTGGAGCCGGTGCCGCCGATGCCACCCTTCCCGCCGGCACCGGCGTTGCCGCCGTTACCGCCCGCTCCGCCGGTACCGGTGCCGCCGGCGGCGAAGGTGCCGTCCGCGCCGTTGCCGCCGTCACCGGCCAGACCACCCGTCCCGCCGTTGCCACCGGCACCGCCGGCGCCCTGAATACCGTTGCCGCTCTTGCCGGTACCGGCCGCGCCGCCCTGACCGCCATGGCCGCCGGCGCCGCCCGCCCCGCCGTTGCCGCCCGTGCCGCCTGCCTCACCCGCCGTGGTGGCATTCGCGCCGCCGGTGCCGTCCGAGCCGTTCCCGCCGGAGCCGCCCCTGCCGCCGGCACCGCCGTTACCGCCTTTGCCGGCGATGATGCCGCCGTTGCCACCCGCGCCACCGGCGCCGCCGGCCCCGCCGGGGTCGCCGTTCGCCCCGCTCTGGCCAACGCCGCTGACCGGAGCGCCGAACATACCCGCCGCGCCGTTGCCGCCGGCACCCCCGTTGCCACCGTTGCCGTAGGCGCCACCATTGCCGCCGGCCCCGCCGGCGGCACCGGAAAGTCCGGCGATCGGAGCGTGGGCGCCGGCCCCGCCGTTACCACCGTTGCCGCCGCTGGTCGGCCCGAATCCGGCCTTGCCGTTGGCGGCGAAGGCGGTGCCACCGCTGCTGCCACCGAGACCGCCGCTGCCGGCTGCGCCCGGTGTTCCACCGTTGCCGCCCTTCCCGCCGACACCGCCGTTCACGTTGAACACGCCGTCGCGGCCGTTACCGCCGTTCCCGGCGACTCCTCCGTTACCTCCGTCGCCACCCGCTCCCCCGGCGCCGTGGCTGCCCGCCGTGCCTGCCGGCGCGCTCCCGCCGGCCCCGCCGGCGCCACCGTTGCCACCGGCGCCGCCTTTGCCGCCGCTGGCGCCGTTCTGACCGTCCGCGCCCGGGCTCAGGCCGTCAAAACCGCTCAGCCCGTTGCCGCCGTTGGAGCCGTGGCCGCCCATTCCGCCCGCGCCGCCGGCACCGCCGTTGCCGGCCTTGGCTCCGCCGTTGCCACCTGCTCCACCGGCTCCGCCGTTGCCGCCGTTGCCGCCGTCATCGGGGTAGGTGCCGGAGAAGGCAGGCCTGCCGAACATGCCGTTGCCGCCGCTGCCGCCGGCGCCTCCGCTGCCGTACAACCCGCCATGACCGCCGGCCCCACCGTTGCCGCCGGAACCACCGTCGACGACGGCATCCGTGCCGTTGCCCCCATTGCCGCCGTTGCCGCCGCTGGTCACAGTGCCGCCGGTCTGACCCGCCGCACCCCGGGTGCCGTTGCCGCCGGCGCCGCCTGCCCCTCCGACGCCACCGGCGCCGGGGTTGCCGCCGTTTCCGCCGGCGCCTCCATTACCACCGCCGGCCGCACCCGTGGCGCCGTGGCCGCCGTTGCCGGCGGCACCGCCGCTACCGCCGTCACCGCCGGCCGCGCCCAAACCGTGGCCGCCGTCTGGGATGTAGAGGTTGTTGAGCCATCCGCCCACTCCACCGGCACCGCCGGTACCACCCCTGCCACCGGCACCGCCGTTGCCACCAGCCTGCCCGTTATCGCCCGCACTGACGGCGCTCTGGCCAGCACCGCCGATCCCGCCGGCCCCACCGTGACCCCCGAGACCGCCGGAACCGCCGGAACCGATGAATTGCCCGCCCTTGCCGCCCACACCGCCGGCCCCGCCCGCACCGCCGGACCCACCGTCGAGACCAGCGGCCCCGGCTATGCCGGCGCTACCGAGGCCGCCGGCCCCACCGTCACCGCCGTTGCCGTATACCGTCCCGCCGCTGCCGCCGTTGCCGCCGAGGCCGCCGAGACTGCCCGGGGCACCGCCGTCGCCGCCGGCGCCGCCGGCCCCGCCGTGCCCGAACAGTTGGGCGTTGCCGCCGAGTCCCCCTGTCCCGCCGCTGCGCCCGGCGCCTCCCACCCCACCGTTGCCGAACAACCATCCGCCGCTTCCCCCGTTGCCGCCGCTACCCCCGATGCCGCCGGGGTTCACCGCGGCTCCGCCGGCGCCGCCCGGCCCGCCCGCGCCGATCAATCCGGCAGCCCCGCCGGCGCCGCCCGGCTGACCTGCCGCGCCGGAACCCCCGGCGCCGCCATTGCCGTACAGAATCCCGCCGGCACCGCCGGCCTGACCGGTGCCCGCGGCCCCGTCCGCACCGTTGCCGATCAACGGGCGCCCCAGCAGTGCCTGCGTGGGCGCGTTGATCACCGCCAGTGCCTGCTCCAACGGGGACGCGTTGACCGCTTCGGCACTGGCGTACGCCGCGCCGGCGGCGGTCAACGACTGCGCGAACCGGTCATGGAACAACGCCGCCTGCGCGCTGGCGACCTGATATTGCTGGCCGTAGGTGCCGAACAGCGCCGCAACCGCTGCGGACACCTCGTCCGCTCCCGCAGCCACCATCTGGACCGTGGGGGCCAGTGCAGCCGCGTTGGCGGCGCTGACCGCCGCACCGATTCCGGTCACCTGGGCCGCGGCGGAAGCCACCAGATCCGGAGCCGCGAGCACGAAAGACATCGAGATACCTCCTTTGACGCGACGGGCTTAGGACGGCCCGATGCCGGTGAACAGCCAGCCCGCGAGTTGTCGGCCGACGTTGGCAAACCCGGAGTCGAAGGCCGCAGCGATGAGGCCGAGGGTGCCGGTGTTGAACGCCCCCGAGAGGCCCGCGCCGCGGTTGAGGATGCCGGACAGCTGCGTGCCGAAGTTGTAGAAACCCGAGGCGGCGCCCAGCGACACGTCGGACATGGCGTTGTACCAGCCGGACATGCCAGTGCCGGTGTTCCAGTACCCCGAGCCGCCGCCCCCGCCGGCGTTGAAGAAGCCCGACGAGGCCCCGGTGGTGGTGTTCAGGAAGCCGGGTGTGCCACCGAACCCGACGATGGGCACGTTGACGGGGCCGAGCGCGCTGTCCAGATGCAGGTCGAGCGGAATCCGGTCGATGACGACCAGCGGCGGGATGTCGATCGCCGGGATGGCATTGGACAGGCTGAGCCCCAGCGGAAGCTGAGGGATCGCACCGCCGGGGACGGTGATTCCCGGAATGGTCAGCGACAGCGGCAGGCCGATGCTGACTGGATCCAGCGGGATGGTGAAGCCCGGGAAGTCGATCGTCGCGGAGTCCCAGGCCACGGCGGTGATGGTGAATCCCTTTGCGGTGGAGGTCGATCCGCCGGGACTGGCCGTCACGACCTTGATCGGTGGTAGGTAGCTGGGCGTCAGCCACACGTCCGACATCGATCCGGAGGTGCTGGTGACGTCGCCGATGGTGACGGGCCCCAGGATCAGGCCGGGGGTGGTGAGGGAGAAGGGTTCGACGGTGATCGAGCCGATGTCGATGGTGGGGTTGACGCCCAGGTGGATGGTGGGGATGTCGAAGGAGGGGATCGGCACCGGGCCGATGCCCCCGGCGGCGGTGATGCCCCACGGGATCGGCGGGATGTAGATGTGCGGCAGGACGGTGATGGGACCGATGCCCCCGATGACGTCGGCGGCCACGAGGGGGAATTGCGGAAGGGTGTAGTCGAGCGAGTAACCGATCAGGCCCTGGTATTCGCCGCGCCACAGGATGCCGTTGCTGTAGTTGCCGCTGATGAAGGCCCCGGTGTTGACGCTGCCGGAGTTGGCGAACCCGG
>RXJD01000039.1 GCA_003987775.1 Mycobacterium sp.
CGGCGCGGCAGCCGCCCCGGGCCTGGCCGGCGGAACCGGCGGGAGCGGCGGAACGGGCGGGGCCGGCGGGGCCGGCGGCGTCGCGCTCGGCGCGGGCGTTGGCGGGGCAGGCGGTGACGGCGGTGCTGGTGGTGTGGCCGGAGACGGCGGGGCCGGCGGCAAGGGCCTGGTCGTCGGCGGTGTCGCCAATGCGGGCGGCGATGGGGGCAACGGCGGCAACGCCGGTGCCGGCGGAACCGGCGGGGCCGGCGGTAGCGGCGTCACGGCAGGCGTTAACGGCAAGACCGGAGGCACTCCAACTCTCGGCGGTAACGGCGGTGCAGGCGGCGCAGGCGCCGACGCGGTCGTGGCCGGCGCCGCGGGCGGCAACGGCGGCAAGGGCGGTAACGGGGGATCGGTCGGCAATGGTGGCGCCGGTGGAGCCGGCGGTAACGGCCTGGCCGGTGCGCCGGTGGCCGGCGCCGGGTCAAACGGCAACGCCGGCGGCGCCGGCGGCGCGGGCGGTGCCGGTGGGGCCGGCGGGTCGATCTCGGGCAACGGTGGTACCGGCGGCGCTGGTGGAAACGGCGCCGCCGGAAGCGCCGGCATCGCAGGAGCCGCTGGCGGGGCGGGCCTGACAGGCGGCGACGGCGGCAGCGGCGGTGCCGGCGGCAAGGGCGGCGCCGGCGGTGCCGGCGGCACTGCCCTCGGCAAGGGCGTCAGCGGCCAGGGCGGAGCCGGTGGCAACGGCGGTCAGGGTGGAGCACCGGGTGACGGTGGCGCCGGCGGCAACGGCGTTGTGGTCGGCGGCGTGGCCGGCAACGGCGGTGACGGTGGCAACGGTGGTAACCCCGGGGCGGGCGGACTCGCCGGACTCGGTGGCGCCGGCGGCACCGGAGCCCAGTCCGGCGCCAACGGCGCGGCGGGCAGCACCCCGGCCGCCGGCGGCAATGGCGGCCTCGGCGGTACCGGGGCCTCCGCGACCACCGCCGGTGGTGCCGGCGGCGCTGGCGGCAAGGGCGGAAATGGCGGGTCGGTCGGCAACGGCGGCCAGGGCGGCGCCGGCGGCAACGGATTTGTGGGTGCGCAAGGCACTAACGCGAGCAACCCCGGCGAGAACGGGACCGCTGGCAGTAGCGGCGGAACCGGTGGAGCCGGTGGCGCCGGTGGTAACGGTGGCAACATCGCCGGCTTCGGTGGTAGCGGTGGGGCTGGCGGTAAAGGTGGCCTCGGCGGTTTCGGAGGTAACGGCGCCAACGGTAGCGACGGCGGCCTGGGGCTCAATGGAGGAACAGGCGGCAACGGAGGCCTGGGCGGTAAGGGTGGCGCCGGCGGCGCTGGCGGGACCGCCGGAACCGGCGCCTTCGGCAGCGGTACAAATGGCGCTGGCGGAGCCGGGGGCAACGGCGGGTTCGGCGGAGCCGCCGGTGACGGCGGCACCGGCGGGACCGGGACCTTCGCTAACGGCGGCACCGGAACCGGTGGCGACGGCGGCAAGGGCGGGACGGTCGGCGCCGGTGGTGCCGGCGGCCTGGGTGGCAGCAACGGCGGCACCGGCGGCGGCAGTGGCAAGAATGGTCAAGTCGGCGCCCAGGGCACAGGCGGCAACGGCGGCACCGGCGGCACTGGCGCTGCGGCGACCACGGCGGGTGGCAACGGCGGCAGTGGAGGTAACGGCGGCGACGCCGGACCAGTCGGCAACGGTGGGACCGGCGGGACCGGCGGCGCCGGCGGCGCCGGCCAGAAGGGCACCGACGCGACCGTCACCGGCCAAAACGGTGGTACGGGCAGCGGTGGCGGCGTCGGCGGCGCAGGCGGCAAGGGCGGTGCGGGCGGCAGTCTCGCCGGTGTCGGCGGCGCCGGCGGGGCCGGCGGTGTGGGCGGCGCCGGCGGCGCCGGCGGAGCCGGCATCAATGGGGCTGACGGCGGTGAGGGCCTGGCCGGCGGAGCAGGCAGCAACGGTGGGCAGGGCGGCACGGGCGGTAACGGCGGCGTCGGCGGCGCTCCGGGCACCGGCGCCGGCGGCACAGGTAAAGGCGGAGCGGGCGGAGCCGCCGGCAACGGTGGCTTCGGCGGTACCGCAGGCAGCGGTGGTGCCGGCGGCACCGGCACATTCGCGGGCGGCGGCTCTGGCGCCGGCGGCAAGGGCGGGCAGGGCGGGACACCTGGCTCCGGTGGCGCCGGCGGTATCGGCGGTAGCGGAAACAGCGGCGGTGTGGCCGGTGCGGACGGGAAGTCCGGTGGGATGGGCGTCGGCGGCAACGGTGGCACGGGTGGCACCGGCGCGGCGGCAACCACGCCCGGCGGCGTCGGCGGAACCGGTGGTGACGGCGGTGATGCAGGACCGGTCGGCAACGGCGGTTCCGGCGGAACCGGCGGTGCCGGCACATTCGGCGCCAAGGGCGCGGACGCGACCATCGCCGGTCAGGATGGCGGCACGGGCGGTAGCGGTGGTACCGGCGGTGCCGGCGGCAAGGGTGGTGCTGGCGGAACGCTGTCCGGAATCGGCGGAAACGGCGGGTCCGGCGGGTCAGGCGGTATCGGTGGCGTTGGCGGGGCCGGCGCCAACGGCGCTGACGGCGGCCTGGGCCTGGCGGGCGGCGACGGCGGCAACGGTGGTCAGGGCGGGTCCGGCGGTAACGGCGGCACTGGCGGCACTCCCGGCACTGGCGCCAGCGGAACGGGTACCGCGGGCGCCGGCGGTGCCGCCGGCAACGGTGGTTTCGGCGGGTCCGCAGGCACCGGCGGGGCCGGCGGCACAGGCACCTTTGATGGCGGGGGCTCAGGCACCGGCGGTAAAGGTGGCCAAGGCGGGACTCCGGGTAACGGTGGCAGCGGTGGTACTGGCGGTGCCGGCAGCACCGCCGGAGCGAATGGCAAATCTGGCGGCATGGGCGTCGGCGGCAACGGCGGTACCGGCGGCACCGGCGCCGCGGCGACCACACCCGGCGGCGCCGGAGGTAGCGGCGGTGACGGTGGCGACGCCGGACCGGTCGGTAGCGGCGGAAACGGCGGGGCCGGCGGGGCCGGTGCGACTGGCGGTAAGGGCGGTGACGCGACCCTCGTCGGCCAGAACGGCGGCACGGGCGGGGATGGTGGTAACGGCGGCGCCGGCGGAAAGGGAGGTGCCGGCGGCGCGATTTCCGGCAATGGCGGCAACGGCGGTGCTGGTGGCGTCGGAGGAACCGGCGGTACCGGTGGAACCAGCGGTGCCGGTGCCATCGGCGGGTCCGGCGGAACGGGCGGGACCGGCGGCCAGGCCGGTGCGGCGGGCACGGCTCTCGCACTCGGCGCGAAGGCCGGCTCGGTGGGCGTCACCGGGAACGGCGGAAACGGTGGAAACGGTGGATCCGGCGGCGCCGGGGTATCAGGTTCCATCAATGGCGGCACCGGCGGTACCGGAGGCACAGGCGGCAAGGCGGGCGCGCCGGCCTCCAGCGGAAACCCGGTGGGCGTCAGCGGAAATGGGGGCCGCGGCGGGAACGGAGGCTTCGGTGCCGCAGGCACTTCCGGCAGCACCCCGGGTGCTGCGGGCACCGCAGGAGGCACCGGCGGAAATGGCGGTGCCGGTGGCGTAGGCGGGGCGCCGGCGGTCGTCGGCGGCGCTGGCGCCGGCAATGGCGGTAACGGCGGGAATGCAGGCAGCGGAGGGAGCGGCGGCAGCGGTGCCTCCGGTGCCGCGAACGCAGGTTCCGGCGGAAAGGGTGGCGCCGGCGGAAACGGCGGGAACGGCGGTGCCGGCGGCGCCGCCGGCGGCGTCGGGGCTTCTGCGGGCATCCAAGGCAATGCCGGAGGCGGCGGCAACGGTGGCGCCGGGGGCGCAGGCGGCCTCGGGTCGGCCGGTGTCAACCCAACCCCAGCGAACCCGCAAAACGGATCGGCTGCCAACGGCACTCAACCACCCGACGTCCTCATCGGCAAAGGCAATGTCGGGATGGTCGGCAGCAACGGCGCTGACGCCACCGCCCCAGGACAGACCGGCGGCACCGGCGGTAAGGGCGGAGGCAATGTCCTCACGGCTGGATACGGAAACGCCAACGGCGGGGCGGGCGGTAACGGCGGAAACGGCGGGCCAAGCGGGGGCAATGGCGGCAACGGCGGCATGGGAGGAACCGGTTCCCAAGTCTCGATAGGTAATTACGCAGCCGGCGGCGTCGGCGGTAACGGCGGCACCGGCGGATACGGCGGCAACGGCGGCAACGGCGGCACCGGCGGAGATGCGCTCGGCGGCGTGGGGATTCCGGTCAGCGCGACATATCCCGGCAACGGCGGCAACGGCGGCAACGGCGGGTTCGGCGGAGGCAAGGGCGGCACCGGTGGCATGGCCGGGCTCTCGTTCTTCGGTACCAACTCGGGAGATCCCAGCTACGGCGCTACCGGCGGTACGGGCGGCAACGGCGGTCAAGGAGTCACTGGCGGCACCGGAGGTCTGGGCGGCGCCGGCGGCGCCGGTGGCAATGCCGGATACGGCGGCGGCAACGCGCTCGGTGGCAACGGCGGCGTCGGTGGCGCCGGCGGGTCCGGCGGCACCGGAGCGGTTGGCGGCACTGGTGGCGACGGCGGCACCGGCAACACCATCGCGATTGGCGGCAACGGAGGTAACGGGGGTAACGGCGGCACTGGCGGCACCGGAGGCACCGGAGGCACCGGAGGCAGTGGCGGCGCCGCCGGCCTAGGACCCAACGGGAGCTTGATCGGCAGCGGTATCGGCGGTGACGGCGGCGCTGGCGGTAGCGGTGGATTCGGCGGTGGCGGCGGTACTGCCGGTAAGGGCGGCGCGGCCTACAACAGCATCGCCTGGCCCTACGGCACCAACGGTAGTGACGGCAGCGCTGGCGCGATCGGGTCTACCGGCAGCGCCGGCACCGCAGGTTCCAAGGGGTAGCCGAACCCGGCTGTGATGCGTTGTCCCCCAATGCGTTGTCCCCCTGCCGATCCTCAGGCAGGGTGGGCGACCGCACGGCTTGGAGAGTCCAGCTACACATTCGCCGGCCGAGGTGGTACCTCGGCGTCGGCGGGAATGTTGAAAGCGCTGTAGTTCAGACAACCCATCGGCGCGGCGGTTGTAAATTCCCTGCCATCGACGACTCCAGTCGCTTGTCAGCAGGACGTGACTTCCGTTGTTGAGAGAACCCGGCCCGGCGGTAAGCAGAACCCTGGGCCGACGTCACTAGGGACGCCAAGCCCGGCTGTCTGCCACTAAGCAGCGCTGACGAAATCCCTTGCAGCCCATGTACTTTGCCGCGGGCGCGCCGCGCCAGATGGGCGATCGCCACCGGTAACTTCTTACCGCAATCCGGCGATCACGAAGCTGGTCGGCTTAAGGCCCTGTCCCGGTGGTGAAAAACCCGGAGAGCTTCTGGCCGATATTTCTGAAGCCGGAGTCGAGGGCTGCCGTCATCAGGCCAACCGAGCTGGTGTTGGCGTAGCCCGACACGGCGTTGCCCCAGTTCGACATGCCGGATACGAACTCGCCGACGTTGAAGGAGCCCGAAACCGCGCCCAACAATGTATCGGGCACCTGGTTCCAGAATCCCGACACCGCAGATCCGACGTTGCCGAAGCCCGATGCCCCGCCCAGCCCACTGTTGAAGAAGCCCGACGATGGCACGGACGTGGTGTTTCCTACGCCTGGTCCGCCGAAGTTGATGGGAATATTGATCGGCCCGAGCCCTCCGTTCAGCGCGACATTCAGCGGAGCGAGGCCAATGCTGAAACCAGGGATGGTGACGGCGTTGGTGCTGCCGCTCAACGGGATGTCGAGGCCAATCCGCGGAATATTGATGCCACCAATGGTGAAGGGGTCGGTGGATCCGTTCAACGGAATGCTGAGTCCGATCTCAGGAATGTTGACCCCACCGATAGTGAATGGGTTCGTCGTCCCGCTCAGCGGAACGTTGAGACCGATTTGCTGAAGGCTGAAGCCGGTGATGGTGATGGGATTGGTCGTTCCGCTCAGCGGAAGGTTCAGTCCGAACGCCGGAAGACTGAACCCGGCAATGGTGAACGGGTTGGTCGCGCCCTTCAACGGCAGGTCCAGGCCAAATTTTTCGATACTGAAGCCGTTGATGCTGAATGGCTCGGTGCCACCGGTCAGCACCGGTCCCACGGTGAATGTGCTCAGCGGGATCGGGCCGATGTAACCCGTGATGACACCCCCGACATTCAACGGAATCTGGCCGATGAAAATGCCGATCGGTATGGTCACGCCGACCGTCACGGGGATGCCAGGAATGGTGATGTTGGGCACGGTGACATTACCGATTCCGCCGCTGGCCTCCAGCGCCACCGGAATCGACGGAATGGTGATATCAGGCACCGTGACGGGACCGATGCCACCAGCCGCGAGCAGGCTCAGCGGTATTCCCGGAATATTGACATTGGGCACGGTGATCGGCCCGATACCTCCGGCAGCGACCAGATTGAGTGGTATGCCCGGAACGCTGATGTCGGGCACGGTGATAGGACCGAGGCCGCCGGCCGCCAACAAATTCAGCGGAATCCCCGGAATATCGATGTTCGGAACGGTGATCGGCCCCAGTCCGCCGGCAGCGACCAAATTCAGCGGAATCGCCGGAATCGTGATGTCGGGCACCGTGATCGGTCCCACGGCGCCGGCCACCTCGACGCTCAATGGGATAGCGGGAAGCGTGATGGTGCCCGAGACGCCGGCGAGTCCCTGGTAGTCACCGCGCCAGAACATGCCATTGCTGAAGTTGCCGGTAATCAACGCACCGGTGTTGACGTCGCCGTTGTTCAACAAGCCGGTGTTGATGTTGCCCGGGTTCAACAGGCCGGTGTTGAGGTCGCCCGGGTTGAAATCGCCCGTATTCACGCTGCCGGCGTTGAAGTTGCCGGTGTTGTGGCTGCCTACGTTGGCAATACCGCTGTTCACGCTGCCGACGTTGAAGAAACCGGTGTTGGCATTGCCTGCATTGCCCAGGCCGGTGTTGTAGCTGCCGGAGTTTCCGATGCCGAAGTTTCCGGTGCCGGAGTTGAAGAACCCGACGTTGCCGTTGCCCGAGTTGCCGAAACCGATGTTGCCGATCCCTGAGTTCAGACCACCGATCCCGATCTGGTTGTTGCCCGTCAGTCCGATCCCGATGTTCCCGTTACCCGTGTTGCCGAAGCCGATGTTGCCGTTACCGATGTTGCCGAAACCGAAGTTCTGCATTCCGGCGGTCAACCCGGGGCCAGTGTTGCCGAACCCGACATTGCCGTTGCCGAGGTTGCCGAACCCGAAGTTGTTGTCGCCGAGGTTTCCGAAGCCGAAACTCCCAGCCCCGACGTTGCCACCGCCGATGTTGACACTGCCGACGTTGCCAAGGCCGAAGTTGGAGATGCCCACGTTAGCGGCGCCGGTGTTCAGAGTGCCATCGTTTGCAAAGCCGAGGTTGAACGTGGTTCCCCCTGCGGCATTGCGCAACAAGCCGGCGAGATGATCACCCGTGTTGGCGATGCCGGAGTTGAAAGCCGCGGTCGCCATGCCCGCCGTGCTGGTGTTGAACAGCCCCGAGACCGTGTTGCCGAAGTTCGACATCCCCGAGGTGAGCGGCCCGACGTTGAATGAGCCGGAGTTCCCGAGACTTTGCGCAACGTTCCAGAAGCCGGAACTGCCGGACCCGAAGTTGCCGATACCCGACGTCCCGCCGGCGCCACTGTTGAAGAATCCCGACGACGGCGTGGCTGTCGTGTTGCCGAAACCCGGGCCGCCGATGTTGATCGGGATTTCGATCGGGCCCACACTGCCGGCCACCTGAAGGCCCAGGGGGATGGGGGGAAGACTGAAACCGTTCGGAAATATCGTGATTGGGCCCAGCCCGCCTCCTACGTTGATACCCAGCGGTATCGCGGGCAGCGTGTAGCCGTTCGGGAAGACAGTCAAGGGGCCCAGGCCGCCACCTACGTTGATACCCAACGGGATCGGCGGAAGGTTGTATCCGTTCGGAAAAAGCGTGACCGGACCGAGGCCGCCGCCCACATTGACACTCAACGGGATTTCCGGAATCGAGTATTGGTTGGGGAACAGAGTGAACGGTCCTATGCCCCCGCCGACGTTCACGCTCAGCGGGATTCCGGGGATCGAAATGGTGGGGGTGCTGACCGGCCCGATGCCGCCCCCGACGTTGACAGACAACGGAATGCCCGGAAGCGTGATCGTCGGGGTGCTGAAACCGCCTATCCCACCGCCCACCGTTATCTTGCCCACGTCGAGCGTGACCGTGCCGGGGCCTACGGTCCCCACGGTCGGGTTGACGCCCAACAATCCAAGCGCCAACGGTGATGCCGGGAAGGTGATCGGGATGTTCAACAGTGGGGCGCTCGACAGCTTGAGCTCGATCTGGTTGAGAGTGACCGGCGGGATGGTGATTGGACCGACCAGTGCGCCGCTGCTGTTGATGCCGAGCCTAATCGTGGGAATGGTGATGGGCGGAACGGTGATTGGACCGACGAGCGCACCGTTGCTGTTGATGCCCAAACCGATCGTGGGAACAGTGATGGGCGGGATGGTGATCGGACCGACCAACGCGTTGGAACTGTTGATGCCCAGCCCGATCGTGGGAATGGTGATCGGCGGGATGGAGATTGGGCCGGCCAGTGCGCCATTACTGTTGATGCCCAAACCGATCTCAGGAACTGTGATGGGCGGCAACGTAATTGGGCCGACCAGCGCGCCGTTGCTGTTGATGCCCAAACCGATCTCAGGAACCGCGATCGGCGGCAGGGTTATTGGACCGAGGTCCCCGAGTCCATCGAGATTCAAGCCGATCGCCGGGATGATCAGCCTGCCGGAGTAGCCGGCCAGGCCCTGGAAGTCACCCCGCCAGAAGAACCCGTTGTTGTAGCTCCCCGTATTGAGCGCCCCGGTGTTGACGTTGCCGATGTTGCCCCAGCCCGTGTTCAGATTGCCGGGGTTGAATCCGCCGGTGTTGGAGTTGCCCGTGTTCCAGTTCCCCGTATTCAAACTGCCCAGGTTGAAGTTGCCCGTGTTGTAGTTACCGATGTTCGCGATGCCCGAGTTGGCGATGCCGGTGTTGAACAAACCGGTGTTGGCCTCGCCGGCGTTGCCGATACCGGTGTTGTAGCTGTTTCCGGAGTTGAATAGGCCGAAGTTTCCGGTGCCCGAGTTCCCGATGCCGATGTTGCCGGTGCCCGAGTTGAACAACCCGATATTTCCCGTGCCCGAGTTCAGGCCGCCGATTCCCTGCAGATTGTTGCCGTTCAGCCCGAAGCCGATGTTCCCGTTGCCCGTGTTACCGATGCCGATGTTTCCACTGCCGGTGTTCCCGAAGCCGAAGTTGTTGCTGCCGGTATTGCCGAAGCCCACGTTTCCGACCGCGGCCGTCAGGCCGGCACCGATGTTGCCGAAGCCGAAATTGTTGCTGCCCAGGTTGCCGAAGCCGAAATTGTTGCTACCCAGGTTGCCGAAGCCGAGGTTGTAGCTGCCCAGGTTGCCGCCGCCCAGGTTGTAGCTACCCAGGTTCCCGCTGCCGAGACTGAAGTTGCCGAAGTTGCCATTGCCGACGTTGCCCATGCCGCTGTTCGCAAGGCCCAGGTTGATGTTGCTCGTCACGGTCGGGGCGGCCGCAGCGGCGCTGACGACGGCCGCGATCGCGTTGGGCGCGGCTGCCAGTTGGGCGGGCAGGCTCGCCAGACTCTGCAGCGGTTGAAGGAGCGGTGTCAGTCCGGCGGCTACTGCCGATGCCCCGGCATGGTAAGCAGCCATCGCTGACACATCCAGGGCCCACATCTCCTCATAGATGCCCTCCACAGCCGCGATAGCGGGGGCGTTCTGGCCGAAGAGGTTCGAAATCACCAGTGCGACAATTTCATTCCGGTTGGCGGAGACCAAGTCAGGAAGCACCATCGCTGAGCGGACCGCTTCGAACTCGGTAACCAGAGCACTGGCCTGCGTAGCGGCGCGGGTCGCCTGGTCAGCCGCCGCGGAAAGCCACGCAGCGTAGGGACCCGCGACCGCCGCCATCGCCATTGACGCCGCACCCTGCCACGCCCCGCCGACGAGGCCGGACGTCACGGATTGAAATGACGCCGCTGCCGTCGCCAGTTCACCGGCCAGCCCGTCCCATGCTGCCGCCGCGGCCAGCATCGGCTGGGATCCCGCCCCGGCGTGTATCAGGGCAGAGTTGATCTCGGGGGGCAGCACAAGGAAGCTCATCGCCTTACCTCTCTAAGGTGGCATCTATGCCGTGACAGCCCCTGACGACCGGTGAGACCCCCCACCCACGGACGTCGACAAGCTGGTGTTCGTAGCGGTCAAGCTACGCGGTGATCTGGGGTTCAAACTGGGGGATTTATCTAAACGCGATCTAATTGTTATCGAAACGTGATATTTTATAGGTAGCTGTGAAAAATAACTTTACATCGCAATGACGGAGCGGAAGTTCCAGCCGCTTTGTCAAAGCCGAGACCGCGCGAGATGGCACGGAGCATGCAGTGCAACAAGGGAATTCAGTTGCCCGGCGGAGCGGGAGCGTCGCGTCGCAGAATGATCTTGAAATCGGCCAAACACAATCTGCACAACCAACTACTACATCTCGCAAATGTCCAAATTATGGAAAATCGGCCTTTTTGTCTTCGTCTGGGTGCTTCATGTTCTAGAAAGCCGTTCACGTCCAATGTTTTTGCATCCCGCGGCGGGCCGGGGACACCGTGGCCCGCCGCTCCACCGCGGCACACCGCATCACCCACCGGACCAGGCCGGCAGCGGGGTTGATCAAGCGCCAGAATCGACAGACGAGCTGACTAGCCCTGATGTTGTTGAACGCCAACCTGATTCGAGACACCTGCCGCCAGCAAGGAGCCCTGCTGGCGCAGCGTTCGGCTCCTCGATTTCTACGGGCTGCAAAGATGCCGTCGTCAGCAGTTTCCTTGCCCAAATTACGGGGTATGCCGCCCAAGCATCCCTGCAAGACGAGAGTGGAGATTGGTATAGCTGATGAGAACTGGAGCGAGAACTGCCTTTGCGGTGTTCGGCGGTGGAGCCATGCTCGTCATGGCCGTCGCCTGTGGCGGCGGAGATAACAAGAGCCCGAGCAGCAGCACCACCCCGTCGTCGTCGACGACGCCGACGACGACAATGTCCAGCACCACACCGTCCAGCGGTGCGGCACCCTCCGAGACCCAACCTGGCGGCGCGCCCGGCGGGCCGACTGGCACCGGCGGTCCGAACGGCGGCGGCGGCAGCATCCCGGGCGGACCCACCGGCGGTGGCGGACCCGGAGGCGGCAGCGGCAGCATCCCGGGCGGACCCACCGGCGGTGGCGGACCCGGTGGCGGCGGCGGCAGCATTCCGGGCGTCGGCGGTGGCAGCGGCGGACCCGGCGGCGGCGGCGGCTGCGTCGGCAACATCTGCGGCAGCATTCCGTGATCGACTGACGATCGCTAACTGAAAATCCGAACGAGGACCGGGGCAACCCGGTCCTCGTTTGTCATTCCGGCGCGCATCGTCGTCCTCACCCCGCCGTCCCGGCGCGCATCGTCGTCGGGCCCCACACACCGGCCCACTCCTCACCCCGCCGTCCCGGCGCGCATCGTCGTCGGGCCCCACACACCGGCCCAACTCCTCACCCCACCGTCCCGGCGCGCATCGTCGTCGGGCCCCACACACCGGCCCAACTCCTCACCCCGCCGTCCCGGCGCGCATCGTCGTCGGGCCCCACACACCGGCCCAACTCCTCACCCCACCGTCCCGGCGCGCATCGTCGTCGGGCGTAAAGTTCGGGCAGCGCCGACAACAAGGGAGCCCCCATGGCGAAGCTCAGGTTCGGATACTTCATCGCCCCTTTCCACCGCGCCGGCACCAATCCGACGCTCGCCCTGCAGCGTGACCTCGAGTTCGTCGAGCACCTCGACGCCCTCGGGTTCGACGAGGCATGGATCGGTGAGCATCACTCGGCCGGCAGCGAAATCATCAGCTCGCCAGAGGTTTTCATCGGAGCCGCGGCCCAGCGTGCCAAACGCATCCGGTTCGGCACCGGCGTTATCTCGCTGTCGTATCACAACCCGCTGTGGGTAGCCGACCGGTTGATGCTGCTCGACCACCTCACACACGGTCGCATCATCGGCGGGATGGGCCCGGGTTCGCTGCCCACCGACTCGTCCATGATCGGGCTGACCCCCACCGACACCCGTGAGTTGCTGGAAACCAACCTCGACATCGTCGTCCGCTTGCTGGCGGGGGAGACCGTCTCCGCCAAGACCGCCACCCACCAGCTCTTCGACGCCAAACTGCAGCTCGCACCGTATTCCGACGGAGGCATCCCGCTCGCCGTGGCGGCCGTCGCGTCTCCCACCGGTGCGCGGCTGGCCGGCAAGCACGGAATCGGCCTGCTCTCCATCGGCGCGACCCTGACGATCGAAGGTTTCGACGCGCTGGCCTACCACTGGGGCATCGTCGAGGAACGGGCCAAGGCGTTCGGGACGCGCGTCGACCGCAGCAATTGGAGCCTGGTCGGCCCCATGCACATCGCCGAGACCGACGAGCAGGCCCGCGCCGATGTGAAATTCGGCATCGAGCCATGGTTCCGTTACTTCCAGAAGGTCGCCGCATTCCCGCAGATGACGATGCCGGGGGACCGGCTCGACGAGATGATCGACATGATCAACGAGAACGGCGCCGGAGTCATCGGCACACCCGAGCGCGCCCGCGAGCAGGTGCAACGGTTGTGGGATCAATCAGGCGGTTTCGGCTGCATGCTGCAGATGGGTCACGAGTGGGCCAACCCGGCGGCGACCAGACGATCCGCCGAACTGTTCGCCGCCGAGGTCATACCGCATTTTCAGGGGCAGGCGCAGCCGACGCTGGATGCCGCGACGCGCGCCGGCCAGATGCGCGACGATCTGGCGGCGATGCAGTTGCAGGCGATCGAGCACATGACCAAGAAGTACCAGGACGAACTCGGGGCGCAGCAGTAACGAAACGCGTTGCGCGACAGCGCTACCGGGCAGCTCCGGACTCCTGTTCGGCCGCCTTTACCAGCTTGCCGGCGAAGAACTTGACCGCACCGCCCATCGCCGCGCGGACCGCCGGGCCGGTGCCGCGGACTTTCTCGTTGAACGAGCCGCTCCAGCGGATGTCGGTGCCTCCCGAAGCCGTGGGAGTGAGCACCACCTCGCCGCGGTAATCGTCGGCGGGCTGCGGCGAGCCGACCAGCTTGTAGACGTGTCGACGGTCCTGCTCGTACTCGACGGTTTCCTCCTGCACGAACACCGGGAACATGCCCAACTTGCGAATCGCCCCCACACCGCCGGGAGCAGGGTTCCCCTGGCGCACCCAACTCGAGGAGACGACGATCGGCTTCGCCCAGGACGACCAGTTGCCGCCGTCGGCGACCAAGCGGAACACCGTCGCGGGAGGCGCGCTGGTGGTCTTGTTGACCTCGAAAGTGAACTTGCGACCCGACATGCTGACTCCCACCGTGACGACTGCCCGAGACTGTGCTGCCGGGTACCCTACCGGGCCGCGATATAGCCACCCGATCTGACGGGCGAAAACGATTCCGCTTCGGCGCGAGCGGGCGCATACTCTCCGTGTGCCAGACGCCGACACCGTATCCGTCCCACCCACCCCCACCAAGGCTGATGTCGCAGCCGCGCTGAACCTGATCAAGCCGCTGCGAAGACTGATCAAACCCAAGGTCTACGGCATAGACAACGTCCCCACCGAGCGCGCCCTGCTGGTGGGCAACCACAACACGCTCGGCATGGTGGACGCGCCGTTGCTGGCCGCCGAGTTGTGGGAGCGGGGCAGGATGGTCCGTTCGCTGGGCGATCATGCGCACTTCAAGGTTCCCGGCTGGGGCGATGCGCTGATCCGCATGGGCGTCGTCGACGGCACCCGGGAGAACGCGTCCGAGCTCATGCGCCGCGGCGACCTGGTGATGGTGTTTCCCGGCGGCGGCCGCGAGGTCAACAAACGCAAGAACGAGCAGTACAAACTGGTATGGAAAAACCGGCTCGGCTTCGCGCGCTTGGCAATTCAATTCGGTTATCCGATCATCCCGTTCGCCTCGGTGGGTGCCGAACACGGCATCGACATCGTCTTGGACAACGAGTCCAAATTGATGGCGCCGGTCCAGTTTTTCGCAGAGAAGGTGCTTGGCACACCCGACGGTCCGCCGTTGGTCCGCGGAGTCGGCCTGACCCCGGTGCCGCGTCCGGAGCGCCAGTACTACTGGTTCGGTGAGCCGATCGACACCACCGAATTCAGCGGCCAGGAAGCCAACGACAACGCCGCACGCAAGGTGCGTGAGCGCACCGCGGCAGCGGTCGAACATGGCATCGAGTTGATGCTGGCCGAGCGTGAAGCCGACCCGAACCGGTCACTCGTCGGACGGCTGCTGCGCTCCGACAGTTAGCCGGCCATCGCAGAGTCGGAGCCGGCGGTCGAGGTTCAGCTCGTCGAGGAACCGGTGATCATGACTGACGACGACGAAGGCGCCCCGATAGGCGGTCAACGCGCTACGGAGCTGGGCCACACTGGTTAGGTCCAGGTTGTTGGTGGGCTCGTCCAACAGCAGCAGCTGAGGTGCCGGCTCTGCGCTGAGGAGGCAGGCCAGTGTGGCCCGCAGCCGTTCGCCGCCCGACAGGGTCGACACCGGTTGATGGGCACGCTGTCCAGGAAAAAGGAAGCGCGCCAGCCGCGTCATCCGGTCGGCCTGCGGCATACTCGGCGCGAACTCGGCGAAGTTGCCGGCGACGGAAAGTTCCTGGTCCAGAATGTCGAGGCGTTGCGACAAATACGCAACAGGGACATGGAGGCGCCGCGCGCCTTCGGCGTGAATCCGTCCGCCGATCGCGCGCAGCAGGGTGGACTTGCCCGCGCCGTTGGGTCCCGTCAGAGCGATGCGTTCGGGACCCCGGATGCTCAGGTCGATGCCGTGACCGGCGAACAGCGGCACGCCGTCCCGCCGCACCTGGATGCCGGTTCCGGTGAAGACGCTCCGACCGGCGGGCACGAGGGTGTCCGGAAGATCGACCACGATCCGCGGAGGTTCGCGCAGGGCGTGGCCGGCCTCGTGGACGCGGGCGCCCGCTGCCTCGACACGAGCGGCATGCAGCCGATCCGACTTCCCGGCAGACTCCTGAGCACTGCTCTCACGCTTGTCCAGGAGTGCTTTGGGCAAGCCCAGCCGCTGCCGGTTGCGCACCGCATTGCCGGTGCGTCGTGCGGCGCGTTCACGCGCTTTCTGCCGGTCCCTCCGCTGGCGCGCAAGGTCGAGTTCGGCGCTGCGCAGCCGCTGTTCGGCAACGTCGCGCTCGTGCTGAACGGCTTGTTGGTAGAACGTGTAATTGCCTCCATAGCAACGGATTTCGTCTGAAATAACTTCGGCGATGCGGTCCATCCGGTCGAGCAACAGCCGGTCGTGGCTGGCCACCACGAGGCAACCGCTGTAGTCGTCGAGCACCTGATAAAGACGACGGCGACTGTCACTGTCGAGATTGTTGGTGGGTTCATCCAGCAGCAGCACATCGGGCTGCCGCAACAGCTGGGCCGCCACGCCCAGGGTCACGATCTCCCCACCCGAAACGGTGTCCAGCCGCCGGTCCAGCGCGAGGTGGCCCAGCCCGAGGCGATCCAGCTCAGCGGTAACGCGATCGGCGATATCCCAGTCGTCACCGACGGCGGCGAAGACTTCGTCACGGACGTCTCCACCGGCCAGCGCCTCGAGCGCCGCCAACACGGGCGCGACACCGAGGACGTCGGCCACCGTGAATTCCGGGGTGAAGGGCAGCTGCTGGGACAGATAGCCGACGACTCCCTGCACCGACACGCTGCCCCTGTCAGGTTGATAGCGGCCGGCGAGCAGCTCGAGCAGCGTAGTCTTTCCGGCACCGTTGGGTGCGACGAGACCGGTGCGGCCGGCATCGAAGACGAACGACAGCTCCTCGAAAACGCGGGTGCCGTCCGGCCACCCAAACGACAGATTCGAACAGGAAATAGACACGGGCGGGTCCTCACATGGGCAACGGCAGATGCGAAAGGAATGTGACGAAGGAATGCGAGCGGAAGCTCACGCTGAGATGTCGTTGCTCCCGTCCATGGCTGTCTTCCTAACAAGCGCAACCCGCGGCGTGCAAACGATTTTCTGGTCGTTGACTCTGCCGTTGCTGTCAGCGCTGGCCCTCGGCGCATGCACGGCCACCCACCCCGCGCGCACCCCGGCCACCGCCGCCACCAGCACGACGTCGACCGTCAAAGCGGGCAGCAGTCAGGCCGTGCTGGACACCGCCGTCAAGGCCGACGGGCCTGGTTGCTCGGCGGCGGTCGGCATCGAGGGCAAGGTGGCCTGGACCGGGGTGGCGGGACTGGCGAACATCAACAACGGGGCGAAGATCACCGCGGAGACGGTCTTCGACATTGCCTCGGTGTCAAAGCAATTCACGGCGACCGCCGTCCTGCTGCTGGCCGCCGCCGGAAAGCTGACGGTGGACGATTCGCTCGCCCAGTACCTGCCGGAGATGCCCCCGTGGGCCGCGAATGTCACGCTCGCGCAGCTGATGCACCACACCAGCGGAATCCCCGACTACGTCGGCCTGCTGCAGGAACAGGGGTTCAGCTACGCCGACCGAACCACCGAGGCGCAGGCATTGCAGGCGCTGGCGGCAGCGCCGGAGCTGGTCTTCAAGCCCGGCGCCCGCTTCGAGTACTCCAATTCCAACTATCTGCTGCTGGGTGAAATCGTGCACCGGCTGTCCACCAGGCCGCTTCCGGACTACCTCAGTAGCGAGATCTTCACACCGCTGAGCCTGACCATGGTGATGGACCCGACCGTGAGCATCCCCGGCAAAGCGTTGTCCTACACCGAGACTGAGGGCGGGGGCGACTTTCAGGCGGCCGACTCCAGGTGGGAGCAGGTTGGCGACGGGGGTATTCAGACCACCCCGAGCCAACTGGTCCGGTGGGCCGACAACTACCGCACCGGCAAGGTGGGCGGGCCCAGTCTGCTCGACGCGCAGCTGTCCGGAGCAGTGCCGACCGAGCCGGGCGGCGGTGACCGCTACGGCGCCGGCATCTACTCCCTGGCCAACGGCATGCTCGAACATGACGGCGCGTGGGCCGGGTTCGTCACCGCGTTCCGCGTCAGCAGCGACCGGCGGACGTCGGTGGCGATCAGCTGCAACGTCGACAAGCAGGACCCGACGGCCCTGGCGGACGCACTGGGCCGCATCTGGATGTAGCGGCGCGCAACGAGAAAATTGGCGATCCTGTGCGCCGGGCGCCCCGGAGGCTGCAATCATGCACGGTATGGCGAAACCGACCGTCCTCACCACCGACAATGGCCTCCCATCCGGCGTACAGGGAGCATGCGATCCGCACTTCCTGAATGTCGTCCGCGCGTTCGCCGGCCTCTACCCCGGCAAGATGTTCGGGGGCGGCGGCCTTTCGGTGTACATCGAGGGCAAACCGGTCGTCGACGTGTGGACCGGTTATTCGGATCGCAAGGGCAAGGTGCCCTGGACCGAAGACACCGGCGCCATGGTGTTCTCCGCGACAAAAGGCTTGGCCGCCACCATTATTCATCTACTCGTCGATCGTGGACTGCTGGACTACGACGTCCCGGTCGCCGAGTACTGGCCGGAGTTCGGCACCAATGGCAAGTCCGAGATCACGGTCAGCGACGTGCTCCGGCATCGCGCCGGGCTGTCCCACCTCAAGGGTGTCGACAAGCACACCATCATGGACCACCTGCAGATGGAGGAGCGGCTGGCAGCCGCGCCCGTCGACCACTCCCACGGCAAAACGGCCTACCACGCCATCACCTACGGGTGGCTGCTGTCGGGGCTGGCCCGCGCGGTCACCGGCAAAGGAATGCGCCAGCTGTTCCGCGAAGAGCTGGCCCGCCCGCTGAACACCGACGGACTGCACCTGGGCCGGCCGCCCGCCGACTCACCGACCAAGGCGGCGCAGACGCTGCTGCCGCAGTCGAAGATTCCCACGCCGCTGCTGGATTTCATCGCGCCCAAGGTCGCCGGGTTGTCGTTCTCCGGGCTGCTCGGTTCGATCTACTTTCCCGGCATCATGGGGATGCTGCAGGACGACATGCCGTTCCTAGACGGCGAACTACCGGCGGTCAATGGTGTGGTGACGGCGCGCGCACTGGCCAAGACCTATGCGGTGCTGGCCAACGACGGCGTCATCGACGACACGCGGCTGCTCTCGCCGGAGGCGGTGGCGGGGATGAAAGGCAAGGCCGAGCTGTGGCCGGACCTGAACCTGGGCCTGCCCTTCACCTACCACCAGGGCTACCAATCATCGCCGGTGCCAGGCTTTTTGGAGGGTTACGGTCACATCGGCCTGGGCGGTACGGTCGGCTGGGCTGATCCGGAGTCCGGCAGCTCGTTCGGCTATGTGCACAACCGGCTGCTGACGCTGCTGCTATTCGACGTCGGTTCGTTCGCCGGGCTGGCACCGTTGTTGACCAGCGCGGTCAGCGCCGCCAAAAAGGACGGCCCGCTGGAGGTACCGCACTTCGGCGCGACGTACCAGGACACCGGCGACTACGAGCCGGCGGCCGGCGAGTAATACCTCCCCGCGAGTCCTAGAACGCCCCGCGCGCCAGGAAACGCCGCAGGGCCCCGGCGTCTCCGTCGACGCGCAGCCGCTCCAGCGGGCGTCGCCCCCAGAGCAGTAACACCAAATCGGACGCCGTGGCGCGCACGGTGACGTCGACGTGACCGTCAGGCACCAGCCGGCATGCGCCGGCGCCGGCGCGAACGGTCCATTCACCATCAATGTCATTGCACTGCAGGCGGATCGACTGGACCGGGCCGTCAAGATCGCGGGACATCCCCGGCAGCACCTCCTCGAGGAACTCCGCGACACCGTCGGCGGCCAGCCGCGGTTCCACCGCCTCGTCCCGCCCCAGCGCACCGACGGCATCCCAGCAGTGGATAGCGGTCTCATGTGCGAGGCGACGCTGGACGAAACCCACATTCTGACGATGCCCCCAGGTCCATGCGGGGGCTTCGGGGTGGATGCGGCTGAGCGTGGTGACGGTCTCCTGCAGACCGTCGCGAAACCATTGCACCAGGGACTGTTCGTCTGGTCGGGCAGGTTCGCAGTAACTTTCCGGCCCGGCGACGACACCGGCAGCGACCTGCCGCCAGAAGGTGTGGACGTTGCCGACATGCCAGACCAATTCTGCGATAGTCCATCCGGTGCAGCTCGGCACGCCGCGGTGCAGCCCCGCCCCCGCCACCGCGGCGATCCGCTCGCCGTCGCGCCGCAGCGCGTGCAGGTAGTCAGCGGAGTGCATCGGCTTATCAGATCACGTGAATCGCGCGAAGGACCGCGGCGCCCGCCAGCAGCCAGAACGGCTGGCCACCGAAATCAGACCGAGCCGGGGGAGTGCTGCGCGATCACCTCACAACTCGTAGATCACCAGCCAGACCAGGGCCACCGCGACCAACAGCAGAACGGCCATGATTGTCCACCGAATGAGCCGCGACTGACGCTGAAACCAGTGGCGCAGTTGCACAAAGCGCCAGTCGGTCCACGCGTACGCTCGTGCGGCCCAGTCCGCTTCGACTGCCATCAGGCGTAACGCGACGAGCAGCGCCGGAATACCCGCCTCGGGCAGCACCACGATCAGCGGGACAGACGCCACCAGCAACAGGCTCCCGAGCACCGCGAGCAGGGCACGCACCGTCGCGGGCCGCGCGCGGGCCCGATCCCGGTAGGCATGCACCCGGGCCAGAGCGGCCTCGCGCGTCGTGACCGGATGGTCGATTGCGTCCACGGATACTCCTGCGGTCGATGCGTGGGTGGTTGCCAGCGTCCGTGAACTTTCACAAGCCATCGCTTGGCCGCCGCCGAATCTAGCGGTTCGGCGACAGAATGCCCAGTCGGTGGGTTTAGGCCTCCAGTCGGGTCCGGACCGCGTCGAGCCGCTGACGCAGCTCGTGTTCGCTGATGATGCCGCGGGCCAGCAACGAAAAGGCCAGGGCGACCAGTTGATTTTCCGGGTATGGAAGACCCGCGTAGCGGTGGGCCGACAGCTCGTCTTCCTCGTCACGGCGTTCTTTGAACGTCAGAGCAGAGCTCCCGTCGCCTTGGCACGAGCGATCGAGCACATCGCACAGACCGTCCAGGCTGGTCTTCCAGGGTGGCAACGGGTTGTCAACCCCGTACTTGGCCGCCATGACCGGCCAGGTCTGCCGGTTCTCCACGATCTCGTCAAGTACAGCGAATTCCCGTGTAGCGGAGCTTATTTCGTCCGCCACGGGTCAGGCTCCCACGGGGCGGATGGCCGGGCGCACCAGGGGAGTCACGTTGGTTGTCACCCCGGGCCTGGGGAGTGCGACCCCGATCAGGCAGTCGCGGGTGATGATCTCGGCGAGCTGGTCTTCGGTCCATCCCTCGGTGCCGGCCGGACGCAACGGCATCACCATGAACCGGTGCTTCTGGTTCGAGTCCTCGACCCGCACCTCGACGTCGTCGGGCAACTGAAGTCCGAACTCCGAGAGCACCTGCCGTGGCCAGCGCACGATGCGCCGCCGGTAGTTGGGGGTGCGGTACCACTCGGGGGAGTTGCCGAGGATCGGACGTGGGTAGCAGGAACACAGTGCGCAGACGATGACGTGGTGCACGGTGGGGGTGTCTTCGAGGATCTTGAACGCCACGAAGTCACTGGGGGTGCCGAAACCGGTCGGGTCCAGCCAGTCGACGCCGACCTCTTTGGCGGCCGCGACCGCGTCGGTCACCGCCAGTTCCTTGAACGCGGGGTCCAACCATGCCTTGGCCACCAGCCGGGCGGCGGGCGTGGGGCCGATCTGCTCCGCGTACTCGGTAAAGACCCGGTGCTCTTCTGCGGTGAATAGCCCTTTCTCGATGCACAATTCGCGTAGCGCGATCTCGAGCACCTCGAAATCGGTGATCTCGTCGACCATCGGTTTGACGGTGCGCTCGTGCTCGTGCTCGTGGTCGTGGTCGGTCATGATCGGATCGCGCTCCTCTCAACCCACGGCTTCCAGCCAGCGCTCGGGGATCTCGGTCTGCAACGTGTCGTTCTGGTGCCCGGTGTAGTTGTCCCACAGCTGCGCCTGGTTGAACCGCACGATGTAGAACCACTCGGGCTTGGCGTCCTCGCGGTCCCATGCCTCGTCCTCGGGAGCGGGGCTCTCGTAGGTGACTTCGGCGATGATCCCTTCGGCGCCACGCGCGTACTCCGGGGTGCGGGTGTAGAACATCGCGGGCAACTCTCGCACGCGAACCCGTTGTCCCACTTCAAATTTCGCCTCACCGGCCTGACCTGCGAAACGCTGTGGATCACCGATGCCGACGGCTTCGACGTGGTGCTTGTTGCGTGGGACGTCAGTGCCGTCGCCCTGAAACTTCGGCTGCGCGTCCGGGCGGCGCCCTTGCAAGCCGCCGGCATAGCGCGCCTGGACCTCGGCCAGCCGCTCGGTCAATTCTCCCCAGCTGATGTGCTTTTTCTCGATGAGCAGTCGGCCGACCGACCACAACCAGCGGCTGTAATACGGAAGTCCCAGGTAGATGGAACGGCCTACGTCAACGTTGGCCAGTCGCCGGCGCTCTTCGGAGACCCAGATGCCCCGCCAGCCGAGAACCTCGCAGAGCACGTAGGTCATCAGCTCCCACTGCTCTTCCTCCTTGTTCTCGTAGAGGTGCGGATGGTCAAACTCTCCGCCGACGTCGTGGCTGGTCTTCATGTACGCCAGCCAGTGATCGTGGGTGATCTCGTCAGGGGCCGGCCACTCCGAGACTTCTGGATAGATTGTCTTGAGCCGGGAAACCAGCGCCAACTGCGCCGCACGCTCCGATGGTGTGCTCAATTGGGCACCTCCCGTATGGAGATCTCCACCTGAATGAAGGTCAAAATTACCACTTTCCGGCCGAATCGGTTAGAGGGGAAATCGGGATCGCTCAAGCGATTTCGATTGACAACACAAACAGCCATCACTCCCGCAATATGACGCCACGCAGCGCAGGTGGCCGGCGCCACACCGCGGCGTGCCCGAGCCATCGCACACCGGTTTATAGAATGCGCTCAGTGTCAAAGTGAGGTCGCCGCGTATCGCGGTGGTTGGATCCTGATCACCTGGTGTCTGGCTCATAGAATCGGTGCCACCTT
>RXJD01000068.1 GCA_003987775.1 Mycobacterium sp.
CGCGTTGCGCTGCCCCGCCAACTCCGCCAACTCCTCAAACAACACATCCACACGCTTCACCGCAGGCCTCTGAAAAGAGCCCGCCAAGGCGGTCACCGACATAACCCCATCCTCCCATCGGGGTACGACAAACAGCCCGCCGCCGAATCGCGTCGTCGCCAATTACCAAGCTGGACAACGTATTCACCGCTTCATGCCACGAGCGGACCGGTGGTACCGTTCGGTGTCACATCCCGAACTTGGCGCGGGCCGCATCAGTCACCGGGGTGAAAAGGTTAACGAGATTTCCGTCGGGGTCCCTGAACAACAACGCCCGGTTTCCCCACGGCATCGTCGTCGGTTTGGTGACCACCTCGGCGATCCGCCCGCGAAGTCGCTCATACTCGGCGTCGACGTCGTCGACGATGAACTCGACGATTGCGGTCCGGTTGGCGGCCGGCTCGGCAGATCCCTGCCCGAACAAGGGAACGGTCTTGTCACTACCGATAGCCAGCGCTGCGACGGGTGTCGGAATTTCCGCGAAGAGTTCGTTGCCCCAGATGGCGGTGACGCCGGTGACCATCTCATAGAAGGCGACCATTCGTTTCACATCTGCAGTGATGACGCGGATCGAAACCAATCTCATGGGACCTCTACTCACGGACGCCACCGGATAACCGGCGGATGGGCTCAGTGAGCTGAACGCTAGTTACACACCCCGACAAGCCGGTCCACGTCACATCTTCGCCAGCCGGCTCAGACGTTGAACCGGAACTCCACCACGTCCCCGTCGGCCATCACGTAGTCCTTGCCTTCCATCCGGACCTTGCCGGCCGCCTTGGCCGCCGCCATCGACCCGGCCGCGATGAGGTCGTCGTAGGAGACGATCTCGGCCTTGATGAAGCCCTTCTCGAAGTCGGTGTGGATCACGCCGGCCGCCTTGGGCGCGGTGTCGCCCTGGTGAATCGTCCAGGCGCGCGCCTCCTTCGGGCCCGCGGTCAGGTAGGTCTGCAGCTTCAACGTATGAAATCCGGCGCGCGCCAAAGCATCCAGGCCGCGCTCGGTCTGGCCGATGGACTCCAGCAGTTCCGCCGCGGACTCGTCGTCGAGTTCGATGAGCTCGGATTCGATTGCGGCATCCAGGAACACGGCATCCGCGGGTGCGACGAGCTCGCGTAACTCGGCGATGCGTGCGGCATCGGTCAACACCGACTCGTCGGCGTTGAACACGTACAGAAACGGCTTGGTGGTCAGCAAGTTCAGCTCGCGCAGCAAAGATGTGTCCACCTGCGCAGCAAACAGCGTCTTGCCGCTGTCGAGGATCTGCTGTGCCGCGACGGCGGCCTCGTGCACCGGTTTGCGCTCCTTGTTGGTGCGCGCTTCCTTCTCCAGCCTGGGCAGGGCGCGCTCCAGAGTTTGCAGGTCCGCCAGGATCAGCTCGGTCTCCACGATCTCGATGTCGGAGCGGGGGTCGACCTTGCCGGAGACATGCGTCACATCGTCGTCGGCGAACACCCGCACCACCTGACAGATCGCGTCGCATTCGCGGATATGGGCGAGGAACTTGTTGCCCAGTCCGGCGCCCTCCGACGCCCCTTTGACCAGCCCGGCGATGTCGGTGAAGGTCACCGGCGCCGGCACGACGCGAGCAGATCCGAAAAGCTCTGCCAGCTTGTCCAGGCGCGGGTCCGGCAGCGAGACCACACCCTCGTTGGGTTCGATCGTCGCGAACGGATAGTTGGCCGCCAACACGTTGTTGCGGGTCAGCGCATTGAACAAGGTCGATTTTCCGACGTTGGGCAGACCCACGATTCCCAGGCTTAGGCTCACGGGAAACCAAGTTTAGGGGGCACGCCAGCGATCGCTGTCCAGCGATATACGGGCCTTTGGCCGGACAGCCGGTACGGTCATTATGTGTCAGCGCAGCGGGAGAGAGCGGCGGTGGAGGCAAGCCACCGCTCCATCGTGCCCAGCATCCCAGGTGTGCCGTGGTGGGCGGCGGTCCTCATCGCCGTCGGAGCAACGGCTTTGGGGTACGCGGTCGACGCCGGCCACAAGGAGCTGACCCACACTTTCGCCAGCCTGTACATCGCCGGCTGCGTGGCGGCCGTCCTGGCGGTACGGCAGGCGGCAGTGTTTACCGCGGTCATCCAGCCACCACTGATCCTGTTCTGCACCGTGCCCGGCGCCTACTGGCTGTTCCACGGCGGCAAGGTGGACAAATTCAAGGACCTGTTGATCAACTGCGGTTATCCGCTCATCGAGCGCTTCCCGCTGATGCTGGGCACCGCAGGATTCATCCTGCTGATCGGCCTGATCCGCTGGTACCTGGGCAAGAACAGCCGGACCGCCGCCGAAGGCGCGGATGCGGCGACGAAAGACACCCCGGCGGATCGGCCGCCTCTGCTCAGCGGGTTCGTCGCCAAACTGAGCTCACTGTTGGCCGGCGACTCCTACGACGACCCCGACGCGGACGCGGCGCCGGCCCACTCGAAAGGCCGCGCCGCCCGCACCAGCCGGACCACCCGGAGCACCAGCCGCTCGGCGCAGCGCCCGGCCCGCACCCGGTCGCGGCACTCACGACCGGAGGACGCCTACGAACCGGGCGGGGAACGTCCGCGCCGCAGTAGCCGCAGGAGCACGGTTCCGCCTGCCGACACCACCGAGTACGACCGGTCCGACGTGCCGCCGCGGCCGCGTCGCCGGCGCCCGGACGGCGATTCGGACCTGGGGGCACACCCGCCCCGGGAAATGCGCCGCGAGCCGCACCCGCGGCGCAGCCCCTATGAGCGGCCACGCTCGACCGAAAGGCCGACTGAGCGGTCCTACGAGCGGCCTGAGCCCCGCAGCAGCCGGTTCAACCCGTACGAAAGCTACGAACGGCCCCAGCCCTCCCAGCCCTCCGAGCGCAGTGAGCGCCGCAGCCGCCACGAGCGCCGCGGGAGCGGCTACGAGCCCTACCCGCCCTACGAGCCGCCGTACGAGTCGCGCAGCAGGCGCACCAACGGGTCTAACGGCGCCAATCCGACGCACCACCCGATTTCCCAGGTTCGCTACCGCGGCGAGGCGCCGCGCAGCGAACCGCGCGACGAACGCCGTGACGAACCGCGTTCGGACCGCCGGAGCCGGCCGCGCACGCCGCGCCGCCCGCAGCCGGAGTCCTGGGAGTAGGTCGGCTACGCGCGCGGCCGGGCCGGCCGGATTTCCCGGGGCAGCGCGAACACCAGCGTCTCGTTGGCCGTCGTCACCGGCTGCACCATGTCGTAGCCGTACTCGGCCAACCGCTCCAGCACTCCGCTCACCAGCACTTCGGGTACCGACGCCCCGGACGTCACGCCGACGGTGGTGACGCCGTCCAGCCAGGCCGGGTCGATGTCGTCAGCCCAGTCCACCAGGTGCGCCGCGCGCGACCCCGCATTCAGCGCCACCTCGACCAGGCGCACCGAGTTCGACGAATTACGGGACCCGACGACGATCACCAGCTCGCATTCGGGCGCCATCGCCTTGACCGCGACCTGGCGGTTCTGCGTCGCATAGCAGATGTCGTCACTGGGCGGATCCTGCATCTTGGGGAAACGCTGCCGCAGCCGCTCGACGATCTCCATGGTCTCGTCGACCGACAGAGTGGTCTGGGAGAGCCACACCACCTTGTCCTCGTCACGGATGGTGACCTTGTCGACGGCCTCGACACCGTCGACCAACTGCACATGGTCGGGAGCTTCCCCGGCCGTGCCGACGACCTCCTCGTGACCCTCGTGACCGATCAACAGGATGTCGTAGTCGGCACGGGCGAAGCGCTTGGCCTCGTTGTGCACCTTGGTGACCAGTGGGCAGGTGGCGTCGATGGTCTGCAGGTTGCGTTCAGCAGCGGCCTCGTAGACCGTCGGGGCGACGCCGTGTGCGGAGAAGACGACGATGGCGCCCTCCGGGACCTGGTCGGTCTCCTCGACGAAGACCGCGCCCGCCCTGGCCAGCGTGTCCACCACATGCCGGTTGTGCACGATCTCGTGCCGTACGTAGACGGGAGCGCCGTGCTTCTCCAGCGCACGCTCCACCGTCTCCACGGCCCGGTCCACCCCCGCGCAGTAACCGCGCGGCTCGGCCAGCAGCACCCGCTTGCGATCCGGCGTGCCCTCGGAAGCCACCGAACTCACCGCACCGGGAATCCCCATGTCAATAGTCGGCGCCATGCCCATCAGGGTACGTTCCACCGACACGGATCCGCTATTTCATGGCCGCCAGCTTGGAGTTAGCCGCTGCTTGAGGCAGGCTGGGACGCATGGCTACTGCACCGTACGGGGTTCGGCTGCTCGTCGGCGCGGCAACAGTCGCCGTCGAGGAGACGATGCGGCTCCCGCGAACCATCCTGATGTACCCGATGACGCTGGCCAGCCAAGCGGCGCACCTGGTGATGCGTTTTCAGCAGAACCTCGCCGAGCTGGTCATCAAGGGTGACACGACACTGGAGAACATCTTCCCGCCCAAGGACGAGCAACCCGAGTGGGCCACCTTCGACGAGGATCTGGAAGTTATCGACGGCGGCGCCGGCGGGTTCTCGAGCATTCCGGTTGACGGCGTCGAGGAACGCCGCGCCGAGGGCCGGTTCGCGTTGTACTCGGTGTCCGACACCGCCGAGTCCGGGTCCCCGGATGCCCCGACCCAACCGGTCTCGACGCGCCAGAAGTCGGCCGCGGCGGCTAGCGTCCCGGCACCCGCGGTAGCTAACGAACTCGACTACCCGCAGCTCACTCTGGCGCAGTTGCGCGCCCGCCTGCAGTCGCTGGATGTCGCCGACCTCGAAGCCCTGCTGGCTTACGAGCAGGCCACCAAGGCCCGCGCACCGTTCCAGACGCTGCTCGCCAACAGGATCACCCGCGCGACCGCGAAGTGAGCGGCGCCGTCGCTAACTCGGCTGAGAATCCGTTCCCGGTTCGCGCGGTCGCCATCCGGGTGGCGGGCTGGATCGACAAGCTGGGCACGGTCTGGGTGGAGGGCCAACTGGCCCAGATCAACATGCGGCCCAACTCCGGCACCGTGTTCATGGTGTTGCGCGACCCGGCGGCCGATATGTCCCTCACCGTCACGTGTTCGCGTGATCTGGTGCTCAATGCGCCGGTGCGTCTGACCGAGGGCACCCAGGTGGTGGTCTGCGGTAAGCCGTCCTTCTATACCGGCCGCGGCACATTCTCGTTGCGGCTCAGCGAAATTCGCGCCGTCGGTGTGGGTGAGCTGCTGGCCCGCATCGAGCGGTTGCGTCGGCTGCTGGACGCCGAGGGTTTGTTCGACCCACGACTGAAGCGTCCAATTCCGTTTCTGCCCAACATGATCGGGTTGATCACCAGCCGGGCCAGCCATGCCGAGCGCGATGTCACGACGGTGGCCGAAGCACGTTGGCCCGCAGTGCGATTCGAGATCCGCCATGCCGCCGTGCAGGGGGTGAACGCCGTCGCACAGGTCGTCGAGGCGCTGCGCGAACTCGACGGGCACCCCGAGGTCGACGTGATCGTGATCGCCCGGGGCGGCGGCAGCGTGGAGGACCTGCTGCCGTTCTCCGACGAGACCCTGTGCCGGGCAATCTCGGCCTGTCGCACACCGGTGATCAGCGCCGTGGGGCACGAGCCGGACAATCCGCTCTGCGATCTGGTGGCCGACCTGCGCGCCGCCACCCCGACCGACGCGGCCAAGAAGGTGGTCCCCGATACCTCGGCCGAACAACGCCTGATCGCCGACCTGCGCCGGCGCAATGCCCAGGCGCTGCGCAACTGGGTGTCGCGGGAGAAGCGGTCGCTGGCCCAGTTGCGCAGCCGTCCGGTGCTGGCCGACCCGCTGCGGATGGTCACCAGCCGCAGCGACGAGGTGCACCGTGCCCGAACCGCGCTGCGCCGCGACATCAACCGCATGGTCGCGGTGGAGACCGAGCGGGTCGGCCACCTGAGCGCGCGGCTGTCCACCCTGGGCCCGGCGGCCACTCTGGCCCGCGGCTATGCCGTGGTCCAGGTCCTGTCCGAAGACCCGTCACACGAGGACGGGCAGATCCTGCGCTCCGTCGACGACGCGCCGGCCGGCACCAGGCTGCGGGTGCGGGTCGCCGACGGCGCCATCGCCGCGGTGAGTGAAGGGCGTTCCGATGGTTCCTGACGACCAGCAGAAGGCGTCGCCGATTACGCCTATTAGTCAGCTTGGCTATGAAAATTGCCGAGATGAGCTAATCGAAGTGGTGCGACTTCTCGAGCAGGGCGGGCTCGATCTCGACGCGTCGCTGAAGCTCTGGGAAAGGGGCGAGCAACTAGCTAAACGGTGCGAGGAGCACTTAGCTGGCGCCCGCCAACGCATCACCGACGCCCTGGCCTCCGGCGACGCCGCGGAAAGCTGACGTCAGCAAAACTCATCCGCTGACTTGGTTCCGAACTGGAACACGTTTCAGTTATTCTCTCCGGCATGGGTGATCCATCACTGACAACCGACCTCGGCAGCGTCCTGGTCACCGGAGGCTCCGGCTTCGTCGGCGCCAACCTGGTGAAGACCTTGTTGGAGCGGGGCCATCGGGTCCGCTCCTTCGACCGCGCCCCCTCGCCGTTGCCGCAGCACCCGAAACTGGAAGTGCTGCAGGGCGACATCACCGACAAGGCGGTCTGCGAAGCGGCGGTCGACGGCATCGACACGATCATCCACACCGCGGCCATCATCGACTTGATGGGCGGCGCATCGGTGACCGAGGAATACCGGCAGCGCAGTTTCTCGGTCAACCTCGGCGGCACTCAGAACCTGGTGGAAGCCGGCCAGAAGGCCGGCGTCAAACGGTTCGTCTACACCGCCTCCAACAGCGTGGTGATGGAAGGCCAGAACATCGCCAACGGCGACGAGACGATGCCCTACACCAAGCGGTTCAACGATCTCTACACCGAGACCAAGGTGGCCGCCGAGAAATACGTGCTGTCCCAGAACGGTGTCGACGGGATGCTCACCTGCTCGATCCGGCCCAGCGGCATCTGGGGCACCGGTGACCAGACGATGTTCCGCAAGCTCTTCGAAAGCGTGATCAAGGGCCACACCAAGGTCCTGGTCGGGCCCAAGTCAGTGAAGCTGGACAACTCGTACGTGCACAACCTGATTCACGGCTTCATCCTGGCCGGCGAGCACCTGGTGCCGGGCGGCAGCGCGCCCGGTCAGGCGTACTTCATCAACGACGGCGAACCGATCAACATGTTCGAGTTCGCCCGCCCGGTGGTGGAGGCGTGCGGCGAGAAATGGCCCACCATAAGGATTCCGGCACCACCAGTGCGCCTGGCGATGACGGCATGGCAACGGCTGCACTTCCAATTCGGTGCTCCCGCACCACTTCTCGAGCCGTTGGCGATCGAGCGGGTGGCCATCAACAACTACTTCTCGATCGATAAGGCCCGCCGCGACCTGGGCTATGAGCCCCTATTCACCACCGAACAGGCGCTCAAAGAATGCCTGCCGTACTACGTCGACCTGTTCCACAAGATGAAGGCCGAGGCGAAAGCGAAGAAATAGCGGGCGATTACCGGAAGCTCACCATCTCGGCGCCCCAGGCATCCCGGATCCGCGCGTCGACGTCGCGCCTGATGGTGTCGACCTTGTCGATGACCAGGCACGCCCGGTCGGTCTCGTCGTAGCGCGGCCACGGCAGTTCACCGGACGGGCCGGCCGGCTCACCGTCGGTGGCGAAATTGATCCACCGGGTCTGCATCCGCGTGGACACCGCGGTCGCGGTTCGCGCCCCGCCGAGCTTGAGCGTCACATCCTGGGGGCCGCCGAGAGTGCCCCAGACGTACGGCAATTCGGTGGCATGGGCGGCGCGCACCAGAAGCAGCTTGAACAGCGGTGTCGAGTAGTCGAACCGGTACAGGTACACCGGCGCCACCGCGCTGTGCCCCTGAGCCAGCCACATCGTCGGCAACCGGAAACCGATGTCGGTCGCCATGCTCACCACCCGGGACTTGTGCCGGCCCGAGTATGCCGACCCGATCTCGTCCACGGTCGGCAGCTGTAGGTCGGGCTGCTCGGCGGCGATCTGGTCGAACATCGACGTGATGGCGCGCGGGGTGATCGGCATCAGCGGCGAGCGCATCAACTTGAACAGCGCCGCCTCATTTTTGTTGGTTCCGATCACCAACGGGACGGGCAGCAACCGTCCTTCCTGCGCCAGCTTGACGGGATAGTCCTGCAGCAGGTCTCCGTCGACGATCGGGACGAAGGCCAGCGTGCCGGGATTGCGCACGGGCACTTCGTTGAACACTTCCTGCGTGGCCGCGACCAGCGCCTCGGTGGGCACCTCGATCAGCTTCTGTAGCTCCGATGCGCCGATATCCAACTTCTCCAACAGGGTGAGGGCGACCCGGTGCCCCCGCTCCCGGTCGTACACCGAGGTGGCCGGGGAACTCTGCGCGATCGCGCGCACGAACAGACCCTCGGCGGAAGGGCTGGCGAGCAGCGTGGTGACCAGGCCGGCGCCCGCGGATTCGCCGAAGACGGTGACGTTGGCCGGGTCACCGCCAAACGCCGCGATGTTGTCGCGAACCCACACCAGCGCGGCCAGCACGTCACGCAGCCCGATGTTCGAGTCGAAACGTCGCTGCCCGGTAGTGAACGACGACAGGTCCAGGAATCCCAGCGCGCCGATCCGGTAGTTGAGCGTGACCACGATGACGTCACCGGTGCCCGCCAGCGCGCGGCCGTCGTAGAGCGGCTGGCTGCCCGAACCCAGTACGTACGCGCCGCCGTGCAGCCACACCATCACGGGCTTCCCGGCACCGGGCTGTGCATCCCGTGGTGCCCAGATGTTCAGCCGCAGGCAGTCCTCACCCAGCGGCGCCCCCAGATCCAGGGGCATCCTCGGGACCACCGGCTGAGGGCAGGCCGGGCCGTATTCGGTGGCGTCGGCGACCTCGGTCCACCGCTGCGGGGGCTCGGGCGCCCGGAAACGCAGGTCACCCAGCGGCGGTGCCGCGTACCGGACGCCTTTCCAGAACTTGACGCGACCGTCGTCGCCACCCCGGACCGGGCCATATCCGGTTTCGACTACCTCGGTCGCCATCGCGCTCGAACTCCTCTTCCCGTGCACCGCCCCAGACATCCGTTGACCACGGCTGAAGCGTCCAAACCACTTTAATCACCGGCCGCCGATGCTGGAGACGATCAGCTCGAGGTACGGGCGATAGAGGTCTTCCCCGTCAAGATGACTGCCGAGGGTGATGCCGTCATTGACGGCCAGAATCACCCGGGCCAGCGTTTCAGCCGGCATGGTCAGCGTTGCGCCAAGGCGTGCCACGTTGGTGCTGATGAACTCCCCCAGCGACCGCACCGTCTCCCATCTCTGCTCGGCGAGTCGCTCCCGCGCCTGCGGATTGCGCAGCAGGAAGAGCGTGAATTCGTATCCCAGCGCCGCGCGGTCGGTGCCCTGGCTCAACTCCCGCCACCGGTTGGCGAGTTCGTCCAGATCGATGTCGCTGCGCCGGTGGAAAGATTCGATGACCTCGGTGAACCCGTCCAGGAATCGCTGGCGCTGGCGCTCGATGACGGCCAGGAAAAGTTCTTCCTTCGTCCCGAAGTGGGAGTAGATCGCTCCTCGCGTGTAGCCCGCGGCCTCGGCGATGTCTTCCAGTGCCGACCCCACCAGTCCCTTGCGCGCGAAAACTTCCTCCGCCGCGTCCAGCAACAGGTTCCGGGTGTGCTCCAGACGTCGCTCCCGGGTCCACCGCTGCGGCACGGTCCGATCCTTCCACATCGCCGATATACATCGGCGTCATTCATATACTGCCTTGTATAAATTATACGCGAATGTATTCTAGTGTTCGGGATCACCGGTGCTTCCAGACAAGGAGCGTGCAACGTTGACACAAGCACTTCGGCCGGGACAGTGGGTTGACCCCCACTCGGGCCTGGGCCTCGGACTGGCCGACATCGGCGGCGACACATTCAACATGCGGATTTCCACCGACCGATACACCTCGGCCGAATACGCGGCGGTGGAGCGCGAGCGGATCTGGATGCGGGTCTGGCAGATTGCGGGCCGGGTCGACGAGCTTCCCAGGGTCGGCGACTGGAAGCAGTACCGGATACTCGACCAGTCGTTCCTCATCGTCCATGGCAAAGACGGCACGCTCCGTGGATTCGTCAACGCCTGCCGGCATCGCGGCAACATGCTGTGCACGGGCCGAACCGGAAATGCCAAGCGCGGGCTGCTCTGTCAGTACCACCTGTGGTCCTACGACCTGGACGGGCGACTGCGGGGCATGCTGCGCGAGAGTCTGGCCGGCCCGATCGACAAGGGCGAGAACTCGCTGCTGCAGGTGCCGGTCGACACCTTCGCCGGATTCATTTTCATCAACCCCGACCCGAACGCGCAGCCGCTGCGCGAGTTCCTGGGACCGGAGGTGGTCGAGCTGCTCGCGCCCTACCACCTGGACCAGATGGTCGCCGTGATGGATGTGCGGGAACCCTTGGACTGCAACTGGAAGGTCGTCATGGACGCCTTCGAGGAGGGCTATCACATCAACGGCATCCACCCACAGCTGCTCAGCGTGCTGACGATCGACCCGGCCACCACGCGCTACCGGTTCTTCGAAAACCACTGTGTCGCAGTGGCACCCTTCGAGGTTCGGGGCGCCAGTGCGGACAAGCAGGTCGAGGGCATCCTGGACCTGCCCGAGACGTTCCCGTCCACCGCTGCGGTGATCCCGCGGTTCCAGGAACTGGTCGCCGGGTATCGGCGGGCGGACGGGTCCGTCGACTTCCCGGCCGATGTCACGGCGCGAAAGTTGTTGCAGCAGGCCACGCGTGACACGCTGACCGGGATGGGCCTGGATGTCAGCGCCCTGACCGACGACCAGATGAGCGACAACCAGGGCTGGGTGCTGTTCCCGAATTACTTCATGACGGTCCGCGCCGGCGAATGCCACGTCATCATGGCCGTGCCACACCCTGACGGCGACCCGAACCGGTGCCTGTGGCATGTCAGCAGTTACATGTTCCTGCCGGCCGAGCACCGCGACGCATTCCACGTCGAGCTGACCGATGTCACCGAACCGGGTAGTTACAAGTATTTCGAAGCGCTGCAACAGGATTACGAGCAGATGCCGCGCCAGCAGCTGGGGCTTCGCAACAGCCGGCTGAACCACATGTCCCTGGTGCGCGAAGAGATCGTCATCGGCCACTACCACTCGGTCATCGACCGGTACATGGCCGGCAGTACGGAGGAAGAGCGATGAATCTGCAAGAGCGCATTGCCCATCACGGCCGCATGGCCGAGGCCTATCGCGACGCATACCTGCGACAAGGGGTGCAGGAAGGCGAGGCCTTCGCCGAGGCATGGACTTTCGCCGAGGACGGCGTTTACGTCTCGCCGTATTTCACCGGTGATCAGGTGTTCCGGTTCAGCGAGTTCCCCGAAGACACCGCACGGGCGTCGACGCTGGAAGCCAAGGTCTACTCGCTGAGCTTTCCGGACTGGAAGCCCAGCGACTTCAAATACTGGCCCGCCGCCAACGGGCTGGTGATGAAAACCCGGTGGGAGGGACACACCACCGACGGCGTCCAGATGGGCTTCTACTCCTACAGTTTCATCGAAACCAATGACGCGGGTGAACTGACTCGCTGGGAGACCCACGTCAACGACGAATACAACGCGTTCCTCGATATCGCGATCGGCGTACACGGCCCGTTCCAGGGCACCAGCGAATACGTGGAACTGCTCGAACTCCGGCTGGCGAAGTCCGGGGAATCCCGGTGAACCAGCAGGTCGACCGTCAGGTGGCCGACGTCATCGGCGACTACACCGGCCACGCCCGCACGGTGCTCGAATACTGCATGACGGTCGATCGTCTTGTGCACGAAGCCAAAAGCCCCGGCTTCGGGGTTCAGAACTGGGGCGCTCTCGCCGAGCTCGTCGCCGTCGATGAATTCGAACGGGTGGGCGCGTTCAAGGAGGTGATGGACTGGCCGGCGTACACGGACTTCCTGACCACTTGGGCGACGTCGTCGACTTGGCGGTGCTCCTTTCGACGGCTCACCGAGGCTGCGGACCTGATCTTCCTCGAGCTCGAAGAGCACAGTGCCGTAGGCGATTTCACCAGCGTGGTGAATTCCCTGTCGGTTTACCGGTTCAACGACACCGGCAAGATCACCCACATCGACCTCTACCTACAGATGGAGCTGCCGGACCCGGAACTGCTGAAAAGCTTTGAAGGAGTTGACCCCTGATTCGGTCCCGCTGCCGCTAAAGTTGCCTCAACACTGATGCGGAGGGCGGTCTCGGTCCAGGCATGAATACCGAATTCACGCTCACCCAGAAACGCGCCCTGGCAGTGTTCACCCTCGTCGCCCTGGCGTTCGGGGCGTACTTCCTGCGCAACTATTTCGTTCTCATCGTGGTGGCCGCCGTCGGCGCCTATCTGTTCACACCGCTGTTCAATCGGTTCAACAAGCGCCTGGGCACCGGCCTGTCGGCCACCGCAACCCTGTTGTCGGCGCTGGTCATCGTGATCGTGCCGGTCGGGCTGCTGGTGGCGCTGGCGATCGTGCAGATCGCCCGAATGATCGACTCTGTTTCAGGGTGGGTCCGCTCGACCGATCTGAGCAGCCTCGGCGACAAGACCCTGAAACTGGTCAACGAATTCCTGTCCCGGGTGCCGTTCGTGCACGTCAATGTCACCGCGGAGATGCTGCGCAAGGCGATGGTGTCGGCCGCCCAGAGCGTCGGCCACTGGCTGCTGGGCATCCTGCAGAACACGGCAGGCAGCCTGGCCGGCATGATCACCTCGGCGATCATCTTCCTGTACGTGTTCATCGCTCTGCTGGTGCACCGCGACAAACTGCGGACGCTGATCGGGCAGCTCAACCCGCTCGGCGAAGAAGTGACTGATCTGTATCTACAGAAGATGGGCTCGATGGTGCGCGGCACCGTCAACGGCCAGTTCGTCATCGCCTTCTGCCAGGGTGTCGCGGGCGCCGCGTCGATCTATATCGCGGGCTTCCACCACGGTTTCTTCATCTTCGCGATCGTGCTGACCGCGTTGTCGATCATCCCGCTGGGCGGCGGCATCATCACCATCCCGTTCGGGGTGGGCATGATGCTGTTCGGCAATATCGGCGGCGGGCTGTTCGTGGTCCTCTTCCACCTGGTGGTGGTCACCAACATCGACAACTTCCTGCGGCCGATCCTGGTGCCGCGGGATGCCCGGCTGAATTCGGCACTGATGTTGCTGTCGGTGTTCTCCGGGATCTCGATGTTCGGCCCGTGGGGAATCATCATCGGCCCGGTGCTGATGATCGTCATCGTCACGACCATCGACGTCTATCTCGCGGTCTACAAGGGTGTCGAGCTCAAACCGGTGCCCGAGGACAAGCCCGCTCGACGCAAGTGGCCGTGGCCGGGCCGCTGACTGTGAATCTGACGACGCGACACGCCGGTGACGCGTCGGGGGATCCACACTCAGTGCACGGAGGCCGGCTTCCGCGAAAGTCGACAGCACTCAGGCAATCGCGGTTAACGCACCAAAAATAGGAGAAAAGGATAATGCCCTCAGGGTAGGGGAAATGGCTTCCAACAATACCGGCAAGACGTATAAGAAAAACACGAGGAGCGAAACAGCCAACACGGCGATGAAAACAATAGCAGCTATACCCACCGGAGCCAGCAGGTACGGACCCAAAGGATTATCAAAGAAAACTGCCTTGCCCAGCTGGTAGGAAAGAGGTGCCCACAAATCGTAGAGCGGTGCCGGCAAGCCTTCAAATCCGATAATCGGGTTCAAAATCGAAGCCAAGGGCTGCAACAACGTTACATTGACGGCCTCCGCGCCGGCGTACATCCCCGCACTCACGTTCAAATGCTGCGCAAACTGCTCGTGAAACACCGCGGCCTGCCCAGCCAGTTGTTGGTACTCTTTACCGTAATCGGAGAACACGTGTGCGATATTCGCCGATACTTCGTCGGCGGCGGCGGGCAGCACCGCGGCGGTTGAATCTGCTGCCAGCGTGTGCGCCTCGTAGAGGGCTGAGCCAATTGTCTCCAGGTCCGCAGCTGCCTGCGCCATAATTCCTGGCGCGGTGATTACAAGCGGCATGTCTGTCCTCACCCTTCGCTCATCGGAACGTGCTCAGATGGACCCGCAATGCTGATCACGGTCTTGTGCGGCGATCAAATGTTGCCAAAACGAGTGTCGCCCGGATCGACGAGGGGGGCTTGAGTATGCGACTACTCAATTCTGAGCGGGTGCCTGCCGAAAGGTTCCGGTTCTCGCCCGATTTTCGGGTAAGCAGCGACTCTCCATCAGAACCTCACCCGCTTCTTCGCAAGTGCTAACTCAGCCGCTCCCTGAGGAATTCGACCACCCGCTTGCGCGCCTCGTAGGCCGGCTGGCCGTCGATCTCGCGGACCTCGTCGGTGAGCACCGAATGCGCCATGCGGCCGAAGCCGTGCTCGTTGCCCGGGCCGGAGTCGATCTCGATCACCTCGAACGCGTCGCCGAGCCGCTGCTTGAGCGTCTTGAAGCGCTCGCCGGGAGCCATCCGGTCGCCGCTGAACCGCAGCCCCAGCGCGCACAGGTCGTGATTGGCGCAACGATCGGCCACCACCCTGAGCTCCGCCTCGCTCATTCCGGGATCGCGGCGGTGCTTGGCGGTGAGCGGGAACGGCACCGAGGGCTGGCTGAGCACGGGGGCCAGCACGCTGTCATCGACGGCGGCAGCCAGGGCGAAGCCGCCGGTGAAACACTGTCCGATCACTCCGACACCCTTGCCGGGAGTCTTCTCGTTGAGGTCGCGGGCCAGGGCGCGCAGAAACAGCGAGACCGGCCGCTCCTTGTTGGTGGCCATCGCGGCGAATTCCTTGGCCACGCAGCCGCGGCTGATCTCGGCCACGATGTAGCCCGGTGTTTTCGCCTTGCCGGGCTGCCCGAACAGTGACGGGATGGCCACGGTGAACCCGTTGTCGACCAGATGGTTACCCAGACCCAGCACCCCCGGATGGATACCCGGCATCTCCGGGATCAGCACGACGCCGGGGCCCGATCCTTTGCGGTAGACGTCGTAGGTGAAGCCGGCGCCGGTGAACGGCGCCGCCGACCACCCGGAGAGATCTGCTTCGGGTGCGGTCACAAGAGACGTCCCTTCTATCGGCCTAACGGCTCGGTAACGGCTGCGCCGACTCCGTCGCGACCGCCAGTGTGCGGAACTGATCCGGTGTGCCGGCACCGGTGATCGCCACCTGGGTCGGGCCGGCCGGGCTGGCGAGCCTGGTGGTCCACACCGGCTCGACAGCGCCGTTCTGGTCGGCACCCTGGTAGATAACCCAACGGGTGCCGTTCACGTCAACGGTGCCGCTGGGAAACATGCCGGAATGGATGGAGCCGACCAGCTTGTCCTCGTCGGCATTGCTCTGGGTCAGGCTCAGGTACATCCCGGTCGGGCTGATGTAGCCGACGGTCGAGGTGGCCGCGTGCAGCCGCTGGCCCGCCGAGGCGTCGCTACGTCCGGCGTCGATGCCGCCGCGTCCGCCGGAGTTGGCTTGCCAGCCCGGCGGCAGTTGCGGCATCCGGATCGGGAACCCGAGCGTGGCGGCGTCGGCCTTGAGCGCCGCGGCCGCGTCGTAGGACGGGATCCTTCCCCGGTTCGTCCCACCCGGGGCGATCGAGCACATCCCGACCATCCCTGCGAGCACGATGCACCCGATCACCAGAGGCAGCAGCGACCAGAACATGTCGCGTCCGTCCTGCAGCAACCGCGGCTTGGCCGGCTTGGGGGCAGGCTGGGGCTCCGAGGTCACTCCGCAAGTATCCCAGCTCCAGTCGAGCGTTCCGCTTCTGGGACAATCTGCAACCATGAATGAAGGGCGCCAACCATGACTGCACAGGGATCAGGCTCGTCGCCGACCGTTGCGACACCGTCGCACGCCCGACCGCGTGGCGAAGCCCCCGACCGAAACCTGGCTCTCGAGTTGGTGCGCGTCACCGAGGCCGGCGCCATGGCCGCCGGTCGCTGGGTGGGCCGCGGCGACAAGGAGGGCGGCGACGGCGCGGCCGTCGACGCGATAAGAGAACTGGTCAACTCGGTCTCAATGCGCGGCGTGGTGGTCATCGGTGAAGGCGAGAAAGACGAAGCCCCGATGCTCTACAACGGCGAGGAAGTCGGCAACGGCGACGGCCCCGACTGCGACTTCGCCGTCGACCCCATCGACGGCACCACGCTGATGAGCAAAGGCATGCCCAACGCGATCTCGGTGCTGGCCGTGGCCGACCGCGGGGCGATGTTCGACCCCTCGGCGGTGTTCTACATGAACAAGATCGCCGTCGGCCCCGATGCCGCCCACGTGCTGGACATCACCGCCCCGATCGCCGAGAACGTCCGGGCGGTCGCCCGGGTCAAGGAACTGTCGGTGCGGGACATGACTGTGTGCATCCTGGACCGCCCCCGGCACGCCCAGTTGATCGCCGACGTCCGCGCCACCGGCGCCCGGATCCGGCTGATCACCGACGGGGACGTCGCCGGAGCCATCTCGGCCTGTCGCCCGGGTTCGGGCACCGACATGCTGGCCGGTATCGGCGGAACCCCGGAGGGCATCATCACCGCGGCGGCGATCCGCTGCATGGGCGGCGCCATCCAGGCACAGCTGGCCCCCAAGGACGACGCCGAGCGCCAGAAGGCCATCGACGCCGGCCACGACGTCGGGCGGGTGCTGACCACCACCGACCTGGTGTCGGGCGAGAACGTGTTCTTCTGTGCCACCGGAGTCACCGACGGCGACCTGCTCAAGGGAGTCCGCTACTACCCGGGCGGGTGCACCACGCAGTCGATCGTGATGCGGTCCAAGTCGGGCACCGTGCGCATGATCGAGGCCTACCACCGGCTGTCCAAGCTCAACGAATACTCGGCGATCGACTTCACCGGCGACAGCAACGCCGCCTATCCCCTGCCCTGACACCTATAAAAGCAAGGATCTGATCTATGGCCGATTCAGGCGCTCCCGAAGGCGAATACCGCATCGAGCACGACACCATGGGCGAGGTCCGGGTGCCGGTGAACGCGTTGTGGCGCGCGCAAACCCAGCGCGCCGTGGAGAACTTCCCGATCTCGGGTCGCGGTCTGGAGCGCACCCAGATCCGCGCGCTGGGTCTGCTGAAAGGCGCCTGCGCGCAAGTGAACAAGGACCTCGGGCTGCTGGACCCGGAGAAGGCCGACGCGATCATCGCCGCGGCCGCCGAGATCGCCGACGGCAAGCACGACGACCAGTTCCCGATCGACGTCTTCCAGACCGGTTCGGGCACCAGCTCGAACATGAACACCAACGAGGTGATCGCGTCGATCGCGGCGGCCAACGGGGTGAAGGTGCACCCCAACGACGACGTCAACATGTCGCAGTCGTCCAACGACACGTTCCCGACCGCGACCCACATCGCGGCCACCGAGGCCGCGGTGCGTCATCTCATCCCCGCGCTTGAGGTGCTGCAGAACGCGTTGTCGGCCAAGGCACTCGAGTGGCAGACGGTAGTCAAGTCCGGACGCACCCACCTGATGGATGCCGTCCCGGTGACTCTCGGCCAAGAGTTCAGCGGGTACGCCCGCCAGATCGAGGCCGGCATCGAGCGGGTGCGGTCGACCCTGCCCCGGCTGGGTGAGCTGGCGATCGGCGGCACCGCGGTCGGCACCGGCCTCAACGCCCCCGAAGGGTTCGGCGTCCGGGTGGTGGCGGTGCTGGTCGAATCGACGGGACTGTCCGAGTTGCGCACGGCGACAAACTCTTTCGAGGCGCAGGCGGCCCGCGACGGGCTGGTCGAGGCGTCCGGCGCGCTGCGCACCATCGCGGTGTCCCTGACCAAGATCGCCAACGACATCCGGTGGATGGGCTCGGGCCCGCTGACCGGCCTGGCCGAAATCCAGCTGCCGGACTTGCAGCCGGGCAGCTCGATCATGCCGGGCAAGGTGAATCCGGTTCTGCCCGAAGCGGTTACCCAGGTGGCCGCGCAGGTGATCGGTAATGACGCCGCGGTCGCGGTCGGCGGCTTGTCGGGTGCCTTCGAGCTCAACGTCTACATCCCGATGATGGCCCGCAACATCCTCGAGTCGTACAAGCTGCTGACCAACGTGTCGAAACTGTTCGCGGACCGGTGCATCACCGGACTGGTCGCCAACGTCGAGCACCTGCGCGAGCTGGCCGAGTCCTCGCCGTCGATCGTGACCCCGCTGAACTCGGCCATCGGGTACGAGGAGGCCGCCGCGGTGGCCAAGCAGGCGCTCAAGGAGCGCAAGACGATCCGCCAGACCGTCATCGATCGCGGCCTGATCGGCGACAAGCTGTCCGAAGAGGAACTCGACCGCCGCCTCGACGTGTTGGCGATGGCCAAGGTCGAACCGGTCGATTAGGCCGGATGTTGCCGAGCCGCAGGTACCCTGCGGTGGACGCGGTTGTGTGGCTATCTCAGCGTGGAGGCGGCCGGTGAGAGTAAGGGTGATTCAGCAATGACGGTTCCCCCCGGCGGTCCCTACGGTCAGGATCCTTACGGTCAGGACCCCTACGGCGCGAATCCGTATGGGCAACAACCGTATTGGGGCGGTCAGCCGCAGGGCCAGCCACCCGGACAGCCGCAGGGCCCACCCCCCGGGCAGCCGCAGGGCCCGCCTGGCTCCTACCCCTATCCCCCGCCGGGCGGTCAGTACCCGCCGGGCACCGACCCGTACGGCGTCCCCGGCGGCTACCCGCCCCAGCAATTCGGTCCGCCCGGACAGCCCGGCTGGCAGCCGGGGGGCTACCCGCCGGGTCCGCCGCCGTCGGGCGGGAATTCCAAGCTGCCGTGGCTGATCGTCGCCGGCATCGCGGTACTGGGCGTCATCGTGCTGGTCGTGATCCTGGTGGTCTCCCTGGGCAGCAAAGGAAACGAGTCGCCGACGGCCGGCCCGTCCGGGACGACGAGCGCACAGACGTCGGGACCGGATACGTCGATGCAGACCGCGACGGACTGCACTCCCAACGTCTCCGGCGGCAACAAGCCCACCGGCGACACGGTGTCGGCCGGCAAGCTGTCGTTCCCCACAAGCGCGGCGCCCGGGTGGCAGCCGTACGTGGACGACCAGAACCCCAACTTGATCGACGCGGTCGGCCTGGGCGCGGAGGTGCCTAACGCGAGCCAGTGGATGATGCAGGTCGAGGTCGCCGTCACCAACTTCGTCACCAGCATGGACGTCAACGCACAGGCGTCGAAGTTGATGGACTGCGTCGCCAACGGCCCCGGCTACGTGCAGTCGAATCCCACGCTGGGCCCGAAGAAGACGTCGTCGATGACGGTCGACGGGGTCAAGGCCGCCCGGGTCGATGCCGACGTCTCGATCGCCGACACCACCCGCGGGGTGAAGGGCGACACCGTGACGATCATCGCCGTCGACACCAAACCGGTCACCATCTTCCTGGGCGCGACGGCGATCGGGGACAAGGCTTCAGCGGCCATTGTCGACAAAGTCATTGCGTCACTGAAGGTTTCAAAGAAATAGTCGGCGTCCACACGTGCGTCGGCTCGGACCGGCCGCGCAGCACCGTGGAATAGCATTCGTCCCAGCGTGCGCGCTCGGATTGCCCGGCGCGGTCGATCGCCGCACCTGAGCACAGGATCCGGCGGTCGGAGGTCTTGGCGAGGTCGGCCAATCGCGCGGCCTCGTTGACCGCGTCACCGATCACCGTGTATTCGTAGCGGTTTTCGGCACCGATGTTGCCGGCGAAGACCCGTCCGGCGGAGACGCCGATACCGAAGTCCACCATCGGCAGCAGACGCAGTTTGTCGCCCAGGGCACGCCCGGTGCCCAAAGCCGCCGCAGCCGGCTCATTGGTGCGCAGTGGCGCGCCGAAGATGACGAGTGCGGCGTCACCCTCGAATTTGTTGATGAGGCCCCCGAATTCGTCCACGGTGCCCACGACGATGCGGAAGAAGTCGTTGAGCACCTGGGCAACCTGTTGCGGCGGAAGGCTTTCGGTGAGCTTGGTGGAACCGACCAGATCGATGTAGAGGACCGCGGCTTCCACCACATCGCCGGACAGGGTGGCGCCCTCCTCGAGGGCACGCCGCGCGACGTCGGGCCCGACATGTCGGCCGAACAGATCCCGGAGCCGGTCACGTTCCTCGAGCCCGCTGACCATCCGGTTGAATCCGCTTTGCAGTCGCCCGATCTGGGACCGCTCGTATACGCCCACGTGGGTGTCGATGTGGCCGTGCTCGACCTCGGCCATCGCGTCGGCGACTTCGGCGACCGGGTCGGAGATCGACCGCGATGTCAGGATCATGGTCGGCATTCCCAGCAGGAGCGCCGCCAGCGACACCACCAGGATCGGCACGTCCAATGAGTTGGACCGCTCGACCAGCCAGCCGGTGGAGCGCATCACCACGAACGCCGCGATCACCCCGATCGGCAATGCGCTGCACAGAAACCAGAGCAGAACGAGCCGCGCGAAGACGCCCGGCACCATCAGTCGCGGCTCGCAACCGCGCGTCGCGGCGCTCATGATCGGCCGCAGGGTGCGCTGGGCGAGTAGTAGACCCGTACCGGCGGCCGCGGCACCGCCGATCAGCACGCCGAGCGAGATTGGCACCATGACGGCGGTTCCGCCATCGGTGTTCGGCAGGATGACGATCACGCCGCACACAGCCCACGTCCCCGCCAACAAGGCCGATTGCCGCCCCGCGAGTTTCATCGCCGCGTCGCGTTGCGCGGGTGTCGGTTCGTGACCGGCGGTGTACCAGCGCAGCGTGGGCGCCAGAATCATGGGCCCGATGACCGCAACCGAGATGGTTCCCAGCACGATCAGCACCGCCACCAGGCCGGTGTTCTTCTCGGCGAAGTCGGAGTTGGCTACCGCAGGGCTGTGACCCCTCATCGGGATCAGGATGGCGGCCGAGTCGGCCACCGCGATGATGTAACCGAGCGCCAGGTCGATGGCGTATTGGATTGACAGCCGCAGAGCAGACTTCGGCGACGCTGCCCTAGGCACCGTTGTTCGGCCCGCCCGAGTTCTGCCCGGGAATGTCGGTGATCGGGAAATTGGGCATCGGCTTGGGCGAGGGGGTGTTGGGCAGGAGCGGGATGTCACCGGGAGGAATGTCGTGCAGCTCGTTGACCGGCGGCCCGTTCTCCCGGCTGCCGTAGCTGCTGCCGGGCGCCCGCGGCCCCAGCAGCTCGCTGACCGTCACCATCCGGTAGCCGTTCGCCTTGAGTACCGGGATGAACTGATAGATCAGATCGACGGTGCTCGAGTAGGTGTCGTGGAACAGCACCACCGAGCCCGGTTTGATCTGCGCCATCAGCACCTGTCGCGTCGCCGCGGTGTTGGAGTCGTTAGCCCAGTCGAAAGGGATCACGTCCCAGAGGATTTCCGCGAGGCCGAAGGTTCCGGCCGTCTGCCGGACAGCCGGGTTGGAGAGCCCGCCGGCGGGCCGGTACAGCGACGGCTTGCGGCCGGTCGCGGCGACGATCGCGTCGTTGGCCCGGGAGAACTGGCCGGCGATGTCCTCGGGCGGAATCGTCGTCATGTTGGGGTGTTCCCACGTGTGGCTGCCGAGCTCCATGCCGGCGTCCACGACCCGTTTCGCCCCGGCCGGGTTGGCCGCCACCTTGTTGCCGATCTCGAAGAACGTCGCTTTGGCGTCGTTGTCCTTCAGGATCTGCAGCAGCCGGTCGGTGTAGGGGCTGGGGCCGTCGTCGAAGGTGAGCGCGACACACTTGACCGCGGCGCAGCTCTGGTCGTCAGCACGCGTGACGTGGCCGGTGAGACCACCGATCACCAGCACCCCGGCCGCGACCACGACGCCGAAGACCATGCGCCAGTAGCGCCAGGCCTGATTGTCGGGTCGTTTCGGCACCAGGGAAGTTTACCGAACGTCTCGCACCGAACTCTGAAGACGAACGTGCCGTGACGGCGTTGAGCCTGCGTCCTGGGTGCGATTCGCGCCTTGGATTCAGGCGGTCGCTGCAACAAATGCGGACGGGTCTGACAGTAGTCGGTCGAGTTCTTCGGCGGGGGTGCGCCAGTTGTGGCGTTTGCGG
>RXJD01000008.1 GCA_003987775.1 Mycobacterium sp.
GGCTGGACCGTCACCGCCCACCACCACAACGGCCACCACACCACCGAACACCAAACCCCCACCAAAGCGCGCTACCGATCCACCGCCCCACCGATCTATTCATTCGTCCGCACCAGCGAAGCCGAAGACGCCATCGCCGTGAGACTGATCGAGTTCAATGCCGCCTGACGAGTTACACCGTGAACGGCGCGTAGCTGCCATCGAGCACCTGCAGGTGCCCGATCGTGCGGCCGGTCACCACGCTCGGGCTCACCCGGGCGAGTTGCAGTGCGGCCTGCGCGAATTCCTCGGCGGTGCTCTCGTCGTCGAAACCGCGGGCGTAGTAGGACAGGCCCGGCGTCATGATCGGCTTGGACGGCGCGAGCGCGTTGACCGCGATGTTGTGCTCGGCGAGATCGAGTGCAGCACAACCGGTGAGATGTTCCAGCGCCGCCTTGGAGCCCCCGTAGCCGGGCAGTCCGCCACCCAGCCGCGAGGCGATGGAGGTGATGTTGACGATCGACCCGCCGCCGGCGGTGATCATGTCCGGGCTGACGAGTTGCATCAGCTCATACGCGGCGAACACCGCGATCTCGAAATGCCGGCGGTAGGCGGTCAGCGGGATGCTGACGAATCCCGGATACCGCGCCTTCTCCGCCGCCGCTTTCTTGGCGCGCGGCGCGGCACCCGGCCGTCCCGGCGCGGTGAACGCCGCATTGTTGATCAGAATATTGATGGGCCCCAACGCATCCCGGGCCTCGTCGACCAACCGGATGATGTCATCGTGGTCGGTGAGGTCGGCCCGGATCGCCACCGCCCGTCCGCCGGCCGCCTCGATGTCGGCGACCGTCTCGCCGATGGTTCCGGGCAGCCGCTCATCCCATACGGCCTCGGTGCGTCCGACGACAGCTACCGCCTCACCGTCGGCCGCCAGCGCCAGCGCGATCTCGCGCCCCAGACCGCGACTGGCGCCCGTGACGATGGCCGTCACCGGGTCACCCCATGCACCACGATGGCGGCGGTCTGCTCCACCCAGGCGTCGTCCAACTTCTGGTCCGGATACAGCATCATCCGCAGCATGGTGGCTCCTCCGATAATTTCGATCAGCCGGTCCGGGTCGACGTCGGCATGCGCTTCGCCGCGGTCGATCGCCTCACGCAGCCGCATCCGCACCTCCGCGAACAAACCGTGGAAGCGCGACATCACCCGCGCGTTCAACTCTGGGTCAGCGGTCATATCGGCCACCAGTCCCGGTAGGGCGGCCCGCACCACGGGGGTGGTGAACACGTCGCGGGTGGCCTCGATCATCATCCGGATATCGGCGGCGAAATCACCGGCCGGGGCCACCAACGCCGTCGGCGCCACCGGGAACGCCGCCTCATGCACCAATTCGGCCTTGCTGGACCATCTCCGGTACAGCGCGGACTTCGTAGTACCGGCCCGCTCGGCTACCGCGGCCAGACTGAGATTCGAATAGCCGATGTTGACAAGCAGTTCCGCGGTCGCCGCCAGGATGGCAGAGTCAATGCGTGGATCCCGCGGCCGTCCGGCGCCGGGGACCTTGTCAAGGGTGGACGGGTCTGCTTTCATAACGCTACCTACCGTATCGTAATTACCCCGCAAAGGAAGCACACCCGTGGCCAATGAACCGGCTCTCGAAGATGTGGGCCGCATGCAACGCTCGAGCCGCGACACCGGCACTGTCCCGGCCCTGATGTCGGAGTGGCTGGCGACGAAGCTGCCGGTAAAGCCCGAGGTCACCGTGGAAAGCGGAGTGGACTCGACGGGCATGTCATCGGAAACCATCATCCTGACCGCGCGATGGGAAGGCAACGAACAGAAGCTGGTCGCCCGGGTCGCACCCACCGCACAAGACGTTCCGGTCTTCCCGACCTACCGGCTGGATCACCAGTTCGAGGTGATCCGGCAGGTCGGCGAACTGACCGACGTACCGGTACCCCGGGTGCGCTGGATCGAGAACACCGGCGACGTCTTGGGAGCGCCGTTCTTCCTGATGGACTACGTCGAGGGCGTGGTGCCGCCGGACGTGATGCCGTATACCTTCGGCGGCAACTGGTTCGCCGACGCACCAGCCGAGCAGCAGCGCAAGCTCCAGGACGCCTCGGTCAAAGTGCTGGCCACCCTGCACTCGATCCCCCACGCCGAGAACACGTTTGGCTTCCTCACCCAGGACCTGACCGGTGACACCGCGCTGCGCCGGCACTTCGGCTGGGTCAAGTCGTGGTATGACTTCGCCGTCCCCGACATCGGCAGATCACCCCTGGTGGAGCGCACCTTCCAATGGCTGCAAGACAATTGGCCGGCCGAGGCCGACGCGCGCGAGCCGGTACTGAATTGGGGCGACGCCCGGGTGGGCAACGTGCTGTACCAGGATTTCGAACCGGTGGCGGTGCTGGACTGGGAGATGGTGACCGTCGGCCCGCGTGAACTCGATGTCGCCTGGATGATATTCGCGCACAAGGTCTTTCAGGAGCTTGCCGGCCTGGCAACGCTGCCCGGCCTACCAGAGGTGATGCGTGAGGAAGACGTGCGCGCCACCTACCAGCAGCTGACCGGCATCGAACTCAGCGACCTCAATTGGTTCTACGTCTATTCCGGCGTCATGTGGGCGTGCGTGTTCATGCGGACCGGCGCGCGGCGGGTGCATTTCGGCGAGGTCGAGAAGCCCGACGATGTCGAGACGCTGTTCTACCACGCCGGGTTGATGAAACGTCTTATCGGAGAGGAGCACTAATGCTTGGCCCGCTCGACGAGTATCCGGTACACCAGATTCCGCAGCCGATCGCCTGGCCCGGCTCGTCCGACCGGAACTTCTACGACCGCTCGTATTTCAACGCACATGACCGGACCGGAGACATCTTCGTCATCACCGGAATCGGCTACTACCCGAACCTCGGCGTGAAGGACGCGTTCCTGCTCGTCCGTCGCGGGGAAACGCAGACCGCGGTGCATCTTTCGGACGCCGTCGACCAAGACCGGTTGAACCAGCACGTCAACGGCTACCGCGTCGAGGTCATCGAGCCACTGCGCAAACTGCGCATCGTGCTCGACGAAACCGAGGGCATCGCAGCCGATCTCACCTGGGAGGGCCTGTTCGACGTGGTCCAGGAGCAGCCGCACATCCTGCGGTCGGGCAACCGGGTCACCCTCAACGCTCAGCGGTTCGCGCAACTGGGCAGCTGGAGCGGACAGCTCAGCGTCGACGGCGACGACATCAACGTCGACCCAGCGGTCTGGATCGGCAGCCGCGACCGGTCCTGGGGCATCCGGCCGATCGGAGAGCCGGAACCGGCCGGCCGCCCGGCAGACCCGCCCTTCGAAGGCATGTGGTGGCTCTACGTGCCGATCGCCTTCGACGACTTCGCCATCGTGCTGATCATTCAGGAGGAGCCCAACGGGTTCCGCTCACTCAACGACTGCACCCGGGTGTGGCGGGACGGCCGGGTCGAGCAACTGGGCTGGCCGCGCGTCAAAATCCATTACCGCTCCGGCACCCGGATCCCTACCGGCGCAACCATCGACGCGACCAGTCCCGACGGCACGCCGGTCCACTTCGACGTGGAGTCCAAGCTGCCGGTGCCGATCCACGTCGGCGGCGGCTACGGCGGCGACTCGGACTGGACCCACGGCCTGTGGAAGGGCGAGAAGTTCGCCGAGCGGCTGACCTACGACATGACCGACCCCGGGATCATCGCCCGCTCGGGCTTCGGCGTGATCGACCACGTCGGCCGCGCGGTATGCCGGGACGGCGACGGCGACCCGGTCGAGGGCTGGGGCCTCTACGAGCACGGCGCACTGGGCCGGCACGACCCGTCCGGGTTCGCCGACTGGCTAACCGTCGCTCCCTAACTGGTCGATGATCTCGGCCAGCGTGGACAGCCCGATGGGCGCCGCCTGATACAGGAACACCGTGTCCGCGACGCCGTCCAGGCGGTCGCGGATATGCGCGGCGATCTGCGCCGGTGTACCGCACGCAGCGATGGTGTGCATCATCTCGTCGGTGATCAGCGAGCTCATCTCCTGCCAGCGGCCTTGTTTGGACATCGCGTTGAGCTCGGGCTGCAGGTCCTCCCAGCCGTGGGCGGCCAGCACCGGCCGGTACGCCGGCGTCGAACCGTAGAACGACAGCAGCCGCCGGGTCCCCGCGACCGCCTCGTCAGAATCGCCCGAGACGATGACTTCCGGGATGATCCGGAAATCGCGCCGCCCGCGGGCCTCCAGGCCCGCCCGCACCGCGGGCAGGGTGCTGCCGTGCAGAAAACGTTTCGAGCTGAACGGCATCACCAGCAGTCCGTCGGCGTGCTCGGCGGTGGCCCGCGTCAGCCGGGGTCCCAGCGCTCCCACGTAGATCGGCGGCGGGCCGTACGGGTTCGGGCCGGGATTGAACATCGGCGTCATCAGCGTGTGCCGGTAGTACTCGCCGCGAAAATCCAGGCGCCCGCCGGAATTCCACGCCTCGAAGATCGCCCGCAGCGCCGCGATCAGCTCGGTCATCCGCTCCACGGGATGGTCGAACTGCGCGCCGAAACGTTTCTCGATCTGCGGACGAATCTGCGTCCCCAGTCCCAGATGGAACCGTCCCGCACTGAGCAGCTGGTGGTCGTTGGCCTGGTGCGCCAGATGAATCGGGTTGCGCGGAAACGCAATCGCGACATTCGTCATCAGATCCAGCCCGCCCACCGTGGCGGCCAGGGTCAACGGGGCGAAGACGTCGTGCGGGCCCTCGAAGGTGGCCACGCCGTGGGCTCCGGCGTCCCGCAGTTCGCGCGCCCGGTCGGCCGCGTCGGTCAGACCGTATAAAGCGGTGAATACCTTCAACGCACTCCCACCTCAAGATCCGGCACGGAAGTAACCCTACGGAACCGACCGGCAATGCTGTTCACTGGAGCACGTGCCGAACCCCCCCTGGAATGTCGACGTTGTCGTGGTGGGCGCCGGTCTCGCCGGGCTTGCCGCCGCTCGGGAACTTACCCAGCAAGGCCACGACGTGCTGGTGCTGGAGGGCCGAGACCGCGTCGGCGGCCGCTCGTTCAGCGGCAGCGTAGCCGGGCTGCCCATCGACCGGGGCGGCTCGTTCGTCGGCCCCACCCAGGACGCGGTACTCAAGCTGATCAGCGAGCTGGGACTGCCCACCGTCCCCACCTACCACGACGGCAAGAACGTCATCCACTGGCGCGGTGCGGCCCGGCCCTACAGCGGCACCATCCCCCGGCTGTCGCTGGTCGGTCTGCTCGACATCGGCCGGCTGCAGTGGCAGTTCGAGCGGCTCTCGCGCACGGTCCCGATAGCCGCGCCCTGGCACGCGAAACGGGCGCGCCAACTCGACGGCGTCTCGCTCGGCCAATGGCTGAGCATGGTGCGCGCCACCGACTCCTCCCGCGACCTGATGGCGATCATGACCCGGGTGACGTGGGGCTGCGAACCCGAGGACGTCTCGATGCTGCACGCTGCCCGGTATGTGCGCGCGGCCGGCGGACTCAACCGGTTGCTCGACACCGAGAACGGCGCACAGCAGGACCTGGTGCCGGGCGGCACCCAGCAGATCGCCGACCGGGCGGCGGCCGAACTAGGCGACCGCGTGGTGCTGGAGGCGTGCGTACGCCGCATCGAACGGCACGGGTCGGGAGTCACCGTCACCTCCGATCAGGGCCAGGCCGAGGCCGGGTTCGTCATCGTCGCGATTCCGCCCGCCCACCGTGCCGGCATCGAGTTCAATCCCCCACTGCCGCCCGAATACACCGAACTCGCCCGGCATTGGCCACAAGGCCGCCTGACCAAGGCCTACGCCGCCTACGAAACCCCGTTCTGGCGGGCCAAGGGCTTCTCCGGCCAGGCATTGCTGGACAAGGGCCCGGTGTTCATCACCTTTGATGTCAGCCCGCACGCCGACGGCCCGGGCATCCTGCTGGGCTTCGTCGACCCCCGCGCCTTCGACTCGCTGCCCGCCGACCGGCGACGTCAGGAGGCGCTGCGCTGTTTTGCGTCGCTGTATGGCGAGGAAGCGCTCAACCCACTCGACTACACGGATTTCCGTTGGGGGTCAGAGGAATTCGCGCCGGGTGGGCCGACCGCCGCGGTGCCGCCGGGGTCCTGGACCAAGTACGGCAAGGTGCTCCGACAGCCGGTCGGGCCGATTCACTGGGCCGGCACCGAGACGGCAGACGAATGGACCGGGTACTTCGACGGCGCGGTGCGATCCGGCCAGCGGGCCGCCGCCGCGGTCGCCGCGCTGCTATGAGCTGATCAGCGTCACTCGGGCCTGGCGGTCGACGGCCGCTTCGGCCAGGGCACGCAGCTGCCTGTTCACCTCGTCCGGCTGTTCCAGCATGGAGCAGTGCCCGCCGGGCAACTCGACCAAGTCCACCACGTTGGGCGCGGTGCGCGCGAGCCTACGGGCCTGGCTGATCGGAGTAAGCCGGTCGTGTTCGCTGCCGATGACCAGCGTCGGCACCGTGAGCCCCTCCAGGTTGAGGTGCCGGGAGCCGATCTCCTCGATGAGCATCCGCGCGCAGCCACCGCGGCCCATCGGTGAGGTTTGTGCGAACAGTTCGTAGACGAGTTGGACGACAGCCGGGTCGGCGCCGGCACCGCAGGCCATCATCGCCACCAGATACCGGCTCGGAATCCGGACCGCGCCCGGTAGCGGCAGCCCACCGACCGCGCTGATCAGGGTCCGCCCCGCCACCACTCGGGCCGGCGACAGACCGCGCGGCACCGAGAGCAGTCTGATCTTGTCCAGCAGATCACCGCTGGCCGTGTTGATCAGCGCAACGGCGTCGGCACGGCGGCGGACCTTGTGGCGGTAGCGCTCCGACCACGCCTGGATGGTCATGCCACCCATCGAGTGTCCGGCGATCAGCGCCCGTTCGTGCGGCGCCAGGGTCGCGTCCAGCACGCAGTCGAGATCGGACGCGAGGTGTTTGAGGCTGTACCCGCCGCGGCGCGGTACCGCACTGCGGCCATGGCCGCGGTGGTCGAAGGCGATCACCCGGTAATCGGTGGACAGCTCGGCGATCTGGTGCGACCACGCCCGGATGGCACAGACGAAACCGTGCGTCAGGACGATGGGGTAACCCTCGGGCGGGCCGAACACCTCTGCGTGCAGTGTGGTGCCGTCAGCTGCGCGAACCTTGACGGTGCGGCTCGGCGGCAAGGCGGCCGGCAACTGCCGAACCGGTCTTTCACGGGTAGTCATCCGAGCACTCATCACCGCTCCCGCCTTGGTCACGGCTCCGTTGCCGCCATCCAGTTGCCCGCGACTTTACCTGACCGTAATGTGCGGTCCGTCACAAACCAGAACACGATCAGATAACGGCGAAATCGTGCCAGAGTTATCCCGCCGCGGATTTTTGGCGGCAACGACCCTGCTGGCTGGTGGCTGCACTACCTCCGGGCATCAGGCACAACGCTCCACCGCACCCACCGCCACCGGGCCGCCGGACACGAAATCGGTCCTGATCGTCGGCGCCGGAATGGCCGGCTTGGGCGCGGCGCGCAGCCTCGCCGACGCGGGCTGGCCGGTGCGGGTGCTCGAGGCCCGGGACCGGATCGGCGGACGGGTACACACCACCCGTGACTGGGGCGTGCCGCTGGAGATGGGCGCGTCCTGGATCCACGGCACCACCAACAATCCGCTGGTGGCGCTGGCGCAGCAGGTGCACGCCTCGGTCGTGCCCACCGACTACGACGACTCGACCAAACTGGTGATCGACCCCCAGCTGCAGCCGATGACGTTCGACCCCAAGACCTGGCGGCGGCTGGTGTCCGACGCCTGCGACGAGGTGACCGGCGGAACACTCGGCGCGGCCATCACCGCTCAGTCCGGCGATCTCACCGACCGTGAGCGCGCCGAACTGAATTTCTACGTCACCACCGAGATTGAGGACGAGTACGCCGCCGACGCCGGCCAGCTTTCGGCCACGACCTACGACCTCGGCAAGTTCACCGACGGGCCCCAGTCGGTGATCACCAGCGGATACGACGCGATACCGCAACTGTTGGCCGACGGGCTCCCGATCGTGCTCAACACCCCTATCACTTCCATTGCGCGACAGGATAATTCGGTGACTATCCGGGCCGGCGACCGAACCTTCCAAGGATCCGCCGCGATCGTCACGGTGCCGCTGGGCGTGCTGAAGGCCGCGAGCATCACCTTCGATCCACCGCTGCCCGAAGGGCACGCGCACGCGATCGATGCGCTGGGTTTCGGCGTACTGGCCAAGAGTTACTTCCGTTTTCAGCGACGAAGCTGGGACACCGAGAACGCCTTCTACGAGTACCTGAGCCCCGAAAATGGCCCCGGGAAAGGAATGTGGGCCCAATGGTTCACGCTGCCCGCGGCCGCCGGCCCGATCGTCTTGGCGTTCAACCCCGGTTCGCGGGGCCGCAGCGTCGAGTCCACGCCCCCGGCCGATCTGGTGAAAGGGGCGCTGCCCGTCGCGCGGCAACTGTTCGGCGCCGACGTCACCGAGGTGCGGTCCTCGAGTTGGACCACCGACCCTTACGCGCTGGGCTCGTATTCTTTCCACGCACCAGGTTCCGGTCTCGACGACCGGCGCAGGCTGCAGGAACCGGTCGGCGATCGGCTCTATCTGGCCGGCGAGGCCGTCGGAGCGGACAACCCGGCGACCGTCCACGGCGCTCTGCTCAGCGGCCGGCACGCGGCCGCCGAACTGATGCGTCGGCTACCCAAACCGTGAAACAAACTGTGTCTCAGTAGTTTTCCAGCGCATCGACGCTACGCCAGCTCGGCCAGGTGGTCTCCCAGATCCGGTAGATGCGCGCGTCGCGGTAGACGGCGATCAGCACCGCCTCAATCCGGGTCGGTTCTTCGCCGGGACGGGACGTGGTGATCCACACCCGGCCCGCCAGCCTGTCCGCCGCTTCCACCCAGGCCTGCTCGTCGTACTCGACCGAGTAGGCGATCGACGTGGCATAGAGCTTGCGGTGGCTGTCGCGAAAGTCGGCGAAGCCCTGCGTCAGCCCGTCGGAGCACATCACGAACTCCGGATGGTAGTAATGCTCGATCAAATCGCCGTTCTTCGCGACGACCATGCGCTCGAACATCTCGCGAAGTAGGTCGACCGACGTCGTCATCAGGCCGGCACCTGCGCCGGCGTGCCACGCCCGAGGTTGCGGAATCCGACGGCGGGTTTCTTCAGGCCCACCAGGAACGGCAGTGTCTTCATCTCCAGGTTGAACCGTGCCGACAGTTTGCCCAGCCCGCCCCGCTGCGGCTCTGCGTCCGGCACCTCGGCGGTCGAGAGATCGACGTAGAACGTCGACGTCTCGCCGATGCCCTCGAAGTTGTGGATCAGCGGCATCGACGCCCGGCGCATCGATTCGTCCAGGCACTCAACCACCGCGTCGGTCATCAGCAGGTACTCGGGGATCGGCACCGAGTTCTTCAGCATGCGGTGCACCAAAATGACGTCGACGCCCGCCAACTCGACGTAGCGCTTCACCTTCTGCTCGGCGACCTCGCCGACGTGCGCCACGAATTTCAGCGACAGAGTGCCCAGTTGCTCGCAGCTGCGACAGTCGCAGAGCGCTTCCTTCTTGAACCGCTCGCGGCGCGCCAGGAACGACTGCCGCATCTTGGGCAGCCTCTCGCAGACAACGCGGGCGTCGCCGTCCGGCACCCAGAAGAAGGCGGCATCGCCCTCCAGCTTGGCCAGCTTCAGACCCTTGCCACCGGCGTCGATCACCGCCTCCAGCAGGGCGCCTACCGCCTGTTGCGCGTGCGCGAGGTGCAACCGGTTCCAGCTCATGTAGTTGGTGTATCCGCCGATATCCGCAATGAGCAGAACGGCGCGCCGAATCGCCATGGTGTCGCAAGTTTAGTACCGCGCTCAGGATCGGGGAATGTACGGGAGCCTGACCCTGTTGATGGCAGCCCACAGGGCACGCTCGCGAGCGTTGTCGGCGACGAACAGCAGCTGGTCACTGGCTTCGAGCACATCGTCGGGCCCGGGGACGATGACGTTCTCGCCGCGCACCACGGTGACCAGCGCGGTGTTGGCCGGCAGCCCCAGCTCCCCCACGGACTGCCCGACCAGTGGATTATCTTGCGGCAGAGTGAGTTTCGTCAGCGCGGTGCGTCCCTCCTGCAGCCCCATCAGACGCACCAGGTGCCCGATGTCGATGGCGCCCTCGATGCCGGCGACCATCGCGCCGGGCGTCGAGACCGCGACGTCGATCCCCCAGGACTGGCCGAACAGCCACTCGTTGCGCACGTCGTTGATCCGGGCCACCACCCGCGGCACGCCGAACTCGGACTTGGCCAGCAGACCCACCACCAGGTTCGCCTTGTCGTCTCCGGTGGCGGCGATCAGCACATCGCAGGTCTGCACACCCGCCTCCTGCAGCGCGGACATTTCGCAGGCGTCGGCGTTGAGCCAGTCCGCTTCCGGCACCTTGTGCGGCTCGAAGTTGCGCCGTTGCCGCTCGATCAGCAGGACCTTGTGACCGGCGTCGAGCAACTCCTGGGCGACCGAGCGGCCCACATTGCCGGCACCGGCGATGCCGATCCGCAATTTCCGCTTGGTCACGTGACCATCTTTGCGTATGGACAGAGACCCGGCACTTCCCGCTGTGCAACGCGCGGCGGCCCGGCGCGGGCTGATTTACTGACAGCACGCCGAAATCGGCGGCCTCGTCCACACCAGATCGCCTCGTCTGAACTGGAACCACATGACCCTGGAACAGCTGTACCTGACTGTGTCGATCGGCGGCCTCGTGCTGCTGGCGAGCATCGTCGGTACCCGCGTGGCCACCGTCGTCGGGTTCCCCAGCCTGCTGTTGTTCCTGCTGGTCGGCGTCGCGATCGGCGAGGACGGCCTGGGATTGCAGTTCGACGACGTCATCCTGTCCCGCAACGTGGGGATCGCCGCGCTGGCCGTCATCCTGGTGGAAGGCGGCCTCACCACCCGCTTCAGCGACATCCGCAAGGTACTGGCGCCGGCGGCCGCCCTGGGCACCCTGGGCGTGGTCATCAGCACCGTGGTCACCGCGGTGGGCGCGCACCTGTTGCTGCACTTCGACTGGCAGCTCGCGCTGTTGCTGGGCGCCATCGTGTCCTCGACCGACGCGGCGGCGGTGTTCTCGGTGCTACGGGTGCTGCCGCTGCCGCGGCGGCTGGCCGGACTGCTGGAGGCGGAGTCCGGATTCAACGACGCACCAGGGGTGATCCTGGTTCTGATGTTCTCGGTGGTGCCCTTCGTGTTGAAGCCCGAAGGCGCGATCACCGACCTGCTGTACGAACTGCTCGGTGGCTCCGTGATCGGTTTGCTGGTGGGCTACCTCGGCTCGTTCGGTTTGCGGCGCATCGCGTTGCCGGCCTCCGGGCTGTACCCGATCGCCACGTTCGGTCTGGGGCTGGTGGCGTTCGCCGCCGCGGGAGACGCCCATGCCAGTGGCTTCATCGCCGCGTATCTCGCCGCCGTGGTGCTGGCGAACTCCGGCCTGCCGCACCGCTCGGCAACCCGTTCCTTCGCCGAAGGGGTCGGCTGGCTGGCCCAGATCGGTCTGTTCGTCCTGCTCGGACTGCTGGTGGACCCGAGCGAACTGGCGGTCGACGTGATCCCCGCGATCGTGATCGGGCTGGTGCTGCTGCTGGTGGCACGGCCGCTGTCGGTGGTGGGCACCCTGATCTGGTTCCGGACGCCGTGGCGCGACCAGGCTTTCCTATCCTGGGCGGGCCTGCGCGGCGCGGTGCCCATCGTGCTGGCGACCTTTCCGATTGTGGAGGGCGTGCCGGACAGCTCCCGGTTACTCAACATCGTGTTCGTGCTGGTCGTCGTCTTCACCCTGATTCAGGGCCCCAGTCTGCGGCCGATCGCGCGCCTGCTGGGCCTGATCTCCCGTGAAGCGACTCGCGAGATCCAGGTGGAAGCCGCTCCGCTGGACATGCTGGACGCCGAACTGCTGACCATGCGGGTGCAGCGTCCGTCGAGGCTGCACAACGTGACCATCCTGGAACTGCGCCTGCCCGACCCGGCCGTCATCACGCTGATCATCCGCGACGGCCACACCTTCGTCCCGGAACCCGATACCCGCATCGAGAGCGGCGACGAGCTCCTGATCATCACCACCAGCAAGACCCGCGCGGCGGCCGAGGCCCGGCTGCGCGCGGTCAGCCGCCGCGGCAAGCTCGCGCACTGGTTCGACGAGTACGGCGAGCTGGATTAGTCCGCAAACCTCGGTTCGCCCAGGGTGAAGGTCGCCTCTTCGACGTACGCGCCCAGGTGCAGTCCGGGGCGCAGCCATGTCGGTAGCGGGCCCGACGAGGACACACCGACGGTCACCAGTGCCGGGCGGATCCGGCCGTTGAAGGTGAGCAGCGAGTCCCCGACGCGACCGTCCGCGAACTGCTGGCGCGCGCTGCCCTTGACTTTCAGCGGCAGCGCCGGGCCCTTGACCCGCGGCGTCGCGCTGACCGTCCACGACGGTTCGGCGGTGCTGCTGCCGGTGATCAGGTTCCCGTCCGCCAGCTCCCCGTCGAAGCGGGCCAGAGTTTTGGGCATCGCCCAGTTGGTGCGGCCGCCGACCAGACTGGACTCCGAATCCACCGACATGAAGGCGACGTTGCCCCAGGGTCGCAGCCCGCTGCGAGAACCGACGATGCCGAGGACCTCGTCGTAAGCCCCCACCGGGGTGTCGGTGTAACGGACGAAGGCGCCCAGGGTCACCAGGGCGGGGTTGCCGGACAAGGCCGGCGGCAGGGCTGCGGCCGCGGCGCGACCGCCGCGACCCAGCCACAGCAGGGCCGAGCAGCGGCACTCCCACGGAGCGGGCGCTTCGTTGCGCGGCAGCGTCGCGACCAGCGCATGGCTGAGCGCGCTTTCCGGCACGCCCCGCACGCCGGTCAGCTCGATGCGAGTGTCGTTGTCCCCCATAGTTACTCCTGATTCTCGATACGCGCCTGGTAAGCGGCCCGCTGCTCGCGGTCCAGCTCTGCGGTGACCTTGTTACCACCCGACAACCGGAACACCGCATCGACCAAGGCAGCCGGCAATGGGGCGGTCCCGCGGGAAACCAGACCCACCGCCTTGGGCACGAACACGGTGCGGGAGGCGCCGTTGGCCAGTTCGGCGACCACTGCGGTGGCCACGTCCTCGGGATTGACCACCAGGAAACGCTCCAGCGGCCCTGGTGCCGACATTCCGGCGATCAGTTCGGTACGGACGAAGCCGGGACAGATCGCCGAGATGTGGACGCCGCTGCCCCGCCACTCCTGACGCAACGCCTCACTGAAGCCGACGACGGCGTACTTGGACGCGCAATAGGTGGCGGCGTTCGGAGAAGCCAGGGTTCCCATCACCGAGGCGATGTTGACGATGTGCCCCGATCCCTGCGCCGCGAAGCGGGCGCCGGCCAACCGGGTGCCGGTCAGCACGCCCAGCACGTCGATCTCGATGGTGCGCCGGGTGACGCCGGGGCTCTCCTGCAGGAACGGCCCGATGGGCATGATGCCGGCGTTGTTGACGAGCACGTCGAGCCCACCAAGATCCGAGGTCGCCTGGTCCAGGAATGCCTCGAAGCCCGCCGCGTCGGTCACATCGAGGTGATGGCCCGTTGCCCCGATCTCGGCGGCGGTCTGCCGGACGGCGGCGTCCTGTACATCGCCGAGGGCCACGGATGCGCCCGCAGCGATCAGCGCCTCACCGATCGCCCGCCCGATGCCTTGCGCCCCACCGGTGACGGCAACCCGACGACCTCGCAGCTTCGCCATGCGGCCCAGAATCTCATACCGCGCGTCTGCGGCTGCGCTCAACTCCCCGACCCGAGCGCAGCATGAACGAGATCCACTGCGTACGAAGCGCTTTGCGCCGCTCCCTCCATGGTGGTGGGCCAGTCGTTGTGAGTCCAGTCACCCGCCAGAAACAGGTTGGGCACCGAGGTCCGGTTGCCGGGGCGGATGGTCGACATGCCGACCCGGGACGAGAACGTGGCCTTCGGCCAGGGCACGACGGTGACGTCGAGAACCCGGGCCTGCCGGGCGGCCGGGTAACTGGCGCGCAGCGCGCCGACCAGGCGGTCGGCCACTTCCGGGTTCTTCAGCGTCATCAGGTCATAGGCGGCGCAGGTGGTCAACGCGTAGAGATGGTTACCGTCCGGGCGCGGACCGTGCATCCGGTCGCGGTCGAAGACCCAGCCGATGTCGCTGTCCAGCAACGACTCCCACGGCGCCACGGTCCCCAGTGGCCGATCGAGCAGCACGTAGGCGTTCATGATCGGGATGGGCTCGAGTTGTTTGGCCGCCAACCGGATCTCCTCGGATCCCGGCACCTCGTCCAGCAGCGAGCGCAGATTCCACGACGGCACAGCCAGCACCACCGCGTCGGCGTCGATCACGCTGCCGTCGGCCAACCGAACCCCGGTCGCCCGGCCGTCGTCCACTACCACCGCTGCCGCCCGGGTGCGCAACCGCACCTGTACGCCACGTTCGGCCATCACCTGCCGAGCGCCGTTGAGGTACAACGTCTCCAGGTCGACGGTCGGATAGCCGATGCGCATGGCCGACCGGCCGCCGCGGCGCACCCGGTCGGCGCCCGTACGCAGCAGCGCGGCGAAGGCGTGTGCCGAAGCCAGCCGCGGCAGCTCGTTCAGCAGGCCGATCACCATGGAATTAACCATGATTCGCCGCACCTCGGCCGGAAACCCACAACGGTCGAGCCATTCATCGACGGTGATGTCATCCAGCGCGTCGTCGAACCGCACCACGTCACGCATCAGCCGGGCCCACGCCGGCGCGGCACGCAGCAGAGCGGGCAGTCCCAGACCCCGCACCCTTCCGAGCAACAAGCGACGCGCGTTGCGCGGGCGCAGGCCGAAGGTCTCGACATGGCCGCCGGGATACCGCACGCCGAACTCGTCGGGGAACTCCAGAAGATGTTGCGTACCAATGGATTTCAGATAGCGGAAAATGCAGTCGTAGGAACCCGCCAGCACATGCTGGCCGTTCTCGACGGAGTCGCCGTGCCCGGACGTCAGGCCGATGGTGCGCCCGCCCAGCTTGCCGTTGCTTTCCACCAGAGTGACCGCGTAGCCGAGTTCGGCCAGCCACACCGTAGCGGCCAGCCCCGCCAGGCCACCGCCCACCACCACGACGCGCTGCGTCACTGTTCACCTCCGTCCAGGTCAGCTGCCAGGCCCAGGGCCCGCATGGTGCCCGAAAGGTGCGCCCGCACGGCCAGGCGCGCCCCGTCGCCGTCCCCATCCCGGAACGCCCGGGCGATGCGTTCGTGCTCGTCGATAATGGTGGCCAGGCGCTCGGGATGGCGCGCCGATTCGCCGATCATCCGCATCTGCCGGTCGCGCAGGGTCGAGTAGAAGCCGGCCAGGATGGCGTTACCGGCCGCTTCCAGCGTGGCGTTGTGGAAAGCGCGGTCGGACTCCAGGAACTCGTGCAACTCGGCGCCGGCGGCAGCCTCGCGCTGCCGCTGCACCTGCGCCGAAAGTCGTTCATAGACGGCCGCACACGCAGCGGGACCGCGCCCGATCACCGCCCGTACCGCGAACTCCTCGAGCACCAGCCTGGCCTGCAGGACCGCGCGCACCTCGTCCGGGGAGACCGGCACCACCAGCGCTCCCCGCTTGGGATACAGCCGCAACAGCCCGGCCGCCTCCAGCTGCAGGAATGCCTCGCGCACCGGGGTGCGCGACATCCCCAACGCGGTGGCGACCTCACCCTCGCTGATCAGTTCCCCGCCCGGGAACTCCCCGGTCAGCACCTTGGCCTTGACGTAGTCCAGAGCACGGTCCTTGGCCGCGCCCGGACCGGTGGTGACCTCCAACGTCTCAGCCCTCCCTTGCGGCTCAGTGGTATCCCGACTCTATTCGGCGGGCGCCACGCACACGCGGTTGCAGCATAGATACAAGATAGATACGATATAGACATGAGCGCCACAATGGACACACACGCCGCGACAGTCGAGGACTGGGCTGAGCAGGCCCGCTATTTCGAGTACACCCAGGCCGCCGATCCGATCGGCTCGGGCCATATGCCCCGAGTGCCGATTGCCCAGTTCAGCCCGGAGATCTACCTGGACCGGCCCACCGGCGTGGTGCCGCTGGACCTGTCGGGCGACCTCGGCATCAGCACGGGCGCGGCCACGAGTCCGGCGCTGCTGGCCAACTTCGTGCGCATCCGCGCGGGCGAGCAGATCGACACCTGCCCCAACGCCACCTCACAGATGTACTTCGTGTTGTCCGGACAGGGCCTCGTCACGGTCGACGGACGTACGACCAGCTGGGCCGAGGGTGATTTCCTCACTCTGCCAGCCGGTGCCAGGGCGGCGTTCCGCGCCGACGAGGACGCGGCGATGTACTGGGTGCACGACGAGCCGTTGCTGCGCCACCTCGGCGTCCGGGCGTCCGAACCGCGATTCCGGCCGACCAAGTTCCGCGCCGCGGACGTGGTCGGCGAACTCGAGCACATTGCGGCGCAACCGGGCGCCAACGAGAGGAACCGGGTCAGCGTGCTGCTGGCCAATGCCGAGCAGGAGCAGACCCTGACGCTGACGCATGTGCTGTGGGCGATGTTCGGCGTGCTGCCGCCCGGTCAGGAGCAGCGCCCGCACCGTCACCAGTCCGTCGCGCTCGACCTGATTCTGGATGCCCAACCGGGGTGCTACACGCTCCTGGGCACCCACCTCGACGATCACGGCCGCATCGCCGACCCGATACGGGTGGACTGGCAGGCCGGCGGCGCCTTCACGACGCCCCCCGGCATGTGGCACGCGCACTACAACGAGTCCGGCGCCCCGGCACACCTGATTCCGGTGCAGGACGCGGGGTTGCAGACCTACCTGCGCAGTCTTGACATGCAGTTCAGCCGTGTGCCTTCGACGCAGCCTCGACGTTCGCGATCTTGCTGAACCCGCTGACCGTGAGCACGCGCACGAGCAACGGGTGGACGATCACGTGCAGCGCGTCCACAGCGTCGGCCTGATCGAACAGGGCGTTGATGCCGGCGCTGTCCACATATCTGACGGCGCTCAGGTCGATGGTTATCGGGTCGCGGCTGCCCGCGTTGGCGTCGGACAGAGCGCGCTTGAACACCTCGATGTTGCTCAGGTCGATCTCGCCGGTGGCCGTCAGGCGTGGCGACCCGTCGGAGTCACGGTCGGTGTTCAGGGTGAGCGGTGTCGCCATTACGTGATCCTTGCATGCATGGAGACGGTCGTACCGGCTTCGCTGGATTGGATGCTGCAGTCCTCCATCAGGACTCGCATCAGGGAGATGCCGCGTCCGCGGCTGAATTCGGCGACCTGGGTCGGCGTCTTCCAGGCTCCGGTGTCGGTGACGGTGACCTGCAGCCGGTCGACGATCGCTGTCGCGCGCAGCGAGACGGTACCCACCCGCTGGTCGCGGTGGCCGTGCTCGATTGCGTTGGCCACCGCTTCGCCGGCGGCGATCAGCACGTCCTGAATCTGCTCAGGCTCGACACCCGCCCGAGTCAGCCAGCTGCGCAAGGCATCTCGACTGTCGGCGAGATAATTGGCGTCGGCCGCGAACTCCAGCGAGAACGGCGCAGGCTGCCGGTACAGCAACATGGCCACATCGTCGGGATAGCCGCCGCCAGGCTCCAGCTGGGACATCAGCCGGTCGGCCACCTCTTCGAGCTCCTGCGAGCGGCCGTTCTGCACCAGGTCGGCAGCACGTGTCATGCCGTCGTCCAGGGAGTGCCCGCGGCGTTCGACCAGCCCGTCGGTGTAAAGCAACAGCGTCGCGCGCGGCGGCATGGTGATGCGGCTTTCGGGGCGCTGCCAATTCGGGCGCAGCGCCAGCGGAAGCCCGTGTTCCCCACCCAGCAGCACCGTTGTGCCGTCCGCGTACACCATGATCGGGGGCGGGTGCCCCGCGCTGGAGTAGACCAACTCCCCCGTTTCCTGGGTAAGCACCGCACAGAAAGCCGTCGTACAGCGGGCACCGGGGAGTCGCTCGGCGAAGCGGTCCAGGGCGGTGAGTACAGCGCCGGGGCTGGGCTGCTCGAGCAGCAGCGCGCGGCAGGCGCTGCGCAGTTGGCCCATAACGGTCGCCGCCGCCAAGCCGTGACCGACGCAGTCCCCGACGATCAACGCGACGCGATCCTCGTCGAGATCGACCACGTCGTACCAGTCCCCGCCCACCTGCAACGGATGGCTCGCGGGCAGATACCGCACCGCGAAACCCTGAGGCAGCGACGTCGGCCCCAACATCGCATGCTGCAACGCCACCGCGGTCTCGCGCTGCTCGTCCAGTTGGTAGACGCGCTGCAATCCCTGCCCGAGCCGCCCGGCCAGCACCGCGAGCAGGGTCTGGTCTTCCCGGGTGAAACGCCGGTGCTCGGTCAGTTCGACCCAGATGGCCAACAGTCCGCGGGGATGCTGCGACGCGATACCGGCCACGCCCGCATCGACGGTGACGGTGCTCAGCAGATCCGTCTCGCGCAGGGACCCGATCTGCTGTTGCAGTTCCGGCGAGAGGTCGGCCCACTCGACCGGCTCTCCGGCGCAGACGACTCGCGGTGCGCGTTCGGTGGGGCCGTTGGCGAAGGTGACCGCCAGCACCCGGCGGGCCTGCCACACCCGGCGCAGCACCTCGGCGGCGCCCTGCAGGGCGTCGGTCAGCGTATCTGCTTGCACCAGTTGTTGATTGAGCTCCGCCAACGCACTCTGACTCTGCACGGCATAGTGTTCGGCCGTAATGTCGCGGAAGGTGCCGACCATGACACGGCGCCCGGAGTCGGGGTCATGAGCGTGGTTGAAGTTGACCGCGATCCACAGCCGGTGCCCGTCGCGGTGGGTGACCGGAATGGTCAGACTGCCCTCGGATTCGTCGAGCGACTTCGCGAACTCGTCCTCGACCAGCTGGCGGGCCGTGATATCGAGCTCGGGGTCCGGCCACCAGGCGTGCGGAGGATCGTACGGAAGTCCTTCGGGGCCGTAGCCGAGGATTTCACCGAAGGCCGCGTTGATCTCGATGACGCTGCCGTGTTCGTCGATGACGAAGAAGGCTTCCTGCAGCGAGTCCACCAGTGCGGTGCGCCAGCGCGCGTGGTAGTTGCGCATCCGCGCCAATTCGACGTTGGCGCGCACCCGGGCGAGCAGTTCGGCGGCGGCGAACGGCTTGACCAGATAGTCGTCGGCGCCGGCCAACAAGCCTTCGATGGACGCTTCCTGACCGGCCCGCGCCGACAGCAGCAACACCGGCAACGCCGCCGTGCGCTGGTCGGCCCGCAGCGCGGCCAGCAGCTGCAGCCCGTCCATCTTCGGCATCATCACGTCGCTGATCACCAGATCCGGGAGCTGGACGCGGATCGCCTCCAAAGCCTGCTCACCATCCGCCGCACCGCTCACCTGGTACCCGGACGCCCCCAGCAGATTGCCCAGATACTCCCGCATGTCGACGTTGTCGTCGGCGACGAGCACCCGGGGCTGCGCGGCGCCGCCCTTTGCGGGCAGCGCCGCCGAAACCGGTGTGGACACCGATTCGCCGGGCAGCCAGCGCAACGCCTCCTGCACATACGGCTCCGAGATCGCGCCGATACTGGCCCGGGGGGCGCTCGGGTCGACCAGTTCGTCCGCGGGCAGATGTGCCGTACCGAAGGGCAACCGGATGGTGAAGGTGGTGCCCTCGCCCTCCCGGCTGTCGGCGGTGATGGTGCCACCGTGCAGCCCGACCAGTTCTTTCACCAGGGCCAACCCGATGCCGCTGCCCTCGGTGGATCGCGCACGGGAGGTCTCGATGCGGTGGAAACGTTCGAACAGCCGCGGCATCTCGGCAGCCGACACACCGACCCCCGTGTCGGCGAAGCTGATCACCGCCTGCCCGCCCTCCTGGGTGACCCGCACCGAGATGCCACCGTCGAAGGTGAACTTCAATGCGTTGGAGAGCAGGTTGAGCACCACCTTCTCCCACATCTCGCGGTCGACATACACCGGCTCGTCCAGCGGCGGGCACTCCACCGTGAGCGCCAGGCCGACCTGGTTGATCGCCGAACGGAACACGCTGGCCAGTTCGGCCGTGAGGGACGCCAGGTCCACCGGCTCGAACTGGGCACGCATCCGCCCCGCCTCGATGCGGGAGAAGTCAAGGAGGGTGTTGACCAGCTTCGCGAGACGTAATCCGTTGCGGTGCACCAGCTCCAGTTCCTGACGAGCGGTCTCGTCGAGACTGTCGTCGCGGCTGCGCAACTCGTCGACCGGCCCCAGGATCAAGGTGAGCGGGGTGCGGAACTCGTGGCTGATGTTGGAGAAGAAGGTGGTCTTGGCGCGGTCCAGTTCGGCGAGTTCCTCGGCGCGCTGCTGCTGCGCCTGGTAGCTGCGGGCGCTGCTCACCCCGGTCGCGAGGTAGCCAGCCACCAGTTCGACGAAACCGCGGTAGGCGTCGTCGAGCTCGCGATACCGGTTGAGTCCCGCGACCAGAAACCCGACCGGCGCGCCACCCTGTTGCAGCAGTGGCACCATGAAGGCCTGTTTCGGCGGCTCGGGCCAGGCGCCGCTGGGCAGGTTCACCAACACGCCGTCGAGTTCGATCACCTCGCACTCGCCCTGCGCGGCCTTGTCGGCCGGCCACAACGAGTCGCTGCCGCGCGGCAACGTCTCCGGCGCCGCGGGATGCCCGAATGCGATGCCACTGACGCCGGCCAGCTGCGCGTCGCCCCGCTCGCCGAACAGGTAGGTCAGGGTGAACGGAAGGTCATACGGGTTCTTGTTGAGCTGGCCTGCGGCGAAGTCGAGCATCTGGCGCTCGGTGCGGATGACGCTGGGGTCCGAGCCCAGATCGCGCAGTGTCGAGATGCGCCGTTGGGCGATGACCCGCTCGGTGTCCTCACTGACCACACAGAGCAGACCGACGACGCGGGCGTCGTCATTACGCAGCGGGCTGTAGGAGAAGGTGTGGTAGGACTCCTCCGGATATCCGGACCGCCCCACGATCAGCATCAGCGCCTCGTCCCAGGTCGCCTCGCCCTCGGTGAGGACGCGCTCCACCCGCTGGGCGATATCCGGCCAGATCTCCGCCCAGACTTCGCTGGCGGGCCGGCCCAGCGCCCACGGATACTTGCGGCCCAAGGTGTCGCGGCGGTAGGCCGCGTTGCAGAAGAAGGTCAGCTCCGGGCCCCAGCCCATCCACATGGAGAACTGGGACGACAGCAGGATGTCCACGGCGGTGCGCAGGCTCTGCGGCCAATTATCAACTGGCCCAAGCGGAGTCGACGCCCAGTCGACGGCCGCCAGATCGCGGCCTATCTCCTGGTCTGCGCGAAAAACCACTGACGTCCCTTTCCCGTCATCGGAACCCGTACCCGACACTCAGTATGACTTCACCTGGCCGCCAGCGGTGTGGCGATGTCCTCCAACGATTTGCCTTCGGCGTCGACGGCGAGGAACCAGGCGACCAGGCCGCCGATGATCATCACCGCCGCGCCCAACAGATAGCCCAGGAACAGCAACATCGGCCTGGAGCCGTCACCGATCAGTGCGCCGTAAATGACCGGCCCGAGGGCGCCGAAACACTGCGCGATGGCGAAGAACACCGCGATTGCCTTGGCACGAACCTCGAGCGGGAAGATCTCGCTGACGGTCAGATAGGCGGCGCTGGCACCGGCCGACGCGATGTAGAAGATGACGCACCAGGCGACGGTCTGGGTGATCGCGTTCAGCACGCCGGCCTGGAACAGGGCCGCGCTGACGGCCAGCAGCAGCCCCGAGAGCAGGTAGGTTCCGGCGATCATCCTGCGCCGGCCGATGGTGTCGAAGAAGTGCCCGATTGTCAGCGGCCCCAACAGATTCCCCACTGCGAACGCGATGAGGTACAGCGGCGTCGACGCAGACGGCACGCCATAGAACTTGCCCAGCACCAGGGTGTAGGTGAAGAAGATCGCGTTGTACAGGAACGACTGGCTGATCATCAGCACGGCACCCAGCGCGGCCCGGCTCGGGTAGTCGCGAAACAGCACGCGCGTCAGCGCGAGATAGCCGATTTCCTGGGCGGGCCGCAATTCGATGGCCGTCGATTCGTCGACCGGCGGCAGCGCGGCCCCGGTGGCCCGCACCTCCTCCTCGATGTGGGAGATGGTCCGCTCGGCGTCCTCGGTGCGACCGTTCATCACCTGCCAGCGCGGGCTTTCCGGCAGGTTGCGCCGCACCAGCAGAATCACCAGAGCCAGCACCGGGCCGAGCAGGAAGGCCAGGCGCCAGCCCAGGCTCAGATCGATCGCCCGCAGGAAAATGAAGGTGCCCAGCGTGCCCAGGACCGCCCCGGCCCAGTAGGTGCCGTTGACCGCGATGTCCACCCGGCCACGGAACCGGGCCGGGATCAGCTCGTCGATCGCCGAGTTGATTGCGGCGTATTCGCCGCCGATGCCCATCCCGGAGATGAATCGCGTGAGATAGAGGAACGCGATCCAGGCCGCACTGTTCCCGAGCGTGGCGGCGGTGAGCGCACTGCCGAGCAGGTACACGCCCAGCGTGACCATGAACAGGTTGCGCCGGCCCAGCTTGTCGGACAGGCGCCCGAAGAACAGCGCACCGGCCACCTCGCCCGCCAGGTAGACGGTGGCGACGAACCCGACGGCGGCCGACGACAGATGCAGTGTCTGCGGTTCGGTCAGCGTTTCGGCGACCGCACTGGCGACCGTGATTTCCAGGCCGTCCAGGATCCAGGCCACGCCGAGCGCTACCACCATGCGCGTGTGGAAGGGCGACCAAGGCAGCCGATCGATCCGTGCGGGAATCAGGCTGCGGATCGCTCCACGTTCGTCGCTATTCGGCACACGTCCTCGTTCCCGTCTGGGGGATTCCAGAAACATTCATCCCGCAAGCTGATCGGCCGTCGGCGGCTGAGCGAACACGCGTTCTCCGGTGATCAGGTCGGACTCGTCGAAGCCGAACACCGCCCACAGCCGGAGCTCGAACGGCTCCGTCGCCGTAGTCGGGGTACCGCGCAACCAGAACTCGATCTGCACCTGCCCGTCGTCGAGGTGGGTCAGCTCGATCAGCTCGTTGGTCTGGTCGGGCACCAGCGTCCGGCCGTCGATCCAGTACCGCATCACCTCATCGGCTCCGTCGAATACGGTGCCGTCGGGCAGTTCGTAACGGGGATGGCTGAATGTCGCCATCGTCCGGTCCCATTCCTGCACGTTCTCGCTCTGCATGTGCTCGATGACGCGAGCCGTGCGAGCCTCCTGATGCGCGCGCCGGTCGGGATCGGCCATGAACGCTCCTTTCATGAATTACTCAGCCCAACAACCAGATTGATGGTGACGGCCAGGATAACCGCCCCGAAGAGGTAGGACAGCAGCGCCTGGCACAGCGCGATCCGCCGCAGTTGGCCGGTCTTCAGCGTGGTGTCGGATACCTGGTAGGTCATTCCGATGGTGAATCCGACGTAGAAGAAGTCGAGAAAACGCGGGTTGTCCGTGCCGTTGAAGTCGATGCCGCCGGACGAGTCCGAGTAGTACACATCGGCATAGCGGATGCTGAACACGGTATGGACGACGCACCACGCTACGGCGATGCTGACCACACCGATGGCTGCGGCGATGTCCTTCTCGGCCCCGGTCTTCGAACTGGCGGTCAGTAGATGCGCCACCCCGGCCAGACTCGCCACGCTCGCCGACAGGATCACCACGTCGATGAGCCAGCCGGTCGGCGGGTCCTCCGGCACCACGTGCTCACGCGTCCGCTCGGCGTCCATCGGCAGCACGACGATCCACGTCCACACCAGATAAACCAGCGCCGCCGTGGTCCAGCCGACGCTCGGCGCGTACTTCCAGCCCGTCGTGCCGGCGATCAGCGACACGGCGGCCACGCCGACGAGCCCCGCCACCATCAACCGGGTAACGACGTGTCTGCGCCAGCCTCGCATCGCGGTCAAATCAGCGCCGTGGCCGGCGGCAGGGTGGCCGCGACCGGCGTGAGGTCGCCGGAAAGTCCTGCGGCAGTGCGCAGTTCGCGGAAGGAGTCGATCAGCGCGTCGGTGGCCTCGTGCGGATCGTCGAGCGTGCGGTCGTCGGTCAGCACCGAGACGGCCAGTTGGTCGACGTAGCTCCAGACCGTGATATTCATGCCGCTGCCGGCGACGATCGGCCCCACCGAATAGATTTCGTTGAGCGTCGCCCCCTCGATGCAGCCGCGTTCGCGCGGCCCGGGCACGTTGGACACGACCAGGTTCATGACGGCGCCCGACTCCATACGCCGGGCCTGGGTGCGAAAAATCCCCGGCGACAACGCCGTCGGCAGATAGGACATCCACGCGGGCAGCACGGTCGGACCGAGCAGCTGGTGATTCTCCTTCGCGATCCTGGTGGCCATCGCCGTGAGCGTCACCCGTTGCATCGGGTCATCGACGTGCACCGGCAGCGACGGTGTCATGTAGGTGAATTCATTGCCGGCCAAGCGGTCTGGGGACGGGTTGTAACTCACCGGTACCCCGGCGATCAACGGGACGTCGGCGTGGCCGTCATAGCGCAGCAGCAATCGGCGCAGCGCGCCCGCGACGGTCGTCAGCACGACGTCGTTGAGCGTGACCCCGAGGTGCTTGCTCGTCTCCTTGACGTCGGCCAGCGCGAGCGGCGCGGTCGCGAACCGGCGCCCCGGGCCGACCCGGTGGTTGATGAAGCACGGCGGCGGGGCGAAATTGCGCGCCAGGTCGGGGTTGACGCCCCGTTCCTTCGATCGGCGCCGCACCCGTGCGACGCCCGAGGCCGTCTCGTTGACCAGACGCGGCAGTTTCCGGATCAACCCGGCGTGGTCGCGGACGGCCTCCTTGAGCAGGTGCGAGCGCGTCGGCAGTTCGGGCGGCACCCGCCGCGGCTCGGGCTGATGCGGCGACAGCGCCTGAGCCATCTGGTTCGCCGAGGCCATGCCGTCGGCCAACACGTGATGGACCTTGTGAATGATGGCGATCCGGTTGTCGGCGAGCCCCTCCGCCACGTACATCTCCCACAGCGGGTGATCACGGCGCAACGGGGTGCTCGCGATCTCGCCGATCAACTCATCGAGTTCGCGGCGCCCACCCGGCGCCGGCACCTGAGCCCGGCGTACGTGGTATTCGAGGTCGATGTCGTCGTTGATCACCCACATGGGGTGGTGCAGCTTCAGCGGGATGTCCAGCAGCTGGTAGCGCAACGGCTCGAGAGCCATAAGCCGTTGGTAGCCGACCGAGCGAAACAACTCGAAGTCGAAGTCCTGCTCCATATTCGACACGTCGAGGATGCCGATTTTCAGCGTGTGCATGTGGATCTCGGGTGTCTCGGTGTAGAGCATCAGCGCGTCGACACCGTTGAGTCGCTTCACACGCCTATTCCACCCCGTCGCGGGTTTGGACGCCAGACCCCCATCCCGGGCTTACACTTCGGTCGGTTGTCCGACTATTGAAGGAGGCCGCGATGGCATACGTGCGTGCGGAGCGGCGCCAGGAGGAGATCGTCGCCGCCGCGGTCCGGGTCCTGAGCGACATCGGAGTTCCGGGGACGACCTTGCGCGCGGTGGCGGCCGAGGCCGGGATTCCGCTCGGCACACTGCACTATGTGTTTCCGACGAAGGACCAGTTGCTGCGCGCGGTCATCACGGCGGTCATCGACGACGTGGTGGCGACGGTGCAGCCCGGCCTTGCGCCCGACCGCGGCGTCGCGCACGGGCTGCGGCAGGGTATGACGGGGTTCTGGAACGCGCTGGTCGAACGTCAGATCGGACTGCAGATCATGCAGTACGAACTGGCCATGTACTCGGTGCGTAGCGAAGGCGCGGGCGGACTGGCCCAGTTGCAGTACGACCGCTACACCGATCTGGTCAGCGCGCTGTGCGAGCAGGCGGCACGGGCGGCCGGCGAACGATGCGCCGTCGACTTCCCGACACTCGGGCGGTTGGCGCTGGCCGTGCTGGACGGCCTGATCGTGCAGTACGTGGCCAGCACCGACGCCGCGCGTGCACGGCACGATCTCGAACGCGCCGTGGACATGCTGGTGATGTTCGCCGACCCCCAGCCGATCCCGGCGGCCCGGTGACCCGTGTTGCGCAGGCGCCCCTGACTGTGGCTTACTAATTCGGTCGGTTGACCGACTTACTCTGGACGCGGGAGGCACTCGGTGCAGAACTCAACGGTTGTCGTGGTGGGCGCCGGTTTATCCGGACTGACCGCTGCGCACGAGCTCGATCGCCGGGGCATCGACGTCATCGTCCTCGAAGCGGCCGATCGCGTGGGCGGGCGCGTGCTGGGCCGGACCAGCACGCTGGGGTCGCGTTTCGACCTCGGTGGGCAGTGGATCGGCCACGACCACCACCGGGTCAAGGAGTTGGCCACCGAGCTGGGCGTGACCGTGTTTCCCATGCATACCGGGACGCTGCCCACCGTGATCGACGGCCCGCGGCGGGTTTCACCACTGGGCCCGTCGATGCTCGTCTCGGCTCTGGCGCTGACCGGGATCGGCGTGCTGGCACGGCTCGGGGCACCGGCCGGATTCAACGCGACGACACTCGACCGCTGGCTGAGCAAGGTGCCCGGCCGTACCGCTCGGCGACTGCTCGAGGTGGTGGCCCTGATCTCGTGGACCGGCGATCTCGACCGGCTGTCGGTGCGGGCTGCCGCGGACATGATCCGTCACCAGGGAGGCCTGCTGACGATTCTCGGGACCAAAGGCGGCGCCCAGGAATCATTGCTGGTCGAGAGCGCCGGGGCGCTGGTCGAGCGGTTGGCGGCAGGGCTGGGCCCGCGGGTGCGCACCGGACATCGGGTGACCTCGATCGAGTGTGGCGACCGGGTGCTGCTTCGCACGCCGTCAGGGGTTGTGCAGGCCGACAAGGTGATCGTCACGGTGCCGCCGCCAGTAGCGTCGCGGATCGCGTTCGAACCCGGGCTACCCGCGGATCACGTTGCCCTGCAGTGCAATACGTACATGGGGTCGGTCTTCAAAGCGGTCGCTGTCTATCAGCGGCCATTCTGGCGGGAACGGGGCGGCGGGGAGTTCCTCGTCCTGGGCAAACCCGGCAGCGCGGTTTTCGACACCTCCGCGCCGGGCGGACCCGGCCATCTGTGTGTGCTGGTCGGGGGCCCCGAGGCGCGCGAACTGTCCCTCCTGGACGACGCGGCGCGCCGCGAGGCAGTGCTGGCGCCGCTCGTGGCCCACATCGGTCATGAGGTGCTGCAGCCGGTCGACTGGCAGGAGAAGTCCTGGCACCTGGACGAATTCGTCGAAGGTGGGTACGTCGCACTGCCGAAACCCGGCACCACCGAAGGATTCGTGCCGATGGCATGCGCTCCGGTCGGTGACCTCCACTGGGCTGGATCGGAGACGGCCAGCGGGCATCCGGGCTATCTGGACGGCGCGATCGAAGCCGGCCGGCGCGCCGCCGCAGAAGTGACCGCTGCCCTACAGCCGTCCCTCGACCCGTAGTTTCGGGTGCACCCAGTTGGGCGATCGGCGTTCCTTGAAGGCCAGGAAGCCCTCGATCGACTCGGGCGCGCCGAGGCTGGACTGCATCCCGATCCGGTCGTAGAGGCCCAGGTAGCTGTCCAGGCTGGACTTGATCACTGCCCGGGCGGCGGGTGCGGTGCGGCAGCACTGTGCGAGCACTTCCCTTGCCGCAACGGGCAACTCGTCGTGGGCAACGACGCGCGCCACCATCCCCCAGTCCAGCGCCTCGTGGGCGGACAGGGTGCGGCCGGTGAACATCAGGTCGCGGGTCCGTACCGGACCGATGAGCCGGGCGAGCATCTGGCTGTAATAGGTATCGGCGATGCCGCGGTAGAGCTCGGGCACCCGGAAGGTGGCGCGGTCGCTGACCACGGCCATGTCGGCACACAGCGCGATCTGCAGTCCCCCGCCCTGACAGAGTCCGTTGACCGCGGCGACCACCGGCTTGGCGGACTGGCGCAGGGTATCGAAGGGCAGCGCGTCCATGCCGAGCGCCGAGCCGAAGGTCAGCCAGTTGTCACTACCGCCGCCGCCCATATCGCCGCCGGGTGCGAAGACGTCCCCGGTGCCGGTGATGAGCAGGCCCGCCAGATCGGGATCGGAGCCGACGTGATTGACCGCGTACTTGATCCCGAAGTACATCGCCGGCGTCATCGCGTTGCGGGCTTCCGGCCGGTCCAGGGTGCAGACTCCGAAGGCGCCCTCGCGGGTGAACTTCAAAAACGGCGTTCCCAGCCAGTCGCCGTCGGGTGGCCTGGGGGCCGGTGGTTGCTGACCCTGCGTCATCAATGCCCTTGCTGTCCAGGCGCATTGGTGAACCACACGTTCTCCTCGCGTAGCTCGCGGCTGCGCCAGCCGTCTTGGGTCCGGACGAGTTCGTGGTGGTAGTAGCCGCCGCATACGCTCATCTCCGCCGTGCCCGGCAGCTGCATCGGGTTGTAGAACATCGCCCGGACCCGCGCGGTGTCGCCGTCGATGTCGGCCTCGATGTTGGTGATGTAGTGCATGGTCCAGGGAATCACGGCCATTCCCTTGCTCAGCCAGTCGCTGACCTCATCGCGCGGGCCGGCGACCGCCCCGGCAGAGGTGTAGTCGATGACCGCGTCGTCGGTGAAGACCGAACGGTAGAGCTCCCAGTCCTTACCGTCGACGGCGCGCGCGTAGCGGTACAGCAGTGCGGCGATCTCGTGCTCGTCACTGATCTTCTGCGGATTTGTCATGATATGCCGTGACTCTAAAGATTTAGAGTCCTAGGCGCAATAGCCGGTATGATCCAGCCCATCGTGACTCCACACAGGGCCAAGGGTGAACACCGTCGCAGGTTGTTGTGCGACACCGCGATTCAGTTGCTCGCCGAGGAGGGCGCCAAAGGCCTCAGTCACCCGAAGGTGGACCAGCGGGCCGGCCTGCCCGCCGGCAGTACGTCGTTCTACTTCCGTACCCGCGCCGCGCTGCTGTTGGCGACCACCCGGCGGGTGTGCGAGCTGGACCTGGCCGACCTGTCCGCGGTGCTCGGACCCCGCGAGGACGACTCGGGCGGCATTTCTCCTCTGGCGGCCCTGATCATGCTCTCGGCGCAGGAGCCCCGGCTCAGCCGCACCAAGGCCCGGTTCGAACTCATTCTGCAGGCCAACAGGGACCCGGATCTGACGGCCGTGTTTCACGAGAACGTGCAGCTGCTCACCCGGATTCAGCGCGACATCGTCATCCGGTCGCAGCCGGGCCGTGAACTCGCCCCGGCGACCGTCGACGAACAGGTCTCTGCCACCTTGAATTTCGTCAGTGGCTTGTTCCTGCGGCTGGTCGCCGGCCAACGGGCGTTCGACGATGGCCACCATCTCGACCGGCTCCTCACCGGCATCATCAACGGCATCGCCGCGGCGCATCAGGACACAGCCGACGAGCCCTGACCTACGAAAACGCCGCCTACCGGCAGACTTCTGTCGTCGGCCGGCGCCGCCTGCCGGGCGAAGTAGGTCACGTAGAAGGCGGCGCTGAATGCCACCAGCGTGCCGACGATGAGCACCCCGAAGGGCACCGAGAAGCGCGCCATGTCCGCCGCGAAATAGCGACAACACACCAACAATGCCGCCAGGAACGCGGCGCCGAAACCCGTCATGCCGATCCGCCACCACACCCGGTCGCGCACCGGTTCCCGCAACGCCGACTCCACCGTCAGGCACAGCACCCCGCCCGCCAGAAGATCGACGCCGTAGTGATACCCGAAGCCGAGGGTCGCGGCGACGGTGCACACCAGCCACAGCGCGCCACCTATCCGCAGCCACCGCGGTCCCCCGCGGGAGTGCAGGAACACCGCCAGCGCCCACGCCGTGTGCATTGAGGGCATGCAGTTGCGTGGGGTTGATCCGTCGAAGGCAATTGCTCTGGGCGACAGATTGATCCGCGGCACGGCGTGCGGCCAGAAGTCGCCGACTTCGAAGCCCCGGCCCGCGCTCCCGAAGGCGAAATCCGGGCCGACCAACGGGAAGAACACGTAGATCAGCGGCCCGATCAGGCCGAGCACGAGGAATGTCGGGATCAGGAAATGCCGTGGCCAGCCGCCGATGCTGACGTTGCGCAGTTGATAGATCGCGACCACCATTGCCGCGACGGGCAATTCGATGTACACCCAGTGAAACGCCGCGTTGAGAACCGGACCACCCGCATGCAGGAGCCGGCCCAGTAACCACGACGGTTGCGCGAGGGCGTGATCGGCCAGCAGTGCGTACTCGTCCATGACCACCGGCCGCAGGATCGCGGTAATGCGCAACCAGCTGTCGCCGACCTTCGTGGCGATGATGAGCAGCAGGCCGAAAGCGACTCCCCGCAGGGCCGTGCCGTGTTCCTCCCTGGCCCAGCGCCGCCACGCGACGATCACCGCCAAACCGGTGAGCACGATCAGCGGACCGTTGCCGAGCGTCCACGCACCCCCTCGCGCCAGCCGCACCGCCGCGAAAACCACGTCAAGGGCCGCTGCCAGCGACAACGACCAGAGCCGGTAGTGGCGCGACAACCCGACCATCGCCACGCCCAGACTCACCCACGGAACGGTGGCCGACGTCGGCGTGCCGAAATAGTCGCCGGCCAGGCTGCGCAGCGGACCCACGAACCCCGAGCCGCTGGCCGTGATCTGCAGGCCGATCAACACGGCAGCGATGAGCGCGACGGCGGTCGGCGCCCACAGGCGGCCCGCCTGGGATCGCCACTGCGCTGCGCACAGCTCGCCGGTGAACACCCGACGAATAATAGGTGTCAGGTTGGCGTCCCGGGCAAGACTGGGTGGATGCGCGCCGCGGTGCGTCTAGCCGTGCGGGCGCTGCAGGACAGCAAATGCTGGGACGCCGGCGGCACTCACCACCGCGTCCAGCAACACGACCCGATCGTCGGGATCGGGTAGAGCGGTCAGGACTGGGCCGAAGAATGCCCGGCCGTCCATCGCGATGATCGGGCTGCCCGCTTCGTCGCCCAGCGCGTCCTGGCTGGCCGCATGCGCCCGGCCCCGTTCGCGTTCAAACACGATGTTTGGGGCGGCAAAAGGCGGAAATCCGCAGCCCTATGTCGATCGCGGAGGCTCCGTCTCCCCAACTCACCTCACGTCGTCCGTTCCCGGCCCGGCTCGGCCCCAAAGGCAATCTGGTCTACAACCTGATCACCACCACCGATCACAAGTTGATCGGCATCATGTACGTCGTCACCTGCTTCACCATGTTCTTCATCGGCGGATTACTGGCCCTCATGATGCGCGCCGAGCTGGCGGCCCCCGGTTTACAGTTCCTGTCGAACGAGCAGTACAACCAGCTCTTCACCATGCACGGCACGATCATGCTGCTGCTGTATGCCACCCCGATTGTGTTCGGGTTCGCCAACCTGGTGTTGCCGCTGCAGATCGGCGCGCCCGATGTGGCTTTCCCGCGCCTCAATGCCTTCTCGTTCTGGTTGTTCCTGTTCGGCGGACTGATCGTGCTCGCCGGCTTCATCACGCCCGGCGGCGCGGCGGAGTTCGGCTGGACTGCCTACACCCCGCTCAGTGATGCGGTCCACTCGCCGGGGGCCGGCGCCGACCTCTGGGTCACCGGTCTGATCATCGCCGGTTTGGGCACCATCCTGGGCGCGGTCAACATGATCACCACCGTCGTATGCATGCGGGCACCAGGCATGACGATGTTTCGGATGCCGATCTTCACCTGGAACATCCTGGTGACCTCGGTGCTGGTGCTCATTGCGTTCCCGCTACTGACGGCCGCCCTGTTCGGGCTGGCCGCCGACCGCCACCTGGGTGCTCACATCTTCGACCCGGCCAACGGCGGAGCACTGCTGTGGCAACACCTGTTCTGGTTCTTCGGCCACCCGGAGGTCTATATCGTGGCATTGCCGTTCTTCGGCATCGTCACCGAGATCTTCCCGGTGTTTTCCCGCAAGCCGGTATTCGGCTACACCACGCTGGTTTACGCGACGCTGTCGATCGCCGCGCTGTCGGTTGCGGTGTGGGCCCACCACATGTTCGCCACGGGAGCCGTTCTGCTGCCGTTCTTCTCGTTCATGACGTACCTGATCGCGGTGCCGACGGGGATCAAGTTCTTCAACTGGATCGGCACGATGTGGAAGGGCCAGTTGACCTTTGAGACTCCCATGCTCTTCTCGATCGGGTTCCTGCTCACGTTCCTGCTGGGCGGGCTGACCGGAGTAATGCTGGCCAGTCCGCCGCTGGACTTCCACGTCACGGACAGCTACTTTGTGGTCGCCCACTTCCACTACGTGCTGTTCGGCACCATCGTCTTCGCCACCTACGCCGGCGTGTACTTCTGGTTCCCGAAAATGACCGGACGGCTGCTGGACGAGCGACTGGGTAAGTTCCATTTCTGGTTGACGTTCATCGGTTTTCACACCACGTTTCTGGTACAGCACTGGCTGGGCGACATGGGCATGCCGCGCCGGTACGCCGATTACCTGCCGACCGACAACTTCCAGCCGCTGAATATCGTCTCGACGGTCGGGGCTCTGATCCTGGGATTGTCGATGTTCCCGTTCGTCTGGAACGTATTCAAGAGCTGGCGCTATGGCGAGGTGGTGACCGTCGACGACCCTTGGGGTTACGGCAACTCGCTGGAATGGGCGACCAGTTGCCCGCCGCCACGGCACAACTTCACCGAACTCCCCCGGATCCGTTCCGAGCGACCGGCTTTCGAGTTGCACTACCCACACATGGTCAAACGGATGCGGTCGGAAGCGCACATCGGGCGGGCCCACGGCCCGGGAGACAAGGACGTCACGAGGGTCGACGACGTCGAGGTACGCAGCTGAGTCAGGCCGCGCCGAAGACCACCGCGACGTTGTTTCCGCCGAAGCCGAACGACTCTGCGACGGCGTAGCGGTAATTGCCGCGACGCGGCTCGCCGGCGACGACGTCCAGCGCGATTTTAGGGTCCGGTTCGGTGAAATTCAAAGTGGGCGGCACGATTTGGTCACGCAGCGCCTGAACGGTGAGCACCGCCTCGATCGCGCCGGCCGCCCCCAGTGAATTTCCCAGTGCAGCCTTCGGCGCGTATACGGCGGGCGAGTGCTCACCGAGTGCCCGGTGGATCGCGCGCGCCTCGGCCGCGTCACCGAACGTGGTTCCCGTCGCGTGCGCCTTGACGAGGTCGATGTCGGCCGGCGCCAGTCCGGCCAGGTAGACGGCACGGCTGATGGCGTCGCCGGCGCGCTCACCGGCCGGGTCCGGCAGCACGGCGTCGCATCCGTCGGACGTGACGGCGGCGCCCATCAGCCGGGCCAGGATGGGCGCGCCCCGCGCTTTCGCGTGTTCCTCGGTCTCCACCAGCATCATCGCGCCGCCTTCGGCCAGCACCATGCCGTCGCGGTGCTTGTCGAACGGGCGGCAGGCACCGGTCGGGTCGTCGTTGTTGGTGGAAAGCATGCCGAGCTGCCAAAACGTGGCCAGGGGAACCGCCTCGATCACGGTCTCGACACCGCCGCAGATCGCCATGTCGGCTTCTCCGAGGACGATGTTCTGCCACGCTTGCGCGATGGCCGCGGTGCCTGACGCGTCAGCCATCACCGACGTCTCGACGCCCGCTTTCGCCTCGCGGTCCAGTCCGATCACCGCAGCAGGCGCGTTCGGCATGTATTTCTGCACCGAGATCGGCGAGATCGCCTTCAGGCCCTTGACCTTCCAGATGTTGTGCCAGAGCGGGATGTCCTCGGTGCTGCCCAAGCCCAGGCCGACCGACACCATCAGCCGATTGGTGTCTACCTCGGGCGAGCCGGCCTGCTCCCACAGGCGCCGGCTCACCACCGCCGACAGCTTCTGCATGAACGCGAACCGGCGCAACTCGACGCGGCCGAATTGCTCGTCCAGCTCTTCGCGTAACGGACCCCCGATGCGCACCGGCGAATCGAATTCGGTGACGAAGTCCTTATCCAATTTGCGAATTCCGCTGCTGCCCTGCAACAGTTGCTGCCAGGTTTCCTCGGCATCTGGGGCGAGTGACGTCGTGGACGCCACGCCGGTGACGACGACGTCAGGGAAACCTTCACCCGTTCTCAGTGCTGCCATGCCGATCCCTCGTGTCGAACATCGACGTCACGTCCCCCTCCAGGAGCCACGCCTGCTGTAGGTATCAACTTCCCAGGAAGTGCCGGCGAAAACCCGTCATGGGCAAATCGCACCATGATGATAAACAGCCCCGCAGGAGCCGAAAAGACCTCGTCGAACTCCGGCGGCGGCGTGCCACGTTTTCACCGCTCGGCTGCGGGTAACACTGTCGATCTGCCGAATGAAGGGTCGCCGTGGGGCACGCCTCGCTGATGCATGGAACTATTCCCGCCGTGGTGCAATTCGTCACCGCTGTGGCGCTGCTTTATGCCATCGGGTGGCGTGGGCGGCGGTGGCGCCTGGTGTGGATTCCGTCGGCAGTCACCGCGGGGGCGGTGACCGTCGCGGCGGCGCATTGGGCGTACGACACGCTCGGAATCGCCAGTGAGCCCGCGCCACGACGACTTTGGTTGTGGGTCTTCCTTTTCGGACTCGCCGCCGCCACGGCCGTGGCCGGGTGGCGTGGTGCCGGCGGATGGCGCCGCAATGCCTCGGTATTCGCGGCATCGTTCTGCTTACTGAGCACCGGTTTGACGATCAACAGCTGGCTGGGTTACTTCCCCACCGTTGATGCCGCATGGAGCCAGCTCACCAACAGGCCACTGCAGGATCAGGTTCACATCGGAACCGCCTACGCCCTGCAGCGCAAAGGCGCTGCGGTGCAACACGGAAAGCTGGTGGCGGTGACGACGGGCACCAAGGTGTCCGGGTTTTCACACCGCCGCGACTGGGTCTACCTGCCGCCGGCCTGGTTCGCCGGGACACCGTCCACGCCGCTTCCGGCGATCCTGATGATAGGAGGTGAATTCGGCACTCCGGCCGACTGGATTCGCGTCGGCAATGCCACCACCGCCCTCGATGCGTACGCCGCCGCGCACGGCGGCAACGCCCCGATCGCTGTTTTCGCCGACGCCACCGGTGGATTCACGGTCGACACCGAGTGCGTCGACGGACCGCGCGGCAATGCCGCGAAGCACCTGACCGCGGAGGTGATTCCGGAAATCAGTGAGCTGTTCGGCCTTGGCGGAGAGCCGAAGTGGGGCGTGGTCGGCTTCTCCTCCGGGGGTACCTGTGCCGTCGATCTGGCGGTGATGCACCCGAACACCTTCAGCGCTTTCGTCGACATAGGCGGCGATGTGGGCCCGAACGCCGGCAACCGGGAACAAACTATCGACCGGCTCTTCGGCGGTGAAGCGGATGCATACTGGCGGTTCGACCCCAGGACGGCGATCGGCCGGCATGGCCAGTACACCGACCTGTCCGGCCTGTTCGCGGTGCCCGGGACGTCTGGCGATCACGACGGCGTGGGGCAAGACGCCGCGGAGGCGCTGTGCGAGACGGGTGCCGCCAGCGGCATTGCCTGCGAGGTGATCGCGCTGCCCGGCAAACACGACTGGCCGTCGGCCGCGAATGCCTTTGCGGTGACGCTGCCGTGGCTGGCCGAGCGGCTGGGCACGCGAAGCGGTGCCGCTTCGCTTCAGCGGATCGCCTCGATGGCACGACCGGAGTCCAGGTCGCGGTAGGCGGTCAGCAGCCGAATGTGGTTGCCCACGTTGATCTCCCAGCCGTAGTTCTCCACCGGGCAGGTAAGCCAACCGATGTAGGTGTTCCACGCCTGCGCACGGCGGTACTCCTCGAACGCCTCGGCGGCTGTCGGCAGATCCTCGATGCCGTGGCCGCGCAGCAGGCTCAGGTGCAAGTCGATGAGCCGTCGTTCGTGGGCGCGCCGTTGCGCGACGTCCAGTCCGGTGACGATCAGATAGGACAGGTCGTGCATGTAGTAGCCGCGGACGCTGAGCTGCCAGTCCACGAATCCCATTGAGCCGTCGGGGAGCACGAAGGTGTTGCCCACGTGGCAGTCACCGTGCACCAGAGTCTGCTGCAGCTGTGACTGATGGCGCTGGACCAGCTGCACCTTCTCGTACAGCGAATCCGTGCTCTCGTTTACCGACTGCACCAATTCCCGCTTGTGCAGGTTGTTGCCCACCTCGTCGGCGATCATCGCCGGCACGAGATCGGGATGGGTGAACAGTTCGTGCAGTTCTCCGGCAACGTGCGTCTGCGCCCACTTGAGCTCGGGGGCTGACCAGTCGGCGCGCGTTCCCCAGTGCCGGGAATGGAATCCCGCCAGCTGCCGGATGGCGTCTTCCAGGCTCGCCAACGACGGCGACGACGCCACGGACGGAAACTGTGCCCCCCGGGCGGTGAGGTCCTCCAGGGCCAGGCCGAAACTTCCGGTGGCCGCGTCGAACCATGCCCCCAAGCATTGCGGGGTGCGAACCATGGTCCAGGGCCACAGGCGGCTGTACGCCTGAACCTCGTTGCGGTAGAGCGGATAGGCCGGCAGGTCCGGCCGAGCGAGCTTCAGCACGACCTGCCGGGGCAGACCGGTACCCGCCCCGTCGTACGTCAGCTCCAGATCGACGCGTCCGGACGTCGACACCGCGTCGCCCTCACCCCACTGCCACACCCTGCGGACTCGGAGGTCGCGCACCCCGACGCCGGGATTGAGGGTGCCGATCAACTGCTCGATGAGCTCGGGCGTGATCGCTGCCGCATCGGTGGGGATTTGACCAAGTTCAGACATTGAGGACCCTCCGGAGTCTGAGCGGCAATCGGCCGCCCTGCCGTTTGGCACGCTAATACAAATGGGTTATTTCTGCAATACGATCGTGATAGAGTCTGCGGCGTGGAAGAGGGCAGCAGAGAACCCGCCCGGGTAACGCTCATCGACACCGCCGAACGGCTCATCGCCGAGCAAGGTCCCGCCGTGTCGCTGCGCCAGGTGGTAGCCGCAGCCGGGCAGCGCAACAGCGCCGCGATCCGCTACCACTTCGGCACCCGGGAACAACTCATCACCGCGGTCGTCGAGGCACGACAGAGCGTCTTCGAACCGCAACGCCTCGAGCGGCTCGCCGCACTCGAGGCAGGAGCCGACTTCACCGCCCGCGGACTGCTGGAGGCGTTGCTCGGACCGGTCTTCGAATACCAGCGTGCGTGCGCTCCCGGCTTCCATGCGCGGTTCATGGAGAAGATCCGCGACTACCCGGGTATCGACCTCACCGGCCGGCGCGACTGGGCCGCGACCACCCTGATCGTGCGACGCCTCGAAGCCCTTGCCCCGCCCTGGCCGGACGCTCTTCGGGCGCTTCACACCCGGGGCTTGATCACCGTCGTCTTCGCCCTGCTCGCCGACCTTGAACGAGCACAGTACGAATCGGGTGAGGAGCGGACTCTGGCGGAGCAGGCCACCCTGGAGATGGTGCTCGGGGTGGTCAACTCGGTCACGACGTCGTCTGCACGGCTTGCGCGCGATTGTTGATCCGGCGCTCACGGTCGCGTACGTCGCGTCCTTAACGTTTTTCGGTCTGCTGCGGGTACCCGTCATCGAGCGAGCGCTGCTGCGCTGGTACATCGGCGAACCGGATCGAGCCGTCCTGCCAAAAGATTGCGCGGGTTCGATGAAGACATGTTCCAGCAGGCGCTGTCGCGCAAGCGGCTGCAGGGCCACGTACCACTGAATTGCAGGAGATCACCAAGCAAAGACTCCGGTCCTCCCTTCACCCTTGTTAAATTCGTGCCGAATATTCACCTCCGTACGCACGATGATGGTGAGCTACCTGAACTGTGACTTGGTGTCGGGACGAGTCAGCGGTCGGGAACCCGGTCTCACCGCCGCAATCTTGGGATCGGTAGCCCGCTGGGTCGCTAACGCTTGGCCAACCCGCACTGCGCATTCGGGAGAGAAGTGCGACGAAGGGACCTGGCATGCACAAGACCATCGCAATCCTCGGCGTCCTGCTGAGCGACATGTCTGGTGAAGTCCAGTGATCCCGCTGATCGCGAGGGATGCAGACCTCGCGGCCCTGGAAGAGACACTCGACGATGCCCGCCGGGGAACGGGCCGGGTGCGGGTGGTGGCCGGCGAGGCCGGCATGGGCAAGACGCGCCTCGCCCGGGAGCTCAGCCGCCGCGCCGAGGACCGCGGCTGTGCTGCGCTGTGGGGTGGGTGCCGGGAGCTGGAGCTCGCCCTGCCGTTTCTGCCGTTCTGCGAAGCGATCGACACCTACCTGAGTACCGCCGACGTGGCGGAGTTTCGTAGGCAGCTCGGGCCGGCGGCGGGTGCGGTGGGCGCGATCGTCCCGGAACTGTCCAACGGGGTGCCCCCGCTCGACGATCTGTTCGGTGCCCCGATCCGGCTGCAGCTCTTCGAGGGCGTGGTGACGGTGCTGCGCACCGTGGCGGCCGAGTCGGGTGCGCTGTTGGTGGTCGAGGATGTGCATTGGGCTGACGCATCGACGCGCGCCCTGATCGACTTCGTGGCCCGGCGCACCCGCAAGCTTCCGTTGCTCCTGGTGGTGACGGACCGCTCGGACGAAGGCGGTACGACCCACCCGGTGCGCGTGATGCTCGACGGGTGGCGACGCGCCGGGCTGGCCGGCGTGGTGGATTTGTCGCCATTGGCCCGACGAGATGTCCAGCGTCTGGTGTGCGCTCGGCTCGAGGTCGAGCGAGTGAGCAGCGAGTTGGTCGACATGCTCGTGCACCGCAGTGAGGGTGTGCCATACGCGGTGGAGGAGTTGCTGGAAGCGGCGATCAGGTCCGGGCACATCTTCCGGCGCGATGGGGGGTGGCAGTGCTCGGAGCTTTCCGGGCTACATCTGCCCGACACGCTGGCGTTGGGCGTGTTGCGGCGGCTGTATCGCCTGGAGCCCCAGTACCAGCGCGTCGTGATGGCTGCGGCGGTGCTGGGGAGCACCTTCGATCCCGGACTGCTGCCGGAGCTGACCGGGCTCCGGGCCCACGTGGTGTGGGCTGCGCTGAGCGCCGCGACCCGCGCGCGGCTGGTGGAACCCGACCCGGCCCACCGCGGCCGGCTGCGGTTCCGTCACGCTCTCACGCATGAGGCCGTGCGCGACGCGGTGCCGGTCTGGGAAGCCACAACCTTGCACAGCCGAGCTGCTGACGCGCTCGCCGCGGCGGTGCCGCCGGCGCCGGCGATCGAGCGGGGCCGGCACCTCCTGGCTGCAGGACGTGCGGCCGACGCCGCTCCGGTGTGCGCCGAGGCAGCTGAAATGACCTCGCGGGCAGGGGCTTTCGCCGAGGCCGCGACGCTGTACGACCACGCGCTGTTCAATGTCGTCAATCCCGTCAAGCGCAGCAATCTGTTATGTGAGCGGAGCCGCATGCTGCTGGCCAGTGGCGATCCGGCGGCCGCGATCACCCCGCTGCAAGAGGGTGTGGAACTGCTGGGAGAAAACGAACACGCCTTGGCCGCAAAGCTTCTCATCGTCCTGGGTTCCGTACAGCTGGCCCTTGGTGAGCAGCAGGCCGCTCTCGATGCGTTCCAGCGAGCACGTCTGATACTCGAAACCGCGCTGCCAGGTCCGGATCTGGCCTTGCTATACGCGCGCCTGGCGATGTGGCACGACTCCAACCTGGAAGGTGAGGCGGGTCTCGCCTGCGCCGATCGTGCGCTGGCGCTCGCCGAGGAGTCTGCGGCCAAGCATGCCCGCGCCGCGGCGCTGATCTACCGTGGTGCGGCCCTGTGCGAGCTGGGGCGCCGCGACGAAGGTATTGCCGTGATCGACCGTGGGATCGCGGAGGCGATGCGGCTGAGGTTGCCCGAAGAATTCGGCGCCGGCATCATCATCAGCGTCTTTCAGAAGGCATTGGCGATGCGGGCCGGCGAGCTGTCATCGGTCGTCGACCGTATCCGCGGCGGCGCCCGCGCCCTCAATGTGGGCCCGGCCCCCGAGGTGTTGGCTTCGCTCGTCGAGGCGGTGGCAAGCCGGTTCCTGGGCGATATCGACCAAACCGAGGCGGCCGCCCTGGCTGTACTCGAAGCCTCGGAAGACGTACCTACCGGGATGTCATCGTTCCTCGGGCGCGAACTTCTAGCCTGGGTGCGGCTGCAGCAGGGCCGGCTCGCCGAGGCCGAGGCGCTCCTGGACGACCTCGGATCCCGCGACGGCTGGTGGCACCGCATCTGCGGTCCTACCCGCGTCCAACTGGCCATGGCCCGGGGCACAGACCCCGAGACCGGCGCCAACGCGGCGAGAACGCTGCTGGCACGGGTACCTGTGTTGACCACAGATCCCTTCGTCGTGAGCACCGTGGTGCCTGCGCTGCTCGCGGCCGGGTCCGAAGCCGAGGCCGGTCACTGCGTCAGCGCCGCCCTTGGTCCGGACCGCCATCCGCTGGCCGTCGGCGCGGCGGCGGACCTCGCCGCCTACCGCGGCGATACCAAGAGTGCCGTCGCGCTGTACCGCGAGGCCGCCGACGCTGCCACCGCGGCGGGCTACCGCGCGATTGCGGCGGGCTACCGCAACGGGCTCGCTACCGCCGCCGGCCCGACTCCAGCGACGGCATCGCCGAAGCGCACTCGGCCGGCGCACACGCTCAGCCGACGCGAGTTGGAGCTCCTGGCGTTGCTCGCCCAGGGCAAAACAGATCAGCAGATCGCCCAGTGCTTGGTCATATCGCTGCGGACGGTGCGATCGCACCTGGACCGGATCCGCGACAAGACCGGTTGCCGGCGTCGCCCCCAATTGACGCTCCTGGCAATCGAACTGGGCCTGCTGGGGCAGCAAGCCTGGCAAGAACACCCACGCACTGGGGCCACAAATCTGCGCCTGGCCTGACGGTGCGTTTCGTCCAGTGATCTGACGCGCGCCTGCCGCCTCGAGTGGGCTCAGCGGGCAATCCGGTCTGCCAACACCGGTTGCCCCGGGCCGGCAAGCTCACCGATAGCACTTCCCCGGCCGGTGACGGCCATCAGCATCGCCTCTGCCGGTCCTGTGACGTCCGGTCCTGAACCATGACTCCAGTCCAGGTCGGTCGGGGTCAGGCGTAAACCGCGGGCGAGGCGCCACGCCGGCAGTTCGGGGCTCCACAGGCATGCCCCCAGGACCCACCGAAGCCGTTCGGCCGGGATCTGGCGGGGCATACCCAGCGGACGGCGGATGTCCTGATGATGGATGGTGACGTCGAGCAGGGCGAGTCGGCCCCCGAAAATACTGGCCAGGCCCTGCGGCCTCAGCCGGGCCCGCAGTCTGTGAAGAAGCTGCTCGTTAGTGAGGGATGCGAGTTCATCAACACCTACCTGGTTGATGTGGAGGATCCGACCCCGGATGGCACGGCGAGACATGCCAAGAAGACTGACCCCGTCGAAGCTCATTATGTGAGCGACCACGTCCCGTACCCGCCAGCCCCGACAAAGCGACGGCTTGTCCCACTGCCCCGGAGTCAGAGTCTCCAGAAGGTCAGCCAGATCCGTGCGCTCGGCGGTCGCCATCTCAAGACCATCCACGGCATCACGTCCTCAGGCCGGTCGGTTGACAGAAGTGTGTCACTTGCGCGCGTCTTGGTCCATGCTAGAAGGGCTGCCCAAGCGCCTCGCGGTTTGCCAGTAGTGGCAGTGCTTTTCGGCTGCGTTTCTACTCGGACGCCGCATCGGTCATAGTGACGATCTCGCCGTCGTCATAAATACCCACACTGCCGGCCCGGCGCCGGCTGTCCCCGCGATTGGGTATTTCGACCCCTTTACCACGGTCGCCGAGCGCGAAAATCTATAGACGCTCGGCGCCGTCTCACAGTGAGACGCATGCCAAAGGTGCTGGCAGAAAGAAGGTTTGAGGCGATGAGCTTTCTAGTGTTGCCACCCGAGATCACCTCTGCCCAGATTTTCGGGGGTGCGGGGCTCGAGCCGATGTTTGGCGCGGCGCAGGCCTGGGACAGTTTGGCCGCGGAACTGGGCTCGGCTGCAACGTCTTTCGACGCGGTGACCTCGACGTTGACCGAAGCGTCCTATCAGGGCGCGGCATCGCAGGCGATGATGGAGGCCGCGGCGCCTTACGTCAGTTGGCTCAATACGGTGTCCGCGCAAGCCGATCAGACGGCGGCCGCGGCACGCACCATGGCGGCCGCGTTCGAAAAGGTGCAGGCGGCAACGGTTCATCCTGACCTGATCGCGCTGAACCGTGTGGTGGTGTCACAGCTCGCGCGGACAAACGTTTTCGGTCTGAACTTTCCGGCGATCGCGGCTGTCGAGGCCGATTATGCGGAGATGTGGGCCCAGGACGTGGCCGCGATGCTCAGCTACTACGCCGAGGCATCCAGCGCCGTTGCCGCCTTGCTGCCGATCGCGGGGCCCCTGCAGAATCTGCCCGGCATGCTGGGCCAGCTGAACACAGGGCCGACGGCCGCTTCCGCCGCGGCCCTGCCCGCCGCGACCACACGGTCAATAGACTTTGCCATCGGCCTGGCCAACGCGGGCGTGAACAACATAGGCATGGGAAACTTCGGTTTCGGCAACATCGGCAACGCGAACCTCGGTAATTCCAACTTCGGATCCGGAAACATCGGCGACGGAAACGTCGGCTCCGCAAACGCCGGCAGCCACAACTTCTTGTTCGGGAACCTGGGCAACAACAACCAGGGTATTGCCAACCTCGGCAATTTCAATATCGGCATCGGCAACAAGGGTGACAACAATATCGGTATCGGGCTGACGGGCAACAACCAGGTCGGCATCCAGTTGAACTCAGGCGCCAATAGTTTTGGCTTGTTCAATTCCGGCGACGGAAGTGTGGGCTTCTTCAACTCGGGTAAAGGCAGCTTCGGCCTCTTCAACTCGGGAGACTTCAGCACGGGCATCGCGAACTCCGGCTTAGCCAGCTCCGGGTTTTTCAACTCCGGAAACCTCAACACGGGCATATTCAATTCGGGCGCCGTCAACACAGGCGCTTTCAACGCGGGCAGTTACAACACCGGCTCCGTGAACCCCGGCTGGGTGAACACCGGCGACTTCAACATCGGCAGCTTCAACACCGGCACGTACAACTTTGGCAACGTCAACACCGGCGCCTTCAACACCGGCAGTTTCAACAACGGGATGTTCAACAGCGGCAATTTCAACAACGGAATGCTCTACACCGGCAACTTCGAGGGCAGTCTGCACGTCGATATCGGCCTACCCGCCCTCACCCTGCCCCCGATTCATATCCCGTCTGCCCACATCGGCGGATTCTTTGCGCCGAAGATGGTCATACCGTCGATCCTCAACAACTCCACGTTCTCCATACCGTCCTTCCACATAGGCGGGTTCTCGGCGCCGACCATAACGATTCCCGGCATCAACCTGCCGAGTGTGCATATTCCACAGTTCTCGACACCACCGGTAACCGTGGGCGGTTTCACCGCACCCACGATAGCCATTGGTAAGTTCAACCTGCCCTTCATACAGGCACCGTCGATCTATCTTCCGCTCGCCGCGAATTTCCAAGTTGGAGGCGACCCCTTCCAGACCTTCGGGAAGTTGGACGGCCTTGGCACCTACATCAATCTCACGAATGTTTTCATCCCCCCGATCCTCATTGGTGATCCAGGGTTCCCAATACAGTATTACTCAGCGAATGACAGCGGTAACCAGATAACTCAAAATGGTGTCGCGGGCTTCATTTCCGCCTTCAACCTGCCGACGATAGGTTTGACGTCGTTCAACGCCCCGATCATCACCATCGGAGCACCCGGGGGCTACAACACACCGGTAATTTCGACGAACAGTTTCACTGTTCCCCCCATCAATTTGGGCGGTTTCGACACGCCGACAATCACCATCCCCCCAGGCCCCTTGACGCCCACGGTGGTTATTCAGAGTGTCAACCTCTTCCCCTTCGACGCGCCCGCCATCGACGTCCCCAGCATCACGACGGACCCCGTCACGGTCGCCCACATCGACATCCCCTCGGCACCAGGCTTTTTCAACAGCACCGCCAACCCCTCGTCAGGCTTCTTCAACACGGGCGTCGGTGCCAGCTCCGGCTTCTTCAACACCGGCGACTTCGTCTCGGGGTACCAGAACACGAATCCGTTCCCGTTCCTCAACTTTGGCACTTCGGGCTTCAATGTCACCGGCCAAATCTCCTCGGGATTCTCGAATTTCGGCAACGCCGTTTCAGGCGTGGCCAACGTCGGCGAACTGGGCGCCGGGCTTGCGTACAACTTCGTGTCGGGCGTGGAGAACATCGGTCACAACCTCGCCGGCATCTTCCAGCAGGGCACCACGCCCTAGCGTTCGTCGCTTCTTGTGGCTCTGAGGTGAAGGTAGGACACCATGTCATTTGTAAGCGTGGCAACGGAATTGGTAGATGCGGCTGCGGCGGATCTGGCCGGTGTCGGGTCGACGCTGCAAGCCGCCAGGGCGGCCGCATCGGGCTCGACGACGGCGGTACTGGCGGCGGGTGCCGATGAGGTTTCAGCTTTTGTCTCTGCGTTGTTCGGCGCCTACGGCCAGCAGTATCAGACGCTCAGCGCGCAGGCGGCCCTGTTTCATGAGCAATTCATTCACACGTTGACGTCGGGAGCCGGGGCCTACGCAACCGCGGAGGCGGCCAATGCCGCGGCCACCGCGGACCCGCTGACGAACCTGGTTGGTCAGATCCAGGCCACCGGGTTGTTCAATTACGACCCGGTCAAGACGTTGACGGGTCGCCCGCTGTTCGGCAACGGAGCCGACGGGGCGCCGCTGACCGGGCAGCGGGGCGGCGACGGCGGATGGCTGATCGGCAACGGCGGCAACGGGGGCTCCGGCGGCACCGGGCAGGCCGGTGGTGCCGGCGGATCTGCGGGTTTGTGGGGCCACGGAGGTGACGGCGGGGCCGGCGGGAAGGGCCTGGCATTTTTCGGCGGCTCAGGCGGAAACGGCGGGGCCGGAGGGGCGAACGGGCTCCTCGGCGGCGGCGCTCCGGGTGCCGGCGGGGCCGGTGGAGGCGGCGGGGTGAACATCTTCAACGGACCGGGAGGCCATGGCGGCGACGGCGGGGCCGGTGGGGTTAACCGGCAATTGTTCTCCCTGTTCGGCGGTGCCGGCGGCACCGGTGGCACGGGCGGCACCGGTGGCGGCGGCGATGCCGGCTCCAACAACGCCGCGCCCGGCGGGGCGGGTGGGAGCGGCTTTCACGGCGGGGCCGGCGGTAACGGCGGCGCCGGCGGCGCAAATCAGGCTCTGCTGGGCGGGACCGGCGGGATGGGCGGTCTCGGCGGCAGCGGCGGCACGGGCGGCCATGGCGGCAGCGGCGGCAACGGCGGACCGATTGCCGGAGCCGGCGGCAGCGGCGGCGACGGCGGTGCCGCAGGAGCTGGTGGGGCGGGCGGCACCGGGGTGTGGCCCGGCGGAGGGTATTACGGGCAGGCCGGCGCCGGCGGTGCGGGCGGCACTGGTGGAGCCGGCGGTATCGGCGGTACCGGCGGCTTTAACGACGGCACCTTCGCCCAGGATTACGCCGGCCACGGCGGCCAGGGCGGCCACGGCGGCGCCGGTGGGACCGGCGGCAACACCAGCGGCAGCGGCGTCAACGGGAGCGGAGGCGGTGGGGGCAAAGGCGGCGCCGGCGGCCTCGGCGGAACCGCTCAGACCGACGCGGCCAACCTCATCGCCGCCGTCGGCGGCGGCGGGGGTGGTGGCGGCGCTGGCGGGGATGGCGGCCATGCCGGGCTTGGTGGCGCCTTCGCCGGCGGCGGCGGCACCGGCGGCATCGGCGGTACCGGCGGCACCGGCGGCACCGCCACCACCCAAACCGGCGGCAACGTCGTCGCCAAAGCACTTGGCGGCACCGGTGGCGGTGGTGGCGCCGGCGCACCCGGCAGCGGCTCGGGCGGCGCCGGCGGCGGCGGTGGCGCGGGGGGCACCGCCGTGTTGCAGGCAGCCGGCGCCGGTGGAGGCGGTGGAGGCGGCGGGGCCGCATTCGCCGGCGGGGCCGCAGGAGCCGGAGGCGCAGGAGGTTCCGCGTCCAACGGCGCAATATTCGGTGCCGGAGGTGCGGCGGGCAGCGGCGGCGTCGGCACCGGCGGCGGCGGTGGGGGTGGCGGCCTCGAGACCCTCGGGTTCCCCTTCCCCGGTGGCGGCGGCACGTCCGGGGCTGGCGGCGGGACGGGCGGCCTCGGTGCCAACAACGGCGGCTTCCCCAACGCCGGGGGTCACGGCGGCACTGTCGGCGTCGGCGGCTTCGGCGGCACAGGGTGGGGCAACTCCGTCACCAATGACGGGGGCAACGGGCAATCCTGACGCCCAGTCGCAAGCCTCGAATCGAGCTATGGGCTCGTGGTTGCACCGATGAATTCCACCCCGGCGCGAATAGCGGGGCGGTGGCGCAGGATTCGGTAATGCGCTAAGCGGCCGAGCCCTTTGGTGGTCAGAAATTGTGCACCTTGCCACGCCGCGGCCAGTCGCTCGGTGGCGGCATAGGGGCTGTCCGGGTCGTCGGGGTCGTGGATCAGGAGCAATGGCGGGTAGTTGGCTCGCCGACCGATCCGCGTCATGTTCGTCTCTTCCAGCGGCATAGCGATTCGCTTTTCCAGCCGGCGGTGCAGACCCGCGCGGATCCGGCGACCGAAGCCGTGGCGTGCGGCGAACCAGTCGAGATAGAGGGGAAAATCGCCCATTGGCGCCAATAGGACCAAGCGCCCTACGGGTGCGCCCTGCGCCGCCGCCAACGCAGTCGCGTTCGCTCCGAGTGAGTGAGCCACTACCGCGTGGGCTGGCCCATGGGCCTCGATCATGGCCGCAATCGCGTCGGCGCACTCGGTGGCGGTGGTACGCCCGGGCGCGAGCGCACCTGGATCGGATTCGTTGTGGCTGGGCAGGTCGAAAGCGACGACTCGATACCCCGCCTCCACCAGCGGTTTGACGAAGATTGCCAGATGCGCGCGCTGACCGCCCCAGCCATGGACCAGGTATATCGGCGGCCCCTCGCCCCATTCCTCGCCGGCGACCCGATGCCCATCCCAATACGCTTCAATCGGTCTGCCTGGGGACACACCCGGCGGCATGCGCAGACTAGACTCGAGAATCGGTGGGGTGCACCATAACTCGACTGCCCACCGTGATCCCAACCAGGGCGCGAAGCGCTCGAGCAGCCAGAAAAGTCGGCGCACTTTGGCATCGACCGGGGGAAGGACTCCGGAGCCATTGACATCGAGCGGGGCAATCTCGCCGGCCTGGGCTTGTCCCGACGGTCGCGGAGCTCCTTCAGTCATGATTCGCGATCGTAGCCTCCTCCCACCTACCGCCTGCTGAACCTTCGATTACTCGATCTCAGACCGTGGACCGCCACGAAACCGTTAGCTTGGCGAATGTTCCCCACGAGGTTCCTATCGGGAAAAAAATGGCCCCCGGAGAAGTCTCCGGAGGCCATCCCACTTTGTAGCGGGGACAGGATTCGAACCTGCGACCTCTGGGTTATGAGCTACGGGCCAGGGGTTTGCTCACGCTCGCCTAGTCTCAAAGATGCAGGTCAGAAGGGGCGCGGCGTCTCACCGCTCCCGCTGCATCGCAGCGATTTTAGCCGGTTTCGCGGCGTCATGTTCCCAAATTTGTTCCCAACCCTGACGGGAGGGTTCAGGCTGAAGCGGCAAGCGAGGGCAAGCATTGGCAACCGATGTCGGCGGCGGCTGAAAATTGACCCCCTGGCGGCAGCCGGGGTCAGAATTTACGTGCCGCGGACAAACCGATACGAGCCAGCCGATCGAGTTGGCGCTCTTGCGGCGGGGGTCGGTTTCAGGTCGTGCCTTATAGCCCTCAGCGTTTTGATGAAGTTCGAGTGTCATTGACCTGAACCCTAGAGACGTTGATGCTAGTTTGGCGTGCGTTGCGTGAGACGTTTGCGCAGACTCTGGGCGCAGCCACCGAGGGGCGGACGCGGTTTACCGCGGGCGAGGTTCGAGTCCTCGATGCGCCACGGCATCGAGGAGAACCGTATGCAATTGCAGGTGCAGTGGATCGCCGCCACGTCTGTTCCTGCGCTTTCCTGGACCGAACCGCGGGTCGGCAGATACTTCGACGTCAAACCCCACCCAGGACTGGTAACCCAATTCGATATTCCAGAACCATATCTGGTTGCGCCGTACACGTTAAGGCCTTCAGACGGATTCTACCGCCTACTTACCAGGGACTCGAACATCTTTTCGCGGGAAATTACGCGCCTTCCGTCTGATCCGCTGGAAATGGGTGCGGGCACTGGAACCATCAACGCGGTTTCTGGCGAGCTATTTCCAGGAGTTTTGCTAACCCGAGTGAAGGCGACTATAGATATAGATGGATCCGATGTCGAGAATGGGAATTTTCGTAAGCTATATTCCCTGCGCTCTTCCCGCAGAATACCCGCAGTTGACTATGCCCTGCGGATGGTGAGTTTTCTGGCGCATGGTGACCGCAATGCCAATTTTCAAGCCTTTCGATACCCAGAGGCTGCCTTTTTTGGAATCCAGTTCAGATTGGATTTTCCTGCGTTAGACTTTCAGGAGTCAGTCGCGAAAGACATAGACAAGATAGTCGCGCTTTTGATTGGCACTAACGAACCGCGAACTTTAGGCAAGGACATCGTCGAAAACATCATTGCCGAAAATGACGGCATCAATCAAAAGTCACGCGTCGAGTATTTGGTGATAAATCGACAGGGCGCACTATATTTGCTGCCTGCAGAGAAATACCGTGGGCCCCACACGCGCCGATTCGATCGGACCATGGATCTTGCCTCCTTGGCCATGTTTTCTGCGGCATTCTTTCAGAATTCCGCTCACAGCGGTCACCATCCGGTTTATAACCAATTTATTGGCGAAAGGCTAAGCCATTGGGTTGAAGCGCCACGGTTGGTGTTCAAATCAAGCGAATCTAACAAATTGACATGGGATGCCCTGTCGCATTCTCTAGCGCTACAGGACAATCTCGACCGATGGCAAGCACAGCTGGATTCGGATAAGTACCGCCAGTCGATTAATAGATTCAGGTCAGCTCCGCCTGATTGGTGGCTAGATAGCGAATTTCCCCAACTTCTTGAAATGCAATCTGCGCCTGACCGCACCGGCGTCAAATGCATAAAAGATTCCTCGCTTCGGGAATTTGTAATGACTGACCGACTAGAATCGGCTCGATGTCGCGTAGCCGGCAACTACCGAGCATCGGTAGTGATGGCAGGCGTGGCGATTGAAGGTGTCTTGCTCGATATAGTGGTCAACTCTTCCACGATGTCGCGGACAAATGCGTTGAAACTGGGCTTTCAAGAGCTTATTGAAGCTGCGTGTCCCGGGTTCCGCGATGACCCACAAAACACTCGGAGCGCCCAGCGTTATATCGCGCTTAAAACCGCGCAAATTTTAGACAGCGTGTGTAGGAAATGGCGAAATTATGTGCATCCTGGCGTCGCGCTGCGATCTGGCGACGAAGTAACGAAAGCAGCGGCAGATTATGCCATTGCGGCGCTTGATCTCCTGCTCGAAGAATTAACCTGACAGCAGGCAGCTTGGATCCGCTCTGAATTGCTAGCTCACCTGCCCGGAACCTTACAATACGGTTCTTGCTGCCCATTCAAAGGTCGATGCGCCTGGAAGTTGAAAATCGCATCCGGTAGCACGATCATGCTGTGCGCATTAGCGGGTCAGGTCGAGGCAGCGTCTCCGTTCGCAGCGGCTTCGAGGGCGGCCGCGACGGCCTCGAACTCCGCAAGTGCGGCGGTGAGGTCTTCGACGATCTCTCTGGCGATGATCTCGGGCGCTGGGAGGTTATCGGCGTCGTCGAGCGACTCGTCACGCAGCCAGGTGATGTCGAGGTTGACCTTGTCGCGCGCGATGAGTTCCTCGTAGGTGAACGATTTCCATCTCTCCGACTCGACGCGTTCGTCACGGGGCTTTCCGCTGAGATAGAAGTCGACGAACTCGTCGAGGTGGTGGCGACGCAACGGGTTCTGCTTGAGAGTGAAGTGCTGGTTGGTGCGCAGGTCGTAGACCCAGAGCTTCGTAGTCCACGGCTGCTCGGAAGCCGGCTTCCTGTCGAAGAAGAGGACGTTGGCCTTCACCCCTTGGGCGTAGAAGATGCCGGTGGGCAAGCGCAGGATCGTATGTAAGTCGAAGTCGGCCAACAACTTTCGTCGCAACGTCTCGCCCGCGCCACCCTCGAAGAGGACGTTATCTGGAAGGACGACGGCAGCCCGGCCGTTGATGTCGAGAATGGTCATAATGTGCTGCACGAAATTGAGCTGCTTGTTGCTGGTCGTGACGACGAAGTCCTGCCGTTCGATCTCGATGTCCTCGCGCACCTCCCGACCATCGGCACCGACCATCGTCAACGACGACTTGCGGCCGAACGGCGGGTTGGTCAGCACTACCGACCAGCGTCGACCCGGGTCAGAGATGAGTGCGTCACGAACCTCGATCAGTGAGTCGCCGTCAGCGGTTCCGATGCCATGGAGCAGCAGGTTCATCGCAGCCAGTCGCGCTGTTCCGTCGACGAGTTCGTATCCGGTGACGAAATCATCGCGCAGGTGTTTGCGTTTCGTCGGGGTGAGGTTCTCGGCCCCTTGCACGGCGTGTTCACGTGCGACGAGGAGGAAGCCACCAGTACCACAGGCCGGATCGACGACCTCGTCGGCAGGTGTGGGATCGATGACGTCGACGATCGCCCGGATGAGGTCACGGGGGGTGAAGTATTGGCCGGCGCCCGACCCCTTGTCTGAGGCGCCCTTGGAGAGCAGCGCCTCGTACGCGTCGCCTTTGAGATCTGTGCCCGAAGCGGACCAGTTCTCTTTGTCGATCAAATCCACGATGAGGCGTTTGAGTTTCGCCGGGTCCTGAATTCTGTTCTGCGCCTTGCGGAAAATCGTGCCAAGGGTGCCCGGCTGTTGCGCTAATCCGACGAGGATCTTCGTGTACTGGACTTCGAGGTCGGTTCCTTCGGCGTCAAGCAGCTTCTGCCATGAGTATTCGTCGGGAACGATCTGCTGCGGGTTGAGCTTTCTGGTCGCCCGCTCGTGTGCCATCTTCAGGAACAACAGGTACGTGAGTTGTTCGGTGTACTCGATGACACCAACACCGTCATCGCGCAGCACATTGCAGTACGCCCAGAGTTTGTCGACCAGGCGCCGAGAATCAGACACAGTGGTTTGCCCTTCTGATCAGCTATGCACGACGAGGTTCGGCGCGCCCTGGTAGATCGCGTCTCCGGCCAACAGATCAAGCCGCTTGGCGATGGCACAGGCTGCCACCCATCGATCGCCGGTGTGCTCTCTGGCCTGCAAGCCATGGCCGAGCCTGCGGCACTCGGCAGCCAGCTCTGCATACGCGTCAACCACTTCGTTGTCAGGACGAATCGTTGGCGTACGGTCAAGAATCTCGATCGTTTCGGCCATCCGTCGACCACCCCACTGGGCGCTTCGCGCGCCCGCAAGCACCTCAGCTCTGGTCTGAAATGAAATGAGCACACGCCGTCCGGTCAGGTATTCGCGCCAACCAGCGACACGCGAATCACTGTTAGCGCGGCGTAGGTACATCAGGCTGAAGACGTCGGTATCGACCACCGTCGCCGCTACCTGATTCACGAACGCGCCGCCTCAAGAAACGCCCGGAATTCGTCGTCAGTAAGGTCGAGTCCGCCGTCGATGTCTGGCCCGGGGGCGCCGGCCAGGATCTCGTCAAGGGGCGTGACGCCGCGCTCCATATGCTCGGCCGCCGGATCGTCAACCCGCGAAATGCTGGCATTGTCTAGCACGACGAGCCGACCCGATTCATGCAGCACCGCATCACCACGAGCAATCACCCACTGACCAACGAGTTGCGCTGCGGTGGTATCGCTTTGGACATGCTTGAGGTCCACGGTTTGATCGACGTCGTCGCGGACACGAAACTCGTGGGACCGTAGATCAACTTTCTCCAGTCGGCCGGTGGCTGTCATGATGCCTCCCAGGTGAACGCGTATGGGCGTCCACGTTTCGACGTGCACCGCCGACGAGACAATCCGCACGTCAGGCCGAGAAGGCGAGCCCAGGACTACGGTGGGCGCCGCGGCTTGAATGGCGTTTACCAACTTGCCGGCACTCTCCGCTATGCGATCGGTAGCCCAATCGGGGCGACGGTCCTCGCCCATAGCCTGCACAATTTCCCAGAGGCGTTCGTCCGCCACAGCTTGTTCGGGCAAGTCGACGTCGAGTTTGTCGGTCGGCCCCTTGCTGAATCGGAGGAGAGTGCTTCCGGGTTCAACTGCATGGAGCCGCAGTTGCGAGAGTTCCTCCATGAACTGCCTCGTGCGGCCGGGCCCGGGCGTATTGATCACGTCGCGGCTGATTCGAGTCGTCAATTCCTGCAGGGCAGTCGCGAGGGCCGCTAGGTCCCTGACCGCAATCTCGCCGCTGGGAGCGGGAGTGTCAACGAGACGGAGCTCAATCTCCTTGATAATCGCAGCTACCTCCTTAGTCCATGCTCCAGCGAGTCGTCACCACGGTAGAGCGCAGATGGCCCCGCTCAATTGTGCCCTCACCAGCGGAGAACGCTCGTACTGATGATCCCACCTACCTCCGACACGGCATGAAACTGGCAACGCCGAATAGCTCGATCTGGTTGCCAGTCATGTGTCGATTTTCTCGTCTGCCAGCGAGAAATCGAACTTCGCGGCGGTCAGACGAGCGGAGAAGGCTGCGCCGAGAAGAGATCGGCGAAGCGCATCACTTGCGTCGATCTGTCGGCGCACGGTCGCACGAAGCCGCTCAACCTGCCCCATCAACTCACGGCACGCGGCAGCGGCGGCCCGCTGGACGTCTGGTGAAGGTAATTGGATCGGCAGGGTGGCCAGACGTTGACGCCCGAGGTGATTAATACCCACCCCACGCGTTTCCGGGCGAAACCGACCCGCCCGGGCTTCAGCGAGCAAGTAGATCTGCACAAAATCCGGGTCGACTTCACGGCAGCGCACCCTCAGCAATGTGTTCTGAAAGCAGACATTGGGAGGTTCGCCTCGATATACAGCCGACTTGCCAACTTCAGCGGCGCTCCCGGATGCCTCTGCCAAGAGGATGTCGCCGGCTTGCAAACGGTATATCCCCTCTTCTGAGCTACTGAATTGCATCTCTTTCACATCATCAAGGCGCAGCCTGTTCCAATCGACGTTTGCCGCTCGCAAATAGGGACGCATTCGGTCACCTGTGTGATTTTTTGGTGACCGCTGCCGGCCGAGGCGGACTTCCGCCACCGATTGAAGTTGGACGGTACTGGCCCCGTTCAGGCCATGTGTGGCACGCCAAAGACTGGCAGTGAGGAGCGCCTCGCTTCGAGTCAATGCCGTGCCCAAGCCTTTCATTGCGACGTCGAGGCGGGAGAGGTGGTCTTCGAGGAGTTCGACGATGCGGCCTTGCTCATCCAGAGTTGGCACAGGCGTCGGCCACATTGCCAACCGAGCCCGCCCAAGATGGTGGATACCGACGCCTCGTGAATGCTCGACAAATCGGCCGACGAGAGCCTGATACCGGAAGTAGTGCAACAGAAACCTGGGCTCGTGCTCGCGCGGGCGTACACGGATCAACGTGTTCTGAAAGGCGCAGTCGGCTATCTCGCCGGACCAAATCGCTGGCTTGCCAACCTCACTCGGGCTCCCGGAGGCCTCACTTAGAACGATGTCTCCAGGTTCGAGGCGGTACGTGGCCAGTTCCTCGTCGGTGAAATTCATCGACTTGACATCGTTAAGGCTGAGTCCAGACCAGGTCACGTTCGCAGCGCGTAGGTATGGCCGCATCGAGTCGCCGTGGTGGTGCTTAGGCGCTCGCTGCCGACCAAGCCGTACCTCCGCGACTTCGGATAGCGGGCGGACGGGCCACTTCACGCGGTCAGCTCCGCGTTAAGCTGCTCGACGAGATCTCCGGCCCTGTCCCCCAAATCCCGCAACGCCCCATCGGTCCCACCCCGTTCGATGAAGGGCGCGTCGTCAAGGTCTTGCACCCGGATCCCAGCCGAGTTGGCGATCACCGACACCATCCGGTCCAGCCACCAGCGCTCGGTGTCGTTGAACACCACACCCGCCTGCTCCTGCTGCACCAACCACGCCGCGTATTTCTCCCGCACCCGCTCACCGTAAGGAACGAGTTCATCGTCGACGCCGATGGTGTACCGGATCAGTGGAACGAGATCGGTGAGGGTGTGCGTGGCACAGTTCCGCACCTTGGGCGCGTCGATCGCGGCGTAGGCGTTCCAGATGATGTCGGGAGTCCAGTTGTGCGGTGGCCGAGCGATGCGGGCAGCGAGCCCCTGGATATAGGCGAAGTCGATTCGATGCTCACCGGCCTCATACGCAACCTGAATCGCGGTGATTTCATCGCGATGCTCATCAAGGTAGGCCCGCCACGACTCCACGATCGATCGGGCGCGATCCGTGTTGACCACTCCCCCGGCTTCGACGAGTTCGTCACTACTGACCTCGTCGATGACCCGATCGTGGGCGGCGCGAAGTTCGAGTATGCGGTTGCGCAGCTCGGGGTTGGCCGCGATCGGCTCGATGGCCCGCTCGATCGCGTCGGCCGATCCAGTAGACGGATCAACAGCGTCCACGAGCGCCCTGACGATGTCGCGGACAGGTTGGCCGGCGACCTCGTCGAGTTCCTGCCGTTCCTCATCGGTAAGCGCAAGTTCGAGTTTCGCCAGCCGTGACGCCAGAGTTGCCGCTTCGTCCTCGGTAAGCGTGAGGGCGGCAGCCTTGTCCAGGAGCTTCTTGAGGCTGACCGACTTCTGCCGATTCAGCGGTGGCTCTACGAAGGGGTGCTCGGTCACGCCGATCGCATCGACAATGACGAACCGGGTCTTGTTTTCCGCGTCGGGCGTCACCGCCTGGAAGTCGGCCGAAGTGATCGTGCGCGCGCCACGGCCCTTCATCTGCTCGAAGTACTGGGCGGAGCGCACATCACGCATAAAGAACACGCACTCCAGCGGTTTGACGTCGGTTCCGGTGGCGATCATGTCGACGGTCACCGCGATACGCAGCGACGGGCTCGTCCGCAAAGCCTGGAGCTGTTCTTTGGCGTTGCGGACGTTGTACGTGATCTTTGCCGCGAAATCGTTGCCCTTGCCGAACACCTTGCGGACCTGGGTGACGATCTCCTCCGCGTGGTTGTCGTCCTTGGCGAAGATTAAAGTCTTTGGCACGGTGGAGCGTCCCGGGAAGATCTCGGTGAAGAGCCGATCGCGGAAAGTCTCTAGAACAGTGCGGATCTGGTCGGTGGCGGTCACCGCGCGGTCAAGGAGCGCAGCACCATAATCCAAATCCTCGTCGAGGATTTCGAGTCTCTGTTCCCGGGTGCGGCGATCGACTTTCGGCACGATCGTCCCGGCTTCGATCCGAGAACCCTCTTCGCTGATCTGGGTGCGGATGCGGTAGATGTCGAAGTCCACGTTCACGCCGTCCGCGACTGACTCAGGATAGGTGTATTCGGAGACGAGATTCTGACGGAAGAACCCGAAGGTCTGCTTACCCGGTGTAGCAGTCAATCCGATGACGTGAGCGTCGAAATACTCAAGGACGCCGCGCCAGACCCCGTAGATACTTCGGTGGGCCTCGTCGACGATGACCAGATCAAACGTTTCCGGCGGAAATGCCTCGCTGTACGACACGGTGACCGGGACATCCGGGGTGAAGTCATCGAGGTTGGGGTCGTCGGCGTCGCTGACTTCACCGTCATTGAGGAACTTGTAGACCCTCTGGATCGTCGAGATCACGATCTTGCTCGACCCGAGTAGCCCAGCGCTGGACAGCTTGGTCACGTTGTACAGCTCGGTGAAGCGACGACCGTCGTCTGGTGTGCGGTAATTCTGGAACTCCGCCAGCGTCTGATCGGCCAGGTTGTTGCGGTCGACCAGGAATAGAATCCTGTTGAAGCCACCGTATTTCAGCAGCCGGTACGACTCGGTGACCGCGGTGTACGTCTTGCCGGCCCCAGTCGCCATCTGCACCAATGATCGGTCGAAGTGCTGATCGGCAAGGCTCTTCTCGACTCCATTGATAGCTTCGACCTGCGCTGGGCGCAGCGGGTCGGCATCCAGGGGCGGGAGATTTCGAACCTTGGCGCGCCACGTCGGGCGCTCCGGCGCGGCATCGGCATCACGCAGAATGCGAGCCAACGTTGCCGGCTTGGGAAAGTTGAAGATGAGACGCGCCCGCGGCTCGGGATCGAACCCGTTGGTGAAGTGTGTTTCCACCCCCGATGCCTCGAAAGCGAACGGCAGCCGGTCGTCCTGGGTCTTGGCGGCGAGGCGCACATCGGCCGGAAGCCCGTCGGCGTACATGGCCGACTGCCACTCAACGCCTGACAGGGGCGTACCCATTGGTTTGGCCTCGATGACACCGACCACGGCCTTGTCCACGTACAGCAAGTAGTCGACCCGGCCGTGCCCGGGCTTCATCACGACCTCCCGCACAGCGATGCCCTGTCCCGCGAACAGGTTGAGATCCTTTTTGTCCTGGACCTTCCAGCCTGCCTGAGTCAGTTGCTGGTCGATACGCACACGCGCACGCGTCTCCGCGGGGAGAAGGCTGGCACCATCCTCATCACTCATGGCGTGACAAACGTTACCGATACCGCTTCAAACTTTGCCGGTCATTCATCGGCTGTATGTTCTCCCTCGATTACGGCGACCTGCCAGCGGCAAGCACAGTTGGCCCTTCCATGCTTAGGCCACCCTAACTTCACTGCCTCTCGGAACATCACACCTCTTGCACTCAGGTCACGAAACGATAACGCAATTTCGTCCGTATCTAACTGGTAAGGCATCTCTTACCATCATTTCATGCCGACGAAACGATGCCCGAGATGTAGCGCGGAGATGCCCGGTAGCGCCTGGCCGCCCAAGCCCGGACGTCCCTCGATCTGGTGCTCCCAACAATGCCGGCGAGCGGCCTACGAGGAGCGCCGCGCGGCCAAGAACGGCGCGGTTTCGGTGCGGGTCGAGGTGGTCGAGAAACCCATCGAGCGGATCGTGGAACGCATCCGCATCGAGACAAGGGAGGTCCATTCCAGTCCAGCCGAGGCCGCTCAGATCGTGCTGAAGTCACCTCGCGCGTGCCGCACTGTTTTGGAGTCGTTGGCTGCTGAAGCGGACTCAGGACGGTTAAACGCCGCCACGTATGCCCCCACGCTGCGCGCCGCTCAGCGCTTGCTCGATTCACTCAGGCGGGCACGACTCATCAATGGCTAACGCGGAGCCATCCAACCATTCCGAGCCTTTGCGGCCGATGCCAAATTAGCAGGGCCAAGCGGCGCAAGGGAGCCGTCGATGATGGCCCTCCGGTCAGCCACAGCCCGGTACGAGTGATGCCGTTGTGAAGCAGCGGGTTTCACGTTGTTTCATTGAGTTTCGTACATAGCGGTAATCGTGTGTGTCGCAGCGGAATTCGACGAATCTATTTCATACGACCGTCGCATAGCGCGATTAGGTGGCTTACCGTTCTAGACATGAAACGACGCGAGACGGATCGCCGGGAGGCGCAGCCCGCCGAGACGGCTGTCGGTGAGCAGTCCGTGATCAGCGCTTCAACATGAGTTGGGAAGCCCTTGCCTGGGCGAAAGACTCGGACATCGCACATCCGGTCGCGAAGTTCATTCTCGTCCTGTTGGCAAACAAGGCGGACGAAAACTTCTCGTGCTACCCGTCAATTCGCACACTCATGGCCGAATCCGGTGCCGGCAGAAGCACGATCTTGCGTGCGCTGAGCTATCTGGAGACGCGCGGGTTGATGAGCCGGCGTCCGCAATTCCATGACTCCGGGGCCCGGCGTTCAACCCGCTACTACCTGAATCATCCTCGGGCGCCGCATGTTCTACCCGGTCCCGATCCGGGACCTCCCCGTCCCGCAGCGGGACGGGGGCCGTCTCGCAGTGAGACGGAGACGGCGTCAAAGCGGCACCCCCCGAGGGTCCCGCAGCGGGACCCCTTGAACCCATCAACCCAATCACTATCCGAACCAGGCGACGCCGCGGTCCTGATCGTGGAATCTGTGACCAGGGAGTGGAAGCTCGGGGCCCACGACGCGCGCAGTCTTCGACCGGCCATCGAGTCTGCCCTGGCGCGCGGCTGGCTGCCCGCAGATCTCACCGACCTTCTGATCCGGAACCCGAATGGGGCGCGTGATCCAGTTCGGGTGCTGTCCCGGCGTCTCACTGATCTCGGATACCCACCTGACCCGCCCGTAGCCAGTGTGCCGTGGTGTGGTGAATGCGAAGACGCGCATTCTCGCACCATCACGGTCACCGAGCCAGACGGAACAGAAGCAGCACAGTTTTGTCCACAGTGCAGCCCGCAAGTCCACAGGACCCGATCATCCGAAAAACAATCAGTCCAAAATTGTGGAAAGGTGGTGAATTATCTTGGAGAACAACGTGTTCAGTGACCTTCCCCTGCTGCTCGCCGTGCCCCGAGCCGCTCAGCTGCTCGGCATCAGCCGGGCCGCAGCCTATCGGTTGGTGGCCTCCGGCGAGCTGCCGGTTCGTCGGCTCGGCGGCCGCATCTACGTGGTAACCGACGGCCTACGCGAACTGGTCGCATCGTGAAAGGCACTGTGCATCAGCGCGGTTCGGTGTGGTATTACAAGTTTCGCCTCCCTGAGCGTTACCCCTCGACCGGGCGGTATCCCTGGATCACCAAAGGAGGCTTCGACACCGAGCGCGAGGCCTGGAAAGCCTGCCGAGATGCCATGCGCGACGCCGACCGCGGCCGAGTCGTCAAGCCGTCGACCCGCACGGTTGCGCAGTTCCTCACCGAATGGCTCGCCGCGGTCGAGCCCGCGCTCGATGCCACGACATGGCGCAGCTGGAGCGACTACGCGCGCACCTACGTCATCCCCCACATCGGCGCGGAGCGTCTGCAACGACTCGACGAGCCCCAGCTGCTCAGGCTCTACGCCAAGCTGCTCACAGAGGGCCGCGTTAAGCGCGACAACGACTCCGTGATGTACGCGTACTGGTCAGAACGCAACGCCGCTGGCAACCCGCCGACACCACGGCAGCTGTCCGAGGCATGCAATGCAACCATTCACGCGGCTCGCACCGCCGTCCGGCGCTATCGAGCAGGCATAGTGCCTAGACCGGTTCCGCCGGGCCTGGCGCCCAAGACCGTCCGCAACGTCCACGCCTTCCTGCACCGAGCACTCGTCGACGCCGTGGCGTGGAAATACATCACCGACAACCCGGCCAGCAACGTCAAACCACCGCGCCGGCCGCGAACCCGCCGCACGGTGTGGAAGCCCGAGGAGATCCGGACCTTTCTCGCCTCAATCCGCGACGACCGCTTCGCGGCGCTGTTCTTGCTGGAACTGACCACCGGTATTCGACGCGGCCAGGTGTGCGGCCTGAAATGGTCCGACGTCGACCTTGACGCAGGCCAGATCACCGTGCACGACAATCGCGTGGTGGTCGGCGGCCGAGCGCTCGACAAAGCCGGCGGCAAGACCCGCAACGCCGACCAGATAATTCCCATCGACCGCGCCACCGTGGCGGCGCTGCGCCGTTGGCGCCAGTTCCAAGACAGCGAACGCGAATTCTTCGGCGACGCCTACCACCCCGGCGACTACCTGTTCACCTACCAGGACGGCCGGCCGCCACATCCCGACACGATCCGCCAACGCTTCGACAGACTGGCGGCTGCGGCGGGCCTATCGCGCATCACCTTCCACGATCTGCGCCACTCCTACGCCACCGGCGCGCTGCGGGCTGGCATCAGCCCGAAAGTGATCAGTGAGCGCATCGGCCACGCCAACGTCGGGTTCTTCCTCGAGACGTATGCCCATGTGCTGGGAAACGACGATCGCGAGGCAGCAGAACAGGCCGCTGAATTCCTGCTCGGCGACCTTTGGGAAGACGGAGAGGGCTCAGCATGACGCGCCGCCACCGCGGAATGTTGCATATAACACTGAAGTTATATTAGTGTCTAGCTTCTGGGATGTGATCTTGTTAGAGGAGGTCGAAACCTGGTACTTCACGCTCGACGAGGACGCGATAGCTGCCGTCACCGGCGCGATCGACCTACTCGAGCTCGAAGGACCAACCCTGGGCCGTCCGACGGTGGACAAGGTCAAGGGATCGACGTTTCACAGCATGAAAGAGTTGCGGCCAGCCGGCACCAGCATCCGGCTTCTATTCATCTTCGACCCGCAGCGGCAGGCGATTCTGCTGCTTGGCGACGATAAGGCTGGCAATTGGAAAGACTGGTACGACGAGAACATTCCGATCGCCGACCGGCGATACGAGGAGGTGAATGACGATGGCGCGCAACTGGCGTGAGATCCGCGCCGAGGCAGTTGCTCGGGGCCGCGTTGACCCAGCGCGCCCTGAGGCGACGCGCAAGGAGATGCACGACGCTGTCCAAGCCCAACGCCTCGCTGACATTCGCAAGGCACACGGTCACGCTCGTCAGGCCGATGTCGCGGCTCTCATGGGCGTCTCCCAGGCCCGGGTGTCCAAGCTGGAGAACGGCGACCTGTCGCACACCGAACTCGGAACCCTGCAGTCCTACGTCTCCGCCCTAGGCGGGAGTCTGCGGGTCGTCGCCGACTTTGGGGAATGCATGGTCGACCTCACCAACTCCACCGATGATTGACGTGTGAATAGGTAACACGCTCTCCTTATGCTTTCATTATCTTGTCAAGAATATTTTTCATTCCAACCGGCTGTCGATTCTCTTCGGCAAGCTTGTCCAGAACTAGATTAACAAACGGCTCGTAGCTGATACCGCTCAAGTGGGAAGCCACGAAACGTTTGAGAATCTTACGTCCCGGAAAATCGTTAAGCCAGGTATCGTTTTCTAACGATTCTCGGAATCTCACCTCATACTTCTCCCCCATCTTGGAGAGCTTTTCGGTCGTGAAATGACGTGAACTGTCAGTTACACGTGCAATGCTGGCTTCTATCGAAGGGAAAATTGCTCCGACATAGTTATCGGTTTCGGGATCACCTCGAACGTTTATCATCGAGACAATTGTATCGTTAATCTCCTTTTGCAGTAGCTCCAGCACTAGGCCATCAGTTAGCTGGGCAGCACAATTCTTAAGTGCGGCCAACACCTCCTCGTCGGAACTGAAGGCCGTACCTTGACCTGCAGACTGTACAACCGCGCGGAGAGCGTCTGGTTCGAGAAGATAATTCTCGATGTGATAACGATCCCAGCTGTACTGTCGCGATGCTAGAGCGGGGGGCTTTGCACTTTCGTGGTCCCGGTCCGTCACAGCATAAAATCGCTCTAGTGCGCCCATCTGGTGAGTGGAACCTTCCAAAATGGAATACAGATTCTTAACTCCCGATTTATTGCCTGCACTGACCAAATTTATTCGACGTGCAAATTCAGGAAACAACCGTCGTACCATCGATACATCAAACCCAGTTGTTCCCTCACCTTCAAATATAACCACCTTGGAGTGCGGTTGGTAAGTCGCGAGATCTCCGACTAGGTCGACGGTGGCACGTTCAAGCTCGTCATCAAGAAAGATACTGGAAGCTTGGTTGACCCCTGAGTCGTCCGCGGAAGCGGGAGTCATATGGAAAACGTGGTAATTTGCGTTTCCAACGGCTTGCCGCAGAAGGGCGTCGGAGTGTGTCACCATCCATATCTGGTTTCCCTGAGCAATGCCCAAGTGCCGGTAATAAAAATCCGCGAATCCTTGAAGCAAGCTAGGATTTAGGTGCAGCTCGGGCTCATCGAGCAGTATAATTGAGCCCTTCGGTATGGAATTACGCAATCGCAGATAGCCGTACAGGATCTCTTTCTCGCCAGAACTCAAATCATCAATATCGTGCGTTCGTCCGCTGGGAAGCTGTACTGGAAATTCTAAGTTGCCGTTAGGCAGAGCGCGCGCTCCTAGGTACCTCTTTTCGGGAAAAAATGTACTGAACAGATCTATCAATGTCTCCTCAAGGTTGCCGCTGGCCGTCGGCTCGCCGCCCGCTGCGCTAGTGATCAAACCTCGAACGTAGGCTGACGCCAGTTCAGTCTTGATATTCTGGTATTTCACTTGCCAATTATAGAGACCATGTTGGCGTCGTTGCTCTTGAAATTGGCGCGAATCCAAATTAATACCGCCGACATCTTGGCGCGTGTACGCGCGAGACGCGCTATGGTATTCGATAATACCTAAGTGATCAGGTTCGTACGCTTGAAAGGCAACTTGAGCTGGAATGCAACGCTCTAATTGCAAGTTGCCACGGCTGTCCACTGACACACTCAGATTGTGCGTCGGTCGAGTCAAGGCTTCACCTAGCGCAGTAACAAGGGTCCCTAGCTCTTCGTCGACACGAGGCTTCAAGTGCGCAAATTGTGTTGCTACGGATATTTGATTGAATGAAAAGTAATCGAAGGGTTGACCCGTAACAATTTGCCACGCAATCGGTAAAGCGAGCTTCTGCGCATTGGTCCTAAGATAGGATATTTCTTGAGGATTGAACTCGAGCTCTGCGGAAACCAGCATGCGCGACTCAGGGTTTCTAAACATTCGCGCAAGTGCATTCTGATCTTGTACGTTGATCGCGAATTCTCCAAACCATTGGAGGTGCTCGTTTGCCTGATAGCCGCCATACAGCGACTTCAGCAGCCGAATTGCGTCAAAAACGCAAGACTTGCCGCATCCGTTCTGACCGGCTACTACGACAAAATCGCCCAAGGCGTCGACCGTAAAATTTTCTACGGCTCGAAGGTTCCTGATCTCCAACCTTTTAAACCTCATGCAACCGCTCCGTCCGCGTCCTGCTACCTGACCACAACTTTCGTACCACCGACCCACGACATCGCTGCGCGACGAGTCACGTTCGGCGCGCCTGGGCAACCGCTAAGCCTCTGCAGTCTGCGAGAGCACCGAATCACGCCAGTATCGCCTTGCCGATCTGGATCACAGGGGGCCACCCAACGGCAGGTTCGGCGACAACGCCCAGCCCGGCGCGGATCAACTTGGCGATGTCGCTACCAACCAAGAGCGCCTGACCGCGCTGCGCCGAAGTGAGGCGATCCCGCCGATAGCTCGCCCGCAGCCGGCTCCCCCAGCCGACCTCTGACAGCTTCGAACTGGAGGTCCAAATATTCGTTACCGACCCTAATGTTCCCAAAAGTGTTCCCACCGGGCATGAAAATGGCCCCCGGAGTCTCCTCCGAGGGCCATTTCCGCTGGTAGCGGGGACAGGATTCGAACCTGCGACCTCTGGGTTATGAGCCCAGCGAGCTACCGAGCTGCTCCACCCCGCGTCGGTAAACGCAAGGTTACCCAACGCGTGGCGACCTCTCCAAATCGCGCCCTCACCAGCGCCGATACTCCGACCCCGGCCAAAATTCCGTTGCAAACGGCACGTCAGGGGGAATACCGTTCACCAGCCGACCCACGTTTCTAGGAGACCGTCATGCCCGAACAGCTCGGGCCCAAGCTGCTCAACTTCGCCACCGACATCGCCGGCAACACCGTCGAGCAGGCCAAGGTCACCGCGTCGATGCCGTTCGTGCACCCGCATGTCTCACTGATGCCCGACGCGCACCTGGGCAAGGGGTCGGCGGTCGGAACCGTCATCCCCACCCGCGGCGCGGTCATTCCCGCGGCGGTTGGCGTCGACATCGGCTGCGGCATGGTCGCGGCCAAGACCCGCTTCACCGAGCAGGACCTGGCCGGCCGGTTTGGCGACTACCGACCCAAGCTGTCGGCACTGCGCCAAGCGGTCGAGGATGCGATCCCGCTCTCCCCCGGCAACTACAACAAGAGCCTGCAACGGTTCTCGTTCACCGCTCGCAAACACGACGAGCTGCTGAAGCTACAGCAGGACCTCGACGTCGACCTGTCGCACAGCCCGAAGTGGTTGCAGCAGCTGGGATCTCTCGGCGGCGGCAACCATTTCATCGAACTGTGCCTGGACACCGACGACAACGTCTGGCTGTTTCTGCACAGCGGCTCCCGCGGCGTCGGCAACAAGATCGCGCAACGGCACATCAAGATCGCCCTGGACCAGTGCACGGCTGACCCATCGATCAGGCTGCCGAACCGCGACCTGGCGTACCTTCAGGAGGGCACACCCGAATTCGACCGCTACATCAAAGATTTGACGTGGGCTCAGCGCTTCGCCTACCTCAACCGTGCCGAGATGATGGACCGGTTCATCCACGTGTTCGCAGAGTGGATCGGGGCTCAGGCACAGCGCGTGGAGATCGCGCGCATCAACACCCACCACAACTACACGGTGCCGACCACCATCGGCGGCGAAACCGTGTGGCTGACCCGCAAGGGCGCAATCGATGCCACCGAAGGCAAGCTGGGCATCATTCCCGGCTCGATGGGTACCCGGTCATACATCGTGCGGGGCAAGGGAAACGCCGACGGCCTGTGGTCGGCCCCACACGGGGCCGGCCGCCGGTTCAGCAGGACCAAGGCCAAGGAGCTGTTCACCGAACAGGATCTTGCCGAGGCGATGCTGGGGATCGAGTACCGCCACGGCAAGGAATGGATCGACGAGATTCCGCAGGCGTACAAGGACATTGACCAGGTGATGGTCGACGCGGCACCGCTGGTCGAGGTGGTGACCGCGCTGCGGCAGATCCTGAACGTCAAGGGGACCTGAGCTTTACGCCGTCTCGGTCTCGGCCTTGAGCAGCCAAGCCTGCTTCTCCAGGTCGTCGATGATGGCGTGCAGTAGGTCCGCGGTGGTGGGGTCCGCGTCGTCGACGTCGTCGTGCACTGCGCGCAGGGTGCCTACGACGGCGTGAATCCGAGTGGTGATGATGTCGACGGTGTCGGCGACGCTGACCAGCCCCGGCGGTGCCGCGGGCACGGTGGTGCCGGCGACGACCGTGTCGGAACGCCCGTCGGGAACGGCGTTCAGGGCGCGCATCCGTTCGGCGATCGTGTCGCTGGCTTCCCGCGCGACGTCGACCAGGCTGTCGAGTTGCAGATGCAGATCCCGGAAGTTCGTCCCGACGACGTTCCAATGCGCCTGCTTGGCCTGCAGGTGCAACTCGATCAGGTCGACGAGCACCTTCTGCAGATTGTCGAACAAGCCGGCTGGGGCCTGAAATCGGTTGATATCGTTGCTATTACGGCGATTGGTGGAGACTGATGTGGTCACGGTCGGTCCTTTGGCTTGTTCATTCATCCCACCCGTTGCCCAGGATGATGTCGACGAAGTTCGCCCGCTGGAACGTCGGGTCGAAGTGCGCCAGCACGTCGTCGTTCATGGTGCCGAAGGTGCTGTCCGGCCGGTGCTTCATGCCGTCGTTGAAGGCGGCCAGGATGCGGTTCTTGAAGTCCGGCCGAGGGTGCGCCGCGGTCACCGCGTCCCGTGCCTCCGGTGCCAGGTCCTCGCGGCCCATGCCCAGCACGTCCGTCTCCACACCGGCTGTGACCAAGGCGATTTCGGGGTCGAGGAACTCGGGCACGCCCGGTGTGGTGTGTAAGGCGATGCCCAGCCACACTTTTCGGGCGTCGGCAGGGTCGTAGCCGCGCTCCAGCAGAAAGTCGCGCGCGGCGTTGGCGCCGTCGACTTCGAAGCGCAGCATCGACGTGCGGTAGCGCTCGGTCAAGCCGATGTCGTGGAACATCGCTCCCACGTACAGCAACTCGAGGTTGGGTTGCAGGCCCAGCCGGCGCCCCTGCAGGGCGCCGAAGAGAAACACCCGCCGGGAATGGTCGAAGAGCAGATCGTCCTCGGCGGCGCGGATGTAGTCGGTGACCTCGCGAACCAGTGGCGTGTCCGGGATGACGATGCCGGCAATGCTTTCCATCGATCGGGTATTCATGTGGTCAGTCTGCGTCCCGACCGCCCGGCCGACCGGCATCATTTCAGCCGTCTTTCCCACAGATAGCGACATGGCCGCAGAATGGACGGGTGGGGGCTCGCGTGATTGTGATCGTCGTCTTCGACGACGTGACGATGCTGGATGTCGCGGGAGCCGGCGAAGTGTTCGCCGAAGCCAACCGCGCCGGTGCCGACTATCAGCTCAGGATCGCGTCGGTGGACGGCCGCGACGTCACCACGTCGATCGGGGCCCGGCTGGGCGTCACCGACGCAATCGCGTCGATCGAATCCGCGGACACCGTCCTGGTCGCCGGCAGCGACGACCTGCCTCGGCGCCCCATTGACCCCGCCCTGGTCAAGGCCATCAGGTCGATTGCCGGCCGGACCCGCCGGCTGGCCTCCATCTGCACGGGATCGTTCATTCTGGCGCAGGCCGGGCTGTTGCGGGGCCGGCGCGCCACTACGCACTGGCATGACGTCCGCTTGTTCGCGCGAGCGTATCCCGACATCACAGTTGAGCCGGACGCGATCTTCGTCCGCGACGGCGACGTCTTCACCTCGGCCGGGATATCGGCGGGCATCGATTTGGCGCTGGCTCTGGTCGAAATGGATTACGGCACAGAGCTGGTCCGCGCCGTGGCCCGATGGCTGGTGGTCTACCTCAAGCGCGCGGGCGGGCAGTCACAGTTCTCGGTACTGGTCGAGGCGGACCCGCCACCGCAGTCTCCGCTGCGCAAGGTCACAGCGGCGATCTCGGCCAATCCGGCCGACAACCACAGCGTGAACGTCCTTGCGCAGCGGGCCTCGTTGAGCACCCGGCAGCTGACCCGGCTCTTTCAGTCCGAACTCGGGACGACGCCGGCCCGCTACGTCGAGATGGTGCGCATCGACGCCGCCCGCGCTGCCCTCGACGCGGGGCGCAGCGTTGCCGAGACGGCGCGGCTGGCGGGGTTCGGCAGCGCCGAGAGCCTGCGCCGGGTGTTCGTCGACCACCTGGGCGTCACGCCCAAGGCCTACCGGGAGAGGTTCCGCACCGCGGCGCGCGGCTGAGCGCCTACTTCGTGTTGTTGAACTTCGTGATGGCTTCGTCCAGGCGCTGCAGCGCGGACCCGTAGCCGGCGAAGTCGCCCTTCTTCTGCGCGTCCCTGGCTGCCCCGATCGCCGCTTGAATCTCTTGCAGCACCGCGGCTTTGGCGGGCGACAGAGTGGTCGACGCGTCAGGCGGGGGCGGTATCGCCGCCGTCGGAGGCGGTGTCCCCGGCCCGTTGGCCGGCGGCGGAGGATTGGCCGGCGGGGCGGCCGGCACTCCGGCGTCGGTGGGTTGGATTCCCGTCGCGGCGGCTCCCGCACCGGGGCCGAACAGCGCAGTCAGCGCATCTCCCACGGTGGGCCCGTAACCGATCTTGTCGTTGTACATCATCGCCACGCGGATCAACCGCGGATACGACGAGGCCGCGTCACTGGCCCCCGGCGATGCGTAGACCGGCTCGACGTACAGCAGGCCACCCTGACCCACCGGGAGCGTGAGCAGATTGCCCCAGCGGATGCGGTTCTGGTTGTCACGGCCGATCACGCCGAGGTCCTGGGACACCGCGGGATCGGTGGTGATCGCGTTGTTGGCCAGCTTCGGCCCGTTGACCTGACCCGGGATGGTCAGCACCGTGATCTTGCCGTAGGTCGCGGGATCCGAACTCGCACTGATGTAGGCGGCCAGGTAGTCGCGCTTAAATCTGTTCATCGCGCTGGTCAGCTGATAAGACGCCGAACTGTCGTTCTTGGCAATGTTTTTCGCGACGATGTAGTACGGCGGCTGGTAGCTGCTGGCGGTGGGGTTGGGGTCCAGCGGCACGTCCCAGAAGTCCGAGGTGGAGAAGAACGTCACCGGGTCGTTGACGTGGTACTTAGCCAGCAGCATGCGCTGCACCTTGAACAGGTCCTCGGGGTAGCGCAGGTGTTCGGCCAGCTCGGGGCTGATGTCGCTCTTGGGCTTCACCGTCCCGGGAAACACCTGCATCCAGGCCTTGAGCACCGGATCGTTCTCGTCCTGCTGATACAGCGTCACGGTGCCGTCGTAGGCGTCCACGGTCGCCTTCACCGAATTGCGGATGTAAGAGACCTTCTTGTCGGGCGCCAGCCGGTTGAACGCCACCTCGGTCGAGTCGGCCGTCGCCGAGGACAGCGAGGTGAGCTCGGAGTACGGGTAGTTGTCCAGCGTGGTGTAGCCGTCGATGATCCACACCATCCGCTTGTTCACGATGGCCGGGTACACCGCGCTGTCGGTGGTCAGCCACGGCGCCACCGCCTCCACCCGCTGGGCGGGGTCGCGGTTGAACAGGATCCGGCTATTGGAGCCGATCACGTTGGAGAACAAGAAGTTTCGTTCGGCGAACTTCGCGGCGAACACGCTGCGGGAGATCCAGCTGCCGATCGCCACCCCGCCGGCACCGGTATAGGTGTAGTTCTTGGTCTCGGTGCTGGTCTCGTAGTCGTACTCGCGGTCGGCCCCGGTCTTGCCGACGATCGCGTAATCGGCGGCCGCGTTGGCGATGACCGGCCCGAAATAGACCCGCGGCTGGTCCAGCTGGGCCGGGCCGTCCGACACGATGCTGCCGTTCGCCCCGACGACGTTGACCAGGAACTGCGGGTAACCGCCGTTCTGGTTCGGGTCGTTGGCGATGCCGCGCACCGTGTTGGCCGGCGAAGCGATGAAGCCGTTGCCGTGGGTGTAGACGGTGTGCCGGTTGATCCAGTCGCGCTGGTTATCGATCAGCCGGTCCGGGTTGAGTTCCCGGGCGGCAACCACGTAGTCGCGCAGACTGCCGCCACGGTCCTGGTAGCGGTCGATGGACAGCTGGTCCGGGAAGTAGTAGAAGTTCTTACCTTGCTGGAACTGGGTGAACGCCGGGCTGACGATGGTCGGGTCGAGCAGGCGGATGTTGGAGGTGGTAGCGCGGTCGGCGGCCACCTGCTGCGCGGTCGCCTGCCCGTCGCCGGTGTAGTTGCGGTAGGTCACCACGTCCGGCGTCAGCCCGTAGGCTTGCCGGGTCGCGGCGATACTTCGGCTGATGTATTCGCTTTCCTTCTGCGCCGCATTGGGTTTGACGCTGATCTGCTCGACGATCAGCGGCCAGCCCGCCCCCACGATCAGCGACGACAGCAACAGCAATACCAGGCCGATCGCAGGAATGCGCAAGTCACGCAACGTGATCGCGGAAAACACCGCGGCCGCGCAGATCAGGGCGATCGCCATCAAAATCAGCTTGGCCGGCAGCACCGCGTTGATGTCGGTGTACCCGGCTCCGGTGAACGGCTTGCCTCCGCGGGTGTGTGAGAGCAGCTCGTAGCGGTCCAGCCAGTACGCCACCGCCTTGAGCACCACCAGCACCCCGACCAGGCTGATCAGCTGGATGCGCGCCGAGCGGCTCAACGCCCCCGCCCGCCCGGACAGCCTGATCCCGCCGAACAGGTAGTGCGACACCAGATTCGCCACCAGGGCCAGGAACACCGCCACGAACAGGTAGCTGAGCACCAGCCGGTAGAACGGCAACTCGAACGCGTAGAAGCCGAGGTCCTTGCCGAACTGCGGATCGGCGATGCCGAAGTTGCCGCCGTGCAGGAACAACTGAATGCGCACCCAGTAGCTCTGCGCCACCATTCCGGCCAGCAAACCGATCGCCGTCGGCACCCCGATGCCCACCAGTCGCAGCCGGCTCAGCACGACAACCCGATAGCGCGCCACCGGATCGTTGTCGTTGCTCGGGACGAACACCGGGCGGGTGCGGTAGGCCAGCGCGAGCCCGCCGAACACGATGCCACCCACCAGCAGGCCCGCCACCAGGAACACCACGATGCGGGTGACCAGCACGGTGGTGAACACCGAGCGATAGCCCAGCTCGCCGAACCACAGCCAGTCGACATACGCGTCGATCAGCCGGGGGCCGGCCAGCAACAGCACGATCACACCCAGCGCGATCACGATCAGAATCCGGCTACGCCGAGTCAACTTCGGCATCCTTGCGGTGGGCCGCATTCCCACTGGCTACGCTCCCTGCTTCGTTTTCCCGATGGCGACAACTGTACGCAAGTGGCCTGACTGGCAGCTCGGCTAGCAGCTCGGAGTGGCCGCCCCCGACGTCATCGCATGCAGGGCGTCCACCGCGGAACCGAGCGTTTCGACCTTGACCAGCTTGAGCCCCGACGGAATGTCGGACATCGCCTCGTAGCAGTTCTTCGCGGGCACCAGGAACACCGAGGCGCCGGCGGCGCGGGCCGCGGCCATCTTGTGCGTGATGCCGCCGATGGGACCCACCTTGCCGTCGACGGTGATCGTGCCGGTGCCGGCGACGAACGTCGAACCGGCCAGGTCACCGGTGGTGAGCTTGTCGACGACGGCGAGGCTGAACATCAGCCCGGCTGACGGCCCGCCGATGTTGGCCAGGTTGAAGTCGACGGTGAACGGCGCCCAGGGCGCGTCGAGCACCGCCACGCCCATGAACCCGTAGTCGCGGTCTTTGTTGGTGCCCAGCGTGATCTCCGCGATGCCGGCCGGCTCATTCTTGCGGCGGTAGTCGATCGTCACTACCTGGCCGGGCTTGGATTTCTTGAGCAGCGAGGTGAACTCCTCGACGTTGGCCACCGGCGTCCGGTCGACGGCGTCGATCGCGTCACCGGGCTTCAACTTCCCGGCCGACGGGCCGGGGTCGGTGACCGTGGCGATAGTGACCGCTTCCGGGTACTTCAGGTAGCCCAGGGCGGCGTACTGCGCGCTGTCCTCGGAGTTCTTGAAATCGGCGTTGTTGGCCTGGTCGACCTCGTCGCGGGACTTGCCGGGCGGGTAAATCAGGTCGCGCGGCACCAGCTGCTCCTGACCCGAGATCCACAGACTCAGCGCCTCGCCCAGGGTCAGGTCGTCGCGCTGGGAAACCGTCGTCATGTTCAGGTGACCCGTCGTCGGGTGGGTCTGGGTGCCCTCGATCTGCACGACCTGCTTGCCGTCGACCTCGCCGAGCGTGTCGAAGGTCGGTCCCGGCCCCAGTGACACAAACGGCACCGTCACCACGGCAAGCAGCACCCCGAAGACCACGATGGGGACGAGCGCGACCATCAGGGTCAAAATCCGCCTGTTCACGCCGCTTACCCTAACCGGCGTGGCCTCCGACACGTTCAGCTGAGAGCGTGACCGTGCCGCGCGCTTTCCGTCAGCGTGGTGAGTACGGTTGACCTCATGGCTGACCTGCCTTTCGGCTTCTCCAGCGGAGACGACCCCGACCGTGAGAAGCGCGAGAAGAACGATCCCAACGCCGGCGCGGGCAACAACCCGTTCGGGTTCGGGGGTGACTTCGACATGGCCAACCTGGGCCAGTTGTTCACCCGACTGGGTGAGATGTTCGGCGGTGTCGGTAGCGCGATGGCGTCCGGCAAGGACGCCGGCCCGGTGAACTACGACCTGGCCCGGCAGGTGGCGTCGGGTTCGATCGGGTTCGTCGCCCCGATCCCGGCCACCACCAACTCGGCGATCGCCGACGCGGTGCACCTGGCCGAGACCTGGCTCAACGGCGCGACGGCACTGCCGGAAGGCACCACCAGAGCGGTCGGCTGGAGCCCGTCTGACTGGGTCGACAACACGCTGGGGACCTGGAAGCGGCTGTGCGACCCGATGGCCCAGCAGATCTCCTCGGTGTGGGCGCAATCGCTGCCCGAAGAGGCCAAGGGCATGGCCGGCCCGCTGCTGCAGATGATGTCGCAGATGGGCGGTATCGCCTTCGGTTCTCAGCTCGGCCAGGCACTGGGCCGGCTGTCCAAAGAGGTGCTGACGTCCACGGACATCGGCCTGCCACTCGGCCCCAAGGGAGTGGCCGCGATCCTGCCGGACGCGGTGGAGTCTTTTGCCGAGGGCCTCGAGCAGCCGCGCAGCGAGATCATGACGTTCCTGGCCGCTCGGGAGGCCGCCCACCACCGCCTGTTCAGCCACGTTCCCTGGTTGTCCAGCCAGTTACTGGGAGCCGTCGAGGCGTACGCCGCGGGGATGCAGATCGATATGACCGGCATCGAAGAGCTGGCCCGGGATTTCAACCCGGCATCGCTGGCCGATCCGGCCGCCATGGAAAACCTGCTGAGCCAGGGCGTCTTCGAGCCGAAGGCCACGCCCGCGCAGACTCAGGCGCTCGAACGGCTCGAGACGCTGCTCGCCCTGATCGAAGGCTGGGTGCAGACGGTGGTGACCGCCGCACTGGGTGACCGGTTGCCCGGCGAGGCGGCGCTCAGCGAAACGCTGCGCAGGCGCCGGGCCAGCGGCGGACCCGCCGAGCAGACCTTCGCGACCCTGGTCGGGCTGGAGCTGCGGCCGCGCAAACTGCGCGAAGCCGGTGCGTTGTGGCAGCGACTGACCGACGCCGCCGGGATGGATGCGCGGGATGCCGTGTGGCAGCACCCCGACCTGCTGCCCGGCGCCGACGACCTCGACGACCCGGCGGCCTTCATCGATCGGATCGTGGGCGGTGACACCGGCGGGATCGACGCGGCGATCGCCGAGCTCGAGGATGACATCCGGGACGACCCCGGTCCTGTGGATAACTGACCACAGCCGCGCGCCCGGCCTGGCACCGTGACACCTCATGGCGTCGGCCGCACCACCGTTGTTCTCCCTCGATCCGGCGATGCCGGTGCTGTTGCGGCCCGACGGTGTGGTGCAGGTCGGGTGGCATCCCCGCCGCGCGGTGCTGGTCCGTCCCCCGGGCGATCTGACCGCGCCGAATCTGGCGGCACTACTGCGGTCCATGCGGTCGCCGGTGTCGCTCACCGAGTTGCAGCGCCAGGCCGGTGGGTTGGCCGGCGACGACCTGACGGATCTGCTCACCCAGCTGGTCGAGGCCGGAGTGGCCACCCGCGGCGGCGGCGACCCGTCGGGTCGGACGGCGTCGATCCGGGTGCATGGCCGGGGTCCCCTGTCCGACCTGCTGGTGCACGCGTTGCGCTCTTCGGGCGTGCGGACCGGGCACACCAGCCAGCCGCACGCTGCCGTCACAACGGCCAGCGTGGATCTCGTCGTGCTGACGGATTTCCTGGTGGCCGACCCGCGCATGGTGCGCGACCTGCACAACGCGGGTGTCCCGCATCTTCCCGTCCGGGTACGCGACGGCACCGGCCTGGTGGGGCCGCTGGTCCTGCCCGGTGTGACCAGCTGCCTGGGCTGTGCTGACCTGCACCGTCGCGACCGCGACGCGGCGTGGCCGGCCATCGCGGCGCAGCTGCGCGACACCATCGGGGTCGCCGATCGGGCCACCATCCTGGCCACCGCAGCGCTGGCGCTGAGCCAGGTCAATCAGGTCGTCGCGGCAGTGCGCGGGCAGCAGCCCGATCCGCCCGCAGCGCTCAACGCCACCCTGGAGTTCGATCTACGGGCGAGCACGATCATGGCCCGCCCGTGGACCCGGCATCCGCTGTGTACCTGCTAGCCGAGCCGGCCCTGCTCCGGAACGCAGGTCGAGATCGACGCGTAGGCACGGCCGAGGGTGTCCAGCACGTCCTCGGTCAGGGTGCGCTCGTTGCGGTGCTTGTCCAGCACCTCGATGATCGCTCGGAACAAGGAATCGGCGGCGTCGTGCTGCGATTGTCTGGCTGCCATGGCTGTTGGTGTCCACCCTCCGGACGTGGGGATCGATGCGTCACACGGATGCGCGACCCGAAGAGAGTACATATCCCAAAAGAACTACGACTCAAATCGATGCAGACGATGCGGTGGCCGTCGTGGATGATGGGGGTGTGTCAGAGATCAAGCGCGGCCGCGCCGCCCGCAATGCCAAACTCGCCAGCCTGCCGGTCGGCATGGCCGGCCGGGCGGCCCTCGGGTTCGGTAAGCGGCTGACCGGCAAGTCGAAGGACGAAGTCAACGCCGAGCTGATGGAGAAGGCCGCCAACCAGCTGTTCACCGTTCTGGGCGAGCTCAAGGGCGGGGCGATGAAAGTCGGGCAGGCGCTGTCGGTGATGGAGGCTGCCATCCCCGAGCAATTCGGCGAGCCGTACCGCGAAGCGCTGACCAAACTGCAGAAGGACGCTCCCCCGCTGCCCGCCGCCAAGGTGCACCGGGTTCTCGACGCCCAGCTGGGCACCAAATGGCGGGAACGCTTCACGTCGTTCAACGACACCCCCGTCGCCTCAGCCAGCATTGGCCAGGTTCACAAGGCCATCTGGTCCGACGGCCGCGAGGTGGCCGTCAAAATTCAGTACCCGGGCGCCGACGAGGCGCTGCGCGCCGACCTCAAGACGATGCAGCGCATGGTCGGGGTGTTCAAGCAACTCTCCCCCGGCGCCGACATCCAGGGCGTGGTCGACGAGCTGATCGAACGCACCGAGATGGAGTTGGACTACCGGCTGGAAGCCGACAACCAGCGCAAGTTCGCCAAGGCGTACGCAGGCCATCCCCACTTCGCGGTTCCGCACGTGGTGGCCAGCGCGCCGAAGGTGGTGATCCAGGAGTGGATCGACGGCATCCCGATGGCCGAGATCATCCGTCACGGCACCCCCGAGCAGCGTGACTTGATCGGCGTTCGGCTGCTGGAACTCACCTTTGACGCGCCGCGGCGGCTGGAAATGCTGCACGGCGACGCCCACCCGGGCAACTTCATGCTGCTGCCCGACGGACGGATGGGCGTCATCGACTTCGGCGCCGTCGCACCGTTGCCCGGCGGATACCCCATCGAACTCGGCATGACCATTCGGTTGGCCCGCGACAAGAACTACGACCTGCTGCTGCCCACTATGGAGAAGGTCGGGTTCATCCAGAAGGGTCAGCAGGTCTCGGTCCGCGAGATCGACGAGATGCTGCGCCAGTACGTCGAGCCCATCGAGGTCGACGAGTTCCACTACACCCGTAAGTGGCTGCAGCGGATGACGGTGAGCCAGTTCGACCGCTCGGTGGCCCAGATCAAGACGGCGCGGCAGATGGACCTGCCGCCCAAGCTGGCGATCCCGATGCGGGTGATCGCATCGGTGGCCGCGATTCTGTGCCAGCTGGATGCGACGGTGCCCATCAAGGCGCTGTCGGAGGAGCTGATTCCCGGCTTCGCCGAACCAGACGCTGTCGTGGTCTAAGCGCCCGTCAGGCGGCCTCTTTGCGAGGCCGCCCTCGGGGACGCTTACGACCGACGACCGAGCCGCGCTCGAAGATCTCGCCACCCCAGACACCCCACGGCTCGGCTCGTTCCAGCGCCGCGGCCAGGCACTGGCGCCGCACCGGGCAGTGCACGCACAACGTTTTGGCACGTTCGAGGTCGGCCGGGGTTTCGGCAAACCATAGGTCGGGATCACCGGCATGACACGGCAGAGCCGGCTGCGTCCGTCTAGGGACTGTCGATGCCGACATGTCCTTTTCACCTGCTTCCTGGTCGGTTGGTTGTCCTTTGCGTGATCCGGACCAGGGAAGTTGTCTGCGGAGACAACGATGGCCACGGATCGACTTCCGGTCCGTGGCCATGTGGCGAAAACTGGCTGCTTACGTCTTTACGTTGAGCCTCACGGACGCTTCAGTCGCGGCGGCGACGCGGTGCTTGCCCGCTGCCGCCGGGGTAGCGGCGGCATGGCGGGCGGCGGCGCGTACGCCGTACAAATTCATCGAAATCATCGCGGGCCACCCTCCTTCCGTGTGCGCTACGAGCGGCCGACAAAATACGTTACCGAGACTAAACGGTACCGGCCGGGCTCGGCAACCGATTTTCTGACCTGCGGATATGCCGCTTCACTGAGCCTGCCGGACCAGCTCGAGCACGTCGGGGCCGTACTGCTCGAGTTTGCGGGCACCGATGCCGGGGATGGCGATCAGCGACGCCTCGTCGGTGGGCCGCAGTTCGGCGATCGCGATCAGGGTGTTGTCGCTGAACACGATGTAGGCCGGCACATTCTGTTCTTTCGCCGCTGCCAGGCGCCAGTCTTTAAGCTGCAGCAACAGTTCCTCGTCGACGTCTCCAGCGCAGGTTTCACATCGCCGCAGCATGATGGACGCCGGCGTGGAGAGGTCCTTGTTGCAGACTCGGCAGCGCGCCGGGCCCTTGTTGCGCCGCGACTTGCCGGGCGCGGCCTCCACCCGGGTCTGGGGGGCGATGCCGTTGAGGAACCGGGACGGCTTGCGGGTCTGACGGCCACCCTGGGACCGCGCCAGCGCCCAACTGAGCGCCAAATGCATTCTGGCCCTGGTGATTCCGACATAGAGCAGTCGGCGCTCTTCCTCGACCGGCTCGCTGTCGGCGCCGCGCGCCAGCGCGTGCGAGATCGGCAGGGTGCCGTCGGCCAGGCCGACCAGGAACACGGCGTCCCACTCGAGACCCTTGGCGGCGTGCAGGGACGCCAGTGTCACGCCCTGCACCACGGGTGGGTGCCGGGAATCGGCCCGCAACCGCAACTCGGCCACCAGACCCGGCAACTCCAGCCCCGGACGCTGGGCCACCTCGTCGTCGACCAGTTCGGCCAGTGCGGTGAGGGCATCCCAGCGGTCGCGGGCCTTGGTGCCGGCGGGTGGCTCCTGCGTCAGCCCGAGTGGCTCGAGGACGCCGCGGACGACCTCTGCCAGGTCGCCTTCGGGCCCGCGGTCGGCCGCGCGCTGCAACGCAAGCAGGGCCTGTTTGATCTCCTGACGATTGAAGAATCCCTCCCCGCCGCGGACCTGGTAGGCGATGCCGGCCTCGGTCAGCGCCTCCTCGTAGATCTCCGACTGCGCATTGACGCGATACAGGATCGCGATTTCCGATGCCGCAGTGCCGTTTTCGATCAGCTGCGCGATGGCGGCCGCGACCGAAGCGGCCTCGGTGTGCTCGTCGGGATGCTCCCGGAAGGACGGCGCCGGGCCGGGCGGCCGCTGACCGATGAGCTGTAGCTTGCTGCCCGCGACGCGGCCCCGGGCGGCGGCGATCACCTGGTTGGCCAGCGACACGACCTGCGGCGTGGACCGGTAGTCGCGTTCCAGGCGCACCACCGTGGCGTCCGGGAAACGCCGGGAGAAGTCCAGCAGAAAGCGCGGTGAGGCGCCGGTGAAGGAGTAGATGGTCTGGTTGGCGTCGCCGACGACGGTGACATCGTCGCGGTCGCCGAGCCAGGCCGACAGCACCCGCTGCTGCAGCGGGGTGACGTCCTGGTACTCGTCGACCACGAAGCAGCGGTAGCGATCGCGGAATTCGGCGGCCACCGCGGCGTCGTTCTCGATCGCTGCGGCGGTGTGCAGCAGCAGATCGTCGAAATCGAGCAGCGTCACGTCCTCGTCCCGGACCTTGAGCGCCTCGTAGGCGGCGTAGACGGCCACCACCTTCTCGGCGTCCAGCGGCGTGTCCCGCCCGGCCCCTGCCACCGCACCCGCGTACTGCTCGGGGGTGATCAGCGACGCCTTGGCCCACTCGATCTCGCCCGCCAGGTCGCGCACGTCGTCGGTGCTGACGTTGAACCGGCACCGGCTGGCCGCCCGGGCGACGACGGCGAACTTGGTGTCCAGCAGTTCCCAGCGGGTGTTGCCGACCACCCGGGGCCAGAAGTAGCGCAGCTGACGGTGCGCGGCGGCGTGGAAGGTGAGCGCCTGCACAGTGCCGACGCGCGAGCCATTCTGCGCCGCCGCGTCCAGCGCGCGCAGCCGGGACCGCATCTCACCCGCCGCGCGCTGGGTGAACGTGACCGCCAGCACCTGGCCGGCGGCGACGTGACCGCTGGCGACCAGCTGAGCGATGCGATGGGTGATGGTGCGCGTCTTGCCGGTGCCGGCACCCGCCAGCACGCAGACCGGGCCGCGCGGAGCGAGCACGGCTTCGCGCTGCTCGTCGTCCAGCCCCGAGATCAAGGCATCGGCCATCACCGGCATGCCGTCCATCTTGGCAGTGCCCGCCGACAAGCCGGGCGTGTCCCGGTTCTCGGCGGGCCGACACAGGAATGGTTCATCGTCGGGCTACGTTATCGAGTCATGACCAACGCTGCGCTGACCATGTACACCACCAGCTGGTGTGGCTACTGTTTCCGGCTCAAGACGGCGCTGAAGGCTCAGGGCATCGCCTATGACGAGGTCGATATCGAACAGGATTCTGCCGCCGCCGATTTCGTCAGCTCCGTGAACGGGGGCAACCGGACGGTGCCGACCGTGAAGTTCGCCGACGGGTCGACGATGACCAATCCGAGCGCGAGCGAGGTCAAGGCGAAGCTAACCGGCTGAACGCGGGCGGCCGACACGGGCGGCCAATTGGTGCGGACCGTCGCGTCCTGTCGCGCTTACGATAAGGACCATGGCAGGGGCGCTGGTCCGGCGGGCAATTTTCGTCGTGTTCTTCGCACTCGCCGCGCTCACCGCGTGCTCACACCAGAGCACCCCGGCAGCTCCCAGCACCTCGGCGGCCACCGGAGTAGACGCGCTGATCGTCAGCGTCGAAGACGTGCGGCGCATCGCCAACTACGAAGAGCTCACCACGCACGCCCATGCGAACCTCAATCACCCGCCGGCCGGCGACGTCAACGCGCCGGGGCCCTGCCGGGCGGCCGGCACCAGCGATCTCACCTTCGCCAGCGGCTGGACCGAGTTTCGCAGCGCGGGCTACAGCGGGGTGACCGACGACCTCGACCCGGGCGGCCGCACCATGAAGGACTCGGTGAGCCAGGCCGTCGCGATCTACCCCGATGCGCAGGCGGCCCGCTCTGCTCTCGATCAGCTGGAAGCCTCACTGAACGCGTGCGTCGCGTTGAACGACCCGAAGTACGCATTCAAGCTGGACAAGCCTGATGCGATGAGTCTGCGGATCACCGACAACGGGTGGAGTCACCAGTACCGGGCCCGCAAGTCGGTGTTGATGTCGGTCGGCGTGCTGGGCATCGAGCCGGCCGAGCGGATCGCCAGCACGATCCTGGACAACATCTGCGACCGCATCAAGTAGCGCGCCCCGGCCGGCTCAGCCTTCGGCGGCCCAGGACTCGATGATCACCCGGGCGATCGAAATCGAGCCCGGCAACAGCAGTTTGGAGTCCGACGCACTGGACCAGTCACCGGCCTCGAGTGCCGCACGGATCTCGTCGCGGGTGAACCAGGTCGCCTCGGCGATCTCGCCGTCGTTGAACGAGAACGGTTCCTCCGGGTCGCCCACGGCGTGAAACCCGACCATCAGGGAGCGCGGAAAAGGCCAGGGCTGGCTGCCGAGGTAGCGCACGTCCGTGACGGTCAGTCCGATCTCCTCGCGGATCTCACGGGCGACGCAGACTTCGAACGACTCGCCGGCCTCCACGAACCCGGCCAGCAGCGAGAACATCCGCTGCGGCCAGACCGCTTGGCGGGCCAGCACCGCGCGATCGCCGCCGTCGTGGACCAGGCAGATCACCGCCGGGTCAATACGGGGGAACTCTTCGTGGCCGGTGAGCGGGTTGACCCGCGCCCAGCCGGCGCGGGCCGGCTTGGTCGGAGTGCCGTCGACCGGGCTGAAGCGGGCGCTGTCGTGCCAGTTGAGCAGCGCCAGCGCGGACGACACCAGCTGGCTGCTGGTGTCGTCGATGATGCGTCCGAGCCGGCGCAGATCCAGAACCTCGACTTCGCCGTCGTCGGGTGGCTGCAGCGGGCCCCGAATCGCCCAGACGTGACGGCCGCCTTCGACGCGCCCCAGGAACACGGCGTCCGGAGGCGGTGTGTCACCCTCCGCTGCCGCCGGGCCGAGCACCACTTTGCCGCCGGCGGCCAGTACCTGGTTGCGGGAATCGACGCGCAGCAGCGCCGCGTCGGGCCACCCGGCCGCGGCCGCGTCGATGTCGGTGCGCAGCTGGTCGGCGCGATCGGCCCCGACGCGCGACAGCAGCGGAATGTCCCGCAACCTGAAGTCCACGCGCAGGCCCTATCGTTCGTCCGCGATGTGGCGGACATAGAGCAGCCGGTCGCCCGCCTCGATGGCGTCCACCTCGGGCGCGCCGATGCGGAGCAACTGCCCACCGCGGACCACCCCGAGCACGATGTCGCGCAGATGCCGCGGCGACCCACCGACCTCGGACTGTTCCACCTCGCGTTCGGCGATCGCCAGCCCCTGGTCCGGGGTCAGCAGGTCCTCGATCATCTGCACCACTGTCGGAGTGGTGGTGGCCAGGCCGAGCAGCCGGCCGGCGGTCTCGGAGGACACCACCACCGAGTTGGCTCCGGATTGCTGCAACAGATGCTGGTTTTCGGCCTCACGGATGGAGGCGACGATCATTGCCTTGGGTGAGAGTTCCCGCGCGGTCAGCGTGACCAGTACCGCGGTGTCGTCACGATTGGCGGCGACGATGATCGAGGCGGCGTGCTGCGCGCCGGCCAGCCGCAATACGTCGGATTTCGTGGCGTCGCCGTGGACGGTGACCAGGCCGGCCGAGGCGGCGCGCTCCAGGGCCGCCCGATCGGTGTCGACGACGACGATTTCGCCGGGTGGCACTTCGTCGCTGAGCATGGCCCCGATCGCCGTCTTGCCCTTGGTCCCGTAGCCGATGACGACGGTGTGGTTGCGCACTCTGTTCCTCCAACGCTGGATCTTGAAAGCCTGCCGCGATGTTTCGGTGACGACCTCGAGCGTCGTGCCGACCAGCAAGATCAGGAATGCGATGCGCAGCGGCGTGATGATCAGAACGTTCGTCGCCCGGGCGAATTCGGAGACCGGCGTGATGTCGCCGTAGCCGGTCGTCGACAACGTCACCGCGGAGTAGTACAGGCAGTCCAGAAACGTCAGGCTGTCGCCGCGCGAGTCGTGGTAGCCGTCGCGGTCGAGGTAGACGGTGACCGCGCCGACCAACAGCGCCACCAGCGCGATGCTGACCCGGCGGGAGATGATGCGGGCGGGACTGGAATGGCCCTGCGGGATCCGCAGCACGCCGACGAGCGCATAACTGGGCTGGACGGTCAGCCTCTCGTCGAGACGCCGCAGCCGCCGCCAGCTCCCTTTCGCCACGGAAGTCATGTAACCACGATCAGGCGAGGGTGGGGCGACCGGAGTCGACCAGCAGCGTGCTCAACTCGTCGGCGTCGGGCAGCTCATCGGGCACGACGGTGGCCCCGCTGCGGACGTAGTAGAAGGCGGTACGCACCGACGATTCCGGGCAGCCCTGCAGGGCCGCCCACGCCAGCCGGTACACCGCCAGCTGGACGGCGGCGTGGCGCCTGGCGTCCAGTCCGCGCGGCGGCTCACCGGTCTTCCAGTCCACCACCGTGACACCGCCGTCGTCGTCGGCGAAGACCGCATCGATGCGCCCACGCACCACGGTGTCGCCGATCGGCATCTCAAACGGCACCTCGATCGCGATCGGGGTGCGGGCCGCCCACGGCGAAGCGGTGAATGCCTGCTGCAGAGCGGCCAACTCCTGCGGGTCACCCACGTCGGAGTCCGCCGCGCCGGGCAGATCACCCAGGTCGAACAGCAACTCGGCACCGTAGAACTGCTGCACCCACGAGTGAAAGGCGTTGCCGAGCAACGCATGTGGATCTGGCCGGGTGGGGAGCCGGTGGATCAGCCGCTGCGCCGCCGCTTCGGGGTCGCGGGCCAGATCCACCAGGCCGCTGACCGAGAGCTGGCTCGGCAACGCATGTTCCGGGGGCTGGGCGGTGCGCGCCCGCTCGGCGAGTAACGCGTCGACGTCGGCGGCCCAGCCTTCGAGGTCGGCCGGGCCCTCGACGTACGTCGTGTTGTCCGCCGACCTTGCCTTGCTGACCAGCGCGGCCCCGCGTTCGACGTCGGCGCGCCGCCGCGACAACGGGTCGACAGGCCAGACCGCTTCGACAACGTTGTCCTGCAGGGGATTTCGCTCGCCGTCGGCGGGTGCGGGTGCCCATTGCTCGACGACCCCGCAGGCTTGGCCGGCCTGCGCGGACTCCTCGATGATGTTTTTGAGTTCACCCAGGAACTCCGACGGCCCACGCGGCTTGATCCCGGTGGCACCCCAGTGGTGCCCGGATATCAGCAGCGTGTCCTCGGCCCGGGTGACACCTACATAGAGGAGTCGGCGTTCCTCGTCGACGCGTCGCTGGTCGAGCTGAGCGCGGTGCTCGGAGATTGTGTCGGACAATTGCTTTCGGTTCGTGACGGCCGAGGTGTCCAGGACCGGGATGCCGAGCGCGCCGGCCGCGGCGCGATCACCGCGCAGCAGCGGCGGCAGTTCACCGGCGTCGGTGAGCCAACTGCTTCGCGACGCGTTCGACGGGAAGGTCCCGCCGGACAGGTGTGCCACCGCGACCACCTGCCATTCCAGGCCCTTGGCGGCGTGCACAGTGAGCACCTGCACCCGGTCGCGGGCGGCGATCGGCTGTGCGGGTGTCAAGCCGTTCTCCACTTCCGCGGCCACGTCAAGGTAGGCGAGCAAGCCGGCCACTGAGGCCTTGCCTGCGCCGCCGGCGCGCTCCGCGTAGCCGACGACCTCATCGGCGAAGGCATCGAGATGCTCGGCGCCAGACCATTGCCCGGTGGCGGCGGCGCGAACCTCGCAGTCGACCCCCAGGACGCGACGGACCTCAGCGACCAGGTCGGGCAGGGAGTGACCCAGATGCCCCCGCAGCGCGGTCAGTTCGGCGGCCAGAGCTGTGATCCGTTGATAGCCGGCGGCCGAGTAGCCCCCGGGCGGGCCTGGGTCCGAAACGGCGTCGGCCAGGCAGGCGACGTCTGCGTCCGGACCGGTTGCCTTCGCGATGGACTCGGCCGAGAGCGCTTCGGTGGCCCGCCCGGAACCGCCCAACTCCTGAGCGCGCCGCCACAACGCGGCGATATCCCGCCCGCCGAGGCGCCAGCGCGGGCCGCTGAGAACCCGCATCGCCGCCGCGCCGGCCGTCGGGTCGGCGACCAGGCGCAGCATCGCCACCACGTCGGCGACCTCCGGGACGGACAACAGGCCCGCCAGGCCGACGACCTCCACGGGGATCCCGCGGGCGCGCAGCGCATCCGCGATGGGGGCGGCATCTGCGTTGCGGCGCACCAGGACCGCGGCCGTGGGCGGCGCGATCCCTTCGTCGCGGGCGTGCCGGTAATGCTCCTGCAGGTGGCCGGCGATCCAGTCACGCTCGGCCACGATATCGGGCAGCAGCGCACAGCGGACGGTGCCCGGCGGGGCGTCCGGGCGGGGGCGCAGCGGCCGCACGGCGACCGAGCGCCGCCGCGCCTCGGCCGATATGGCGTTGGCGAGCTGCAACGTTCGCGGGGGGTTGCGCCAGCTGGTCCGCAACTCCAGCGTCGGCGCCGACGATCCGTCGGACAGCGGGAAGTCGGTGGTGAATCGCGGCAGGTTGGTCGCCGAGGCGCCGCGCCAGCCATAGATCGACTGGATGGGGTCGCCGACCGCAGTCAAGGCCAGCCCGTCATCGGCGCCGCCGCCGAACAATGACGACAGGGCGATGCGCTGAGAGTGCCCGGTGTCCTGGTACTCGTCGAGCAGCACCACGCGGTAGCGACTGCGCAGGTCCCGTCCCACCTGCGGGAACGTCGCTGCCAGCCGCGCCGCCGACGCCATCTGCATGCCGAAGTCCATGACCTTGGCACCGCGCATGCGTTGCGCCAGCGCATCCAGCAGCGGCACCAGCTCGGCGCGCTGAGTCTGGGTGGCCAGCATGCGCAACAGCGACTGGTTGGGACCGCTACCGCGTTGCTGCGGCCCGGCCGGCAGGGTGTGCACCAGCCGCTCCAGCTCGAGATGGGTGTCGCGGAGTTGGTCGGTGCTCACGAGGTGTTCGGTCAGCTGCCCCCACAGCCGTAACACCAGCGCGGTGACGGCGGCCGGCGTCTTGTCGGTTTCCAGCGCGCCCTCGTAGCCGTTGACCACATCGAATGCCAGCTGCCAGAGCTCGGTTTCGGTGAGCAGTCTGGTGTCGGGTTCCACCGGCAACAGCAGGCCGTATTCCCGAAGTAGCGAGCCTGCGAACGCGTGATAGGTGCTGACCGTCGGCGTCCCCTCCCCCGGCCCCGGGCTAACTCCAGATAGCCGCGCAAGACGCGAGCGCACCCGCCGCAACAGCTGGCCGGCGGCCTTGCGGGTGAAGGTCAAGCCGAGCACCTGGCTGGGTTCGGCGTAGCCGTTGGCGACGAGCCACACCACGCGCGCCGCCATGGTCTCGGTCTTGCCGGCCCCGGCGCCCGCGATGACGACGAGCGGGCCCGGCGGTGCGGCGATCACCGCCGCCTGTTCCTCGGTGGGCGGGAAGATGCCCAGCGCATCGGCCAATTCAGTGGGGCTGTACCGCGGGCTCGTCACGCGCACCCCTCGTGGGCGGGGCAGGACGGCCGTAGCGGGCAGTGCGAGCAGCCGTCGTTGCGCCGGGCGATGAACTGGGGCCCGGCCGTGGCCTCGGCGGCCTGGCGAACCAGGTCACGCCAGTGCTCGCGGGCCTGCGGGGTGAGCGGATCCTGCTCGCGCTGCGTGGCACCGGCGGCTCCGGTCTTGCCGGGGTAAACCAACCGCGCTCCACCGGGCTCGTCTGGTCCGCTTTGGAAGTCCGGGATCATGCCCTCGGCGACGGCCAGCTGATACATCGCCAACTGGGCGTGCTGCTGGGCGTCATCCTTGCTGACCGGGGTCTTTCCCGTCTTGACGTCGACGATGACCAGCCGGCCCGCGGCGTCGCGCTCCAGCCGGTCGACCCGGCCGCGCAACCGGACCTGTCCCCCGTCGCTGCGCGGGGCCTCCATTACTCCGTCGACGCCGATTTCGACGCCGACCTCGGTCAACTCGGCGCGCGTCTGTGCGCGCCACTCCACGAACGCCTGAATCATGGCGCGGTGCCGGCTGAGTTCGTTGGCCGAATGCCATTCGGCGTCGAACGGCAGGTGCTGCCACACTCGGTCCAGCTCGGTCAGCAGTTGAGACTCCGTCTTGCCGGGTTCGGCGATCAACGCGTGCACCACCGAACCGATCGCCGAGCGCAGCTCGCGCGGATTGCTTCCCCCGTGCCGCTCGGCGAGCCAACGCAGCGGGCAATCCGTCAAGGTCTGCAGTGTGGACGGCGTCAGCGTGACGACGTCGTCGCTGCCACACAGCGGAGCGTCGGTGCTGACCGCAACGAGCCCGTGCCATGCCGAAGGGTCGGCCCCCGGCACCCCGGCCTCGGCCAGGCGGGCCAATTGCGTTGCGGCACAGGATCTGGCGTTCTCGTCGACCGTGCCCTCTGGTGCGCACACCACCGACCGCAACCGGCCCACCACCGCTGCGGTGGACAGCACCCTCGGCGAGCAAACGGGTTGGGCCACAACGGCTTCCTCGCCTGCAAGCGACGCGATCTCGAAGAAGAACGGCGATGGCAGCGCGGCCTCTCCCCCGCTGCCGCCAGTGTCGCTGTCGATCGCCGTCACCAGCACCGCCCGGCGGGCCCGGCCCATCGCGGCAACCAGCAACCGGCGCTCCTCGGCCAGCAGCGGCGCCCGCACCGACGCCTCGCCGGTGACGCCGTCGAGTTCGTCGAGCAGTCGCTGGGTGGCCAGGATGCCGCCGCGCGGAACCGTGTTGGGCCACAAGCCGTCCTGCAACCCGGCGATGACCACCACATCCCATTCCTGTCCCAGCGCCGCGTGCGCGCTGAGAACCTTGACCTGCTGCGTCTGCGAACCCGAATCGCGGCCGGCCGGCGGCAGCCGCAGCGCCTCGACATGCTCGACCAGCCCGCGCAGCGACGCGCCGGCGGTGCGTGTGACGTAGGCGTCGGTGACATCGAACAACGCGGTCACCACCTCCAGATCCCGCGTGGCCTGGGCGCCCGCCGGGCCGCCCCGCTCGATGGCTGCCAGCCAGCGCCGCTGCAGGCCGCTGCGGTGCCATGCCGCCCACAAGGTGTAGCGCGGGTCGCCTCCGCCGCGATGGCACCGGGCGGCGGCGGCCAACACGGCACGTACCCGTCGCAGCGCGCCGGACTGCGGCCCCGCCAACGCCCCGTTGCCGTTGAGCGTCTCCACCAGCAGCTCGCCGAAGGCTTCCGACCGGCCGCGTTGCAAGGTTCTGCGCAGCTGCCGCAACGAGACCGGGTCCACCCGGCCTATCGGCCCGGACAGCAGCGCCAGCGCCTGGTCACTGTCCAGCCCATCGGCAGTGGCGGCCAGGACGGTGAGCAGCGTACGGGCCGCCGGCTCGTCCGACAGCGACCCGCCGGTCGGCGGTAGTGCGACCGGGACGCCGGCGGCGGCCAGCGCGCGGGGTAACCGGGCGCCCGCACGCGGCACCGATCGGACGATCACCGCCATCTGGGACCATGGCACGCCGTCGACGAGATGTGCCCGGCGCAGGGTGTCGGCGATCAGTGCGGCCTCCGCGTGCGCCGAGGCGGCCAGGCGCGCGGTGACCGCTCCTTCCTCTTTGCCTAAGCCCTCGATGCACCTGCCGGCGCTGGAGCCGGGCAGCCGGCCGGCGATGCCGCTGATCACCCGGGCGACGGCGGGGCCGCAGCGATGGGACTCCGTCAATGTCACCGCCGGTCCGTCGACGCCGAGCAGCCCGGCGGACTCGCCACCCCGGAAGCCGAAGACCGCCTGGTTCGGGTCGCCCGCGATCAGGGCGGTATCGGCACCGGCCGCCAGCACCCGAACCAGTTGCGCCGCTTGCGGATCGAGTTGCTGAGCGTCGTCGACAAGCAGCACCCGGACCCGGGCCCGTTCGGCGGCCAGCAACTCGGGATCGACCGCGAGGGCCTCCAATGCGGCGCCGACGAGTTCCGCGGCGGCCAGGGCCGGCGCCGTCGCCTGCGGCGCCGCGGTGCCGACCGCCGCCCGCAGCAGCATCACTTGTTCATACTGTCGGGCGAACTGACCGGCCGCGGCCCACTCCGGGCGTCCGCAACGACGCCCCAGCCGCTCCAACTGCTGGGGGTCGAGGCCACGCTCTGCGCAGCGCGCCAACAAGTTTCGCAGTTCGTTGGCGAACCCCGCGGTGCACAGGGCGGGCAGCAGGTGCTCGGGCCACCGGTTGCCGTCCTCGGCGTCCCCGGCCAGCAGTTCCTGGATGATGGCGTCCTGTTCGGCGCTGGTCAGCAGTCGTGGCGGAGGTCCGCCAGCCCGCTCCGCCGCGCGGCGCAGCACGGCATAGGCGTAGCTGTGCAGCGTGCGTACCAACGGCTCGCGCACGGCCGCCGTCGTGCTCGATGCCAGCATCGCCCTGGTCAACGCGCTTCGTTCGCGCATGCCGATCCGGCCCGAACCAGCAAGCAGCAGAACAGATTCCGGTGCGATGCCCGCCGCGATATGAGCGATCGCAGCCTCGACCAGCAAGGTGCTCTTGCCGGTCCCGGGGCCGCCGAGGATGCGCACCTGACCGCGCGACCCGGGCTGCAGCACCTCGCGCACCTGCCCATCCCACTGCAACGCCATGCCCGGCATGCAACCACGGAGGTCCGACAAGTTGCCGCGAGCAGGTATGACGCGGACTGGCATCATCGAAGCGTGACCCTTCATGTGCACCGCTTCGGCCCGGCCGGCCCGCTCCAGATGCTGGCATTGCACGGATTGACCGGTCACGGGCGGCGCTGGCAGCACTTCGCGGACTACGTGCCGGAAATCGCGGTGGCCGCACCGGATCTGATCGGCCACGGCCGCTCGTCGTGGGCCGCACCGTGGACCATCGACGCCAACGTCACTGCGCTCGCCGCGCTGCTCGAGGCGGACGCCGAGGCTCCGGTGCTGGTGGTCGGGCATTCGTTCGGTTCTGCGGTGGCGATGCATCTGGCGGCGGCCCGACCGGACCTGGTGTCGTCGTTGCTGCTGCTGGATCCCGCGATCGGCCTGGACGGGCAGTGGATGGCCGAGATCGCCGAGGCGATGTTCGGCTCCCCCGACTATGCCGAGCGGTCCGAGGCACGCCAGGAGAAGGGCGGCGGCGTGTGGGCGGACGTGGATCCGGCGGTGCTGGACGCCGACGTGGAGGAGCATCTGGTGCAGCTGCCCAACGGGCGGTACGGCTGGCGAATCAGCCTGCCGGCGATGATGGCGTACTGGAGCGAGTTGGCACGTGCGGTTGTGCTGCCCCCGCCCGGGGTGCCGACGACGCTGGTGCGGGCCCGGTGGACGTCGCCACCCTATGTCAGCGAGGAGTTGGTCGCAGGACTGCGTGAGCGATTGGGCGACGACTTCGAGCTGCTCGACTACGAATGTGATCACATGGTTCCGCACGCCAAGCCCGACGACGTCGCCGCCCTGGTCCGCAAGCGGCTGCAGCTGGTTTAGCCGTGGCCGCGGTGACCGACGAGCAGATCGAGCGGGTACGCGCTCTGGTCGCGGCCATCCCGCCCGGCAGAGTGTCCACCTACGGTGACATCGCTTCTGCCGCAGAGCTTTCCAGCCCACGCATCGTTGGCTGGATCATGCGTACAGACTCCGCGGACCTGCCTTGGCACCGGGTTATCACCGCGTCGGGCAGACCCGCCGCCCACCTCACCACCCGGCAGCTGGAGCTGCTGCGCGCGGAGGGAGTGCTGTCAGTCGACGGCCGGATTCCGCTGAGCGAGGTCCGGCACGAGTTCTAGAGGATCATCCGGACCATGGCCGCGGTGCGGGCCAGACCCGGAAACGCCTCCGCGGTAGACCGCGGGTGAAGCGCGTGCACTGCAAGGCGGAACATCAACGCGCGCAACAACATCTGCGACCACTCCGGCAACGCGCTCCAGCGTTCGATGAGGCCGTCGTCGGCCTCGCCCCAGGACAGCGCGTCGACGACGACCACACCGGCCGCCCAGGACGCCGGCCGCCAGTACGGGGTGATGTCGGTGATGCCGGGAGGCGCGGTGCCCGCGAAAAGCACTGTGCCGTAAAGGTCTCCGTGTACCAGTTGATTGGGGCTGCGGGTGGGCTTGCGCAGCGTGGCGAGTTGATTGATCAACTCGACGGAGCGCTGCGCGTCCGCGGATGCCGGCGCGGTCTGCGCGCCGGGCGGCACCGACTGCAACGGCCGTTCCTCCCACGCGGCACGGTCGGCGGCGATGAAGACGTCGACGTCAGCCCACGGTGCGGTGGGTCCCTGGGTCAGGAAACGGGGGCGCTCCAGCTTGCCGGTGGCCTCGTGCAGGCGAACGGCCGCCGAGACGACCTCGTCATGGCGGGCTTCCGGTGCACCCGCGACGAAGGTGTCCGCCCGCCAGCCCGACACCACGTAGCGACCGTCGGTGGATCGGACCGGCCGGGCCAGCCGCACACCGTCGACGAACAACGTCTCACGCACCCGGGCCGACCATGTCGCGCGGGCATTGTCGGCCACCATCGACAACACCACTTCACCGCACCGCCAGCCGCCTTCCCAGGCGGCGCCGAGAGGCGCGGGCTGGACTCCGGTCAAACCGAACGCTGCCAGCACATGCTCAGGCGGCGGCTCGACAGTCACAGCGGTCAGCCTAGTCGGGCGACGATGCGCGTCGGAACGGACGCGCTGAGGAGCCCGACAATCCAACACAGCGGGCGACGATGCGCGTCGGAACGGACGCGCTGAGGAGCCCGACAATCCAACACAGCGGGCGACGATGCGCGGCGGAACGGACGCGCTGAGGAGCCCGACAATCCCATCTGTCAGAGGCGCCTGCGCGCCGCAGTCAGTACACCACCATGTCGGGCTGCATCTGCGCGGCCCACGCCAGGATCCCGCCCTGCAGGTGCACGGCATCGGAGAACCCGGCCTGCTTCACCGCAGCCAGCGCTTCCGCCGAGCGCACCCCGCTCTTGCAGTACAGGACGGCCACCCGGTCCTGCGGCAGCTGCGCCAAGCCCTCACCGGAGATGATCAGCCCCTTCGGCACGAGCTGGGCGCCGTCGATGTGCACGATGTCCCACTCCACCTGCTCGCGGACGTCGATCAGGGCCAGCTTCTTGCCGGCATCCATCATCGCGCGCAGCTCCTGCGGTGTGATGGTGGAACCGCTCGCCGCCGCGGCGGCGTCCTCCGAGACCACACCGCAGAACTGCTCATAGTCGATGAGTTCGGTGATCTTCGGCGTCGTGGGATCCTTCCGGATCCTGATGGTGCGATAGCTCATCTCCAGCGCGTCATAGATCATCAGCCGGCCGAGCAGGGTCTCGCCGATGCCGGTGATCAGCTTGATTGCCTCAGTGCCCATGACCGACGCGATCGAGGCGCAGATGATGCCCAGTACACCGCCCTCAGCGCAGGACGGCACCATGCCCGGGGGCGGCGGTTCCGGGTAGAGGTCGCGGTAGTTGAGCCCGAGCCCGTCGGGTGCGTCCTCCCAGAACACCGACGCCTGGCCTTCGAAACGGTAGATCGATCCCCACACGTACGGCTTGCCCGCCAACACGGCGGCGTCGTTGACCAGATAACGGGTGGCGAAGTTGTCGGTGCCGTCCAGCATCAGGTCGTACTGGCTGAAAAGGTCCACGGCGTTGTCGGCTTCCAGCCTGAATTCATGGAGTCGCACCTCGATCAGCGGGTTGATCGCAACGATCGAGTCGCGCGCCGACTGCGCCTTGGACCGTCCCACGTCGGCCGTGCCGTGGATGACCTGGCGCTGCAGATTGGATTCGTCGACGACGTCGAAGTCGACGATCCCGATAGTGCCGACACCGGCGGCTGCGAGGTAGAGCAGCGTCGGGGATCCGAGCCCTCCGGCCCCGATCACCAGCACCCGGGCGTTCTTCAGCCGCTTCTGTCCGTCGACACCCAGGTCGGGAATGATGAGATGGCGACTGTAGCGGGCCACCTCCTCACGGCTGAGTGTCGCGGCGGGTTCTACCAGGGGCGGCAACGATGACGTCACATGTTCGAGGTTAGGCGATCAGCAAGCCGCCGAGCAGACGCAAAATCGCCCATTTTCGGCAGGCGATTGGGCGATTTTGCGTCTGCTCGCGCCACGAACCGCGCCACGAATTGCGCCGCAAACCGCGCTAGGAACTAGGCGATGGGGAACGGCCAGGGATTGAACCGGCACGTCTTGCCGTCGGCCTTGACCTGGTCGGGGTCGAACTTGGCCCCGTCGTCGTTGGACGTGGAGAACGTCTGCTGCATCATCACCGGCGCCAGCGCGCCCTGCTGATCGCACGGCTCGTGCTTCACGTACCCGATGGCGTGTCCCACTTCGTGATTGATCACGTACTGCCGGTAAGAGCCGATGTCACCCTCGAACGGCACGGCTCCCCGAATCCAGCGCGCCTCGTTGATGAACACCCGAGACTGCCGATCGGACCCGAAAGACGGGTTGTAGCACGACGTCTCGAGCCGGAACTCGTAGCCGCAACCCTCCCGCACCGAGACCGGTGAGACCAGCGAGACCCGGAAATCCGGCTTGCTCCCACTGGTTCCGTCGATCCGGATGAACGCGAATTGCGGGTTGTGGGTCCAGCCCTTGGGGTTGGCCAGCGTCATGTCGACCATCTGCGCGAACGCGTTGTCGCCGCCGTACATGTTCGGGTCCAGACCGTTCTCGATTTCGATGGTGTAGCGGAACACTTTGCTGGTGCCCTGACCGATCTGCGGAGTGGTCCCCTCGATGACGCGGTAGGTCTTGTCGCCCGCCTCGGTGTACGGGCCGCCGTCGGGCAGCGTTCCGGCCGGCAGGTTTGCGTCGAACGCGACCAGGCCGCGCGGCGGCGTGTCGATGATCGACGTGCCCACCGCACCGATGGTCGGCGGCTCCTTGTGGATCGTGTGAGCCGCGGGCTTGGGCGTGCTGGTGCCGGTCACCGTCTGATAGACGACGACGAGGGTGAGCACCGTCAGCAGCGGCAGCGCGTACGCCCGCCAGCCGTAGGTGGACACGAACCGCCCCAGCCAGGTCTGCTTGCGCCACTGGCGCGGCCGGTCCCGGTCCGCGCGCACCCGCCCCGCGCTCTGGCCAAGCGGGTCACGCTGGGCCCGCAGCGGCTCACGCCAGTCGTCACGCAGCACTGGCGCCCGACCGGTATCGCGGGGCGGCCACTGGGACGTCATTTCCCCAGGATGGCACAGTAGCCGGGGGCAACCGGCCCTGGCGCGCCCGAAAACCCGCCGACCTGCTTCATATCGACCTCACACCCCAGCGAGTCCGCAGGTAGTAAGGTCATGGCAATACAAGGGCGGCCCGGGGGGATGGCTGAACGGTCGCCGGCCGAAAGCGATCAGATTGAGGACGATGAGCGATCTAGCCAAGACGGCGCAGCGACGTGCCGTCAGATCGGCCGACGGTGTTCGGCCGATCGAAGGCGCTCCGGTCTCCAACCGCCGGGGCAACCGGTTGCCGCGCGACGAACGCCGCGGCCAGCTGCTTATCGTCGCCAGCGACGTCTTCGTGGAAAGCGGATACCACGCCGCCGGCATGGATGAAATCGCCGACCGCGCCGGAGTGAGCAAACCGGTTCTGTATCAACACTTTTCGAGCAAGTTGGAACTCTACCTGGCGGTGCTGAATCGGCACGTGGAGAACCTGGTCAGCGGCGTGCAGCAGGCACTGGGCCGCACCACCGACAACCGGCGCCGACTGCACTCGGCGGTGCAGGCTTTCTTCGACTTCATCGAGCACGACAGCCAGGGCTACCGGCTGATCTTCGAAAACGACTACGTCACCGAGCCCGAGGTCGCCGCGCAGGTGCGGGCGGCCACCGAATCGTGCATCGACGCTGTTTTCGCACTCATCGCCGAAGACTCGGGCCTGGACCCGCACCGCGCCCGGATGATCGCGGTGGGACTGGTCGGCATGAGCGTCGACTGCGCCCGGTACTGGCTGGACTCGGATCGTCCGATCTCGAAGTCCGACGCGGTCGAGGGCACCGTGCAGTTCGCCTGGGGCGGCCTGTCACACGTGCCGCTCGCCCGTTCCTAAGCCTTGGCTTTGGCCACCGCTTCGGCGCCGACCCCGAATCCGACCCGGCGCGCGTCCGCGACACCGATTTCGACATAGGCGATCTTGGCCGCGTTGACCAGGATGCGCCGGCCGCGCTCGTCGTTCAGGCTCAGCAGACCGGAGTCCTCGCGCAGCGCGGCACCGACGAGCTCCTCGACCTCACCAGGCGTCTGCGCACTGGAGAAAACCAGCTCGCGCGGACTGTCCGTGATACCGATCTTGACCTCCACCGGGGCCCCTTCCGTTGGCATTTTCGTCGCAGGCGTCTGTGCAGCAGGCTAGTGGACGGGTCGGACCGGCACAGCGCCCCGCCCCCAAACCGGCAGTTCGCGGTTAGTGAACAAACCCATCACGATTCGGTTTAGGCACCCGTCGCAGCCCTGAACCGGTCCGTCCACGTCATTAACATCGGCACCATCAGTAACATCCGTGACACCCTCTACGACATCGTCCGAGACCTCGAAGAGTTCCCGGGCGATGACGCTCGCGCGGAAAGCTACGCCGCAGACTTCGACGACGACGACCCGGAGACCGACAGCTGGGACGATTCCGACTACCAAACCGACGAGGAATGGGCATGGCCCGCCGACCGCCGCTGGCGCCCGATCGCCATGTTCCTCGGCGCCGTTGTGGCGATCGGAGCCATTGCCACCGCGGTGATCATCAACAGCGGCGACAGCGCCACCACCAAGGCGACGGTCGGGGTGCCGGCCCCCCGTACGGCCATCACGACGCCCCGATCCAGTGCGCCGCCGAGCGCGACCGCGAGTGCCCCGCCGACCTCATCCCGCGGCCTGCTCCCCCCGGAGACGGTCACCACCATCGCGCCCAGCGACGCGCCCACCAAGACGGCAACGCCGCGGCTACCGACCGCTGCCCCGGCTCCGACAGCCGCCCCGCCCGGCGCGGCGATCAACCCACGCACCGTCGTCTACAGCGTGACGGGCACCAAGCAGCTCTTCGATCTGGTCAACATCGCCTATACCGACGCCCGCGGCTTCCCGGTGACCGAGTTCAACGTCGCGCTGCCCTGGACGAAGGTTGTCGTGCTCAATCCTGGCGTGCAGACCGAATCGGTGATCGCGACCAGCATCTACGGCCAGCTCAACTGCTCGATCGTCAACGCGCAGGGTCAGGTGGTGAAGGCGTCGACCACCAGTTCCGCCCTGGCGACCTGCACCCGCTAACTCAACCCGAGTTCGCGCATCCGGCTGTCGTGGGTGTGCTGTAGCCGCTCGAAGAACGCGCCCAGCTGCCCCAGCCCGCCCGTCCCGGAAACCACCAGGTCGACCAGTTCGTCGTGATCGGCCAGCAGGAACTGCGCCTGGGTGATCGCTTCGCCGAGCAGCCGGCGCGACCACAGCGCCAGCCGGCTGCGTTGCTTGCCGCTGGACGTCACCGCCGCCCGCACCTCGGCGACGACGAATTGGGAGTGCCCCGTCTCGGACAGGGCTTCGCGCACCACGTCGGCCACCTCGTCGGGCAGCCCGTCGGCGATCTCCAGGTACAGGTCGGCGGCCAGGGCGTCGCCGACATACGTCTTCACCAGGGCTTCCAGCCAGGTGCTCGGGGTGGTCAGCCGGTGATAGTTCTCCAGCGCCGAGACGTACTTCGACATCGCCGGCACCACGTCGACACCGCGCCGTTCCAGGGCGTCCCGCAGCAGCTCGTAGTGCCCCATCTCGGCGGCGGCAATGCTGGCCATCGAGATCCGGCCCCGCAGGTTCGGGGCCATCCGCGCCTCTTCGGTCAACCGGTAGAACGCCGCTACCTCGCCGTATGCGAGCAGCGCGAACAATTCGTTGACGCCAGGGTGATCCGCCGGCAGCCGGGGCCTGGGCGAATCGGCCGCCTCGTCGTGGGAGTCGGCGGTGGATGGCGAAGGCATGGTGACACTTTAGTCGGCAGGATTAACGGAACATGGGTGCCCGCTGGGCGACCAGGTATCATGCTTGGTAGGCAGTGGCTGAATCTGTGCTGTCACTGCCCAAAAGAAATGTGCGTGCACGCAACGGCCCGCCCCGATCAAGCAGCGGGCCTCGGCGACGTAATCGGAGTCGGAAATCGTGCGCGCGAACCGCGACACAGACGAAGTACCGACTCAAACTCGATTACTGTCACCGAAAGGCTCTCCTCCTGCGTATGACCGCACTAAAAAGCACCACCCCGTTGACCTTTGCCAGCCTTGGAGTTCGCGACGAAATCGTCAGCGCACTGGCCGAAAAGGGCATTGAAACCCCATTTGCTATCCAGGAACTCACCCTGCCGCTCGCGCTCGCCGGCGAAGACGTCATCGGCCAAGCGCGCACCGGCATGGGCAAGACCTTCGGGTTCGGCGTACCGCTGCTGCAGCGCATCACGTCCGAGACCGCCACGCGACCGCTGACCGGCGCACCGCGGGCCCTGGTTGTGGTCCCGACCCGGGAGCTGTGCCTGCAGGTCAACGGCGACCTGGCCACCGCCGCCAAGTACCTCAAGGTGAAGAACGAAGACGGCACCGAGCGCCCACTGTCCGTCCTTGCCATCTACGGCGGTCGTGCCTACGAACCGCAGATCGAAGCGCTGCACAAGGGCGTCGACGTCGTGGTGGGCACCCCGGGCCGGTTGCTCGACCTGTGCCAGCAGGGCCACCTGCAGCTGGGCGGATTGTCGGTGCTGGTCCTCGACGAGGCCGACGAGATGCTCGACCTGGGCTTCCTCCCCGACATCGAGCGCATCCTGCGCCAAATTCCGGCCGACCGGCAGTCGATGCTGTTCTCCGCGACCATGCCGGACCCGATCATCACCCTGGCCCGCACGTTCATGGTTCAGCCCACCCACATCCGGGCCGAGGCACCGCACTCGCTGGCCGTGCACGACACCACCGAGCAGTTCGTCTACCGCGCCCACGCGCTGGACAAGGTTGAACTGGTCAGCCGGATTCTGCAGGCCCAGGACCGCGGCGCGACGATGATCTTCACCCGCACCAAGCGCACCGCCCAGAAGGTCGCCGACGAACTCCAGGAACGCGGTTTCGCGGTCGGAGCCGTCCACGGCGACCTCGGTCAGATAGCCCGCGAGAAGGCGCTCAAGGCATTCCGCTCCGGCGACATCAACGTGCTGGTGGCCACCGACGTGGCCGCGCGCGGCATCGACATCGACGACGTCACGCACGTCATCAACTATCAGTGCCCCGAGGACGAGAAGATGTACGTCCACCGCATCGGGCGCACCGGCCGCGCCGGCCGCACCGGCGTCGCCGTGACCCTGGTCGACTGGGACGAGCTGGAGCGCTGGTCGGCGATCGACAAGGCGTTAAGCCTGGGCTCCCCCGACCCGTCGGAGACCTACTCCAACTCGCCGCACCTGTACTCGGAATTGGTCATCCCCACCGACGCCGGGGGTAGCGTCGGCACGCCGCGCAAGGCGCCCGTCAAGCAACGCGAGGCCAGCAGCGGCACATCGCAACGCCCGCCCCGGCGTCCGGACCGCCGCAAGCGCACCCGCGGCGGCAAGCCCGTCACCGGCCATCCCGAGGCGAACACCGCTGCCGCCGCTGACGCGGCTCCGGAGAACGCCGCACCCGCCGGGGCCGGCACCGGCGCTCCGTCCAGCAGCACCCGCCGTCGTCGCCGTCGTCGCAAGCCGGCAGACGCCGCCGCGGCGGCCAACTGACGGCATACTCACATCCGTGGTCCGACCCGAGCGCCGCACCAAGACTGACATTGCGGCCGCCGTGGCAATCGCGGTCGTCGTTGCGGTAGCCGCGTCACTCATCTGGTGGACGAGCGACGCGCGGGCCACCGTCAGTCGGCCGGCCGCGACTGCCGCCCCGACACCCAGCCAGGCCCGCGACGTCCCGGGGACCCTGCGCCAGCTCTGGACCGCCCCCAGCCCGGGAACCCGAGTTCCGGTGGTGGTGGCCGGCTCCGTCGCCACCGGCAACGGGCGCGAGGTGCAGGGGCGCGATCCCGGCACGGGTCAGGTCCAGTGGAGCTACTCGCGGGACACCGACCTGTGCGGGGTGACCTGGGTGTACCACTACGCCGTCGCCGTCTACCGGGACGACCGGGGCTGCGGCCAGGTCAGCACCATCGACGGATCGACCGGGCGGCGTGGGCCGGCCCGCAGCAGCTACGCCGATCCCAAGGTACGGCTGTCCTCCGACGGCACCACCGTGCTATCGGCGGGCGACACCCGGCTGGAGATGTGGCGCTCCGACATGGTCCGGATGATGGCGTACGGCGAGACCGACGCGCGCGTGAAGCCGGTGAACCGCGGCCTGCACTCCGGCTGCACCCTCGAATCGGCCGCAGCCAGCTCGTCGTCCGTGGCGGTGCTCGAGGCCTGCACGAACCAGGCCGACCTCAAGCTGGTCCTGCTGCGACCCGGCAAAGAGGATGACGAACCACAGCAGCAGGTGGTGCAGGAAACCGGGGTACGGCCGGGCACCGGCGCCCGCGTAGTGGTGGTCTCGCAGAACCGCGCCGCGGTGTACCTGCCGACACCCCAGCCCCACCTCGACGTGGTCGACGAAACCGGGACCACGGTGTCAAGCACCCTGCTGGCCGGACCGCCGTCACCGTCGTCGGTGGTGTCCAGCACCGGGAACCTGGTGACCTGGTGGACCGGCGATGCGCTGCTGGTGCTGGAGGCGACCAACCTGACCGCGCGCTACACGATCGCCGCCGGAGAGACGGCCGCCCCGCTCGGCCCGGGAGTGATGATGGCCGGTCAGCTACTAGTGCCGGTCACCGGTGCGATCGGCGTTTACGACCCGGTCAACGGCGAGGCCAGCCGGTACATCCCGGTGGAACGGCAGCCGGGCAGCTCGGCGGTGATCCCGGCGGTCTCGGGTTCCCGCGTGATCGAGCAGCGCGGCGACACCGTGGTGGCGCTCGGTTAGTTGTAGTCCACCGCGAAGGTCGGCAGGGCCTTGCCGGTCTTCCAGTGCTTGATCAGCGCCTTCGCCAGTTCGCGGTAGGCCAGCGCGCCCTTGTTCTTCCGCCCGGCGAGCACCGAGGAGCCCGACGCGCTGGCCTCGGCGAAGCGCACCGTCCGCGGAATCGGCGGCGCCAGCACCGGCAGCTCGTAGCGGTCGGCAACGTCGAGCAGGACATCGCGGGTGTGGGTGGTCCGGGAGTCGTACAGCGTGGGGAGAGCGCCCAGCAGGCGCAGATCCGGATTGGTGATCTGCTGGACGTCGGCCACCGTGCGCAGGAACTGACCCACTCCGCGGTGCGCGAGCGTCTCGCACTGCAGCGGCACAATGACCTCGCCCGCGGCGGTGAGCCCGTTGAGCGTCAGCACCCCGAGCGACGGCGGGCAGTCGATGATCACCACGTCGAAATCGTCCGCGAGTTTGGCCAGCGCCCGCTTGAGCGCATATTCGCGCCCGGCCCGCATCAGCAGCATCGCCTCAGCACCTGCGAGGTCAATGTTGGCCGGCAGCAACGTCATTCCCTCGGAGGTCTCGACCAGCGCGGCACCCGGCTCGACATCGCCGAGCAGCACCTCATGGACGGAGACCGGCAATTTGTCCGGATCCTGGCCCAGCGAGAAGGTCAGACACCCCTGGGGGTCCAGATCGACGAGCAGCACCCGTTTTCCCTCGTCCACCATCGCCGCACCGAGCGACGCGACCGTCGTCGTCTTGGCCACACCGCCCTTCTGATTGGCCACCGCCAGCACGCGCATGTCACTCACAGTGCCCATCCTGGCACGGAACCCATTGCCCCGTTCGGGTGGCGGGCCCGGCGCCGCCCCCGGCGTGTCTCGGGCAGAATCGCGGGCATGGGCGTACACAACCGGAGGCTGGTGCTGTTGCGCCACGGGGAGACCGAATGGTCGAAGTCGGGGCAGCACACCGGCCGCACCGACATCGAGTTGACCGCCGCCGGCCGGGAGCAGGCCGAATTCGCCGGCGTGGTGCTCGGCGATCTCAAACTCGACAGGCCATTCGTGTACTGCAGCCCACGACGCCGGACGCTGGTCACCGCCGACCTGGCTGGACTCATCGTCGACCAGGTGACGCCCTTGGTCGCCGAGTGGGACTACGGCGACTACGAAGGCCTGACCACGCCGGAGATCCACGAAACCGACCCGGACTGGCTGGTGTGGACACACGGATGCCCTGGCGGTGAAAGCGTCGCGCAGGTCAGCGAACGTGCCGACCGGGCGATCGCTCTGGCATTGGAGAACATGGAGTCGCGGGACGTTCTCTTCGTGAGCCACGGTCATTTCTCCCGGGCCGTGATCACCCGGTGGGCGCAGTTCGACCTGAGCGAGGGCAGCCGCTTCGGTATGCCCACCGCCACCATCGCGATCTGCACTTTCGAGCACGGTATCCGGCAGCTCGCTCAGCTCGGCCTGAGCTGCCATCCCAAACCGGCTGCGATCGCGTGAGCCGCGAACCGGCCTTTGCGCTCACCGGTCCCCGGGGAACCCTGATCGCCGAGCGCGCCGGCGACCGCTACCCCGACATCGCCGCGGCACACGCGGCGCTACGCACGGGACGTGCGCCAATCGTGTTGGGCGCGTTGCCGTTCGATGTGCACCGGCCGGCCGCGCTGTTCGCCCCGGAGAACCTGAGCCACGTAAACGCCCTGCCCGGCTGGCCGACCGGTCCACTGCCGAGCGTCCGCATCGACGCCGCCCTACCGCCCAGCGACGAGCACCGCGACCGCATCAGCCGCGCCCGCAAACAGCTTGCGGCGCAGGATAATCCGCTGCAAAAGGTGGTGCTGGCTCGCGCCTTGCGGCTGGCCGCCGATGCTCCACTGGACGGCCGCGTCGTCCTGCGGCGACTGATCGACGCCGACCCGACGGCATACGGTTTCCTCACCGACCTGAGTGCGGCCGGCCCGGACTACGGCGGGACGGCGCTGGTGGGTGCCAGCCCGGAACTGTTGGTGGCCCGAACCGGCACGCAAGTGGTGTGCCGGCCGTTCGCGGGCTCGGCTCCCCGCTCGGCCGATCCCGTCATCGACGCGGCCAACGGCGCCGAACTGGCCGCATCCGACAAGAATCGGCACGAACATCAGCTGGTCATCGACACGATGCGCGCGGCCCTCGAGCCGCTGTGTGACGACCTGACCATCGCCGCCGAACCGCAACTGAGCCGCACCGCCGCGGTCTGGCACCTGTGCACGCCGATTGTCGGCGAGCTGCGCGACAGCTCAACGAGCGCAATCGATCTGGCGCTGGCGCTGCATCCCACCCCGGCGGTCGGCGGGGTGCCGACCGAGCAGGCCACCGAGTTGATCGCCACTTTGGAGGGCGACCGGGGCTTCTACGCCGGCGCGGTGGGCTGGTGCGACGCACGCGGCGACGGCTACTGGGTGGTGTCGATCCGGTGCGCCGAGTTGTCGGCCGACCGCCGGACCGCGCTGGCCCGCGCGGGCGGCGGCATCGTCGCCGAATCCGATCCCGACGACGAAGTCGCAGAGACCACAACGAAATTCGCGACGATTTTGAAAGCGCTGGGAGTAGTGCAGTGAGTGCGCAGATCCGCCGCGCCACGCCTGCCGACGTGGCCGACATCACCGCCATGATCCACCAGCTCGCCGAGTTCGAGCACGCCGCCGATGAGTGCACGGTGACCGAAAAGCAGATTGCCACAGCGCTTTTCGGCGATTCCCCGACCGTCTACGGGCATGTTGCCGAGAGCGACGGTCAGGTCGCCGCGATGGCCCTGTGGTTTCTGAACTTCTCCACCTGGGACGGCGTGGCGGGCATCTACCTGGAGGACCTGTACGTGCGGCCGCGGTTTCGCCGTCGCGGCCTGGCCCGCGGGCTGCTCGCGGCCCTGGCAGCAGAGTGTGTGCGCAACGGTTACAGCCGGCTGGCGTGGGCGGTGCTCAACTGGAACACCGACGCGATCGCCTTGTACGACGGCGTCGGCGGGCGGCCGCAGACGGAGTGGACCACCTACCGGGTGTCCGGCCCGGAACTGGCCGCACTGGCCGGCCCCGCCTGATCGCGCCCGGCTGCCCAGCGCACCGACGGCCCACTGAACAACAGCGCGAGGGTCACCAATGCGACGAGCGCGACGGGCGTTCCGAACACCGGCCGGTGCGAGCCGACCGCCAGGTACCAGGCCACCGGCAGCAGCAGCAGCTGCGTGAACACAGCCAGTCCCCGGCCCCAGCGCTTGCCCTTCACCAGGGCGAGCCCAGCCGCCAGCACGGCGCCCCCGATCACCGCGAACCAGGCCGCGGTACCCAGACCGTTGACGACATGCTGATCGGCCCCGGCCAGGCCACGGATTACCAGAATCACGGCGACCACCAGCCCCGCGATTCCCTGAGCCGCGACGATGAAGCCGGCACGACGGACGGTGGACGGGGCGGAGTGAGTCACAGCGCCAGCGTAGTCAGGCCGGCCGGGCGCTCTCGAGATTGCCGCGACGGTCGTGCTCTGCGCCCAGTCCGCGACCATGGCGGCAATCTCGGTGGGACGAAGCCCGCATAAGCTCACTCATCATGCGTGCCATGTTGATCGTCAATCCGATTGCCACCACCATCACGCCGAGCGCCCGCCTGCTGGTGACACGCGCCCTGGGCAATCGCCTTGACCTCACCATCGAGCCCACCAACTACTCGGGGCACGCCGAAGAGCTCGGTCGCAAGGCCGTCGCCGACGAGTTCGACCTGGTCGTCGTACACGGCGGGGACGGAACGGTCAATCAGGTGGTCAACGGCATGCTCGGCCGGCCCGGCACGCCCCAGTCAGGGCCGGTCCCGGCGCTGGGCATCATCCCCGGCGGGTCGGCGAATGTGCTGGCCAGGGCGCTGGGCATCCCCCGGGACGCATCCGGCGCGACCGACCAGCTCATTGCGCTGCTGGACTCCTACCAGCATCACCACGAGTGGCGCCGCATCAGCCTGATCGACTGCGGCGAGATATACGCGCTGGTCAACGCCGGCATGGGGGTGGATGCGGAGGTGGTCCGGGCCGTCGAAGAGGAACGCAAGAAGGGCCACAAGATCACCCCGGTGCGCTACTGGCGGGTGGCGACTCCCGTCTCGGTGCGCTTCAGCCGCCGCGAACCCAACCTGATCCTGGAACGGCCCGACCACGAGCCGGTCTCCGGCGTGCACTTCGTCTGGGTGTCCAACACCAGCCCCTGGACCTACAGCGACGACCGGCCGATGGTCACCAACCCCGGCTGCAGCTTCGAGTCGGGACTGGGCCTGTTCGCGCTCACCGAGATGAAGCTGATCCCCACCCTGCGACTGCTGCGCCAGCTGCTCGCCAAGCGGCCGAAGCTGGAAGCCAAGCAGCTCATCCGCGACGATGACATCGGCCACAGCCGGGTCAGCACCATGACCGGTCCGGCCGCCTGCCAGTACGACGGAGAATACCTCGGCCTGCGCGAAACCATGACGTTCCGGTCCGTTCCGGCCGCCCTCGCGGTAGTCGCGCCACCGCCAAAATAAGCCCTCTGAGCTGCGGAAATCAAAGATGTGACAAGCCCGCGATGAAAATGTGGGGCGAAATTCGGCAGTTAGTGTAGTACAACTGAGTAAGGGCCTGGGTAAGAGATCGGCAAAGTGAGATACCCCACGGGCTCACGTAACACTATTGACATCTGTTGAGCCTGTGAAACGATCAAAAGGTTGCATGCAGAAATATGCAGAGGTACGGAAACCTTTCTTGCGCACGCTCAACAGCCAAGAAGAAAAAATGCCCGTGCGCGGTGCTGCGCACTTAGTGAGGAGTAGCAACTAATGGATTGGCGCCACAGGGCGGTCTGCCGTGACGAGGATCCGGAGCTGTTCTTCCCGGTAGGGAACAGCGGCCCGGCACTCGCGCAGATCGCTGACGCGAAACTGGTCTGTAATCGGTGTCCGGTGACGACAGAGTGTCTCGGATGGGCTCTGAACACGGGTCAGGACTCGGGCGTCTGGGGTGGGATGAGCGAAGACGAGCGGCGCGCACTCAAGCGCCGCAACGCCCGGACGAAGGCCCGAAGCGGAGTCTGACAACTCAGCTAAGTAGCAATACGGCCCCGATGAAATCGGGGCCGTATTGCTGCGTGCTCACACCAGCAGCCGCCCCATGCGGCCGATCGGAACCCGCAACACCACGTCGGTTCCGCGGTCGGGGCCTTCCCGCATTCCCAGGGAGCCGTCCAGCTCCGCGGACACCAGCGTCCGCACGATCTGCAGACCCAGGCTGTCGGACTTCTCGAGGCTGAATCCCTCGGGCAGACCACGCCCGTCGTCGTGCACCACGACGTCCAGCCAGCGCGCCGAGCGTTCCGCGCGAATGGTCACCGAGCCACCGGTGGCCGACGGATCGAAGGCGTGCTCAATCGCGTTCTGCACCAGTTCGGTGATCACCATGATCAGCGCCGTCGCCCGATCGGAATCCAGCACACCCAGGTCACCCACCCGGTTGATCCGGATCGGCCGGTCCACCGACGCCACGTCGTTCATGATCGGCAGGATCCGGTCGATAACCTCGTCCAGGTTGACCTGCTCGTCCACCGACATGGACAGCGCGTCGTGGACCAGCGCGATCGACGACACCCGGCGCACCGACTCGATCAGGGCCTCGCGGCCCTCAGCGTTGACGGTGCGGCGGGCCTGCAACCGCAGCAGCGCGGCCACCGTCTGCAGGTTGTTCTTCACACGGTGATGAATCTCACGAATCGTCGCGTCCTTGGAGATCAGCGCGCGGTCGCGCCGCTTCACCTCGGTGACATCGCGGATCAGGATCGCCGCGCCGACGTTCTCCCCGTGCACCACCAGCGGCAGCGTCCGCAGCAGCACGGTGGCGCCGCCGGCATCCACCTCCATACGCATGCTCGAGCCGCCGGCCAGCAGGTTGAGCACGTGTTCGGCCACCTCCTGGGCCTCGAACGGGTCGGAGATCAGGGGACGGGTGACCTTGATCAGGTTGTGGCCCTCGAGTTCGCTGGAAAGGCCCATCCGGTGGTAGGCCGACAGCGCGTTGGGGCTGGCGTAGGCGACGATCCCTTCGACGTCGAGGCGGATGAACCCGTCTCCCGCACGCGGCGTCGAACGCGACATGGCGACGTCGCCTACGTCGGGGAAGGTCCCTTCGGCGATCATGTGCAGCAGGTCGACAGCGCATTCCCGGTAGGCCGTCTCCAGGTGGCCCGACATCCGCTGCGCGGCCAGCTCGGTCTGATGCTGGGTCAGCACCGCGACCACCCGGCCGCCGTAGCGAACCGGCGACGCCGCGATGTTGGGGCCCGGCAGCTGCCACGAATGTTGTTCGCCCGCTTCGCTTTCCTGGATGGCGACACTGCTGGTGAAGGTGTCGGCAACCAACGGCAGCCGCTCGGCGGAGACGACGCTGCCCACCGCGTCGGTCTGCAGGACCGTGGGTGCGGTGTTGGGCCGGCACTGCGCGACGCACACCAGCATCCCGTCGTCACGGCGGACCCACATCAGGTAGTCGGCGAAGGAGAGGTCGGCCAGCAGCTGCCACTCCCCCACCACGGCATGCAGGTGGTCGACGGCGTTGCCGGGCAGAACCGTGTGCTCGGCGAGCAGATTACCGAGAGTGGACATGCAGGTACGTGAAGCCCAACGGCTAGCTGATCACGGCTATGAGGTCGCCGGCCTGGATGACGTCGCCGACGGCGACGCTCACCTTGCTGATGGTGCCAGCGATCTCGGCCAGGACCGGAATCTCCATTTTCATGGACTCCAGCAACACCACGACGTCACCCTGGCCGATTTGGTCGCCTTCGTTGACCACGACTTCGAGCACGCTGGCCACGATCTCGGCGCGAACCTCCTCGGACATCATCACCCCACTCGTATCGGCCGCTTCTGCGTATATCGAACCATAAGGCCGGCCGGGGTGGCGGCGCGCGGGCTCATGAGGGCGCGTCGCCGTCCGCATGAGACACTGGAAGGCAACCCGGCGGCCCGCAGGCCGCCCAGCACCGCCAGATTCAGACGAAACGAGGTTCCATCATGGCCAAGCGTGGCCGCAAGAAGCGTGACCGCAAATACAGCAAAGCCAACCACGGCAAGCGCCCCAACGCCTGACCCGCGTCAGGCCTGAAACTCCCCCCGGACGATCGTCGTCCGGCGGATCTCCAGCCGTAGGCGCTCCCGCAGGCTGTCGGGCGCCTTCTCACCACTGCACTTGGTGGCGATCAACGCCTTGAGCCGTTCCTCGATGCCGTAGTGCTGGAAGCATCCCGGGCATGCCTCTAGGTGCCGACGCAGGCTTTCCTTCTTCTCCGGGGTGCATTCACCGTCGAGCAGCGTCCATACCTCGGCGATCACCTCGGCACAGCCGAAGGCGCCGTGGTCGTCGTGCTCGCTGGGCCGACCGCAGGACTCACTCATGACGACACCTCCTCGTGTGCCTGTTCGCCGCGGATAAAGCCGCGATCCTTGGCCACGTCGGCCAGCAATTCGCGCAGCTGACGCCGGCCTCTGTGCAGCCGGGACATCACGGTACCGATCGGCGTGCCCATGATCTCGGCGATCTCTTTATACGGAAAACCTTCGACGTCCGCGTAGTAAACGGCCATCCGGAATTCTTCCGGCAGCGCCTGCAACGCCTCTTTGATTTCGGTGTCGGGCAGCCCTTCGAGCGCCTCGACCTCGGCCGACCGTAATCCGGTCGAGGTGTGCTCCGCGTTGGCCGCCAGCTGCCAGTCGGTGATCTCCTCGGTCGGATATTCCGAGGGCTGACGCTGTTTCTTTCGGTAGCTGTTGATGTAGGTGTTGGTCAGGATGCGGTACAGCCACGCCTTGAGGTTGGTGCCCTCGCGGAACGACCGGAACCCGGCATACGCCTTGACCATGGTCTCCTGCAGCAGGTCCTCGGCGTCGGCCGGATTTCGCGTCATGCGCAGCGCGCCGCCGTAGAGCTGGTCGAGCAGCGGAATCGCGTCGCGCTCGAAGCGCGCCGTCAACTCGGCGTCGGTCTCCTCCGCGGGCACGGCACCGTCGGGCCCGGTCGCGCCATCGATGTCGGCCATCTTGATTAACACGGTCCCTTCGGTTGCGGTGTCGCCGGAGCGCTCAAACCACGCCACCGGACTCGCAAGGAAGCGATCCAACCGCTCCGCACCCAAGAGGCTCGTCGCAGTTGACACCGAACTCCCTCCTTCAATCTAAAGGCCGCCACCGACTCGTGCAGTCACCGCCTCTCACAACGGCAATTTCCGGCGCGCTATTTCCGGGCCTTGATCCCGCGGTCGGCCCCGATCGAACGTGGCGTTAATGTGACGGCCATGTCCCTTAACGGCAAAACCATGTTCATCTCCGGCGCCAGCCGCGGTATCGGCCTGGCGATCGCCAAACGCGCCGCTCAAGACGGCGCCAACATCGCCCTGATCGCCAAGACCGCCGAGCCGCACCCCAAGCTCCCCGGCACGGTGTACACGGCCGCCAAGGAGCTCGAGGAAGCGGGCGGACAGGCCCTGCCGATCGTCGGGGACGTCCGTGACCCGGACTCGGTCGAGTCCGCCGTGGCCAAGACCGTCGAGCAGTTCGGCGGCATCGACATCTGCGTCAACAATGCCTCGGCCATCAACCTCGGATCGATCCTCGAGGTCCCGATGAAGCGCTTCGACCTGATGAACGGCATCCAGGTGCGCGGCACCTACGCCGTGTCGCAGGCCTGCATCCCGCATCTGAAGGGCCGCGAGAATCCGCACATTCTGACGCTGTCGCCGCCGGTGCTGCTCGGCAAGGAATGGCTGAAGCCGACGGCGTACATGATGGCCAAGTTCGGCATGACGTTGTGCGCCCTGGGAATCGCCGAAGAGATGCGCGAAGAGGGCATCGCCTCGAATACCTTGTGGCCGCGCACCCTGGTGGCCACCGCCGCGGTGCAGAACCTGCTCGGCGGCGACGAGGCGATGGCGCGCGCCCGCAAGCCCGAGGTGTACTCCGACGCCGCCTACGTCATCCTCAACAAGCCGTCCCGGGAGTACACCGGCAACATGGCGCTGTGCGAGGACGTGCTGCTGGACTCCGGTGTCACTGACCTCTCGGTCTATGACTGCGTGCCCGGCGGCAAGCTCGGCGTCGACTTCTGGGTGGACGGCGTCAACCCGCCGGGGTACTCCCAGCCCTGACGTGGCCGCCGCCGCGACACCGGCTCTGGCGGCACTGGCCAAAGCCGGTGTGCCGCACCAGGTGGTGAAGTACGACCACGATTCCCGCGAACGCTCGTTCGGCACCGAAGCGGTGACCGCCCTCACCGAGTCCGAAGGCATTGCGGCAGAACAGATTTACAAGACGCTGATCATCGAGGTGACCGGTGGCCTGGCGGTGGCCATCGTGCCGGCGTCCGCGAAACTGTCGTTGAAAGCAGCAGCCGCAGCGCTGGGGGTCGGTAAAGCCGCCATGGCCGATCCCGCTGTCGCCGAACGAACGACGGGCTATGTGCTGGGCGCGGTTTCGCCGTTCGGGCAGCGCAAGCGGTTGCGCACCGTGCTCGATTCCGGCGCGCTGTCGTGGACGACGATCTATTGCAGCGCGGGCCGCCGCGGTTGGGACGTGGCGGTGTCGCCGCAGGATCTGATCCGGCTGACCGGGGCGGTCACCGCGGCGCTCCAGGCGTAGCGGTCAGGAACTGCTCGATGACCGGCGCCAGTTCGGGCGCGTTGTGCACGACGTCGATGTGCCCGCCCGAGTGCAGGTGCAGACGCGAATGCGGCAGCAACCGATGCATGATGTGCGCGTTGACCACCGGGATGATCGGATCGTCGGTGCCCGCCACGATCAGCGTCTGCTGACGCACCGCGCGCAGGGCGAACAGGCTGGTCCAGACGGAGCCGGCGAGCAGCTGGTGCAGGTAGCCGACCTTTGATCCGGCATGCACCTGTCTGAGGAAGAGCCGTGCGACGTCCTCGCCGTGGGTGCGGACCGTTCCGCCGTACAGCTCGCCGGCGATGAGCCCGGCGTAGCTGGGATCCGAGAAACGGCGCGGGGTAACCATTTTCGCGAGCACCCGCGGGTGTGCCGGCACCATCAGCGCGCCCGTCCCGGTCGCCACCAGTACCAGCCGCCGGCACCGGCGCGGATTCTGGAACGCGAACTGCTGCGCCAGGGCACCGCCCCAGGACAGCCCGAGAACGTCCACCACCCCTATGCCCAGCTTCGTCAGCACCCGGCCCAGCACCCAGGAAAGATAGGGGAAGCCGTAGGGCAGCGGCGATGTCGGCGAGCCGCCGGTGCCCGGGACATCGAATCTGACCACCGGGCAACTCAATTGATCCACTAGCGGGTCGAGCACTTCGAGGCTGGCGCCGATACCGTTGCACAGCACCAGCGGAACTCCGGTTCCGGGCCGAACCTCGACCCGGATCCGCTGACCGCCTGCGGTGACGTAGTGGCTCATTTTTCCATCACATAACTGCCGGGTGCCGGCCCCAGCGGCGGAAGGCCATCCCCGCCAAGGGCTTTGGGCGCGACGACCTCGGGACCGCTGCGCTGCGCCAGCCATTCGACGTAATGCGGCCACCAGGAGTCGGCGAATTTCTCGGCGGCGCCCAGCCACTGCTGCGGATCCTCGTCGCCGACCGGGCCGACGCGGTAGGAAGCCTTCGGGTTGCCCGGCGGGTTGACCAGCGCCGCGATGTGACCACTGGTCGACAGCACGTAACTGTTGTCCTTGCTGCCCAGCAGACGGGCGCTGCGGTAGGTGGCCTGCCACGGCGAGATGTGGTCGGCGACGCCGCCGATCACGTAAGCGTCCGACGTGATCTTGCCCAGGTCGACCGGACTGCCCAGCATGCTGACCGCACCGGGGGTGACCAGCGCGTTGCGCAAACCCATCAGCACCATGTCGCGGTGCAGGGCGGCAGCCATCCGGGTGGTATCGGCGTTCCAGAACAACACATCGAACGCGGCCGGCTTGCGGCCCTGTACATAGTTGTTCACCACATACCGCCACACCAGATCGGTAGGCCGCAGCCAGGCGAACATCTCGGCCATGTCGCGTCCGTCGAGGAATCCCTTCTTGGCCGACACCCGAATCGCGGCTTGTGCCGCGCGATCGCTCATGGCCGCCGCGGCGAATCCGGCTCGGGTCTCGTCCAGAACCGTGACCGCCAAAGTCAGCCCGGCGACCCGGTCGCCCTCGCCGATCTCGGCCAGATGGGCAGCCGTCATGGCCGCAAGGATGCCGCCCGAGCAGGTCGCCAGCAGATGGGTGCTGTCGGTGCCGGCGATCTTCTGCACCGCATCCATCGCTTCGATGATCGCCGCGCCGTAGGCGTCGAAACCCCAGTCCCGGTGCCGCGCTTGCGGATTACGCCACGACATGACGAACACCTGCTGACCCTGCGCGACGAAGTACTCGATCATGCTGCGGCCCGGCGCGATGTCCATGACGTAGTACTTGTTGATCACCGGCGGCACCATGAGCAGCGGAATTTCCCGCACCTTCGCGGTCTGCGGTGCGTACTGAATCAGTTCGAACATCGAGTTCTGCAGCACCACAGCCCCCTTGGTGACGGCCACCGTCTCCCCCACCACGTAGGCATCGGGCTCTACCATCGCCGGCACCCGCGGCTTCGAGAGCATGTCGCGGGCAAAGGCTTTCAGCCCCCGAACGGCGCTCAGGCCGCCGGTGTCGATCAGGGCTTTCCAGCCGAGCGGGCTGATCAGCGGATTGTTGCTGGGCGCGAGGCCCTCGACCAGGTTGTCCAGGACGAACTGCATCTTCTCCTGGTCGCGCCAGTCGAGTGCGGCGTCCTCGAGCAGCCCGCCGGCGGTCTCCGCCCCGGCCAGGTAGGCCTGCATGATCCGGTGCAGCAGCGGATTCTCCTGCCACGCAGGGTCACTGAAGCGTTTGTCGGCGCGCGCCGGAGCGCGATGTGACTTACCCGTGGTGATGTTGCCGAGTTCGCGGGTCAGCGTGCCGACCCGGTCCGCGACGGCGCCGGGGTGTTGCGCGAGGTTCCCGGCGACCCGCGCCCAGGTTGCGTCGGGCAGCATCCGGCTGAAGAAGGGCCGGGTGGCGCTGGTGAGCAGCAGGTCCAGGGGTGCGGCCAGTTCGTCTGGTTTGGGTTGGGCGGCCATGATCAGCAGGTCCTTTCGGTTGTCGGAATGGTGATGTCGCGCTTCTGGACCTTGCCGGTCGGTCCCTTGGGCAGCTCGTCGACGAGCCAGACCACGCGCGGATATTTGTAGGCGGCGACCCGCTGCTTGACGTGGTCGCGCAATTGCTCGGCGGTCACCGTGGCGCCCTCCTTCAGGGCGACCGCGGCGCCGACTTCCTCCCCGAGCGAGTCATGCGGGAGGCCGATGACGGCGGCTTCGGCGACCGCCGGATGCTCGTAGAGCACTTCTTCGATCTCGCGCGGATACACGTTGTAGCCGCCGCGGATGATCAGGTCCTTGATGCGATCGACGATGTAGTAACAGCCGTCGTCGTCGACACGCCCGACGTCGCCGGTGTGCAGCCAGCCGTCGTCAGTGATGGTGGCTTGGGTGGCTTCAGGCAGGTTCCAGTAGCCCTTCATCACGTTGTGGCCGCGGATCTGGATCTCTCCGGTACCGCCACGGGCGACCTCGACTCCGCTGAGGTCGACGACCCGCATTTCGACGCCGTCGATGGGCGTGCCGATCGAACCGGGCTTACGTGCGCGGTCAGGATGATTGAAGGCGGCCGCCGAGGAGCTTTCGGAGAGCCCGTACCCTTCGAGAACGGTGCAGCCGAACGTCTTCTCGAAGTCGGTGAGAACCTGCACGGGCAGCGCGGCGCCGCCGGACACGCAGGTCCGCAGACTCCGCGTCGCCCCTGCCGGCGCTTCGGCTGCAGCGCCGAGCAGCGCAGAGTACATGGTCGGCACTCCCTCGAAGATCGTGACGGCGTCGCGCTCGATCACGTCGAGCGCCCTGCGGGGGTCGAAGCGGGGCATGAGCGTCAACGTCGCACCCGCGAGCACCGCGCTATTCAGCGCGCCGGTCAAGCCGAATACGTGGAACAGCGGCAGACAACCCATCACCACATCGTCCGGACCGATCTTCGCCAGCGTGCGCACCGTGACGTCGGCGTTGTGACCAATGTTGCCGTGAGTCAGCATGGCGCCCTTGGGTTTTCCTGTGGTGCCCGAGGTGTGCACGATGACGGCCACGTCGTCGGTGCCGCGCTGGACCGGGCTCTGCTGGGCGGGCAGGTCGGCGATCAGGTCGGTCAGTCCGGCGTCGTCAACCAGCCAGCACCGGGCGCCGACCTCGTCGGCACCGGCGGTGGCCTCCGCGGCGAACGTTGGGGTTGCGAACAGCGCCGCGGCACCGGTGTTGGAAAGGTAGTAGGTAACCTCGCGGGCCTTGAGCAAGGGGTTCATCGGCACCGCGATGGCGCCCCGGTACATGATCCCGAAGAAGGCGATGGCGTAGGCGGGGGTGTTGGCCAGCATCAGCCCCACCCGGTCGCCGGGCTCGATGCCGGCCCGCTCCAACAGCGTCGCCACCCGCGCGGCCGCGGCGTCCAACTGGGCGAAAGTGACCTGCAGGTCATCGCAGCGCAGCGCGATGCTTTCGGGATAAAGGTCTTTCGACACAACGAGATTGGTGCTTAATGCGGTCATGGGATGCCTCCGGGGAATGCTGTTCTGGGCCTGACTCCAGCGTCGTGCCGGCGGCTGCGCACGACAATGTTCGGGCAAACAACGTCAAGCCTTCTTCGGTGTGACCGCGCACATCGGGCCTACAGTTTGTGCATGGCCGTCGGCACCACGGTTGACCCGCACGTCATCGAACTCGGCAGGCTCATGCTGGCCCGCGCCCCGAGTTTGGGTGAAGCCATGGCCGAACAGCTGTGCCGCGAGATCGACGCGTACAGCGACGGGACCGTCGTGACGAAAGACGAAGTACGCGAAAGCTGCGTCGCGAACCTGACATTCATCTTCGACTCGCTCGCTGATGATTCCGACGCCGATGCGGACGTAGCGCCCGCCGAGCGCACCGGCACCGCGCGGGCGATCAGCGGTGTGCCATTGCCGGCGGTGATGACCGCCTACCGCATCGGCTTTCGCTTCATGTGGGAGCAGACCCTCGCCGTGGCACGCGCGGCGGCAATACCCACCGACTCGATCCTCAATGCCACCTCCCGGGTCTTCTTCGCGCAGGAGAGGTTCACGCAGGCGATGAGCGACGCCTACCGCCAACAACTGACGGTGCAGATCCTGGAACGGGAAGAAGAAAGATCGGCAGTGGTGGAGGCGTTGCTGACGCGCCGGATGACCGACCGGCAGAGTCTGTGGGAGGCCGCGGACCTGTTACGGCTGCCCACCTCGGGCCCCTACGTGGTGGTGGCCGCGGTGCTACCCGCGATCGGCAAACTGGGTCTGCCGGCCATCGAGAACAAGCTGTCCGCCCGTGACATCCGGTCGGCCTGGCGACTGCTGCCCGAGCTTCAGGTCGGCATCGTCCATGTGCGGGAACCGGCCCACACCCTCGACGCTCTTGTCGAGGTGCTCCGGCAGGCCGCCAAAGCACGGGTGGGAATCAGTCCGCCGTTCCACGAACTGCCCGAGACCGCTGACGCGTTGCGCTACGCGCGGCTCGCGGCGGGGGGCAACTCGCCGGAACTGGTCACCGTTTTCGATGACACACCGCTCGCCCTCGCAGCGGTCAGCGCGCCCGAGGTCATGACGCGGATCAGATCGTCGGTGCTGGGACGCCTGGACGCCATGCCAGCCGAGGAACGAGCAGTCCTGATCGATACCTTCCGGGCGTGGCTGGATGTCGGCGGCTCGGCGAATGACACTGCGGCGCAGATCTATTGCCATCCGAACACGGTGCGGCACCGGCTGCGCCGCATCGAGGAGCTGACCGGCAGGACACTCACACGTCCCAGGGACGTCGCAGAACTCTGTCTCGCGTTCGAAGTTGAGCAGCGGCTGGATTGACTACCGGTAGTTGTAGAACCCCTCGCCCGTCTTGACCCCGAGCTTGCCCGCGTCTACGTACGAGTGCAGCAGGTCGCGCACGTTCTCGGGTAGATGCGGAAACTCCTGCGCGTAGTTGTTCTCGATGTCGAGCACCACGTCCAGGCCGACCAGGTCCATCATCTGGAACGGCCCTACCGGGAAGCCAAAGTTGACCTTCCAAATGCCGTCGACGTCTTCGGGACGGGCGACACCCTCGGCCACGACGGCGACGCACTCGCGCTTGATAGCGGCCCATACCCGGTTGAAGATAAACCCGGTGCACTCCTTGCGAGCTTCGAAAGGATGCACTCCGAATTCGGGAAGCACGGCCAGCAACGTGTCGAGCAGACCACGGTCGGTCTGGCCGTTCGACATCAGTTCCAGCGCGTTGAACTGGGGCGGCATATTGAAGTGCATGTTGCACAGCCGTGTTTTGTCGCGGACGTTTTCGGCCATCAGCCGCGACGGGAACGACGACGAGTTGGTGGCGAAGATGGTGTCCGGCGGCGCGGCTGCGTCGATCTCGCCCCAGAGCGGAATCTTGATGTCCAACCGCTCGGGCACCGACTCGATGGCCAGCCAGGCACCGTCCAGCGCCTCCTGCAGCGTCGCGGCGCCGACGACGGCGCCCGGCTCTCCAAAACCTCGGTCTTGCAGGAGCTTCGGCAGATTGTCGGTGACGTACCCGACTGCCTCGGCCCGCTGTTCGGGACGGCGTGCGTAGATCCGCACCGTGCCCCCGCGGCTGGCCATCATCAATGCGATGCGGCGTCCCAACGTGCCGGCGCCGATCACCGCGACGGGCCGGTCCTGGATTTCTTCGAACGTGTGGGTGTACTTGCCGGTCACATACGCATGTTAGGACGTGTTGGCCCTGACCAGATTCACAGCCCATTGGGATCTATGTCCCAGTCTAGCCTCATAACATCGTGCTTCGACGGACTCACGGAATACCTTCCGAGAGATTTTGCCCAACCAGTAGAGCCGACAATGGAATTCACAGTAGAACCTGCCTTCTTGCCCCGGCTGCAGCATGCCGGACTACCGATGGCCGCGGACCGTGGCGTCGGGTGGAGGGCGTTGCGGGATGCAGGGCCGGTGGTGTTCATGAACGGCGCGTATTACCTGACCCGCCGTGAGGATGTGCTGGCGGCGTTAGGCGATGCCAAGCTGTTTTCAGCACAACTGGCGCTTCAGCCACCCGGCAGCCCGGTGCCGGTGCTGCCGTCCGCATTCGACCCACCACAGCACACTCGCTACCGCAAGATCCTTCAGCCGTTCTTCAGTCCCCACGCCCTGGCGAAGCACCAGCCGGTGATGGAGCGCCACGCCGCTGACATGATCGCTGCACTCGCGGACCGGGGCGGATGCGAGGCGATGGGTGATTTCGCACGCCTCTACCCGTTCCAGGTTTTCCTGGACCTCTACGGGCTGCCAGTGCGGGACCGCGACCGGGTGATCGCCTGGAAAGACGCCGCGGTGGTCGGCAAGCCGGAAGGACAGGAGTTGCTGTCCTATTTCGCCGACGCCATCCGGCAACGCCGGACCACGCCGGGACGTGACATGTTGTCGCAGATCATGGCGGACCCGGGCGACCTCAGCGACCTCGAACTGCTTGGCATGAGCCATCTTCTGGTGCTGTCCGGGCTCGACACCGTGGCAGCGGCCATCGGATTCTCGCTGTTCGAATTGGCCCGCAGGCCAGGACTGCGCGCAGAGCTTCGCGAGGATCCCGAGCAGATCAGAGTCTTCATCGAAGAGATCGTTCGTCTCGAGCCCGCCGCGCCGTTGGCGGCGCGGGTGACCACCGACTTCGTACACGTGGGCGGCATGACGCTTCCTCCTGGCACACCGGTACGGCTGTGCACTGCGGCGATCAACCGCGACGGCAGCGACGCAATCTCCACCGATGAGCTGGTTATGGACGGAAAAGTGCACCGCCACTGGGGATTCGGCGGCGGGCCGCACCGCTGCCTGGGTTCCCACCTGGCGCGGATCGAGCTGACCGTGATCATCGATGAGTGGCTGCGCCAGATCCCCGACTTCGAACTGCCGCAGGACTACACTCCCGACATCGAATTCCCGTCGAACTCCTTTGCCCTCAAGGCGCTGCCGCTGAGTTGGAGCTGACCGCTAACCGGCGAACGGTGGGCGGGTCATGACCGTGGGACGGACGCCGTATTTGGGACTTGCGCCGCCCTGACCCATCCCCGGGCCGGCCAGCGGCATGCCGCCGAGCAGGTTGCCGGGCCCTGCGGCGTCGGACGAGGCGGGTGCGAGGTTCTCCACCACGAGCGGCCCCGAATGTCCGGTCATCGGGTTCGCCCCGGCCCAAGTCGGGGGGACCGACAATTTTCCGATAGACGCGGCGTTACCCAGTCCGGCCGACGTCGGCCCACCGCCACCGCTGAGCATTCCGCCCAGACCTCCCAGACCCTTGGGAACGGCGGCCGCGGCATCCGGCGCCGCGCCGCCGATCGCTCCCGTGGTCTTGGCAATCTGCACCCCGAAGTTGGCCATACCGACGCTGAAGTACGGCAAGCCTTCGGTGTTGTACCAGAGGGCGGAGTAGCTGTTATAGCCGGTAACCAGGGTGCCGAGGTTGTTGGGCAGCGTGTTCTGCCCGCTCAACAGGAACCAGATCTCGGTGAGCACCGGATTGGACTGGATCGACGAAAGGGGCGACGCCAGACTCTGCAGCTGATTCGGCAATCCGTTGATCAATTGAGTCAGCGTGGACTGCGCGGTACCCGCTGAGCCGACTCCGCTGGTAACCGCGGTGGCTTGCAGTGCCTGGGCGGCCGGGTTGGCGATCTGAGGTGCCGCGGTGAAGGGCGTCAGCCTGGTCGCTGCCGCGGACTGACCCGCGTATCCGTACATGGCGGTGGCGTCCTGTGCCCACATCTGGCCGTACTGCGCCTCGTTGGCCGCGATGGCACTGGCGTTCTGGCCCAGCACGTTGGTGTTCAGCAACTGCGTCAGCTCAACACGATTGGCCGCCACCAGCGGCGAGGGCACCGTCGCAGCGATCGCGGTCTCGTACGCCGCCGCGGCCAGTCGGGCCTGTGTGGCCGCTTGTTCGGCTTGCTCCGCGGTCGTGCTCAGCCAGGCCAGGTAGGGTATGGCGGCCCGTGCCATCAGTGCCGACGCCGGCCCCAGCCACTCTTCCCCGCTCAGTGTGGCCAGCACCTTGTCATACCCGCTTGCAGCCGAATTGAGTTCTGCTGCAAGCGCACTCCAGGCCGCTGCCGCACTCATTAGTGGGCCTGACCCCGGGCCCGAATACATCAACGCCGAGTTGATCTCCGGCGGTATAGCTCCAAAATCCAGCATGTTGACCCCTTATCTGTTCCTGGTCGCTTCATCCGGCCGACGGCGGGCGGGTTACCACCTTGTAGCGCAGCCCGTACTTGTGGACATAGCCTGCGGTTCGTCGTCCTCCGGCCCCGGTAGGCATCCCACCGAGCACGGTGTTGCCCGTTCCCGATGTCGAAGTGGTTTGGAGGGAAATATCTTTCGCAACGACGGACGGATTGGCTGCTGGCGACGAAGAGGCCCAGTTGGGTGGAACCGACAGCGTCCCGACCTTGCCTGCCTGACCCGCACTCGCCGACGCGGCGCCACCGGACCCCAGATGGGCGAACTGTGGCGTCGGGTACCAGGCGCCGCCACCTCCGGCCGTCGTTCCCCCGGGTCCGAACGTCAAAGTCTGGTCGAGGTTGTAGCCGTGGTAGCCCGTTCCGTAGGCGTTATAAATCTGCAAGAGGTTGTGGAACCACGTGTAGTACGTGGCCTGGTTGATGCCGGAGGTATTCCACGCGGTGGGTATCTCGTTCAACGGCCACGGCAACGCCGATGGGTTTGTCATGAAATCCGTGAGAAGCTGCTGCAACGACTGGGGCGCGGTGGTCGCCGAACCCGTCGACGCGACCATCTGGGCGGAGTTCCCGGCCGGCGTCGCGACGGCCTGCGCAACCGCGACGTTCTGACCCCCAATTGCATTGGGGGCCGTCGTATTCGGCGGCGATGTGAACGGAGTCAGGTCCCGGGCGGTCGCCGACGCGGACGCGTAACCGTACATTGCGGCGGCATCTTGGGCCCACATCTCCATGTACTGGGCCTCGGTGGCCGCGATCGCCGGAGTATTCTGGCCGAAGAAGTTCGTCGCGATCAGCGTCATCAGCAGAATTCGGTTGGCTGCCACTATATTTGGAGGAACCGTCATCGCAAACGCTGCCTCGAAGGCACCGGCGGCCAGCCGCGCCTGACTGGCAGTCTGTTCGGCCAGCGCCGCCGCCGCACCGAGCCAGCTGACATACGGGGCGACCGCAGACATCATCGCAGCCGACGCGGGCCCAACCCACGGGGCGCTGTTCAGCTCCGAGAGTTTGGAGCTGTAGCCGGCCGCTGCGGTGTCCAATTCTGCGGCCAGTTCGTCCCAAGCCGCCGCGGCCAGCACCATCGGCTCTGCTCCCGGCCCGGAATACATCCGGCCGGAGTTGATTTCGGGCGGCAACGCACCGAAGTCGAACACCTGATCCCCCTCGTAGCACTGTTCTGCACCAAAACCGGATTCAGTCACCGTGTTCCGTTGTTGTCGTGTGCCACCCACCGGCGTGCCGCGCGAGCTGCGGATCCGCGACGTGGACCAGATGGATCGGCTCGCAGACCCAGCCCCGCGGCAGTGGCTCCGCGGCAGGGGCGGCGGTCTCCGTGATCCAAATCGGCGGTACAGTCAGGCGCCCCAGGGGTTTTCCCCGACCGAGAGCGGCGGCGCAGTGGCCCGCACTCCCGGGGCCCGGTGAGAGGCACGCCAATGCCGCCGCCTTGTTGAGTCCATTCAGATAGAAGATCGCGAAGTCGGACGGGGCGCTCAGGGACGCCAGCCTGGACAGAGAGGCTGTGATCGGCGACAGCGTCACGTCGAAGGAAGCCAGCGGCGACCGGCAGAGCGCACGCAGCGCATCGGGAATCGTCGCGATCACCTGGCACCCAGCCGAGATGATCTCCGGACCTACCCGCAGCGCCCAGGCGCGAGAAGGCGGGCAGGAGACACCGCCTTGCGCGGTCGACACGGGCGTCCCGCCGGGCGGCGGGGTGAACGGAGTCAATACCGCGGCTTCGGCCGACGCACGGGCGTAGGCATACATTGCATTGGCGTTTGTCGTCCACATCTGCTCGTACGCCGCGTCGATATCCGCGATCGCCGGACTCGTTTGGCCCAGGCAATTGGTCGCGGACAAGGAGAGCCGATGCGCGCGGTTCGCGCTGATGTCGTCCGGGTGCACCATCGCCGCGAAGGCCGACTCGTGGGCGGTCGCCGCCGCCGAGGCCCGGGTAGCCGCCTGCTCGGCTTGGGTCGCGGTGAGCGCGAGCCACCTCAGGTACGGTGTGGCGGCATCGCGCATCGCGATCGCCGCGGCGCCTTTCCATTCCTCTGCGAGCGTCGCGGTCGCCTCACGGCAATATGCCACCGTCTCCGAGAGATTCGCCGCCAGCCGGCCCCAGGCATCGGCGGCCTGCAACAATGATTCCGATCCGGGACCGGAATGCATTCGGCCGGAATTGATCTCCGGCGCCTGCCTCCCGAAATCCATCCCTAGCCCTGGTGAGTTGAGCCGGAGCGCAGGCTCTTGACGGCGTCGGGATCGTTTTCGGTCACTCCGACTTTCGCCGCACCGCCCGGTGATCCGAGGTCCGCAAAAAAAGCAGCGTTGATCTGAAGGTACTGACTGAACTCGGCGGGCAAATCTTCTTCGTAACTGATGGAATCGACCGGGCATACCGGTTCGCAGGCACCGCAGTCAACGCACTCGTCAGGGTGGATGTAAAGCATCCGGAGGCCCTCGTATATGCAGTCGACAGGGCATTCCTCCACGCATGCCTTGTCCTTGATGTCGACGCAGGGTTCAGCTATCACGTATGTCACTAATGTTCCTCCCCACTTATTGCTGAACGGCAAGTTCGGCAGGTCTGTTGCGGGCTCAACGCCTTCGCGGCGGCCGATAGCGGCCAAGGAGAAATAGCGTCACACCGCAACAGAATTCGGCGCGTCCCTGTGCCGATCATGGCTCCGATTCTTCCGCGAAGGATCGGGCGGCAGTAGAGGGTCTGATGTTGTGGAGTCACACGGTTGTGTTGTGTCAGTTCGACTGCGCCGCATAACGGGTGGCTCCACCGGAACCGTTCACGAGATTGCCCTGCGATAAAGCGCAGCGTCTTGCCAGCTCATTACAAGCTAATTGTGATTTGGTGGAAACATGGCGTTAAGTTCCTACATGCCCGAACTCGCCTCGTTCGAAGTTCTATTGGCTATCGCGGAGACCGGCAGTCTCGGTGGAGCTGCCCGCGAACTCGGAATGACCCAGCAGGGGGTATCCAGACGGCTTGCCTCGATGGAAGCCCAGGCAGGCGTGGCTTTAGCCGTTCGGACGACGCGTGGCTCGGATCTCACGCCCGCAGGAGTCGTCGTCGCCGAGTGGGCCGCCCGCCTACTCGACGTCGCCCGCGACATCGACGCCGGCCTCGGCTCCCTCCGCGAAGGGCGTCGCCAGCGGATCAAGGTGGCGGCCAGCCAGACGATAGCCGAGCACCTCATGCCCCATTGGCTGCTGTCTCTGCAGGCCGCGAACAGTCATGGCGACGCCGCCCCACAGGTGATTTTGACCGCCACCACCAGCGAGCAGGCCATCGCGTCGGTCCGGCACGGCGCCGTCGATCTTGGCTTCGTCGAAAAGCCAGGTCCATTAACGGGATTGGGTAGCTGCGTGGTGGGACACGACGAACTGGTCGTGGTAGTGCCGCCGAGCCACAAATGGGCTCGGCGATCACCGGTCATCAGCGCCCTCGAGTTGGCCCAGACACCGCTGGTTTGCCGTGAACCCCATTCCGGTATCCGCGATTCACTCACTGTGGCGCTGCTTCATGTGCTCGGCGACAACCTGCGGCAGCCGCCGCCGGTGCTCGAACTATCCTCGGCAGCAGCGGTTCGTGCTGCCGTCCTGGCCGGTGCGGGACCGGCGGCTATGAGCCGGCTGGCCGTGGGCGACGATCTCGCGGTGGGCCGATTGCGTGCCATTGCCGTGCCCGAACTCGATCTGGGACGGCAACTTCGTGCGGTCTGGGTGGGCGGACGGACTCCCCCCGCCGGCGCCATACGGACGCTGCTGGGCCACATCAGTAGCCTCCGTTGGGAGCAACCGGCATCAGCTGACGAGCTGACTCTGGAAAGGACCTAGCAGGCGACTCCTGCCGGTGCGAGCTTAGGAAAGGTGCAAACCGCATTCGGTCTTGCTTCGTCCCTGCCAGCGCCCGCTGCGGGGATCGGCCCCCACCGCCGGCCTGGCGGTGCACGGCTCGCAGCCAATGGACAAATAGCCCTCATCCACCAGCGGGTTCACCCATACATTGTTCTCGGCGATGTAGTTCTGGACATCCTGATCGGTCCATGCAGCCAGCGGATTGACCTTCACCAGGTGAAATACCTCGTCAAAGGAGATCAGCGGGGCGTTGGCGCGAGACGGCGCCTCCACCCGGCGCAGCCCGCTCACCCACGCGGAGAATCCGCGCAGCGCCCTGGCCAACGGGACAACCTTGCGCAGCCGACAGCATTCGTTGGGGTCGCGGGCGAACAGATCGCTACCCATCAACTCGTCCTGCTCGGCCACGGTGTGCGCGGGCGTGATGTTCAGGAGCCCGATGTCGTAGCGGGCATCGATCGCATCACGACTGCCTATGGTTTCCGCGAAGTGGTAACCGGTGTCCAGGAATATGACCGGAACTCCTGGGCGGACCTTGACGGCGTGATCGATCAGCACGGCGTCCTGCATGTTCGAGGCGACGACGTAGTCGCACGAAGACTGCCCATCGACTTCCGTTGCACCGCCGAAGGTCTCGTCCGTCCAGCGCAACAGATCGGCAGCGCCGGCACCGGCCAGCTCCGCCGCCCCCCGGTCGGCCAGCTCACGCAGCCGGACCTCATTGCGATCGTTCACAGCCGACTCATTCCGTCGCCCCCGTTATGAATGCGCTTCTGAAGCAGAGTTTTCCAGTCTCCCGGAGCTCAATGGCCCGGCGCGCTCCTTCATCAGGGCCATGACTTCAATCCTGCCCCGCCGGAATCGATTTCAGTAGAGATTGGCAGTTGTGACCCCACACGAATGAGTTGTGACCGCATGGCTGTCGAAGTCTGATGAATGGCAGTACCACGTCCAGGGCAAGCGATATTCAAAATTGCTACTGCACAACGTATTTCATTCATTCGCTGCGGAGCGCGCGACTTTACCGCCCCCTCCCTTCAGCAACTCTTCAGGTATTGCCCAGCAGTTTGCAGCCTCGAAATCCGCGTCATGACGCCACCGGCCTGGCAACCTGGTTTCTCGATGCCGTTACACCAGCGGGGAATTCGAGGATTGTGATGGAACAGCAGGTCCTGAGCCAAGACGGGGAATCACCATCGAACCCGGGCTGCCCCACAGAGAGAGCCATCGGCTCGCGACCGCACTGGGAGAGGGTTCGAAGGCCGATGCGACGCTCGCGTCATATTGCACATTGGGATCCCGAGGATCTGACCGCCTGGGAAGGGGGCAACAACGTCATTGCGCGGCGCAATCTGATCTGTTCGGTGATGACGGTGCACCTCGGCTACTCGATATGGTCTTTGTGGGCGGTGATGGCGCTGTTCATGCCCGAGGACGTATACGGATTTTCTGCGGCCGACAAGCTCCTGCTCAGTTCCACCGCCACGCTGGTCGGAGCGTGCCTGCGCATTCCCTATGCGCTGGGCACTCCGATCTTCGGAGCTCGTGTGTGGACGGTCTTCTCCGCTTGGGTGCTGATCATTCCCACGGTCGGAGCGATGGTGCTGCTGGACCATCCGGGGCTGCCGTTGTGGCCCTACCTGGTGTGCGCAGGCCTCAGCGGGTTGGGCGGCGGAAATTTCGCGGCGTCGATGTCCAATGCGAACGCCTTCTATCCGCACCGACTCAAGGGGCGGGCGCTGGGGTTGACCGGGGGGCTCGGCAACCTCGGTGTCGCCGGAATCCAGATGGTGGGGCTGCTGGTCATCGCGTTTGCCGGAGACCGGCAGCCATACTGGGTTTGCGCGGTGTACCTCGTGCTCCTCGCGGTGACCGGACTCGCGGGGACGCTGTTCATGAATGACCTGGAGCAACACCGGATCCAGGCGCCTCACCTCGCAAGGATCCTGCCGTCCATCCTGTCCAACCGGAACACCTGGTTTCTCGCCCTGCTCTATCTCGGCACCTTCGGCTCGTTCATCGGCTTCGCATTTGCGTTCGGCCAGATCATGCATATGGAGTTCCGGGCCGACGGAGAGAGTGCGGGGCAGGCGTCGCTGCACGCCGCGGCGCTGAGCTTTATCGGACCGCTGGTGGCGGCGGCAGCCAGAATTTACGGGGGCCGGCTTGCCGACCGGTGCGGCGGGAGCCGCGTCACCCTCGCGGTGTTCACCGCCATGGTGCCCGCCACCGGTGTGGTGCTCATCATGAGCACTCTCGACGACCAGTCCGGCGGCGACTCCGGAGCCACGATGGTCGGCTACATCGGCGGCTTCATCGCCTTGTTCATTCTTGCCGGCCTCGGCAACGGTTCGGTCTACAAGATGATTCCGACACTTTTCGAGGCCTCCAGCAACTCCGCGGAACTCGACGCTGCCGGACATCCCTCACCACGTGTCATCTCGGGAGTGGTAATCGGCTTCGTCGCGGGGCTCGGCTCACTGGGTGGCGTGGGCATCAACCTCGCTCTGCGGCAGTCCTACCTCAGCACCGGCTCCGAAACCTGCGCGTTCTGGATCTTCATGTGCTACTACGCCGCTGCCGGGCTGCTGACCTGGGCGGCATACGTGCGCCGACCCGCCCTGGCGTCAGTTGGGCAATGAGTCACCGGATTCACCCTCGCGGCTCGGGTAAAAACCCGATCGACCTGTCGCGAAACCACTTACGATGCCGACCATGCCCACGCCAGAAGACCTCGACAGTGTCCTAGCAAATCTGAGCGCGCGGGTCGCCGCGGTGGAACGAACGCAGGCCGACTATCGCTCGATGACCGAAGCGATCAAGGCGTTCGGCGACACTCAGCAATTGCTGGCCGATGTGCTGCGGTCGAATATCAGCGAGATGCGATCGACGGCCGACGATTCCAATCAGCGCATCCGCGCCCTCGAGGCGTCCGTTGCGACGATCGTGGGGCTGCTCGGGCAGTCGATTCAGCGCTGACCGACTACAAGAGCGTCATCTGCCCGGGCTCCGGCTCTGCCGGCTCCAACAGCTCCGGTCCGTTGTTGCGGATGTTGTTGACCAGCTTCGATACCTCGCGCAGCTCGATGTCGTGCACATCCGGTGGACGGGCCAGCAACTCGGGATCCAGCGGCGCGTCCGGCTTCAACCAGGCATCCCAGTCGCCCTCGCCGAGCATCAGCGGCATGCGGTCGTGAATTTCGGCCAGCTCGCCCACGGCGTCGGTGGTGATGATGGTGCAGCTCAGCAGCGGCTTGGCTTCTCTGTCTGCCTTCCACACCGACCACAACCCGGCGGCAAACAGCGGTTCGCCATCGCTGCGATACATGAAGAACGGCGTCTTGCCCGCTTTCTTGGCCGTGCCCCCGTCGGGATTCGTGCGCCATTCGTAGTAGCCGTCCATGGGCACCAGGCACCGTTTGCTCTTGGCCGAGGCCCGGAAGGCGGGCGACGTGGCGACCTTGTCGGCACGGGCGTTGATCAGCAGCGGGCCCTTGTTCTCCGGCGCGCCATCCGGACCCGCCTTGACCCAGGGCGGCAACAGGCCCCACCGCATCAGCCGCACCCGGCGGGTGGCCTGGTCGTCCGGCTCGTCATGGCGGGTCACCACCGTCGCGATCGTGGTGGTGGGCGCCACGTTGTAGTTGGGCTCGGACGCCCGTTCGTCGGTGCCCGTGGCCTCGTCGATTGCCTTGATCTTCTCGGCCAGCAGGGCCGGATCGGTGGTGACTGCAAAACGTCCACACATATCTCCAATGGTGGCAGACATGGCTGACACGGAATGATGGACCGGTGAGCGCATGGCAGGCCCCCTCCACGACGGCGCCGGTGCACGCCACCGTCACCGTTCCAGGCTCGAAATCCCAGACCAACCGCACCCTGATCCTGGCTGCGCTGGCGGCCGCGCAGGGCCGGGGCACCTCCACCATCACCGGCGCCCTGCGCAGCCGCGACACCGACCTGATGATCGGCGCGCTGCGGACGCTGGGCCTGCATGTCGAGGGCGCCGGGTCCGACCTGACGGTCAGCGGCCGCATCGACCCCGCCCCCGATGCCCGGGTGGACTGCGGGCTGGCCGGCACCGTCCTGCGCTTCGTACCACCACTGGCCGCGCTGAGCGCGGGCTCGGTCACCTTCGACGGCGACGAGCAGGCGCGCGCCCGGCCGATCGCCCCGCTGCTCGACGCGCTGCGCGGACTGGGCGTGCCGGTGGACGGCTCGGGATTGCCGTTCCGGGTGCAGGGCAACGGCGCGGTGGCGGGTGGCACCGTGGCCATCGACGCCTCGGCGTCCTCACAGTTCGTCTCAGGCCTGCTGCTGTCCGGCGCGTCCTTCACCGTCGGCCTGACGGTGCAGCACACCGGTGCGTCGCTGCCGTCGGCACCGCACATCGCCATGACGGTGGCCATGCTGCGGCAGGCCGGTGTGGTCGTCGACGACGCGCAGCCCAACCGCTGGCAGGTGCTGCCCGGCACCGTCGCGGCACGGCACTGGCAGGTCGAACCCGACCTGACCAATGCGGTCGCATTCCTCGCCGCGGCGGTGGTGACCGGCGGCACCGTACGCATCACCGGCTGGCCGCAGCACAGCGTGCAGCCCGCCGAACACATCATGGACGTGCTGAACAAGACGGGTGCTGTTGTCACACAGGGTGATTCGATCCTGGAGGTACGGGGCGCGGCGGACTACGACGGCTTCGACGTCGACCTGCGCGACGTGGGCGAGCTGACACCGACGGTGGCGGCGCTGGCGGCCCTGGCAGCGACGGGCGCCACCTCCCGGCTGAGCGGTATCGCGCACCTGCGCGGCCACGAGACCGACCGGTTGGCCGCACTGAGCACCGAGATCAACCGCCTCGGCGGCGACTGCCGGGAAACCGAAGACGGACTGGTGATCACCGCGACGCCGCTGCGGGCGGGCCTCTGGCACGCCTACGCCGATCACCGGATGGCGATGGCGGGCGCCATCGTCGGGTTGCGAGTTCCCGGCGTCGAAGTCGACGACATCGCCGCGACCACCAAGACGCTGCCCGAATTCCCGCAACTGTGGGGCGACATGGTGGGTTCTGACGCTTGAGGCCTGGCGACTACGACGAATCCGACGTCAAGGTCCGATCCGGCAAGGGATCGCGGCCCCGGACCAAGACTCGTCCGCAGCACGCCGACGCCGAGTCCGCCATGGTGGTCAGTGTCGACCGCGGCCGCTGGGGATGTGTCCTGGGCGGGGACCCCGAGCGCCGCGTCGTCGCCATGCGGGCCCGCGAACTGGGTCGCACCCCGATCGTTGTGGGCGACGACGTGGACATCGTCGGTGACCTGTCCGGGCGAACCGACACCCTGGCCCGCATCGTCCGTCGCGGTCCCCGACGAACGGTGTTGCGGCGCACCGCCGATGACACCGACCCGACCGAACGGGTGGTGGTCGCCAATGCCGATCAGCTGCTGATGGTGGTGGCCCTGGCCGACCCGCCGCCGCGCAGCGGTCTGGTGGACCGCGCGCTGATCGCCGCGTACGCCGGCGGCCTGCGGCCCATCCTGTGTCTGACCAAGACCGACTTGGCGCCGCCTGAACCGTTCGCCGAGCAGTTCGTCGACCTGGACCTCACGGTGGTGGCCGCGGGCGTCGACGATCCGCTACTGGCAGTGGCCGACCTGCTCGACGACAAGATCACGGTACTGCTGGGACATTCCGGGGTGGGCAAGTCGACCTTGGTCAACCGCCTGGTGCCCGCTGCGGACCGGGCGGTCGGTGAGGTCACCGACATCGGCCGTGGCCGGCACACCTCCACGCAGTCGGTCGCGCTCCCGCTGGCGAATGGCGGCTGGGTGATCGACACGCCCGGCATCCGCTCGTTCGGGCTGGCGCATATTCAGCCGGACGACGTGATGAAGGCGTTCTCCGATCTCTCCGACGCCATCGAAGACTGCCCGCGCGGCTGCGGCCACATGGGCCCGCCGGCCGACCCCGAATGCGCGCTGGACGCGCTTGCCGGGACCGCGCCGCGTCGCATCGCGGCGGCGCGCCGACTGCTGGCCACCCTCAGGGAGACTTGACCACCCGCATACCCAGCTCGTCCGCCGGTACGAGATGCCCTTCAGCGCAACGCATCTGGACTTCGGCTGCGGCGCCGCAACCCAGGTGTTCCAGCCTGAGCCGATGGCGCCCCGGCAGATGCCGCTGCCCCCACTGGAACATCGACCACACCACCGGCATGAACTCGATGCCGGACTCGGTGAGCACATACTCGTCGCGGCTGCGCTGCCCGGGCTCCCGGTAGGGCCGGCGCTCCAGCAGCCCCAGGTCGACGAGCTCGGCCAGCCGCGCCGAGGTTGCCGCCTTGGTGATGCCCACCCGGCGGGCGAAGTCGTCGAACCGGGTGGTGCCGTAGTAGGCCTCGCGCATGATCAGCATCGCGGACTTGGTGCCGACCACGGCCATGGTCTTCTCAATCGCGCACTCCCCGACCGCCGACCACGCGTCCCGATCGGCCAGCCTGCCCTGCAGCATTGTCACGCACATCACCTCCCGACCTGGGTTGCTTTCACTATACCTAGATGTTATAGCTGGATATAGCAGAACATACTCAGCTGCTGGACTCAAGGAGGAGCCATGACCCGTGACGCCGTAATCGTCGGCGCTGTTCGCACCCCCGTCGGCAAAGGCAAGGCCAACGGTGCGTTGCACGACGTGCTGCCGGCCGACCTGCTGGCACACAGCCTGCGCGAGGTGGTGGCCCGCACCGGCGTGGACCCGGCCCGGATCGACGACGTCATCGCCGGCGCCGTCACCCAGGTCGGCGACCAGGCCGTCAATATCGCCCGTAATGCGTTGCTGGGAGCCGGCTTTCCGGAGTCGGTGCCCGGAACCACGGTCGACCGGCAGTGCGGCAGCAGCCAGCAGGCGATCAGCTTCGCCGCCCAGGGCGTGGTCGCGGGCGCCTACGACATCGTCATCGCCGCCGGCGTGGAGTCGATGAGCCGGGTACCGATGGGCACCTCGGTGTTGCCGGGCAGCAACCCGTTCGGCGAGGACATGACGCGGCGCTACCCAGACGGACTCGTCCCACAGGGCATCAGCGCGGAGCTGATCGCCGCGAAGTGGGGCTTCTCGCGCGCCCAACTCGACGAGTTCTCCGCGGCCAGCCACGAGAAGGCCGCCCGTGCCACCAAGGACGGGCTGTTCGACAACGAACTCATCCCGATCGCCGGGCTGTCCACCGACGAGATCATCCGCCCGGGCACGTCAGTCGACACGCTGGCCGGGTTGAAGCCGGCGTTCTACAGCGAAGCCACGGCGGCCCGGTTCCCGCAGATCACCTGGCAGATCACGCCGGGCAATTCCTCGCCGCTGTCCGACGGCAGCGCCGCGGTGATGATCACCAGCAGTGAGGTGGCGGCGAAGCTGGGCCTGAAGCCGCTGGCCCGCATCCACACCGCCACCGCGGTGGGCTCCGACCCGCTCTACATGCTGACCGGGGTCATACCCGCCACCGAACGCGTGCTGCAGCGTGCCGGATTGACGCTGGCCGACATCGATCTGTTCGAGGTCAACGAGGCGTTCGCGCCGGTTGTGCTGGCGTGGGCGAAAGACGTCGACGGGGACCAGACTGGCATCCTCGAGCGGACCAACGTCAACGGCGGCGCCATCGCGATCGGCCACCCACTGGGCGCCAGCGGCGCCCGCATCATGACCACCATGGTCAATGCTTTGGAGCAGCGTGGCGGACGTTACGCGCTGCAGACAATGTGCGAGGGCGGCGGCATGGCCAACGCCACTATCATCGAGCGCCTGGGCCGATGACACGCGAAATCCCGTTCGACGGCGTGCGGGTGCGCTACGACAGCAGCAAGAGTTACGACGAGGTGGTTGCCGCGTTGCTGGCCGACATCGGCCGGCAACCGGTCCCCATCGCCGCGGTCACCCAACCGTGCGACGACTGGGACACCTATCGGGCCACCGTCGAAAAGCACGTCGGACCAAGCGGTTTCATGCTCTTCGCGCTGATCGATCATGGCACCTGGCTGCCGAATGCGGGCATCGAACGCCGAGCGCTGCGGGTCATTCTCGGCAATCCCCTGATCGCGATCACCATGCTGCGCCACGACGTGACCGCGGGCCTGTTCGCCCCGGTCGAACTGCTGATCCTGGACGAGCCGGACGGCAGCAGTCTGACCTACGTCAAGCCGTCGTCGCTGATGGTCGTCGAGCCGAATCCGGAGTTGCTCAGCGCCGCAGAGCAACTCGACGCCAAGCTGTCGGCGTTGGCCGAGAAGGTCACGTCAGATTCTGAGCGAGGAACAACCTAGCCCGGCGACGCCGTGGTGGGCGAAGGCAGCCCAGTAACCCCGTACCTTGCGACCCAGTTCGATGTCGATCGGGTCAGGCCCGGGACCGAGCATCGGCGCGTCGGCCCAGCACTCCGGTGTGCCGAACAGCAGCGGCAATTCGATGCAGTGACAGGCGCGAAGCGGTGCGCCCGGCGGTGACCAGTCCACCCGGAAGGTCGCGGCCGCACCGCCGTTCGATGTCCAGAACTTGGCGAGCTCACGCGCCGGCGCGCCGAATACTCGCCTCGTCAGAACGTCGCCCGCTATCCGTGCGATGACCCGGCCAGGTAGACCCAGACGCGCGAGTCGCCGGCCTCGGGAGTCCATCGCGACGAAGGCGTCGGCGTCATTGCGGGCGTAGCCGACGAGGATCTCGACCCGGCCTGCCGCGTCAGCCAGGACGCGGCGTTCGTCGCCGGCGGGGGGCAGCGGGTCGGTACCGGCGATCGGCGCGAACGGGAAACCGCCGAGCATGCCGAATCGCTGTGCCGTTGTCACAGCGGCGGTTTGGGCGTCGAGTAATTGTTCCACGCTCGCCTCGCCGGGTGCGACACCGGCGAGGGCGGCAAGCACCGCCTCCCGCATGGCAGCCGTCATCGCCCCCCTGCCCTTACGCAGGCCGAGTGGCGCGCTTTGCAGGATTGCGCGGGTGAACAGACCCGCGGTCTGGCTGCTGAGCATCAGCGACAGCACCGAATCTCCGCCTGCCGATTGACCGAAGATCGTCACACGCGACGGGTCGCCGCCGAATGCCGCGATGTACTGCTGGGTCCACCGCAACGCCAGAATCTGATCCCGCAGCCCCAGATTGGCGTCTCCGTCGGGGTTGAGGTATCCGAAGATGCCCAGACGGTAGCTGACGTTGACGACGACGACCCGGCCTTCCCTGACCAGCGCGTCGGGGTCGTACTTGGGCGCCTCACCGCTGCCCGACATGTACGCGCCGCCGTGGAACCACACCATCACCGGCAACCCTCGGGCGTCACGAGGCGCGGTGACCGAAAGCACCTGACAGTGCTCGCTTTTCGCCAGATCGTCGGCTATCGGCCCATTGACGAAGTCCAACCGCGACGGCAACTGCGGGCATGCCGCACCGCGCCGGGTCGCGTCCAGCACATCCCGGTGCCGCGGCGCGGGCACCGGCGCGGCGAATCGCCCGGCGGTCGCATAGGGGATGCCGCGGGCCCTGACAAGAGTGCTGTCGTCGTCGACAAGCACTGGGCCGCAACCCAGCTCGAGGAGTCTCGCTGCCACCGGGTCAGCGTCTCATGCGGGGTAATCCCAGATCGCCGTGCCGAGACCGGCGGGACTGTAGGAGAAATAGATCGGTCCCTGCAAGAAGGGGTAGTACCCGGTGTTGGCCCCGTCGGATGCCGCTGAGACGTACGGCTGATTGCCCAGCGCTTTCATGGTGTCCGTCACCGTCTGGGTGTACAGCAACGTCTGGGTGCCGGAGGCGTACACCGAAATCGTTGTTCCTACCGGCAGGTTGTCGCCCACGGTCAGTTGGGACAGGCTCGAGGGAAGCGTGTAGTGCGGGTAGTTGCCGCCCAACCCACCGGAGTCGATCACCGCATACCCCTCACCCTGATAGATGATCGGCGTGATCGCGGAAGTGACTCCGTTGTAGGTGATCTGCACCCCCAGCGCGGTGGAGTACCAGCCGCCGGAGACCGGGGTGACAGGCGGCAGCGGGTTCGGACCGAACTGGAGTTGGCCCGCGGGTTCGTTCATCAGGAAGCCCTGGTTCAGCACACCCGGCAGGTCGAGCAGCGGGCTGCCGAGACGCTGATCGACCGCCCCACCGACGCCGACGCCCATGTTGGCGCTGATCGCGTATTGCGGCTTGGACCAATCGGATTGGGCTACCGGGACCCATTGGCCGTTCGTATACTCCTCCACCGCGGTGATGACCCCCAGGGTGGTCGGCTGGGTGAGCATTCCGTTTCCGAAGTCCACCGGCGTCTTGTACACGGTGTAGTGGTTGATCTGTGTTCCGCCGTAGTTGACCGAACCGCTGCCGATCGACGGACCGAAGTTTTGGATGGTCTGGGCACTGAGTTCGGTGATCGGGATGATGAGACCGCCGGAACCGGTATCCACCTCGGTGACGATGGGCGGTCCCCCACCCACGGAGAGGTTGATGGTCGAGTAATTGTTGGTGGGGGTGTACGTCAGCGCGACGGTGGGCTGACCGCCGGCGGCTCCCTGGGCGCCGGCCGTTCCGAGCAGACCCGCCTTCCCGCCGAGACCACCGGCGCCGAGGACGCCGCCCGTCCCGCCGCTGCCTCCGGTGCCGACCAGCACGCCGCCACTGCCGCCGGCGCCGCCGGCCGCAAGTTCCCCACCGGTCCCGCCGCCGCCACCACTGCCCCACAGAATTGCGTTGCCGCCGGCACCGCCGATGCCGACCGGCCCGCCTGCACCGCCCCATCCGCCGTTGCCGTAGAGCAGACCGCCGGTGCCCCCGGCCCCGCCGACCGCGCCCCAGCCGCCCGCGCCTCCGCTGCCGCCGGTGCCGATCAGCCCGGCCGGACCGCCGGCTCCACCGGCGGCACCGGCAGCGGTGCTGGTGCCGCCGTTACCCCCGCTGCCGATCAGGATGCCGCCGGCTCCGCCGGGCGTCCCGATCCCCTGCGCGTTGGTCGTGCCATCGGCGCCGGGGCCGATCAGCGGCCGGCCCAGCAAGGCGTTGGTGGGCGCGTTGATGATGTCCAGCAGGTCCTGCCCGAGGGTCTGCAGTGTCGCCGCGCTGCCGGCCTCCGCCGCGGCATAGCCTTTGCTCGCTGCGGTCAGCGTTTGCACGAACTGAGAGTGCCAGGCCGCCGCCTGCGCGTTGAGTGCCTGGTACTGCTGGCCGTGCGATGAGAACAGCGCCGCGATCGCGGCCGACACTTCGTCGACCGCAGCGGCGGCCACGCGCGTAGTCGATGCTGCCGCAACGGCATTCGCGTCACCCAGTCCGGCGCCGACTCCGGCCAATTGCGACGCAGAGGCTTCCACCACGTCCGGCAGGACACTGAGCAACGACATCCGAAACCTCCCAGGCCCCCGAAAACCTGATGAGCACTCAACCTACCGTAGACAGCGGATGGCAACCCGCTAACCAGGACTTTTGGGTGAATTCCAGAAATCGGCCCGGTCAGGACCGCCCTCGTGCGAGCCCGAGTATCTGCGCGGCCTCCTCCGGGGTGGCCACGGCACGTCCGGCTCGTTCGCAGAGCTCCACGGCCTCGTTCACCAGTTCCACGTTGGTCGGGGTGCGGTCACCCCGGTAGAACTCCAGTCCCAGGTGCAGGTGCCCGCCGCGCTCGAGCGCGAGCCTGGCCAGCGGGCTGGCGCACAGGTCACCGCCGACGACGGAGACTGCCCACGGAATGTCACACCCCGCAAGCAGTTCCAGATACGCCTCCAGTGCACGCTCGGTCGGGGGCAGCCCGAACGGCGCTCCCAGGTAGCCCAGTTCGGTGGAGAAGTAGAGCTTGATCATCGCCCCCTGCGGCAACCGCCCTGCTCGCCACCAGGCAAGGGTGGTCCGCAGGAAGCCGGGTTCGTAGATGGCCAGACTGGGACCCAGTCCGGCTTGGTGGCAGATCTCGAACGCCCGGCTGATGGTGTCAAAGGAGTTGCTGTAGACCAGATTTCCGGTGGGTACGCCATCGGCGTCGGTGCCGCCGAGGTTGACCGACCCGGGATCGGCCAGCCCGACACGCAGCCCGGCCGCGGCGAGCGGAAGAAGGTGTTCATAGGAGATGGAAAAGCCCTCGCCGAAGTGGATCGTCGGGTAGAGCAGCGCGTCGGGCCGGGCCGCGAGGACGGGCCGCCACGCTTGCAGATAGCGCTCGGCGGCCTCCTCCACACTCACGCCGTAGCGGTCGATGTGGTTGTGGATGATCGCCGCCCCAGCCTCGATGCAGGCCAGCGCGTCGGCGGTGATCTCCGAAGGATCAACGGGCACATGGGGATTGGCCGACTTCGGAGTTGCGCCGTTGATGGCGCACTCGATGATGACGGGACCCACGTACTCAGAGCCAGCCGGTGCGGGCCGCGGCCACCGGCTCGGGAGGTGACGGGGCCAACTGGCCCTCGCGCACCCCGTCGAGCATCCGCTTGACGGTGGCGACGATCTCGGGCGCCGTTGCGGCGAGTCCGGTCAGGTCGGCTTCGGTGACGTCGGAGGCGTCGACGCCGGCCCGCTCCAGCACCGCGGCCGGATCGGCCAGTTGACCGGCCAGCCACGACACCGGATCGGCGGAAAGCTCAGGGACGAAGTGCCGCCGCCCGGGCTCCCATCCGTCGAACCGGGGGTGGTGATGGGCGCGGTCCAGGGTGCCCGGCGGGCTCTCGGTGGATCCGAACAGATCCACCCGCCATACCGGCCGGGTGAACGTGATCGGGATGCCGGCGTAGATCGAGCCCTGCGGATCGGCCCGGTCGACCAGGCGGAGTTCGAGCCGCACTCCCCGTTCCGGGGTTTCCTGACCTGTCATCGGGGACGGGTCGACGAAGTACATGTCGCCGACGACCACACCCAGGGTTTCGAATCCGAACGCTGCGAGCATCTATCGAGCGTAGTCCCGGTGGCCCCGCAGTGCCCCCGGCGCACTCGCCGGAACCGCCGGGCTGACCGGCGGCACCGGATCGACGCGGACGTAGGACGAGCCCAGGGGCGGGCGCGGATCCCGCTCGCCCTTATTCGGCCACAGCGACGCGGCGCGCTCGGCCAGCGCGGTGATGGTGAGCGACGGATTCACGCCCAGGTTCGCGGTGATGGTCGAGCCGTCGATGACGTGCAAACCGGGGTGCCCGTGCATGCGGTGGTAGGGGTCCACGACACCGTCTGCCGCGGTCTCGCCGATGACACAGCCGCCGATGAAGTGACCCGTCATCGGAATGTCCGCCAGATCCGCCCAGGCCCCGCCGGCGATACCGTCGGTGTGCTCGGCCGCCCGGCGGGCGACCTCGTGGCCGACGGGTATCCAGGTCGGGTTCGGCTCACCCACGCCTTGCCGGGTCACCATGCGCCGACCGAACAGCCCACGCCGGGTGAAGGTGGTGAGCGAGTTGTCGTGGGTCTGCATCACCAGCAGCGGGATGGTCTGTTGCGACCAGCGCCGCGGGTTGAGCAGCCGGCGCAGGTCCTGGCGTTGGCGCACAAGCTCTTTCACCCCCGTCCGCCAGCGGCCACGCCGTCTTCCGACACCGTCCTGTCCATCGACGAGGACCGTGCCCATCAGCCCCATCAGGTTGGAGTCGTGACCGTAGCGACAGGGTTCGACGTGGGTGTGCTCGTCCGGGTGGATCGACGACGTGATGGCGACTCCCTCGGAGTAGTCGACATCGTCACGGCGCGCCCGCACCGCCAGAATCGCCTCGGAGTTGGTGCGCGACAACTCCCCCAGCCGCGGCGAGATGCGCGGGAGGCTGCCGCCGTCGCGCAGCCGGTGCAGCAGGCGCTGGGTGCCGAGCGCGGCCGCCGAGAACACCACCTGCTCGGCGGTGAACGTCCGGCGCCGGCGGCGGATCTTGCTCCCGGTGCGACGGGTGACCACGTCGTAGCCGCCGTCGCCGCGTGGCCGGACATCGACCACGGTGGTCAGCGGATGGATTGTCGCGCCGAGTTTTTCGGCCAGGTACAGGTAGTTCTTGACCAGCGTGTTCTTGGCATTGTGCCGGCAGCCGGTCATGCACTCGCCGCAGTGCAGGCAGGCGTTGCGGTTCGGGCCGGCACCACCGAAATAGGGGTCACCCACCGGCGCACCCGGGGCGGCCAGGCCGTCCGCTCCGCTGAAACACACCCCGACGGGGGTGGCGTGAAAGGAGTCGGCGACACCCAGGTCGGTGGCGATCTGCAACATCACCTTGTCCGAAGGTGTTGTGCGCGGATAGGTTTCGACGCCGAGCATCCGGGTGGCCTGGTCGTACCAGGGGGTGAGCTCGTCTTTCCAGTCGGTGATGCCGCTCCAGCGCGGGTCGGCGAAGAACGAGTCCCCGGGCTGGTACAGCGTGTTGGCATAGACCAGCGAGCCACCGCCCACCCCGGCGCCACTGAGCACCACAGCGTCCGACAACACGTCGATCCGCTGGATGCCGTAGCAGCCGACCGACGGCTTGAACAGGTAATCCCGTACGTGCCAGCTGTTCTTGGCGAAGTCCTCGTCGCGGAACCGCCGGCCCGCTTCGAGAACGCCTACCCGGTAACCCTTTTCGCTCAGGCGCAGTGCGGTCACGCTGCCGCCGAAGCCGGACCCGATGACGAGCACGTCGTAGTCGAAGCGAGTCATGCGTTGACCTCCGCCCGTACCGGTAGCACTTCGTGATAGTCGTCGAGAGCCGCGAACCGGGTGCGGCGCTGATATTCGTGGACCAGTCCCGGCCAGTTGGTGGTAACCCGGCCCGACGAGGTGCGGTACCAGGAGTCGCAGGTGGTCCACACCCCGCGCTCCAGGCGGGACTGCACCCCCGAGTCATAGGACTGCTCGACATCGCGCCGGACCTCGAATGCCCGCGCCACCCCGCCGCGGGCCAGCTCCTGCACGATCTGCCGGATGTAGCGGGCCTGCTGTTCCATCATCAGGATGATCGAGCTGCTGCCGAGATTGGTGTTGGGGCCGTAGATCAGGAACATGTTCGGAAAGCCCGGAACGGCCATGCCGAGGTGGGCGCGGGCGCCCTCGGCCCACTCGGTGTGCAGGTCGCGGCCCTCGCGGCCGGTGATGGTCATCGGGGCGAGGAATTCGGTGGCCTTGAATCCGGTGCCGTAGATGATCACGTCGACCTCGTGCAGCCGGCCGTCCGCGGTGCGCACGCCCGTCGGCGTCACTTCGCTGATGGTGCCGGTCTCGACGTCGACGTTGTCGCACGCCAGGGCCTGGTACCACTCACTGCTGAACAGCACGCGCTTGCAGCCGATCGGATAGTCGGGCGTGAGCTTGGCCCGCAGCACCGGATCCTTGATGTGGCGCTTGAGGTTTGACATCGCGAGGGTCTTCAGCACCCGCGCCAGCGGGGCCGCCTTGGTCAGCGCGAAGCCCAGTAGTTCGGTGGTCTCCCAGATGGTTCCGCGCATGGCGGCGGCGAATCCGGGGACCTTCGCGAACGCGGCGTGGTGCTTGTCGGTGTAGGCGCGATCCAGCTTGGGCACCACGTAGGGCGCGGAGCGCTGAAAGACCGTCACCTGCGCCGCATCCTGGCGGATGCGCGGGACGAACTGGATCGCCGATGCGCCGGTGCCCAGGACGGCCACCCGCTTGCCGGTCAGGTCGACGTCGTGGCGCCATTGCGCGGAGTGGAACGAGGGACCGGCGAACGTGTCGAGCCCCGGGATGTTCGGCAGCGCCGGCCGCGACAGCTGCCCGACCGCGGGCACCAGCACGTCGGCTTCGAGGGTGTCGCCGGACGAGGTCGTCACCCGCCAGGTGGCGGTGCCGTCGTCGTATTCGGCGGAGGTGACCTCGACGCCGGTGCGCACCAGTCCGCGCAGACCGAACCGGTCGGCGGTGTCGTGGATGTAGTCCAGGATGTCGGGCTGCTCGGCGTACCGCCTGCCCCAGTCGGTCTTGCGGGAGAAGGAGTAGGAGTACAGGTTCGACGGGACGTCGCAGGCGGCGCCGGGGTAGGTGTTCTCCCGCCACACGCCGCCGATGTCGTCGGCCTTCTCCAGCACCGTGACGTCGGCGAGACCGTCCTTGGACAGCTCGTAGGCGGCGGCCAGGCCTCCGAAGCCGGCCCCGATCACTAAAACGCGGGGTGTCGATGTCATACGTTCGACGTTAGAGGCGATCGGGGCCGCGGCATCAGCCGATTGCGGTCGGCAAATCCATGATTCCGGCCAAACGTGGCGCGACCGACCGCTGATAGCGGGCCGGCGTGGTCCCCGTCCAGCGCTTGAACGCGGCGATGAAACTGGTCGCTTCGGCATAGCCCAGCCGCAACGCCACGTCCTCCACCGACAGCGCGCCGGTGGCCAGCAGCTCCTCGGCCAGCCCCCGGTGGACCTCTTCGACCAGTTCCCGGAAGGTGGTGTTCTCCTCGGCCAGCCGCCGGCGCAGTGTCCGCTCGCTCATCGCCAGCTGCCGGGCGACGGCCGCGATCGTGTGGGGTTCGCCGTCGATCGACGCCAGCCGGTCGCGAACCCGCCGGGCCACGCCGGTGCGCTGCCGGCGGCGCTCCAGCAACGCCTGGCACTGCTGCTCGCACATCACTTTGCTGATCTCGCTGGCCTGCGGTAGCCGGTTGTCCAGCAGCCCCACCGGCCAGCGCGCCACGGTGGCGGGCGAGTCATAGCCCGGAGTCACGCCGAACGCCTCGCGGGCCGCGGCGTCTCCGGAGGCGGGCGCGGGACCGGCGAAGTCGATCGAGGTGAAGGGAATGGGGCTGCCCAGCAACTCCGACATCACCCGGGCGATCGCTGCCAGGTCACGCCGCATCAGGAATTCGGCAACCGGACCGGTCAGGTCGGGCAGGTCGAGTCGCAGCGCGACTTCCGGCCCCTCCACGGTGACCGTCGGCAGGCAGAATCCGTAACTGAGGTCGTAGTAGCGGGCCGCGAACCGGACGGCATCGCCCAGCGTCGAGCTGGTCAGGCAGGCGAAACCGAAGATGCCGAACGAGCCCACGTAGTAACTACGGCCCACCCGCACGCCCAGATCGGCCGGCTCGCCGAGCAGCTTCACCAGGTTCGTCGCGACGGCGAGTTCCTGGCGCCCCAGGATCATCCGCTCGTGGTCGTGCAGGTCGGCCTCCGACAGTCCGGAGTCGGCGAGCACCTCGGCCACCGAAAGCCCGTTCTGGCAACCGAATTCGGCCATCAAGGCGACGCTGGCCGTGGTTCGCGGAAAATCCCAGTGCGACACCTGGGACCCCACGAACACCTGCACTAGACCAGTATGGCCGCCCTGGCGAACCTGGCCGGCGCTATGCCGCCAAGTCGTCGTCGGAACCGGATGCGGGGCCCGCGGCCACCGACCGCCGGTTACGCCGCCAGCCACGCACGGTGGCGATCGCCGTCTTGAGCCCGCGGCGGCGTCCGGTCGTCGGGTCGGTGCCGGCGAAATCCGGCCCCAGGTCGGCGAACATACGCTCGCTGCGCGTCTCGGGCGCATTGTCGGCGCCGTCGCGCAGGTACTTGTCCGGCAGCGACAGCTTGGCCAGCGTGCGCCACGTCTTGCCGTATTGCACCAGGAATGAGCCTGTGGTGTAAGGCAAGTCGTACTTGTCGCAGACTTCGCGCACCCGCACCGAGATCTCGTGCAACCGGTTACTGGGCAGATCCGGGTAGAGGTGGTGCTCGATCTGATGGCACAGGTTGCCGCTCATGAACCGGAGCAACCAACCGCCCTCGAAGTTCGCGCTGCCCAGCATCTGCCGCAAGTACCACTGGCCCTGCGTCTCACCGACCATGTCGGTCTTGGTGAATTTCTCTGCGCCGTCCGGGAAGTGGCCGCAGAAGATCACGGCGTTGGCCCAGACGTTGCGGATCACATTGGCCAGCACGTTGGCCTTCAGTGTCGAGGAGTAGGTCGCGCCCGGGGACACCGAGGTGAGCGCCGGAAATGCGACATAGTCCTTGAACACCTGGCGGCCGGCCTTGAGGAGAAACTCGTCGATCCGCTCACGAGCCTCGGCGTGATCCATCCGCTTCTTGACGATCTTGCCGATCTCGACGTGCTGCATGCCCACGCCCCATTCGAACAGCAGCAACAGCAGGCTGTTCCACACCAGATTGAAGATGTTGAAGCGTTTCCAGGGCTGGTCGCGGGTGACGCGCAGCAAGCCGTAACCCACGTCATCGTCGATGCCCAGGATGTTGGTGTACTTGTGGTGCACGAAATTGTGGGTGTAGCGCCAGTGCTTGGACGACCCGCTCATGTCCCACTCCCAGGTGGAGGAGTGGATCTCGGGGTCGTTCATCCAGTCCCACTGGCCGTGCATGACGTTGTGGCCGATCTCCATGTTCTCGATGATCTTGGCCACGCCCAGGGTCGCCGCGCCGGCCCACCAGGCCGAGCGCCGGGAGCTGGCGGCCAGGATCACCCGGCCGGACAACTCCAGCGCGCGCTGGGCGGCGATGGTGCGGTGGATGTAGCGTGCGTCCCGCTCACCGCGCGAGTCTTCGATGTCGCGGCGTATCGCGTCCAATTCGGCGGCCAGATTTTCGATGTCGGCGTCCGTGAGGTGCGCGAATACGTCGACGTCCGTGATCGCCATGGTCTCCTCGTGGATCGGGGTCAACCTACGTACCCGTAGGTTACCTGTGGGTAACTCTAGATGTCGACCACGCAGTCGCCCGACGCGGCCGACACGCACGTCTGCACGCGGGTACCCGGGTCGTGCTCCTGGCCGGTGCGCAAGTCACGAACATGACCCTCCACCAGGTCGACGACGCAGGACTGACAAATACCCATCCGGCAACCGAACGGCATCTGCACACCGGCCCCTTCGCCGGCGTCCATCACCGACGTCGCCGCATCGGCGGCCACGCTCTTGCCACTGCGGGCGAACGTCACCGTTCCGCCCGCTCCCGCCGGCGCCGCTTTGGCCACCGCGAAGCGTTCGAGGTGCAAGCGGTCGGCGATGCCCGCAGCGCCCCACACCTTGGTGGCCTGGTCGAGCATGCCCTCCGGCCCGCAGGCCCACGTCTGGCGCTCGCGCCAGTCGGGCACCTCGTGGTCGAGCCGGGACAGATCGAGGCGACCCTGAGCCCGGGTCTCGCGTATTGACAGGCGATAACCGGGGTGGCTGTCGGCCAGTGCGGCGAGTTCGGCGGCGAACATGACGTCGGCTTCGGTGGGCGCCGAATGCAGGTGCGCGATATCGCCGATCTGGTTGCGCCGCAATAAGGTTCGCAGCATCGACATCACCGGGGTGATCCCGGAACCGGCGGTGAGGAACAGGATCGCCGGCGGCGCCGGGTCCGGCAGCACGAAATTCCCCTGGGGTGCGGCCAGTCGGACGATGGTGCCCGGTTCGACACCGGCCACCAGGTGGGTGGACAGGAAGCCTTCGGGCATCGCCTTGACGGTGATGGTGATGGTCCCGGCGCTCACCGGGCTCGACGTGAGCGAGTAGGACCGCCAGCGCCAGCGTCCGTCGATGAACAGGCCGATGCCGATGTACTGGCCGGGCTTGTAGTCGAAGCTGAATCCCCAGCCGGGTTTGATGACCAGCGTCGCCGAGTCCTCGGTCTCGCGCCGTACCTCCACGACGCGGCCCCGTAACTCACGGGCCGACCACAGCGGGTTGGCCAGGCGCAGGTAGTCGTCGGGCAGCAACGGGGTGGTAATTCGCGCAGCGAGCTTGCGTAACGCATGCCAACCGGGATGGCGATCGGCACCGGCGACGCTTGGCCGCCTGGTGTTGACGACGTTGGCGGACAGTACCGCGTTCTTGATGCCCATAACGAAAGCTACGGTACCGTAACTTACGGTGCCGTAGCTAGTTCAGAGCAGCTCCAGCAGGAAGGGCAGCTCCTGGGTGGCGTACCAGGCCAGGTCATGATCCTGGGCATCGCCGACGATCAGGTCGGCGTCTTCGTCACCGAGGTCCGCCTCATCGATCACCTCGATCGCCGCCAGCACGGCCTGTTCGGCGCCGGCGTTGTCCACGTATGCGGCGATCACCCGGTCTATGGGCACCGGGCCGGACAACCTGACGACGGCGTCGTCGAGGTCCGGACGGAAAGCGAGCCCGTCCGGGTCGACGTCGGCCGCCACCACCGCGCGTCGCGCAGGCAGCTCGCCACCGGGCTCCACCGCGAGCAATCGCAGGGAGGCCAGGGCCGCCTCGCGTAGTGCCACCTCGGCGAGCTCGTCGTCATCGCCCTCTGCGTAGGACTCCCGCAGTGTCGGTGTCACCGCGAAAGCGGTGCCGCCGACCGGGCGCAGGGATCCGTCGGCGACGAGGTGCTGCAGCATCGCCAGCGTGGCGGGGATGTAGACCTGGGTCATGAGCCGCGCATCAATTGGGCGACGTGGTCGTCGACGTACTTGGACAATTCCCGCGCCGGCCGCTTGTAGTTTCCGCTGACCACCGGGTGCGCCGGCAGCTTGACGACCGGTTTTTCCACATCGCGGTACTCGATGGTGGACAGCAGATGAGACATCATGTTCAGCCGCGCGTGCTTCTTGATGTCGGATTCCACGACATACCACGGGCTGACCGGGGTGTCGGTGTGCACCATCATCTCGTCTTTGGCCCGCGAGTAATCTTCCCAGCGGTACACCGACTCCATGTCCATGGGGCTCAATTTCCATTGCCGCACAGGGTCATTGAGCCTCGCCTTGAAACGGCTCAGCTGCTCGCCCTCGGAGACCGAGAACCAGTACTTGCGCAGCAATATGCCGTCGTCGATGAGCATCTGCTCGAAAATCGGTGTCTGACGCAGGAACAACGCGTGCTCATGGGGCGTGCAGAATCCCATGACCTTCTCGATTCCGGCGCGGTTGTACCACGAGCGGTCGAAGAGCACGATCTCGCCTTTGGCGGGCAGATGGGTGATGTAGCGCTGGTAATACCACTGCCCGCGTTCCCGGTCGGTCGGCACCGGCAGCGCGGCGATGTGGGCGACCCGGGGGCTGAGGTATTCGGTGATCCGTTTGATGGCACCGCCCTTGCCCGCGGCGTCGCGGCCTTCGAAGATCACCACCAGCCGCGCTCCGGTGTGCCGCACCCACTCCTGCAGCTTCACGAATTCCGTTTGCAGCCGGAATAATTCGGCCTCATACAGGTCATTCGGAATCTTCGGCGCGGCCGCGGATTTCTTCTTCTTCGGGGTGCTCACATCAATGGATGGTATCGGTACCGGGGCAGAACTACCGGGAAGCTTCCAGCAGCTCGTCCAGCGCCTGGGTCAGCAGGCCCGGCAACAGGTCGACGTCGCTCATCGCGTCGCGGTCGGCGTTGATCCCGAAATACAGCATTCCGTTGTAGGACGTCACGCTGATGGCCAGTGCCTGGTTGTGCAGCAACGGCGGCACGGCATAGGTTTCCAGCAATTTGGTGCCGGCGATGTACATCTGCGATTGCGCTCCCGGCGCGTTGGTGATCAGCAGGTTGTAGGAGCGGGCGGCGAAACTGGTCGCCACCCGGATGCCCATCGCATGCAGGGTCGGCGGGGCGAAACCCGACAGCGTGACGATCGTCCTGGCGTCGACCCGGCTGGATGCCGCCGGATTGGACTCGGTGGCATGGGCGATCTGTGACAGCCGCACCACCGCGTTGCCCTCGCCCACCGGCAGGTCGACGAGAAACGGTGTCACCTCGCTCATCGCCTGACCGGGACCGGTCGAGTCGAGCTGTTCGTCGGCGTACACCGACAGCGGCGCGAGCGCGCGCACCGTCGCGGTCGACGAGACGGCCTCGCCGCGCGACATCAGCCAGTTGCCCAGCGCCCCGGTCACGACAGCGAGCACCACGTCGTTGATGTCACAGTCGTAGCGCGCGCGCACCGCCCGGTAGTCGTCGAGCTTTCCGCGGGCGACGGTGAACCGTCGGTTGCGCGACACGGGCGCGTTGAGCGGGCTGCTGGGCGCGGTGCCGCGCGCCACCGTGCGCGCGATGTCGACCACCCGGCGTCCGGCCTCGACGATCTGAGTGGAGCTGGTCACCAAGCCGGCGAGGGAGGATCCAACGGCCCGCATCTGCGCGCCCGGACCCGCGATCCAGTCGCCGATGGCGCCGACCATCAACCGGGCGCTGCCGGGGTCGCGTTCGGGAACCCAGATGTCCTCTGGGAACGCCGGGGACCGGCGCGTCCGGTCGGCGATCACATGGTTGATCTCCAGCGCGCCCATGCCGTTGATCAGCGCCTGGTGCGACTTCGTGTAGATCGCGATGCGGTTCTTCGCCAGACCTTCGACGAGGTACATCTCCCACAGCGGCCGGGACTTGTCCAGGGGCCGCGCGGCCAGCCGCGCGATCAGTTCGTGCAGTTGCTCGTCGCTGCCCGGGGACGGCAGCGCCGAGCGCCGGATGTGATAGGTGATGTCGAAGTCGCGGTCGTCGATCCACACCGGCCGGGCCATCCCGAACTTGACCTCGCGCACCTTCTGCCGATACCGCGGAATCTGCGGTAACCGCTGCTCAACGGTGGCCAGCAGCGTCTCGTAACTCAACCCGGCCCGCGGGCGGCGCAGAATCGATAGCGAACCGACATACATCGGGGTGGCGGTGTTTTCCAGCCGGTAGAAGGACGCGTCCGCAGTGGACAAACGAGTCACCATCGCGGCTCGGTCCTCCTCGTCAAGTCGCCCTCTTTCGTTTCAGGGACATGTTGTCGCCCACGGTAACCGCATCCGCGGTTCTGCGAAGGTCGGGGTTCGCGCCGGCAGCGGTTGTGGATGGACGCCGGTGGGTGAATACCGCAGACCGGCGATCGTCTGCCACCCTCCACGGGTGCCCGTTTCCGACACCGCCGTAACGCCGGTGATCGACTACGAACCGCCGACACACCTGCCCGGCCCTGACGCGCCGCGTTGTCTGCCGACGGCGGCGGCGCCGGCCGCTCGCGCGCGCCCTCACCCCGCGCCGAAGACGCCGTTGTCTCCGCGGATGCGCCAGGCCGCCACCTTCGCCGACGCCGCCCTGCGCCGCGTGCTGGAGGTGATCGACCGCCGCCGCCCGGCCGCGCAACTCGGTGCGGTCCTGGCGCCGTACCTGGTCGATGCGGTCGTTGCGGTCAGCCGCGCGGCAGCCGGCACGACGGGGGCCGCGGTGCTACGGCGAATGCGGGTTCAGCCTGCCCTCGGCGATGACGCGGCCGAGGTGTTCGGCTCGTACAGCCGCGGCGAGCGGGTCCACGCCATCGCCTGCCGAGTGGAACGGCTACCCCCGGGCCGATGGCTGGTGGTGGCGCTGCACATCGGCTGAGACCGGGCACGCACCGCGGCGGGAATGGGGAATCAGCATCGGTACCCGGCGCTGGTAGTCGCGGTACCGCTCACCCAGGTGTGCGGTCAGGTCGCGCTCTTCCAGCTGCAGGGCCACCAGGATGTAGGCCGTGATGCCGACCGAGAACAGCAGGTGCCCGGCCGTCATCGTGGGGGCCGCCCAGAATGCCACCAGGAAGCCCAGCATCAGCGGGTGGCGTACCACCCGGTAGAGCAGGTGGGTGCGAAAACCCAACTCGCGGTACGGCTTTCCCTGCCACGCCAGGTAAACCTGTCGCAGCCCGAACAGGTCGAAATGGTTGATCATGAAGGTCGAGGACAACACGATCGCCCACCCGAGCCAGAACAGCGCCCAGATCGCCCAGCGCCCCGCAGGCTGACGGACCTCCCACACTTGGCCAGGCATGGCGCGCCACTGCCAGTAGAGCAGCAGCAGCACCGCACTGGCCAGCAGCACATAGGTGCTGCGCTCGATCGTCGCCGGCACCCATCGGGTCCACCAGCGTTTGAAGGCGGGCCGGGCCATCACGCTGTGCTGCACGCCGAACAGGCCCAGTAGCGCCAGGTTGATCGGCATGGCCTGCCACAGCGGGGCGGTGATGCCGTTGTTCACCGTGCGCGGCAGCAGGATTGCGCCGGCGAAGCCGACGGCATAGCCGAAGGCGACCAGGAAGATCAGGTAACTCAGGGCGCCGTAACCGATTGTCAGAGTGCGTTTCATGAGCTGATTGTTCGCCGGAGAGACGAATCGGGTCATGGGGCGGATGCCTCAAACATCGGTGCCCGTAGGGTGGTTTGATGGCGCTCTTGCTCGGGCCCGCGTTGCGGCACGTATCCGACACGACGGCATTGGTGTGGGTCCAAACCGACAGTGCGGCAACGGTCGACGTACTGGGGGCATCCGCGCGGACGTTCGCCGTTCAGGGTCATCACTACGCTCTGGTGACGGTCACCGGGCTGACTCCGGACACGGTCACCGAATACGAGGTCAGGTGCGACGGCGAAGTCGTCTGGCCGCTGCCGGACTCACCCTTCCCGCCGAGCGTCATCCGCACCCGGGGGCCGAAATCTACCGGCCGGTTGCAGGCCATCTTCGGATCGTGCCGTTATCCCAAGACCGACGACGCCAGCGTCGAGTCGAAACTCGGACTCGACGCGCTGGACGTCTACGCCGCGCGGATGGCCACCGAGCCGATCGACGACTGGCCAGAGGCACTGATCCTGCTCGGCGACCAGCTGTACGCCGACGAACTGACTCCCGAAGCCAGACGGCGCCTGGCCGGCCGCCGCACCCGGACCACGCGCGCCAAGCGCCCGCCGGACGAGGTGGTGAGTTTCGCCGAATATGAACGGCTGTACCGGCATTCGTGGAGCGATCCGGAGATCAGATGGCTGATGTCCACGGTTCCCACCGCGATGATCTTCGACGACCACGACATCAGGGACGACTGGAACACATCGGCGCCGTGGCGTGCCGAGATGAACGAGAAGCCCTGGTGGCGCGACCGGATCCGGGCGGGCCTGGCCTCCTACTGGGTATACCAACACCTGGGCAATCTGAGCCCGCAGGAGTTGGCCGCCGACGAGGACTATCGGCGGCTGATCACGACCGACGGCGACACCTGGCCGCAGCTGACCGAGCTGGCCGACCGCGCCGATGCGGAGGTGGACGGCACCAAGGGCGTCCGGTTCAGCTACCGCTGGGACCTGGGACGCAGCCGGCTCATCATGATCGACTCCCGCAACGGCCGGATCCTGGACTCCGGTCGGCGCATGATGGTCGGGGACCACGAGTTCGCCTGGTTGGAAGCACAGGTGGCCGACCGCCTCGACGAATTGGACCATCTGATGCTGGCTTCGTCGGTGCCGTGGCTCATGCCGCCCGCGCTCGGGGACCTGGAGGCGGCCAACGAGCGTAACGCCGACCGGCCGGGGCTGCGTGGCAGGATCGCCGAAAAGACCCGCCAGGCTTTGGATCTCGAGCATTGGCCAGCGTTCCATAAGTCGTTCGAGCGGCTCGCGGAGCTGATTCACTCGGTGGCCGGCCGCCCGGACGGGCCCGCCACCGTCAACGTGTTGTCCGGCGACGTGCACCACAGTTACGCCGCGCGCGTCGCGTGGACCGGTGCGCCCGATGCGCCGGCCGCGGTGCACCAGCTGGTGTGCTCGCCGGTGAACAACTACGTGCCGCTGTTCGTCAAGCCGGTGTTCACGCTCGCGTGGACGCGTCCCGCCGCGCAGCTGGCCCGATGGTGGGCACGTCTGCACCGCGTCCCGTCGATGCCGTTGTCCTGGGCGAACAGCTGCGGTCCGCTGTTCGGAAACACCATCGCCACCCTGCTGGTGGACGGCCGCAGTGCCGAGGTGCTGTTCGAACAGCCCCGCGGCACTGCTGCGCTAGAGGAGGTGGGCCGGGTTTCGCTCAGCCGGCCCACCTGACGGCCGAGCGCCGGTCCAGCACCCAGATGGTGGCCAGCGTCAGGACCACGGCGAATGCGCCGAGCGCGAGCAGACTCCCGCCGGTGCCGCCGTTGAACGTCGACCGGTAGGCGGACATGGCCGGCAGCGTGGCGGTCAGCCGGTCCAGATCGAGATCGCGGCCCAGCGCTTCGAAGGCGTGCCGGTTGGCCAGGCCGAGGCTCATCAGCCGTCCCGGGAATGCCATTTTGTCCACCGGGACGATGGCCCCACCGAACAGCACCTGCGGGAAGCACAGCATGGGCAGCGCGAGTGCGGCCTGCGCGGCGTTGTGCACCGCGGCGGAGGCGAGCAGGCCGAGGGCCAGCGCGGAGGTCGCTTCGATCAGCATCGTCACGAACAGCAGGATGTACACATGCCACCCGGCGGCGGGCAGCCGGTCGAGACCGCGCAGCACGATCAGCAGCACCGCACTCACCGCGCCCAGCACCGGGAGCAGCGCGGTGACTTTGGACGCCACGTAGGCGCCCACACTGAGCCCGGCGAGGCGCTCCCGCCGGAACACCGCGATCTCCCCCACGATCTGCAGCAGTCCGTAGGTCAGGCCGAAGAAGAAGCCGTCGAACGCGATCCAGAAGACGATCTGGGCCGGGCCGACGTCGGCCGCGCCACCGGCGTCGAACGCACCGCGCCGGAACAGCGTCGCCATCATCGCCGTCACCAGTACCGGTGAGCCGAGCAGCACCGCCAGCGTCAGCCGGTTTCGGGCCAGCACCTCGACATTGCGGCGCGTCAGCAGCCACCACTGCTGAAAGATGCTCGGACGCTTTATGTCTGGAGTGGACGCCGGAACGGGGCCGGGCCGGACCGCGGTGCGCGGTGCCCACGTCATCACGGGACGGCCGTTGGCCAGTCTGTCGTAGACCTCGGCGAGGTCCTGCACCCCGAAATACCGCCGCGCATCCATCGGGCTGCCGCTGAATGCCAGACGGCCGTCGCGAGCCAGGAAGATCACCCGGTCGCACCGGTCGATGCTGGCCGGCTCGTGCGTGGTCAGCACGACCGTCACCCCCCGCTGCGTCAGGCCGCGCAGCAGCCGCAGCACGTCGGCCGCGGTCGAGGGGTCGAGCCCCGAGGTGGGTTCGTCGAGGAAGAAAAGGGTTGGGCGGGTGAGCAGTTCGACCGCGATGCTGGCGCGCTTGCGCTGACCGCCGGACAGCGAACGCACCGGCACCTCGGCCCGGTCGCTCAGGTCGAGATCATTCATGGTCTCCTCGACCGCACGATCGGCCTCGGCGGCCGAGGTGCCCGCAGGCAGTCGCAGCCGCGCCGCGTAGCGCAGCGTGCGGCGTAGCGGCATCTCGAGGTGGATGATGTCGTCCTGAGGTACATAGCCGATACCGGCACCTCTACCGGCCAGGTTGTGCACCACCTCACCTGCGGACGGCGGCTGAAGTCCCGCAAGGATTTTCAACAGGGTGGTCTTTCCCGCTCCGCTGCCGCCGGCGATGGCTACCAGCTCGCCCGGTTCGATGGACAGCGACAGCGGCTGCAGGATTTGTCGTGTGCCGACCCGGCGGCTCACGTCGATGGCATCTACTCGTGTGGTCATAGTGGGAGATCATCGGCCGGTCGCGGGATCGGTTACATGGGGCGCTTGCCTCAAATCAATCCACGGTCGATGGCCGCGAGACTGGCCTGCGTGCGGTTGTTGACGCCCAACTTCGCATAGATCCGCTCGACGTGATTGCGGGCGGTCTTCTCGGCGATGAACAACTGAGTGGCGATCTCCCGGTTCGACCGGCCCTGCGCGACGAGCCGCAGGACCTCCACTTCCCGGGCGGTGAGCCCCGCCGACCACGAGGCGCGCCGGGTGCTCCGGTGCCCGGCCGCGGCCAGGGCGGCTTCCACCGACTCGGCATCCAGGCGGCCCTCGCGCGCCTCCTGGCGCAGCTGAGCGGCGGCGGCGGCCGGATCCAGAGCGGCCCGGTTCGGGCGCGGCTCGAGCAATTGATGATAGGCCGCCACGGCAGCCAGCAGCCGGTCTTGCGGCGTCAGTTCGTTGCCGGAAAGCCCACGGGGAAAGCCGGATCCGTCGATACGTTCCTCGTGCTTGGTGGCGACGGACACCACCGACTCCAGACCGTGGATCCGGCTCAGTATCCGCCCCGTCAGGTACGGGTACATCCGCACCCGCTCCCATTCGGCGGTGCTCAACGGCCCCTTCTTCTCCCAGATCTGATTGGAGACCCCCAGTCTGCCGAGACCCTGGACCAGGCCCGCACGGTACAAACGGGTGATATCGGCCGGGGGCATCCGGCAGTGCCGGGCCGCCGCGGCCGCGAGGTCGGCGACACCGCGGGAGTAACCCGGCGAGCAGGGACACTTCAAGTCGACGAAATCCGCCATCGCCCTGAGTAATTCGTTGATCTCCTCAGCACCGATGATGCGGTCGCGATCCGGCGCCTGCGCCAGAGCCGCGGTCCACACATCGATTTCGAGGAGCCCGTCCACGATCGCGGCGGCATCGGCGATGAAGACATCGGCCACGGCGGGGCTGAACTGTGTGCCACGCCGGGCCCGGGCGATCTCGAGCGCCTGGTCCAGGCCGCCCGTGCGCAGGTGGACCTCGATGACATCGGACAGGTGGACTACGTGTATTTCGAGCGGAATCTCTTCTTCCCGAGCACCATTCGGCATCCCCCGGCCGTCCCAGCGCTCGAAGATGTACGCCAGCGCCGTTGCGACGTCACTGTCGAGTCCGATCCGGTCAGACAGCACCCCGGCCGAACTGCAGTGCGAACTGATGAGATTAGCCACCTGATTGCGCGCGGTGAGCAGGAAGGCCGCCGAACGCAGGCCGCGTTCCCACACCGGCAGCCCGCGCCCCACGTGACTGACCATGAGACGCAGGAACGGCAGGCCGGCCATGTCCACCCCGTAGGTGTCGGCACGGAAGGCGATGTCGTCACCGAACAGCGCCGAGAGCTCATGGGAATCGGCGTGACACCCGATCCAGCCCACCAGGTTGGCGTAGTACACCGTCGCGCGCTGCCGCGCGTCCAGGCCCATCCGGTCGGCAATGCGAGTCGCGATCAGGGTGGACCGCAGCATGTGTTCCATCGGCTGACCCAGACCGAGGTCGATCGCCAGCGAGATGGCCGCCAGCAACTCGGCCTTGCGCAGGCCTTTCGGCGGGTCGTGCAGCGTCGGGTGCACGACCTCATTCTGCACTTTCTGGGGCAGTTGCCCCATGCGACTTCCCGGTTCGCCGGCCTACCCTCGGCCCATGGTGACGGTGATCGAGCACAACCCCTGGCACAGCGTGCTGACCGAAGGGCATGCGTCGTTGGTCAAGGCGCGACGGGTGTTCCGTTATCTGCCCTCGGCGCCACGGTGCAAGCTGTGCAACAACCCGTTCGGCGGCCCTGCCGGGCGGGTGCTGGCCGTCGCCGGGTTCAGTCCGTCGCGCAAGAACCCCAACCTGTGCAGCCGTTGTTGCGACGCGCTTCCCGCAGGTGGTGCCGAGGTGGATGTCGCGGTGCTGTTCGCCGACGTCCGCGGGTCCACCGCCCTGGGACAGCGCGGTGCGGCGACGCACTTCGCGGCGCTGCTCAACCGGTTCTACCACGCTGCGACGCACACGCTGCTGCGTCATGACGCGGTGATCGACAAGCTGATCGGCGACGAGGTGATGGCCTTCTTCGTTCGCGGCATCAGCGGTCCGGGGTACCGCAGCCAGGCCGTCGCGGCCGGGGTAGAGCTGTTGGAAGCGGTCGGTTATGGCAGCGACCGCGGCGCTTGGCTGGAGTTGGGTGTGGCGGTCAACGCCGGCGTCGCGTACGTCGGCAACGTCGGTGGCGCCGTCGTCGACTTCACCGCGCTGGGTGATCCGGTCAACGTCGCCGCACGCATGCAGCAGCACGCTGCCGGCGGAGAGTTGCTCGTCGCTGCCGGAGTGGCCGACGAGCGCGTCGGGACGGCTCCGCGTCGCCCCCTGAACCTGCGGGGGCACGCTGCGCCGGTCGACGCGTTCGTGCTGGGGGCTGAGCCCGCGCCCGGTTGCTCGAACGTGCAGCCAGCCGCACGTTCGGCGTCGAGCGTGCGGCCAGCTTCACACTCGGCGCCGCGCATGGCGCCGATCCCGGACGCTAGCGCTTCTTGACCGATTTGGGGGGCTTGGCACCGCGGCCCTGCTGGCGCGCCGCGGCACGCCGCTCGCGGCGACTGCCGCCGGCGGCCGCACCGGCCGAGGTTTTCGCCGCCCCGCCGCCGTTGCGCTGCAGTTGCGCCGAACCGTCTTCCGATGGGCCGGAGTAGGTGAGCGCGGGCGTGTCGCTGTCGTCGATTCCCTTGGCGCGCAACGTACTCACCGGCTCTTTCGCGCGCACGGGCTCGTCGTCGCCATCGGAAGCCGCTGCGGCAGTGGCGAACTCGGCCAAGCCCTCGGGCGCTTCGACCGGCGCAACGTCGACCTGAGGTGCCGGCACCGCCTCCACGCTGACGTTGAACAGGAAGCCGACCGACTCCTCCTTCATGCCGTCGAGCATGGCCATGAACATGTCGTAGCCCTCGCGCTGGTATTCGACCAGCGGGTCGCGCTGGGCCATCGCCCGCAGCCCGATGCCCTCCTTGAGGTAGTCCATCTCATAGAGGTGCTCGCGCCACTTGCGGTCGATCACATTGAGCAGCACGTTGCGCTCCAGCTGACGCATCGCGCCCTCGCCGGCGATCTCCTCGAGCTCGGCTTCCCTTGCGGCATAAGCCTTGTCGGCATCCTTGAGCAGCGCGTCGAGGAGTTCCTCGCGGGTCAGGTCGTCGCGCTCGGAGTCCGCGTCGTGGTGGGTGAGTGCCTCGTGGCTGATCCCCACCGGGTACAGCGTCTTGAGCGCCGTCCACAACGCGTCGAGATCCCAGTCCTCGGCGTATCCCTCAATGGTCGCCCCGTTGACGTAGGCGGTGATGACGTCGGTCAGCATCTCCTTCGCCTGTTCCTTGAGGTTCTCCCCCTCCAGGATGCGGCGGCGCTCGGCGTAGATCACCTTGCGCTGCTGGTTCATCACCTCGTCGTACTTCAGGACGTTCTTGCGCATCTCGAAGTTCTGCTGCTCGACCTGGGTCTGCGCGCTCTTGATGGCGCGGGTGACCATCTTCGCCTCGATCGGCACGTCGTCGGGCAGGTTCAGCCGGGTCAGCAGGCTCTCCAGCGCGGCCCCGTTGAAGCGGCGCATCAGCTCGTCGCCGAGCGACAGGTAGAAGCGCGACTCCCCCGGGTCACCCTGGCGGCCGGAGCGGCCGCGCAACTGGTTGTCGATGCGGCGCGACTCGTGGCGTTCGGTGCCCAGCACGTACAGGCCGCCGGCTTCGATTACTTCGGCGGCCTCTGCGTTTGCTTCCTTCTTGACCTTGGGCAGCTCCTGGTGCCACGCCTCTTCGTATTCCTCGGGCGTCTCCACCGGGTCCAGGCCGCGCTCGCGCAGCCGCTTGTCGGTGAGGAAGTCGACGTTGCCGCCCAGCACGATGTCGGTACCGCGGCCGGCCATGTTGGTGGCCACGGTGATGCCCCCACGCCGGCCGGCCTCGGCGATGATGCCCGCCTCCTGCTCGTGGTACTTGGCGTTCAGGACGTTGTGCGGGATGCGGCGCTTGGTGAACTGGCGCGACAGATACTCCGAGCGCTCCACGCTGGTGGTGCCGATCAGGACCGGCTGGCCCTTCTCGTACCGCTCGGCGACGTCGTCGACCACCGCGATGTACTTGGCCTCTTCGGTCTTGTAGATGAGGTCGGACTGGTCGGTGCGGACCATCGGCTTGTTGGTCGGGATCGGGACGACACCCAACTTGTAGATCTCGTGCAGCTCGGCCGCCTCGGTCTGGGCGGTACCGGTCATGCCGGCCAGCTTGTCGTAGAGCCGGAAGTAGTTCTGCAGGGTGATGGTGGCCAGCGTCTGGTTCTCGGCCTTGATCTCCACGTGCTCTTTGGCCTCGATGGCCTGGTGCATGCCCTCGTTGTAGCGGCGACCGATGAGCACACGGCCGGTGAACTCGTCGACGATGAGCACCTCGCCGTTGCGGACGATGTAGTCCTTGTCGCGGTTGAACAGCTCCTTGGCCTTCAGCGCGTTGTTCAGGTAGCTGACCAGCGGTGAGTTGGCGGCCTCGTAGAGGTTGTCGATGCCGAGCTGGTCCTCGACGAACTCCACGCCCTTCTCGTGCACGCCGACCGTGCGTTTGCGCAGGTCCACCTCGTAGTGGGTGTCCTTCTGCATCAGCGGCGCCAGCCGGGCGAACTCGGAGTACCAGTTGGACGCGCCGTCGGCAGGCCCGGAGATGATCAGCGGGGTGCGCGCCTCGTCGATCAGGATGGAGTCGACCTCGTCGACGATGGCGAAGTTGTGGCCGCGCTGCACCAGGTCGTCCAGCGAGTGGGCCATGTTGTCGCGCAGGTAGTCGAAGCCGAACTCGTTGTTGGTGCCGTAGGTGATGTCGGCGTTGTAGGCGACGCGACGCTCCTCCGGGGTCATCTGGGCCAGGATCACCCCGACGTCCAGGCCGAGGAAGCGGTGCACCCGGCCCATCCACTCGCTGTCGCGTTTGGCCAGGTAGTCGTTGACGGTGACGACATGCACGCCCTTGCCGGCCAGCGCGTTGAGGTAGGCCGGCAACACACAGGTCAGGGTCTTGCCTTCACCGGTCTTCATCTCGGCGACGTTGCCCAGGTGCAGCGCGGCGGCACCCATCACCTGCACATCGAAGGGGCGCTGGTCGAGCACCCGCCAGGCGGCCTCGCGGGCCACCGCGAACGCCTCGGGGAGCAGGTCTTCGAGGTCTTCGGGGTTCTTTTCGTCGGCGAGACGCTTCCTGAACTCGTCGGTTTTGGCCCGCAGCTCCGCGTCGGTGAGTTTCTCGACGTCGTCGGACAACGTGTTCACATAGTCGGCCACCTTCTTGAGGCGTTTGACCATGCGACCTTCACCAAGGCGCAGCAATCTCGACAGCACAGCTTTGTTCCCCTGTTGGGTAGGAGTCTTTCAGGCGACCCCCATCCTAGGTGACGGGGTGATCAGGCCAGGCTGAGTCAGGCCAGCCGAATCAAGCCGTAGTCGTAAGCGTGCCGGCGATAGACCACCGAAGGCCGTTCCGTCTCCTTGTCGAAGAACAGGAAGAAGTCGTGCCCGACGAGTTCCATCTCGTAGAGCGCGTCGTCGACCGACATCGGCTTGGCGGGGTGTTCCTTGGTGCGCACCACCTTGCCCGGCTCGTGGTCCTTGTGCTCCAAGTCGGCGCCCACGTGGTCATGCGCATCCGCCGGCTCGGCGTTGAACGCCTTGTCCAGTGGCGGCAGCACCGCGGTGGCCTCGGCCAGCGACACCGGCGTCTTGTCGCCGTAGTGCACCTTGCGGCGATCCTTGCCGCGGCGCAGGCGGTTCTCCAGCTTGGCGACGGCGGACTCCAGCGCGGCATAGAAACTGTCGGCGCAGGCCTCGCCGCGCACCACCGGTCCCCGGCCGCGGGCGGTGATCTCTATGCGCTGACAGGCCTTGCGCTGGCGGCGGTTGCGTTCGTGGTCGAGCTCGACGTCGAAAAGGTAGATGGTCTTGTCTAATCGCTCGCAGCGCGCGAGCTTCTGCGAAACGTAGATGCGGAAATGGTCGGGTATCTCGACGTTGCGTCCCTTGAACACGATCTCGGCCTGGGCCGTTGGTTCGGCCTGGTCCCCGGTTCCGGTTGCATCGAGAACTTGCTCGGAATCCGCTGTGAGCCTTGGCATTCGTGACAACTCGTTTCTCTTTTCACGTCACACGCGACCTGCGTGCCGGCATTCAGATACGCGCGCCGACGGGGTTAGAGCGGTCTGCAGAAGCCACCGCCGCAGGCTGCCCGCCGGAGCAAGAGATCGTATTCTCACCTCCTACCGCGGGTGCTGCTGGTGCTGTCGACGTTAGCCCTTGTTCGCCTTAACGTGCCACCTAATTCGCAGACCTGTTGCGAGTTCTTCACGCGGCGGCGATAGCGAGGACCGCGGCGACCGGCACGCCGGCAGCGCACAGCACCCGAACGGACTCGCGCGACGTGGCGCCGGTGGTGATGACGTCGTCCACGACCAGCACCTCGGTGGCCGGCCGGCGGCCGCGCAGCCGTACCCGGCCGGCGATGTTGCGTTCGCGGGCCGCGATGTCCAGGCCCACCGAGTCACGGGCCAGGGCCCGCATACGCAAGGCGCCGGTGACGGCGATGTCCGGGTTGGCCGCCACGGCGGCATCCGCGATCCGGGTGACGGGGTCCCCGCCCCGTCGCCGGGCCGCGGAGCGCCGGGTCGGTGCCGGCACGATCGTCAGCGGGGTGCTGACCATCCCCCAGCACCACAAACGGTGGATCCCGACGGCCAGGGCCTGCGCGAGAGGTAGCACGAGGTCGCTGCGGCCGCGCTCCTTGAGCGCCAGGATCGCCTGGCGCCGGACGCCGGTGTAGCGGCCGAGTGCGAAGACCGGTACTTCGGGATCGATGCGGGGACTGACCACCAGCGGTTCGCCGGGTTCCACGGCGAGTGCATTCGCGCAGGCCGGACACCATCGGGTGGCCGGGGCTCCGCAGCCGCCGCACTGCAGCGGCAGGACGAGGTCGAGCATCCAGTCAGTGTCGCCGCCGGGGGTGACAAGTCCGGACGGAGACCTACTTGTAACCAAACACTGACCGACTTGCGTTCGCGCGCTTTCAGTTTCGCGCTGGTAGCGGCCCTACCATTCCAGCAGCGAAGGCTTATTACCCATCCGACTAATTAACCCTGGAGAGAAAGCCATGCGGGCGGCGATCCGGTCTCTGCTGGTGTTCCTGGGCATCACTTCGACAGTGATGGCCGGGCACGCCGGCGTAACGCTGATGGCGGCGAGCAAGTCGAGCGGCTACGCCGACATCGTTGCGCTGCTGCCCGTGCGCGGCTCGGTGGTAGGTGTCGCACACCCCGTCGTGGTGACATTCGGCGGACCGGTGGCGAACCGCGAGGCCGTGGAGCATGCCATCGAAGTGACGTCGACACCCGCGATGAGCGGCAAGTTCGAGTGGCTGGACAGCAACGTCGTGCAGTGGGTGCCCGACCGGTTCTGGCCAGCGCACAGCACCGTGGCGCTCTCGGTGGGCGGTTTGCGCACGGAGTTCAAGACGGGCCCGGCCGTCGTCGGCGTCGCGGACATCACCAACCACACGTTCACCGTGAGCATTGACGGGGTCGAGGCGGACACGCCGGCGCCGGCGCTGCCGGCGCCGCATCACCGCACGCACTTCGGCGAGCCGGGCGTGCTGCCTGCGTCCATGGGCAGGCCGGAATATGGAACGCCGGTGGGGACGTACAGCGTTCTCGCGAAGGACCGCTCGGTGATGATGGATTCGAGCAGCGTCGGCATCCCCGTCGACAACCCCGATGGTTACCGCCTGCAGGTCGACTATGCCGTACGCATCACCAACCACGGTCTGTACGTGCACTCGGCTCCGTGGGCGGTCAACGCGATGGGGGTCGACAACGTCAGCCACGGCTGCATCAGCCTGAGCCCCACCGACGCGGAGTGGTACTTCAATACGGTCCACGTCGGTGACCCGGTGATCGTCAAAGAAGGCGTCCCGGCCGTGGACAGCGGCAAGGAAGCCGACCCGAAACCGCTGCAGCCGTCGACCCTGAATCCCGACCGGCCACCCAGCTAGAAAGGCGGGGGTTCGTCGTCGGGTGGGCCGGTGGCGGTGATGCGGGCGTTGTGGTTGGCGCGGCGTTCGGCGGCGACGCGGGCGGCGCGGTCTTG
>RXJD01000086.1 GCA_003987775.1 Mycobacterium sp.
CGCATGATCGAGGGCACCGACCTCGACAGCGTCCTCAAGCGCTACGGACCGTTGACGCCGCCGCGCGCGGTCGCGATCATCACCCAGATCGCCTCGGCACTCGATGCCGCCCACGCCGCCGGGGTCATGCACCGCGACGTCAAACCGCCCAACATCCTGGTCACCCGCGACGACTTCGCCTACCTCGTGGACTTCGGCATCGCCAGCGCCACCACCGACGAGAAACTCACCCAGCTCGGCACCGCCGTCGGGACCTGGAAATACATGGCGCCCGAACGGTTTTCCAACGACGAGGTGACCTACCGCGCCGACATCTACGCGCTGGCGTGCGTGCTCTACGAATGCCTCACCGGCAGCCCGCCGTATCGCGCCGACAGCGCGACGACGCTGGTTACCGCGCACCTGATGGACCCGGTGCCGCAGGTCAGCGCCGCGCGTGCCGGCATCCCCAAGGGTTTCGACGCGGTCATCGCCCGCGGCATGGCCAAGAGGCCCGAAGACCGCTACGCCAGCGCGGGAGACTTCGCGCGGGCCGCGCACGACGCGCTGAGCGACCCGGACCAGGACCACGCCGAGGACATCCTGCGCCGCAGCCGTGAATCGACGCTGCCCGGCACCGCGGTGGCGCCGTCGGTGCCCACCGGCGGTCAGCAGCCGGGCACGCCGCCGCCTCCGCAGTACTCGCCGCCGCCGGCGTACGGCGACCCGATCGGCTCGGGGCCGATGCAACGACAGTCGCCGACGAATACGCCGTCGTGGACTCCCGCGAGCGGCCCCATTCCGGCGAGCGGCCCGATCCCTGCCCAGGGCCAGCCCACCCAGGCGCCGCAGTACTTCGGGCAGAGCGGTGGCTGGGGCGGCACGCCGTCCGGCCCGCAGCAGCCCGGCGGCCCGCCGAACTGGAACCAGGGTGGTCCGCCCTCAGGCGGCAAACGCAGTCCCTGGCCGATCGTGGCCGGTGCCGCCGCGGTCGTCGTGGTGCTGATCCTCGCGGGGGTCGGCATCTGGTTGGCCACCCGGCCGAGCGACAACACACCGGCGAGCGACACGAGCACGTCGGCCACGTCCAGCTCCGGCAAACCGACCACCACCAAGAGTTCACCCTCGACCACCACTTCCGGTGGTGACCCGCAGAGCAGGCTGCTCTCGATGCTGCCCTCCGGCTACCCCACCGGCACGTGCACACCGACCACACCGAAGCCGAACAGTGTGTGGACCGGCACCATCGCGATGGTCGACTGCGGGCAGAACACCAACCAGGGTGGTCCGAGCCGCGCGATCTACGGGCTGTTCCCCAACCTCGATGCGCTGAAGCAGGCCTTCAACGACGACATCGCGGCGGTTCAGTTGGCGAACTGCCCCGGCGAGGGACCCTCGCCGGACGGCTGGCACTACGACCGGGACCCGACGGTCACGGCCGGGATGATCGCCTGCGGCACGTACAAGAACCACCCGAACGTGATCTGGAGTAATGAGGGCAAGCTCATGCTCAGTGACGTCTTCGGGGACCCCGCGACCATCGACGACCTGCACAACTGGTGGGCCAAGTACGGCTGACCGAAGCCGCGCGAGAGACTGCCGATCAGCCGCATAAGCGTCCAATGTTCAAGCGGCACAACGCTACTGGATGGCCGCGATGAGCGAGGCGCCAGGCTCGCGGGCTGGGTCGACGTTCGGGCCCTACCACCTCAAGCGGTTGCTGGGCCGCGGCGGGATGGGCGAGGTCTACGAGGCCGAGCATTCGGTCAAAGGCTGGACCGTCGCGGTCAAGCTCATGTCCGAAACCGTGAGCAGCGACCCGGTGTTCCGCGAACGGATGAAGCGTGAGGCACGCATCGCGGGGCGACTGAAGGAACCGCACGTCGTGCCGATCCACGACTACGGCGAGATCGACGGGCAGATGTTCCTCGAGATGCGCCTCATCGAGGGCACCGACCTCGACAGCCTGCTCACCCGCTACGGCCCCTTGCCGGCGCCGCGCGCCGTCGCCGTCATCACCCAGATCGCCTCCGCGCTCGACGCCGCCCACGCCGCGGGGGTGATGCACCGGGACGTCAAACCGCCGAACATTCTGGTCACCCGCAAGGACTTCGCCTACCTCGTGGACTTCGGCATCGCCAGCGCCACCACCGACGAGAAGATCACTCAACTCGGCACCGCGGTGGGCACGTGGAAATACATGGCGCCCGAACGATTCTCCAGCGACGACATCACTCACCGGGCCGATATCTACGCGCTGGCCTGCGTGCTGTTCGAGTGCTTGACCGGCAGTGCGCCATACCCGTCCGACAATGCCGGGGTACTGATCAGCGCCCACATGATCAACCCCATCCCACGCCCCAGCGCCGCGGGACCCGATGTCCCCAGGTCCCTGGACGCCGTCATCGCACGCGGCATGGCCAAGCGGCCGGCGGACCGCTACGGCAGCGCCGGTGAGCTGGCGCGGGCCGCGCACCAGGCACTCAGTCACCCCGACCAGGAAAACGCCGCCGCCATCGTGCGCCGCAGCCAGGAATCCGCCATCCCGGAGGGGCTACTGAATCCGCCTCCGGCGCAGCGATTTTCGCCTCCCGGCCCGGTCGCGCCGGTGCGGCCGCCGGCGCCCCTTCTGGCCGGTCCACCAAGTCCCCTGAACCCTCCGGCGCCGGCCCCGGCATTTACCGGCCCATGGCATCCCACCAACCCGCCTGCGCCACCACCCGGCCGCAGCCCGTGGGCGATTGTCGCCCTCGTCGCCGCCGTCATCCTGGTGGTCATGCTGGGCGGTATCGGCATCTGGGCACTCAACAAGGACGACGACAAACCGCAGACCTCCGCAAAGCGGACCACCACCACCCGGGCCACCACGTCGACCAGCACCCGGACTACGACGGCGCCGTCCACTACGGCACCGCCGCAGGCGCAGGCCCGGTTGATGAGTCTGCTCCCGGCGGGCTATCCCGCCGGAGCCTGCACGCCGGACACCAAAACGATGCCGGGAGCCCTGGTCTCGGTGTCGTGCGGGCAGAACACCGACCCGAACGGCCCGAAAGTCTCTGCCTACGGGCTGTTCCCCGACGTGGCGTCGCTCAAGAGCGCCTTTACCGCATTCACCGGCACCTTCAGCCTTCAGCAGTGTCCGGGCGGCAAAGCGTCCCCCGGCAATTGGTGGCATACCCAGGATCCGAAAACGGTCCTGGGGCAGATGGCTTGCGGTATCTACAAGGGCAGCGATCCGCAGGTGATGTGGAGCAACGAACAGACGCTGGTCTATGCCCTCGTCGGTGGGAAGCAGCAGGTGCCCAGCCTCGACCAGCTCTACAAGTGGTGGGCCAAGCACTCGTAGGCCGATCGTCGTAGCATCACGGACCGCGGGAGTAACGGAGGCGTGGGATGGGCGTGGTGACGGGGTTGGTGGTGCGTGGGGGTGGGGGTAGTT
>RXJD01000080.1:0-488 GCA_003987775.1 Mycobacterium sp.
AACGGCTCGTACGGTTCTCCGGTGGCGATGTTGGTGATCTTGTAGCTCATGCCGTCGGTGCTGAGCGCCAGTGCCGTCAGATCCGTGGATACCGCGGTGCGGAACGACTCCTCGAAAGCGCCAGGGGACTGGATGAACCAGGTGGCGTTCGCGTACTCGGCCTTGTCCTCGATCAGGTAGGTGTCGATGACGCCGCCGCATTCCGCGGCGATGATGCCGTCGCCGATCTGTCCGAATACCGCGAATCCGGGGCGGGCGACTGCGACGCACAGCGTCGTGGCCAGTTGCGGCAGTGCCAGTGCCATGTGCTCGCTGCGTTCTCGCACCCAGTTGAGGGCGTTGTCGAACAGCCACCGCATGATCGCGTCGGCCTCGTCCGCAGTGGCATCGCTGAAATCCTTGATGAACGGGCTGGACATGGCCGCCGACAAGACACCCCGACACGCGGCGTGTGCGCCCCAGGCCGACGTGCCGCTGACCGAACCGGC
>RXJD01000080.1:538-3374 GCA_003987775.1 Mycobacterium sp.
CGGGATCAACAGCGGCGCCGGCTATGCCGGCGGCGACGGCGGCGCGGGCGGCAACGGCGCCAACGGCGGCAATGGCGGCGTCGGCGGCGCCGCCGGCACCGGCACCGGCGGCAAGGCGGGCGCGAACGGCAACGGCGGAGCCGCCAGCAGCGGTGCCGCCGGCGGAGCGGCCGGCAGCGGTGGTGCCGGTATCACCGGCGCCAACGGTCAGGCCGGCGTGAACGCCGGCGCGGCTCAGGCCGGCGGTAGCGGCGGCGCCGGCGGCAAGGGTGGCGACGGCGGCACAGGTGGCACCGGCGGTAAGGCCGGTGGCGCCGGCGCCACTGCGGGCGCCAACGGCAAGGGCGGCGACGGCGGTCAGGGCGGCAACGCCGGCACGGCCGGCGATGGTGGCCGCGGCGCCGACGGCACCAGTGCGTTCACAGACGGCGGAGCCGGCGGCAAGGGCGGCGATGCCGGCGCGATCGGCGCCGGCGGCAAGGGCGGCGGCGGGCTCGCCGGCAACGGCACCACCGGCGCCGACGGCACCGGGGCCAATGGCGGCAAGGGCGGCGACGGCGGTAACGGCGCAGCCGGCGCAGCCGGCAAGAACGGCGTCAACGCCGGCGACAGCGGCGCCAACGGTTCGGCCGGCGGCAAGGGCGGCGACGCTGGTGCCGGCGGCACGGCCAGCGGCAAGGGCGTCGGCGGCACCGGCGGGCAGGGCGGCACCGGCGGTACCGGTGGCTCCGGCGGCTCCGGCGTCGACGGCGGTAATGGCGTGGCCGGCGTCAACAGCGGCGCGGGCCAGGCCGGCGGCAACGCCGGTGCGGGCGGCAACGGCGGTGCCGGCGGTAGAGGCGGCGATGCCGGCGGCGCAGGCACCGGTGGCGGCACGGCGGGCAAGGCAGGCAGCGGCGGCGCCGCTGGGTCCGGTGGCGACGCGGGCCTCGCCGGCAAGGGCGGCATCGGCGCTGCCGGCGCCAATGGTCTGGCCGGAGTGAACGGTGGAGCCGGCACCGCCGGCGGCAACGGCGGTTCTGGCGGTAACGGCGCCAATGGCGGCAACGGCGGCGCCGGCGGCGCGGCCGGCACCGGGACCGGCGGGACCGCGGGCGCCAACGGCAGCGGCGGCGCGGCCAGCAGTGGCGGTACAGGCGGCGCGGCCGGCAACGGTGGCGCCGGAGTCAACGGCGCCAACGGCGTGGCCGGCGTCAACAGCGGAGCCGGCGTGGCCGGTGGCGACGGTGGTGCCGGCGGCAAGGGCGGGGCCGGCGGGACCGGTGGCACCGGCGGGTCGGCCGGTGGCGCCGGGGCGACGGCCGGCGCCAACGGCAAAGGCGGCAACGGCGGTCAGGGCGGCAACGCCGGCACTGCCGGTGACGGCGGCCGCGGCGCCGACGGCACCAGCGCGTTCGTCGACGGCGGCGCAGGCGGCAAGGGCGGCAACGCGGGCGCGGTAGGCCTCGGCGGTACGGCGGGTAGCGGCGCGGGTGGCAGCGGCACCAATGGAGCCGGCGGCTCTGGTGCCAATGGTGGTCGCGGCGGTGCCGGCGGTAACGGCGCGGCCGGCGCCAACGGCAGCAACGGCGTCAACCCCGGCGACAGCGGCACCAACGGTCAGGCCGGCGGTAAGGGCGGCGACGGCGGTGCCGGCGGTACGGCCAGCGGCGTCGGGACCACCACCGGCAACGGTGGGGCCGGCGGCCAGGGTGGCGCCGGCGGAACGGGTGGCTCCGGCGTCGCCGGTGCCAGCGGCACGACGACCACCGGAATCGGTAACGCCGGACAGGCCGGCGGCAACGCCGGCGCCGGCGGCGCGGGCGGCGCGGGTGGCGCCGGCGGTGCAGCCGGAACGCCGGGCACGGGTATCGCCAAGGGCATCTCCGGCAACGGCGGCTCGGGCGGTAACGGCGGAGCTGCCGGGACGGCCGGCGCGGGTGGCGCCGGGGCCAACGGCGCGAACGGCGTCTCCGGCGTCAACAACGGTGCCGGCTACGCAGGCGGTAACGGCGGCGCCGGCGGTAACGGCGCTGCGGGCGGCAAGGGCGGCAACGCCGGCGCGGCCGGCGGCACCGGAGCCAGCGCAGGCAATAACGGCAGTGGCGGCGCCGGCAGCAACGGTGGCGCCGGCGGCGCGGCCGGATCGGGCGGCACCGGCATCACCGGCGCCAACGGACTGGCCGACTCCAGCAAGTACGGCAACGGCATCGGCGGCGGCCAGGCCGGCGGCGACGGCGGTGCCGGTGGCACCGGCGGCAAGGGCGGCGCCGGCGGTGGCGGCGGAGCTGCCGGCACGGGTGGTAGCGGCGGTTCCGCGGGCGCCAACGGCAGCGGCGGCGCCGGCGGTAAGGGCGGCAACTCCGGCGCGGCCGGCAGCGGCGGCGACGGCGCGGGCGGCACCGCGACCAACCCCAACGGCGGCGCCGGCGGGGCCGGCGGTAACGCCGGGGCCACCGGCGCGGGTGGCGCCGGCGGCGCGGCGGGCAGCGGCGGCACGGGCGGCAGCAACGGCAGCACCGGCGGCACCGGCACCGGCGCCAACGGCGGCAACGGCGGCGCGGGCGGCAACGGTATCGCCGGCACAGCCGGCCCCAACGGCGTCAACGCGAACAACCCCAACGGCACCGACGGCACCGCAGGTGGCAACGGTGGGGCCGGTGGCGCCGGCGGTAAGGGCGCCGGCAGCGGCTTCAAGGGCGGCACCGGCGGCCTGGGCGGTAACGGCGGCGTCGGTGGCGCCGGCGGCAGCGGCATCGACGGCAGCAACGGCGTGGCCACCACCGGCATCGGCGGATCGGGCACGGCCGGCGGCAACGCCGGTAACGGCGGCGCCGGCGGCAGCGGCGGCGCGGGC
>RXJD01000052.1 GCA_003987775.1 Mycobacterium sp.
CGGCCAGCGGCGGAGCCGCCGCGAACGCCGGTCACGGCGGTAAGGGCGGTGCCGGCGGTGCGGGCGGAGCGAACACGGCAGGCACCGGCGGTACCGGCGGCCAGGGTGGTACCGGCGGCACCGGTGGTACCGGCGGCAACGGAACCGGTGGCAACCTGGGCGGATTCGGCGGCAACGGCGGCTCCGGTGGTAACGGCGGAATCGGCGGAAGCGGTTCCAGTGGTAAATCCGGCGCTGGTGGCGGTGACGGGGTTGCCGGCAAGACCGGCGACGCCCCGACCGGGGTCGGCAACTCCACGGGAGGTTCCGGCGGCGCCGGCGGCTCCGGTGGTTCCGGAGGTGCCGGCTCTGCCTAGACCCCGGTTCGTCTCACCCGGGTTCGATCCGACTGGAATGGTTACCCTAACCTAAGTTGGACGAGATGGTGACGAAGGGTCAGGACAGTTGAGCGAACACAAGACGTCTCGAGGCTTTGCCGGGGCGGTGCTGAAGCTGCTGCGAGCGGGGGACTATCGGCTCACTGTGACCGGTCGGGAAGCAATCAGCGACCACTACCACCGATTGAGCTTCGAGGGGGGCGGGTTGCTCGCCGCCCACGAGGTGCACCCGACGATGTGGATTCGGTTGTGGTTCGCCGACGGTGACAAGTCGCACCAGCGCGGCTACACGCTGGTCAATCCCGACCCGGACGCCGACACCTTCGACATCGAGTTCGCGCTGCACGACGGCATCGCATCCCACTGGGCACGGGCCGCCCAACCCGGCGACACCATCGAGGCGACGGTGATGGGCAGTAAGTTCGCCGTCCCCGAGCCGCGCCCGGCCGGGTACATCATCGTCGGCGACTGCGCCTCACTGCCCGCAATCAACTCGCTGCTCGCGGCGATCGGCGATGCTCCAGCGCGGGTGTTCCTGGAGGCCGGCTGCGACGACGACAAGCGCCTGCCGGTGGCGCGCGAGGCCGATGTCACCTGGGTGGACCGCAATGGCGGGGCGCTGCTGGATGCGGTGCGGTCGGCAGCGTGTGACGGGGGTGAGCATTTCGGGTGGGTGGCCTGCGACAGTCGGACTACGCGCTCGGTCGTCAAGGTGCTGCGGGAGGACTTCGGGATTCCGCGGAAATCCATTAAGTCGCAAGCTTATTGGGTGGCCTGACGGGCCGAAACCGGCGCCACCACCGGGAGCACGAACTCCTCGATCATCGCCCGCTCGTCGTCCTCGTCGCGGCCGGGGAACATCAGCATCGAGATGATCACCCGCACCGCCCACCGGGCGCGCCGCTCGACGTCCGAGGCGTCGGCGGGTCCTGGCGAGTGCCCCAGCGAGTTGAGGAATCCGGAGGCCAGGGCGGTGATCACCTGCGACTGTCCAGCCAGTTCTCCGCCGATCGGTAACCGGGTGGACCCGAACCAGGCTGCCAGCGAAGGGTTTTCGCGAACCATGCGCAGGGTGGCGGCAATGCTGGCGACCAGCTTCTCCCGCGGGTCGTCGATACGCTCGATCGAGGCGAGGATCTCCCGGCCGAGCCGATGTGTCTCGCGGTGCACGTAGGCGGTGCGCAACGACTCCCGGCTGTCGAAGTACCGGTACAGGGTGGCGCGGGAACAGCCTGCGGCCCTGGCGATTTCGTTCATGCCGACCGAAGCCGGGTCGTGTTCGGTGAACAGTTGCTCGGCGGCGTCCAGAATTCGGTCCGCCGCGACTTCGGTGCGTCGTTCGCCCAGCCAGTCACCTGCCATCAGGCGCGGACCCGGATCGGAACCGACAGCGGGCGCCGCACGTAGTGACCACCGGACCAGACGATGTTGGCCGCGTCCACCTCGAAATCCGGGCACCGGTTGAGCAATTCGCCCAGGGCGATTCGTGATTGCATTCGCGCCGCCGCCGACCCCAGGCAGTGGTGCGCGCCGTGGCTGAAGGTCAGAATGTTGCGCGGCCGGCGCGTGACGTCGAGTTCGGCGGCATTCTCGCCATACTGGCGCTCGTCGCGATTGGCCGAACCGTACAGCAGCAGCACGCGGCGCCCGGCCGGGATGGTGGTGCCCTCGATCGTGACATCGCGCGTGACGGTGCGCGCCAGGCCCTGCACCGGCGAGGTGAGCCGCAGGAGTTCTTCGACGGCGTCGGGGATCAGGTCGGGCCGGTCGACCAGCAGCTGACGCTGGTCGGGCCGCTCGTGCAGCAAAGGCATTGAGCCGCCGAGCATTCCGGTGACGGTGTCGTTGCCTCCGGTGACCATGGTGAAGGTGAATCCCAGGATCGACAGGATGCCGGCGATGTCGCCGTCCGCACCGACTCCGGCGGCGACCAGATGCGAAATCGTGTCATCCTCGGGCTCGGTCCGCCGTCGCTCGATCAGCGCGGTGAAGTAGGCCATCATCGTCCCCACCGCGTCACCGACGGTTTCCAGCGCGCCCACGATCCCGCCTTCGGCGGTGTTGGCCGCGACGATGGCCTGGGTCCATCCGTCGAACTGGGCCCAATCCTGTTCCGGCACACCGAGATAATGCGCGACCACCATCGATGGCAGCGGCTTGAACAGATCGGCGACGATATCGCCCGCACCCCGCGCCCGGATCTTCTCGATGCGCTCGACGACAAACTCGCGCACCGTGGGTTCGACGGCCTCGACCTGTCGCGGGGTGAAACCCCGCGACACCAGCTTGCGGAACTGGGTGTGCACCGGCGGATCCTGCATCACCATCGGCGGGTTGTCGCGCAGCCCGATCATGTCCAGGTCGCCGTAGTTGATCGTCAGGCCTTCGGCCGAGGAGAACGTCCCATGGTCACGGGCGGCCGCCCACACGTCGGCATGCCGGGACAGCACGTAGTAGTCGTGGTCGGGATGCCCCGCCGGCACGACGTGGTGCACCGGGTCGCGGTCGCGCAGCGCCCGGTACATCGGCCACGGGTTGGACCAGCTTTCGGCGGTGGCCAACTGGAACGTCGCCGGGGCCTCGTGAGACATAACCGCAGTCATGTCTTATTGGTACGACACACCGTCAACCGTGTCAACCGCCGACAGTGAATCTGACGACGCGACACGCGGTGGATCCGTCGCAGGATTCACAGTGGGCGCACCGCAGCACACGCGCTAGATGCCCGACCCGGGGTTGAGGATGCCGTCGGGGTCCAGGGCAGCCTTGATGCGGCGGTTCAGGTCCATGACGTCGGGCCCCAGGTAGTCGGCCAGCCAAGGCCGCTTCAATCGGCCGACCCCGTGTTCGCCGGTGATGGTGCCACCCAGCCCGACGGCGAGGTCCATGATCTCGCCGTAGGCCAGCTGGGCGCGTTCGGCCATGTCCGCGTCGGCCGGGTCGAACACCAGCAGCGGGTGGGTGTTCCCGTCCCCGGCATGGGCGATCACCGAGATCATCAGGTCCCGCTCGTCGGCGATCCGGGCGATGCCGGTCACCAGCGCGCCCAGGGCTGGCAACGGCACCCCGACGTCTTCGAGCAGCAGCGATCCCTTGGCCTCCACCGCCGGTATGCAGAATCGCCGCGCAGCCACGAACGCCTCACCCTCGTCCGGGTCGTCGGTCGAAAACACCTCTGTCGCACCGTTTTCGGCGAACACCGCGGCCATCACCTCGGCATCCTCGGTGCCGGCCCGGCCACGTTCGTCCGAGCCGGCCACCAGCATGGCCGCCGCCGAACGGTCCAGGTCCATCCGCAAGGTGTCCTCGACGGCGTTGATCGCCACCTGGTCCATGAACTCCAGCATCGACGGCCGCAGTCGCGCGCTGACCCCCAGCACCGCGTCCACCGCCGTCTCGACCGAGGCGAAGCTGGCCACCACGATGCTCGACGCGTTCTGTGCGGGCAGCAGCCGCAGCGTCACCTCCGTGACGATGCCCAACGTGCCTTCGCTGCCGACGAACAGTTTCGTCAGCGACAGTCCCGCAACGTCTTTGAGGCGCGGACCGCCCAGCCGGACGGCCCTGCCGTCGGCCAGTACCACCTGCATGCCCAGCACGTAATCGGTGGTCACGCCGTACTTCACGCAGCACAGACCACCGGCGTTGGTGGCGATGTTGCCGCCGATGCTGCAGATCTCGTAGGACGACGGATCCGGCGGATACCACAATCCGTACGAGGCGGCGGCCTGCTTCACCTCGGCGTTGAACAGCCCCGGCTGGCACACCGCGGTGCGGGTCACCGGGTCGATGGTGATGTCGCGCATCTTCTCCGTCGACAGCACGATGCCGTTGTCTAACGCCGTCGCACCGCCGGACAGGCCACTGCCCGCTCCGCGGGTCACCACGGGCACCTTGTGTGCGGCCGCCCACCGGACCACGGTCTGCACCTCTTCGGTGTGCCGTGGCCGGACCACGGCCAGCGGCTTGCCCGCCGAGGGGTCCAGGGCGCGGTCCTGCCGGTAACCCTCGGTGACAGCGGGATCGGTGACCACCATTCCCTCGGGAAGTTCGGCGATCAGCGCCTCCAGCAAACCGGTATTCACCGGATCGATCCTACGGTCGTCGGGACCGGCGGAGCGCGGCAGCTCACAGGCGTAAATTTGATCGGTGCTGCAGTGCTAGGGATGGGTGCTTCGATTTGTTCGGACAACGCAAGCTCGACAAAGTCGGTGTCCGCGCGTTCGCGGACGTCCTGCAGGCCGAGCAGTCGACCGTCTCGGTCACCGTCGGCAACCCCAACCTGGTGAGCAACACCCAAGTGCGCTGGACACTGCGGCTGCGGGTCACACCCGAGCAGGAACCGTCCTTCGAAGCGACCCTGAAAACGCAGCTGCCACAATCGATGTGGCCGCGGCCGGGCACCCGTGTCGCGGTGCGCTACGACCCGAAGGACCACAACCGCATCGAGCTGGACCACCAACCGGTTGCCGAGACCGTGGTCGACGCCATCACCGCCAACCGCCCCGACCTTGGCGGCGCCTCGGTCATGGGTATGCCGATGGGCGACGTCATCCGGCAAGCCATGGCCGATCCCGGGGGCTTGCGCGCCGAAATGATGCGCCGCGCGGCCGAAATGCAGGAGCAGGCGATGCAGGCCATGCACGCGCCGGCCCCGGAGCAGGACGTCCTCGACCGGCTCGAACGGTTGGCGGCGCTCAAAGACCGCGGGGTGCTCACCGACGACGAATTCGAGCAGCAGAAGCGCCGGATTCTCGGGACTTAGACCGACCGTGCTTGGACGGAGGTGGGCACCTGGTCCAGCTCTCGCAACGACGGCAGCCGCACACAGAACATGCCGGTCACCAGGATCGGCAGCGCCAGCGCGAGAAACGCCACCTGCAGCCCCGCGGCATCGGTCAACGGGCCGGCCAACAACAGCCCCAACGGCCCTGCGGCGTAGGCCAGCGACGTCATCACCCCGACGGCGCGGCCACGCAGATGCGCCGGTGCGCGGGTCTGGATCGTGTAGGCGTAGATCGGCTGAATCGGCCCGTACACCAGACCTACCAGGCCCACCAGCACCAGGATCACCGGCAGCGGCGGCAACAGCGCGATGAACGCGGCCGCCACCCCGAGCGTCAGTACTGCGGTCAGCATGATGGCCCGGCGTGACAACCGCTTCACCAGCCCCACATAGCCCAGCGCACCGATCAGACCGCCCAGCGACAGCGCCATCAGCACCGAGCCCAGCTGACCCGGTTGGTGGCGGTCACTGAAGTACTTGGGAAACAGCACGCTCTCCATCGGCAGATACAGCGCCGTGACGGTCAGGTCGATCAACGCCAGCGTGCGCAGCACCCGCAGACTCCAGACGAACCGCAGCCCCTCGGAGATCCCCGACAGCAGCCCGTCGGGCCGGCTGGTGTGTACCGGCTTGCCCGCGCCGTCCAGGCGCAGCAGCGCGATCGCCACGATCGACAACGCGAAGGCCCCCGCGGTGATCCACATCGTGTTGACGCCGCCCACCGTGGCGATCATCAGCCCGCCGATGCCCGGACCGACCATGAAGGCGAGATTCAGGATCGCCTCGTAGACGCTGTTCACCCGGTCCAGCGACCAGCCCGCCCGGGCGGCCGCCTCCGGCAGCATCGACTGGCGAGCGGTGATCCCGGCCGGGTCGAATGCCGCCGCGCACGCACCCAGCGCCGCCAGCACCGCCACGTTGACCGCCTGCGCGCCGTAGGCCCACGCGATCACCGGAACGGCGGCCACCGCGGCCCCCGACAGGGTGTCGGCCACCATCGATACCCGTCGCCGTCCGAAATAGTCGACCGCGGTGCCCGCCAACAGCGTGGAGAACAACAGCGGCAGCGTTGTCGCGCCGGCCACGATCGACGCCTGACCCGCGCTGCCCTCGCGCTGCAGCACCAGCCAGGGAAACGCGACGATCGAGATGCCATCACCCGCGCACGCCATCAAGGTGGCGAACAGAAGCAGAAACGCCGGGCCGCGGCTTTTATCGGTCATGGGATATCGCGGCTGAATCTAATGCCAATGGCGTAGCAGAAACCACCGAATTTCTCCGGCGTGCAGGATGGTCGTGTGCTCATGCATCCCAATACCGGCCGAAGTTACGCGTCGCCGGTGCCACCCGGATCCGGGTGGCCGGGTGACAAGGCGACGCCGCGGACGCCCGTGGCGGCCGATGCCACCGAGGTCGCCGCGCTGGCGGGCGCGGCCGGGTCGATCGACGAACTCGACGCCGCGATCAGCGTGTGCCGGGCCTGCCCCCGGCTGGTCACCTGGCGTGAGGACGTCGCCCAGGTCAAACGACGCGCCTTTGCCGATCAGCCGTACTGGGGGCGTCCGGTGCCGGGTTGGGGATCGGAGCGGCCGCGGGTGCTGATCGTGGGGCTGGCCCCCGCCGCGCACGGTGCCAACCGGACCGGCCGGATGTTCACCGGCGACCGCTCCGGCGACCAGCTGTACGCGGCGCTGCACCGCGCCGGGCTGGTGAATCAGCCCACCAGCGTCGACGCCGCGGACGGGTTGCGCACCAAGCACATTCGCATCGCAGCGCCGGTCCGCTGCGCACCACCGGCCAACGCTCCGACCCCCGCGGAGCGGGATACCTGCGCGCCCTGGCTGGATGCTGAGTGGCGGCTGGTGGCCCCGCACGTCCGGGTGGTGGTGGCGCTCGGCGGGTTCGCGTGGCAGATCGCGTTGCGCCTGACGGGCGGGACGCTCAAGCCCAAGTTCGGCCACGGCGTCGTCGCGGAGCTCCCGTCGGGCCTGCGGGTGTTGGGCTGCTACCACCCGAGCCAACAGAACATGTTCACGGGTAGGTTGACTCCGGCAATGCTCGACGAGGTTTTCACAGACGCGAAGAAGCTGGCAGGAATCAAGTAATGGTGGAATCGGTTCTGGTCTCCGGCGCCAGTGTGGCCGGGCTCACCGCGGCGTACTGGCTGCAGCGCAACGGCTATGCGGTGACGGTGGTGGAGCGCTACCCCGGGCTGCGTCCGGGCGGTCAGGCGATCGACGTGCGCGGTCCGGCACTGGAGGTGCTCGATCGCATGGGACTGCGGGCCGCCGCCGAGGACTGCAAGACGAATATCCAGGGGTCGTCGGTGGTCGACCGGGACGGCAATGTGCTGTCCGAGGACACCGAGTCGACGCCGACGGGTGGGCCGATCAACAACCCGGACATCGAGTTGTTGCGCGACGATCTGGTCGGATTGCTCTACGACGAAACGAAATTGAAGACCGAGTTCCTGTTCGACGACACCATCGAGACTTTGGAGAACCTCGGTCCGGCCGTCAACGTCACATTCGAGACGGCCGAGCCGCGCAGCTTCGACCTGGTGATCGGGGCGGACGGTTTGCACTCCAACGTGCGCAGGCTGGTTTTCGGGCCGGAAGAGCGATTCATCAAGCGGCTCGGCACTTTTGCCGCGATCTTCACTGTGCCCAATTTCCTGGATCTGGACTACTGGCAGAAGTGGCATTACGGCGACCACAGTATGGCCGGGATCTACAGTGCGCGCCGCAACTCCGAGGCCCGGGCCATGCTCGGCTTCATGGACCCCGAACTACGAATTGACTACCGCGACACCGAAGCTCAGTTCGCCGAACTGGAGCGGCGGATGGCCGACGACGGCTGGGTCCGTCCGCAGCTGCTGAAGCTGATGCGTGAGGCCCCGGATTTCTACTTCGACGAGATGTCGCAGATCGTGATGGACCACTGGTCCATCGGCCGGGTTGCTCTGGTGGGTGATGCCGCGCACTGCGCCTCGCCGCTGTCCGGCCAGGGCACCAGTTTGGCGTTGCTGGGTGCGACGGTGCTGGCGGGTGAACTCAAATTGGCCCGCATCGATCACGGGCTCGGATTCGCGAACTATTTCAAGCGCTTTCATCCCTACACGCAGCGCACCCAGTTCCTGGCCAGCGACAACATTCCCGGCGGCGCCCCCATCACCCAGGAACAGTTCGACCTCATCGTCAACTCGTTCACGCTGCTGAACTACTAGCCCGGGAACATCTCCCGGCGAAGACGCGTTGTGCCGACCGTGCGTCTATCCGTCCTTGACCTGGTCCCGGTACGCAGTGACCAGTCCACCAGCGACGCTCTTGCCGCCACGGTATCCCTGGCGCAGACCGCCGACCGGCTGGGCTTCACGCGATACTGGGTCGCCGAGCACCACAACATGCCCTCGGTGGGCGCCACCAGCCCGCCCGTCCTTCTCGCCTACCTGGCCGCGCAGACCGACCAAGTGCGCCTCGGCTCGGGCGGGGTGATGCTGCCCAACCACGCGCCGCTGGCGGTGGCCGAGCAGTTCGCCCTGCTGGAGGCCGCCGCGCCCGGTCGTATCGACCTCGGCATCGGCCGCGCCCCCGGCTCCGACCCCGTCACGTCCTACGCCCTGCGCGGCGGGCGTGACGATCGCGACATCGAGAATTTCCCGGAGTACCTCGACGACGTGGTGGCTTTGATGAGTCCCCGCGGCGTGCGGGTGCCGCTGCGTTCGGGGGACTACACACTCAAGGCGACGCCGGCCGCCGCCAGTGAACCCCGGCTGTGGCTGCTCGGGTCGTCGATGTACTCGGCGCGACTGGCCGCCGCCAAGGGGCTGCCGTACGTATTCGCCCATCACTTCTCCGGGCACGGTACCGAAGAGGCACTGGACTACTACCGCAAGCATTTCCGGCCCGGCGATCTCGCCTCCGAGCCGGTCACCTTCCTGACGGTGAACGCTGTGGTGGCCGAAACATCGCAGGAGGCAAGGGAATTGATGTTGCCCAACCTGCAGATGATGGCCCGGTTGCGTACCGGGCAGCCGTTGGGTCCGGTGCAGCTCGTCGAAGAGGCGCACCAGGCAACGCTCACGCCACAACAGCAGCACATCGTGGACAGCGGGATGAGGCGGGCCGTCGTGGGCTCACCCGCCGAGGCAGCCGATCAGGTGCGTGCCCTGGCCGAGCGGTTCGCCGTCGACGAGGTGATGGTGCACCCGGTGGCATCGGCTCGCCGCGGCACCGATCCGACCACGGCGCCGGGCCGGGTGGCCACGCTGGAATTGCTGGCCAAAGAGCTGTTTTAGACGGTGGCCGCGCGGCACTAGTCCTTGACCACGGCCTGCTCGGGTGCCACGTCCGGTGCGTTTTCGGCGATCCATTGCAACAAATCGCCGGCCGGCATCGGAGGGCTGTGCACAAAGCCCTGGGTGATGGTGCAGCCGTATTGCCGCAGGGCCCGTAACGTCGCCTCGTCTTCGACGCCCTCGGCGACCAGGTCTGCGCCGAGGCTTTCGGCCAGCGCCACCGTCGAGCGCACGATGGCTACCGAGCGTGGATCCTGGGCCAGGCGCGCCACGAAGACCCGGTCGAGCTTGAGCTCATCGACCGACACGTCCTGCAGGCGGGCCAGCGACGACCATCCGGTGCCGTAGTCGTCGAGCGAGATCCGGACGCCCAGGCGCTGCAGCGCGGCTACGGTGTTGCGCGACCGCGCGGAGTCGACGAGGGTGCTTTCGGTGATCTCGATGATGAGCTCGTCGGCCGGCAGTCGATGGGTCTGCAGCAGCTGCTCGATGGTGCCGACGAGGTCGAGGTCCAACAGGTTGGTCGTCGACAGGTTGACGGCAACGGTCAGCGCCACGCCCTGTTCGCGCCAGCTCCGGGTCTGCTCGAGGGCCAGGTTGACGGTGCGGTTGGCGACCTTGCGCATCAACCCGGCGCGCTCGGCGGCCGGCAAAAATTCCTCCGGCAACAGCAACCCGCGTTGGGGATGGTGCCAGCGCAGCAGCGCCTCCACACTGTGCACGCTGCCGTCGCCCGCATTGATCTTGGGCTGGTAGTGGCAGGTCAACTGCTCGTTGCCGTCGGCCAGCGCAGCGCGTAACTCCTCGACGATATTGGGGTCGTTGTCGCGATACAGCTCGTACGCCGCGTCGTACACCGCGATCCTGCTCTTGGCGGACCTGGCGTGCGGAAGGGCCATCTCGGCGCGGTTGAGCAGTTCTTGCGGATGGTCACAGTGATCGGGAAACAGGGCGATGGCGATCCGGGCATCGACCTGCACGGTCATCGGATCCAGCGTGAACGGTTCGTTCAACGTCTCCAGGAGCCGACCCGCCTGAGCACGTGCGGCGATCAGATCGGCGCCCTCGGCCAGCAGGATCGCGAACTCGTCGTCACCCGCACGGGCGAGCAGGTCCTCGCGTCGCACGTTCTGACTCAGGCGATTCGCGACCTGGCTCAGCAGGTCGTCGCTGAAGCGGTGCCCGACGCTGTCGGCGATTTCGTCGAACTCGTGCAGCTGCAGCAGCAGGAGCGCTCGGCGAGCCGGGCCCCTGGTGCCCAGCGCGGGCCCGATGGCCGGTGGCGGGGTGAGGGGCACGGCGGTCAGCGTGGTCGCCAGCGAGCGCCGGTTCGGCAGAGTGGTCAGCTGATCGGTCATGGCCTGCTTGTGGTTTTCGGCCATGATGCTGACTTCGCGGAAAGTCACCGAGAATCGCGCCGCGACCGCGATGAGGCTCAGTGCGGCCAGCACCGGTGCGGTCCGCGACTCGTCGCTCAGGGCGGTGACCGCCAGCGCGACGATGGTGCAGGCCACCGGAGCGACGTAAGACCCGAACGAGCGTCTGGGCATCGGGGGCGTCGAAGACCACGCCGTCCAGCTGGCAACCGCGATCAGCAGGAAGGACGTGGGCCAGAACGCGTCGAGCATGGTGCCCACGCGGTACGACCCGGCGGACGTCTCGAACAGGTAGGCGGTGTCGGCGGCCGAGAACAGCACGAACCCGATCACCAAAAGGCCCCAACGGAATTCGTGGCGCCAGCCGAGGATCGGCAGCATGCCGGCGGCCAGCGCCACCAGCACCAGGTCCAGCCACGGATAGACCAGCCCCACCAGCACGGTGGCCGGCGCCTTGGTGGCGGCCGCGTGGATGGGCCCTGCGGTCAGGGCGGCGGCCACCGAGGCCATCACCAACCCGCACACCACGCAGTCCAGCCGCACCGGCAGCGGCACCCGCTTCAGGCGCGAGCGCATCAACAGCAGCAGGCCGGCATAGATGAATGGGTAGAAGGCGAGATAGGCCGCGTCGGCGATCGACGGTGACTGGCCGTCCGGAACCCACTTGGCGTAGACGACGTCACCCAGCGCCGAGACCGCGGTCCCGAATGCGATCAGGTTCCAGGCAACCCGATCGGCCCGCACCCGGTAGGCGCGATACGCGATCAGTGCGGCCGCAGAGAAATTCAGGATCGGATAGAAGACGTTGGCGAAGAAGGGGGAGTGGTCGGCGTGCGGGTCGGGGAAGCACGACGAGGCGAAAACCAGCACACCGATCGTCAACGCCGCCAAACTGATTCGGACAGCGGTCGGGGGCCATCGGACGCTGTGCGGTAGGTCGCGAACGTCGTCTGACGCCGACTTTGCAGTGGCGGCAAGCGGTTTGATCGCGCGTGCCAGCACCGAAGGGCTGGCGGAGTTGGTGCTTCGATAGAGACGACCGGCGTCGAACCCATGCTCCAGGCTGGTTTTCAGGGCGAGCATCGACTCGTCGTTGAGCTCTGGCAGTGCGTAGGGCAGCGGCAGGTCCGGCACGAAGCTTCGGATGCATTGCCCACCTTCGCGTTTGGCGGCATACATCGCCAGATCGGAATGGCGGAGTAGTTCGTCGACGGTGTGTTTGGATTCGGCGGCGGCCACCGTGAAACCGATGCTGGGCCGGACCGCCAACGGAACGCCGTCGACAACGATTGCGGCATTGAAGGATTCGAGAACACGCTGGGCAGCCGCGTGGGACTCCTCAACCGGGCCTTCGATGAGTACCGCGAATTCGTCACCGCCCAGGCGCGCGACGGTGCCCTGCTCGCCCAGGGTGGTGGTGAGCCGGCCGGCGACGCGAACCAGCAGCTCGTCACCGGCGGGATGGCCGAGCGCGTCGTTGACCGACTTGAAGTTGTCCAGGTCCAGGCACATGACGGCGATCGGTGCGGAGTCCTCGCTGCGCCGGGCGACGGCCTGTTCCAGCTTGTGCAGGAAGTTGGCGCGGTTGGCCAGGCCGGTCAGGCTGTCGCGAAAAGCCTCCTCGGCCACCTCGGTCAACAGGCTCTGGTTTTCCACCAGCACCACGAACTGCCGGGCCAGCACCGCGACGACCAGGATGCCCAGGCCGACCACCAACGGCCCGTGCCGGATGAATCGCACCGCGTTGCCCAAACCGACTGCGGCGGCCAACAATAACGGCAGGTAGGGCAGCCATAACCGGGTGTGCGAATTGATATCCGGACTCGTATTCACCACCGCGGGCTCTTGGACGCTGACCAGGCCGGCGAGTGCCATCAGGCCCAACCCGGCAACACGGCTCACATCGACGACTCCGCCGGTGTGGTAACTGCCGACCCCGGTCTGGAACAGCACCAGCATGTCCGCGAGCATGATCGTTGCGACGCCACTGGCGAACAGGTTGACGCTGCGCCGTCTGCCCGGACGATCGCGTGACAACAGCAGAATCGCGGTCGTCATGAGCACGACGTCGGCCGCGACATGGGCCACTGTCACCAGACGTGAACTGCTGTCGGTTCTCAGCAGCTTGTCGAGAACGAACACCCAGGAAGCCACCCACAGCGACATGGAAACAATGACGCCGTCGAGCACCAGTCGCCACAGATTGTGACCACCGGGCGGATTGGACAGCAGCAGCATCGCTGTGAACGCTCCGAGCGGATAGAGGAGCAGCACGACCTCCGCGGCGGCCGGATGGCTGGCGTGCTCGAGTTCGGGCCGCACGTCGTATACCGACCAGATGATCTCCCCGGCAGCCCAGCCGGCCAGTGCCACCACCAGTGCCACCCAGCCACCGCGGCGGCGTCCGGTCGCATGCCGCGCCGCGCGGCCGGCGCAGGCGGCGGAGAAGGCCAGGCACAGCACCGTCACGACCTGTACGGCCGGACGGGTGGCATAGGGGCCCTGCCAGCCCCAGATCGAGGACGCGATGACCAGAGCGGCTGCCAGGCAGTAACCGCCGACGACGGACGAGGTGACTCCCAGGGTCAGCCCGGTGAACGGGCACTGCATTCCCGTCCAGCGCTTCATTCGTCGCTCCAGCTCGCACATGCATTGAGGCAGGCGAAGGACCTAGGAGCTTCACCGCACGCCCACACAGAATAAACTGCGGCGCGCTGTCTGGTCGGCACTACTGGCGCGGGTCCGACGCCCGGGTCGTGGCTAGCTGCTCGCCTCGATGCGTGCCAGGGCCTCGCGCAGGATCTGTGCGGTGCCTTCGCGGTCGGGGTCCCGGCGTACCAGCACTCCCTTGGCAACCGAGAACTTGTCGCCGTTGCGTCGCGGAAGTACGTGCAGGTGAATGTGGAAAACGGTCTGGAATGCAGCGCGACCGTCGTTGATGCCGATGTTGGTGGCATCGGCCAGTTCGGTCGTCTTGGCCGCCTGGGCGATGCGCTGGCCGAGGGTGATCATTCCGGCCAGGGTCTCCGGCGGGGTGTCGTCGAGGTCGACGCTGTGTTTCTTGGGAATCACCAGGGTGTGGCCGCGGGTGAAGGGCCGGATGTCGAGGATCGCCAGATAGCTGTCGTCTTCGTAGATCCGGATGGCCGGGGATTCGCCGGCGACGATCGCGCAGAATACGCAGGACATCCCGCCACGGTACTGGGCGCTCCGCCGCGCCCGACCGCACTCCCGCGCCGAGCGTGTACTCACGGCGAAAATTCAGCCGATCTTTCGCCGTGGCTTCACGCTCGGCGAGGCAACCACCACCATCAGCACCTCCCGGCCCGCGAGATACGCTGCGGCAGTGGACCCTCGCGATCTCGCGTTCGCCGGAGCGGCCGAGCAGGCGCGAATGCTGGCCGACGGCGACATCGACGCCCCGGTGCTCCTCGAGCTCTATCTGGACCGTATTGAGCGGCTGGATAGCGAGCTGCGCGCCTACCGGGTGGTGCGCTACGACGCTGCGCGCGAGGAAGCCGAGATCGCCCAGCAGCGCCTGGACGCCGGCGAGCGGCGCCCGCTGCTGGGCGTGCCGATAGCGATCAAGGACGACGTCGACGTCGCCGGCGAAGTGACCACCTACGGCACCGGCGCGCACGGGCCGGCCGTCACTGACGACGCCGAAGTGGTGCGCCGGCTGCGCGCGGCCGGCGCGGTCATCATCGGCAAGACCTCGGTCCCGGAGCTGATGATCATGCCCTTCACCGAGTCGCTGACCTTCGGCGCCACCCGCAACCCGTGGAACCCGCGGCGCACACCGGGCGGCAGCAGTGGCGGCAGCGCCGCTGCCGTCGCAGCGGGCCTGGCACCGCTCGCCCTGGGGTCCGACGGCGGCGGTTCGATCCGCATCCCGGCCACGTGGTGCGGCCTGTTCGGGCTGAAGCCGCAGCGTGACCGGGTCTCGCTGGAGCCGCACGACGACGCCTGGCAGGGGCTGAGTGTCAACGGCCCGATCGCGCGGTCGGTCCTGGATGCGGCGCTGCTGCTCGACGCGACCAACACGGTGCCCGGCCCCGCAGGCGAGTTTGCCGCTGCCGCCACTCGACAGCCCGGTCAGCTGCGAATTGCGTTGAGCACCAAGGTCCCGACCCCGATGCCGGTAAGGGTCGGCAAAGCGCAGCTGACGGCGGTCGAGCAGGCCGGCGCCTTGCTGCGCGATCTCGGCCACGAGGTGATCGAGCGCGACCCCGTGTATCCGCCCTCGCTGTACGCGAACTACCTGCCGCGGTTCCTGCGCGGCATCAGCGACGACGCCGACGCGCAGGCCCATCCCGAGCGGCTGGAACGGCGCACCCGCGCCATCGCCCGCCTCGGTTCGTTCTTCTCCGATCGGACGATGGCCGCGTTGCGGGCCGCCGAATCCGGTCTCAGCGCCCGGATCCAGGCGATCTTCGACGATGTCGACGTCGTCATCACACCCGGCACGGCGGCCGGCCCGTCGCGCATCGGCGCCTATCAGCGGCGCGGCGGCGTGTCGACGCTGCTACTGGTTGCTCAGCGGGTTCCCTACCAGCAGATCTGGAATCTGACCGGCCAGCCCGCGGCTGTGGTGCCGTGGGATTTCGACGACGACGGGCTGCCGATGTCGGTGCAGCTGGTCGGCCGGCCCTACGACGAGGCGACGCTGCTGTCGTTGTCCGCGCAGATCGAAGCCGCCCGGCCGTGGGCTCACCGGCGACCCCCGGTGTCATGAGCCCGTCTCGATCAGCGTGGCCCAGGCGGCGAGTTTGACCGCCCACGGGACGGCATGAGCCGGGCTGGTCGAGGGCAACCGGTGCAGCGTGACGGTCGCCGGGTGCTGAACCAGGCGTGCGAACAGCCGGGCTGCCGCGGCGCCGTTGAAGTACACCCGGTCAAGCCTCGGATACGCGGCGAACAACCGGTCAAAGTCGTTGGCCACCAGAGTTTTCGGATCGATCGCGGCATCTGCGCTGCCCACCCGCCGGCAGCTGCGTAACACGTCCCACAGCGCCACGCCCCGGGCCTGCAACGCCGCCAGTCGATCGGAATAGGCTGCTGCGCAGTCGAACTCGAACAGTTGCGCCGCTATCGGCCAGAACGCGTTGCGCGGATTGGCGTAGTACTGGCCGTCGGCGAGCGAGCGGACACTGGGAAACGAGCCCAGGATCAGCACCCGGGCGCGGTCGTCGATCACCGGGCCAAGCCCGTCGAGCAGCGGTTCGGTCATCACCTCACATCATGACGCGGGCCACGCTCTAACGTGGACTCAGTGACCGATCAAGCGGACGACCGCGACCTCGACGACCTGCTGGGTGGGCTGGAAGGTCAAGCACGAGCCGAGCGCGCCGATCTGGTGCGCTGGCTTCTCGAACAGGGCGTCACCGCCGAGGAGATCCGCACCACCAACCCGCCCCTGTTGCTGGCATCCCGCCACATCATCGGCGACGATGGCACCTACGTGTCGGCGCGGGAGATCAGCGAGACCTACGGCATCGATCCCGAACTGTTGCAACGGGTTCAGCGGGCCATCGGGCTGGCGCGGGTGGACGACCCGGACGCGGCGGTGCACATGCGTGCCGACGGCGAGGCGGCGGCGTTTGCCCAGCGGTTCGTCGACTTGGGGCTCAACCCCGATCAGGTGGTGGCCGTGGTGCGCGTGCTCGCCGAGGGACTGTCCCATGCGGCCGAGGTCATGCGGTACACCGCACTGGCGGCGATCATCCGGCCGGGTGCCACCGAAGTGGAGATCGCGCAAGGATCCAAGGCGCTGATCAACCAGATCGCGCCGCTGCTCGGCCCGATGATCCACCAGATGCTGTTCCTGCAGTTGCGGCACATGATGGAGTCCGAAGCCGTCAACGCCGGTGAACGCGCCGCCGGTAAGCCGCTGCCGGGCGCCCGGCCCGTCGCGGTCGCCTTCGCCGATCTGGTCGGGTTCACCAAGCTGGGTGAAGTGGTCTCGCCCGAGGAACTGAGTCAGCTCGCCGGCCGGCTGGCCGATCTGGCCCGGGACCTGTCGGCACCGCCGGTGCGCTTCATCAAGACGATCGGCGACGCGGTGATGTTCGTCTGCCCCAACCCGGCGCCGTTGCTCGACACCGTTCTCAAGCTGGTCGACATAGTCGACAACGACGAGGACTTCCCCCGGCTCCGCGCGGGCGTCGCAGCGGGCATGGCGGTGAGCCGCGCGGGTGACTGGTTCGGCAGCCCGGTCAACGCGGCCAGCCGGGTCACCGGTGTCGCGCGCCCGGGAACCGTGCTGGCGACCGACGCGGTGTGTGACGCCGTGGGCGACGAGGCCGGGTTCCAGTGGTCGTTCGCCGGCGCGCGCCGGCTCAAGGGGATCAAGGGCGAAACCAAACTCTTCCGGGTCCGCCGCGCCTGATCGTTGCGCGAGGCGCCTCGCCGGAGAGGTCCCGGCACATGGGCAGGCCCGGCGTGACTCGTTGGGGCGCTGTCGACTCCGACTAATGCGGGTCTTACGCGGCCGTTTTTCACCCTTCTTCCGGCGCTTGAAATTCGGTCACTTCCGGGCCTGCTTCGCTCCTAAAAATACAACTGCGAATGGCTGATGGCAACGGTTTAAGGCCGTCCGGAGCAAGTGCTCGCCCAGGCTGACCGTTCGCCCGGGGCGAAATCATCGTGCTTTCACGTGTAACGGTGTAATCATGTAATCATGAAACTCCATCATCACCACGGGCGCCGCCAAGGGCGCCCCGGGGGCTGGCAGCAAGCCGAGCAACCCGACGCCAGCGGCGCACCCGAGTGGTTCGCCGGCCGTCTGCCCGAAGCATGGTTCGACGGCGACCCGACGGTCATCGTCGACCGGGAAGAGATCACCGTCGTCGGCACGCTGCCGGCGGTCGCCGACGAGAGCTCCGCGCGCGCCGAAGGACGCGTCTCGCGGTTCCGCGAAGACACCCGGCCGGAGCGGATGGCCATCGCCGAAGAAGCGCAGGAACGCTACGGACGCAAGGTTTCCTGGGGCGTCGAGGTGAATGGCGAACGGATCCTGTTCACCCACATCGCAGTACCGGTCATGACGCGTCTCAAGCAACCCGAACGCCAGGTGCTCGACACGCTGGTGGACGCGGGTGTCGCGCGATCGCGCGCCGACGCGCTGGCCTGGTCGGTCAAGCTGGTCGGCGAGCACACCGAGGAGTGGCTGGCCAAGCTGCGCGAGGCCATGTCGGCGGTCGACGACCTCCGCGCACAGGGGCCTGACCTGCCCGGCTAGCCCCGGTCGGGTGGCTACTTCTCCTTGTTGACCTTGGCGACGATCTTGTCGGCGATCTGCGCGCCCTGGTCGGTGATCTGGTAGCCGCAGGCGTTGACGTCGGCGATCACGTTGTTGGCCACTTCCATCGCCCGCTGGCATTCCCAGCCGTTGGCACCTTCCTGGGCATCGACCACCGTGATCCTGGGTGAGGATCCCTGCACCTCGGAGAACGTCCACCGGTAGGTCTTGCCTTTGTTGGTGACCGTGACGGTCTTGCCCGCACAGCCTTTCCATTTGCTCAGCGAGGACTGCAGGAAAGACTTGGCTTTGTCGGCGGTCGGGAAGGCGATGGCAGCCTGGTTTACCCAGTGGTCGTAGTTGTCGCCCGGCTCGGACGACACCAGCCCGCTGAGCCCGGTGTATCCGCTGCCCGCGTACACCGGCCCCTGACTGCCGTACATCGCACCCTGGCAGTCGGGATTCGACAGCGTCACCGGCGAGGAGTCCACCGTCGTGATGGGCTTGCCCGGTTGCATCGTCGACGACCCCATCACCGAGTTGATCTCCGACGACGACAACAGCATCGAGCTCAACCGGTCCTCGGCGATCGGTTTCACCTTGGGCGCCGGATCGGGGCGGGTCGCTATCCAGATGACCACCGCACCGACGACGAGGACAGCCACGATGGCCGCGGCGGCGATGACGGGCCACGGATTGCGTTTGCCCGGCTGCGGCGGCGGCCGATGTCCTTGGTTCCAGGCCGCCGGTATGGGGCCGGAGGCTATCGGGGTGCTGGGCGGTCCGCCGCCCCAGCCGCCACTCTGGTGGTACTGCGGGGACGGGGCTGACACCGGGCCACTGACCGGGTTCCAGGCCGGGTGTCCGGGCTGATTGGGCGGCCGCTGTTGCGGCAAGGGACCCGACTGCCCGGGCCCGCCGCCGTATTGCGGCGCCGACGGCCGGGATGCGGGCGGCGGCGTGCTCGGAGGACCCTGGCGCGGCGGCGGAGTCACCGCGGGCATGGTGGGTTTGGACGACGCGGTCGGCGGACCGGGCAGGGTGGCTTCCTGGCTGCGGCGCAGGATGTTCTCGGCGTGGTCCTGGTCGGGCGAGCTGAGCGCCTCATGGGCGGCCAGCGCCAGATCACCGGCGCTGGAGTAGCGGTCTTCGGGCTTCTTGGCCATGCCGCGGGCGATGACCGCGTCGAAGCTCTTCGGGATGCCGGCGCGGGCGGCGCTGACTTGCGGGACGGGGTTCATCAGGTGGGCCGTGACCAGGGAACCGGCGCTGTCGGCGCGGTACGGCGGACCGCCGGTGAGGCATTCGTAGAGCACGCACGCCAGCGAGTAGATATCGGCGCGGTAGGTCACCTCTTCGTTGGAAAACCGTTCGGGCGCCATGTATTTCCAGGTGCCGACGGCGGTGCCCAGCTGGGTGAGTTTCTCGTCGGTGGTGGCGCTGGCGATGCCGAAATCCACGAGGTAGGCGAAGTCGTCGCGGGTGACCAGGATGTTGGGCGGTTTGACGTCGCGGTGCATGACGCCCGCGGCGTGGGCGGCATCGAGCGCCGAGGCGATCTGGGTGATGATCGCGACCGCGCGCGGCGGCGTCAACGGTCCGTAGCGCTTGAGGACGCTGTCGAGGTCGGTGCCCTCGATCAT
>RXJD01000092.1:0-499 GCA_003987775.1 Mycobacterium sp.
GGCTAGGCGGCTGTGCGGGTCGGCGGGATCACCGAGCACCTTTTGGTGCCACAGGGTGTAGTCGGCGTACTGCACCGCCAGGGGTGGCCAGGTGGGGGCGGCCCCGGCCAGGCGGGCGGTGTAGGCGAGGTTCAGGTCGCGCGCAAGGGGGCCCAGTGACCAGCCGTCGGCGGCGATGTGATGCACCAGCAACACCAACACATGGGTGTCGGGGCCGGTGTGCAGCAGGGTGGCGCGGATCGGGAACTGCGCACTGAGGTCAAAGCAGTAGCCCACTCCCTCGGCGATAACAGCCTCGAGCTGGTCGGCGGTGAAGGTGCGGGCATCAATCCTGTGCCAGGGCACCTCAAGCTCGTCAGGGTCGCAGATGTGTTGGTACCCGACCCCCTCGATCGTGTCGAAGCGGGTGCGCAGGGTTTCGTGGCGGGTGATGACATCGCCGAGGGCGGCCTTCAGGGCGTCAGCATCGAGGGGGCCGTGGAGGTTGAGGACGGCGGGG
>RXJD01000092.1:549-3755 GCA_003987775.1 Mycobacterium sp.
CTCCCAGGCCGCGAGCGGGAGGTGGGTGGTGGTCTCGGGGGTCAGGCGCTGGGCCAGCCCGGCCACCGTGGGGGCCTCGAACAGGTCAGCCACCCGCACCTCGGAGTTCAAAGTGGTGGCGGCCACCGCGATCAGGCGCATCGCGGACAGGGAGTCCCCGCCCAGCTCGAAGAACGAGTCGGTGGCTCCGACTCGCTCGATCCCGAGGATCTGGGAGAAGATCTCGGCCAGGACTTCTTGGACGGGGCCGGCCGGAGCCACATAAGTCTCGGTGGTGGGGGTGTAGTCCGGGGCGGGCAGGGCGCGGCGGTCCAGTTTCCCGTTCACTGTCAACGGCAAAGCATCGAGCGTCACGAACGCCGCCGGCACCATATAGCCGGGCAACAGTTCACCCAGCTGGGTGCGGAGCCGGGAGGTGTCGATGCCCGCCCCGCCGGTGGTAATGGCGAGGTAGGCGACCAGCCGCGGCTCGCCCGCTCCGTCGTGGCGGGCGATGACCGCGGCCTGCTCGATCCCCTCTAATCCGGTGAGGGCGGCGGCGATCTCCCCGCACTCAATCCGGTACCCACGGATTTTGACCTGCTCATCAGCCCGCCCCAGGTAGCGCAACTGCCCGTCGGGACCCCAGGAAACGAGGTCTCCGGTGCGATACATCCGCGACCCCGCCGGCCCGAACGGACACGCCACAAACCGCGACGCCGACAACCCACCCCGACGCCAATAGCCCGCCGCGACTCCGGCACCGGCGACATACAACTCCCCGGGGACCCCTGCCGGGACGGGGCGCAGCCAGCCATCGAGGACGGCGAAGCCCAGGTGGGGCAGGGGTATGCCGATGGGGCTGGTGTCGGTGGTGGTGTCGTGGGTGGTGATGTCGCGGATGGTGGCGTGCACGGTGGTTTCGGTGATGCCGTACATGTTGATCAGGCGGGTGTGGGGGTGGCGGATCAGCCAGGAAGGGATGCGGGCGGGGGTGAACGCTTCTCCACCTAAGACAACGGCTTTGAGCGCTAGCTGTTGGGTTCGTTCTGCGTGAGTGTCCGAAGCGTGCAGGGCGTAGAACGCTGCCGGGGTTTGGCTGAGAATGCTGACGTCTTCGTCGATGAGGAGTTGGTGCAGTTCCTGGGGGGATCTGACGATGGGTTCGGGGACGACCAGCAGTCGCCTGCCGGCCAGCAGGGCACCGAAGATTTCCCAGACGGAGTAGTCGAAGGCGTAGGAGTGGCATTGGGTCCACACCCGGTGCTCGGGTAGGCGGGGATAGAGGGAGGTGAGCAGGGCGGTGACGTTGGCATGGGTGATGGCCACGCCTTTGGGGGTGCCGGTGGTGCCGGAGGTGTAGATCAGGTACGCCAGGTCATCCGGTCCGGGGCCGGGTAGCGGGGTCGGAGTGGTGGGCCGGTCGTCGAGGGTCAGGGTGTCCAGGGTGAGGACCGGGACATCGGTGGTGGGGAGGCGGGTGGTGAGGGCGGTGGTGGTCAGGACGGACAGCGGGGTGGTGTCGGTGAGCATGAACGCGACCCGCGCGGTTGGGTGCTGCGGGTCGATGGGGAGGTAGGCGGCGCCGGTCTTGAGCACGGCGAGGATCGCGGTGATGGCGTGGGCGCTACGCGGCAGCAGCAGCGCCACGACGGTCCGTGGGCGGGCGCCGTAGCTGGCGTGCAGGTGGTGGGCCAACTGGGTGCTGGCGGTATCGAGTTGCTGGTAGGTCCAGGTCCGGTCCTGGAACGTTAACGCCGGCGCCTCAGGGTGGGCGGCGACGCGTTCAGCGAATATTTGGGGGATCGAGACGGCCGGGGCCGGTGGTGGGGTGTGCAGGGTCCGGTGGTTGCCCCAGGTGTGCAGGTGGGTGTGCTCGAGGGGGGTGAGGAGGTCGAGCGTGTGCAGGGGGGTGTCGGGGTGGGTGGTGAAGGTGTGCAGGGTGTGTTGCCAGCGGGTGAGCAGGGTGTTGATGGTGGCGGGGTCGTAGACGTCGGTGCGGTATTCGACAGTCCCGGTGAGGGTGGGAGCCCCGTGCTGGTCGACGTTTTCGCTGACAGATAGGACGAGGTCCATGCGGGCGGTGCCGGTCGAGACCGGGTGGACGGTGATGTCGGCCTTGCCCAGCCTCAGCGCGGTGGTGGTGTCACGGTGGGTCCAGGGCAGGTTTTGGTAGGCGAGCATGACTTGGATCAGGGGGTGGTGGGTGCGGGAGCGGGTGGGGTGCAGGCGCTCCACTAAGAGTTCGAAGGGGGTGTGTTGGTGTTCGAAGGCCTGCAGGCTGGTTTGGCGGATCTGGGCCAGCAGCGCGGTAACCGTGTCGTGGTGGTGGAGGGGGGTGCGCAGGATGAGGGTGTTGACGAAGAACCCGATTAGGTCATCGAGGCCGGGGTGTGTGCGTCCGGCGGTGGGGACCCCGATCGCGACATCGTCGGTGCCGGCCAACGCGGAGAGGACCACGGCCAGGGCGGCATGGATGACCATGAACGGGGATACCTGCTGGGTGCGGGCCAGGGTGTGGATCCCACTGGTGAGCTCGGCGGGCCAGCCGAAGTCCAGGGTGGCGCCGCGGTAGTCGGCCACGGTCGGGTAGGGGCGGTCGGTGGGCAGAGCGAGGCGTTCGGGCAGGCCGGCCAGGGTGTGTTCCCAGTACGCCAGCTCGCTGGCCAGGCGGCTGTCGGGGTCGGCCGGGTCGCCGAGCACCTTTTGGTGCCACAGGGTGTAGTCGGCGTATTGCACCGCCAGGGGTGTCCAGGTGGGGGCGGCGCCGGTCAGGCGGGCGGTGTAGGCGGTCTGCAGATCCCGGGCTAGGGGTCCGAGTGACCAGCCGTCGGCGGCGATGTGATGGACCAGCAGCACCAGCACATGCCGGTTGTGGCCGGTGTGGAGCACGGTGGCGCGGATCGGGATCTCTGAACTCAGGTCAAAGCAGTAGCCCACACCCTCGGCAATAACAGCCTCCACCTGCTCGGGCGTGAAACCGCGGGCATCAATGAGCTGCCACGGCACCTCAGGCTCGTCAAGGTCGCAGATGTGCTGGTATCCGACCCCCTCGATCGTGTCGAAGCGGGTGCGCAGGGTTTCGTGGCGGCCGATCACATCCCCCAGGGCCGTCCGAAGAGCGTCAGCATCCAGTGGCCCGTCCAGCTGTAGGACGGCGGGGATGTTGTAGACCGCCGAGGGGCCCTGCAACTGCTCGAGGAACCACAGCCGGGACTGGGCAAACG
>RXJD01000092.1:3805-4681 GCA_003987775.1 Mycobacterium sp.
CGTGGGGGCTTCGAACAGGTCGGCCACCCGCACGTCGGCGTTCAAGGTAGTGGTGGCGGCGGCGATCAGGCGCATCGCCGAGAGGGAGTCGCCTCCGAGCTCGAAGAACGAGTCGCTGGCTGCGACCCGCTCGACCCCGAGGATCTGCGCGAAGATGCCGGCCAGGACTTCTTGCACGGGGCCGGCCGGGGCCACATAGGCCTCGGTGGTGGGGGTGTAGTCCGGGGCGGGCAGGGCGCGGCGATCGAGTTTCCCGTTGACCTCAACGGCAAGACGTCCAGCGTTACGAACGCCGCCGGGATCATATAGCTGGGCAGCGTCTCGCTCAGTTGGGTGCGGACCCGGGCAACATCCAGCCCGCCCCCACCGTCGGGGGTGGTGAGGTAGGCCACCAGCCGCGGCTCGCCCGCGCCGTCCTGGCGGGCGATGACCGCGGCCTGCTCGATCCCGTCTAATCCGGTGAGGGCGGCGGCGATCTCCCCGCATTCGATGCGGTAGCCGCGGATTTTGACCTGTTCATCAGCGCGCCCGAGGTACTGCAACTGCCCATCCGGCCCCCAGGACACGAGGTCTCCGGTGCGATACATCCGCGACCCGGGCGGCCCGAACGGGCATGCCACGAACCTTGATGCGCTCAACGCGCCACGGCGCCAGTAGCCTGCCGCGACCCCGCTACCGGCCACATACAACTCCCCGGCCACCCCCGGCACCACCGGATGGAGCCAGCCATCCAGCACAAACAGGCCCGAACCGGGCACAGGGGCACCGATGGGCACCGTTGCCTCATCGGCTGTCAGGGGTGTACTGGCTGTAGCGAAGATGGTGGTTTCGGTGGGGCCGTAGACAGCGCGCAGTGTGCATCGTGGCGCCCAGCGA
>RXJD01000108.1 GCA_003987775.1 Mycobacterium sp.
GTGCCGGATGCACCTGTGGTGGACCCGGATCCGCCGAGGCCGGCCGCGCCGCCGGTGCCGCCGATACCGCCGGTGCCGCCCGCGCCACCCGCAATACCGGGGTTGGTGCTGTTGTCGGTGCCGGTCCCGCCGTGGCCGCCTTGGCCGCCGACGCCGCCGATGCCGCCTTTACCGCCTGCGCCTTGGGTTCCGGCGGTGCCGCCGTTGGTGGCTCCCGCTGCGCCGCCGGCGCCGCCCTGGCCGCCGTCACCACCGGCCGCGCCTTGACCACCGGTCCCGCCGCCGCTGCTCCCTGCGGTTCCGGCCCCGCCCTTGCCGCCGGTCCCGCCAATGCCACCGGTGCCGCCGTCGCCGGCCGTGCCGGATGCGCCGGTGCTGGATCCGGATCCGCCGAGGCCGGCTGCGCCGCCGGTGCCGCCAATGCCGCCGACGCCCCCGGCGCCACCCGCAATGCCGGGGTTGGTGCTGTTGTCGACGCCGTAACCGCCAACGCCTCCGACGCCGCCGACGCCACCGATGCCGCCTTGGCCGCCTGCGCCTTGGGTGCCGGCGGTGCCGCCGTTGGTGGCACCGGCTGCGCCGCCGGCGCCGCCCTGGCCGCCGTCGCCACCGGCCGCGCCTTGGCCACCGGTCCCGCCGCCGCTGGTCCCAGTGCTTCCGGCGCCGCCTTTGCCGCCGGTCCCGCCGACCCCGCCGGCGCCGCCATCGCCGGCGGTGCCGGATGCGCCGGTGCTGGACCCGGACCCGCCGAGGCCGGCCGCGCCGCCGGTGCCGCCGATACCGCCGATGCCGCCCGCGCCACCCGCAATGCCGGGGTTAGTGCTGTTGTCGGTGCCGGCACCGCCAACGCCGCCGACGCCGCCGACGCCGCCGATGCCGCCCTGACCGCCCACGCCCTGGGTGCCGGCGGTGCCGCCGTTGGTCGCTCCGGCCGCGCCGCCGGCGCCGCCCTGGCCGCCGTCACCGCCGGCTGCGCCCTGGCCGCCGGTCCCGCCACCGCTGCTCCCTGCGGTTCCGGCGCCGCCCTTGCCGCCGGTGCCGCCGACCCCGCCAGTGCCGCCGTCGCCGGCCGTGCCGGAGGCGCCGGTGGTGGACCCGGATCCGCCGAGGCCGGCTGCGCCGCCGGTGCCGCCGATACCGCCGGTGCCGCCCGCGCCACCCGCAATGCCGGGGTTGGTGCTGTTGTCGACGCCGGCACCGCCAACGCCTCCGACGCCGCCGACACCACCGATGCCGCCCTGGCCACCCACGCCTTGGGTTCCGGCGGTGCCGCCGTTGGTCGCTCCGGCCGCGCCGCCAGCGCCGCCCTGGCCGCCGTCTCCACCGGCCGCGCCCTGGCCACCCGCACCGCCACCCGCAGTGCCGGTGCTCCCGGCGCCGCCCTTGCCGCCGGTGCCGCCGACCCCGCCAAACCCGCCGTCACCGGCCGTGCCCGATGCGCCGGTGCTGGACCCGGATCCGCCGAGGCCGGCGGCGCCGCCCGTGCCGCCGATACCGCCGATGCCGCCCGCGCCACCCGCAATGCCGGGGTTGGTGCTGTTGTCGACGCCGGCACCGCCAACGCCGCCGACGCCGCCGACTCCGCCGATGCCGCCTTGGCCGCCTGCGCCTTGGTTTCCGGCGGTGCCGCCGTTGGTCGCTCCGGCTGCACCGCCGGCGCCGCCCTGGCCGCCGTCACCGCCGGCTGCGCCTTGGCCGCCGGTCCCGCCGCCGCTGCTCCCTGCGGTCCCGGCCCCGCCCTTGCCGCCGGTCCCGCCAATGCCACCGACGCCGCCGTCGCCGGCGGTGCCGGAGGCGCCGGTGCTGGACCCGGATCCGCCGAGGCCGGCGGCGCCGCCCGTGCCGCCGACGCCGCCGATGCCGCCCGCGCCACCCGCAATGCCGGGGTTGGTGCTGTTGTCGACGCCGGCACCGCCAACGCCTCCGACGCCGCCGACACCACCGATGCCGCCCTGACCGCCCACGCCTTGGGTGCCGGCGGTGCCGCCGTTGGTCGCGCCGGCAGCCCCGCCGGCACCGCCCTGGCCGCCATCTCCACCGGCCGCGCCCTGACCGCCGGTCCCGCCACCCGCCGTACCAGTAACCCCGGCACCGCCCTTGCCGCCGTTGCCGCCGACACCACCAACCCCGCCGTCACCCGCCATGCCCGATGCGCCGGTGCTGAACCCGGACCCGCCGAGGCCTGCCGCGCCGCCCGTGCCGCCGATACCGCCGATGCCGCCCGCGCCACCCGCAATGCCGGGGTTGGCGCTGTTGTCGACGCCGGCACCGCCAACGCCGCCGACGCCGCCGACACCACCGATGCCGCCCTGGCCACCCACGCCTTGGTTTCCGGCGGTGCCGCCGTTGGTCGCTCCGGCCGCGCCGCCAGCGCCGCCCTGGCCGCCGTCACCGCCGGCCGCGCCCTGGCCACCCGCACCGCCACCCGCAGTGCCGGTGCTCCCGGCGCCGCCCTTGCCGCCGGCGCCGCCAACGCCACCAACACCGCCATCACCAGCCGTGCCCGAAGCGCCAGTGCTCGAGCCGGATCCGCCGAGGCCGGCTGCTCCGCCGGTGCCGCCGATGCCGCCGGTGCCGCCCGCGCCACCCGCAATGCCGGGGGTGGTGCTGCTGTCGGTGCCGGTCCCGCCGTGGCCGCCTTGGCCGCCGACGCCGCCAATGCCGCCTTGGCCGCCTGCGCCTTGGTTTCCGGCGGTGCCGCCGTTGGTGGCTCCGGCTGCGCCGCCGGCGCCGCCGTGGCCGCCGTCACCGCCGGCCGCGCCTTGGCCGCCGGTCCCACCACCCGTGGTGCCGGTGCTGCCTTGTCCACCAGCGCCGCCGGTGCCGCCGACCCCGCCAACCCCGCCGTCACCGGCCGTGCCCGACGCGCCGGTGCTCGAGCCGGACCCGCCGAGGCCGGCTGCTCCGCCCGTGCCGCCGATACCGCCGACGCCGCCCGCGCCGCCAGCGATGCCGGGGTTAGTGCTGTTGTCGACGCCGGCACCGCCATGGCCACCGATACCTCCGACGCCACCGATGCCGCCTTTACCGCCCGCGCCTTGGGTGCCGGCGGTGCCGCCGTTGGTGGCTCCCGCTGCGCCGCCGGCGCCGCCCTGGCCGCCGTCACCGCCGGCCGCGCCTTGGCCGCCGGTCCCGCCACCTGTGCTGCCGGTGCTTCCAGCGCCGCCCTTGCCGCCGGTCCCGCCGACACCGCCAACACCTCCGTCGCCGGCCGTGCCCGAGGCGCCGGTGCTCGAGCCGGACCCGCCGAGGCCTGCCGCGCC
>RXJD01000113.1 GCA_003987775.1 Mycobacterium sp.
CGTAGGCGCCGCGGGCAGCGCGGGCCGCGCGGGCACCGGCGGTACCGGTGGCCAGGGTGCCGATGGCGGTGCGGGTGGCGCCAACACGCTCGCCGGCCAAGCAGGGTATGCCGGCGGCGCCGGCGGCGCGGGCGGCCAGGGCGGTTCGGCAGGCGCGGGTGGCGCCAATGGTGACGGCGGCCGCGGAGGTAGTGGCGGCACAGGAGGTGCGGGCGGCACCGGTGCGACCGTTGCCGGTAGCGACGGCGGCACCGGCGGCACCGGCGGTCGCGGTGGTGACGCCGGCGCCGGCGGCGCATCCGGCGCCGGCACCGGGGCGGCCGGCAGCAAGGGCCTCTCCGGTGACGGCGGCAGGGGTGGTCGCGGCGGTGACGGAGGCGTCGCCGGCCGGGACGGCAACGGCAACGGCTACACCGGCGGTGCCGGTGGCGTCGGTGGCGCGGGCGGCAACGCGGGTGCCGGCGGCATCAATGGCAGCGGCGGAGCGGGTGGCACCGGCGGTCAGGGCGGTACCGGCGCCACGGGTCGTCCGGACACCGGCGTCGGGGCCGGCACCGGCGGCACGGGCGGGCGCGGCGGCACCGGCGGTGCCGGCGGGCTGGCCGGCACCGGCGGCACCGGCGGAGCGGTGGGCCTCGGCGGCGACGGCGGCCAGGGTGGGACCGGCGGCGTCGGCGGCACCAACAACCACGTCCTGATCACCGCCGGTACGGGCGGCAACGGCGGCGCAGGCGGTCAGGGCGCCGCCGACCTCGGCGGCGGTGCCGGAAACGGCGGTGCCGGTGGCACCGGCGGTGCCGGGGGGCTGGACGCCAGCGGCGGCGGCGCGGGCGGCATCGGCGGCGGTGGCGGCGTCGGCGGCACCGGCGGTGAGGGCACCACCGGTCCTGCCGGCACCGGCTCCACCGGTGGCCGGGGTGGGGCCGGCGGCGTCGGCGGTCAGGGCGGCAACGGCAGTGCCTACAACGGTGACGGCGGATCCGGTGGCACGGGCGGCCAGGGCGGTACCGGCGGTGCCGGTAGCGCCGAGGGCGACGGCGGCACCGGCGGGTCGGGCGGCACCGGCGGGACGGCAGGAGCGGCGGGCGCCGGCGCCGGGGTAGGTGGCAACGCGGGCGCCGCCGGTACCGGCGGGCAGGGCGGACGCGGCGGCCAGGGCGGCGGGTCGGCCGGTGACGGCGGCACCGGCGGTGCCGGAGGCATCGGCGGCAGCGGCGCCGACGGCTTGGCCGGCACCGGCAAGAACGGCAGCGCCGGCGGCCAGGGCGGTCAGGGCGGCCAGGGCGGTAACTCTGGTGGCACCACGGGTGTCAACGGCAGCGGAGGCGCCGGGGGGACCGGCGGCCACGGCGGTGTCGGCGGCTCGGGTACCGCCGACACCGGCCTGGGCGGCGGAGACGGAGGCCGGGGTGGCGACGGCGGTTCCGGTGGCGTCGGCGGCGCGGCGGGAACCGGAGGCACCGGTGGCGCAACCGGTGCATCGGGAATCGGCGGAGACGGAGGTGCCGGCGGAACCGGTGCTGGCAACGTCACCGCCGGCATGACCGGCGGCCAAGGCGGCGCGGGTGGCCAGGGCGGTCAGGGCGCCGCCGGCACGGCTCCCGCGCAGGGCGGCGCGGGCGGAGCCGGCGGCAGTGGCGGCGCTGACCTCAGCGGCAGCGGCACCGGTGGCAGGGGCGGCACCGGCGGCACGGGCGGTCAGGGCGGCACCGGCGCCGACAACAGCCTCCCCAACGGCACCGGCGTCACCGGCGGCCTGGGCGGCGCCGGCGGCGTCGGCGGTCAGGGCGGTGCGGCGGCCGCCGGTGGAACCAACGGCGGTGGCGGCGCCGGCGGTCAGGGCGGTATCGGCGGCAGCGCGGGGCAGGGCACCGCGGCAGATGGCAGCGGCCGGGGCGGCGTCGGGGGCACCGGCGGAATCGGTGGCGCCGGCGCAACGGCCGGCACCGGCGCCGGTGCGGCCGGCACGGCGGGCGCCGGCGGTCAGGGCGGCACCGGCGGTCAAGGCGGCACGGGTGAGTACGCCAGCGGCACCGGCGGTCAGGGCGGCACCGGGGGCCAGGGCGGCACCGACACCGGTCTCGGCGGCGGCACCGGAGGCCGGGGCGGCACCGGCGGCCAGGGTGGCGAGAACCTGGGCAGCGGCGCCGGCGCGGGCGGCAAGGGAGGTACCGGCGGCCAGGGCGGCGCCGACGTGCGCGGCGGCGCCGGTACCGGCGGCCAGGGCGGTACCGGAGGCGCCGTGGGCGCGAACCCCAACGATTACGCCGGCGGTGGCGACGGCGGCGCCGGCGGGACCGGCGGGCGTGGTGGTGACGGCGCGGCCGGGACCGGCCACACCGGCGGCACCGGTGGTGCCGGTGGTCAGGGCGGTGCCGGTGCCAACGAGTTCTCCGGTGGTGCCGGTGGCGCCGGTGGCCAGGGCGGGACCGGCGGCAGCGGCCGCACCAACTTGACTGGCGGCACCGGCGGCACCGGTGGCCAGGGCGGCGTCGGCGTGCAGGGGGGTGCCGCCGGCACCGGTGGTCAAGGCGGCACCGGCGGTACGGGGGGCCTCAACGTCAGGTTCGGCGACCCGATCGGCGCGGGCGGCCAGGGCGGGCAGGGCGGTCAGGGCGGCGCCGACACCGGGGCCGGCGCAGGCGCCGGTGGGGTCGGCGGCACCGGCGGTGTCGGTGGGACCGACTACTTCGGTGGGGTCGCCGGGGCCGGTGGCGCCGGTGGTCAGGGCGGCCAGGGCGGCGCCGGGCTGTCCCGGAATGTCGGAAGTGGCGCCGGCGACGGCGCGCAAGGCGGCATCGGCGGGGCGGGCGGCCAGGGCGGTGCCGGCGGCGCGACGGTCGGCGGCGGAACCAACGGCGCCGGCGGGGCGGGCGGCACCGGTGGAACCGGCGGAACCGGCGGCAACGGTGGCGGCCAGACCGGGTCGGGCAGCACGGCGGGAGCGGGTGGCAAGGGCGGTACCGGCGGCGCCGCGGGCGCCGGGGGCGCTGCGGGTAACGGCCAGGGCGCGGCGGGCGCGACGGGCGACGGCGGCAACGGCGGCCAGGGCGGCACCGGCGGCCAGGGTGGCCGTGGGCGCCTGGGCGCCAACGGCGGCGTCGGGGGCGGAGGCGGCACCGGCGGAAGCGGAGGCGCCGCGACCGGCACCGGTCACACCGCGGGCAACGGTGGTGCGGGCGGTATCGGCGGCCAGGGTGGCGACGCCGACTACGGCGCCACCGCCGGCCGCGGCGGAACCGGCGGCACCGGCGGGTCCGGCGGCACCGCGACGGCAGGCGCCAACGGTGGCGTCGGCGGCAAAGGCGGAACCGGCGGCGTCGGAGGCGTCGGCGGGACGGGAGATGCCGGATTGCGCCCGGGCGACACCGGCGGAACCGGCGGAGCCGGGGGCACCGGAGGCCAGGGCGGTAGCGCCGCCACCGGCGGAACCAACGGCGCCGGTGGTGCCGGGGGTACCGGCGGGCAGGGCGGCAAGGGCGGTGCGGGCTTCGCCGACGACGGACGCAACGTCGCCGGCAGCGGCGGGACCGGTGGCACCGGCGGAGCCGGCGGCAGCGGCGGGCTGGCCGGCACCGGCGCCGGCGCGGCGGCAAGTGCGGGCGCGGCAGGAGTCGGTGGTCAGGGCGGCCAGGGCGGTACCGGTGGCCGTACCACCTACGCCGGAAACAGCGCCGGCACAGGCGGTGTCGGAGGCCAGGGTGGCGCGGGTGGGCAGGGCGCAGACGGCCCGGTCAGCGGCGGTACCGGTTACAGCGGTGGGCTCGGCGGCGCCGGCGGTCTCGGTGGCGCAGGCGGCGCCAACACCGCGGGAACCGGCGGGACCGGCGGCGACGGCGGCAAGGGCGGCTCCGGTGGTGACGCCGGAGACGGCACCGGCGGTCAGGCCGGGGGCACCGGCGGCAAGGGCGGCAACGGCGGCACCGGAGGCACCGGCGGTACCGGATCCAGCGGTGTCCCGGGCAGCAGCGGTGTCGGCGGCGGCACCGGTATCACGGGCGGCGGACCCGTCGGCGCGCTCGGCGGCAACGGCGGCTCCGGTGGCACCGGCGGCACCGGCGGCGGCGGATCCAGCTAACCCACGCGTTCCGGCGCCGGCGCCCACTTCTCCTCGAGCCGTCCGTAACGCCACACCAGCAGCGCGACGGCCCAGGTCAGGACGAACATCCCGACGACGACGAAGCCCACCGTGTTCAGGTCCAGGCCGGCGATCCAGTCCCACAGGCCACCACGCCAGCCCAGATGGTCGGCGAACAGCCCGAGCAGTTCCACCGTGCCGATCAGCAGTGCCACCGCCACCGACAGCGCGGTGACGGTGAAGTTGTAGTAGATCTTGCGAACCGGGTTGGAGAACGCCCAGCCGTAGGCGAAGTTCATGAACGAGCCGTCGATCGTGTCCAACAGGCACATGCCGGCGGTGAACAGCACCGGCAGGCACAGGATGGCGTACCAGGGCAGCCCGGAGGCCGCGCTGGTGCCGGCCAGCACCAGCAGGGCGATCTCGGTGGCGGTGTCGAAGCCCAGGCCGAACAGCAGTCCCAGTGGGTACATGTGCCAGGACTTGGTGATCGACTTGGTGAGGCGTCCGAGGAAGCGGTTGATCAGGCCGCGATTGTCCAGCTGCTGCTCGAGTTCAGCTCCATCTGTTTCGGGGTTGAACTCGCCCTGCCGCATTCGCTTGAACACTCGCAGGATGCCGACCAGCACGAAGATGTTGAGCAGGGCGATCAGGTACAGGAACCCGCCCGAGACGCTGGTGCCGATCAGCCCCGTATAGAAATGCAGCCGCGACGAATCGTCCTCGACGGGACCGACCACGGCGCGCAGCCCGAGCGCCAGCAGCAGCGCCAGGGTGAACACCACCGAGGAGTGTCCCAGCGAGAAGAAGAAGCCGACGGCCAGGGGCCGCTGGCCTTCGCTCATCAGCTTGCGGGTGGTGTTGTCGATGGCGGCGATGTGGTCGGCGTCGAAAGCGTGCCGTAGTCCCAGGGTGTACGCGGTGAGTCCGATGCCGACGCCGAAAGCCTTGTGGCCCAAACTCAGATGCGCCGGCTCCACCACCAGGATCAGGGTCAGCCAACCCACCAGATGCAGCGCGGCGATCAGCGCCAGCATCAGTCCCAGCCGTCCCCACTCCGCGGGTGACAGCGCCGCCCGCAGCCGTGACCAGGGCGACCGCCGGTCGAGCTGATCACCGGACATCCGAGATCCTTCCCGCCGTCGAAGACGCGCTCAACTGTAGGTTCGCCGGTCAAATGGCTGCAAGTGACTTGCAGGAGCCGACGCGCCGCGGGCCGCGCTGGCAATCCCGGGCCGGCAGCGCGACACTGAACAGGTGACGACTGAACCGGCGGGCCTGGACCCGGCGGCCACCGAGCGGATCGGCGAACTGCTACGCGCCCGCGGTCTGCGTCGGATGGCCTCGCGGATCCAGGTGTTGGCGGTACTCGAACCCGTCAACGGCCACTTGTCGGTGGCCGAGATCCAGCACCGGTTGCCGGCGTGCTTGGCGCCGGGAGTCCAGCCCCCCGACCTCGCCACCATTTACCGCACCGTGACCACCCTGGTCGACCAGGGGGTGTTGCACGCGTTGACGCTCGAGGGCGGCGTCACCACCTACGGCATGGCCACCGCGCCGCATCACCACGCCGTGTGTACCCGGTGCGGGTCGATCATCGAGGTGCCGGCCCGCCAGCTGAGCTCGGCGCTCGAGCACGCGATGGCGGGCAGCTCCTTCGCGCTCTCCGAGCGCGCCGGCCTGACGTTGCACGGCCTGTGTCCGGCCTGTCAGCAGCTGGCGCAGGACTGAGTCAGCTCAGGCCCAGCAGGGCGTTCTCCACCACCTCGGGCAGCGCCGGGTGGATCCAGTACTGGCCGCGGGCCATCTCGTGGGCGGTGAGTCCGAAGCTCATCGCCTGGATCAGCGGCTGAATAAGCGACGACGCCTGATGGCCCATGAAGTGCGCGCCCAGCAACCGGCCGGTGCCGCGTTCGGCGATCAGCTTGACGATCCCGGTGGTGTCCTCCATCGCCCAGCCGTAGGCGACGTCGCCATAGTCCTGAACCTTGACCGAGATGTCGAATCCCTTTGCTAATGCCTGGTTTTCGGTCAATCCGACGCTGGCAAGCTGGGGATCGGTGAACACCGCCGAGGGGACGAACCGGTGATCGGTGACGGCCATCGACCCGGTGTCATCCCAGTCGCAGAGGAGATTCCGCTGCACCACCCGTGCCTCGTGGTTGGCCACATGCTTGAGCTGATACGGCGATGACACGTCGCCGAGCGCGAAAACCCCACGTGCGGAGGTCCGTTGGTATTCGTCGACGACGACGCGGCCGTCCTCGATGTCGATCCCGGCCTGCTCGGCGTCCAGCAGGTCGGCGTTGGGCAGCCGCCCGGTGGCCACCAGTAGCGCGTCCGCGTCCAGGGTGCTGCCGTCGTCGAGCTGCAGCGACACACCGGAACCCCGGTTGTGCCCGCCGACGACGTTGCGGTGCGTGCGCAGTTCCCACCTGCTCGCCACCACCCGGGTGAACCGTTCGCAGATGGTGTCGTCGCAGTGGCGCAGCAGGCAGCTGCCTCGGATCACCAGTGTCACGCGCGAACCCAGTGCTGAGAAAACATGCGCGAATTCCGCTGCCACATAACCACTTCCGACGATCACGAGATGCTCGGGCAGCTCGGGAATCCGCATGATGGTGTCGCTGGTGTGGTATTTGACGCCGGAGGCGGTGATGGCCGGCGGAACGGTGGGCCGCGAACCCGCGGCGATCACCACCTGGTCGGCGGTGAATTCCTCGCCGTCTTCGGTGCGCAGCAGGTATCGCCCGTCGGCCGCGACCGGTCCGAAGCGCGTGTGGCTGCCGTACACGTCGATATTCGGTGCCGACCGGCGGTAGTCTTCGCCGCTCGGGCCGATCGGGTCGATACGCCCGAACACCCGCGAAACGATGTCGGTCCAGCGAATCCCGTCGATGTGGGCATCGACGCCGTACTGGGCCGCTTCCCGGATGGTCTTGGCCACCTCGGCTGCGTAGACGAACATCTTGGTCGGAATGCACCCGACGTTGAGGCAGGTGCCGCCGAAGACGCCCTGTTCGCAGATCGCCACCCGCTTGGCCGCATAGTGTTCGTTGAGAATGCTGTTGCCCGAACCGGTTCCGATGATCGCGAGGTCGTAGGTCTCCATCGATGCGTCAGCCTTTCCCCGACTGGTTCTCGGGCGGGACCGAGGCGTCGGTGTCGTTGAGCCTGCTGAGGTGTTCGTCGAGCCAGCGGTCCAGATGGCGATACGCTAGCTGACGCGGTTGGGAAAGCGACAGGAACACATCGTGTTTGGCATCCGGCACCGGAATGATGCTGGTGCGGTTGCCGATACAGCCGGCCCACCGCGCGATCTGGCTGACGTCGAGCACCGCGTCGCCGCGTTGCAGGGCCGCCGGTTCGGCGCTCTCGGGCACGGTGTGGTCCGAACGCAGGATCAGATTGGGCACCCCGACATCGAGCCCGCGGTGCAGCCGGGCTTGTCCGCGGCGCACCGCGTGCAACCAGCCGAACGTGACCGGGAAGCCGCCCAATGGTTTCCACTGCAGGTTGTACTCGAATTCGCCGTGGTAGTCCCGGTGCAGGCTGGAGCCGTAACCGCCGCTGCCGCTGGCCCGGGCGACACCCTTGCTGCGCATCCGCGACAGCGCGGCGATGGTGGCCGAGGTGACGCCCAGACGCAGAACCGCCGGGCCGTGCAGGTCCAGAAACGGGCTGTTGAGCACCAGGCCGCTGACACCGGCCGGCGTGCCCGCACTCTGCCGGCGCAATCGGTCCAGCCACAGCGAGACGATCAGCCCGCCCACCGAATGGCCGTACATCAGCACTCGGGTGTCGGCCTGCTCGCGGATCAGCGCCAGCGCATGGTTGAGCTCGTCGTCGTAGCGGTCCAGCCTGGTGGTGAAATGCGGCGTCTGGTCGGCCCGGTGGGAGCGGCCGCACTTGCGCAGGTCCAGGGCGTAGAAGGTGAAGCCGCGGTCGGCGAAGTGGTCGGCCAGCGCGGTGTTGAAGAAATAGTCGGTGTAGCCGTGCACGGCCAGCACCGCGTGGTCGGCCGCCGACTGCGGGCCACGGCGGACCAGCGTTGCGAAGATCTCGCCCTCACCGTCCGGATCGGGCCCGAGCGGGATGGTGCACTGCCAGTAGCCGGGCAGGACGTCGGGCACCCAGCCAGTCACGAGGCCAGCTTAGAGGTTGCGGCCTCGGCCGATGCGGTGGATTGGGTGGCCAACTCCTTCGGCGATAACCTTGGGGACCGGCATTCTCCAGGGGAAAGGACTAGCGATCGGCGTGGCACAGCTAGCCAGAACCGACGTCGTGCTGGTGGGTGCCGGAATCATGAGCGCCACCCTTGGGGCGTTGTTGCGACGGCTCGAGCCCGACTGGTCGATCACCGTGATCGAACGCCTGGACGGCGTCGGCGCCGAGAGCAGCAGCCCGTGGAACAACGCCGGCACCGGTCACGCGGGGCTGTGCGAGATGAATTACACCCCGCAGCGTCCCGACGGCACGATCGACATCAGCAAGGCGGTCTCGGTCAACGAGCAGTTCCAGATCACCCGGCAGTTCTGGGCTTACGCGGCCGAGAACGGCATCCTGACCGACGTGCCGGCTTTTCTGCACGCGGTTCCGCACGTCAGTTTCGTGCGTGGCGCCGCCGGCGTCGACTATCTGCGGCGACGCCGTGACGCTCTGGCTCGCAACCCGTTGTTCGCCGCCACCGAACTGATCGTGGACCCTGCCGAGTTCGCACGCCGGCTGCCGTTGATGGCCGCCCGTCGCGACTTCACCGAACCTGTTGCCCTGAACTGGGCCGCCGGCGGCACCGACGTCGACTTCGGAGCCCTGTCACGACAGCTCATCGGTTACTGCGTCAAAAGCGGTGCCACCGCGCTGTTCGGCCACGAGGTACGCGGCTTGTCGCGTCAGCGCGACGGTGGCTGGACGGTCACGGTCGGCAACCGGCGCACGGGTGAAAAGCGGAAGTTGGCAGCGGAATTCGTCTTCGTCGGCGCCGGTGGCGACGCCCTGCCATTGCTGCAGAAGGCCGGAATCGAGGAGATCCGCGGCTTTGCCGGGTTCCCGATCGGCGGCCGGTTCCTGCGCACCGCCAACCCCGAACTCACCGCCGCGCACCGGGCCAAGGTGTATGGGAGCCCGTCGCCAGGAGCCCCGCCGCTGGGCGCGCTGCACCTGGACCTGCGACTGGTCAACGGCCGGCCGTGGCTGGTGTTCGGGCCGTACGCCGGCTGGTCACCGAAATTTCTCAAGCACGGCCACGTCAGCGATCTGCCCCGGTCGATACGGCCGGCCAATCTTCCGGCCATGTTGGGCGTGGGCGTCCGGGAGAGGACGTTGCTGCGGTATCTGCTCGCCCAGCTGCGCCTCACCGAACCGGACCGGGTCGCGGCTTTGCGTGAATTCGCGCCGACCGCAGTGGATTCCGACTGGGAGCTGACGGTTGCCGGGCAGCGCGTGCAGGTGATCCGGCGCGCCCGGGGCAAGGGCGGTGCGCTGGAATTCGGCACCACCATCGTGGGCGCCGCCGACGGCAGCATCGCCGGTCTGCTCGGTGGCTCGCCGGGTGCCTCGACCGCTGTCCCGGCGATGCTGGACGTGCTGCAGCGCTGTTTCGCCAACCGGTACCCGTCGTGGTTACCTACCCTCAAAGAGATCGTGCCGTCACTGGGAGCTGACTTGTCGCGTGAACCCGCCCTGTACGACGAACTGAGGTCGTGGACGAACAAGGCGTTGCAGCTGGAGGCGGCGTAATGAGTGAGGCGTTGCGCCGCTCCTGGTTCAAAGACCTTGACGCGCGGACTCTTTACGAACTCCTCAAACTGCGGGTCGAGGTGTTCGTGGTCGAGCAGGCCTGTCCCTACCCGGAACTGGACGGACGCGACCTGCTCGCCGAAACCCGGCATTTCTGGCTGGAATCCTCGGACGGCGAGGTGATCTGCACCCTGCGTCTGATGGAGGAACACGCCGGCGGTGAGAAGGCTTTCCGGATCGGCCGGGTGTGCACCAAGCGCAGTGCCCGCGGACACGGACACGCCACCCGCCTGCTGCGCGCCGCCCTGGCCGAGGTCGGCGACTACCCCTGCCGCATCGACGCGCAGAAATACCTGTTCGATATGTATGCCCGGCACGGGTTCGTGCGCGACGGTGACGATTTTCTCGACGACGGCATCCCGCACGTGCCGATGCTGAGACCTGGTTCGGGACCTGGTTCGTCCGCGGCGGGTGCCCGGTGAAGCCTTATCCGTTCAGCGCGATCGTCGGGCATGACCAGTTGCGGCTCGCGCTGCTGTTGTGCGCGGTGCGTCCGGAGATCGGCGGCGCGCTCATCCGCGGCGAAAAGGGCACCGCCAAGTCGACGGCGGTGCGCGGGCTCGCCGCGTTGTTGTCGGCCGCGACCGACTCCGGCGGCGCCGGTCTGGTGGAGATGCCGTTGGGGGCCACCGAGGACCGGGTGGTCGGCTCGCTGGATCTGCAGCGGGTGCTGCGCGACGGCGAACACGCCTTCTCGCCGGGCCTGCTGGCCCGCGCACACGGGGGTGTCCTCTACGTCGACGAGGTGAACCTGCTGCACGACCACCTGGTCGACATCCTGCTCGACGCCGCCGCCATGGGCCGCGTGCATATCGAGCGTGACGGTATCTCCCACACCCACGAAGCCCGGTTCGTGTTGATCGGAACAATGAATCCCGAAGAGGGAGAACTGCGTCCGCAGTTGCTCGACCGGTTCGGCCTGACCGTCGACGTTCACGCCTCGCGTGATGTCGACGTCCGCGTCGAGGTGATCCGGCAGCGGATGGCCTACGAAGCCGATCCCGACGCGTTCGCCCGGAAATACGCCGATGCCGACGCCGAACTGGCCCGGCGCATCGCCGCCGCCCGGGCCCTCGTGGACGACGTGGTGTTGCCTGACAACGAGTTACGGCGGATCGCCGCACTGTGCGCGGCGTTCGATGTCGACGGCATGCGTGCCGATCTGGTGGTGGCCCGCACCGCCACCGCCCACGCGGCCTGGCGTGGTGCCCTGACCGTCGAAGAACAGGACATCCGGGTCGCCGCCGAACTGGCGTTGCCGCATCGTCGCCGGCGCGACCCGTTCGACGATCACGGCATCGAGCGCGACCAACTCGACGAAGCGCTGGCCCGCGCGGATGCGGAATCCCAGGGCGAGCCGGAACCGGATCCCGATCCTCCCGGCGGCGGTCAGTCCGCCAACGACCTTGCCTCGCAGCCGGATTCGATTCAGACGAAGGCGCCGCCGGCTCCCCGGCCCAGCGCGCCACCGGCAAAAGTCTTTCGCACCCGGGCGCTGACGGTGCCCGGGGTCGGCGAAGGCGCGCCCGGCCGGCGGTCGCGCGCCCGCAACGCCGCCGGCAGCGTGGTGGCCGCCGCCGACCCGTCCGACCCGGGCGCGCACGGCCTGCATCTGTTCGCGACCCTGTTATCCGCGGCCGAGGACGCCGACCGGGCCGGTCCGCTGCGCCTGCACGGCGGCCACCTGCGCCGGGCCGTTCGCGAGGGCAGGGAAGGCAACCTGGTGATCTTCGTCGTCGACGCCTCGGGCTCGATGGCCGCCCGCGACCGGATGGCCGCCGTCGGCGGGGCCGCCCTGTCGCTGCTGCGCGACGCCTACCAGCGCCGCGACAAGGTCGCCGTGATCACGTTCCGGCAGCAGGAGGCCAGAATCCTGCTGCCGCCGACGTCGTCGGCGCACATCGCCGGGCGACGGCTGGCCCGGTTCGACACCGGCGGCAGAACTCCGCTCGCCGAGGGCCTGCTGGCCGCGCGGGGACTGGTCATCCGGGAGAAGGTGCGCGACCGTGCCCGCCGTCCGCTGGTGGTGGTGCTCACCGACGGGCGCGCCACGGCCGGGCCGGACCCGTTGGGCCGCAGCAAGATTGCGGCGGCCAGGTTGGTGGCAGAAGGTGCGGCCGCCGTCGTCATCGACTGTGAGACCTCTTACGTCCGCCTGGGCCTGGCGGGGCAGCTGGCGCGGCAGCTGGGCGCACCGGCCATCCGACTCGAGCAGCTGCACGCCGATCACCTCACCCAGGCCGTCCGCAGCGTCGCGTGAGCTGGTAATCGACTATGCCACAGGGCAATCCGACCGAGGTGCCGAACGACGGCCTGACCACCCGGGCGCGGCGCAACACTCCGGTGCTGGCGGTGCACACCGGCGAGGGCAAGGGCAAGTCGACGGCGGCGTTCGGTATGGCGTTGCGGGCGTGGAACGTCGGGATGAGCGTCGCGGTCTTCCAGTTCGTCAAGAGCGCGAAGTGGAAGGTGGGGGAGGAGGCGGCATTCCGCGAGCTCGGCCAACTGCACGAACTCACCGGTGCGGGTGGCGCGGTCGAGTGGCACAAGATGGGTTCCGGCTGGTCCTGGACACGCAAGTCGCGCAAGTCCGGCAGCGAAATCCACCATGCCGCTGCCGCCGCCGACGGTTGGACCGAGATCCGGCGCCGCCTGCAGGAGCAGCGGCACGACTTCTATGTCCTCGACGAGTTCACCTACCCGCTGAAGTGGGGCTGGCTCGATGTCGAGGAGGTGGTGCACGCACTGCGGGACCGCCCGGGCCACCAGCATGTGGTGATCACCGGCCGCGACGCGCCGGCACGGCTGATCGAGGCCGCCGACCTGGTGACCGACATGGGCAAGGTGAAACACCCGATGGATGCCGGCCGCAAGGGCCAGAAGGGCATCGAATGGTGAGTTCAACGCCCGCCGTCGTCATCGCCGCGCCCGCATCGGGCAGTGGAAAGACAACGGTGGCAACGGGTTTGATCGGCGCACTACGTCGGGCCGGCCACCGGGTGGCGCCCTTCAAAGTCGGCCCCGACTTCATCGACCCCGGCTACCACGCACTGGCCGCGGGGCGGCCCGGCCGCAACCTCGACCCGGTGATGGTGGGGGACAAGCTCATCGGCCCGTTGTTCGGCCACGGCGCCCGCGGCGCCGACATTGCGGTCATCGAAGGGGTGATGGGCCTGTTCGACGGGCGCATCGGCCCGGACGCGACCGGTCCTGCCGCGGGATCCACCGCACACGTCGCGGGGCTGCTGGGTGCGCCGGTGATCCTGGTGGTCGACGCGCGGGGCCAGAGTCACAGCATGGCCGCACTGCTGCACGGCTTTTCCACCTTCGATCCGCATACCCGGATCAGCGGCGTCATCCTCAACCGGGTCGGGACGGCCCGCCATGAGCTGGTGTTGCGGCAGGCCTGTGAGCAGGCCGGGGTTCCGGTGCTGGGCGCCATCCCCCGCGACACCGAATTGGAGCTGCCGTCACGGTATCTGGGGCTGGTCACCGCGGTGGAGTACGGCCGCCACGCCCAGCAGGCGATCGAGGCGATGACGGCCCTGGTGGCGCGGCACGTCGATGTGGCCGGGGTGGTGGCGGCCGCCGGCGGCCGGGTCGAGGACCCGCCGTGGGAGCCGGCCACCGCGGTGGGCGCCGCGGGCAGCGAAGTCCGCGTCGCTCTGGCGGCCGGCAAGGCGTTCACGTTCGGGTACGCCGAGCACGCCGAGTTGCTGCGGGCAGCCGGCGCGCAGGTCGCCGAGTTCGACCCGCTCAGCGAAAGCCTGCCCGAGGAGACCGACGCGGTCCTGTTGCCCGGCGGGTTTCCCGAGCAGTTCACCGCGGAGCTGTCCGCCAACGACGTCGTCCGGCGCCAGATCGCCGCACTGGCCGCCACGGGAGCACCCGTGCATGCGGAATGCGCCGGCCTGATCTATCTCGCCGACGAGCTGGACGGCTTTCCGATGTGCGGGGTGCTGGCCGGGTCGGCGCGGTTCACCGAGCAACTGACCCTGGGGTATCGCGACGCGGTGGCCGTCACCGATTCGTCGCTGTTCGCGGCCGGGCAGCGGGTGGTAGGCCACGAATTCCACCGCACCACGGTCACCTTCGCCGACAGCTACCAGCCGGCCTGGGTCTACCGGGGCGGCCAGGCCGACCGCAAACACGACGGCGCCGTCCACGCCGGTGTGCACGCGTCGTATCTGCATATCCATCCGGCCGCGGCGCCCGAAGCCGTGGCCCGCTTCGTCGCGCAGGCCGCCAAGCCGCGGGTCTAGCGCGACATTAAGCTTGCCCGGTGACCGAGAGCCCCTATCTGGTGGGACTGCGACTGACCGGCCGAAAGGTCGTCGTCGTCGGCGGTGGAGGCGTCGCTCAGCGCCGGTTGCCGCTGTTGATCGCCAGCGGCGCCGACGTCCACGTGATCACCCGCAGCGCCACCCGTGCGGTCGAGGCGATGGACGGGATCAGCCTCTCGCTGCGCGACTACCAAGACGGCGACCTCGACGGCGCCTGGTACGCCCTGGCGGCCACCGACGACCCGGAGGTGAACGCCGCCATCGTCGCCGAGGCCGAACGGCGGCATATCTTCTGTGTTCGCGCGGACGTCGCGGTCGAGGGAACGGCGGTGACGCCGGCGTCCTTCAGCTACGCGGGGCTGTCGGTGGGGGTGCTGGCCGGCGGTGAGCACCGGCGCTCGGCGGCCATCCGGTCGGCCATCCGCGAGGCGCTGCAGCAGGGCGTCATCGCGGCGGAGGGCCCCGACTGGGGGTCCGAGGAGATCCTGCGCGGTGGGGTGGCGCTGGTGGGCGGTGGTCCGGGTGATCCCGAGCTGATCACCGTTCGCGGTCGCCGGCTGCTCGCGCAGGCCGACGTGGTGGTAGCCGACCGGCTCGCTCCGCCCGAACTGCTGGCGGAGTTGTCGCCGCACGTCGAAGTGATCGATGCCGCCAAGATCCCGTATGGGCGGGCCATGGCCCAGGACGCGATCAACGAGGTCCTGATCGAGCGGGCCCGGGCCGGCAAGTTCGTCGTCCGGCTCAAAGGGGGCGATCCGTTCGTGTTCGCCCGGGGCTACGAAGAAGTCCTGGCATGCACCGAGGCGGGAATTCCGGTGACTGTGGTGCCAGGTGTGACCAGTGCCATAGCCGTGCCCGCTCTGGCGGGCGTTCCGGTGACTCATCGGGCCACAAATCACGAGTTTGTGGTGGTCAGCGGCCATCTGGCGCCCGATCATCCCGAATCGTTAGTGAATTGGGATGCTTTGGCAGCAATGTCGGGGACCATTGTTTTGCTGATGGCGGTCGAACGGATCGAACTTTTTGTCGCCGCGCTGTTAAAAGGCGGCCGACCTGGGGATACTCCGGTCATGGTGGTGCAACACGGAACGACGGCGGCCCAGCAGACGTTGCGGGCGACCCTGGCGGACACGCCGGAGAAGGTCCGCGCGGAGGGCATTCGACCTCCCGCGATCATCGTTATCGGGCCCGTGGCGGGTCTCGGCGGCGCTCAGGGTTTAAACAATTCTTAAGATTACTGTAAGGTAACCCGCTATGACGGCTCTCAACGACTCAGAGCGGGCAGTCCACACTTGGACTGAGGGACGCTCGGAACGTTCGGCCCAGGAGCGTCCCACGCAAACAGTGGAGACCCCTTTGCAGCGCTTGAGCAGGTATTACCCCACGTGGTTGCCCTCACGCCGATTCATCGCCGCGGTGATCGCGATCGGCGGGATGCAGCTGCTGGCCACCATGGACAGCACGGTCGCGATCGTCGCGCTTCCTAAGATTCAGAACGAGCTCAGCCTGTCCGATGCCGGCCGTAGCTGGGTGATCACCGCTTATGTGCTGACTTTCGGCGGGCTGATGCTGCTCGGTGGCCGGCTCGGAGACACCATCGGGCGCAAGCGCACCTTCATCGTCGGTGTCGCGCTGTTCACCATCTCCTCGGTGCTGTGCGCGGTGGCCTGGGACGAGGTGACGCTGGTCATCGCCCGGCTCTCGCAGGGTGTCGGTTCGGCTATCGCCTCACCGACCGGTCTGGCGTTGGTGGCGACCACCTTCCCGAAGGGCCCGGCGCGTAACGCCGCGACCGCCGTCTTCGCGGCCATGACAGCGATCGGGTCCGTGATGGGCCTGGTGGTCGGCGGGGCGCTGACCGAGTACTCCTGGCGGTTGGCCTTCATGGTCAACGTGCCGATCGGGCTGGTGATGATCTACCTGGCCCGCACCGCGCTGCGCGAGACCAACCGTGAGCGGATGAAGCTCGATGCCGCCGGGGCCATGCTGGCCACGCTGGCGTGCACCGCCGCCGTGTTCGCCTTCTCGGTGGGCCCGGAGAAGGGCTGGCTCTCGGTCACCACCCTCGGTTCCGGTGTGGTGGCAGTCGTGGCGGCCATCGCGTTCGCCATCGTCGAGCGCACCGCGGAGAACCCGGTCATCCCGTTCCAGCTGTTCCGCGACCGCAACCGGCTGGTCACCTTTATCGCGATCTTCCTGGCCGGCGGCGTCATGTTCACCCTGACGGTCTCCATCGGCCTGTATGTGCAGGACATCCTGGGTTACAGCGCGCTGCGCGCGGGTGTCGGCTTTATTCCGTTCGTGATCGCCATGGGCATCGGCCTCGGTATCTCGTCGCAGCTGGTGTCGCGGTTCTCGCCGCGGGTGCTGACGATCGGCGGCGGCTGGCTGCTACTCGGCGCGATGATCTACGGCTCGATGTGCATGCATCGCGGGGCGCCGTACTTCCCGAACCTGGTGCTGCCGATCGTGATCGGCGGGATCGGCATCGGCATGGTGGTAGTGCCGCTGACGCTGGCCGCTATCGCGGGCGTGGGATTCGACCAGATCGGCCCGGTGTCGGCGATGACCCTGATGCTGCAGAGTCTGGGCGGGCCGCTGGTGCTGGCCGTTATCCAGGCCGTCATCACGTCGCGCACGCTGTTCCTGGGCGGTACGACCGGCCCGGTGAAGTTCATGAACGACATGCAGCTGCAGGCACTCGACCACGGCTACACCTACGGCCTGCTGTGGATTGCCGGAGCGGCGGTGATCGTGGGTATTGCGGCCCTGTTCATCGGTTACACGCCCGAGCAGGTTGCGCACGCCCAAGAGGTCAAGGAAGCGATCGACGCCGGGGAGCTGTAGGCCTTTCTCCATCCCGGTCTGGCGTTTCGCGCTGAGACTGCGAAATTGGTTGCCTCTTCTCGTACTTTCTCTGCAAATCCGCAGTCTCGGCGCGGGGCAGGGGCCGCCGCCGTGGCAGGCCCTGGCGTCGCCCGACCCTGCCCGCGGCCCACGTGACGCGGGACGCACCCGGCCCCCAAGTAGGCTTGCCGCCTGTGATCACCCGGATGTCCGAGCTTTTCCTGCGCACCCTGCGCGACGACCCCGCCGAAGCAGAAGTGGCCAGCCACAAACTGCTGATCCGTGCCGGATACGTCCGGCCGATCGCGCCTGGGTTGTACAGCTGGCTGCCGCTCGGCCTGAAAGTGCTGCGCAACATCGAGCGCATCGTCCGCGAGGAGATGAACGCGATCGGCGGCCAGGAAATCCTGTTTCCCGCCCTGCTGCCACGCGCCCCCTACGAGACCACCAACCGGTGGACGGAGTACGGCGATGGCGTGTTCCGGGTCCAGGACCGTCGGGGCAATGACTACATGCTCGGCCCCACCCACGAGGAGCTGTTCACCTTGACGGTCAAGGGCGAGTACAGCTCCTACAAGGACTTCCCGCTGACCCTGTACCAAATCCAGAACAAGTACCGCGACGAGGCGCGCCCGCGCGCCGGCATCCTGCGCGGCCGCGAGTTCCTCATGAAGGACTCGTACTCGTTCGACCTCGACGCCGCCGGCCTCAAGGCTTCCTACCACGCCCACCGGGAGGCCTACCAGCGCATTTTCGAGCGGCTCGACGTGCGTTACGTCATCGTCTCGGCGGTGTCGGGTGCGATGGGCGGCAGCGCCTCCGAGGAGTTCCTCGCCGAGAGCCCGATCGGTGAGGACACCTTCGTCCGGTGCGTGGAATCCGGCTATGCCGCCAACGTCGAAGCCGTCACCACCGCCCGCCCCGAGGGCCTGCCCGCTGAAACTGTGGCCGGACTGCCGGATGCCGAAGTCCACGACACCGGCGACACCCCTACCATCGCCACCCTGGTCGCCTGGGCCAACGAGGCGTTGGACCGCCCCGTCACAGCCGCCGACACCCTCAAGAACGTCCTGCTGAAGGTCCGCCAGCCCGGCGAGGAGTGGGAGCTGCTGGCCATCGGCGTGCCCGGCGACCGCGAGGTCGACGACAAGCGACTCGGCGCGGCACTGGAACCGGCCGAGTACGCATTGCTCGACGACGCGGACTTCGCGAAATACCCGTTTCTGGTGAAGGGCTACATCGGCCCGAAAGCGCTGCGCGACAACGAAGTCCGTTATCTGGTTGACCCGCGCGTGGTGGACGGAACCAGCTGGATCACCGGTGCCGACGAACCCGGTCGCCACGTGGTCGGCCTGGTGGCGGGCCGTGACTTCACCGCCGACGGCACCATCGAGGCCGCCGAGGTACGTGAGGGCGACCCGTCCCCCGATGGCGCCGGCCCGCTCGTCATGGCCCGCGGCATCGAGATCGGCCACATCTTCCAGCTGGGCCGCAAGTACACCGACGCGTTCAGCGCCGACGTGCTCGGCGAGGACGGCAAACCGGTGCGGCTGACCATGGGCTCCTACGGCATCGGGGTGTCGCGTCTGGTCGCCGTGGTCGCCGAACAGCACCACGACGAGCTCGGCCTGCGCTGGCCGGCGTCGATCTCGCCGTTCGGGGTGCACCTGGTGATGGCCAACAAGGACCCCGAGGCCCGGCTGGGCGCCGCCAAGCTGGCCGCCGACCTGGACAAAATCGGAGTCGACGTGCTGCTGGACGACCGCCAGGCCTCACCCGGGGTCAAGTTCAAGGACGCCGAGCTGCTCGGCGTGCCCTGGATCGTCGTGGTCGGGCGCGGCTGGGCCGACGGCCGGGTGGAGCTGCGCAATCGTTTCAGCGGGCAGACCAGCGAGCTGGCCGTCGGCGATTCGCTGACCACCGACCTGGTCGCCGCGATCAGCCTCTAGCGGCGATCGCAAGCGCGGCGTTGCCGCGCGCGGCGGGTCGCCGCCGTGTGCCTAGCGGCGATCGCAAGCGCGGCGTTGCCGCGCGCGGCGG
>RXJD01000112.1 GCA_003987775.1 Mycobacterium sp.
CGGCACCGGCGGCAAGGGCGGCAGCGGTGTGGATGGCGGCAACGGGCAGCTCGGCAACGGCGCCGGACAGAACGGCCAGGCCGGCGGCAACGCCGGGGCCGGCGGCGACGGCGGAGCCGGTGGTAAGGGTGGCGACGCCGGCAGCGGCGGCACCGGTGGCGGGTCCCAGGGCAAGGCGGGCAGCGGCGGCGCGGCGGGTGGCGGCGGCGACGCGGGTACCGCGGGCAAGGGCGGTAACGGAGCCGGCGGCGCGAACGGCGTTGCCGGGCTCAACAACGGCGCCGGCTACGCCGGTGGCGACGGCGGAGCAGGCGGCAAGGGCGCCAACGGCGGTAACGGCGGCGCCGGCGGTCAGGCCGGTGCCGGCGTGGGCGGCAGCGCGGGCAAGGACGGCAACGGCGGTGCGGCCAGCAGCGGTGGCGCGGGTGGCGCGGCCGGGGCCGGTGGCGCCGGCGTCAACGGTGCCAACGGCACCGCCGGGGTCAACAACGGCGCCGGTGTCGCCGGCGGCGACGGCGGGGCCGGCGGCAAGGGCGGCGACGGTGGTGTCGGCGGGACGGGCGGCAAGGCCGGTGGTGGCACCGGTAGCGCCGGCGCCGACGGCTCCGGCGGCGCGGGCGGTCTCGGCGGCAACGCCGGCACCGCCGGTGACGGTGGCCGCGGTGCCGATGGCGTGACCGGCGCCATCGACGGTGGCGCAGGCGGTAAGGGCGGCAACGCCGGCGCGGTCGGCGCCGGTGGCGCCGGCGGCCTGGGGCCGGCCGGCAACGGCGCGAACGGGCTCGCGGGGTCCGGCGCGAACGGCGGTAACGGTGGTGCCGGCGGTAACGGTCTGAACGGTGTCAACGGCACCGACGGCGTCAATGCCGGTGACAGCGGCACCAACGGTCAGGCCGGCGGCAAGGGCGGCGACGGCGGTGCCGGTGGCACGGCCAGCGGCTCGGGCACCCACGGCGGCAGCGGTGGGGCCGGCGGTAAGGGTGGCCAGGGCGGCAAGGGCGGCAGCGGTGTCAACGGCGGCAACGGGGTTGCCACCGACGGCGCCGGGCAGGCCGGTCAGGCCGGCGGCAACGCCGGCAGCGGTGGTGACGGCGGAGCCGGCGGCAAGGGCGGCGATGCCGGCAGCGGCGGCACCGGCGGCGGCGTCGCGGGCACCGCGGGCAGCGGTGGTGATGCCGGAAGCGGCGGCGCGGCCGGAATCGCCGGCAAGGGCGGCATCGGTGCCCACGGTCACGACGGCACCGCCGGGGTCAACAACGGCGCCGGCTACGCCGGCGGCGACGGTGGAGCAGGCGGCAAGGGCGCCAACGGCGGTAACGGCGGCGCCGGCGGTCAGGCCGGTGCGGGCGCCGGCGGCAGCGCGGGCAAGGACGGCAACGGCGGCGCGGCCAGCAGCGGTGGCGCCGGCGGGGCGGCCGGGGCCGGTGGCGCCGGTGCCAACGGCGCCAACGGCACTGCCGGGGTCAACAACGGCGCCGGTGTCGCCGGCGGCGACGGCGGGGCCGGCGGCAAGGGCGGCGACGGCGGCACGGGCGGAACCGGCGGCAAGGCCGGCGGTGGCTCCGGCAGCGCGGGTACCGACGGCAAGGGCGGCGCGGGCGGTCTGGGCGGCAACGCCGGCATCGCCGGCGACGGTGGCCGCGGTGCCGATGGCGTGACGGGCGCCATCGACGGTGGCGCAGGCGGCAAGGGCGGCAACGCCGGCGCGGTGGGCGCGGGCGGCGCCGGCGGCCTCGGTCCGGCCGGCAACGGTGCCAACGGAGTCGCGGGGGCCGGTGCGAACGGCGGCAACGGCGGTGCCGGCGGTAACGGTCTGAACGGTGTCAACGGCACCAACGGCATCAATGCCGGCGACAACGGCGGCAACGGCTTTGCCGGTGGCCGGGGTGGCGACGGCGGTGCCGGCGGCACGGCCAGCGGAGCGGGTACCCACGGCGGCGCCGGCGGCGCCGGCGGCCAGGGTGGCACCGGCGGTAAGGGCGGCTCCGGTCTCAACGGCGGCAACGCGGTGGCCGGAGAAGACGCGTACGGCACCGGTATCGGCGGGGGCCAGGCCGGCGGCAACGCCGGAGCCGGCGGTGACGGCGGTGCCGGCGGTAAGGGCGGTGACGCCGGCAGCGGCGGCACCGGCGGCGGTGTCGCGGGCATTGCAGGCAGCGGCGGCGCGGCCGGTAGCGGTGGCGCGGCAGGTACCGCCGGCAAGGGCGGCAACGGCGCGAGCGGCGCCAACGGGGTGGCTGGGGTCAACAACGGTGCCGGTTACGCCGGTGGTGACGGCGGCGCCGGCGGTAACGGCGCCAACGGCGGTAACGGCGGCGCCGGTGGTCAGGCCGGTGCGGGCGCCGGCGGCAGCGCGGGCAAGGACGGCAACGGCGGCGCGGCCAGCAACGGCGGTGCCGGCGGCGCGGCCGGCAAGGGCGGCGCCGGTGTCACCGGCGCCAACGGGGTGGCCGGTGTGAACAACGGCGCCGGTGTCGCCGGTGGTGACGGCGGGGCCGGTGGCAAGGGTGGCGCCGGCGGCACGGGCGGAACCGGCGGCAAGGCCGGCGGCCTCACCGGCAGCGCCGGCGCCGACGGCTTCGGCGGGGCCGGCGGCAAGGGCGGCAACGCCGGCACGGCCGGCGACGGCGGCCGCGGCGCCGACGGGGTGACCGGGGCCATCGACGGCGGGGCCGGTGGCAAGGGCGGCAACGCCGGCGCGGTGGGCCAGGGCGGCACCGGTGGTGCCGGCGCAGCGGGCAAGGGCGCGGACGGCCTGGGCGGCTCCGGTGCCAACGGCGGTAACGGTGGTGCCGGCGGTAACGGTCTGGCAGGGGCGAACGGCACCGACGGCGTCAACGCCGGCGACAGCGGCACTAACGCTCAGGCCGGCGGCAAGGGCGGCGACGGCGGCGCCGGTGGCACGGCCAGCGGCTCGGGCACCCACGGCGGCAACGGTGGCGCGGGTGGCGTCGGCGGAACCGGCGGCAAGGGCGGCTCGGGCATCAGCGGTGCCCTCGGGCAGGTCACCAACGGTGCCGGCGGCAACGGCCAGGCCGGCGGCAACGCCGGGGCCGGCGGTGACGGCGGCGCCGGCGGTAGGGGCGGTGACGCCGGCAGCGGTGGCACCGGTGGCGGTGTCGCGGGCAACGCGGGCAGCGGCGGCGCGGCCGGTAGCGGTGGCGCGGCAGGTACCGCGGGCAAGGGCGGCAACGGCGCGAGCGGCGCCAACGGGGTGGCCGGGATCAACAGCGGCGCCGGCTA
>RXJD01000071.1:0-772 GCA_003987775.1 Mycobacterium sp.
TGCCGTCATCAGCGAAGCCGGCACCGCCGCCACCGCCCTGGCCGCCGACCCCGCCGATTCCGCCCTTGCCGTTGGTGGCACCGACGACCGCGGTACCCCCGGTGCCGCCGGCGCCGCCCTGCCCGCCGACACCGCCAGTCGACCCCGCCCCGCCGGTCGCCCCGACGGCGCCGATTCCACCGGCACCTCCGGCGCCACCGGCACCGCCTGCGCCCGCGGTGTTGCCGGTCGTGGTGGTCGCGCCACCCTGGCCGCCGACGCCGCCCTTGCCGCCGGCCCCTGCCGTCCCCGCGCTACCCCCCGAACCGCCCGTTCCCGCCGCACCACCGTCGCCGCCGACCCCGCCGGCGCCGCCGGTTCCACCGGAGCCCGCATTGTTGGTGCCGCCGTCAGCTGAACCGGCACCACCGGTACCACCCTGACCGCCGGTACCCCCGACGCCGCCTTTGCCGTTGGTAGCTCCGGTCACCGCGGCACCACCGGAACCGCCGGCGCCGCCCTGCCCACCGACACCACCGGCCGAGCCCGGAGCACCGCTCGCGCCCACGGCCCCCGCACCACCGGCACCACCCTGCCCACCGACACCGGCGGTGTGCCCGACGGTCGCCGTGGCCCCACCGACGCCACCGATCCCGCCCTTGCCGCCGGCCCCCGCCGCGCCCGCGCTGCCACCGGAGCCGCCGCTGCCCAGCGCGCCACCGGCACCGCCGACGCCCCCGGTTCCACCGGTTCCGCCCGCGCCCGCGTTGTTGCTGCCGTCATCAGCGAAGCC
>RXJD01000071.1:822-148364 GCA_003987775.1 Mycobacterium sp.
CACCCCCGGTACCGCCGGTGCCGCCCTGCCCGCCGACACCGCCTGCAGATCCGGCCCCGCTGGCCGAGCCCACCGCGCCGACGCCGCCGGCGCCACCCTGGCCGCCGTCGCCGCCGGCACCCGAGGTGTTACCGGCGGTGGTCGTGGCTCCACCCACGCCACCGTTACCGCCCAGGCCACCGGCCCCGGCCGCCCCCGCGATACCGCCGGAGCCGCCGGTTCCCGCCACACCGCCCACGCCGCCGCCACCGCCGGCGCCGCCGGTTCCGCCGGAGCCCGCATTGTTGGTGCCGCCGTCAGCTGAACCGGCACCACCGGTACCACCCTGACCGCCGGTACCCCCGACGCCGCCCTTGCCGTTGGTAGCCCCGGCCACCGCGGCACCACCGGAACCGCCGGCGCCGCCCTGCCCACCGACACCACCCGTCGAGCCCGGAGCACCGCTCGCGCCCACGGCTCCGGCGCCACCGGCACCGCCCTGCCCACCGACACCGGCGGTGTGTCCGACGGTCGCCGTGGCCCCGCCGACGCCACCGACGCCGCCCTTGCCGCCGGCCCCCGCCGCGCCCACGGTGCCACCGGAGCCGCCGCTGCCGACCGCACCACCGGCACCGCCGACACCGCCGGTTCCACCGGTTCCGCCCGCGCCGGCGTTGTCGCTGCCGTCATCGGCAAACCCGGCACCGCCGGAACCACCCTGGCCGCCGGCTCCTGCGGCGCCGCCGCTGCCGTTCGTGGCACCCTCCACCGCACCGCCGCCGGCACCACCGGTGCCGCCCTGCCCACCGACTCCGCCGGTAGACCCGACGCCGCCGGCCGTACCCGTCGCCCCCGTCGCGCCCTGACCGCCGGCCCCGCCGGCGCCACCGGCACCAGCGGTGTGCCCCGTGGTGGTTGTCGCACCACCCACGCCGCCTCCGCCGCCCTTGCCTCCTGCGCCCGCGGTGCCGGCGCCGCCCCCGGCACCGCCGCTCCCCGCTGCACCGCCCACGCCGCCGGCACCACCGGTCCCGCCGGTTGCGCCCGCGCCCGCATTGTTGCTGCCGTCATCGGCGAATCCCGCACCGCCGACACCGCCCTGACCACCGGCACCCCCGGCGCCGCCGACGCCGTTCGTGGCGCCTCCCACCGCACCACCACCGGTGCCGCCTGCCCCGCCCTGCCCCCCGACTCCGCCGGCGGCCGCCGCGCCTCCGACGACGCCGGCGGCCCCGGTCCCGCCGTTGCCGCCCTGGCCCCCGGCACCGCCGGCACCGCCCGCCTTGCCCGCGGTGGCCGTCGCGCCGCCCCCTCCGCCATTACCACCGGCACCGCCGGCGCCGCCGACGCCCGCGGTGCTTGCGGTGCCGCCGCTGCCCATCGCGCCGCCGACACCACCCACACCGCCGTTACCACCGGCACCGCCGGCGGTCGGGGCGTTGACCCCGTCATCAGCAAACCCGGCGCCGCCCTGACCGCCGGCACCGCCGGTACCGCCCACGCCCCCGGCGCCGACCGTGCCACCGGCACCCGAGTTTCCGCCGGCCCCGCCCTGACCACCGGCCGCGCCGTTGCCGCCGGTGCCGCCGTTCAGGCCTGCGGTCGTGCTGTTCTGCCCCTGCAGGCCGGCGCCGCCGGTACCACCGGCACCACCCTTGCCGCCCGTGCCATAACCGCCGTCCACGCCCGCCGCGCCGCCAGTACCGGCCTTGCCGCCGGCACCCGCGGCACCGCCTGCGCCGCCGGTGCCGCCCGCCGTGGCCGCGTTCACTCCGTTGTCAGCAAACCCGGTGCCGCCCTGGCCACCCGCACCGCCGGTGCCGCCGACTCCCCCGGCGCCGGCCGTGCCGCCGGTACCCGAACCACCACCGGCGCCCCCGTGACCGCCGGCACCACCATTGCCGCCGGTGCCGCCGTTGACGCCGGCCGTCGTGCTCGTCTGACCCTGCAGGCCGGCGCCGCCGGTCCCGCCACCACCACCCTTGCCGCCTGTCCCGTAGGTGCCGTCGACACCCGCCGCGCCACCACTACCGGCCTTCCCGCCGGCGCCCGCGGCACCACCCTGGCCGCCGTCCCCACCGGCCGTCGCGCCGTTGGTGCCGTCGTCAGCAAACCCGGTACCGCCCTGGCCACCCGCGCCGCCGGTGCCGCCCACACCTCCGCCGCCGGCCGTGCCGCCGGCACCCGAACCACCACCGGCGCCCCCGTGACCACCGGCACCACCATTGCCGCCGGTGCCACCGCTGAGGCCCGCGGTCGTGCTGGTCTGCCCCAACAGACCGGCACCCCCGGTACCACCGGCGCCACCCTTACCGCCCGTGCCGTAACCGCCGTCCATACCCGCCGCGCCACCACTACCGGCCTTCCCGCCGGCACCCGCGGCACCACCAGTACCCCCGTCACCACCGGCGGTCGCGGCGTTGGTCCCGTCATCAGCAAACCCGGTACCGCCCTGGCCACCGGCCCCACCGGTACCGCCCACACCTCCGGCGCCGGCCGTGCCACCGGTACCCGAACCACCACCGGCGCCCCCGTGACCACCGGCGCCACCGTTCCCGCCGGTACCACCGTCGAGACCCGGCGTCGTACTGGTCTGCCCCAGCAGACCGGCACCGCCGGTACCACCGGCGCCACCCTGACCGCCCGTGCCGTAACCGCCGTCCACACCCGCCGCGCCACCAGTACCGGCCTTCCCGCCGGCACCCGCGGCACCACCTGTACCCCCGTCACCACCGGCGGTCGCGGCGTTGGTCCCGTCGTCAGCAAACCCGGTACCGCCCTGGCCACCGGCCCCACCGGTACCGCCGACACCCCCGGCGCCGGCCGTTCCACTGGCAGCGGAATTGCCGCCCGCACCGCCCTGACCACCGGCTGCCCCGTTGCCGCCGGTGCCGCCATCGAGGCCCGCCGTGGTACTGGTCTGACCCTGCAGGCCGGCGCCGCCGGTGCCACCGGCACCACCCCTGCCACCCGTGCCGTAACCGCCGGCGAGACCACCGCCACCGCTACCCGCCCCGCCGCCGGCACCCGCGGCACCACCAGTGCCGCCGGTGCCGCCGACAGTGGCGGCGTTCAAACCGTCATCAGCAAACCCGGTGCCGCCCTGGCCACCGGCCCCACCGGTACCGCCGACACCGCCACCGCCACTGGCGCCGCCGGCGATGGCGGCGCCGCCGACACCACCCTGGCCACCCGCGCCACCGTCTCCACCCAGACCACCGTTGAGGCCTGCCGTCGTACTCGTCAGCCCCAGCGCGCCGGCGCCGCCGGTGCCGCCCTGGCCACCCTGTCCGCTCGCGCCACTCGCCCCACCGGCGCCGAACAACCCGCCGGCTCCGCCGGCACCCGCAATGCCTCCGGTTCCGCCGGTGCCACCGGTTCCGCCGGTACCCGCGTTGCCCACACCGACACCGCCGGTGCCGCCCTGGCCGCCTTGGCCTCCGGCGCCGCCGGCGCCTCCGGTTCCCCCGATCAGCGACTGAACCGCGCCCCCGAGCCCACCGGCTCCGCCAGTGCCACCGTGACCTCCGATTGCGCCGCCCGGACCCGTTGCGCCGATGCCACCCGCGCCGCCGGCTCCGCCGTCACCCGCGGAGCCACCGATCAGCGCGGCAACCGCTCCACCCGAACCGCCGGACCCGCCGTCGAAACCGCCGGCCGCGCCGGCACCGCCGGCACCGCCCGCCCCACCGCTGCCGTAGATCACCCCGCTGTTTCCGCCGGCACCGCCCGCACCACCGGCGCCGGTGACGCCGGCGCCACCGGCGCCGCCGGCACCGCCGTTGCCGAAGAATCCTGCGGACCCACCGACACCCCCGGCAGCGCCGCCACCACCAACGCCCCCGGTGCCCCCTGCGCCGTAGAAGAACGAACCCGCACCACCCCGGCCCCCGACCGCGCCGGCGCCCCCGATGCCGCCGGTCCCACCGGTGCCGAACAGGAAGGCGGCCGAGCCCCCGTCACCGCCTGCCGCTCCGGTACCACCGGCGCCGCCGGCGCCCCCACTGCCGAAGAAGATTCCAGCCGCGCCGCCGGTACCTCCGGCCTGGCCGGGGGCTCCGGAACCGCCGTTGCCTCCGTTGCCGAACAAGATTCCACCGGCTCCGCCGGCTTGCCCGGTACCGGCTGCCCCGTTGGTGCCGTCGCCGATCAGCGGGCGGTTCAACAGGAACCTGGTCGGGGCGTTGATCACCAGCAGAATGTCGTCGAACACCGTTTGCAGTGGGTTGACACTGGCCGCCTCGGCCGCCCAGTAGGCGTTGCCCGCACCGGTCAGGGCCTGCACGAATTCGTTGTGGAATGCCGACACCTGCGAGCTGACCAGCTCATAGTCTTGGGCGAAACCGCCGAACAGCCGCGCTATCGACTCCGACACCTCGTCGGCCGCAGCGGGCAACACCTGGGTGGTTGCGGCGGCTGCCGCCGCGTTGGCCTGGCTGATCGTCGCGCCGAGCCCGGCCAGGTCCGCGGACGCCGCCGCAAAGGCCTCAGGCACAGCGATGAAGTAGAAGGACATCCGGGCTCCCCTGGCGTTCGACGGCACCAACAGCTCACGATCGTTGCAGAACTCTACGCGTGTCTGATACGGGGCTTAGCCGGAACACGAAACACTATGAAAACGCCAAGATTTCGCTGCGGCAGACCTATCGAACCCGGGTGAACCGGTGTAGCAGCCAGGCGAACGGGATGGTCACTACGACAGTGGCGACGAACAGGTTGAGCATGGGGCCGGTGTACACGTGCGCCCGGACGATGTACACCATCGCGAATTCCATTGTCATGAAGTGGATCAGGAAGATTTCGTAGGAGATCTCACCGAGCCACACCATCGGCCGGCTGGCCAGCACACGCGAGTACCAGCCGTGGTCACCCAGGGCCAGCGGCGCCACTGCCAGCGTGGCGATCACCGCGTAGAACCCCGTCTTCCACAGCGCTTCGGGCAGCGAAGCCGGCGACGTGGTGGGCGCGCCCGCAATCGGAGTGGAGACGATGAAGTAGCAGATCACCGCCAGCGGGATAGCTACGAACGCATAGCAGCGAGCCTCCATCTGCTGCAGCACGGTCAGCATCATGCCGCCCAAAAACCAGGCCAGATAAGTGGGTAGCCACAACCGTGCGCCGTCGGGGAAGAACCGGTCGATGTGCACCAGTACCAGCCAGCCCGGGCTGACCAGGGTCAGCGCCGCGAGCGCGGCGAGCACCAACTTCGGCTGCCACCGTCGCCGGCTGAGCAGCACCAGCAGCACGTAGGCGAGCAGCGGCAGCGTCACGTAGAAGGCCGCCTCGACCGCCAAGCTCCACATCTGGGTCAGGCCCTGGTGCAGGTACTTTCCGAGGTATCCGTCGGTATAAATCTGTGTCAGGGTGAGATTTCGGATCAGACCCAGCCACGTGTGCCCGGGATTGGGCCCCGCCTCGCGGTAGTGGTAGAGCACATACGCGATCAGCACGGTGACGACGTAGGCGGGCATGATGCGGCGTATCCGGTTACGCGCGTAGCGCCTCAGCGATGGCCACGGGCTGCCTGTCGCTGCGGATTTGACCCACGGGCGAAACAGCAGATATCCGGACAGCACGAAGAAGATCGGCACGCCGATCTCCAAACGGGCGCCGACCAGCCCCCAATATCCGTGCGTGTATTTCCCGGTGGTGTAAGCCGCGTGGGTGCCGACCACCAGCAGTGCGGCGACAGCACGAACGCCGGTCAGCGAGGCAACCCGGTCGACGCCCGCGGTCTGCTCGAGGCCGCCTTGGGCGTCCTCGGCCTCCGACACCGTCATACGTCGCGCTTCCGGCTCGGCTTTCCTTTGCCGGCGGATTGCCGCGGGGTCCGGGCTTTATCGGAGCGCCGGTCCGGTCGCAGGTTGATCAGCACGCCCGAGATCCGGGTCTGTTCAAGCTTTTTCAGCGTGGCCCGGGGCAGCTTCGCCGGAAGTTCGACCATCGAGAAGTCCGGCCCGATGGCGATATGACCGAAATCGCTGCGGTGCAGTCCACCCTCGTTGGCGATGGCGCCGACGATCGCGCCCGGGCCGATTCGGTGCCGCTTGCCCACGTCGATGCGGTAGGTCGTGAAAGGCTTTGTCTGCCGTGGCCTTTCGGGCCGATCCTGCCGGTTGCGTTGCTCCCGGCGCTCCGGCGGGGGTTCCGGCGCCATCAGGAACTCCTCACCGTCGCGCGACTGCAACGCCAGCGCCGCCGCGATGTCGGCCATCGGGACGTCGTGTTCGCGTTCGTAGTCCTCCACCAGCCGGCGGAACAGTTCGATGCCGGGGCTGCCCAGCGCATCGGTGATCGAGTCGGCGAACTTGGCGACCCGCTGGGCGTTGACGTCCTCGACGGAAGGCAGCTCGGCCTCGGTCAGCGTCTGGCGCGTGGCCTTTTCGATCGCTTTGAGCAGGTGCCGCTCGCGCGGTGAGACGAACAGCAGCGCGGTGCCCGACCGTCCGGCCCGTCCGGTGCGGCCGATGCGGTGCACATAGGACTCGGTGTCGTGCGGGATGTCGTAGTTGAGCACGTGCGAGATGCGCTCCACGTCCAGCCCGCGGGCGGCGACGTCGGTGGCCACCAGGATGTCGATCCCTTTCAGGCCGCCTTCTTTGAGGGCCGCGATCGTTCTCTCGCGCTGGCCCTGCGGGATGTCGCCGTTGATGGCCGCGGCGGAAAAGCCACGCGCGCGCAGCCTTTCGGCCACCTCCTCGGTGGCCTGTTTGGTGCGCACGAAGACGATCATCGCCTCGAACGGCTCGACCTCGAGCACCCGCGTCAGCGCGTCCATCTTGCGCGGGCCCGCCACCTGGATGTAGCGCTGCGAAATGTTCTCGGCGGTCGCCGTTTTCGCTTTGGCGGTGACTTCCAGCGGGTCGTGCAGATACTTGGCGGTGAGCTTGCGGATGGCCGGCGGCATGGTCGCCGAGAAGAGAGCAACCTGCTTGTATTCCGGTGTTTCGGACAGGATGCGGTCGACTTCTTCGGCGAAGCCCATGGTGAGCATCTCGTCGGCCTCGTCGAGCACCAGGTAATCCACGCGCGACAGATCCAGCGTCCCGCGTTCCAGGTGGTCGATGACGCGCCCCGGGGTGCCGACCACAACCTGGGCGCCGCGCTTGAGCCCGGCCAGCTGCACCGCGTACGACGACCCGCCGTAGATCGGCAGCACGGTGAGGTGCCGCTGCGCGCCGTATCGGCTGAACGCCTCGGCCACCTGCAGGGCCAGCTCCCGGGTCGGCGCGAGCACCAACGCCTGGGTCGCCTTGCTGGTGGTGTCGATCTTGGACAGGATCGGCAGCGCGAACGCCGCCGTCTTGCCGGTGCCGGTCTGCGCCAGGCCCACCACGTCGGACCCGGCCATCAGCGCGGGAATCGTCGCCGCCTGGATACCCGTCGGGGATTCGTAGCCCACGGCAGCGATCGCACGCACCACATCGGGGTGAATCTGCAGGTCGGCGAACGTCGTCACGGGCGTTTCGGGGGAGTTTTCCGGGTTTTCCATCAGGAGATGAAGTCTAGAGCGTGCGGTCCGGGCGGCCATGCCTGCCGCACCCGTGAGCCGGGTGACGGTACGGTGCCCGGTGTGTGGACCCTCCCCTTCCGTGCCGGGCCGCTGACGGTCGTGGCCGCCGTTGCGGCGGTGACGCTGACCGCGTGCGGCTCCGGGGACTCGACGGTCGCCAAAACGCCGCAGGCCACCAAACCCACCTCGGCCGCGATGACGGCAGGGCCCGCCGGCCCGCCGCCCGGCACGGCAGCCCCACCCAGTACCAGTGAGGCGCCGGCGGATCCGTGCGCGGTCAATCTCAGCTCGCCCACGATCGCCAAAGTCGTCTCGGAGCTGCCCCGCGACCCGCGCAGTCAACAGCCCTGGAATCCAGAACCGCTGGGCGGCAACTACAACGAGTGCGCGCAGCTGTCCGCGGTGATCATCAAAGCCAACACCAACGGCGACAGTCCGACCACCCGGGCGGTGCTGTTCCACCTCGGCAAGTTCATCCCGCAAGGCGTGCCGGACACCTACGGATTCAACGGCGTTGACGCGGCGCAGAGCACCGGTGACACCGTCGCGTTGACCTACGCCAGCGCGGTCGGTCTGCCGGCCACGGTGAAGTTCCGCTGGAATGGCAGCGGAGTGGAGATCATCGGCAACTCGTCGGGTCGCTGAGCATCAGGACCTACGGGATGTTGGGGGCGTCGGAGCCAGGTGTCCCGATGGAGCCGTCGGCGCCGCCGGTCCCTCCGGGCCCGCCCGCGTCGGCGACATAGACGCCGCCGGGAGTGTTCGTCGGGGTGGACTCGCCGCCGAGTCCGCCGATGCCCCCGGTGCCGGGGTGCAGGGCGTCGACATAGGTGCCACCGTTGCCGCCGGCACCGCCGTCGCCTCCCTGGGCGGTGGTGTCGGTAGAGGTGCCGCCGCTGTCGGCGTAGACCTTGCCCCAACCGCCGTGGCCACCGTCGCCTCCCCTGGCCAAGCCATTGTTGAGGCCACCGTCACCGCCGTCACCGCCGATCGCGGTGCCATTGACAACCTGACCGGTGGGGTCAGCGGCATCGACATTGACCGACGTCCATCCGTCACCACCGTCGCCGCCGTTTCCGCCATATCCGATGCCACCGTCACCGGCAGTCGCAGTACCGCTGACGATCGTGTTGTCCACACCGGTCACCTGGCCCCCGCCGCCGCGGCCGCCGGTTGCACCGGCGGTGGTAGCCGCGCCACCGTCGCCGCCGAAGGCGGTGCCGTCAGCCACTCCGCTACCGGTGGACAGCACCACCGCGTAGTTGCCGTTGCCGCCGTGGCCGCCGCCGCTGGCGTTACCACCATCGCCGCCATATGCGGACCCGGTTGCGTGACCACCGGATTGGCCGGTGTACCCGGCCTGGATCTCACCCGAGCTGCCGTTGCCGCCGATGCTGCCGGCGCCGGTGCCAGTACCCCCGGCGCCGCCCTTGCCGAGGCCGTCGGCGTAACCGTCGATGTAGGCGTTGGTATCGCCGATGCCGCCGTTGCCACCGACGCCGCCGTTGAGACCGTCACCGCCCGCGCCGCCGGTACCTATGCCGCTGGCGTGGCCGTTGGCACCCCACGCGTAGATGGCACCCTCCCCACCGGCACCGCCGGTGCCGCCGACAGTCGCATTGCCGCCGTCTCCGCCGTGGCCTGTGCCGCTGGCGCTGCTCCCCGGCGCGATGGCCTGTACGTCGCCGTATCCGCCAATACCCCCGGTGCCACCGGTGTCGCCGGCGCCGCCGTCGCCGCCGATCGCATGGCCGCCGGCCACGACACCGCCCTGTTCGGCCACGACGTCTGCGTCACCGCCACCGCCTCCGGTGCCGCCGCCGGTGCCGAGCCCGGCGTTGCCGCCCACAGCCGTGCTACCGGCGACGCTGCTGCCGACGCCGTCGGCGGTGATGCTGGCGTTACCACCCATCGCGGTCGTGCTGTTCTGCCCACCGGTGGCCCCGCTTGCCGAGATGGTGCCCCCGTTGGTGGCACTCACCGTCGCCGCCGTCCCGATCTGCCCGCCCACCGCGTCACCGCCGGCAGCAGTGCTGTCGAGGACCGTGCCATTGACCGCCAGCACCTGCCCCGTCCCACCGGAAACAGCGGACGTGGAATCACCACCGGTAGCGGTACTGCCGGTGATCACCCCACCGCTACCGGCATCACCGAACGTCCCGGAGAACACATAACCCTGACCGCCCAAAGCACCCACACCGCTGCTCGAGTCACCACCGACGCCCCCAGTGGCGACACTGTCGGTGGCGATGCTGCCCGTCGCATTGGCCACGATCCTGCCCTGGCCCCCCGACCCACCGGTGCCACCGGAAGTCCCCGCACCACCATTGCCGCCGGTCGCCGTCCCGCTGGCCTGACTGTTCTGACCGAACGCCTGCACATTGCCGATCGTGCCGTTACCACCGTGACTGCCCACACCGGTACCAGTGCCACCATCGCCACTTTGACCCGTACCGCCGGCATAAGCACCGGCATTGAAGGCACCTACCTGACCGCTGCTGCCGTTGCCACCGACACCACCGAGCACACCGGCACCACCGTCCCCGCCTAAGCCACTGCCGTCGGCCACCGCACCGATACCACCGGCGACCACACTTCCGATACCGCCGTTACCGCCATGACCACCACCGCTCGCATCACCACCGGCACCGCCGGTGCCAAACCCGCTGGCCGCCCCACCATCACCGCCAATACCCGGCCGCACAAAGCCACCCTGGATATTGCCGCTACCACCGTTGCCACCCACACTGCCCACACCATCGGCATCGCCACCCTGGCCACCCAGGCCCTGACCCGACGCGCTGCCACCAGCACCACCCTGCAAACCAGCACTGACCTCCGAAGCACCACCATGACCACCCACACCACCATTGACCCCGCCACCACCGGCACCACCAGTCGCGGTCGCATCCAACACCGACCCACCCAGGTCGGCCACCACATTGGCGTCACCACCCGCACCACCGGTGCCGCCGCTGACACCGCCAGCGCCGCCGGCACCACCGTGAGCACCGCTGTTGGCAGACACGATGCTGCCCGCGCCGTCTGCCGATACCGTGCCCGCACCGCCGGTACCACCGACTCCGCCCGCAGCGGCGGTGGTACCAGCACCACCGACCCCACCTTGACCGCCATGTGCCGTGCCGAGGACGCTGCCGCCGTTGGTTTGCTGGACGAGGGCGCCGCCGCCTCCGCCGCCACCACCGCCGCCGTAGCCGGCCTGCGTGACAGTGCTCGCGGCTCCTGTCCCACCGGTCCCACCGGCACCCTCGGTCGCACCGACCCCGAGGGCGAAGCCGTCGCCGCCTGCGCCGCCTTTGCCTCCGGCGCCGAACGCGCCGCCGTCGGTTCCGATACCACCCATTCCTCCGGTGCCGCCCGCGCCACCAGCCTGCGCGACGCCGCCGACGACACCGTTCCCGGCGCCGCCCCTGCCACCGACACCACCCGTGCCGCCGGCACCGCCGCCGGTGCCATTGATGCCGTGACCACCCGTCCCGCCGGTGCCACCAATACCACCAGCGGTGCCGCTGCCGGGTAAGGCCGCGAGCTGACCAGCACCCCCAGCCCCGCCCGTGCCGCCGGTACCGCCCATACCCGTACCGCCGGCAGCGCCGTCGGTTCCGAAGAAGGCCGCAGACCCCCCTGCTCCGCCGACACCTGCGTCACCACCAGCCCCGGCGTGCCCACCGGTACCGCCGGCCATGCCGATCCCGGCGCCACCGGTACCGCCGGCGCCGCCCATGCCGCCACTGCCTCCCGCGCCGCCGGCTCCTGCAGCCGACATCAGGCCCCAGCTACTACCGCCGGCACCGCCAGTACCGCCAACCCCCCCAGCGCCGCCGGCTTCCCCAGTAGCGCCGGCGAGCGTCGCATCGGCGCCGGTGTAGCCGGTACCGCCGGTCCCGCCGACGCCGCCCTGTCCTGCCGCCCAACCGAACGGCGCTCTGCTGGTACCACCGACACCCCCGTTACCGCCGGCACCGCCGGCGAATGTGGGTCCGCCGACGCCGCCGACGCCGCCAGCACCGCCGGCACCGCCGAGGCCGCCCAACCAGCCGCCGGCGCCACCGTGACCACCGACGCCACCGGCCGCACCCGCGGCACCTACCCCGCCGGCCCCGCCCGCACCGCCATTGCCGAACAGACCGGCATCACCGCCGGCACCACCCGCGCCGCCGCCGGCCGTCCCGGACCCGCCGCTACCCCCATTGCCCCAGAGGATCCCGCCTGCTCCACCCGCCTGGCCGGTCCCCGCCGCGCCGTTTGCGCCGTCACCGATCAAGGGCCGCCCTAGAAAAGCATTGGTGGGTGCATTGATAAGCCCCAGGATGTTCTGCTCCAGCGTCTGCAGCGGCGTAGCGGCAGCGGCATCTGCCGCCCCGTACATCAACCCGCCCGAGGTCAACGCGCGCACGAACTGGTCGTGGTAGGCCGCAACTTGGGAACCTAACGCCTGATATTCCAGGCCATGACCGCCGAATAACGCGGCAATCGCCGCGGAGATCTCGTCCTCAGCAGCGGCCATCAGCTCGGTCGTGGCGCCGGCAGCGGCGGCATTGGCTGCGCGGATTGACGATCCCAAACCGGCCAAATTCGTGGACGCCGCAGCCAGCTCAGCCGGAACAACCAACACAAAAGACGACATCGGAGGCCCCCTAGGTAACCGACGGGGGAATCCCCGAATCCCCCACTAGATTCGGGAACATTACGCGCCGCCTTTTCCTTTTCCAACGAATTTATACAAACTTGACTGAATCAATTTTGGAGCACCAAATCCGTTCGGCCGCAATGCAGTTAACATCTACCTGCGCACAGATAATTCACGTTTCCGAAAATTAGCCCGGCAAATATTTAAGCCTGCTTAAATTAATAGTTAAACAGGGTTAATAGTCACCTAGGGCATCACACGATTTGTGCCAGCGGCCAACGGCAGACGAGCACCCTCGACCCAGCCGTCCGACGACCTGCGGCAGAGCACCGCACAACGGGAGAGGCCCGCCGAAGCGGGCCTCTCGCGTCTCTCTCCTTCCAGCCTTTCGAGCAGGTCATTCCGGGGTCTACGGGAGATTCGCGCCGTTCGGAGCAACGATGATCGTTCCATCCAGGTTCTGGTGGACGGTGGCGTCGATGTTCGCCGCACCACCGGCCCCACCGAGGACACCGGTGCCGTTGCCGCCGTGGCCGCCGGTGGCGATGGTGTTGTTCGCTGACGGGAATGGAGCGGTCCCGGCAGGGAGCGTCGCCGAGATGTGGCCGAGACCGCCCGTGCCGCCCGTGCCGCCGACGTTGATGCCACTGCCGCCGGCACCGCCGGTCGCCGCTGCGCCGGAGGCGGAGGTGTTGTCACCCAGCGCGAAGATCTTGCCGTCTCCGCCGGTACCGCCTACGCCGCCATTGACACCCGAGCCGCCGGCGCCGCTGTGTGCGGTGCCGTTGGCCACGGCGTTGACTCCACCGGCGCCGATTGCCGAGGTGCCGCCGGTACCTCCGGTGCCGCCTCCGCTGGCGGCGCCACCGTCACCACCGGTACCCGCGCCGCTGGCCGTCCCGCCCGGGCCGCCGCCGGTGAAGGGCTTGGCACTTTGGATGTCGGAGTTGCCGGCGTTACCGCCGTGGCTGCCGGCACCGGTAGCCGAGCCGCCGTTACCACCGGTGGACGTCCCGAACGAGAAGCCCTGCGCCCCGGCCTCGAGTTCACCGAACCCGCCGCTGCCGCCGGTGCTGCTGGTGCCGGTTGCGGATCCGCCGGTACCGCCGGTCGCAACCGCGGCGTGCGTGGCGTCACCGACCTGGCCTCCTGCGAGTTGGCCCGAGCCCGCCTGCGGCGACGCGACGAGGAACGCGTTGCCACCGGCTCCGCCGGTGCCACCGTTGTCCCCTGCCCCACCGACGCCGCCGGTGGCGGTGCCGTTGGTGACGTGACCGCCGAGGGTGGCTCCGGCAAACCCGGCTCCGCCCAGGCCGCCGGTGGCGCCGTTGGTGCCGCCGGCACCGCCGTCGCCGCCGATGACATTGGTGTCGGAGATGGACGTGAGGTTGCCGTCGGCCGCAATGATCCCGGCGCCGCCTTCGCCACCGACACCGCCCGTCGCGGTGTTGTTGCCGTTCCCGCCGACGGCGCCGTTGCCGCCGGTGACAGTGCTGTTGGTGACGGTCGCGCTGTTGGTGGCCGACACGTCGGCGCCGCCACCGCCGCCACCGCCGCCACCGCCGAAGCCGCGCGCGCTGGTGGTGCCGGCCGCACCGGAGCCGCCGGCCGCACCGGTGCCTCCGGTGGCGCCGGTGCCCACACTGGCACCGCTGCCGCCGGTGCCGCCGTGGCCACCGCTGCCGAAGAGGGCGCCGCCGGTGGCAGTGCCGCCGGTTCCACCGTCGCCACCGAAGCCGCCGAACTGGCCGCCGATGACTCCAGGCGCCAAGGTGACCGCGCCCTTGCCATCGCCGCCGGCGCCGCCGTCGCCGCCGGTGCCGCCGCCCGCGGTGCCGCCGTTACCGCCGTCGCCGCCCCGACCGCCGAGGCCGGCCTGCACACCGGTTCCGCCGCCGATGCCGTTCCCGCCATCACCGCCGTCACCGCCGTGGCCGTAGGTGCCGGCCGCGCCGCCGGCGCCGCCCGCGCCACCGTTGAAGTGGTTGTTGGCCGCACTGGCAGCGTTCGCGCTGGCGCCGTTACCGCCGGCACCGCCGTCGCCACCAGTGGTGGGCGAGAAGCCCGCGGAGCCCGCGTTACCGGCGTTACCGCCGGGCCCGCCTGCCGGCCCAGGGGTCCCCGCCGCGCCACCAACACCGGGGTTGGAGCCGATGCCGCCCTGGCCGCCGATGCCCACCGAGCCGGCCGCGCCGACCACGCCGTTGCCCGCGTTCCCGCCGTGACCGGCAGCTCCGCCGGCCCCGCCGTTGCCCGCGTCACCGCCGTTGCCGCTGGTGCCCGTACCCAGAGCCGTGCCGCCCTTACCACCGGCACCTCCCTGACCACCGTTCTGGCCGTTGTGGGCGTTACCGCCGCTACCACCGTTGCCGGTGCCGACGCCGGGGTTGCCGTCAGCACCGTTGCCGCCGCTGCCGCCGGCCCCGCCGTCTCCGGCCAATCCGCCGTTACCGCCCCGACCGCCGTTGCCGATGTTGCCGACCGACCCGCCGTTGCCGCCGACGCCGCCGGCGCCGCCGTTGCCGCCGGCCGTCGCATCGTCAAGGGCGTCGGTGCCGGGGAGGCCGCTGTTGGGTGCGGCGTCAATGCCATTGGTGCCGGTGTTGCCGGCCCCGCCGGCCCCGCCGTTACCGCCGGCACCGCCGTTGCCCGCTGACCCGCCTGCACCACCGGCGCCGCCCTCGCCGCCCTGGCCGCCGATGTGGAAGGCGTCGTGGGACGCGGCGCCGTGACCGCCGTCGCCGCCGGTGCCACCGGCGCCGGTCACCCCGCCGCCGATGCCGCCGGCACCGCCCTTGCCGCCTTGACCGGCACCGAACAACACAGAGGTGGCGTCAGCGCCGCGCCCGCCGTCACCGCCATTGGTGCCCGCGGTGGGCGAGTTCCCGGCTATGCCGTCTGCACCCTTGCTGCCGGCGCTGCCGGCACCGGCACCGGCCGCACCGCCCGTGCCACCGGCTCCGCCGGTACCAGGCGCCGCTCCGTTGCCACCGTTGCCGCCGTTGCCGGCGAAGCCGTTGGTACCGACCACGCCGTCACCGCCGTTGCCGGCCGTGCCGGCCGCTCCGCCGGCTCCACCGTTACCGGCCGCACCGCCGCTGCCGTTGACGCTGCCCAGCACGGCCGCGCCGCCCTGGCCACCGCCGCCGCCCTTGCCGCCGGTGCCGCCGGCCGCACCGCTGCCGCCCTTGCCGCCGGAACCGTCGGCGGCCGCGGGGTTGCCGTCGTGCCCGGTACCGCCGTTGCCGCCGGCACCGGCGTCGCCGCCGAGACCACCTTTACCGCCCATGCCGCCGTTGCCGGACACCGTGCCGCCGGCGCCGCCCTGGCCGCCCTGGCCGCCCTGGCCACCCTGGCCGCCGATCGAACCGTCGGTGCCGTCGACCGAACCGAGGGTCCCGTCGGTGCCGTTGGCCCCGGCGTGGCCCTGCCCGCCGGCACCACCGTCGCCGCCGGCCCCGCCGGTGCCGGTCCCGCCGACACCTCCTTGGCCGCCCTGGCCGCCGGCGCCGCCCTGGCCGGCGTCAACGTGGCTGACCGTGCCGTTCGCCCCCGCGCCACCATTGCCGCCGATGCCGCCGTTGCCGACCGATCCGCCGTCGCCGCCGGCGCCGCCGGACCCGCCGTTGAAGACGCCGAAGCTGGCGCTCAAGGCGTTGGCGCTGGCACCGTTGCCGCCGTTGCCGCCATTGCCGCCGGTGCCGTTGGCGCCGACCGTGCCGGTGTTGCCGTCGCTGCCGCCGGTCCCGCCGGTGCCGTGCGCGCCGACGGTGCCGGCGGCGCCACCGGTGCCCGGGTTAGCACCACTGCCACCGGCACCGCCGCCGCCGACATTGCCGATTCCGGCACCGCTGGTGACGACCACGCCGCTACCTGCGTTACCGCCGTTACCGGCGTTGCCACCATTGCCGCCACTGCCCGCGTTGCCGCCGCTGCCGTTGACGCCGATCCCTTGGACGTTGCCGCCGGCGCCGCCGGCGCCGCCCTTGCCGCCGCCGCCACCGTTCTTGCCGTCACCGCCGTCGCCGCCGGTGCCGAAGAGGGAGTTGGGGTCGCCATTGGCACCGGTACCGCCGTTGCCGCCGTTACCGCCGGCCCCGCCCTGGCCGCCGTCGCCACCACGACCGCCGTTACCCGATGTCAGGCCGCCCTTGCCGCCGGCGCCACCGGCACCGCCATCGCCGCCGCCCGTGCCGGCCGTGCCGTCACCGCCACTGCCGCCGCTGTTAGGCACGGCGTTGGTGCCGTCGGTGCCGGCCGTACCGGCCGCACCGGCACCACCGGTGCCACCGGCACCGCCGTTGCCGTACTTCCCGCCGTCGCCGCCGATTCCGCCATCGCCACCTTTGCCGCCGGCGGTCGTAGCGGCGGCACCGTTGCCACCGGCACCGCCGTCACCGCCGCTGGTCGGCGAGTTGCCGGCCACGCCGTTCGCACCCGCGCTGCCGCCGGTACCGCCGGTGCCCTTCGCGCCGCCGGTGCCGCCGGCACCGCCGACACCCGGGTCGGCGCCGGCCCCGCCGTGGCCGCCCGCCCCAGCGGTGCCGCCGGCGCCGACGACGCCGTTGCCGGCGTTACCACCGTGACCGGCCGTACCCGCGTTGCCACCGTTGCCGGCGGCCCCGCCGCTACCGTTGGTGCCGATCCCCAGGACGTTCCCGCCGGCCCCGCCGGCACCGCCCTTGCCGCCGTTGGCGCCGTTGGCGCCGTCACCACCGTTGCCACCGTTGCCCAGCGGCGAGAGGGGATTGCCGTCATGACCGGTCCCGCCGTTGCCGCCGTTACCACCTTGACCGCCCTGCCCGCCGGAACCGCCGGCACCGCCGTTGCCCGATATCGAGCCGCCCTTGCCGCCGGCGCCGCCGATGCCGCCGTCGCCGCCGGCCGTGCCGGCCGTGCCGTTGGTGGCATCAGGCGCCAACGCGGTGCCGTCGTTGCCGTTGGTCCCGTTGACGCCGGGCGCACCGGCACCGCCGTTGCCGCCTGCGCCACCGTTGCCGACCGATCCGCCGTTACCGCCGGCCCCACCGGCCGCACCGTTGACCACACCAAAGCTGGCGCTCAAGGCGTTCGCGCTCGCACCATTGCCGCCGTGGCCGCCATCGCCACCGGTACCGAGGACGCCCGCGGTGCCGGCTGCGCCGGCATGGCCGCCCGGACCGCCCGCTGCGCCCGCGGTGCCTGCCGCCCCGCCGGCCCCCGGGTTGGCGCCGTTGCCGCCGATCCCGCCGGTCCCGACGTTGCCGATACCCGGTCCACTCGTCACGACTACGCCGTTGCCGCCACTGCCGCCATTACCGGCGTTGCCGCCGTTAGCTCCGTTACCGGCATTGCCGCCATTGCCGGCGTTGCCCAGTCCGAGGGCCGCGCCGCCCTGGCCGCCGTCGCCGCCGATGCCGCCCTTGCCGCCGCCCATACCGGCGGCGCCGTCGCCCGCTTTACCGAAGAGGGAGGTGGGGTCGCCGTCGGCGCCGCTACCGCCGTTACCGCCGTTGCCGCCGACTCCGGCGTTCCCGCCGTTACCGCCGGCGCCGCCGTTGCCCGATATCGCGCCACCGAGGCCGCCCTTGCCGCCCTTGCCGCCGTTGCCGCCGTCCCCGCCGGCCGTGCCGGAGGTGCCGCTGGCGCCGCTGTTCGGTGCGCCGTCGGTACCGTTGGTGCCGGCCTGGCCGGCCGCGCCATTGCCGCCGTTTCCGCCGGCCCCGCCGTTACCGAACGCTCCGGCGTTGCCGCCGGCACCGCCGTCGCCACCGGTGCCGCCAGGAGTCGTGGCGTTGGCACCGGCACCACCTGCGCCGCCGTTACCGCCGCTGTTGGGCGTCGCGCCGGTCAAGCCGTCCGCGCCCTTGAAGGGACCGACACCGCCGCCGGTGCCACCGGTGCCGCCGGTGCCCGGGTTGGCGCCGTTGCCGCCGGCGCCACCATTGCCGGCCACGCCGCCAGGAGTCGTGACGGCGCCGGCGCCGCCGGTGCCACCGTTGCCGGCCGCCCCGCCAACCCCGCCGTTACCGCCGGCACCGCCGACCCCGTGCGATCCCGACCCGCCGACGGCCACTCCGCCGCCGACGCCACCGGCACCACCGCTGCCACCGTTGCCGCCGAGCGCGCCACTGCCACCCTTGCCGCCCAAGCCGGTCAGCGCCGGGTCACCCGCGGCCCCGTTGCCACCGTTGCCGCCGGCCCCGCCGGTGCCACCGGTTCCGCCGATACCGCCGGCGCCACCGTTGCCGGATATCGAGCCGCCCAGGCCACCGTTGCCGCCGGTACCGCCGCTGCCGCCGAGGCCGCCGCCCGTGCCGTTGGTGCCGTCGGCGCCCAGGGTGCCGGGGGTGCTGCCGTTGGTGCCGGCCGTGCCGGCCGCACCGTTGCCGCCGGCGCCGCCTGCGCCGCCATTGCCGACCGCCCCGCCGTTACCACCCGTGCCGCCACTGCCGCCGCTCGCACCGGCCAACAGCGGGGTGAAGCCGGCGCCACCCGCGCCGCCGTCACCGCCGCTGGTCACCGCGGCGCCGTGGTTGCCGGCCACCCCGGCCACCCCGGTGCCGGCAGCCCCGCCGATGCCGGCCGCGCCACCCGTTCCGCCACCACCGAAGGCACCGGGGTTACCGCCGTTACCGCCAGTACCGCCATTGGGGTCGAGCAGGCTGCTGCCGGCCGCACCCGTGCCGCCGGTGCCCGGCGTACCGGCCGCACCACCGGTGCCGCCGTTGCCACCATTACCGTTGGCGCCCGCACCGCCGAGGAAGCCACCGGCACCGCCGCTCCCGCCGGTACCACCGTCGCCACCGAGCCCGCCGTTGCCGCCGTCGCCGGCGTTGCCGCCGTGACCGGCGTTCACACCGGCAATGCCGGTCAGACCGTCGCCGCCGTGACCACCAACGCCGCCGGTACCACCGACGCCACCAACCCCGCCGGTGCCGCCGTCACCCACGAACAGGCCGCCGGCACCCGCCGCACCACCGGCACCGCCATGACCGCCCGCACCCGCCTGGCCGCCGTTGGTACCCGGGAAGCCAGCAACGCCGGCGACGCCGGCTCCGCCCGTCCCACCGACACCGCCGGCGCCGCCGGCGCCACCATCACCGAAGAACCAGGCCTTGCCGCCCATTCCGCCGGCTCCACCGACTCCGCCGACCAGGCCGAGACCGCCGGTAACACCGGCACCACCGGCACCGCCGGCACCGCCATTGCCCATCAACCAGCCGCCGGTGCCACCAGCACCGCCCGCCCCGCCGGCGATACCGGCACCGCCGGCACCGCCATTGCCGATCAGCCCGGCATTCCCGCCGTTAGCGCCGTTGAAGCCGGTACCGCCGTCGCCGAAGAACAGCCCGCCGGCACCGCCGGTCGGGTTCGCCGCCGTGCCGGGGGCACCGTTCTCGATCAGGCCACGGCCGAACAGAATGGTGGTGGGAGCGTTGATAAACGGGTCGATCAGCTGGCCGAACGGACTGTTGATCCATCCCTCTCCGACCGCGTGGATCGGACCGTAGATCAGTGTCTGGAACGCACCACCCAGCGGTGAACTGGCCGCGGCCAGAGGCAACGCGTTGAAAGCCTCCGCCGCCGCGTACATTCCCCCGCCCGAGGACACCGCCTGCACGAACTGGGCGTGGAAATTCGCCACCTGCGAACTGATCGTCTGGTACTCCTGGCCCAGATTGCCGAACAACTCCGCGATAGCCGCAGACACCTCATCCTGCCCCGCGGCAAGGATGTTCATCGTCGGGAAGGCCGCCGCCGCATTGGCTGCGCCGATAGACGAGCCGATCGTGGTCAAGTCCGTGGACGCGCTGGCCAAAGCCTCCGGCAATGCGATGACGTAAGACATTTCTGACTCCCAACAGCTAGTTGCGACACTCGGGCTCACGCTCGAAGTCTGTTTCGGGACAGTACGCGCACAGACTCCGTTTTCGTAACCATTTCTGGATTATTTTTCGGACTATTTTTCCGGCGCTTAAACAGATTGAAATCAACGTTTATGGAAGCGCATATTTATGGCAATATTGATGCGCGGAAAGCCATTCTTATGGACGTCTATATACATGCGCATGGGCAGCAACAGCGTGCTGTGACGATAACGACAATGAAGCCCCTGGAACCGACATAACAGCAGCTAGATAGCCTTTCTTGGCTATTCTTGCCAGCCCTGGAACGTCCCGCGGGTAGCGAATTATTCGGCGGTAGTACTTCCGCCTGGAGGCCGCCAGTGGCCCCGCGCCTTAACTGCGCCGCCGACGGTAAAGAAATCGGCATGCACTGTTGGAATTGACACCCCGAACATGACGTCGCGCGGCGCTGAGGAAAGACCGTAGACATCGCCCGGAACGTGCGTTTCAATATGCTATTAAAGCGTGTCGCGTCGCGTTTATCTCGCCGCGGAACGCCGCGTAACGATGGGGCGACTGATGCCAGGACTGATCGGGGATCCCGGACGCAGCGCGCCGGAGCGCTCACCGAGTGAGCCGGCTCTCCCACCGTGCCTGCCTACCGACCAGGCGATAGCTGCCGCGCGGTGATCACCGGGGCCTTCCTCGCCGAAGCCGCTTCGGTGGCGGACAACAAGCTCATCGTCGCCGGCGGCGTTCTGTCTCGTTATGCCGTCGGACCAGACCGTGAAGCCAACTTCGTCCTCGTGGTGTTGACGCAAGCTGAGACGGACAGCCCGATGCAGCGCGTCGAAGTCGAGATCTGGCCCCCGACGGGCGACGACCCGCTGGTCGTCGAGTACGCGATGCCGGAAGCAGCGGCAGGCAGCGAGATCGGGTTCGCCTTCTTTGTTCTTGACGTGCGGCTGCCAGTGGATGGCCGCTGGGTGTTTCTGGTGACCGGCGGTGCGGGAACGTTCTCGCTTCCGCTGCAGGTTGTGCAGGGCTGGCCGGTCGGAGACTGAACTCAGGCGCTGCTAACCGGTGAGGTCTGGGTAAGCCTGCAGGATCGCCGCCACCACCAGCGCCTGAACGCTCGTGTCCTCATCCGCCGCCAACCGCTTCAGCGCCCGGTGCGACGCGCGCGGCAGGTCAAGGGTGGTCCGAACACCACCGCTGGTGCCGCGGTGCGACATCGAGTCCCCCGCCAGCGACCTAGGATTCTGCAGCCCCAAGCCGATGGCGGCGCGAACCAGGTCGCCCATGGTGGTGTCGAGGTCCAGCGCACGCCTCTTGAGGGCCGTACGCATAGCCGGCAGCAGGTGCAGCGTGGTGCGCAGCGCCTCATACGCCACAGGTGTTGGCGGACGGGTCCTCGGGGCTTCCGCACCTTGAAAAGTGCTCGCGGCCCGCGCTGCCGCAGCGGCGCCGGTCGGCCGGCGAATAACGGCGGCGCGCACCGCATCGGCCGTTGAAAGCTTCTCCGTTGAAAGCTTCTCGGTCATTACGGCTCGACCTCCTCGTTCATCCCCAACGCCACCATCAGCTCGTCGAGCACGTTGTTGTAATCACCCAGGTCGCGGGGCATACCGCGACCGAAAGCCCGCTCGATCGCGGGCAGGTACCGCACGATGCTCCTGAGTACCGGGGCGTCGGCCTCTGCCAGGGCGCGCGGCATCTCCACCGCCTCCGCCTTTCGCATGTCCGCCAGCGTCAGCAGAATCGTGGCGGGACGGTGCTGCGTGATATCCAGCGTCGGCCAGATGCGATCGACGTCGGCGGCGCGCGGCCCGGTCGGGATGATCACGAGGTCGGCCGCATCAACCGCAGCGTCAATCGCTTCGGCGGTGCCGGGCGGGCAGTCCACCAGCACCAGCTCGCCCGGCTTGCTCGACAGTGTTCGCATGTCGGCCGCGGTCGCCGGGATGACGTCGAATGGTAAGGGGGTCCCCAGATGTGCCGCCCGGTCGGCCCATGACGACGCCGACCCCTGCGGATCCGCGTCAATGACACGCACCGGAACCCCACGCTCCACCCCGGCGGCGGCCAGGAACATCGCGGTCGTCGTCTTGCCTACGCCGCCCTTGGTGTGCACAAGTGACCAGATCAAAACCTTTCCCCCCAACACCACTGAAGTCGAGCTCTCGCGCTGAAGACAAAACATTGCTGGAGTCAGCGCCGGCAACCCACCCGGAGCTGCCTCCCGTCGGCGGGACGCCGGCCCCGGCTCGCATGGTTCTGGGCAGCAGGGACTGCTCGCGAAGGACCTCCCCTATAAGCGACGCAACCGGCGACACACCCCTCACTGTTGCGAAATGCCGTTGCTTCCGCGATCCCTTCAAGGCTGACATTGCTGTCCCCCAACTGCTCCCCACCGGCTCTCAGGTACGAGAACAGAGTGCGTGACACCAGCCATGTCTCCTAGAGCCTTTTGGCTCCAAATATGTGACCGGAAGCCCACAGTGGGCCGCACCGTCCGATTGCGGCGGCCGGGGCCGGCCGAACGCCGCCGAGGCCCGCCATCCTCAGTCGGCGACCAAGGCCGGTCAGGTGCGAAGACGCCGCCGAGCACGCCGGCACGTCTGTCACTCGGGTCGTTAATTGCGCCACCCCTCACTACACACACTTCGACGCATAGTGACGCCGAAATCTCCCAGCCCAGTTCGGGAACGCTACGCGATGTTTCGCATTATGCATGAGTTTCGTCTGAATTCGCTGTACAAATTCGAGCACCGAAATACCTCCCCGAAGTATCGGAAACACCGGATCTCCCGGCTCAGTGCAGCCGGACAGCCCTAACACGTGATCCGACGGTCTGCCTTTGTGCCGGAATGCATCCCACGCGTGGAGCGAGGGTGCGGAGTTGTCGTTGTCGGCGGCATCCGCCGTGTGTGGGACGACGGTGACAGTGCCCCGGCGAAATAGCCCATCCAACCGAGAATTTCGTTTCTCGGATATTTGTGCTGAATTAATTATTAAATGAATTAATTAACGCGCCGGGAAATTCCTCAACGCTTCGACCGCGGGGCGGCCGGTTGCTACGACTGGCGGGCCCCTGCCGCCGTCGCACTGTCACACCCCTCGCCTACCGTTGCACCTGTGTTCGTCTCGGCCGGCACCATCGTCTACAGCGCATCGGATCTCGCGTCCGCGGCGCGGTGCGAGTACGCCCTGCTGCGCGATTTCGACGCCAAACTCGGCCGCGGCCCCGCCGTGGCGGTGGAGGACGAATTGCTGGCCCGCACGGCGGTTCTCGGCGGCGACCACGAGCGCCGCCGGCTGGACCGGCTGCGCGCTCAGTTCGGCGACGAGGTCGCCGTCATCGGCCGGCCCGCCTACACTCACGCCGGCCTGACGGCGGCAGCCGAAGCAACCAGGCGCGCCATCGCCGCCGGCGCCCCGGTCGTCTATCAGGCAGCCATGTTTGACGGCCGGTTCGTCGGTTTCGCCGACTTCCTTATCCGCGACGGCGAGCGGTATCGCGTCACCGACACCAAGCTGGCCCGCTCGCCCAAAGTGACCGCGCTGTTGCAGCTGGCGGCATACGCCGACGCGCTCAGCGCGGCGGATGTCGCGATAGCCCCTGACGCCGAACTGGAACTCGGCGACGGCACGGTGGTCCGCTATCGCCTGAGTGACCTGATTCCGGTCTACCGGACGCAGCGCGCACAGCTGCAGCAGCTGCTGGACGACCATCACGCCACCGGTCGCGCGGTGCGCTGGGAGGACTCCGGAGTGCAAGCCTGCTTCCGCTGCCCCCTGTGCACCGAACAGCTGCGCGCCGTCGACGACCTGCTACTGGTCGCCGGCATGCGAGTTACTCAGCGCGAGAAGCTTATTGACGCCGGCATCACCACCATCGGCGAGCTGGCCGGCCGCGATCGACCCGTCCCGGGCCTGAGCCCGCAAGCTCTCGGCACGCTGACCGCTCAGGCCAAAATGCAGATGCGGCAACGCGATAGCGGTACCGCGCAGTTCGAGGTGGCCGACCCGCAGCCGCTGGCACTGTTGCCGGAACCGAACCCGGGCGACCTCTTCTTCGACTTCGAAGGCGACCCGCTGTGGACCGCCGATGGCAACCAGTGGGGATTGGAGTACCTGTTCGGCGTCCTGGAAGCGGGGCCGGCCGGCACGTTCCGTCCGCTGTGGGCGCACAACCGCATCGACGAGCGCGCGGCGCTGAAGCAGTTCCTGGCACTGGTGGCCAAACGCCGTAAGCGCTATCCCGACATGCACATCTACCACTACGCGGCCTACGAGAAGACGGCGTTACTGCGCCTGGCCGGCCGCTACGGTGTCGGCGAGGACGAGGTCGACGACCTGTTGCGCAACGGGGTACTCGTGGACCTGTATCCCTTGGTGCGCAAGAGCATTCGGATCGGCGCCGAAAGCCTCAGCCTGAAGGCCCTGGAGCCGCTCTACATGGGCTCCCAGTTGCGTTCGGGTGATGTCACCACCGCCACCGACTCGATCACCTGCTATGCGCGGTACTGCGAACTGGTGGCCGGCGGCCGCGCGGACGAGGCGGCGACGGTGCTCAAGGAGATCGAGGAGTACAACCACTACGACTGCCTGTCCACCCGCAAGCTCCGCGACTGGTTATTGATGCTGGCCTGGGAATCGGGCGTCACCCCGATCGGCGTGCAGCCGGTCACCGGGCGGGACACCATCAAAGACCACGACCAGCTGGCGGTGACATTGGCGAAGTTCACCGGTGACGCCGCTGCCGACGACCGCACGCCTGAGCAGACAGCGGTCGCCCTGATCGCCGCCGCCCGGGGATACCACCAGCGCGAGGACAAGCCGTTCTGGTGGTCGCACTTCGACCGGCTGAACTACCCGCTCGACGAATGGTCGGACAACACAGACGTTTTCGTCGTCGAGTCCGCCTCCGTGGTCGCCGACTGGCACACACCGCCGCGGGCCCGCAAGCCACAGCGCCGGCTGCAACTGCAGGGCGAGCTGGCCCGGGGTGATCTGAATCCAGAGATGTTCGCGCTCTACGAACCGCCGGCTCCGGCCGGCATGGCTGAGGATCCCGACCGCCGGGGCGCCGGGCGCGCCCAGGTCATCGGTGTGGACGACCCCAACCTGCCCGCCACAGTGACGATCCTGGAACGAACGGGCAAGGACGGCAACACCTTCGACCAGGTTCCCGTCGCCCTGACACCCGGACCGCCGGTGAAGACGACCGCGATGCGCGAGTCCATCGCGTCGACCGCGCACGCCGTCGCCACCGCACTGCCCGCCCTGCCCCGCACGGCCCTGACCGACCTGCTGCTGCGGCGCCCGCCACGCACGCGTGGGGCCGGCGCTCTGCCGCGCAGCGGCGACTCGGTCGCCGACATCACGGCCGCGACGCTGAGCCTCGAGTCGTCCTACCTGGCGGTGCACGGTCCACCCGGCACCGGCAAGACACACACCGCCGCCCGGGTGATCAAGATCCTGGTCACCGAACACCAGTGGCGTGTCGGCGTCGTAGCGCAGTCACACGCGGCGGTGGAAAACGTGCTGGACTGCGTGATCGGCGCCGGTCTGGAACCCGCCGTGGTCGCCAAGAAGAGCAACAATCACGCCGCCGCGCGCTGGCAGGAAATCGACGCCAGCCGGTATCCCGCCTTCATCGCCGACCATGCGGGCTGCGTGATCGGCGGCACCGCATGGGATTTCGCCAACGCACAGCGGGTAGAGCCGGGCTGCCTGGACCTGCTGGTGATCGACGAGGCGGGCCAGTTCTGCCTGGCCAACACCATCGCCGTCGCACCGTCGGCCACCAACCTGTTACTGCTCGGGGATCCGCAGCAACTGCCGCAGGTCAGTCAGGGCACTCACCCGGAGAAAGTGGATATCTCCGCGCTGGAATGGCTCGTCGACGGACAGCAGACGCTGCCCGACGAGCGCGGGTACTTCCTGGACCTGTCCTACCGCATGCATCCGGATGTGTGCGCCGCGGTCTCGGCGTTGTCCTACGAAGGCCGGCTGCGATCGCACGCCGAACGCACCACCGCGCGACGCCTGGCCGACTACGAGCCCGGCGTGCACGTATTTCCTGTTCGCCACCAAGGCAATTCGATCGACAGCCCGCAGGAGGCGGCCGCCATCGTGGCCGAGATAAGGCGCATGCTCGGCCGGACGTGGACCGACGAGCACGGCACGCGGCCGCTGGCCGCCGCGGATGTGCTGGTGCTGGCGCCATACAACGCCCAGGTGACCCTGATCCGTCACCAGCTCTCGGAGGCCGGTCTGCCAGGGGTCCGGGTCGGCACCGTCGACAAATTTCAGGGCGGGCAGGCACCGGTCGTCTTCATCTCCATGACGGCGTCCTCGATTGACGAGGTACCGCGCGGCATCTCATTCCTGCTCAACCGCAACCGGCTCAACGTGGCGATCAGCCGGGCGCAGTACGCGGCGGTGATCGTGCGATCGGAGTTGCTGACGCAGTACCTGCCCGCAACCCCGGCCGGCCTGGTGGACCTGGGCGCGTTCCTGGCGCTCACCGGCGGGCGGTGACGGTCAGACTCGGCCGGCGACCGGGTCGTCGGGATCGGACTGGGGCGAATACTCGGCCCCCGGGCGCACACGAACCCGGGAAGCGCCGTTGCGGCGGGGCACTGCGACCAGCGGTTGGGTGTTGACGTCGTAGGCAGAGTCCGGCTCCCGGCGAAGGATGTATTCGACGTACCCGTCGTCGTCGTCCAGGTCGTCGTCCGACTCGTCGGCCAGCGCGTAGCCGGCCAGGTCGTCCACTTCGCGCCGGCTCAGAGCCGAACTCACCGCGCCGACCAGGAACATCGACGCGACGATCCCGAACAGAGCGATGAACGCCGGCAACAGCATCGACTGTGACATCGCAGCCGAAAAGGGCCCCCGCACGAAAGAGGGCAGCTGCAGGGCCGCCTCCTCTCCGTTCGATACACCCGCGCCGCCCGGCATCTCGGCGTTGATCCGCCACGTCATGAACGCGGCCATGCCCGCGCTGCCCAGCACCGCGCCCAGCTGCCTGGTCGCGTTGTAGACGCCTGAGCCGGCGCCGGCCTGCTCGATCGGCAGATTTCGGGTGGCGGTGGCGGCCAGCGGTGACCAGACGAACGCCATGCCCACCCCGATCCCGACGAACGGCAACACCAGCCGCCAGACCGGGGTGCCCGGCTCCAGCTCCATCGCGAGCCACGTCATCGAGATCGCCAGCGCCGAAAAGCCGAAACCCAGCACCGGCACCGGGTGCACCCTGTCGATGATGAGCCCGACGAGTGGCGCGAGCAGGCCGCTGCTGATCGCCACCGGCGCGATCAGCAGGGCAGAGCGCGTCGGCGACAAGCCGCACACCGACTGGGCGTAGAAGGTGAGCGGCAGCATCATCGCGGTCGTCGCGAACGAGATGATGGCCACTCCGATGTTGCACAGGCTGAAGTCCCGGTCGGCGAACATGTTCAGCGGCACCAGCGGCGCCCGCCGGTTGACCGACTGCCAGTAGATGAATGCCGTCATGAACCCGACGCCGGCGACCAGCACTGCCCAGATCCACGGCTTCCAGTCCGCCGATTCACCTTCCTGCAGCCCGAACACCAGCAGGAACATCCCCACGCCGGACAGCGCGACGCCGATCAGGTCGAAGCGCTGCGTGCGGACGGGCAGGACCGGAATCAGCCAGATCGCCAGCGCCAGCGCGACCACGCCGACCGGCACATTGACGAAGAAGATCCACTGCCAGCCCAGGCCGTCGACCAGCGTCCCCCCGGCCAGCGGGCCGACCAGGCTGGCGACACCGGCCGTGGCCCCCCACATGCTCATCGCGGAGCCGCGGTGGTTCGCCGGGAAAATCCGGGTCAGCATCGACAGCGTCTGCGGGGTGAGCAGCCCGGCCCCCACCCCCTGCACCACGCGGGCCGCGATCAACATCGCCGCACTGCCGGAAAGTCCGCACCACACCGATGCGAAGGTGAAGACCACCAGGCCGATCACATAGAGGTTCTTGGGGCCGTACCGGTCGCCCAGTCGGCCGGCGACCAGCAACACCACCGCGTAGCCCAGCAGGTAGGCGCTGGTCACCCAGACCACCGTGGCGTATCCGATATGCAGCGCGGTCATGATCGTCGGATTGGCCACCGCGACGATCGTCGAGTCGAGCATGATCATGAAGAAGCCGAGCATCATCGCCCACAGCGCCGCCCAGGGGTTTCCGGAAAGGCTGTCCCCGGCCGCCCGGCTCGTCGCCGTGCTCATCAATCGCACCTCGTTTCGGCTCCCGCGTCGGGTCACGCGAAGTCCAGCCCGCATTATTCCCGCTGCGTTACCCGCCTCGCTCTCCGGCCACGGCGGAGCAGGGCCGACGGCGGGATTATGTGAAGCTTTTCTGCCCGGCACTCATCTTGCGGGACGCGCGTTAGCCTGAAGAGACGCCGTCCCGAAGAGAGGCACTATGAGCGCTCGACGAAACAAGTCGGTACCGGACCAGCTGGCAGCCGAAAACGGAGGTTCCGGAGGCCGGCCGAAGGCATCCAGCAGGGCATTGGCCCAGATCATCGAACGCAGTTCGCGCATCCAGGGCCCGGCCGCCGAGGCGTATGTGGCGCGTCTGCGCCGTGCGCACCCGGGCGCCAGCCCGGCCGAGATCGTGACCAAGCTGGAGAAGCGCTTCGTGGCCGCGGTGACGGCCAGCGGCGCGGCGGTGGGTGCCGCCGCGACGTTGCCCGGAATCGGCACCATCGCCGCGCTGTCGGCGGCGGCCGGCGAGACCGCGGTGTTCCTGGAAGCCACCGCGCTGCTGGTGCTGGCGCTGGCCACGGTGTACGGCATCCCTCTCGACCATCGGGAGCGGCGCCGCGCCCTGGTGCTGGCCGTGCTGGTCGGCGACAACAGCAAGGCTGCCGTGGCACAGGTGATCGGCGGCGGGCGGACCAGCGGCGGCTGGGTGTCGGAGAGCATGGCCTCGCTGCCGCTGCCGGCCGTATCGAAGCTGAACAACAGCCTGCTCAAGCGCTTCGTCAAGCGGTTCGCGCTCAAGCGGGGCGCCCTGATGTTCGGCAAGCTGCTGCCCGTCGGCATCGGAGCGATCATCGGCGCCATCGGCAATCGGATGGTGGGCAAGAAGCTGGTCCGCAATTCACGCTCGGCCTTCGGCCCTGCGCCGGAGCGGTGGCCCGTCACCCTGCATGTGCTGCCGCCCGTCCGGGATGCCAGCTGAACCGGATGCCGGCTAAAGCGCTTGGTCTCTCTCGCGGATCGCGGGCAAAGCGCTAGCCTTTATGGGTCAGAAACGGTCGGTACCCTTCACCGACCACCGAGGGGTGTGAGGCGCCCCGCCACCCGGGGCGCCAGGAGTGGCAGGCGTTCGCCAAAACGCTTGCAGGACACAAGAATTGAGGCGAACAGCGGCCGTGGCCAACATAAGTTCTCCATTCGGGCAAAACGAGTGGCTGGTCGAAGAGATGTACCGCAAGTTCCGCGACGACCCCTCCTCGGTCGACGAGAGCTGGCACGAGTTCCTGGTTGACTACAACCCCGAGCCGTCGGGCGAGGCGGGCCAGGACGGTCCCACGGCCACCAAGACCAAGCCCGCCGAGGCCAAGCCCGCCCCCGCCAAGCCGGCGCCAGCAGCTCCGGCCAAGCCGGCGGCCGCCGCACCCGCGGAAACCAAGCCGGCAGCACCGGCGAAGCCCGCCCCGGAGCCGGTCAAGCCGGCCAAATCCACCGCCGCCGGCGCATCCGGAAACGGCGCACCCGCGCCGGCCCCGGCAGCCCCGAAGGCCGCACCTCCCCCGCCCGCCGAAGGCGACGAGGTGCAGGTGCTGCGCGGCGCGGCCGCGGCCGTCGTCAAGAACATGTCAGCGTCGCTGGAGGTGCCGACGGCGACCAGCGTGCGGGCCATTCCAGCCAAGCTGTTGATCGACAACCGGATCGTCATCAACAACCAGCTCAAGCGGACCCGCGGTGGCAAGATCTCGTTCACCCACCTGCTGGGCTATGCGCTGGTGCAGGCGGTCAAGCAGTTCCCGAACATGAACCGGCACTACACCGAGGTCGACGGTAAGCCGAACGCCGTCACCCCCGCGCACACCAATCTCGGCCTGGCCATCGACCTACAGGGCAAGGACGGCAAGCGTGCCCTGGTGGTGGCCGGCATCAAGCGCTGCGAAGAGCTGCGCTTCGCCGAGTTCGTCTCCGCCTACGAAGACATCGTGCGCCGGGCCCGCGACGGCAAGCTCACCGCCGAAGACTTTGGCGGCGTGACGATTTCGCTGACCAACCCCGGCACCATCGGCACCGTGCACTCGGTGCCGCGGTTGATGTCCGGCCAGGGCGCGATCATCGGCGTCGGTGCCATGGAATACCCCGCCGAGTTCCAGGGCGCCAGCGAGGAGCGCATCGCCGAACTGGGCATCGGCAAGCTGATCACGCTGACCTCGACCTACGACCATCGCATCATCCAGGGCGCCGAGTCCGGCGACTTCCTGCGCACCATCCACCAGATGCTGCTCTCGGACGACTTCTGGGACGAGATCTTCCACGAGCTGAGCATCCCGTACCTGCCGGTGCGCTGGAGCACCGACAACCCGGACTCGATCGTCGACAAGAACGCCCGCGTGATGAACCTGATCGCGGCGTACCGCAACCGCGGCCACCTGATGGCCGACACCGACCCGCTGCGGCTGGACAAGACCCGGTTCCGCAGCCACCCCGACCTCGAGGTGCTGACCCACGGCCTGACCCTGTGGGACCTCGACCGGGTGTTCAAGGTCAGCGGGTTCGCCGGTGCGGAGTACAAGAAACTGCGCGACGTGCTGGGCCTGCTGCGCGACGCGTACTGCCGCCACATCGGTGTGGAGTACACCCACATCCTCGACCCCGAGCAACTGCGCTGGCTGGAAGAGCGAGTCGAGACCAAACACGTCAAACCGACTGTGGCACAACAGAAGTACATCCTGAGCCGGCTGAACGCCGCCGAGGCCTTCGAGACGTTCCTGCAGACCAAGTACGTGGGCCAGAAGCGCTTCTCGCTCGAAGGCGCCGAAAGCGTCATCCCAATGATGGACGCCGCGATCGACCAGTGCGCCGAGCACGGCTTGGACGAGGTGGTTATCGGGATGCCGCACCGCGGCCGGCTCAACGTGCTGGCCAACATCGTCGGCAAGCCGTACTCGCAGATCTTCAGCGAGTTCGAGGGCAACCTGAACCCGTCGCAGGCGCACGGCTCCGGTGACGTGAAGTACCACCTGGGCGCCACCGGCGTGTACCTGCAGATGTTCGGCGACAACGACATTCAGGTGTCGCTGACGGCCAATCCGTCGCACCTGGAAGCCGTCGACCCGGTGCTGGAAGGTCTGGTGCGGGCCAAGCAGGACCTGCTCAACCACGGCGACACCGACAGCGAGGGCGAGAAGGCCTTCTCGGTGGTGCCGATGATGCTGCACGGCGACGCCGCCTTCGCCGGCCAGGGTGTGGTCGCCGAGACGCTGAACCTGGCGCACCTGCCCGGCTACCGGGTCGGCGGCACCATCCACATCATCGTCAACAACCAGATCGGTTTCACCACCGCACCGGAGTACTCGCGGTCCAGCGAGTACTGCACCGACGTCGCCAAGATGATCGGCGCACCGATCTTCCACGTCAACGGCGACGACCCGGAGGCGTGCGTGTGGGTGGCCCAGCTGGCCGTCGACTTCCGGCAGCGGTTCCACAAGGACGTCATCATCGACATGCTCTGCTACCGGCGGCGCGGTCACAACGAGGGCGACGACCCGTCGATGACCAACCCGTATATGTACGACGTCGTCGACAACAAGCGCGGCGTGCGCAAGAGCTACACCGAAGCCCTGATCGGCCGTGGCGACATCTCGCTCAAAGAGGCCGAGGACGCGCTGCGCGACTACCAGGGTCAGCTGGAACGGGTGTTCAACGAGGTCAAGGAGCTGGAGAAGCACGGTGCCCAGCCCAGCGAATCGGTCGAGTCGCTGCAGATGATTCCGGCCGGCCTGGACACCTCGGTGGACAAGGCGCTGCTGGCCCGCATCGGCGACGCGTTCAAGGCGCTGCCCGAAGGTTTCACCGCGCATCCGCGGGTGCAGCCGGTGCTGGACAAGCGCCGCGAGATGGCCTACGAGGGCAAGATCGACTGGGCGTTCGGCGAGCTACTGGCACTCGGTTCGCTGGTGGCCGAGGGCAAGCTGGTGCGGTTCTCCGGCCAGGACACCCGCCGCGGCACCTTCTCCCAGCGGCACTCGGTGATCATCGATCGCAGCAACGGCGCGGAGTTCACCCCGCTGCAGCTGCTGGCGGTGAACAAGGACGGCACCCCCACCGGCGGCAAGTTCCTGGTCTACGACTCGCCGCTGTCGGAGTACGCCGCGGTGGGCTTCGAATACGGCTACACCGTGGGCAACCCGGACGCCGTGGTGCTGTGGGAGGCGCAGTTCGGCGACTTCGTCAACGGCGCCCAGTCGATCATCGACGAGTTCATCAGCTCCGGTGAAGCGAAGTGGGGCCAGTTGTCGACGGTGGTGCTGCTGCTGCCGCACGGGCACGAGGGCCAGGGTCCCGACCACACCTCGGGGCGCATCGAACGCTTCCTGCAGTTGTGGGCGGAGGGTTCGATGACGATCGCCATGCCGTCGACCCCGGCCAACTACTTCCACCTGCTGCGCCGCCACGCCCTGGACGGTGTCAAGCGGCCGCTGATCGTGTTCACGCCGAAGTCGATGCTGCGCAACAAGGCCGCGGTCAGCGACATCAAGGAGTTCACCGAGATGAAGTTCCGCTCGGTGATCGAGGAACCGACCTACGAAGAGGGCGACGGCGACCGCAGCAAGGTCAGCCGGATCCTGATGACCAGCGGCAAGCTCTACTACGAGCTGGCCGCCCGCAAGGCCAAGGACAAGCGCGACGACGTGGCAATCGTGCGTCTCGAACAGCTCGCCCCGCTGCCGCGACGCCGGCTCGACGAGACGCTGAACCGGTACCCCAACGTCAAGCAGTACTTCTGGGTGCAGGAGGAGCCGGCCAACCAGGGCGCCTGGCCGTCGCTGGGGCTGACCCTGCCGGAGGTGCTGCCGGAGCGGCTCAGCGGGATCAAGCGGATCTCGCGGCGGGCGATGTCGGCGCCGTCGTCGGGCTCGTCGAAGGTGCATGCCGTGGAGCAGCAGGAGATCATCGACACCGCGTTCGCGTAGCGGGGCCCCGCTGTCGGGGACATCACGCCCCGTGATTGACCGCCTGCTGCACGAGCTGGACACGCGACGCGATGCCGAGCTTGGCATAGATGTGTGTGAGGTGGGTCTGCACCGTCCGCGGCGAGATGAACAGCCGGGTGCCCACGTCTTTGTTGGACAGTCCCTCGGTAACCAGCCGCGCGACGTCACGCTCCGAAGGGGTGAGTGCGTCCCAACCGGCTGCCGGCCGTTTACGGCCGGTCTGCCCGCGCTGTCCGTAGCCGATCGCGTCCTGGCTCGACATCGACGCCCCCTCGGCCCAGGCCCCGTCGAACTCCGGTTGACTTAACGCATCGCGCACGGTCTGGACGGCGATGTCGTAGGCGGCCTGGTCAATGACGAACCTGACCGAACCCTGACGCTGCCGCGCAGTCTCTGCCATCCCGAACAGTCGCGCCGCCTGGACATGAGCACCGGAATCGCAGCTCAAGATGGCGAGGCATTCGAAGATCTCGGGAACGTCCAGGTGCGCCCCGCTGTCTTCGGCGGAGGCGAGTGCGTCGTAGGCGTCACGCTCGGCCTGTTCACGCCTGCCTTCAGCCATCGCGACCCGTGCGCGCGTGAGCAACGCGACCACCAGGTGCCGGCCACTGGTGACCTGCACCGCATGGTCTCTCCAGTGGCGCGCCGTTTCGAGATCACCGCTGGCCAGGGCAACCTGTGCGTGGATGGAACTCCGTGCCGCGGCCGTCCGCGGGACGGCCAAGGCGAGATTCCGGGACGCTTCCTCACTGGCGGCTTTGGCTGTTTCGACGTCTCCGACTGCCAGCGCCGCCCGGGCCAGCGCCGAATAGCCCATACCGGCGTAGTAGCCGCCCAGTTTTGCCGCCTCCAGCGCGCCATCTGCGGCGGCGAGCGCTTCTTTGAGCTTCCCTTGGTGTGCCAGCGCGTAGGTCAGGCCCTGCAGGCCGTTGGCCCGGTGCATGACCTCGTGAGCTGCCTCTGCTTCGTCGACCAGAGCGGTGAATTGTTCGACGGCAACGGCCAGCTCCCCCCGCATCATCAGCGCGAACGCCAGGCACCAGCGACACCACATCGACGCGGTTCGGTACCCGATCTCGTCGGCGAGATCGAGCCCCTCGCTCCCCGCTTCCCCGGCAGCAACGGGGCAACCCGCCAGGAGCGCGTCGACGGCTTGCAGCGTGAGAATCTGACTCAACCGCCAGCGATCCCGCACTCCCCGGGCGAGATCGATCGCCTCGGCGAAGAACGTCGCCGCCTGCTCGGCGCTGACCACGACCATCGTGATCAAGCCGTGGACGGTGAGCGCCCAGCACTGCAGACCCGGGTTGCCGAGCTTGCGCGCGATCTGCAGCGCGAGCTCGGCCTGCTCCATGCCCGACCGCACGTCGACAAAGACGTCGAGCAGCGCCTTGTCGGCCAACGCGCGGGCTTGCACGGCGGCGGAGACCTGCTGCTGTGTCCACCGCGGAGACCCGAAGACGCTGCCGAACCAGGCGCGTCCCTCCCCGACGCGGCCGCGCTCGATCCACACCGGCAGCAGCGACGACGCGAGCGTCAGGGCCACGTCGAACTCGGCACGCTCGCTGCTCCACAAGAAAGCCGCCCGTAGGTTGCCGAGTTCGATCTCCGCCCGGACGACGCGACGTGAGTAGTCCGGTCGCGCCGGGTCCTCCAACGAGGCGGCCATCGCCACGTAGTAGTCCCGGTGCCGTTGCCGCACCCGGTCCAGCTCGCCGGATTCGGCCAGCTTCTCCAGCGCGTAGTGACGGACCGTTTCCAGCAGGCGGAAGCACGTCCGCCCGCCCTTGTCCTCGGCCACGACCAGCGATTTGTCGACCAGCAGCGTCAGCCCGTCGAGGACCTGGTGCCGCTGAAAGTCCCCCACCACCGCCTGCGCAGCGTCGAGGCTGAAGCAACCCACGAAGACACCGATGCGACGGAAGAGCGTCTGTTCGGGCCCGGTCAGCAGCCGATAGGACCAATCCACCGAGGCCCACAGCGTCTGCTGCCGGGGAGCCGAGGTGCGTGCACTGCCCGTCAGCAACCGGAACCGGTCACTCAGACCGTCGGCGATCTCGTCGAGGGTGAGCGCCCGCACCCGTGCCGCCGCCAACTCGATGGCCAGGGGCACACCGTCCAGGCCGGCGCAGATTCTGGCCACCGTGGCAGCCTCGTCCTCGGTAAGGCGAAAATCCGGCCGGGCTCGCCGTGCCCGGTCGTTGAACAACTCGACCGCTTCATCGGCCAGTGACAGCGGCGGGACGCGCCAGTTCACCTCTCCGGCGATCCGCAGCGGCTCACGGCTGGTGGCCAGCAAACGGACCTCCGGGCAGCCGTCCAGAAACGCGATCGCCACTGCGGCGACCGCATCGAGCAGGTGCTCACAGTTGTCCAACACCAGCAACGCGTCACTGTCGGCGAGGTAACGCAGCGCGCTGTCCAAGGTGGGACTGCCCGGCTGGTCATGAAGCCCGAGTGCCCGCGCAACCGCGATTGCGGCCAGTTCCGGCTCGCTGACCGGGGCCAAATCCACATACCAGGCAGCGCTGAACTCTCCGGCCAGCTGCGCCGCCACCTCCGCCGCGAGCCGCGACTTGCCGACGCCGCCGGTGCCGGTGAGCGTCACCAGCCGGTTGCCGGCCAACAACCCGCGGATCTGCTCGATCTGCGCGCCGCGCCCGACAAAGCTCGTCAACGGGGTAGGAAGCCAGCGTGCAACAGCGTCACCGAAGCTGCGCAGCGGCGGGAACTCGACACGTACGTCCGGATGACTCAACTGCACCACGCGCTCCGCACGCGGTATGTCGCGCAGCCGGTGGGTTCCCAGGTCGGTCAACCACGCACCGGCCGGAAGGCGATCGAGGATCAGGCTTTCGGTGGCGGCCGACATCACCGTCTGGCCACCATGGGCCAGATCACGCAGACGTGCCGTCTTGTCCACCGTGAGGCCGGCATCGTTGGTGCCGCCGCGCGCCCGAACCTCGGCGGTGTGCAGCGCGATGCGCAACTCGATGGGGCTCAGCGGCGCTCGCTGCAAGTCGAGCGCGGCGGCCACGGCGTCGGAGGGGCGGGCAAACGCGAGGATCAACCGTCCGGCCTCGCCCTGCTCCAGACGCTGCACGTCCCCATAGGTGTCGATCACGTCGCACACGGCGTGATCGAGACGGGCCACGGCGGAGTTCATGGCCTGCGCATCCGTGCGCCATAGCCGGGTCGAGTCCGCCGCCTCAGCCAGTAGCCACGTCACCGTCCCGAACGGCAGCGGCTCGCCTACTTTCACAGTGCTTCACCCGTTGCATTCGTGCTCGTCAGGCTCCTGCGATCGTCGACGACGATACCGCAGACCTGCGCGCGGCCCGTGCTTCGGAGGGACGCACCCTGCGGCAGTTCAGGAGTGCGCGAGGCAAGGGAGGGCGAGGTTTAGAGCCTTTACGTCCGACTTTCGGAACTCTGACTCGTGGCACCCGCTGATACCTCGGACCACCGGTACCGGCTAATCTCGACGCGGAGCTTCGGACAAGGGAGGGTGCTCATGGAGGGGTTCGCGGGCAAGGTCGCCGTGGTAACCGGCGCGGGGTCGGGCATCGGGCAGGCACTGGCGATCGAACTGGGCCGCTCCGGTGCCAGCCTGGCGATCAGCGACATCGACACCGAGGGGCTGGCCGACACCGAGGAGCAGCTCAAGGCGATCGGCGTGCAGGTCAAGGCCGACCGGCTCAACGTCACCGAGCGCGAGAGCTTCCTGCTGTATGCCGACGAGGTCAAAGAGCATTTCGGCAAGGTCAACCAGATCTACAACAACGCCGGCATCGGGCACACGGGCAGCGTGGAAGTCGAGCAGTTCAAGGACATCGAACGGGTGATGGATGTCGACTTCTGGGGCGTGGTGAACGGCACCAAGGCGTTCCTGCCGCACCTGATCGCCTCCGGCGACGGCCACGTCATCAACATCTCCAGCGTGTTCGGCCTGTTCTCGGTACCCGGCTATTCCGCCTACAACGCAGCCAAGTTCGCGGTCCGCGGCTACACCGAGGCGTTGCGCCAGGAGATGCGCCAGAGCGGCCACCGCGTCGGCGTCACCACCGTGCACCCCGGCGGCATCAAGACCGCGATCGCCCGCAACGCCACCGTCGCCGAAGGACTGGACCGCGACGAGCTGGCCCAGTTGTTCGACAAGCGGCTGGCCAATACCAGCCCGCGCAAGGCCGCCAAGATCATCCTCAACGCGGTACGCAAGAACAAGGCGCGGGTACTCGTCGGTCCCGACGCCGTGGCGCTGGACATGATGGTGCGGGTGACCGGCTCGGGTTACCAGCGGATCGTCGAACTGGTCACCGGCCGCATCATCCCCAGCTAGCGTCCCAGCGGGTGCTCGCCCAACCACCCGTCGGCCACCGCCTGCGGGTCGGCCCCGGCAGCGACCTTGCGGCGCAGGTCGGCCAGCGCGGCGGTGTCGAGCACCCCGGCAATCTCGTTGACTGCCAACAACTGTCGGGTACTCAACGCGTTGCGCCGGTACAGCGGCACCACGTTCTCGGCCTGGACCAACGAGTCTTTGCTGCTGTCGGCCAACGCGATCAGGTCCGGCGGAATGCCGGGGTCGGCCGAGGTTGCCCACGCCGCGGTCAGTTCGCCGGCCCGTAGTGCGGCGAACATCGTTGTGCCGTCCGGGAATTCGCGCGGGGCGGGCAGCTTGCACGAGCCCACCGGCGAGGGTGCCGGCCGTCCGGTGACCGCACCGACCGCCAGTCCGTCGCAGTGCGTGAGCAGCAGGGTCAGATCGCTACCGCCCCAGGCCGCTGAGGTCGCGGGCGTCACGATCAACGTCGGCTTGTCCTCGGCAGCGGTGGCGTAATCACCGGCGGCCACGCCTTCGGGCAGCGCGGCGTTCATGGCTTGGTACACCTGCTTGTCGGCCAGTTCGGAGGCACCCGGCTGCAACTGACGCAGCACCCGGCCGGTGTAGCCGGGAACGACGGTGAACGCACCGGAGTCCAGTTTGGCCATCGGGTCCGCGGCCGCCTCGGCGTGCGACGGAAACCCGTACGACCGCAAGGCCGAAACATACAGTGCGGCAAGTAACTTCGAATCCCCGTCCAGAGCGGATCCGACCGCCAGATCCGGGTGCCGGCGGCCGTCTTGGCCCGAACACCCGGCGACGATCAGCACCAGGCCGAGCAGCAGCGCGGCCAGCCTGCCGATGCTCACACCCAGTGGGAGTCTTCTGCGGCCAGCGCCACGGCGGTAGCCACGGCTTCTCCGACGCGCCGGTCCAGCGGGCTCGGCACGATCCGGTCGACGGCGAGGTCTTCGCTGGCCACCGAATAGATCGCCTCGGCCGCGGCCACCATCATCTTCTCGGTGATGCGGCGCGCCCCGACGTCCAGCGCGCCGCGGAAGATGCCGGGGAACGCCAGCACGTTGTTGATCTGGTTCGGGAAGTCGCTGCGCCCGGTGGCCACGACTGCCGCGTACTTGGCCGCGACGTCGGGATGGATCTCGGGGTCCGGGTTGGACAGCGCGAACACGATTCCGTCGGGTGCCATGGTCGCGATCAGCTGCTCGGGGACCAGTCCGCCGGACACCCCGAGGAACACGTCGGCGCCGTCGAGCGCCTCGACCATCCCACCGGTGCGACCGCTCGGGTTGGTGCGCCGGGCCAGGTCCACCTTGACGCTGTTCATGTCGTCCCGGCCGTTGTGCACGATGCCGCGCGAGTCCAGCACGGTGATATCCGAAACCCCGCTTGCCAGAAGAAGATTGGTGCAGGCCACGCCGGCGGCTCCGGCGCCGGAGACCACCACCCGCAGCGAGGTCATGTCCCGGCCCAGCACCTTGGTGGCGCCCATCATCGCCGCCAGGGAGACCACCGCGGTGCCGTGCTGGTCGTCGTGCATCACCGGGCAGTCCAGCGCCTCGATGACCCGCCGCTCGATCTCGAAACAGCGCGGCGCCGAGATGTCCTCCAGGTTGACGGCGCCGAACGTCGGCCGCAGCCGAACCAGGGTTTCGACGATCTCGTCGGGATCCTTGGTGTCCAGCACGATCGGGATGGCGTTCAGCCCGCCGTACTCCTTGAACAGCGCGCACTTGCCTTCCATCACCGGCAACGACGCCTCCGGGCCGATGTCACCGAGGCCGAGTACGGCGGTCCCATCGCTCACCACGGCGACCAACCGGTTGGCCCAGGTGTAGCGCGCAGCCAGGGTGCGGTCCGTGGCGATCGCACGGCTCACCTGTGCCACGCCCGGGGTATAGGCGATCGACAGCGCGCGCTGGGTGTCGAGCGGAGAGGTCAGGCCTACCGAAAGCTTGCCGCCTTCGTGTGCCACGAAGATTTCGTCGTCCGTGACGATGACTTGGGAGCTCTCGAGGGTTTCGGACACGGCACTCAGACTACTCAGCCCGGCTATCAATCCAGAATCGCTATCGGAACGGGCATGGAAATCCCATTTCCGGCCGCGGCAGCTAGCTGCGCGAGCAGACGCAAAATCGCCTGGGAGCTGGCGCTCCCAGGCGATTTTGCGTCTCTTCGCGGCAATCCGCGCGGACTCAGATCAGCTTCAGCTCCGTCACGGCGCTGCGCTCGTCGGCCAGCTCCGCGGTGGACTTGTCGATCCGGGCACGGGAGAAGTCGTCGATCTCCAGGCCCTGCACGATCGACCAGTTGCCGTCCTTGGTGGTGACCGGGAACGACGAGATCAGGCCTTCGGGCACGCCGTAGGAGCCGTCGGAGATCACAGCCATCGACACCCAGTCGCCGTCCGGGGTGCCCTGCAACCACGAGCGGGCCGCGTCGACGGTGGCCGAGGCTGCCGAGGCGGCCGAGGAGGCGCCGCGGGCGTCGATGATGGCCGCGCCGCGCTTGGCGACGGTCGGGATGAAGTCGTTCTCGATCCAGTCCTGGTCGTTGACGACCTCGGCGGCGTTCTTGCCGCCCACCTCGGCGTGGAAGATGTCCGGGTACTGGGTGGCCGAGTGGTTGCCCCAGATCGTCATCTTCTTGATGTCGGTGACCTTGGTCCCGGTCTTGCGGGCCAGCTGCGAGATGGCCCGGTTGTGGTCCAACCGGGTCAGCGCGGAGAACCGCTCATTGGGGATGTCGGGGGCGTTGGTCATCGCGATCAGCGCGTTGGTGTTGGCCGGGTTGCCGGTGACGCCGATGCGCACGTCGTCGGCGGCCACCGAGTTCAGCGCCTTGCCCTGGGCGGTGAAGATCGCGCCGTTGGCCTCCAGCAGGTCGCCGCGCTCCATGCCCGGGCCACGCGGCCGCGCGCCGACCAGCAGAGCGAGGTTCACGCCGTCGAAGATCTTGTTGGCGTCAGCGCCGATCTCCACGCCGGCCAGCAGCGGGAACGCGCAGTCGTCCAGTTCCATCACCACGCCCTCGAGCGCCTTGAGTGCCGGCTCGATCTCCAGCAGCCGCAGCTCGATCGGACGGTCCGGGCCCAGCAGCGAGCCGCTGGCCAGGCGGAACAACAGGCTGTAGCCGATCTGCCCGGCGGCACCGGTGACGGCGACCTTGAGAGGACTTGCGCTCACGTCGGTTCTGCTCCTTTGAGTAAGACTGGTTCGGGTCGAAACTAGCGCACCGCCGCCTCTGCGAAATCGCCGGTCCGCCGGGCAGCTGGGAAGTAGCTGCTGACAGCACCGTTACGTCTCTTTTTGTTCGGCCCGGGCGCGTACGATGACCACCGCCTACAGACCGGCGCCGTGATTGGAGGTGGATGTGTTCCCAGGGTTTGACGCATTGCCCGAAGCTCTCCGCCCCGTCGCGCGAACTCGCCAGCAGCATGTGCATCCGGTGCCCAATCCGCCGGCCCAGACGTTGGTCGACTGCGGCGTCTACGTCGACGGACGCCGGCTGCCCGGCAAGTTCACCCCCGCTGACGCGCTGGCGAAGGTCCGCGACCTCGAGCAGGACGGTCAGGAGGCTTTCGCCTGGATCGGGCTGCACGAGCCCGACCAACCGCAGATGCAAGAGGTGGCCGATGCGTACGGTTTGCACCCGTTGGCCGTCGAGGACGCCGTGGTCGCCCACCAGCGCCCCAAGCTCGAGCGCTACGACGATTCCCTGTTCCTGGTGCTCAAGACCGTGAACTATGTGCCGCACGAGTCGGTGGTGCTGGCCCGCGAGATCGTCGAAACCGGGGAGATCATGATCTTCGTCGGCGCCGACTTCGTGGTGACCGTCCGTCACGGCGAGCATGGCGGCCTGCACGAGGTCCGTAAGCGGATGGATTGCAACCCCGAGCATCTGCGACTGGGCCCGTATGCGGTGATGCACGCGATCGCCGACTATGTGGTGGACCACTACCTGGGCGTCACCAGCCTGATGGAAGACGACGTGGACGCCATCGAGGTGGTCGCCTTCGCGCCGGGCAAGAAGATCGACGTCGAGCCGATCTACCTGCTCAAGCGCGAAGTCGTAGAGTTGCGCCGGTGTGTGGCGCCGCTCTCGAATGCCTTCCAGCGCATGCAGGTCGAGAATAAGGACCTGATCAACAAGGAAGTGCGCCGCTACCTGCGCGACGTCGCCGACCACCAGACCCAGGCCGCTGAACAGATCGCCAGCTACGACGACATGCTCAACTCCTTGGTGCAGGCCGCGCTCGCCCGGGTCGGGATGCAGCAGAACATGGACATGCGCAAGATCTCGGCCTGGGCCGGTATCGTCGCCGTGCCCACCATGGTCGCCGGGATCTACGGCATGAACTTCCACTTCATGCCCGAACTCGACTCACGGTGGGGCTACCCCACTGTGGTCGCCGCCATGGTGGTGATCTGTGTGGCCCTCTACTTCAGTTTCCGCCGCCGCGACTGGCTTTAGCGGCTCTCGCCCGTCCCGCCGCCCCGCGACCGTGAATTACCCGACGCTCCGGCGGCATGTCGCGTCGGGCGATTCACACTCGACGGTGCGCCCGCTCAACTCGGCTGGGCCGCAGGACGATTCGGGTCCAGCACGTCCACGCCATCATTCCGCCAGGCTTCGCGCATGGCGGCGGCGCCTTTGAGCCGGACCCAGGCCGCTTCGTTGGCTGTGATAGGCGTGGCGGACAGGAACTGCACCGGCTCGCGCGGCGGCTCCAGCGCCAGATCGGGAACGTCGCTGTGCCCCAGCAACACCGCGGTGAACGGAGCAGGCTGCCACAACGGCGCCCCCAGGTCGATCAGCGCATCGGGCACCAGCACCAGACCGTCCACCGCCGGCGTGGCGGCCAGGATCGCCATGGTGCGTACCAGCCCCTTGATCGGACCGGGGTCACGCAGGGCCAGAACCACTTCGGCGCGCGGGCCGCGTAGGTGGTCGGCGATCATCTCGGTCGGGTCGGTCATCGGGTAGCGCGAGCAGCCCAGCGAAACATAGTGCACCACCGGCTGATCCCGGAAACGCAGCACCTCGATCGGCTCCGCACCGAGGAAGGTCACGCTCGCCGAATCGGGCTGGGCGCCGAAGTGGTCGCGCAGGTGGGCGCGGACGTCGTCGAGAATCACTGCGCGGCCGGCACCGTCAGGTTCACACCCGAGTCGGCGTCGAACACAGCGAGTTTGCCGGGATCGAACGCCAACTCGATCGGTTGCCCGGTCGCCGCTTTCGACTCGGCGGGAACCCTTGCCACAAAACGGTTCTCATGGACTTCCGATTCGGCGGCCACCTCGTCCAGCCGGGTCGAATGCACCTGCGGACCCGCGGTGGTGAAGTACACGTACTTGTCGGAGCCCAGCGACTCGACCAGGTCGACGGTGACCTCGAAGGTCAGCGAGCCGATCCGCTGGTAGCCGTCGATCAGCGCCGCGTCGTGGATATGCTCGGGGCGCAATCCCACGATGACGTTCTCCGGTTCGGGGTGTCCGGCGATCACCTGCTGCACCTCCGGCGTCAACGTCACCTCCCCGAACGACAGCTTCAATCCGAACGACGTCAGCGTGGCCGGGAAGAAGTTCATCGCCGGCGAACCGATGAAGCCGGCCACGAACAGATTCGCGGGCCGCTCGTAAAGCTCGGTGGGCGTGCCGATCTGCTGTGCGATACCGCCATGCATCACCACCACGCGATCCCCCAGCGTCATGGCCTCGGTCTGGTCGTGGGTGACGTAGACGGTGGTGGTGCCCAGCCTCTTCTGCAGGCGCGCGATCTCGCCGCGCATCTGTACCCGCAGCTTGGCGTCCAGGTTGGACAGCGGCTCGTCCATCAGAAAAGCCTTGGGCTGGCGCACAATCGCCCGGCCCATCGCCACCCGCTGGCGCTGACCGCCCGACAACTGCGAGGGGCGACGGTCCAACAGGTCTGTCAGGTCCAGGATCCGGGCCGTCTCCTCGACCTTCTGCGCGATATCGGCCTTCTTCATCTTCGCCAGCGTCAGTGGGAACGCGATGTTCTGCCGGACCGTCATGTGCGGATACAGCGCATAGGACTGGAACACCATGGCGATGTCGCGGTCCTTGGGCGCTTTCTCGTTGACCCGTTCGCCGCCGATGCGCAATTCACCCGAGGTGATATTTTCCAGTCCGGCAATCATGTTCAGTGTGGTGGTCTTCCCACAGCCGGACGGCCCGACCAGAATCAGGAACTCGCCGTCGGCGATGGTGATGCTCAGATCACGCACCGCGGTATGCCCGTCGGCGTAACTCTTGTTGACGTGTTCCAGCACAATCTCGGCCATCGCGCTATCCCTTCACAGCGCCGGAGGTCAACCCGGCAACAATGCGTCGTTGGAATATGAGAACGAAGACAATGATCGGAATCGTGATCACGATCGCACCCGCGGCGATCGACCCGGTCGGCTCTTCGAATTGGGAGCTGCCGGTGAAGTTCGCGATCGCGACCGGCGCCGTAATCGCTGCCCGGGTGGCCGTGAGCGACAGGGCGAGCAGCAGGTCGTTCCAGGCGAAGATGAACACCAGGATGGCCGCCGTCACCAGGCCCGGGGCCGCCAGCGGGACGATCACCTTGACGAACGCCTGGCCAGGCGTGGCGCCATCCATCTTGGCCGCTTTCTCCAGGTCCCAGGGGATCTCGCGAAAGAACGCCGACAGCGTATAGATCGCCAGCGGCAAAGCGAAGGTGATGTAGGGCAGGATCAGCCCAGGCCAGGTGTCGAACAACCCGACGGCGCGTTCGATATCGAACAGCGGCGTCACCAGCGAGATCGCGGGAAACATCGTGATCAGCAGCGTCATTCCGATCAGGGCGCGCTTACCCGGGAAACTCAGCCGGGCCACCGCATAGGCCGCCATCGCGCCCAGCACCACCGCGATCACGGTGGTGGTCAACCCGATGCCGATCGAATTGACCAGCGCCGAGGAAAAGAAATCACCGCGGAAGATGCCGCGATAGTTGTCCAGCGTCACCGATGACGGAATCAGCTTGCCGTCCTTGACCATTGACGTCGGCTTGAGCGACAGGCTGAGGATCCACAGCACCGGCAGCAAGGCATAGCCGACCACCAGCATGTCGATCACGACCCAGAACGTCGCGCGCTTGACGGAATCACCGGACATCTACGTCACTCCCCGGAGCAGATGCGCCGAACAGCTTGATGAAAACCAGCGCAATGATGCCCACGCACAGGAAGATCAGCACGCTGATCGCCGAGCCCAGGCCGAGGTTGAAGCCCTTGAACAGATTGTCGTAGCCCAGGATCGACACCGACCCGGTGTTGTTGGCGCCGGCGGTCAGCACGTAGATGTTGTCGAAGATCCGGAACGCGTCCAGCGTCCGGAACAGCACCGCCACCACCACCGCGGGCTTGATGATCGGCAGGGTGATCCTGGTCAGCCGCCGCCAGGCATCCGCGCCGTCGATCTGTGCCGCCTGCAACAGGTCCTCGGGCACCAGCGCCAATCCGGCCAGCAGTAGCAGCGCCATGAACGGGGTCGTCTTCCACACCTCAGCGATCACCACCACACCGAGCGACGGAATCTGTTGCGTCAGTGGCGCACTCCCGCCAGGGAGCAGATTGGCGAGGTAACCGGTGCCCGGCGTCCAGGCGTAGTACCAGCTGTAGGACGCGACGACCGTGACGATGCCGTACGGGATCAGCACCGCGGTGCGTACCAGTCCCCTGCCGATCAGGGTGCGATGCATCACCAGCGCCAGGGACACGCCGAGCACGAATTCCAGCGTCACCGAGACGACGGTGATCGCCAGCGTCACGGCCAGTGCGGTCCACCAGTACCGGTCGGTCAGGATCGTCTGGTAATTGCCCAGTCCGACGAACGCGGTGTCCTCGGGGGTGGCCAGGTTGTTGCGTTGCAGGCTCAGCCATATCGCATAACCGATGGGGTAGGCCGTCACCGCGAGCATCAGGGTCACCGCGGGTGCGACGAGCAGGTACGCGAGCCGCCGTTCAGACGACATGGCGCCGTTCCTCATCGCTTCGCGCTGCATGGTCGCCGTTCACGGCAGCAACCCTTTGCCGTCGATCGCCTTCTGCACCTGCACGGCGAGTTCGTCTGCCGTGCGTTCCGGGTCGATCGCCGTGATCGGACTCAGCACCGAAGCCAATCGGATCGACACCGCTTGGTACACCGGAGTAGCGGGGCGCACTGCGGCATCGGTGAGTTGCTGGCGGATGATGCCGTACATCGGGTATTTAGCCTGGAACTGCGGGTCGGAATACAGCGAGGTCCGTACCGGAGGCAGTCCGCCTTCGATCGCGATGTACTTCTGGTTCTGCAGGTTGCGTATGCAGCGGACTGCTTCGAACGCTTCACGCCGGTGCCCGGTGGTGCTGGCCACCGCCAGATTCAGCCCGCCGATCGTGACTTTGGCCGGTTGGCCGGCCGCCACACCGGGGTAGGGCGCGAAACCGAACACCCGCTGACTGGCCGCGTAGGCCAGGTTGAACTGCTCGTCGCTCGGCGTGAACGTACCGGCTCCGTTGACGCTGCCGGCCAGGGCGGGGTCACGGTTCAGCGGCAGGAACGCCACACCGCCTTTCACCGCGTTCTCCAGCATCGAGGCAAAGACGTAGGGCCAGTTGACCTCCAGCGCCGCCTTGCCCTGTTCGACAGCCAGCCGCGCCGCGCCCTCGTCGCTGCGGGTGATCGACGGGTCTGCGCCCGGCGCGGTGGCCACCGCCTTCAGGATCCGCAGCGCGGTCACCGTCGCGGCGCGGTGTTCGGGGGTGTCGGTCAGGGTGACGCGCTTGCCGTCTTCGGAGAGCACCTGCCCGCCCGCGCTGACCAGCAGGGTGTTGAACCAGACCACCAGCCCCTCGGCCTCGTTGGCCTGCACGGCGATCCAGCTGGGCTCACCCGAGGCCTGCAAGCGGCCCGCCTCCGCCACCATGGCAGCCCAGTCGCGCGGCGGTTGACGCACCAGATCCGTTCGGTACCACAGTAATTGGGTGTTAGTGGTGACGGGTGCACCGTAGACGCGATGATTCCAGGTCGCCGTCTTCAGCGGACCCGGCAGTGTATCGGCGGTGGCGTCGGACTCGGTCAGTCCCGTCGGATCGTCGGACAGCGGCAGCGCCCACCCCGCTTCGGCGAACTCGGCGGTCCACACCACGTCCAGCGCCATCACGTCCAGGGTGTCGTCGTGCCCGGTCAGTCGCCTGGCAAGTTGCAGCCGTTGCTGGTCGGGCGATCTGGCCAGGCTCACATGCTCAATGCGGTACCGGCCGGCGGCCTGTTCCGAACACCGTTGGGCGACGGCGGTGAACGTCGCTGCGTCGGTGGCCGGCGTGTAGAAGCTGATCACCAGACCGTGACCGCCCGACCCGCAGGCCGAGAGCACCGAGGCGGTGGTCAACGCCGCCAGTGCGGCCGCCCCCCACCGCCGCACGCGACGGTTCACCAGTCAGATCGCCAGACGCGCCAGCAGATCTCGCGCTTTCTCGGCGTTCTGGGGGTCGCACAGCACGTCGTATCGGCCGGCGACCAACTGCATGGTCGAGCTGAAGTCCCTGGTGCCCCGGGCCATGGCGTACGGCACGGCCGACGTGATCAGCCCGAAGAAAACTCCGGCGACCAGGCCGGTGATCAGCGCGCCCCACGGGTTCGGGCTGAAGAAGCCGAGCACCAGGCCGATGAACAAACCGAGCCAGGCACCGCTGAGCACTCCGCCGCCGAGCACCTTGCCCCAGGTCAGCCGGCCCGTGACGCGTTCCACCTGCATCAGGTCCACCCCCACGATGGTCACCTGCTGGACGGGAAACTCCTGATCGGACAGGTAGTCGACGGCACGCTGCGCCTCGGCGTAGGTCGGGTACGAACCCACCGGCCAGCCTTTGGGCGGCGTCGGCAGCCCGGGCACATTGCGTCGACCCGCAGCCCCGCCGGCGGGTGGTTGTCCGGGTTGGAATGGGCTAGTCATCGGTACCTCATTCTCCTCCTGCCCGCCTTTACGCAAGCCATCGTTCCACCTACGCATCCGGGGCGCACTATCCATACCCCCGCGGGCCGCACATTTCACCTGGCCGGAGCGGGGCGCCTGCGCCCTGCATCGACGCCGTACCCACTGCCGGCCCATACGCTACGTTCATCTCCATGACAGCTCCCGGCGACTCCTCCGGCCAGCACAACGACACCGCGCAGCCCGCCCCGTCGAATCAGACGCAAGCCGCTGAGCAGCCGGTATCCGACGCTCCGTGGGTCGCGCCGTCGTCGTCTCCGGCAGCGGAGTACCCGCCACCTCCGGTCGACTACCCGCCCACTCAGGAGGCGCCGCTCCCCGGCTACCCGCCCGACTACCAGCCCAGCCCGGCGCCCGGCTACTCGCCCAACCCGGCGCCTGGCTACCCGCCCAACCCGGCACCCGGGTACCCGCCCAACCTGGCGGCCGGCTATCCGCCGCCGACTCCGCCGTCCGGCTACACACCGCCGCCGTACGGCGCCGCGGCCCCGGGTTATGGCAATCCCCCGCCCTTCTCGCCGCCGCCCCCGCCGATGCCCGGCCCGTACGGCTCGCCCCCGGCCGGTTACTACCCGGGTCCGGACTACTACGGCGGCGGCTACGGGTCCATGCAGACCGGCACCAACACGATGGCGATCATCGCGCTGGTCTGCGGCATCGTCGGCGTCTTCTGCTGTGTCGGCTCGATCGCGGGCATTGCCTGCGGCACGGTAGCGATCAACCAGATCAAGCAGACTCGCGAAGACGGCTTCGGCCTCGCGGTGGCCGGCATCGTGATCAGCGCCGCGACTCTGCTGGTCTATTTCATCGCAGTGATGTTCAGTCTCGGCTCGCACTGAGGTAGGCGCCGGCCGGTCCTCCGGTGGCGACCCGCCGCGCCCGGCTCCGCCGGGCTTGCGATCGCCACGCAACCCGATGGTGGCGACCCGCCGCGCCCGGCTCCGCCGGGCTTGCGATCGCCACGCGGCCCCAACCTGCCGCCTCCACACCCGCTGCCTACGCTCTCTCCTATGGCGTCGGTCAACAGGGTGTACGTGGCACGGCTGCCGCGCATGATGGTGCTCGGCCCCCTCGGCGAATCCTTCGGGCGCGTCCGCGACGTCGTGATCAGCATTAGCATCGTCCGCCAGCAACCACGCGTGCTCGGCCTGGTCGTCGATCTCGCCACCCGGCGCAGCATCTTCATCCCGATCCTGCGGGTCGCGGCGATCGAACCGGACGCGGTGACACTGCGGACCGGCAACGTGTCGCTGCGCCACTTCGAGCAGCGCCCCGGCGAGGTGCTGGCGATGGGACAGGTGCTCGACACCCCGGTACGGGTCAACGACCCCGACCTGCCCGACCTGGCCGGTGTTGACGTCGTGGTCACCGACCTGGGTATCGAGCAGACCCGGACCCGCGACTGGGTGGTGACCAGGGTGGCGGTACGCACCCAACGCCGGCTGGGACGTCGCGGCCCGGTGCACGTTGTGGACTGGCAGAACGTGCAGGGATTGACTCCATCGGCCCTGGCCATGCCGGGTCAGGGCGTGGCGCAGTTGCTGGACCAGTTCGAGGGACGGCGGGCCGTCGACGTCGCCGACGCTATCCGGGGGCTGCCCACCAAGCGCCGCTACGAGGTGTTCAAGGCGCTCGACGACAACCGGCTGGCCGACATCCTGCAGGAGCTGCCCGAACTGGATCAGGCCGAGGTCCTGGCGCAACTGGGCACCGACCGCGCGGCCGACGTGCTCGAGGAGATGGATCCCGACGACGCCGCCGACGTGCTGGGGGTGCTCAACCCGACCGACGCCGAGATGTTGCTGACCCGAATGGATCCCGACGACTCCGACCCGGTGCGGCGACTACTTAAGCACTCTCCTGACACGGCAGGCGGGCTGATGACGTCCGATCCGGTCGTGCTCACCCCGGACACCTCGGTCGCCGAGGCGCTGGCCCGACTCCGCGATCCTGACCTGACCCCCGCACTGGCCTCGATGGTGTTCGTGGCACGCCCGCCGACCGCTACTCCCACCGGCCACTACCTGGGCTGCGTGCACCTGCAGCGGCTGCTTCGCGACCCGCCGTCCGAACTGGTCGGCGGCATCGTCGACACCGATCTGCTGACGCTGTCGCCTGAGACCCAGTTGGGTGCGGTCACACGGTATTTCGCCGCCTACAACCTGGTGTGCGGTCCGGTGGTCGACGACCAGAACCATCTGTTGGGCGCGGTGACGGTGGACGACCTGCTCGACCATCTGCTGCCTCATGACTGGCGCGTGGACGTTCAGCAGCTCGATCCCGCCGGCAGGCCGCCACGGACCGGAGATGCCGTATGAGCAAATCCCAGACGACGCGACGGCTGTACACCCCGCGTACCTCACGCCGCTACACGCCGCGGTTGGACCCCGAGACGGTAGGACAGTTCACCGAGTCCATCGCACGGTTTTTCGGCACCGGTCGCTACCTGCTCCTGCAGACGGTCGTCGTGCTGGTGTGGATTGCGATCAACATGATCGCCATCCGCTGGCAATGGGACCCGTACCCCTTCATCCTGCTCAACCTGGCGTTCTCCACCCAGGCCGCCTACGCCGCGCCGCTGATCCTGCTCGCCCAGAACCGGCAGGAGAACCGCGACCGGGTCGCCCTGGAAGAGGATCGGCGCCGCGCGGCGCAGACCAAGGCCGACACCGAATACCTGGCCCGCGAACTGGCCGCGCTGCGGTTGGCCATCGGCGAAGTTCCCACGCGTGACTACCTGCGTCACGAACTTGAAAGCCTGAAAAACCTGTTGGCGGACGTGCAGACGGCGGTGTCCGACGGTGCTGAGCGCCGTGCTAAGAAAACCAGCTGAGAATGAAGTCGCCCATTGCATTACTCCCGTGACGAGAGTTATGTATGGTGATCTAGTTCACGAAGCTAACAACTAGTCAGTTTCCCGGCGGCTCACAGAATTTGAGGACGGTCGAGGTGCATATTGGGGGACGCTGGGCTGACAACCCGGCCGTCGCGAAGGTGCGGCAGACGGCACTTCGCGTCACCCGCACACCGGTTTTCGGCGTCGCCATGATCTCGCCGCTGATCTTCGCCAGCGCGGTCGGTGCCGCAGCGCCGTCACTGCACGGGAAGAATCAACCGCACCGCGCCGCGATCACACCGGTGGCCGCCGTCGGCCCAGCTCCGCACACCGACCTCTCCGGCCCCACCGTCATCTCCATCCAGCGGGTGCCGACCAGCTTCCACGTCGCCGCGGCCACCAGTTCCGCGCCGCCGCCCCCCACCGTCGTGAATACCCCTGGCGCACTGGGGATTCCGATCATGGCGCTGTCGGCCTACCGCAATGCCGAGCAGAAGATGTCGACCGCGCAACCGGGCTGCGGAGTCAGCTGGAACCTGCTCGCCGGCATCGGACGCATCGAGTCGGGGCACGCGGGTGGCGGCGCCGTCGACGCCCGCGGCACCGCGACCAACCCGATCTACGGCCCGGCACTGGACGGCACGCTGCCCGGCAACGAGGTCATCGTGCAGCGGGACCAGGGCAACCGGGTGACCTACGCCCGCGCCATGGGTCCCATGCAGTTCCTCCCGGGCACCTGGGCGCGCTATGCCGTCGACGGTGACGGCGATGGAATCCCCGACCCGCAGAACCTGTTCGACGCCACCCTGGCCGCCGCCCGGTACCTGTGCAGCGGCGGGCTGAACCTGCGCGATCCGCAGCAGGTGATGGCCGCGATCCTGCGCTACAACAACTCGATGTCCTACGCCCAGAACGTGCTGGGCTGGGCCGCCGCCTACGCCACCGGCGTGGTTCCGGTCGACCTGCCGCCGATCACCGGTCCCCCGCCCCCGATCGGCGACGCGCACCTCGAACACCCCGAAGGCCTCGGGCCGAACCTGCCGATGAATGTCACCGGATTGGGCGTCGGCGACCCGATGGGCCAGCACATGCCGCTGATCGACTTCGGGCAGCCACAGATCGTCGCGCAGTACCCGAACCTGTACCAGAACCCGCAGACGCCGATGTGGCCGTGGATGCCGCCGGCCCAGGTGCCGCAGCCGGCTCCGGTGGCCACTCCGGGCTGCACCCTGATCTGCATCAGCTCGCAAACCCCTGACTCGCTGCCACCGGGCGCCGGCCCCATCCCCAACGGCGGGATCGTCATCGCTCCCGCCGCACCCCCGGCTCCCCCGGCCGCGCCGGCGTTCCCCGACCCGTTCGCCCCGCCACCGATGCCTCCGGCCGCACCGCCCGCACCAGCTGCCCCCGCACCCGCCCCGGCGGCACCGGCGAACCGGGCACCCAACGGCGCACCGACGCCCAAGCCCGCCGGCCCGGCACAGCCGAGCCCGCCGGCACCCGGAGAACCGGTACTGGCCCCGGTCAGCTGACCGTCGGCGAAAGCCTTGCGGCCGAGCCGCCTAGACTCGGCGTTGATGTCCGCAACCCAAGATGACGCAACCGATCTGACCACGGCTATCCGCTCAGCGCTGGGCAAGGTGATCGACCCTGAACTACGCCGCCCCATCACCGAACTGGGGATGGTCAAGAGCATCGATCTGGGCGCCGACGGAAGCGTGCACGTCGAGATCTATCTGACCACCGCCGCCTGCCCGAAGAAGAGCGAAATCAGCGAGCGGGTGACCCAGGCGGTCACCGACGTTCCGGGAACCGGCACGGTGCGGGTGAGCCTGGACGTGATGAACGACGAGCAGCGCACCGAACTGCGCAAGCAGTTGCGCGGGGATGCCGCCGAACCCGTTATCCCGTTCGCCCAGCCCAGCTCACTGACTCGGGTCTACGCGGTCGCGTCGGGCAAAGGGGGCGTCGGCAAGTCGACCGTCACGGTCAACCTGGCGGCCGCGATGGCCGCACGAGGCCTGTCCGTCGGCCTCCTGGACGCCGACATCCACGGCCATTCCATCCCCCGGATGATGGGCACCACCGACCGGCCCACCCAGGTGGAGTCGATGATTCTGCCGCCCATCGCCCACGAAGTGAAGGTCATCTCGATCGCGCAGTTCACCAAGGACAACACCCCGGTGGTGTGGCGCGGGCCCATGCTGCACCGGGCGCTGCAGCAGTTCTTGTCGGACGTGTACTGGGGCGACCTGGACGTGCTGCTGCTCGATCTGCCGCCCGGCACCGGCGACGTCGCCATTTCGCTCGCCCAACTGCTGCCCAACGCCGAGATCCTGGTGGTAACCACGCCGCAGCTGGCCGCCGCCGAGGTGGCCGAGCGGGCGGGCAGCATTGCGATCCAGACGCGCCAGCGCATCGCCGGTGTGGTGGAGAACATGTCCGGGCTGACCCTGCCCGACGGCTCCACGATGCAGGTGTTCGGCGAGGGCGGCGGCCGGCAGGTCGCCGAGCGGCTGTCGCGTGCGGTGGGCGCCGACGTGCCGCTGCTGGGCCAGATCCCGCTGGACCCCGCGCTGGTGGCCGCCGGCGACACCGGCGTGCCGATGGTGCTCAGCACACCGGACTCCGCGGTGGGCAAGGAGTTGGGCCGCATCGCCGACGTGCTGTCGTCGCGCCGTCGCGGCCTGGCAGGCATGTCCCTGGGCTTGGACCCGACCCGCCGCTAGGTGGCGCGAGCGGACGCTTAGGTGGCGTCGGAGTCGAACGGGGTGCGTTCGGGCGGGGCAGGCGCGGCCGGCGGCTGCGGCGGCTGGGCAGGCGGCTGCTGGGCCGGGGGCTGCGGTGCCGGTGCGTCGAAGTTGCCGGTGAAGATCGAGTCGTCACCGTCGAGTAAGTGCTTGGTCAACGCCGCGCGGGGGGTCATCCCGCGCAACTTCTGCAGCTCGCTGAGCTGGCCGCGGATGTCGTCGAACTCGGGCCCCATGTCCTCGCGAAGCTGGTTGGACACACCGCTGAGGTAGTCACGCGCCTGCCGCAGGGCGCCGGCCGTCCAGCGAATCGCACCGGGAAGCCGCTCCGGGCCGAGCACCACCAGCCCGACCACCACAAGGACGAGCATCTCCCCCCAGCCGATGTTGGCGAACATCAGGTCGGATGGTGCTGACCCGCAGCGCCCGGCTGCGCCGCGCTTGCGATCATCACGAGCTGGTGTCGGGGTCGGGTTTGACCGTCAGCGTCACATGACGCCCGTCGCGGACCACCTCGATCTGCGCGTCCTGGCCGATGGTCAGCTGCCGCACGGCGACGACGGCTTCGTCGGAGTCGGCGACCTTCCGGCCCCCGATCTTGACGATCACGTCGTTCTCCAGGATTCCGCCCTTTTGCGCGGGTCCCCCGGCCTTCACGTTGGCCACCTGCGCGCCCGAGGCGATCGCGTTGCTCACCGACCGGGTGCTGATGCCCAGCGTCGGGTGCACGATCTTGCCGTCCTTGATCAGCGTCTCGGCGACCAACTTCATCTCGTTGACCGGGATCGCGAAACCCAGCCCGCTGGCGCTGTCGGACAACGATTTGCCCGCACTGTTGATGCCGATCACCTGGGAGTCCATGTCGATCAGTGGCCCACCGGAGTTGCCGTGGTTGATCGAGGCGTCGGTCTGGATGGCGTCCAGGACGGTGTCGGTGTCAGAGCCCTCGCCCGACAACGGAACCGGGCGGTGCAGCGCGCTGATGATGCCGTGCGTGACGGTGCTGCGCAGACCCAACGGGGCACCGGCCGCGATCACCTCGTCGCCGACCCGCACCTTGTCGGAATTGCCGAGCCGCGCCACGGACAGGTTGTCGACGTTGTCGACCTTCAGGACGGCCAGGTCGGTCTTGGGGTCGCGGCCGACCAGGCTGGCGGGCACTTCCTTGCCGTCGTTGAAGACCACGGTCGTCTTGAACTGGCTGGGGTTGTTGGCGGCTTCGGAGATGACGTGGTTGTTGGTGACGATGTAGCCACGACCGTCGATGACGACGCCGGAGCCCTGCATGCCCTCCTGGTCGCTCTTGGACTCGATCGTCACCACCGAGTCGGCGACGGCGGCCGCGACCTTGGTGAACCGCCCGGCCGGCTCTTCGGCATTGCCCGCAGTGGACAGCGTCACCTTCGAGGTGGTGAACGCCTCGACCACTTCGGCGGTCTTGCGGCCGATCACCCCACCGATCGCACCGATCGCCAGCGCGATGATGAGCAGCACGGCCAGCGCGAGATACGACACCTTGCCGCCGAACAGCACATCGCGGACGCCGAGCTTGCCGCTGTGGCGCAGTTCGCCGTGCGTGACGATCGGAGGCAGCGCCGGAGTTCCCAGCGCAGCGGCCGCGTCCGGATCGCGCCAGGGATCTTCGGGCTCGTCGGGCTCACCATTCTTCTCGCCGGCCAGCGCGGCGGCATCGATCGGATGACGCTGCAAAGTCTCGGTGCCACCGAACGGACGACCGAAGGCCTCGGCGAGCACCGGGTCTGACGGCTTGTCGTGCGGCCGGAACTCGGACTGGTCCCGATACTTCTGCGGACGCACCCGATCGGCGACGAAGGAACCCTGCTGCCCGGCCGGACGTCCGAACGTCTGACGCGAGCCAGGGTCCACCGGCGGCCGGTAAATGGGACGCGGCGCCAGCCGTTCGGTTTCCTGGCCGCTGTTGTTGCCTTCGTCGGAGCTCACGGTTCCTCTTCTAGATCCGTTTCGGGGCCCGGCACCGGGCCGGCCGTATGCGCAGCGAAGAACCGCGCGGCCCTGGAAGTTGTGCTGTCCACCCTAGTATCCACGGATCCCCGCCGGTCGGCATGAACCCACGCGAGGGCCCGCGCAGGCACCCAAACCCCAAGCTAGCGGCGCTTCCGGTGATCATCGCGCTCGGCAAAGTCATCCGAGAGCGGCAGGGTTTCCTCGTGTGGGTAGTGCGGAATTTCGGACAGCAACCCGAGCAACGAGCTGGGAATGCGGATCGGGTGGGAGTCGCGTAGCGCAGCCCGCGCGCGGCTGTGGTCGTCCACCTCGGCCGCGCACTGGGCGCAGAGCGAGAGATGGTGCGCGGCGCGCAGGTGTGCGTTCATCCTCAGCTCGCCGTCGACGAACGCGGCGATGGCCTCGATGGAGAGGTGCTCCGTAGAACCGAAGCGGCGCGGCGCACCTACCGGGGCATCGCTCTGGGAGGCGAATTGGGCGGGTAGCCACGAGAACGCACGCCGGAACACATCTCCCCGGTCGGCCATTACCAGCTCCTTCCGCACCCTATTGAGCCATTTGTATCTCGAATGTAGCGCGGTGTGCTGCTTGATAACCATGATCGGACCTTTAAACCCCGGAATTTGGGATCAGTTGGCAACCGTGCAGTGGCCGAAACGATGATCAGCCTGCGCCGGTGACTCAGCTGGCCGACCGCATCGAGCGGTCATCGTGCAGGCCGAGTTCGGGATGAGCGGCCAGGTAGTCGCGAAGCGCTTGGCGCCCCCGGTGAATCCGGCTGCGCACGGTGCCGAGCTTGACGCCCAGGGTGGCGCCGATCTCCTCGTACGACAGGCCTTCGATATCGCACAGCACCACCGCGGCGCGGAACTCCGGTGGCAGCGAGTCGAGCGCTGCCTGCAAGTCCGGACCCAGGCGCGAGTCGTGGTAGATCTGCTCAGGGTTGGGCTCGTCGGCCGGCACCCGGTCGTAGTCCTCGGGCAGCGCCTCCATGCGGATGCGGGCGCGGCGCCGGACCATGTCGAGGAACAGATTCGTGGTGATGCGGTGCAGCCAGCCTTCGAAAGTGCCGGGCTGGTAGTTCTGCACGGACCGGAACACCCGGATGAAGGTTTCCTGCGTCAGGTCCTCGGCGTCGTGCTGGTTGCCCGAGAGCCGGTAAGCCAGCCGGTAGACGCGGTCGGCGTGCTGACGCACCAGTTCGTCCCAGGACGGCATGGTGGCCTTGTCGCCGGTCGCGTCGAAAATCGCGGTACCGAGCAACGCATCAGATGATTCCACCCAGTCGCTCTCGGCAACCTGTTGCGGGTGCGACATGGTGGTCGGGCTCAAAGTAGTGATGGTCAATTCCTCCGGCTTTCCCCTGCCATCCAGGGTCGGCATTTCCTCACTCGCCCAAACACGAAGTTCCCATCCCGTATTCCCGCTCCAACCTCCGCCGCGTTCCATACGGCCTACCGTCGCGTACCCGAGTGTGGGCCAGGTATGAGCAGTCTGAGCTTTAGCTGAGAAACCATACTGTTACCTGGGTTGTCCAGGGGTTATGGAGTTTGCTATGAGGTGCGTCGCCCGGCCGGGTCCGGGCGTGTCGGCGCCGGTTCCCACGGGCGCGCCTGAGCGACGCCTCCGGCGGTTGGGCATACTCTGCGGACATGGAGGGCACGTCCAACAACAGTGACGAGACTGGCCACGCGACTCGGAGCAGGGCGGATTCGCTTGTGGCGCACGCCGAAGAGTCGATATCGGAGGACGCGATCCTGGCCGGCACCCGGGAACGCGCCGTCGACAGCGGCGCCGGCGCGGTCACACCCGCGGTGGGAGCGCTGCTGAGCCTGCTGGCGAAGCTGAGCGGCGGCAAGGCGGTTGCCGAGGTCGGTACCGGGGCGGGCGTGAGCGGGCTGTGGTTGCTGTCGGGCATGAGCGACGACGGCGTCCTGACCACCATCGATATCGAACCGGAATATGTCCGGCTGGCCCGTCAGGCGTTCGCCGAGGCGCACATCGGACCGTCGCGCACCCGGCTCATCAGCGGGCGCGCTCAGGAAGTGCTCACCCGGCTCGCCGATGACTCCTACGACCTGGTGTTCATCGACGCCGATCCGATCGACCAGCCGGAGTACGTCGTCGAAGGCGTCCGTCTGTTGCGATCCGGCGGAGTCATCGTCGTGCATCGCGCGGCACTGGGCGGGCGGGCCGGCGATCCCGAGGCGCGTGACGCCGAGGTGGCAGCCGTCCGTGAGGCGGCCCGGTTGATCGCCGAGGACGAACGGCTGACGCCCGCGCTGATACCGCTGGGTGACGGCCTGCTGGCCGCCGTCCGCGACTGAGCGTCAGGCGCCGAGCAGGGTTTCGGCGACCGCGAACGGGAAGTGGACGGTCGCGGTCGCGACTTCGCGGACGCCGTCGCGAACCGCGTTCACGATCGTCGCCGGGTTGCCGGTCAGCAGGGCCGCCCCGACGTCGTAACCCGCGTACTGCGGTGCCGTGACGAAGTTGCGCACGTCGACGAACAACTGGGTCGGCAGGTCCGCCGGCCCCACCGGGGCGCCGTTGTAGCTCACCATCGTCCAACCTGTTGCGGGGCTGCCCTGGACCACGACGACACCGGTGTTCGGCAAGGTCCGGGTGAGCAGGAACAGCGGGTTGGGGTTGTCGACCATCATCATGGTCCCGGTCTCGATGGTCAGGGCGCTGGAATAGGCGACGACGGCGTGGCTGGGAGCCGACGCACCGACGTTGTACATGGTTTGCACCGCGGAGTCGAAACCGGCGGCGAAGTTGAGCCCGGTCGGGTTCGTCGACAGCGGGGCCAGCATCGGGAACGCCGGCAAGCCGAGAGTCCACACCAGCGGGCCGCCCAGGTACAGCAATCCCGCCGGAATCTGCGGCAGGTCCTCGAACAATCCGGCGTTGATCTCGTTGAGACCGGGCAGCACGACCGCGGCCGGCTGTCCCAGGTAGGCCACCAGCGCCGCTGCCGTTTCCTGGGTCCTGATCATCTGCGAGTCGAAGATGCCGGCGAAGATGCCCTGGCCGTTGAGCACACTGGCGACGTTGGCCGCTTGCAGCACGCCCGTTGCGTCCAGCGGCGGGCCGGGCACGGCTGTATCGAGAATGCCTGCCACGTTGCTGGCCGTCTGGCCGTGCCGCACGAACTCGATGGTCACCAGTTGGTCGTTGAGGACGGGGACGGTGGAACCGCCCAAGCCGATGAACAGACCCGGGAATCCGCGGGCGCCGCTGGCCCCGGTGGGGGTGCCGGCCCCGCCGGCCCCGCCGTACCCGCCGTCGCCGAACAGCAACGCCTGGCCGCCGGCCCCGCCGGCACCGCCGGGATCGCCCAGGAGCAACGCCGCACCGCCCAGCCCGCCCCGGCCGCCATTGCCCATCAGCAGGCCGCCGACACCCCCGGCGCCGCCCGCGCCGCCGGCCCAGCCCGTCCCGCCGGTGCCACCGGTACCGATCAAACCGGCATTCCCGCCGATTCCACCGTTCAGCGGCAGCACACCCCCGGTCGGTGAATAGCCGGACCCGCCGTCGCCGAACAGCAAGCCGCCCGCTCCACCGTTGGGGCTGAGCGCGGTTCCGGTGGCGCCGTTACCGATCAGGTCGCGTCCCAACAACGCCTGGGTGGGTGCGTTGATGATCGGGTCGACCGCCTGGCCGAGCGGGCTCGCGATCCAGGCCTGCCCGGCTTGGTGAACAGGCTTGTAGACAAGGGCCTGGAATGCGCCCGAGGTGATTTCGTTGAGTGCTTCCAGCGGCGCGGCGGCGGCACCCCCACCGAGCAGGGTGGCCTCCAACTGCGCGAGGATCGCCGCTTCGGCGCCGCCGTAGGAGGCCGCGGCGGCGCCGAGGTTCCGCACGAATTCCTGGTGGTACACCGCCGCCTGGGCCGCCGCCGCCCGGTAGTCGTTGGCGTGCGTTCCGAACAGGCTCGCGATCGCGACGGACACCTCGTCGGCAGCGGCCGCGGCCAGTCCGGTGGTGGGGATCACCGCGGCCAGATTGCCGGCTCCGACCGCCGCTCCGACCTGCGCGGCATCCGCCGACGCAGTTTCGATCATGTCCAGTGCCGCGACCACAAATGACATTTCGCTACTCCTCGATGCGTAATTCGGCCCGACCGACATCTTGGCACTGGACGCGGAAAAAGGTCGGGAAATCGGTGGAGTTTTGCCCATCGCCGTCAAGAGGCGCGGAGTGCCCCGATACCGGCGTCAAGCGCCGCCTCCAGATACGACAGGTCGCCGGTGGCGAGCATGATGCCGACGCCGCCCTGAATTCCCGCCAGCAGTGCCGCCGCGGCCTGGTCCGGGTCGACGCGTGCGGACACCTTGCCGCTGTTCTGCATCGAGCGGATTCCGGTGGCGATCGCATCGTGCCATTGCGAGATCAGCTCGACGGTGACGGCCTGTGCGCCAGGGGTGGTCCGGCCGATCTCCGACATCAGCACCGCGATCGGGCAGTTCTGCCCCTGACGGCGGTAGCGGTCCACCACGGCGTCCCGCCATCGTTGCCAGGCCGCCCAGGAGGTCAGGGCTCCCAGGTGCGGTTGCTGGTCTTCGATCACCATCGCCGACTCGTATGCGGCGACCGCCAGCAGCAGCTGGTCCTTCCCTTCCGGGAAGTAATGGAACAGCTGGCTCTTGGACGTGTGGCTGCGGGCCATGATGTCGTCCAGCGTGGTCATCGCGATGCCGTGGGCCCGGATCTCGCCGGCCGCGCCCTCGATGATGCGCTGGCGGGTGGCCCGGCCCTTCGCGGTCAATTTCTGGACTTGTGAGTCCATTTCGAAAACGGAACTCTGTGGACTCATGAGTCCAAACAGTACGCAGTTATCCGAACGCACGGCATTGGTCACCGGTGCCACCGCCGGTCTGGGCGCCGCCATCAGCCGTGCGCTCGCCGCCCACGGCGCGTATGTGATCGTCAACGGGCGCAACGCTTCCCGTGGCGAAGCCGTCGTCAATGACATCGTCGCGTCAGGCGGACGCGCGACCTTCGTCGACGGCGACCTGGGAGCGGGCACGGACGCGATCGCGGGCATTGCCGAGCGCGCCATGAAAGCCGCCGACGACCACCTCGACATTCTGGTGAACAACGCCGCCACCCTGCTGATGCCCACCGCCACCGCCGATATCAGCGAGCAGGAGTTGACCGATGCGTTTGCCGTCAACGTGTTTGCACCCTTCCTGCTGACCGGCCTGATCGCGCCGCAGATGGCCCGGGCGGGCCGGGGTGCGATCGTCAACATCGGTTCCATCACCGGCCTGCGCGGGTCGGCCGGTTCGGCCGTCTACTCCGGCACCAAAGCGGTTCTGCATTCCTTCGCCAAGTCGTGGGCCGACGAATACGGACCGGCCGGGGTGCGGGTGAACGCCGTCGCGCCCGGACCGATCGCCACTGAACGCGCGCTCGAATTCGCCGACAATGTCGGGCCGATGCTGGCGCGCATCCCGTCGCGCCGGATGAGCACTCCGGAGGAGGTGGCCGCTGCAGTGGTGTTCCTGAGCGGCGACGACGCCGCCAACATCCACGGCACCATCCTCAGCGTGGACGGGGGATGGGCGGCAGTGTGAGCCCATCCCCTGCGATTCAGGCGCGGTTGAAGAAGCCGGACTGCCCGACGCCCGCGTTGAACGCACCCGAGTCCGCACCCGGACCGGTATTGCCCACACCCGAGCTGTGCTGGCCGGTGTTGAAGAATCCCGTGTTGTAGTAGCCGGCATTGCCGAAGCCGATGTCGTGGTTGCCCGCGTTGAAGAAGCCCACCTTCAGTCCACCCGCGCCGCGGTTGAAGAATCCGGTGTCAGTACCGGCGTCGCTGGCGTTGAAGAAGCCCGCGTTGTCCTCACCGCCGCCGGAGTTGCCCCAACCCGAGGCGTAGCCACCGGCGGATGTGTTGTTCAGACCCGAGTTGAAGTTGCCGAAGTTGAAGAAGCCGGAGTTGCCCGTGCCCGCGTTGCCGAAGCCCGAGTTGCCGGTGTGAATGCCGGTGCCGCCGAAGCCTGTATTGACGTCACCCGAATTGAACAGACCGGTGTTGGTGTCACCGGAATTGAACAGACCCGTATTGGTGAAGCCGGTATTGAAGAAGCCGGTATTGCCGGCCAGTCCCAGGAAGCCCTGACCGAACACGGGATCCGTACCGCTGCCCCCGGCGTTGAAGCCGCCGGTGTTGCCAATGCCGGTGTTGGACCAACCGACGTTGCCGAAGCCGGCGTTGAACGAGCCCACGTTGTGATTGCCCGCGTTGAACAAGCCCACGTTGTGGCCGAACAGCGAAGTACCGCCGGAGTTGAACGCCCCCAAGTTGCCGTTGCCGGAGTTGGCCAGCCCCATATTCGTACTACCGGCGTTGAACGACCCGGTGTTGAAGCTGCCGGCATTGAACAACCCGGTGTTGGTGCTGCCGGAATTTCCGAGGCCGAAGCTATTGGCACCGGAATTGAGCAGCCCGACGTTATGGACGCCGGTGTTGCCGAAGCCCAGGTTTGCGCTGCCGGAGTTGAAAAATCCGGAGTTACCGGCGCCGGAGTTGAACAGGCCGGTGTTGGCGCTGCCGGAGTTGAAGCCGCCGAAGCCGATCTGGTTGTCGCCGGTCAGCCCGATGCCGATATTGCCGTGCCCGGTGTTGGCCAGCCCCAGATTGCCGTCGCCGGTATTGGCGAAGCCGAGGTTGAAGCTGCCGTTGTTGCCCAGCCCGAAATTCCAGGCGGCGTTATTGGCGTTGAGCCCTCCGATGCCCATCTGGTTGTTGCCGGTGAGCCCGATACCGATGTTGTTGTTGCCGACATTGCCCAGACCGAAGTTGTTGAGGCCGATGTTCCCGATGCCGGTGTTGTAGCTCCCGAGGTTGTTCAGGCCCACATTGAAGGCAGAAGCCGTTCCGGTTACCGCCCCGGCCAAATTCCCGTTTCCGAAACCGAGATTGCCGGTGCCGACGTTGCCCAGTCCGACATTGAACTGACCGATGTTGCCCAGGCCGATGTTGTAGGTAGCCGCACCGGGATACGGCGCGCCGGCCGCGCCCAGAGTCGCGTTCCCGTTGCCGGCACCGATATTGAACGAGCCGTAGTTGCCCAGGCCGAAGTTGCCGGTGCCGTTCCCCGGGCCGCTGTTGCCCGCGCCGACGTTGAAGCTTCCGACGTTGCCGCCCCCGACGTTGAAGTCTCCGATATTGCCGATCCCCAGGTTGAGGCCTTGATTGAGGCCCACGTTGAGGCCCTGTGCGAGCTGCTGAAACGGTGCCAGCTGCGCGGCGGCGGCGGACACCCCGGCGTGGTAGCCCGACATCGCGGTCACATCCTGGGCCCACATCTGTTCGTACAGCGCCTCCGCAGCCGCGATCGCCGGTGCGTTGAAGCCGAAGATGTTCGAGCGCACCAGCGAAACGAACTGAGTCCGATTAGTCGCCACCAATTGCGGATGCACCGTTGCCGCACGCGCCGACTCGAATACCGCAGCCACCACATTGGCCTGCCCGGCCGCCGCTTGGGCGTGGGCCGCCGCCGTGCTCAACCATGACGAATACGGCGCGGCCGCGGCGGCCATCGCCCTCGAGGCGGCGCCCTGCCAGGACGCCTGCACCACATCCGACGTCACCGAGTTGAAGGACTCCGCTGCCAACGCCAACTCGGCGGCCAGCCCGTCCCAGGCGGCTGCCGCTGCCAACATCGGCCCCGAGCCTGCCCCGGAGAAGATCTGCGCCGAAGTGATCTCCGGCGGCAACATCAAGAAACTCATCACGCCCCCACGAATTTTCGGGCCGACTTATTCGCCCCTGGCCGCTGCCCCCGCACGACCCGGGACAAACCGTACCGAAAAGCAGAGTGCTGCGGACCATTTCGCGTGATCTCCGGTCCGTCCACGTCCAGCTCGGGCCTACCCCCTTGACCGCGGCTGAACGTTCGTTTAGTGTACTGAACATGCGTTCAGCCGATCTGACTGCCGTGGCCCGGATTCGCGATGCGGCCATCGCGCAGTTCGGTGAGCACGGATTCGGCGTGGGAGTGCGCCGCATTGCCGAGGCAGCGGGCGTGAGCGCGGCTCTCGTCATTCACCACTTCGGTTCCAAAGAGGGCCTGCGCAAGGCTTGCGACGAATACGTCGCCGAAGAGATCCGCAGCAGCAAGTCAGAGGCGATCCAGTCCAACGACCCCGCCACGTGGCTGGGACAAATGGCCGAGATCGAGTCCTACGCACCCTTGATGGCCTATCTGGTGCGCAGCATGCAATCCGGCGGCGAACTCGCAAACATGTTGTGGCAGCGGATGATCGACAATGTCGAAGCATATCTCGAGGAAGGCGTGCGGGCCGGCACCGTCAAGCCGAGTCGTGACCCGCAGGCCAGGGCCAAGTACCTGGCCATCACCGGTGGTGGCGGCTTTCTGCTCTACCTCCAGATGCATTCCACCCCAACGGATTTACGCACAGTATTGCGCGACTACGCAAACGACATGGTGTTGCCCGCCCTCGAGGTGTATTCCGAGGGCCTGATGACCGACCGCACCATGTACGACGCGTTTCTCGCAGCGGAGAACCAAGGAGGGTCACATGACAACTAGCCACCAGGCGCCCATCGATGTTCGCGGTCTCACCAAGAACTTCGGAAGTGTGCGGGCACTCGACGGCCTCGACCTCACCGTCCACGAAGGCGAAGTGCACGGCTTCCTCGGACCCAACGGCGCCGGCAAGTCGACGACCATCCGCATCCTGCTCGGTGTGGTCAAGGCCGACGGCGGCGCGGTGCGGCTACTGGGCGGGGACCCGTGGACCGACGCCGTCCAGCTGCACCGCCAGATTGCCTATGTGCCCGGGGATGTCACACTCTGGCCGTCGCTGACCGGCGGTGAGACCATCGATCTGCTCGCACGGATGCGGGGTGGTATCGACCAGCGGTTGCGGGCTGAGCTCATCGAGCGCTTCGAGTTCGACCCCACCAAGAAGGTGCGCACCTACTCCAAGGGCAACCGGCAGAAGGTTTCGCTGATCTCCGCGTTCTCGTCGCGGGCCCGGCTGTTGCTGCTCGACGAGCCGACCAGCGGGCTGGATCCGTTGATGGAAAACGTCTTTCAGCAATGCGTCGCCGAAGCACGCGACCGGGGCGTCACCGTTCTGCTGTCCAGTCACATCCTGGCCGAGACCGAAGCGCTCTGCGAGCGGGTGACCATCATCCAGGCGGGCAGGACGGTCGAGAGCGGGTCACTGGAATCGATGCGCCACCTGAGCCGGACGTCCATCAAAGCCGAATTGATCGGCGACCCGGGCGATCTCTCCCGGATCAAGGGCGTGGCGGACGTCAGCGTCGAAGGCAACACGGTGCGCGCCCAGGTCGACGGCGAAAGTCTCGGCGAACTGATCCGGGTGCTCGGCGACGCGGGCGTGCGCAGCCTCGTCAGCCAGCCGCCCTCGCTGGAGGAACTGTTCATGCGCCACTACAGCACCAACGGCGACCGCGACGCGAAGGAGGTGGCCGCGCGATGAGCACCGCGCTTGCAGACCGGCCAACCGTTGTGCCGCAACGTAGTTCGCTGTTCGCGGGGACATTCGGATTGTTGCGGCTCTACCTGCGCCGCGACCGGGTCGTCTTGCCCCTGTGGGTGCTGCTGCTGTCGCTCCCGTTGGGAAGCGTGTATATCGGCAGCATCGAAAAGGTCTACTCCACCGCGGCCGAGCGAGCCGGGTTTGCGGCCTCGATCATGGCAAGTCCCGCGCAGCGCGCGCTCTACGGCCAGATCTACAACGACGGGCTCGGCGCGGTCGGCATCTGGAAAGCCGGGATGTTCCACACGCTGATCGCGGTCGCGGTGATCCTCACCGTGATCCGCCACACCCGGGCCGACGAGGAAACCGGTCGCGCGGAACTGATCGACTCGACCGCGGTAGGCCGGTACGCCAGCCTCACCGCCGCGCTGTTGTTGGCGTTCGGCGCCTGTGTGGCAACCGGTTTGATCGGCGCCGCGGGGCTGCTCGCCACCGACGTCGCGCCGGGCGGTTCGGTGGCGTTCGGCGCGGCGCTGGCCGCGTCCGGGCTGGTCTTCACCGCCGTGGCGGCGGTCGCCGCGCAGCTCTCGCCCAGCGCCCGGGTGGCCCGGGGCTTTGCGTTCGCGGTGCTCGGCGCGGCATTCACGCTGCGCGCGGTCGGCGACGCAGGCTCGGGCGCTCTGTCGTGGTTGTCTCCGCTGGGCTGGTCGCTGCAGGTGCGTCCGTACGCCGGTGACCGCTGGTGGGTGTTGCTGCTGCACCTGACGACGACGGCGGTGCTCACCGCCCTCGCGTACCGGCTGCTGGCCAGCCGCGACGTCGGTGCCGGACTGTTCGCCGAACGCAGCGGCCGTCGTACCGCCTCAGCGGCGCTCGCGGGAGTGTTCGGCCTGGCGTGGCGCCTCGATCGCGGCGCACTGGTGGTGTGGACTGTCGGGCTGGCGTTGTACGGGCTCCTGATCGGCAGCGTCACCCACGGGATCGGCGACGAGCTGGGCGGCGCGGCCGGACGGGATATCCTGGCGCGACTGGGTGGAACCAGCGCGCTGGAAGAGGGATTCATCACCGTCGGGTTCGGCATGCTGGGCATGATCGCGGCCGCATTCGCGATCTCGTTGTCGCTGCGGGTGCACCAGGAGGAGACCAGTCAGCGCGCCGAAACCCTGCTCTCCGGATCGATTTCGCGCACCCGCCTGCTGGCAAGTCATCTGCTGATGGCAGTGGGCGGGTCGACGTTGGCCATCATGCTGGCCGGTGCGGCCGGCGGGCTGGCCTACGGCATGGCCGCCGGGGACGTCATGGGCAAGCTGCCCACCGTGGTGGGCACCGCGGCCGTGCAACTGCCCGCCGTGTGGCTGCTGTCGGCGGTGACACTCGTATTGTTCGGCCTGACACCGCGATTCACACCCGCCGCGTGGGGTGTGCTGGTCGGATTCGTCGCGCTGTACCTCCTCGGTTCCCTCTCGGGATCGCCGCAATGGATGCTCGACCTCGAACCGTTCGCGCACACCCCGCGCGTGGGCGGGGATTTCACCGCAGTGCCGCTGCTGTGGCTGCTGGCCATCGACGGCGCATTGATTGCGCTGGGCGCCATGGCTTTCCGTCGGCGGGACCTGCGGTCATGAAAACGGTCGTCAAGATAGTCGCGTCGCTGCTGTACGGGGTGGTGCTCTACAGCGTGCTGGTGTTCGTGCCGGCCGGGACGTTGCATTACTGGCAGGGGTGGGTGTTCGTCGCAGTCGCGATGGGCGCGACAACGGTGTCCACCGTCTGGCTGGCGGTGACCAACCCGGCGGCGTTGCGGCGACGCATGCGGGGTGGACCGCGCGCCGAGGGCCGGACCGTGCAGAAGGTCCTCGTGACCGGTTTGTTCCTGGCGTCCATGGGGGTGATGGCATTCAGCGCGTTCGACCACCGAATGGGCTGGTCCTCCGTCCCGGCGTGGGTGTCGGTGGTCGGCGACGTGATGATCGCCGCCGGACTGGGTGTGGCCCTGCTGGTGGTGATCCAGAACAGTTATGCCGCGGCAACGATCACGGTCGAGCAGGGGCAGACCCTGACCTCCGACGGCCTGTACGGGATCGTCCGGCACCCGATGTACAGCGGGTCGCTTGTCATGATGCTGGGCATCCCGTTGGCCCTCGGCTCGTACTGGGGGCTGCTGATCGTGCTCGCGGGTGTCGTGGTGCTGGTGCTGCGGATCCTCGATGAGGAGAAGCTGCTCAACACCGAGTTGGCGGGATACCGCGAATACACCCGGCAGGTGCGCTACCGCCTGGTCCCCCACGTCTGGTGACGGGCGCCCCGATGGGCCGAGCAGACGCAAATTCGCGCTGGAACAGGCGTTCCAGCGCGAATTTGCGTCTGCTCGCGCAGGGCACCGCGGCGCGTCTAAGGTAACGGCGTGGCCAGAGACCCGGCACCCGCCCTCGACCGGCCCTGGCGGCGGCCCGGCGCCGCGAAGTATGCGCGGGAACGGCTTCGCAGTATTGCCCGGCCGCCGGTCACCGTCACCGATCCGCCGTCGGACATCGTCGTTGACCGCGACATCGAAGTGCCGACCCGCGACGGAACTGTGTTGCGGATCAACGTCTTCCACCAAGGTGAGCGAACGCCACGGCCCGTCCTGCTGAGCATCCACCCCTACGGCAAAGACGACCTGCCCCGGCGCCGGCGCAACCGCTGGACGTTCTCTCCGCAGTTCCGCGCGCTGCGTCAACCCGGACCGCTGACCTTCTCAGCCCTGACCGGATGGGAAGCCCCCGATCCGGCGTGGTGGACCGGGCAGGGCTTCACGGTCGTCAACGCCGATTCGCGCGGATGCGGGCACTCGGACGGCACCGGCAAGCTGCTGTCTCATCAAGAGGCCGAGGACACCTACGACCTGGTGCAGTGGATCGCGGACCAGCCGTGGAGTGACGGCCGGGTCGTCATGCTGGGCGTCTCGTACCTGGCCATCAGCCAGTACGCCGTCGCCGCCCTGAACCCGCCCGCGCTACGAGCCATCTGTCCGTGGGAAGGACTCACCGATCCCTACCGCGACCTGACTTTTCCCGGCGGGGTCCGAGAGTTCGGCTTCACCAGATTGTGGTCGTTCATGGTGAATCGGACCCGGCAAACCTACAGCCTGAAGGAACTGCAGGAAGAGCATCCGCTGCGCGATGACGCGTGGCGAGCGCTGACGCCCGATCTGCCGGCCATCACGGCACCGATGCTGGTCTGTGGCAGTTTCTCGGACAACAATCTGCACACCCGCGGGACGATCCGGGCCTTCACCCGGGCCGGTTCCAGCTTCACGCGGTTGTACACCCACCGCGGCGGCAAGTGGCGGGAGTTCTACTCCGAGCACGCGCTGAGCGAGCAGCTGCGGTTCTTCCGGACCGCGCTGGACGGCGCACCGGTGTCGCGCAGTGTGCGGCTGGAAGTGCGCGAGGACCGCGACACCATAGTCTCGGTGCGCGAAGAGAACGAATGGCCGCTCGCCCGGACCCGCTGGCGACGGCTGTATCTGTCCGCTGCCGGAGCCCTGTCCCCCGAGCCGCCCACCGCTGCGGGCAGCATTACGTTCCAAACCCATTCTCGTGCAGCATCATTCAACTGGACGGTGCCACAGGACATCGAGTTGAGCGGCCCGATGGCGGCGCGGCTGTGGGTGCAGTTGGACGGCTTCGACGACGCCAACATCTTCGTAGGCGTGGAGAAGTGGCGCGACGGGCGCTACGTCGGGTTCGAAGGTTCGTACGGCTTCGGCCGCGATCGGGTCAGCACCGGCTGGCAGCGGGTGTCGTTGCGCGCACTCGACCCGGAGCTCTCCACGCCGTGGGAGCCGGTCCCGGCCTGCGACCGAGCGCAGCCGGTGCGTCCGGGTGAGGTGATCGCACTGGACGTGGCGCTGGGCCCGTCGGCGACCCTGTTCCGCGCCGGCGAGCAGTTGCGGTTCGTGGTCGGCGGACGCTGGTTGTTCCCGCGCAACCCGCTCACCGGCCAGTTCCCGGCGGCCTATCCCGATCCGCCGCGCGGTCTGGTGACTTTGCGCTGGGGCCCGCGCTATGACGCGCACCTTCTGATTCCGGAGATCCCCTAGGCGGCGCGACTGCCCGGCGAGCGAGGGGTCCGGAGCCGCGCGTCCGCTAGATCCAGACGCCCTTGCCCACCGCGACCACGCCGCCGGCGCTGATCGCGAAACGCTCCCGGTCCTTCTCCAAGTCGACGCCGACCATCTCGCCGGGCCCGACGACCACGTTCTTGTCCAGGATCGCGTGGCGCACCACCGCGCCGCGGCCGACACGGGCCCCCGGCATGATCACGCTGCCCTCGACGATCGCGCCGTCGTCGACCACGACGTTCGACGACAGCACGGAGTTACGCACCGACGCCGCCGAGATGATGCTGCCGGCACCCACCACGGATTCCTGCGCCGAGCCGCCGTTGACGAACTTGGCCGGCGCCAGGTTCTCCGACTCCCCGCGGATCGGCCAGCGCTTGTTGTACAGGTTGAACACCGGGTGCACCGACACCAGATCCATGTGCGCGTCGTAGAACGCGTCCAGCGTTCCCACATCGCGCCAGTAGGCCCGGTCGCGGTCGGTGGCACCGGGCACCTCGTTGTCGCTGAAGTCGTAGACCGCGGCCAGCCCGTCCTCGACTAGTCGCGGGATGATGTCGCCGCCCATGTCGTGGTCGGAGTGGTCGTCGTCGGCGTCCGCGCGGATCGCGTCGATCAGCACCTTGGTGGTGAAGATGTAATTCCCCATCGACACGAACGTGCTCGACGGGTCGTCGGGGGTGCCGGGCGGATCCAGCGGCTTCTCGATGAAACTCCGGATCCGGCCCGACTCGTCAGAGTCGATGCAGCCGAAAGCGCTCGCCTCGGTCCGCGGCACCCGGATGCCGGCCACGGTTGCGCCGGCCCCACTGTCGATGTGGAACCGCACCATCTGCTCGGGGTCCATCCGATACACGTGATCGGCTCCGAAGACCACGATGTAGTCCGGGTCTTCGTCATGGATGAGGTTGAGCGACTGGTAGATGGCGTCGGCCGAACCCGTGTACCAGCGCGGCCCGAGGCGTTGTTGGGCGGGAACCGGAGTGATGTACTCCCCGGCCAAACCCGACAGACGCCAGTTTTGCGAGATGTGGCGGTCCAGCGAGTGCGACTTGTACTGGGTGAGCACACAAATCCGCAGATAGCGGGCGTTGACCAGGTTGGATAGCACGAAGTCGATCAGCCGGTAGGCCCCGCCGAAGGGAACCGCGGGCTTGGCGCGGTCGGCGGTCAAGGGATAAAGCCGTTTGCCCTCACCACCGGCCAGCACGATGCCGAGCACGTGCGGCGCTTCCCTCATGGCACAAACCTATCGGCAGCCACGAACCGCTGCCACCGGTAGGTCCCCGAATGTCCATTGGCTAGATAAACGAATATTTAAATAAGTTGGCGCAGTTCCAGCCCTTTCCGGCGCGCTCGTCAGCAGCCCGCCCTGCGGGCTGCATCGTCGCCGAACTACGGTTCGGGTATGCGGGTGGCGATGATGACTCGGGAATACCCTCCGGAGGTCTACGGCGGAGCCGGCGTACACGTCACCGAACTGGTATCCCAATTGCGCAGGCTGTGCGCTGTCGACGTGCACTGCATCGGAGCCGAACGCCCCGGCGCCTTCGCCCACCAGCCGGATCCCCGCCTGCGTGGTGCCAACGCGGCCCTGTCCACCCTGTCGGCGGACTTGGTGATGGCCAACGCGGCCAACGCCGCGACCGTCGTGCACTCCCACACCTGGTACACCGGCATGGCGGGCCATCTGGCCAAGCTCCTATACGACGTCCCGCACGTGCTGACCGCCCATTCACTGGAACCCCTGCGGCCGTGGAAGGCCGAGCAACTCGGCGGCGGCTACCAGGTGTCGTCCTGGGTCGAGCACACGGCCGCACTGGCCGCCGACGCGGTCATCGCCGTCAGCTCGGGCATGCGCGACGACATTCTGCGGGTGTACCCCACCATGGACCCCAACGCGGTGCACGTGATCCGGAACGGAATCGACACCGAGTTCTGGCACCCGGCCGGTCCCGTCCACACCGGCTCGGTGCTCGCCGAGCACGGGGTTGACCCGAACCGGCCCATTGTCGCGTTCGTCGGGCGGATCACTCGCCAGAAAGGCGTCCCTCACCTGGTGGCGGCGGCGCATCAGTTCAGCCCAGAGGTTCAGTTGGTCCTGTGTGCCGGCGCTCCCGACACCCCGGAAATCGCGGAGGAAGTGCGCTCGGCGGTCGCCAGGCTCGAACACAGCCGCACCGGGGTGTTCTGGATACGCGACATGCTGCACAAGACGAAGCTGCGCGAAATACTCACGGCGGCAACAGTTTTCGTCTGCCCGTCAGTGTACGAGCCGTTGGGCATCGTGAACCTGGAGGCAATGGCCTGCGCGACGGCGGTGGTGGCCTCCGACGTGGGCGGTATCCCCGAGGTGGTTGCCGACGGCGTCACCGGGTCATTGGTGCATTACGACGCCGACTACCCGGCGGCGTTCGAGGCGCGGCTGGCCGAGGCGGTCAACGCACTGGTCGCCGATCCCGACCGGGCGCAGCAATACGGCTACACGGGTCGTCAGCGCTGTATCGAGGAATTCTCGTGGGCCCACATCGCCGAGCAGACGCTGGACATCTACCGGAAGGTGTGTGCCTGAGCGGACGGGTGAACCGTCCGCGGGTCAGCTGGTGACGCCCTTCAACTCGTCGCCCAGCGCGGCAGCCTCGTCCGGCGTCAACTCGACCACCAGGCGACCGCCACCTTCAAGTGGTACCCGCATCACGATGCCGCGCCCCTCTTTGGTTGCTTCAAGTGGACCGTCACCGGTCCGGGGCTTCATCGCCGCCATCGAGCGCTCCCTCCAGATTCGAGCTGGCCCGCACCCGCGGACCTGGTCGGCGCCGAGCACGCCCCGCCAGTGGATTTCCAGCCATACCCGACATTGAACTGCCAAATCACCCCACCATTGTTCCCTATCGGGGAGACCAGGTGCACTTAGACCCGCTTGTGAGGCCAACCTGAGGCCTACCTGAGTTGTCCAGAACCGCCCGCCGGCACCCAGCACGTGCTGATGTGATCGTCGACCATGCCGGTCGCCTGCATCAGTGCGTACGCGGTGGTGGGGCCGACGAATCGGAAGCCGCGACGCTTCAACTCCCGTGCCATCGCCGTGGATTCCGGGCTGGTAGAGGGAATTTCGGACAGCTCGGCAAACCGGGGGCGGGGCGGCGGCGCGAACGACCACAGCAGGTCGGACAGGTCTTGGGGCGATCCCAGATCCAAGGCGGCACGCGCGTTGGCAATTGTCGACTCGATCTTTGCCCGGTTGCGCACGATGCCGTCGTCTTCGAGCAGCCGCTGCACGTCGGCGTCGGTGAAGCGTGCGACCTTCTCGATGTCGAAGCCGTGAAACGCGCGCCGGAAGTTCTCCCGCTTGCGCAGGATGATCAGCCAGGACAGCCCGCTCTGGAACGCCTCCAGGCTCATCCGCTCGAACAGCGCCGTGCCGTCGGTGAGGCGGTGGCCCCACTCCTGGTCGTGATAGTCGCGGTAGAGGTCGGCATCGGGCCCCGGCCGCACGACGGCCCAACCGCAGCGGACCAGGCCGTCCTCGCTCATGTCGGCCCGGAGCGGTCTACCGCGACGACGTCGACGTCGGAGGCGTCCACGTCGTCGGCCGGTGGCGCCTCGGTTCCGGACGCTTGCAGAGCGGCCACCTGGCCGCGCAGCGCCTCCAACTCGCGGGCCAGCCGGTCCAGCACCCAATCGACCTCGCTGGTCTTGTATCCGCGCAGCACCTGGGTGAACTTGACAGCCTCCACGTCCGCAGCCGTGACGCCGTACGCCGGCAGCACCGTCGCCGTCGTCGCCCGCGGCAGGGGCGGCAGTTGCTCGCCGCGACCGAAAAGCAGGCTGGCGATGCCGAACAACACGACGGCCACGAGGATCAGAACCACCAGGTAGAGCAATACCAACGCCACGAGACTCGATCTTGCCCTAAAGCACTGACAGGACGGCGATCAGCAGGGTCTGAGCACGCTCATCGGCGGGCGATCTTCCAGCGAAACCGGCAGGGTGTGCGGGGTATAGCCGTCACCGACCGGGAAGAACTGGGTCAAACCGACACCCGAGTCGGGAATGCCACAACGCGACAGCAACGTCGCGATCACCTGCCGGCTCATCACGCCCAGCTCCTCCAGCGGCCGGTTGCGGTGTGCCCGTACGCCCAGATTGACCTGGGCGATCGCGTCGAGTCCGAGCCGGTCGAAGGTGTCCACCAGCAGCCCGATCTCCACGCCGTAGCCCGGCGCGAACGGCAGCGACGTCAGCAGCTCCCGGCTGGCCGCATACTCCCCACCCAGCGGCTGCAGCACCCACCCCAACTCCGGACGCAGCGCTGCCAGCAGGGGCCGCGCCACCAGCTCGGTGACCCGGCCGCCCCCGGTGGAGCCCGCGTCTCCGCTCGCGTCGCCGATCTTCAGCGGCCGCCGGTAGAACCCCTTGACCAGGTGAATGCCCTCACCGGTGAGCAGCGGCCCGACCAGGTTCGGCACGAACATCGGATCCGGGTCGATCAGGTCGGAATCGATGAACACGACGATGTCCCCGCTGGTGGCCGCCAGTGAACGCCACAAGGCCTCGCCCTTGCCGGGCCGGGGCGGCAGCTCCGGCACCGCCTGCTCGCGACTGACGACGCGCGCTCCCGCCGCGATAGCCCGGATCTCGGTGTCGTCGGTGGACCCGGAGTCCAGCACGATCAACTCGTCGACCAGCCCGTCGACCAGCGGCGAGATGCTGTCGATGACGGAGCCGACGGTCTCTTCCTCGTTGAGAGCCGGCAGCACGACCGAGATCGTCCGGTCGGCCTTGGCCGCGACCAGTTCGCTGACGGTCCAGCACGGCCGATTCCAGCTCCGGTCGGCGAGGTCGCCGACGAGATCAGCCCCGACCAGCTCGGATGCCGTCATGCCAGTCCCCTCACCGTGCGCGCCGGCGGGCGGGTCCCCTGAATCGAGGCCACCATCTCCAGCACCCTCCTGGTCGCCGCCACCTGGTGGACGCGGAACATGCGGGCTCCGGCGGCGGCGGCCAGAGCCGTCGCGGCCAGCGTCCCTTCGAGCCGTTCGGTCACGTCCACGCCCAGAGTCTCCCCGACGAAGTCCTTATTACTCAAAGCCATGAGCACCGGCCACCCGGTCTTAACAAGATCGGCCACGTGCCGCAACAGGAGCAGACCGTGGAAGGTGTTCTTGCCGAAGTCGTGGGCCGGGTCGATCAGTACCCGGTCGCGGGCTACTCCGGCCGCGACGGCCCGCTCGGCGGCGGTGGTGACCTGGCGAATCACGTCGTCCACCACGCCGCGGGTAGTCGTACCGTAACTCACCCGGAACGGTCGGGTGCGCGGTAGCGCTCCCCCGGTGTGCGCGCACACCAGGCCCGCGCCGAACTCGGCGGCCACCTCCTGCAGCTGAGGGTCCACGCCGCCCCAGGTGTCATTGATGATGTCCGCGCCTGCCGCGCAGGCCAGCCGGGCCACCTCCGACCGCCAGGTGTCGACGCTGATCAGCTGGTCGGGATAGGCGCCGCGCAGCCATTCGACAAAGGGCACCAACCGCTCGATCTCGGTGCCGGGATCGACCGTCTCGCCGGGACCCGCCTTGACCCCGCCGATGTCGATGACGTCCGCGCCCTCATCGACGGCACGGTGCACGGCCTCGCGCGCTGCGTCGTCGGCGAATGTCGCGCCCTTGTCGAAGAACGAATCAGGGGTGCGATTGATGATCGCCATGATCAGGGCGCGATCGCCCGCGACCGGGCGACCGCACAGGGTCTGCTGGCCGGCTGACGCCGGCGACGTCGAACGCACGCTTCCATAGTGCCTGCTCAATTCCGGTTGCCGGCGTCGAGTGTGCGGTGGCTGCATCGCGTGTGCGCTCACCGCGGCAAAATCGCGCTGGGATTCCACCGCTGCGGCCGCACACTCGATGCGGTGAGAGCAACTCGACGCGATGCGGCCGCCCTCGGCGTCGGTGACCAGGAGTGCATGCGGAGCCGAGCACGGTGCGGTTATCCTCCGGCTGCGGGCATCTATCGAAAAGCGAGGAGTTCATATGCAGCCACACGTCCTCGAGCTGGAGCTGGAGGCGCTTTCCCGACTGGGCCCGGAGCTGCAGGGATTGGCAGCGACGCTTAAACAGGAGCAACCGACAGCAACGACGGACCCGGCGAGTGACACTCCGACAATGGTGGCAGCCCGCTCGATAAGCGCCCTAACGGTCGCGGCAGTGCGAAACGCAGTGGCCGATCGCTTCAATAAGGTGGCTGATCAAGTCGATCGAGCACGTTCTCGATTTACGCACTCCGACACGGAACGCGCCGCCATGGTAATTGGCTAACTATGTACCCCCTCCCCGGCGGCAGCGGCGTCGTTGAGGTGGCGCCAGACTGGACGATAACTCCGCCTTGGGTGAATCACAATGCGCCCATTAACTGAATTCACACCTGAAGAAGCGCAATTTGCGAGAAATGTGATCAACGACCTGCTGGAGTACATCAACATCGCGAATAGCGAAGGGCGTCCTCCCTTTGTGGTTTCGCATGCCTGGAGCGAAGGCCCGACGATATACCTTGTCTATAAAGCGCCGCCCTCGGACATTATTTGGGGGCTAGTACGCGACACCCGCGAGTCGCTGATCGATCCGGCTCCGTGGCCCGACCTAGAAGAAGCCGTACGCTACTACTACCTCCTAGATCTCGATGAGAACCGGATGTCTGCATCCTTTCGCCAACCGGGTGAATTCGGCACGATATTCTGGCGTGGCGATCCACAAAAGTACCTGCCGCAGCGTCCCACAGACATCCCAGAAGAGCACCGCTTCAAGCCAGCAGCCGCCCCTTCGCCAGTGAAGCTCAAGCACGATGAACGCCACCGCACCTCGGACGAGCCTCGTCGATATGTCGATCCCCAAGAGTTGTGAGCGGAAAAAATTGTCAGCTGGTCGGGCGTCGTTGCCGCAGGGACACGATCCTGCACCGCTTTGCGGCGAAACGCCGCTGCTGAAGAATCGTTTGCGATAAATCGACTCTATAAATTTCGCCAAACGACGGCCGATGGGGTGATTAGCGGCCGAGAAGCCGGCAGGGCGGGTCAACCAAGTGGTCACAGTCAGTCACCCGCTACGAACAAACTGAGCGATGCTAAACAACCGCACAGGCCATCGATAACACAGTCCGCGCAAACAATCTGTACCGGCCCACCGGTCGCCTGATTGCCTTTACAGGAATCGCCCATTTCAGCCCTGCGGTCGCTTACCGGCCCCGCCCGATTCGCCGGCGCGCTCCCCCAGCGCTGTCAGCCCTGCGGTCGCTTACCGGCGGCGACCTCGGCGGGGTATTCGTCGTAGAACGGCACGAAACCGTCTTTGCGGCCCGCCAAGACATACAGCGGGTCGTCCACGTCTGAGCCGTACGCCTGCTTGCGCAGCTCCACCTTGCGGCTCTTGAACGTCGTGGTGTGCTCGAGCGACTCCACCAACCGCACGAACAACGGCAGCGCGTACGCCGGCAGCTTGTCGTACACCGCGCGGGCCAGCGAATGACCGTCGAATTCGGCACCCTCGCGCAGCTTGATCGCGGCCATGCCGGCACGGCCGCCGGTGTCGGGCACCTCCACGCCGAAAACGGTGCACTCCTCGACATTGGGATCGGTCGCGACCGCGGCCTCGACCTGCGTCGTCGCCACGTTCTCACCCTTCCAGCGGAAGGTGTCGCCCAGCCGGTCGACGAAGGCGGCGTGGAACATACCCTGCGGGCTCATCACGTCGCCCGTGTTGAACCAGCAGTCGCCTTCTTTGAAAGCGTTGCGCACCAACTTCTTCTCGGTCGCCGACTTGTCGGTGTAGCCGTCGAACGGCTGCAACCGGTTGACCGGGCTCAACAACAGTCCGGGTTCGCCGGCGGGCACGCGGCGCACCCGCCCGTTCTCGTCGCGGACGGGTTCACCGGTGTCCGGGTCGTACTCGACATAGGCCAGCGGCATCGGCGAAATTCCGGTGCTGCGAGCAACGTTGAAGACGTTGATGAACGCCGTGGTGCCCTCGCTCGCGGCGTAGAACTCGCAAACCCGGGAGATGCCAAAGCGTTTGGTGAACTCCTCCCAGATATCCGGACGCAGGCCGTTGCCGGCGATGACGCGGATCTTGTGCTTGCGGTCGGTCGGCTTGGCCGGCTGGTTGAGCAGGTAGCGGCAGACCTCGCCGATGTAGATGAACGCGGTCGCGCGGTGTTCGATCACTTCGTCCCAGAACCGCGACGCGGAGAAGGACTTACCCAGCGCCAGCGTCGCCCCGGAGTTGATCACCGACGACACCGCGACCGTCAGAGCGTTGTTGTGATAGAGCGGCAGACAGCTGTACAGCGTGTCCGAACTCTTCAACCGCAGCCCGAGTCCGCCGAAGGCGCCGAGCGCCTTGAGCCAGCGGTAGTGCGTCATGACGCTGGCCTTCGGATAACCCGTGGTGCCGGAAGTGAAGATGTAGAACGCAGTGTCCTTGGCACGCACCGCAGTCGACGTCGCCGGGTTAGTGGCCGGGGCGGTGGTGGCGAAGCGCGCCAGGTCTTCCACGGTCAGCACGTCACCGACCGAACCGCCGGATTCGCTGACGGCACTCACCAAGTCGGACTCGGCGATCAGCACCTTGGCATCCAGCAGACCCAGGCTGTGCGCCAGCACGTCACCGCGCTGGTGGTAGTTCAGCATCCCGGCGACCGCACCGCACTTGACCACGGCCAGCATCGTCAGGACCGCGTTCGGGGAGTTGCGCAGCATGACGCCGACGACGTCGCCCGGCCCCACCCCGCGCGCGGCCAGCACGGCGGCATACCGGTTCGCGGTGGCGTTGGCCTCACGGTAGGTCAGCTGTTGATCCCCGAACCGGAGGAAGACCCGGTCGGCGTACCGCGCTGCGCGGTCCTGGAACACCGAGGCGATCGACGTCTTGGAACTGGGCCGGGCCAGCAGGCCGCTGACCCCACGCGCGATCGACGGCGCGTCGGCGATGAGGCCGGGCACCTGCAGGGCGATGTCGGTGAGCTTGACTCGTGCGCGTGCGCCTTGATCGGACACGTGATCCCTCGCTATCCCTGGCTTCGTTAAAAACCCACTTCGCCCGTCATCCGGGCGCGCACGCGTTAAGCGCATCGCCGACTTTATCGACCACCATCAGCCGGTCGACGGCGGCCTGTGAGATGTAGCCGCTATCGATCAGTCCGTAAACCCAGGCGCGCACACCGTCGTAGTGTCCCCACGGGTCCAGCAGCACGATGGGCTTGTCGTGCACGCCGAGATACCCCTCGGTCCATGCGCTCAGCAATTCGTCCAGGGTGCCGACGCCGCCCGGCAAGGCGATGAACGCGTCGGCACGCTCCTCCATCACCTGCTTGCGCTCTCGCAGCGTGTCCGTGACGATCAATTCGTCCGAATCATGATCGGCCAGTTCACGTTCCAGCAACATGGTCGGTATCACCCCGACGGTCCAGCCACCGTGGGCCCGGGCCGCCGACGCCACCGCCCCCATCGCCGAGACGTGGCCGCCGCCCCACACCAGCGTCCAGCCCCGCTCGGCTATGGCGGCTCCGAGCGACGCCGCGAGCTCCATCAACTCCGGGTGCGTCGGCGAGGCGGCGCAGTACACCGCGACCGTCCACCGGCCGCTGGTTGCGGAAGGCATATCCGAAACGTAGACCAACCCTGCAGAGGCTGCGTACCGAACGCGGGCCATAGACTCGCAACGGTGCCGATTCGTTGGAACGTCCCCCAGCACACGGCCGCTTTACAGCGGCTCACTGCCGCATTGGCCGAACAAGGTGGCGCCGTCGTTCTTGGCCCCGACGGCGTCGGCAAGTCAACCTTGGCACGCTTGGCCGCTGAGGAGTTCTGTGCGCAGCACCCGGGCACCACAACCCGCTGGGTCATCGGCACCCCGGCCGAGCGGGTCGTTCCGTTCGGCGCCTTCGGGCATCTGATCGATATCGCCGATATCGGCAAACCGGCAGCGTTGTTGCGCGCCGCCCGCACCTCGCTGACCCGCGCCGCACAGCAGGGCGATCTGCTCCTGATCGTTGACGAGGCCCACGACCTCGACATCCTGTCGGCCACCCTGGTCTACCAACTGGCCCTCACCAGGGCAGCACGGATGATCGTCACCGCCCGCGCCGACGCGGCCCCTCCGGCGATCGCGGCCCTGTGGACCGACGGTCTGCTCGAGCGCATCGACCTGGAGCCCCCCGGTGGGGTAACGACGCCGGCCGAGGTCGACGAGTTCCTCGCGGAGTTGCCGGGGCCGGCACGGTCGGTGGTGGAATTCCTGTCCATCTTGGAACCACTGACCCTCGACGATCTCAACGTCCTGGCCGGCGACGGTGCGGTCAGCCAGGCCGAGGATTTGGGAGCCGCCGAGACCCGGGTGCGCAACCACGACGATCAGCGTTCAGTGGTCTACACCGCGCACCCGCTGTTCGCCGTGCGCGCGCGGGCGGCACTGGGCGCCGACGGAATACGCCAACGGCGCACCGAACTGGTCAGGCTGCTGGCCCAGCATCCGGCCGATCATCTCAGCGACCGGCTCCGGTTGGCGTCGTTGGCGCTGGATTGCGACGCACCCCAACCGGTGGCGGAGGTGACCGAGGCCGCGCAACAGGCGCTGCGTCTCGGCGATCTACTGCTGGCCGAACGGTTGGCTCGTGCAGCCGTGAAGCAAGCCGGCGCGGTAGATGCGCATCTCGTGCTGGGTCAGGCACTGGCGTGGCAGGGACGCGGCCGGGATGCGGGTGCGGTACTGGCGGCGGTGGATCCGGCCGCGCTGTCGGAGTCGGAGTTGATGGCGTGGGCGGTGCCGCGGGCCGCCAACCAGTTCTTCATGCTCGGTGAGCCCGAGAAGGCTACGGCTTTTCTGCAGACCACCCGCAGCCGGCTCACCGACCCGGCGGCGCGCACCGTGCTGGACGGGTTGAGTGCCACGTTCGCGATGAACGCCGGAAATCTGCAGCGCGCAATGACTTTGGCTAACGAAGTGCTGTCCGGATCCTCGGCGAGCGACATGGCGGTGTCCTGGGCGGCGAGCGCGGCCGCATTGTCCTCAGCCCGGATGGGCCGCTTCGGTGACGTCGAGCGACTGGCGGGACAGGCTGCGGCCGCCGAACATCCCGGCCTGTTGCGGTTCACCATGGGTTTGAGCCAGGTCACCTCGCTGCTGATGGCGGGCGAGGTGGCCCAAGCGCAAACACTGGCGCAGCAGTTCACCGACTTCGCCGAACTGCAACAACCGGGCCGGGCTATCGGTGAGGTGCTGTTGTCCTATGTGCTGTTGGCTAAGGGCGAATATGAAACCGCGGCAACGCTTTTGGAGCCGGCGGCAGCCGCATTGGAACGTACCGGCTATTCATGGGGCCCGTTGTCGCTGATGTTATTGACCACAGCGATCGCCCGCCAGGGTGACATCCCGGGCTCGGCAAAAGCGTTGCGGCGTGCGGAATCCCGGCACGGGACGAAGTCGGCTCTGTTCACCCCCGAACTCGGGATGGCGCGCGCCTGGACCCGCGCGACGGCACGCGACCAGACCGGCGCGGTCACGGCGGCACGCGAGGCGGCCCGTGCGGCCGAACGGGCCGGACAGTCGGCTGTGGCACTGCTCGCCTGGCATTGCGCCGTGCGACTGGGTGACCGGCGTGCAGCGGAACCCGTCACCCGTCTGGTCACTGAAATCGATTGCCCGGTAGGGCATCTCGTGTCCAGGCACGCCAGCGCCCTGGTTGCCGGCGACTCGGACGCGTTGACGGCGGCGGCTGACGAACTGGCCGCGATCGGGATGGGTGGCGCGGCCGCGGATGCGGCGGCGCAGGCCAGGCAGTTCAGTCGCTAGCCGGTCAGATACCCCCGGAGCATGTCCACGGCCGCGGTGATCGCCGCGACCGGCACCCGTTCGTCACGCTTGTGTGCCAGGTTCGGGTCGCCCGGTCCGTAGTTCAGCGCCGGAATGCCCCGCGCGGCGAACCGGGAGACGTCCGTCCAGCCGTACTTCGCCCGGACCTGCCCACCGGCGGCTTCGACCAGAGACTTCGCCGCCGGCGCCGACAGACCCGGCAAGGCACCGGCCGCGGAGTCGGTCAGTTCGATCGACACGGCCAGTCCGTCGAGCACCTCGTGCACGTGCTGCAACGCCTCCTCAGGTGAGCGATCCGGCGCGAAGCGAAAATTGACCGTCACCGAGGCCGCGTCGGGAATCACATTGCCCGCCACTCCCCCGTCGATCCGGACGGCCGAAAGGCCCTCGCGATAGACGCAACCATCGATGTCAACACTGCGCGGCCGATAGGCGGCCAGCCGGTCCAGCACCGCACCCAACTTGTGAATGGCGTTGTCCCCCAACCAGGATCGCGCCGAATGCGCGCGGGTACCGGCGGCACTGACGACTACCCGCAGCGTGCCCTGGCAGCCCGCCTCGATGAAGCCGCCGGTGGGTTCGCCCAAAATGGCGACGTCGGCTGCCAACCAGTCGGGCAGCTCGCGCTCCAGTCGGCCCAAACCGTTTGCCGCCGACTCGATTTCCTCGCAGTCGTAGAACACCAGTGTGAGGTCGTGCGCCGGTTGCGCGACCGTGGCGGCCAGGTGCAGGAAGACGGCGTCACCCGCCTTCATGTCCGAGGTGCCGCACCCGTGCAGTTCGCCGTTCTCGATGCGGCTGGGCAGGTTGTCGGCCACCGGGACGGTGTCCAGATGTCCGGCCAGCAGCACCCGCGACGGCTTGCCGGATGCCGTGCGCGCCAGCACCGCGTTGCCGTTGCGAATGATCTCGAACCCGGATGTCTGGGCGCGCAGCGCAGCCTCGACCTCGTCGGCGATGCGCGCCTCGTCGCGCGACTCGCTGGGGATATCCACCAACGCCGCGGTCAGCTCAACGGGGTCTCCGCGCAAATCCAGCACGGGTTCAGCCTAGTCCGGCGAGCTGGGGGCACCTCCCAATGGCGAGCAGACGCGGAATCGCACTCGAGCGAGCTCGAGGATGCGATTCCGCGTCTGCTCGCCAGTCCCAGTACCCTTAGCGGTCGTGACTGGAGCTGCAGGTATTGGCCTGGCGACCCTCGCTTCCGACGGATCCGTCCTGGACGCGTGGTTTCCCGAACCCGAGCTGATCGAGTCGGAGACCACCGCCACCGCGCGGCTGGCATTGTCGGATCTGCCCGCGGTGCTGGGCGCGCTCGTCGGCCGCGACGACGACCGTCAGACCGAGACGATCGCGATCCGCACGACCATCAGCTCGCTGGACGAACCGGCCGCCGACGCCTACGACGCCTACCTGCGGCTGCACCTGTTGTCGCACCGCCTGGTGGCGCCGCACGGGCTGAACGCCGGCGGCTTGTTCGGGGTATTGACCAATGTGGTGTGGACCAACCGGGGCCCCTGCGCGGTCGAGGGCTTCGAAGCGGTGCGGGCGCGGCTGCGCCGGCTCGGACCGGTGACCGTCTACGGCGTCGACAAGTTCCCCCGGATGGTCGACTACGTGCTGCCTTCCGGCGTGCGCATCGCGGACGCCGACCGGGTGCGGCTCGGCGCGCACCTGGCCCCGGGCACCACCGTGATGCACGAGGGCTTCGTCAACTTCAATGCCGGGACCTTGGGCGCGTCCATGGTGGAGGGCCGCATCTCGGCGGGTGTCGTGGTGGGCGACGGCTCCGACGTCGGCGGCGGCGCCTCGATTATGGGCACGTTGTCCGGCGGCGGCGCAGAAGTCATCTCCATCGGCAAGCGCTGCCTGCTGGGCGCCAATGCCGGACTGGGCATCTCACTGGGCGACGACTGCGTGGTGGAGGCCGGGCTCTACATCACCGCAGGCACCAAAGTCACCACGCCCGACGGGAAGACGGTCAAGGCCCGGGAATTGTCCGGCGGCAATAACCTGCTGTTCCGCCGTAATTCGCTGACCGGCGCGGTCGAGGTGGTGTCCCGCGACGGTCAGGGCATCGCGCTCAACGCGGAGCTGCACGCCAACTGAGCCGGCTCCGCCAGGACCGTCCCGCTGGTTTCCGGCAGCAGGTACGTCGCGGCCAGGCTGACCAGCGCCAGCGTCGCCATCATCAGGCCGATCGCCCAGCTGCCGTAATCGGAAAGTAGGGGCCCGGCGAGCAGCGGGGGCACCGCACCGCCCAGGATGCCGGCGAGGTTGATCGAGAGCGCGGTGCCCGTGTAGCGATACCGGGTCGCGAACAGCTCCGGGACGAACGAGGTGACGGGACCGAAAACGGCGCCGTCGACGGCGAACAACCCGGCGATCGCCACCGCGTAGAGGGTGACGTTGCGCGAGTCGATGAGCGGCATCACCAGCAACGCCCACGGCACACCCACCGCCCAGCCCACCAGAATGACTCGGCGGCGCCCGAAACGATCGCACAGCACCGAGGTGAGGGCTGCGGCCGCAATGCAGGTGAGCCCACCGAGTGCGCCCACCAGCAGAGTGACATTGCGCGAGTAGCCCAGATGCGTGACGGCATAAGCGGTCAGGTAGGTGCTGGCCAGATAGACCAGGCCGAAGCAGCCCAGCACGCAACCGGCGGCCAGCACGATCTCACGGCGCTGCAGGCGTAGTACCTCCGCGAATGGCGTTGCGCCAGCTGCATTCCGGGGCGTCTGCTGGACGAACACCGGAGTTTCCCCGATGTTCAGGCGCACGTAGAGCGCGATGGCGATCAGTACCCCGCTGAACAGAAACGGGATGCGCCATCCCCAGGTCATGAACGCCGAACTGCCTTCTCCGATGGTGAAATTCACGCCGAGGAAGGTCAGACTTGTCAGCACCAGCGCGATTCCGCCACCGATCACCGTGAACATGCCGTAGCGGCCGCGCCGGCCGGCAGGGGCCGTCTCTGCGCTCAGCAGTGCCGACCCCGCCCACTCACCGCCGACCGCAAAACCTTGCAGCAGTCGCAGGGTGATCAGGATCAGCGGAGCGGCTACGCCCACCGTCGCGCTTCCGGGCACCAGGCCGACCGTCACGGTGGACAGCGCCATGATCAACAGGGTCGCAACCAGAGTTCTCTTTCGCCCCAACCGGTCTCCGAAATGCCCGAACACGGCCGCGCCCAGCGGCCGGGACAGGAAGGCGGTGGCGAATGTCCCCATCGACGCGACGGTGGCCATGGCCGGGCTCAGATGCGGATAGAACACGGTGGGGAACACCAGTGCCGCGGCCGTGCCGTAGATGAAGAAGTCGTAATACTCGACCGCCGAGCCCACCAGACAGGCCAGGGCAACCCGTCTCATGGGCGAAACGCAGGGGTCAACAACTGATCGACGCACAGCGTCTGAGACTAGGGCGTCAAATCCCCTCTACCGCCGTGAAACAGCTGCGAAGATGCTGGGTCTTCGGGATAGATCCCGGCTATCCCCAGAGCTTGGGCGACCGGTAGACGTTGCTCGGGTCGTAGTCGATGCCGGCCGTGGACACGTCGCCGACCGCATGCAGTAGCCGCTCCAACTCGGCCAGGCCGGTGTCGCCGATACGTTCGGCGATGGCGTTGTCGAGGTCGGCCGCGGCGCGCCGCCGCGCGGTGACGTACTCGATTGCCTTCGGCGTCAGTACGACCACCTTCTCGCGCTGGTCTGTGGCCGACACCTCGGTCTCCACATAGCCGTCGCGGCGCAACTCTCCCACCACCTTGCTGGCCGCCTGCCGTGAGACGTCGAACTGCCGCCCCATCTCCGATATCGTCATCGGCCCCGGCTGCGCATAGAGGGCGAACACGTAGTTCATCGCGAAGCGCCGCTCCGGAAAGCCCGCTTCTTCCATGTCCTTGTCGATCCGAGTGACATAGCTCCACCAGGCCATCCGCATACCCTGGCCAAGCTCGGTCTGAGGCGATCGCGGACTTTGCTCGTCAACCACCATTGACAAGGTACCGGACCCCTCTTATAGTCGTAATTGTCAACCATGGTTGACAATTACGAAAGGAGCATGAGATGTCGAAGATCCGCGTCATGTCGGCCGGGGTGTTGTGTGCCGCCGGCCTCTCCCTGGCGGCTGCTCTGGCAGGACCGGCTGTGGCGACCGCCGCCCCGGGACAGCCCAATGTGGGCCCGATCCACTCCCCGGTGGGTCCGATGCGGCCCACCCCGCCGCCGACTCATCCGATCTACCACTACACCGACGATCTGACTCACCCGGTCTGGTCGGTCACTCATCCCTTCTGGGCGATGGTTCCGTAACCACGCACTCGTGCGTCGCCGGGGCCGCACACACCGCCGACAAACCGTTTCGCGGTAGCTGTGCGCACCCCCGGCGGCCGGCGGGCATCAGCCTTCGGCCAGCAGTTGCTTCTTGAGCACCTTGCCCAGCGCGTTACGCGGCAGCGACTCGACGAAACGTACCTCACGTGGTCGCTTGTGCACCGAAAGCTGTTGCGCGACATAGTTGATCAGATCATCGGCAGCGGCGGAGCCGACGACGTACGCGACGATCCGCTGCCCCAGGTCCTCGTCCGGCGGGCCGACCACCGCGACTTCCTCCACACCGGGATGACCGAGCAACACGGTCTCGATCTCCCCCGCGCCGATCCGGAATCCGCCGGACTTGATCAGGTCGACGGACTCGCGACCGACGATGCGGTGCATGCCGCCGCCGTCGACGACCGCCACGTCGCCGGTGCGGTACCAGCCGTGCGGGTCGAACGCCTCGGCGGTGGCCTCCGGACGGTTGAGATAGCCGTTGAACAGCGTCGGACCCCGAACCAGCAGCTTGCCCACCGTCTCGGCGTCGTGCGGAACCGGTTCGCCGTGGTCGTCGATCAACCGGGTCTGCACGCCCCGCAACGGCAGGCCCACCCAGCCCGGACGCCGTTCCCCGTCGGCGCGCGTCGACAAAGTGATCAGTGACTCCGAGGCACCGTAGCGTTCGATGGGCCGGTGCCCGGTCAGTTGCTCGAGGCGCTCGAAGACCGGCACGGGCAGCGCGGCGCTGCCGGAAACCAGTAGGCGCGCCGGGCGCAGCGCCTCGGCGGCCGCACCGTCGGCGACCACCCGCGACCACACCGTCGGCACCCCGAAATACAGCGTGCCTCTGGCCGCGGCGTAGCCGTCCGGTGTCGGTTTTCCGGTGTGCACGAAGCGGTTTCCCACCCGCAGCGATCCCAGCAACCCCAGCACCAGGCCGTGGATGTGATAGAGCGGCAACCCGTGCACCAACACGTCGTCCGGTGTCCACTGCCAGGCTTCGGCGAGCGCGTCGAGGTCGGCGGCAATCGCCCGCCGGCTGACCTGCACGCCCTTGGGCAGCCCGGTGGTACCCGAGGTGTACACGACCATCGCCACCGAATCCGGTGACGGCTCGGCGTACCGGTGCCAGGACCGCGCGTGCAGCCGCACCGGGATGTGCGGCAGACCCTCCGGATCGTCGGGCGTCGGCCCGAGCCACGCCTGGGCGCCGGAGTCGGTGAGCATGTGGCGGCGTTCAGCCACCCCCACGTCGGCCGGCACCGGCACCACGGGCACACCCGCGATCAGGCACCCGGTGATCGCCAGCACCGTCGATGCGGTCGGCGCGGCCAGCACCGCCACCCGGTGCGCGCCGGCCACCCGTTCGGCCACCGACGTCGCGGCACCGACCAGGTCGCTGCGACTCAGGGTGAACCCGTCGATCCTGACCGCGTCGGGGATGTCGGTGGCGGCAACGGCCGAGGGGTTCAGCGACGTCAGCAACACGTCTGGGACGTTACCTGTGCGGCTCGGGGAACAACGGGCGCAGTGCCGCCGGCGGCCGGAAGGGGGCCCAGCTGCCGGCCGGTTGCGCGAGCCGGTCCGCGATGGCCCAGATGGTGGCCGGGTGGTGGCCGTAGCCGATGTGGCTGCTGAGCACCGCGATGTTCTCGGCGCGGTCGGAGGTGGCATCGACACACGTCTGCCAGGCGACCATGCCGTCGTAGCGCGAATAGATCGAGGTGGCCGGCACCAAGAGAGGCTCGTTTTCCATGGACAGCGGCAATTCGTGCCGCTCCGCGTGCAGACGCGCGAACAGGTTGAAGTGGCGGGCGGCGCGGGACTGGCCTTCGTGCTGCATGCGGTACGGGCTGCCGAGCGTGATGACCTGCCGCACCGCCGCGGGATTGCGGCGGGCCAGCCTGCGCGCGAAGATGCCACCCAGGCTCCAGCCGATCAGGCTGACCGGAGTGTCGTGCCGTTGGTGCATCTCGTCGAGCAGCGCGGACATACCGGCCACCACCTTGGTGGTCGGCCCGACGTTGACGCCCAGCCCCCAGCCGTGTGCCTGATATCCGAGGCGAGTGAGCAGGCGCCGCAATGTCCAGGTGGTGCCGTCGCCGGCAAGCAGTCCGGGCAAGACCAGAACGGGATGCCCGTCGCCGGTCGGTAGCTTGCGCCGTAACGGCAGGGCGGCGACCAACTGGCCGTATTCCACGACGGCGCGCGGGATGTCGGTGAGCCAGAGTCCCAGCCCGGGGGCTTCGGCGGTGGCGTGACCCGACCAGGCGGGACGGTCGACGCCCGGGTCGGCGGCTTCGGTCAGCATGATCACGCCTCCTCGTCCCACACCTTTATCAGCGTGGCCAGAATCTCCTCGCCGCGGCCGAGTCCGGCGAGGTGACTCTCGCCGGGCAGGTGGAACAGCTCGGCGTTGGGCAGGCGTGACACGACGTGCTCGCCGTGGGAGAACGGGATGATGTGGTCGTGGTCGCCATGCCACCAGCGGACCGGGACCGTCACCTCCTCGAGCCGGAAGCCCCAGTCGCGGGCGAAGACGATGACGTCGTTGAACGGCGCGGCGAGCTGCTTGCGGCTGCCGTTGAGCAGATCGTCGAGGAACATCGCCTTGAATTCCGGCCGGGTGAGCAGATGGCGGTCGGCTTCGGGCGAAAGCAGCGCATAGACGTCCAGCGCCGGGGAGGCGATGGGGCGAGCGGCGCGGATCATCAGGCTCGCGCCGAGCCGCAACGGGTTACCGCCCAGCCGCAGCAACGGCGCGACCCGCAGCCCCAGGTTCATCAGGCCGCCGCTGATCGCGTCCGGCCCCTGGGTCGGCGCCACCCCGCCGAGCACACCGGCGGCCACCACCCGGTCGGCCAGCCCGGCGGCGCACGCGAGGGCGTACGGCCCCCCGCCGGACAGCCCGACGACGGCCATCTTGTCGATGCCCAGGGTGTCGGCGATGGCGCGCAGGTCGTCGGCGAAGGCCGAAACGGCCTCGTACTGGTAGGGCGTCGACGAGCCGATGCCGGGCCGGTCGACGCCGATCAGGCGGATGTTGTGGTGGTCGGCGTAGACCCGGGCCTCGGTCGGGATCTGCCGGCGGGCGCCGGGTGTGCCGTGCAGCCAGAAAACGGCGCGTCCCTGCGGCGCGCCGAACTCGGCGAAGCCGATCTGCCGGTCTTCCCCGACGGCGATGCTTCCTTCGATCTTGGGACGGGCGATCGCGACAACCATGCCGTGCAGCTTGTCATGCGGATGGGGCGCGATGCACCCCTTTCGAGCGGTTTCGGGACGTGATATCCGATACACTCTCGCATCGGATCACGGATTTGTGCAGCTCAGAGGGTTTCAGTCGTTGGCCAGGTAGACGACGCGGTACCACTGCCGGGGCGGGTGCCCGCCGGTGTCCGCCTCGTCCAGCGGGGTGGCCGACGCCAGCCTGATGTCCGTCAGCTGCGGGTTCTGCATGCGGATGTAGTCCTCGAGCTGAGCGTCCCGCGCGTCTTCACCGAGGGCGCTGTCCGCGACCGCCCTGCCCTCGCACCTCTTCCACGTCACTCCGTCACGGTAGATGGCGCCGTCATGGCAAACCGCGCCGACCGTGAAGCCAGCTTCACGCCCGGCAGCGTGAACGGCAGGCTGAGTGTCAGTCGCCGGGCAGCCGCTCGCCGATGACCCGTTGCGCGCGCAGGGCGGCGAGCTCGTCGTCGGACAGGCCCAGTCCGCGCAGGATCTCGTCGTTGTGCTGGCCGAGGGTCGGCGCACCGGCGCGGTGATGGCTCGGCGGCCCGGGCGTGATGCGAAACGGCCACCCCGGATAGCGCCGCGGTCCGGTGACCGGGTGGGTGAACTCTTGGTAGAACCGCCGCGCGTCGAGCTGGGCGAAGTCGTACATCCGGTCGCCGGTGGCCAGCTCTTCGGCCGGGATACCCTGTGCGCGAAGCGATTCGACGATGTCGGCGGATTTTCGGGTGCGCGTCCACCCGGCGACGAGGTCGTCGAACATGTCGTGGTCGAGCAGGCCCTCGTCGGGCAGCGACACCGCGACCCACACGTCCCCGTCGATCGTCGGGTACACGCCCTGCAGGTAGCCGCGCAGCCGGTTGCCGGGGCGCGGCAGCACGACACCGTTCATCGAATACTCGATCACCGGTTCGGCGGTCACGCACGCGGCGACCTCGATCTGGGCGATCTCGATCAGCTGCCCCTCGCCGGTCCGGCGCCGGTGCTCCAGCGCGGCCAGTAGTGCCACCCCGGCGTGCACACCGACGACGGGGTCGGCCGGACCCTGCAGGTTGCACGGCGGCCCCTCGGCGTAGCCGGTGGCTGCTGTCATCCCGGATGTCTGTTCGATGTTGAGTGCCCACCCGACGTAGTCGCGCCAGGGCCCTTCCAACCCGAAGCCGGGCATCCGTACCGCGATCACGTCCGGCTTGATCGCGATCAGGGACTCGTAGTCCAGCCCGAACTGTTCCACCACGCGCGGCGAGAAGTTCTCGACGACGACGTCGGCGTCGGCGGCCAACCGGTGAGCGATGTCGCGTCCGCCCTGTGCGGTCAGGTCGAGGGTGATGTCTTTCTTGTTGAGATTGGTCGCCTGCCACAGGGCGCTGCGCTCGTACCAGTCCTCACCTTCGAAGGGGTAGGCGCCCGAGTAGCGGTGCCCGTCGGGACGCTGAATCGACTCGACCTTGATGATGTCGGCTCCGAAGGCGCCCAGATAGCAGGTCAGATAGGCGCCGGCCCAGAAGGTGCTCAGGTCGAGCACTCGCAGTCCGGCGAACGGCATGGAACTCGTTGCGGGCGGCCAGGGTCGGCCGCTGCCCGACCACCGCGCCCGGCCACCGGGCCGCGGTGCCGGTTCGGGTTGCGCCACAGGGGTTTTGGACATCCGGAACGGCGCACCGGGACGCCGGAAGCCAGCGGTCTCGATGAAGAAGCCGCGCTTGGCGTACTGCGGGCAGTCCAGCACGGTGGCGCCGTCGTGGACCGGTGCGGCCGGTATGCGCATCGCCTGACACAGGTCGACGGTTTCGGCGACGGTGCGCTGTATCAGCAATGGCTCTGCCGCGGCGAAGAACTCGGCGCGTTCGGGACCGCCGAGCATGATCGCGATCTGGTGTTCGCCGTACTCCGGTAGCCCGAGCATCGCGCACACGTCGAGCCAGTGCTGCCCGGTCAGGCAGTTGATTCCCACCCAGCCGTCGGCCGCCCGCACCACGCCCAGCATCGGCGCGGACCGCTGATTCGGGGGCAGCCCCAGACTGCGCATCCGCTCGGACATCAGCATCGGGTAGGGCAACGTCGAGAGCAGCGCTTCGAACTCCGATACGTCGACCACGCGGCCGTCAAGCCGCAACGCCGTCAAGGCCCCCAGCGCGGCGTAGGCCCCGGCGACGTACTCGGAGATCCGGGCACCGGCCTGCACCGGCGGGCGGTCCGGGTCGCGGGCGCTGATCCACCCGGACACCGCCTGCATGGTCAGCGGGGTCGCGGCCCGATCACGCCACGGCCCGGTCCGACCGAAATGAGAAATGCTGACCTGCAACGCTTGTGCGGGCTCCAGCCCGAACTTCTGCAGCCCTCCGGGCGGTAGGTTCTCGATCAGGACATGCGCCCCCGCGACGAGTTCGCGGGCGCCCGCCTGCCCATCGGGCGTGGCGAGATCGAAAGTGGCACCGCGTTTGCCGGCGTTGAGATACTCGAACAGACCGCCGTGGCGGCCGGCGGCGGGCTCGGGGAACGGCCCCCAGAGCCGTAGTGAATCACCCTCGGGCGGTTCGATTTTGATGACCTCAGCACCGAGGTCGGCCAAAAGCTTTGCGGCGTAGGGACCGGAGATTCCGGTCGCGATTTCGACGACGTGCAGCCCCGTTAGGGGACCGCTCACGCGGGCACTCCGATGGCCATCTGTTCCATGTACTGATACACCCCGCCGATTCCGCCGCCCTCCCGGCCCAGGCCGCTGAGCTTGAAACCGCCGAAGGGTGCGGCGCCGGGGCCGCAGCCGTTGACCGCAACCTGCCCCGTGCGGATGCGGCGGGCCACGCTGACCGCGCGATCCAGGTCGCCGCCCCACACCGAACCGGACAGGCCGTAACGAGAGTTGTTGGCGATGGCGACCGCATCGTCGTCGTCGCGGTAGCGCAGCACACTCAACACCGGCCCGAACACTTCCTCCTGGGCGATCGCGGAATCGGGCTTGACGCCGGTAAGGACCGTCGGCTCGAAGTAGAAGCCGGTGTCCAGGCCGGCCGGCCGGCCGCCACCGGTGGCCAGCTCGGCGCCCTCGCGCAGCGCTCCGGCGACGTGCGCCTCCACCCGGCTGCGCTGGGCGTCACTGATCAACGGACCCATCTGCACATCGAGATCGGCGGGATCCCCGACCTTGACGTCCCGGGCCAGTCCCACCAGCCGCTCGACGACCTCGTCGTGCAGGGAATCGGGCAGCAACAGCCGGCTCTGCAGAATGCAAGCCTGGCCGGAATGCATTGAGCAACAGTCGAACAGCATCTTCTGCAGCATGTCGTCGGTGACGTCGGCGTCGTCGAGGACGATGCACGCCGACTTGCCACCGAGCTCCAGCAGCAGCCGCTTCAGCGAGTCCCCGGCGGCGGACATCACCTGGCGGCCGACGACGGTGCTGCCGGTGAAACTGACCATGTCGATCCGCGGATCGGTGGTGAGCAGCTGGGCCGCCTCTAGTCCCGACGGGGTGACCACATTGACCACACCCGGCGGAAAGTCGGTGTGCTCGTCGATGAGTCGCGCGAGGGCGAGCCCGGCCAGCGGGGTGAGCGGTGACGGCTTGAGGACAACGGTGTTGCCCGCAGTCAGCGCATGGTTGAGCTTCATGACGTTGAGTAGGTGCGGGAAGTTCCAGGGTGTCAGGACCGAGACGACGCCGAGTGGAACGTGGCGCAGCACCGTCTTCCCGGCGCCGATCCCGGTGACGGTCTCATCGGCGAGCTGGGTGGCGAGTTGCGCGGCATGCATGGACATGAACGCGGCACCGTCGATCTGCATCATCCGTTCGTTGGCTGTGCAGCCCCACTCCACCTGGGACAGCGCGAAGAAGTCGTCGGCATATTTGAGCAGCGCGTCGCCCAGTTGGCTGAGACAGTTCGCGCGCTCCTGCGCACTCATGGTGGCCCACGGCCCCTCGTCGAACGCCCGGCGCGCGGCACCGACAGCGTCACTGACCTGACCGACGCTCGCGTCCGGTGCGGTGGCGATGACCTGTTCGGTGGCCGGCGAGATGTCGTCGTAGCGGCCGTCTTCGGGTTCCACCCAGGTGCCGTCGATGTACAGCTGATAGGTGTCGATCAGTCCACTGGGCGGTAGTTCGGCCATCTGCTTCCTCACCCCAACGTCGGTCATCTATCAACCTGGTGTACACCCGCCGGGACTCGTGGTCAATGATCCCCATGATGAATTGCAGGCGATTTCAAGGCGTTGTCTTGCTGTTGACAGCGCAGCGTGACCCAGAGTAGACACGACCCACAGGACACTTTGTGGCAATGTGTCGGATTGCAGGGAGGCGCTGTGCTCACCGATGTTCCCCTGCACTCCCCCGATTTCTACGCCGGCGACCCCTACCCGGCCTACCGGGAGCTGCGCGCGACCTCGCCCGTGCACTGGAACGACGTCACCGGATTCTGGGCGTTGTTGAAGTATGAGGACATTCGCTACGTCTCCGGCAACCCCGCGCTGTTCACCTCGACCCAAGGCATCTCGATACCGGATCCGAACGTGCCGAACCCGGTGCAGGAGGGCAACCTCATCTTCACGGACCCGCCGCGGCACCGGCAGATGCGCAAGCTGATCAATTCCGGTTTCACCCGGCGGCGCGTCGCGGTCCTCGAACCGAAGATCCGCGAAATCGTGGGCGGCATCCTCGATCGGATCGAACCGGGCTCGGTGTACGAGTTCGCCGAACAGGTCGCCGCCCCACTGCCCACCCGGATGATCGCCGAGCTCATCGGCGCCCCCGCCGAGGATTGGGAGCGGTTCCGGGCCTGGTCGGACGCCGCCACCGGCACGGCTGATCCCGAAATCGAACTCGACGCCTTCGTGGCCATCGGCCAGCTCTTCGAATACTTCCAGAAGCTCATCGCGGCACGGCGCGTCGAACCGCGCGACGACCTGCTGTCAGTGCTGGCCGATGCCGAGATCGACGAGCACCGCCTGACCGACGAGGACCTGCTGAACTTCTCGTTCCTGTTGCTGGTTGCGGGAAATGAGACCACCCGCAACTTGATCGCGCTGGGCACCCTCGCGTTGATCGAGCACCCCGACCAGTGCCGCCTGCTGATCGAGGACCCGACGCTGATTCCCGGTGCGGTGGAGGAGATGTTGCGCTGGACCAGCCCGGTGGTCAGCATGTCGCGGGTGGCGACCGCCGACACCGAGATTCGCGGCCGGCTGATCCGCGAGGGTGAGGTGGTCACCATGTTGTACGGGTCCGCCAACCGCGACGAGGATGTCTTCGGCGCTGACTCAGAGGACTTCAGGGTGACGCGTCACCCCAACCCCCACATCGCGTTCGGATGCGGCGAACACTCCTGCATCGGAGCGCAATTGGCACGGCTGGAAGCGACGGTCTTCTTCCAGGAGTTGCTGCGCCGCTATCCCCGGCTCGAGCTGGCGGGTGACGTCGACCGGATGAAAGCCACCATGGTGCCCGGGGTGAAGCGGATGCCCGTTCGGCTGGGGGCCTGAGCCGGTGCACCTTGAATACACGCCCGAGCAGGAGCAGCTGCGTGCGGAGATACGGGCCACGCTGGAACAGGTGATGACGCCCGAGCGACTGGCAGCGATCGGCGAGAACATCGAGGGCGGACTGGCGGTGCGCGACACCGTGCGTGCACTGGCGCAGGCCGGCCTGCTCGGCGTCGGCTGGCCGAAAGAATATGGCGGACGCGGCTTCTCGGCGATTGAGCAGTTCATCTTCTCCGAGGAGGCCCGCCGGGTCGGCGCGCCGATCCCGCTGGTGACACTCAACACCGTGGGCCCGACCCTGATGCAGCAGGGTACCGAGGAGCAGAAGCAGCGGTTTCTGCCCGCGATCCTGGACGGCAGCGTCGAATTCGCGATCGGCTATTCCGAACCCGGAGCCGGCAGTGATCTCGCGTCGATACGCACCACCGCCGTCCGCGACGGTGACGAATACGTGATCAACGGCCAGAAGATGTTCACCAGCGGCGCCGCCTATGCCGACTACATCTGGCTCGCGGTCCGCACTGACCCGAATGTCAAGAAGCACAAAGGCATTTCGATCCTCATCGTGCCCACTTCGTCGCCGGGATTCTCCTGGCAACCCCTGCACACCATGCCCGGCATCTCCACCTTCTACACGTTCTACGACAACGTCCGGGTGCCGGTGAGCGCACTGGTCGGTGAGGAGAACCAGGGCTGGCAGCTGATCACCACCCAGCTCAACTTCGAACGCGCCGCGCTGGGCAACCTCGGGGCACTGGAGCCGCTGTGGGAGAAGACGCTGCAGTGGGCCCGCGAGACCGAACTCGACGGGGGGCGGGTCATCGACCAGCCCTGGGTTCAGCTCGCGCTGGCCCGCGTGGAAGCTCAGGTCGGCGCCTACAAGCTGGTCAACCTGCGGGTGAACGCGGCCATGACGAAGGGCATTCTGAATATGGGCGAAGCGTCGGCGGCCAAGGTGTTCGGCACCGAGCTCACCCAGCAGGTCGCCCGGCAGCTGCTGGAGGTGTTGGACGGCAACGGGATACGTCGCGGCAAGCAGGCGCCACTGCGGGGCGCACTGGAATCGGCGTACCGGCAGGCGGTGATCAACACATTCGGTGGCGGTGCCAACGAAATTCAGCGTGACATCATCGCCATGGCCGGCCTCGGCATGCCGCGGGCCCCGCGTGATCTTCGAGCAACCGAGAAGTCAGGAGGAACTCAGTGACCGACGCTGAGCTACAAGCCAAGGTGCGGGCCCTGGTCGGCCAACCCACTGGAGGCACCGGAAAGCCCCAGCTGGCGCCCGATCCGGTGAATCAACCGATGATCCGGCACTGGGCGCACGCGCTTGCCGACTTCAATCCGGTGTACCTCGACCCGGATTTCGCGGCGACTTCACGGTTCGGCGGCATCGTGTCGCCACCGGTGATGCTGCAGACCTGGATCATGCCGTCGCCGAAGCTGGAGGGGATCGGCGAGCGCGGCGGCGCCCCGGTCGAGATCGCCGCGAACCCGACGGCGTTTCTGGATGAGGCCGGATACACCAGCACCGTGGCCACCAACTCCGAGTTCGAGATCGAGCGTTACCCGCGGTTGGGCGACGTCATCAGCTCCACGGCGGTGTACGAGTCGGTGTCGGAGGAGAAGACGACCGCGCTGGGCACCGGCTTCTTCCTCACCTGGCTGACCACCTATACCGACCAGCACGGTGAAGTGCTGGGCCGGCAGCGATTCCGGGTCCTGCGATTCAAGCCGGCCAACTGATGGCCACCCGACTGCCGCCAACGGTCAGCCCGGACTCCGAGTTCTACTGGAACGGGTTGCGGGACAACAAGCTGCTGATCCAGCGCTGCAGCGGCTGCGGCACCCTGCGCCATCCGCCCCGGCCGATGTGTCCGCACTGCCGCTCGCTGGAATGGGAGGCGGTCGAGTCGTCGGGCCGCGGCACCGTCTACAGCTATGTGATGCCGCACGAGCCCCGATTCCCGTTCTTCGACTACCCCTACGTGGTCGCGCTGGTGGAACTCGAGGAGGGCATCCGGGTGGTGTCGAACCTGACCGACGTTGAGCCCGCCGAGGTCACTGTCGGTATGCCTGTCGAGGTGTACTTCCAGAGTTTCGACGTGGCCAGTGGAGACCTGGTGTTGCACCAGTTCCGGCCGAGCGGCTAGTCATGGACTTCACCTTCACCGAAGAGCAGGACACCGTAGCCAAGCTCGCCCGCGAACTGTTCGAGCGCCGCGCCACCCCCGAGCGGCTCACCGAACTGGAAGCCGGAGTGCGCTTCGACCAGGCGCTCTGGAAGGAACTGGCGGCCGCCGACCTGCTCGGCACCGCTCTGCCGGAATCAGTGGGCGGCAACGGCGGCGGCTTCGTGGAACTCGGGGTGCTGCTGGCCGAGGTCGGGTGGGGTGTGGCCGCGGTGCCCGCCTATGCGACCTTGGTTCTGGGCGCCGATCCCATTGCACGCCAGGGAAATCCGGAGCAGCAGCGCCGCCACCTGCCCGGTGTCGTGGCCGGCGACCGTATCCTGACGGCGGCTCTGGCCGAACCGGGACGCTCCGATCCGAGGTTTCCGGCCACCACCGCCCGGCGCGATGGACCGAGTTGGCGCCTGGACGGTGTGAAAGAGCTGGTGCCCGCCGCGCAACTGGCCGACACCATGCTGATCCCGGCTGTGACCCCGGACGGCGATACGGCGCTCTTCCTGCTGGCCACCGACAGTCCCGGTCTCGACGTCCGTCCCGTGCCGACCACCAGCGGCGAACCGTATGCCGATGTATTCCTGGACGGCGCAGTGGTTTCCGGGCAGGACCTGCTCGACGGCGACATCGAGTCGCTGCACACCCGCGCCCTGGTCGCCCTGTGCGCCATCCAGCTCGGCGTCGTCGACCGGGCTTTGCACATCGCGGCCGGCTATACCAGTGAGCGTGAACAGTTCGGCCGGCCGATAGGCAGCTTCCAGGCCGTGCAACAGCGCATGGCCGACGCCTTCATCGACGTCGAAGCGATCCGGTGGACCACCTGGCACGCGGCGTGGCTGCTCGCCAACGGCCGCCCGGCCGACCGCGCCGCCCGCATCGCCAAGTTCTGGGCAGCCGAGGCAGGCGCCCGGGTGGCCGCCACCGCCCAGCACGTGCACGGCGGCATCGGAATCGACACCACCTATCCCCTGCACCGTTATTTCCTGTGGGCCAAGCACAACGAACTGACCCTCGGCCCGGCGTCTCAACAGCTTGCCCACCTGGGCGCGACGTATGGCGCGACCTATCCGGAAGGACCCGCATGACCGCCACCCACACCCGCACCACAACCCTGCGCTGGCAGGACATCTCCGAAGGTGACGAGGTCACACCGATGGACATCCCGATCACCACGACGATGATCGTCGCGGGCGCGATCGCCTCGCGGGACTTCATGCCGGTTCATCACGACCGCGACTACGCCAACAAGCAGGGGTCGCCGAACCTGTTCATGAACATCCTGACCAGCAACGGCTACTGCGTGCGTTTCCTCACCGACTGGGCCGGACCCGAGGCGATGGTCACGAAGCTGTCGATTCGCCTTGGCGTGCCCTGCTTTCCGGATGACCCGTTGCGCTTCACCGGGACGGTGACGGGCAAGACCGAAGGTACTGGGGGCGAGAACTTCGTCGAAGTGACGTTCCAGGCCGCCAACAGTCTCGGCAACCACGTCTCCGGCACCGCGGTGCTCAGCCTGCTGGACGGAGCCGCCTGATGAGCAGTACTTTGCCGGGCGCGGCGGCCATCGTCGGGATCGGCCAGACGGAGTTCTCGAAGGAATCCGGGCGCAGCGAACTGCAATTGGCGTGCGAAGCGGTCAGCGCGGCGCTCGATGACGCCGGGCTGGCGCCCAGCGACGTCGACGGCATGGTCACGTTCACCATGGACTCCAGCGACGAGATCGAGATCGCCCGCAACGTCGGCATCGGCGACCTGAGCTTCTTCAGCCGGGTGCATCACGGTGGTGGCGCCGCTGCGGGCACGGTCGTACACGCGGCGATGGCGGTCGCCACCGGCGTTGCCGACGTCGTGGTGTGCTGGCGTGCCTTCAACGAACGCTCCGGCTATCGTTTCGGCGGCAGCGGTCGCACCGACCTGGGGACGCCGCTGTTCATGGCGCACTACGCGCCGTTCGGATTGCTCACGCCGGCGGCGTGGGTGGCGATGCACGCGCAGCGGTACATGTCGACCTACGGGGTCACCAACGAGGATTTCGGCCGCATCGCCGTCGTCGACCGGGCGCACGCCGCCCGCAACCCCGACGCGTGGTTCTATGAACGCCCCATCACCCTGGAGGATCACCAGAATTCGCGCTGGATCATCGAACCGGTGCTGCGCCTGCTGGACTGCTGTCAGGAGAGCGACGGCGGCGTCGCGATGGTGATCACCAGCGCCGAACGCGCGCGGGACCTGCGTCAGCCGCCGGCCATCATCACCGCGGCGGCCCAGGGTGCGGCCGCCGACGGCGAAATGATGACGAGTTATTACCGCGACGACATCACCGGGCTGCCCGAAATGGGCGTCGTCGCCGAGCGGTTGTGGCGTGATTCGGGGCTCAAACCGGCCGACATCCAAACCGCGTTCATCTACGACCATTTCACCCCGTTCGTGTTCACCCAACTCGAGGAGCTGGGCTTCTGCGGACGCGGCGAGGCCAAGGATTTCGCCACCATCGAAAGGCTCTCGCTGGGCGGCGATTTCCCGATCAACACCAACGGCGGGCTACTCGGTGAGGCGTACATCCACGGCATGAACGGCATCACCGAAGGCGTCCGCCAGGTGCGCGGCACGTCCTACAACCAGGTGCAGAACGTCGAACACGTTCTGGTCACCTCGGGTACCGGTGTGCCCACCAGCGGCCTGATCCTCGCCGGGGCCGATTAGGTGCGGTCATGACCCAGGCGTCCACTTCAGCTGCGGGAACCGATACCCGGGAGGTCATCCTCGACGCCGCGTACGCCTGTTTCCGTAAGCAGGGCCTGCTCAAAACGACGATCGTCGACATCGCGAGGGAGGCCACCGTCTCCCGCAGCACCATCTACGAGTACTTCCGCGACAAGGGCGCCATCCTGGAAGCCTGCGCCGAGCACGCCTCCGAGCAGTTCTACCGCGAGATGTCTCGGGCCATGGCCCGGGGCGCTTCACTGGAGGAAAAGCTCTCCAACGCAGCGGTATTCGTCACCCAGGCGCGCCGCGCCATCGCCTCCGAGGAGTACTTCGACGAAGACGCGATCAGCCTGCTGCTGACCAAGGACGCCGCCCTGCTGCTGCGCGAATGCGTCGACTTCTTCGCGCCGTACCTCTCGGCCGCCAAACTCACCGGCGAGGTACGCAAGGACCTCGACATCGAGGCTGCCGGGGAATGGTTCGCGCGCATCCTGTTCTCGCTGTTCAGCACCGCGTCGCCGATTCGGGATATGGACGATCCCGGCGTGGTGGCCGCGTTCGTCAGCGCCTTCGCGGTGCGTGGCTTCGCCGGTGATCGCCCCCGACCGCGCCGGGTCACCGAAGGCCATTGACCCGCCTGCAGGCTTCTCGTGCAGTCGCACACCCTGACACCCCGTCGTACCCTGTGGGAACACGTTCGGCAGGATCCTTGGCAACGTGGCGGATGCGGGACGGCTGATCCAGAACCGGCTGCAGCGCGGGAGGGGTGAGCAGCGTGTCAGAAACGGCGATCGGTCGCCCCGTCGACAGGGTGGACGGCGTCGACAAGGTGACCGGGGCGGCCCGATACGCTGCCGACACGGACGTACCTGGTCTGCGGTACGGCGTGCTCGTGCAGGCGGGCATCTCGCATGGCCAGGTCACTCGAGAGTCGCTGGAGTCCGCGGCCGCCGCCGCCAGTGCCTCGCCCGGCGTGGCCTGTGTCCTGACGCCGCTGAATTGCCCTGCATTACAAGCCGTTCCAGGTGATATCAGCTGGGATCTGCCGGTGGAGCGTCGCCCGCCGCTGGCAGATCTCACGGTTCAGCACTACGGCCAACACATGGCTCTGGTGGTTGCCGACACATGGGAGAATGCCACACTCGCCGCGTCCTCGATGCAACTGGAATACCGCGAACTTCCAGCAACCTTCACGGCGCAGCAGGTGGTGCTCGATAACCCGGAACCCGCACGCGGCGGCGGTGACGCCATGATCCGCACCGGCTGGTATCGGCCCGACCATTTTGTGAAACTGCCGGAGGAAAAGCTTCAGGACCGCCGCGGCCCTGCAGACGAGCCGCACACCGGGACCCGGATCAGCGCGCGGTTCACGACACCCGAGAACGCACACTATCCGATCGAACTCGCGTCCTGCATCGCATCCTGGGAGGGCGATCGGCTGACGATCCACGACAGCACGCGCTGGATAGCCGGCGAACGTCGGGTCCTGGCAGCGCATCTCGGAATCTCCACCGACCAGATCCGGATCATCTCGCCGGTAGTGGGCGGCGCATTCGGATCGAAGAGCTTCCTGTGGATGCATGTGGTGCTGTGCGCGCTAGCCGCGAGAATGGCACGCAGCCCGGTCAAGCTGGTACTGAGCCGCGACCAGATGTTCACCTCGACCGGGCATCGTCCGCCCACCGAACAGGATCTGCGACTGGTCGCTGACGACAGCGGCCGGTTGGTCAGCATCGAGCACCACACCCTGACCACCACCTCGACCGTCGCGCACTTCTGCGAACCGGCGGGACTGTCCACCCGCTTCCTGTATCAGTCGCCGCGGCTGGTGGTCTCCCACACCGTCGGCAGAACTCACACTCCGACACCATGTTTCATGCGAGGACCGGGCGAGGCTCCCGGTCTGTTCGCGCTCGAGGTGGCGATGGACGAGCTCGCCTACGCGCTCGGGACGGACCCGGTGCACTTGCGGTTGCTCAACGACGCACCCCAAGACCAGGCAACCGGCAGGTCGTGGTCTCAGCGCCATCTACTGGACTGCTATCGCCAGGGCGCCGAACGGTTCGGCTGGCCGTCACGACCCGTGTCGCCTCGTTCACTGCACCGCAATGGAATTCAGGTCGGGTGGGGTATGTCCACTGCCACTTATCCCGGGCGCAGGATGCCGGCGGGGTGCCGCGTCACCACTGACCGCGATGGTCATCTGATCTTCGCTTCGGCCACCCACGAGGTGGGCAATGGCGTGCGAACGGTCATGTGCCAGCTCGCCGCGGATGCCTCGGGCATGCCGCTGGACCAGGTGTCTTTTGTATCCGGAGACTCCTCTTTCCCGGAAGCGCCGTACAGCGGCGCATCGCAAACCACCGCGACCGTCGGTTCCGCGGTCTACGAGGCCGCACAAGAGTGGAAGCAACGTCTGCTCTCGCTGGCCGTGACGGATCCGCAGTCTCCCTACTTCGACTGCAATCCGGGCACTCTCGACGTCAGAACGGGAGCGGTGGTCAGTTCGGACGCGGCGCTGCGTCCCATGCAGGTCACCGCGCTACTGGCCACCGCGTCGCCTGAGCTGCTGGCGGGTTTGGACTTCGTGCGGGTCAGCGATGGAGGTCCCACCGACGGGCCCGTCCCGCAGTCTTTCGGTGCTCACTTCTGCGAGGTCGAAGTCGACGAACAGATCGGCCGCGCGACGGTCACACGATGGGTCGGGGTGATGGACTGCGGCACGGTCATCAACCCGAAACTGGCTCGTAGCCAGGTGATCGGGGGAATCACCTTCGGACTCGGCATGGCGCTCATGGAACACGTGCCGTACGACCCGGGCACGAATCACGCATTGGGCGAGTATTACGTCCCGACCCACGCGGACGTCCCTGATTTCGACATCTCTTTCATCGACAGCGCCGATCGCCAGCTCGATGCGTTCGGGGCGCGGGGCATCGGCGAGATCGGCATATGCGGCGTGCCCGCGGCGGTGGTCAACGCCATCTTCCATGCCACCGGCCGACGGCTGCGCGACCTGCCGATCACCCTGGAAAACCTGATGTCCCCGTTCACCTCCGAGGTCGAAGAGGTCCGCCGATGACTCCTGCCGATCACGCGCACCCCATCGAGTTGACCGTCAACGGCACCCCGCACACCGTCGCCGCCGACATCCGGTCCACGCTGCTCGACCTGCTTCGGGAACACCTGCACCTGACCGGCACCAAGAAGGGCTGCGACCACGGGCTCTGCGGGGCCTGCACGGTAGCGATCAACGGCGAACGCGTACTGAGCTGCCTGACACTGGCGGCAACGATCGACGGAGCCGACGTCACCACCATCGAGGGCCTCGCCGATGGCGACCGGTTGCACCCGCTGCAGGAAGCGTTCATCGAGCACGATGGATTCCAGTGCGGATACTGCACATCCGGGCAGATCAGCTCCGCGCACGCACTGCTGCGCGAACATGCCCGCGGCGACCTGTCGGTGGCCTCCTTCGACGAAACTCCGGCCGACATCGCCGAGGGCCCGGAGCGGCTGACGCACAACGAGATTCGGGAACGCATGGCGGGCAATATCTGCCGCTGCGGCGCGTACCCCAATATCGTCGCCGCGATTGCCTCCTGCCTGGACGGCCGCGATCGATGAGAACGTTCGAGTTCTACCGTGCCGCTTCGACACAGGACGCCATCGCCCGCGCCGCGACCGGCGCAACGTACTACGCGGGCGGGACGAATCTCCTCGATCTGATGAAACGGGGAGTAGAAGAACCCGCATCCCTGGTCGACATCGGCAGGCTGGATCTGCGCCACATCACCACAACTGAGCGCGGCGGCGTACTGATCGGCGCCGGCACCGCCAACAGCGCCATCGCCAATCATCACCTGATCCGCAGCCACTATCCCGTTCTGTCCCAGGCGATCCTGTCCGGCGCCACCACCCAGCTGCGGAACATGGCCACCGCCGGCGGCAATCTCATGCAACGGACCCGCTGCCCCTACTTCATGGACCCGGCGTTCCCTGCCTGCAACAAGCGGCAGCCCGGCTCCGGGTGCGCGGCACTCACCGGCTTCAACCGTGAACATGCGCTGTTCGGTGCCGGCGACACATGCGCTGCCGTGCACCCGTCCGACATGGCCGTCGCGTTGGCGATTCTGGACGCAATCGTGCATGTCGAGTCGCCCGCGGGGACCCGCGTCATCCCGATCGGAGAGTTCTTCCGGCTGCCGCACGATGACCCGCAGCACGACAACTCGACACGGCCGGGCGAACTGATCACCGGGATCGAGCTTCCTCCCTCCCCCTACGCGCAGAACTACTGGTATCTCAAGGTGCGTGATCGACACAGTTACGCGTTCGCCCTGGTATCGGTCGCTGTCGGACTCGCCGTCGTCGACGAGACGGTCGAATCCGTATCGATCGCCCTGGGCGGGGTGGCCGCCATGCCCTGGCGCGTAACGGAAGCCGAGGCGGCTCTCGCCGGGAAGGCGCCCGTTGCGGAGCACTTCCTGGCGGCCGCCGAGCTTGCGCTCGAAGGCGCAGTCCCGCTGAGCCAGAACGGCTTCAAAGTGGATCTGGCCAAGCACAGTGTGATGCGGGCACTTCACCGCGCGGCAAACCGCACCGGATGACGCGATGCCTGTCATGACGCTGGGGGTGGTCCTGGCGGCAGGCGCCGGCAGCCGTTACGGCTCGCCAAAAGCCCTCGCCGAGAACTGGCTGCAACGCGCCGTCTCGGCGCTGGCCGCCGGTGGTGTCGGCGAGGTGCTGGTCGCGCTCGGCGCAGCCGACGTGCCCGTCCCCCGCCCGGCGACGCCGTTATGGGTTCCCGATTGGGCCGACGGCCTGTCTGCGACAGTCGCCGCCGCGATCCATGCGGCGCAATCCAAACCCGGTGTCGAGGCGGTGCTGCTGCACACCGTCGACACTCCCGACGTGGGACCCGCCGTCATCGAGCGGGTGCTGAGGTCAAACGCCGCCGGGCTGACGCGCGCGGTGTATCGGGGACGCCCCGGCCACCCCGTCGTCGTCGGGAGAGCGCACTGGCACGCGCTGCTCGACGAGCTGTCCGGTGATGTCGGCGCGGGGCCGTTCCTCGAGGCTCACCCCGATCTGGTGCGGGTGGAGTGTTCCGACCTCGCGAGCGGCGTGGACATCGATGCGCGTTGAGCTCAGTGACCTCGTTCGGCCAGGGCCCGCAGGAAGAAGCCGAGATTGGCCGGCCGCTCCGCCAACCGCCGCATGAAGTAGCCGTACCACTCGGTGCCGAACGGCACGTACACCCGCACCCGGTTGCCCGCTGCAGCCAGTCGCAACTGCTCGTCGTCGCGGATTCCGTACAGCATCTGATACTCGAAACCGTCTGTATTACAGCCGAATTCGCGGGCCAGGGCCGGTACCGCCGCGATGATCGCCGGGTCATGTGAGGCCACCATCGGATACCCGCGACCGGCCATCAGCACCCGCAGGCAGCGCAGATAGGACTCGCTGACGTCGGCAGCGGCCCGGTAGGCCACCGAAGCCGGTTCGTCGTAGGCACCCTTGCAGAGCCGGACGCGTGCTCCCACGGCGGCCAGCTCCGCACAGTCACCCTCGGTGCGACGGAGGTACGCCTGGAGAACCGTGCCGAGCCAGGGGAAATCGACCCGCAGATCACCCGAGATCGACAAGGTCGAATCGGTGGTGGTGTGGTCCTCGGCATCCACCGTCACCCAGGCGCCGATCGCTTCGGCCCGCTCGCAGATGGTGCGGGCGTTGTCCAGTGCGACCTTCTGCCCGTCACGTTCCAGCGACTGCCCCAGCGCCGAGAGCTTGACCGATACTTCCAGCGGCCGCACCCCCTCGGAAACGCAGTCACCCCGGCGCCCCAGTGCATCGAGCAGATCCAGGTAGGCCTGCACAGTGGCCGCCGCGTCGTCGACGTCGGTGACGTTCTCGCCCAAGTAGTCGATGCTGAGGCAACGTTCGGAATCCCTCAGCGCGGCAACCACGTCCAGCACACCGCCCAACGTGTCCCCCGGAACGAACCTGCGCACCACCCGGCGGGTGAGCGGCGAGCGTTCCACGGCGCGGCGCAACCCGTCGGCGCGGCCTGCCGCCAGCATCGCCGGGCGCAGCGTGTGCGCGAATACCCCGGCCATTACTCTGCCGCCATGTGCGGGTAAGCGTGGTCGGTGGCCGGGACGAAGGTCTCCTTCACCGTGCGTGCCGACGTCCAGCGCATCAGGTTCAGCGGCGAGCCGGCTTTGTCGTTGGTGCCGGACCCGCGTGATCCACCGAACGGCTGCCGGCCCACGACGGCGCCGGTCGGTTTGTCGTTGACGTAGAAATTGCCTGCGGCGAAACGCAACCGGTGCTGGGCGGTCAGGACGGCGCGGCGATCGTCGGCGATCACCGCTCCGGTCAACGCATAGCGCGATCCGGTGTCGATCACATCGATGATCCGCTCGTACTGGTCATCGGGATACACGTGCACCGCCAGCAGTGGGCCGAAGTATTCGGTGGCGAACGCCTCATCGGTGGGATCGTCGGACAGCAGCACGGTAGGTCGCACGAAATAGCCGTCCCTGTCGTCGTATTCGCCACCTACCGCGATTGTCACGCTTGCGGCACCCTTGGCCCGCTCGATGGCGTCAACGTTCTTGGTGAAGGCTCGCCGGTCGATCAGGGCGCCGCCGAAGTTCGACAGGTCGGTGATGTCGCCGTAGCGCAACGAACCTACGGTGCCCAGGAAATCGTCGCCCATCTGCTGCCACACCGAATGGGCGATAAATGCGCGCGATGCGGCCGAGCACTTCTGACCCTGATAGTCGAAGGCACCACGAATCAGCGCCGTAGTCAACACATCCGGACGCGCCGACGCGTGAGCCAGCACGAAGTCCTTTCCGCCCGTCTCTCCCACCAGACGCGGGTAGCTGTGATAACCGCCGATATTCGCGCCGACCTGTTGCCACAGGTGCTGGAATGTCGCCGTCGACCCGGTGAAGTGGATGCCGGCCAACCGTGAATCGCGCAGTGCCACATCCGATACGGCCAGGCCGTCCCCGGTCAGGAGGTTGATCACGCCGGGCGGCAACCCGGCCGCCTCCAGCAGTTGCATGGTGAGGTAGGCCGACAGCGTCTGGGTGATGGACGGCTTCCAGACGACGGTGTTACCCATCAGCGCCGGAGCGGTCGGCAGGTTGGCGGCGATGGACGTGAAGTTGAAAGGAGTTACGGCATAGACGAAGCCGTCCAGCGGACGATAGTCGCTGCGGTTCCACTCACCCGGCCCACTGATCGGCTGCTGCGCCAGGATCTGCCGGGCGAAGGCGACGTTGAAGCGCCAGAAGTCGATCTGCTCGCACGGCGCGTCGATCTCGGCCTGGTACACCGACTTCGATTGACCCAGCATGGTGGCGGCCGCGATCTTCTCCCGCCAGGGCCCGGCCAGCAGGTCCGCCGCCCGCAGGAACACCGCGGCGCGTTCGTCGAACGGCGTGGCCGCCCAGTCGGCCTTGGCGGCGGTGGCCGCCTCGATGGCGGCGGACGCGTCCGCGTGCACGGCATTTGTCAGCGTCCCCAGGGCCGCGGCATGTCGGTGCGGCTGCACGACCTCGATCCGCTCACCATCGCCCATCCGGTGTCTGCCGGCGATCACGTGCGGCAGGTCGATCGGGTGGTCGGCCAGCGCCGCCAGTTCGGCACGCAGTCGCGCACGTTCGGGCGAATTCGGGGCGTAGTCGTGGACCGGCTCGTTGGCCGGCAACGGCACCTGTGTGATTGCGTCCATTCCGCCAGGATGCCCGGCGCGGGCTGCCCTTTGATTGGCCGATCAGCCAAGCTTCGGCCATATCCCTAGTAAGATCCGACAATATGGGCATCGGCCTGGGGCAACTGTTGCTCGCGCTGGACGCGACGATGGTCACGCTGGTGCGAGCACCCCGCGGTCTGGATCTGCCGGTGTCCTCGGCCGCCCTGATCGACTCCGACGATGTTCGCCTCGGGCTGGCGCGGGCCGCCGGCTCGGCCGACGTGTTCTTCTTCGTCGGGGTGACCGGTGACGAGGCGGCACGCTGTATCGGCAGCCAGGTCAACAGCCCGGTGGCGGTCTTCGTCAAAGAGCCGTCGGAGGCGCTGGTGACCGCGGCCGTGCGGGCCGGCGCGGCTGTGGTGGCCGTGGAGCCCCAGGCGCGTTGGGAGCGCGTCTACCGATTGGTGAACCACGTCCTGGAGCACCACGGCGACCGGGCCGGCCCGCACGAAGATTCGGGTACCGACCTGTTCGGCCTGGCGCAGTCACTCGCCGACCGCATTCACGGCATGGTCAGTATCGAAGACGCCCAATCACACGTGCTGGCTTACTCGGCCTCCAGCGACGAAGCAGACGAATTACGCCGGCTCTCCATCCTGGGCCGTGCCGGCCCGCCCGAGCACCTGCAGTGGATCGGGCAGTGGGGCATCTTCGACGCTCTGCGGGCCGGCGGCGACGTGGTACGCGTCGCCGAGCGTCCCGAGTTGGGACTTCGCCCCAGACTTGCGATCGGGATCCATCGGTCGGAGCCGCCGACGTTCGCGGGCACCATCTGGGTGCAGCAGGGTTCGCAGCCGCTGGCCGACGACGCCGAGGAGGTCTTGCGGGGCGCCGCGGTCCTGGCCGCCCGGATCATGGCCCGGCTGGCGGCACGGCCGTCACCGCACGCTCAGCAGATGCAGCAACTCCTCGGACTCGGTCAGAGTGAGCCCGGTGATCTGTCCGCCGTCGCGCGCGAGCTGGGGCTGCCAGTCGACGGGGCCGGCGCGTTGATCGGCTGGGACACCATCGGCGGCACCGACCGGCAGTCCCGGCTCGACGAGGTTGTGGCGTTGAGCGCCAGTGCCTTTCGGCCCGATGCACAGGTAGCGTCGAACGGTTCGCGCATCTATGCGCTGATTCCGCAGATCTCGAAGACCCGGTCGGTCTCCTCCTGGGTGCGCGGCACGATCAGCGCGCTGCGAACGGAATTGAACGTCGAAATGCGGGCGGTCATCGCGGCACCGGTCAACGGCCTGGCCGCCGTGGCGGCAGCTCGCTCCGAGGTGGACCGGGTGCTGGACAGCGCAGCACGACACCCCGACTCATTCGGCCGGGTGACATCGCTGGCCGAGGCGCGCACCACGGTGTTGCTCGACGAAATCGTCACGCTGGTCGGCGCCGACGAGCGACTCGTCGACCCCCGGGTACGCGAGCTTCACGCACGCGACCCGGTGCTGACCGAGACACTGCGGGCCTACCTGGACTGCTTCGGCGACATCGGCGCCGCTGCGAGCTGGCTGCAGGTGCACCCCAACACAATCCGCTACCGGGTGCGCCGCATCGAGCAGTTGCTGGGCACGTCACTGGCGAATCCCGATGTGCGACTGCTGTTTTCGCTGGGCATCCGGGCTGCCGGGCGGCCGGCCTAGGCCACTGCCCACAAGGTTCGCCGCAACCCTGCCCGCGCGGGGTAGAGTTTGGGACGCTCAGCGAGAGAAGGTGCGCAAGCCGTGTGGAGGTCACCGTGACGGAACAACCGCCGAATTGGCCGCCGCCGGAGTACCCACCGCCGAACCCCGGCGGTTACGGGTATCCGCCACCGAACTATCCACCACCGGCACCCGGTGGCTACGGCTACGGCTATCCGCCACCGGTCTACGCGGCGCCCAGGACCAACGCGCTGGCCATCGCATCGCTGGTGACCTCGTTGGCGGGGTTCTTCACCTGCGGCATCGGGAACATTCTGGGTCTGATTTTCGGCGTGGTCGGCCTGGTCCAGATCAGGCGGTCCGGCGAAGGGGGCCGCGGACTGGCGATCGCCGGAGTTGTGATCAGCGCGCTCACATTCGTGGGCCTGTTAATGGCACTCATCATCGGAACCGTCAACCGCCACGCACGCGAAGAATACGATTACAGTTCCCAGCCCGCCGTGGTCGAACAGTGGTCCGCGCCGGTCGATCTCATGTCCTGCCACTGAGCCCCACGCGGCGGCCCGCGCCGGCGCAATAGTTATTCTCACGGTGAAGGTAACCGCAAGTGTTGCACCGGATTTCCGTGCGGTTAGGCTTCGTTGGTGGCCGATCATCCGTCGTCGTACCTGGTGCTGGCATCCCAGCGCAGCGGCAGCACCTTACTGGTCGAATCCCTGCGCGCGACGGGTGTGGCCGGTGAGCCTCAGGAGTTCTTCCAATACCTGCCTACCACCAGCCAATCCCCGCAACCACGCCAGTGGTTCGCCGGGGTCGAGGACGAGTCGATCCTGAAGCTGCTGGATCCGTTGGACGAGGGCAAGCCTGACCTGGCACCGCCCGAGATCTGGCGCGACTACATCCGCACGGTGGGCCGCACGCCCAACGGGGTGTGGGGCGGGAAACTCATGTGGAACCAGACGCCGTTGCTGCTGGACCGCGTGGCCGGCCTCAAGGAACGGTCGGGCGATGGCTTGCTGGCCGCCATCCGCGACGTGGTGGGTGAAGATCCGCTGCTGATCCACATCCACCGCCCCGACGTCGTATCCCAGGCCGTGTCGTTCTGGCGGGCCGTGCAGACCCGCGTGTGGCGGGGCAGGCCGGACCCGGTTCGCGACGCGCGCGCCACCTATCACGCCGGCGCGATCGCTCACGTGGTGCGGATGCTGCAGGCGCAGGAGGAGGGCTGGCGGAACTGGTTTGCCGAGGAGAACGTCAAGCCGATCGAGATTTCCTATCCGGTGTTGTGGCGCAACCTGACTGAGGTGGTCGGCAACATCCTCGAAGAACTGGGCCTGGACCGGCGACTGGCACCCGAGCCGGTGCTGCAAAGGCAGGCCGACCAACGTTCCGACGAGTGGGTGGACCGCTACCGGGCGGACGCCGAAAGAGAGGGGCTACCAACGTGACGCTCACGGATACAACTCACGTCGACGAGCTGCGCCTGCTGGAAGCCGAGGCGGTGCACATCATCCGTGAGGTCGTCGCCGAGCTGGAGCGACCGGTGCTGCTGTTCTCGGCAGGAAAGGACTCTATCGTTCTCCTTCGGTTGGCGGAGAAGGCTTTTCGTCCGCTGCCGCTACCCTTCCCGGTGATGCACGTCGACACCGGACACAACTTCCCCGAGGTGATCGAGTTCCGCGACCGCAGGGTGACCGGCCAGGGGCACAAACTCATCGTGGCCTCCGTTCAGGAGTCCATCGACAAGGGGCGCGTGCCGGACCCCGGGCCCAGCGCTTCCCGCAACCGTGCCCAGACCCGCACGCTGCTCGATGCTCTCGAGGAGGGCGGCTTCGATGCGGCATTCGGCGGCGCCCGTCGTGACGAGGAACGCGCCCGCGCCAAAGAACGCATCCTGAGCTTCCGTGACGAGTTCGGCCAGTGGGATCCGCGGGCGCAGCGCCCGGAGCCGTGGAGTCTCTACAACGGCCGGATCAAGAAGGGCGAGCAGGTCCGGGTGTTCCCGCTGAGCAACTGGACCGAGATCGACGTCTGGCGTTATATCGAGCTGGAAAACCTTGAAATACCGTCGATTTACTACGCACACGAACGGGAGGTGTTCGAGCGCGACGGCATCCTGCTGGCGGTCTCGGAGTACACCAGCCCGGTCGACGGTGAACGAGCCGCGGTGGAATGGGTGCGCTACCGCACCGTCGGCGACCTGACCATCACCGGGGCGGTGCGCTCGGAGGCCACCGACATCACCCGGGTCATCAGCGAGATCTCGGCGGCGACGGTGTCCGAGCGCGGTGAGACCCGCGCCGATGACCGCACGTCGGCCGCTGCGATGGAAGACCGTAAGCGAGAGGGGTACTTCTGATGACCACCGCCGAAGAGGCCGGAAAAGCCTCCCCGGGCCGGGGTTTGACGCGGCAGCTGCTGCGCATCGCCACCGCCGGCTCAGTGGACGACGGCAAGAGCACCCTGATCGGGCGCTTGCTGCACGACACCGACAGCTTGCCGCTGGACCACCTGGAGGCGGTGACCGACGACGAGGGGGTCGCCGACCTCGCGGCCCTGTCCGACGGGCTGCGGGCCGAGCGCGAGCAGGGCATCACCATCGACGTCGCCTATCGCTTCTTCTCCACCGAGAACCGCAGCTACATCCTGGCCGACACCCCCGGGCATGAGCGCTACACCCGCAACATGTTCACCGGTGCCTCCAACGCGCACGTGGCGATCCTGCTCGTCGATGCGCGGGCCGGCGTGTTGCGCCAGACCCGCAGACACGCGCGGATCGCAAAACTGTTGGGTATCAAGCACTTCGTTGCCGCAGTCAACAAGATCGACCTGATCGACTTCGACCAGGACGGCTTCGCCGAAGTCGAGAAGGAACTGGGCCACGTCGCCGCGCGGCTCGGCGAAGTGGACCTGACGGTGATCCCGCTGGCCGCCAAGCTGGGCGACAACGTCGTGCACCGTTCCGACAACACGCCGTGGTACAGCGGGCCCACCCTGCTCGAATATCTGGAGACCGTGGAACTGGTGGCCCCACAGGCCGAGGCGTCGCGCCTACGCCTGCCCGTCCAGTGGGTCTCGCGGCCCACCGCCGAGGTGCGCCGCCGCTACACCGGCCGTCTCGCGGCCGGGACGCTCAGCGTCGGCGATCCGGTGATCTCGCTGCCCGCCGGCACCCGCTCCACGGTTACGGCGCTGGATACCCTCGACGACGAGCGGACGACAGCTGTTGCCCCGCTTTCGGTTTCGATCGAACTCGCCGATGACATCGACGTGGGCCGGGGCGACGTGTTCATCAGCGGCGCCGAGGACGCGGTGCCGCCGGTGCTGGCCCGTGAACTCGACGCCATCGTGTGCTGGTTCGTCGATTCCCCGCTGCGGGCCGGTGATCGGCTCGCCCTCAAGCAGACCACCAAGAGTGTGCGGGCAACCGTGCAGGAGCTGCACTCCCGCCTGGACCCGGAGACCCTGGACGAGCTCGATGGTCCAGTTGAGTTGGTACTGAACGACATCGGCACAGTCACGCTGCGCACCAGCTCGGTGGTCCTGGCCGACCCCTACGACGAGAACCGGGACAGCGGCGCCTTCATCCTCATCGACGAGACGACCAACGACACCGTCGGAGCCGGCACCATCGTCGAGGCCAGGGAGGTCAAGCCCGGTAGCCACCAGCGCACTGACATCCGTTGGCACCCATCGGCTCTGGATCGCAAGCACCGGTGGACCGCTACCGGCCAACCAGGCGCGACGATCTGGTTCACCGGCCTGCCGGCGTCCGGCAAGTCCACCGTAGCGGTAGCCGTCGAACGCGCACTCGTCGAATCGGGCCGGGTGGCCTACCTGCTCGACGGCGACAACCTGCGCCACGGCCTGTCCGACGACCTCGGCTTCTCCCCCGGTGACCGTGCCGAAAACATCAGGCGGGTAGGGCATTTGACCCGTCTGCTGGCCGACGCGGGTGTGGTGGCGCTGGCGTCCCTGGTGTCGCCGCTCAAGTCGGACCGGGAAACCGCTCGCGCCCTCAGCGAGGCCGCCAAGCTGCCATTCCTGGAAGTCCACGTGGCGACGTCGCTCGCGGAATGCGAAAAGCGAGATCCAAAGGGGCTTTACGCGCGGGCCCGCAGCGGTGAACTCAAAGGCCTGACCGGAGTCGACGCGCCCTATGAGCCGCCGGAGAGCCCCGACCTGGTGCTGGACACCACCAACGCCGACATCGACGAACTCGCCGCGCAGGTCATCAGCCTGCTCGACGAGGTCAGCCCCCGGCCGCCGCGGTAACAGTTCCCCAAAAACTCCGGTATCAGCGGTAACGTCGGTGGTAACCAACCGGGCCGCCGACGGGAGAAACCATGAGGCACCGCATCGTCGCAGGGCTGGCCGCTGTGCTGATGGCCGCGGGGCTGATCGCCGCGGCTCCGCCGGCCAGCGCCGGCTGCCAGTACGGCGGCGGCTTCCTGAGTAAATGCGACGGACCGATCCAGCCTGACGGCACGTGGCAACGGTGCGTGGCGGTGACCCGGCTGGTTCCCAACGGCGCCAGTTCGTATCTGGTGCCGGACAAGCGCTGCGACGTGATGGGTCCCGGCCAGAACCCAGGCGATGTCGCCTTCGGCGACCCGCCGACGCACATCGACGACTGAACCGGCCGGCGCCCGATTCCGCTAACCGACGCGCCGTCCGTCACGCGACACGGTGACCCGGTCGCGCGCGTAGACCTCCGCCAGGAACTGTTCGACGGCGACCGCCGTGTGCGCCGCGCGGGCCGAGCCGAAGATGTCGAAAGCGTGCTGCGCCCACGGCATCTCGGCGTACACCACCGGATTGCGGCTCACCTCACGCAGCCGTGCGGTGAAGGCGCGCGCCTGCTCGACCGGGATCAGCGAGTCGTTGGTGCCGTGCAGCACGAAGAATGGCGGCGCATCCTCGGAGACGTGGGTGATCGGCGAGGCGAGCCGGAACGGCTCGGCAATCTCGTTGCGGCCCAGCTTGAAAACCCGTTTGGCCATCATGGCCGGCATCATCGGATGCACCGCGTCGTCGCGGGTGAAGTCGTAGAACCCGTAGAACGGGATCGCGGCCTGTACCCGGGTGTCCGCCTCCTCGAAGCCGACCTGAAACCGCGGCTCGTTAGGAGTAAGTGCCGCAAGGGAAGACAGATGTCCTCCGGCTGACCCACCGGTGATCGCAATCCATTCCGGATCGCCGCCGTACTCGGCGATGTTCTCCTTCGTCCAGGCGATCGCCCGCTTCACGTCGACGATCTGGTCGGGCCAGGTCGAGCGCGGGCTCAGCCGATAGTTGACCGACACGCAGATCCAGCCGAGTTCGGCCAGGTGGCTCATCAGGGGGTGGGCCTGTCCCCGCTTGTTGCCCACCATCCAGGCACCGCCGTGCACCTGCAGCAGCACCGGTGCGGGCTCGTCGCGGTCGAGGTCAGGCCGCCGCCAGATGTCGAGATGATTGCGCGACCCGAATTCGCCGTAACTGATGTCGACGTCGTGGGCGTAATCGCGCCAGATGCGCAGCATCCGCGCCGGGCCGGGCTTCTTGGCGGTGGCGCCGTCGGGCGCCGGCCGCTTCCACAGATCGCCGGCCCCGGTGCGCCGGTCTGGTCCCAGGCCCTCGTCCAGCGCAGCGGTCAGCACCTCGTCGGCGGACCGGCCGCTGCGGTGCAGCCCGAGGAGCCCGAGCCCGGACACGGTCGCCAGCAACCAGCTGACCAGGCGTGTGCGGCGCGGCACCTGAGGAGTTATCGCCGCGAGCGCGGCAAACTGTGCAGCAAGCGCCGGCACCGGGAGCTCGGTTGCGAACAGGCCGTAGCCGAACGCATGCCCTGCCAGGTAGCCGCGCTTGCTCACCGGTCGGTAGCCGTTGACGGCGAACAACAGCCCAGCCAGAGATACCAATATCGCCGCTATCCGCTTCATCGACTTGTCCTCCCCGTCGACCTCGGGCATCACCCGCCCGATGCTTCTTTAACTAACCTAACTGCCCGGCTTGGAGCACCTTTAACCGGTTTCCCCCGCCTCGCCGGCGCCGCCGGCGTCGTGTGTCTCCGGCGGCTGCTGCAGCACCTGATAGGCGGGGTCGACCATGGTGATCGGCCGGTTCCCGGTCTGCCGGGCCTTGCCGGTGATCCGCAGCACCTGGCCGGGCTGAATGTCGCCGCCGCCGTGGCCGGGGCGGAACGTGACGGCAAGGTCGCCGGTATCGTCTCCGATCACGATCCGCCGCAGCGTGTGCCGCCGCTCGCTGACGTCTTCGACCTCGCGCACCCGGCCTTCGATCGTGGCGCGTTGCCCCGGTACCAGCCCGGCGACCGTGATCACCGAGTCGGGCCGCTGCGGGTATTCGTATGCCTCGACGTTTCGGTCCTCGCCCTGGGACACCCACGCTTCGATCTTGTCCAGCCGACGGGCGAGCCGCTGCTCGAAACGGTCGGGATAGGCCTCCTTGATCCGGGATTCCACGTCGTAGGGCACGATCGTCGCCGCCGCATCGGGGATGAGGCTCACCGCGCGGGCGATCTTGTCGGCGGTGCGGTCGTGCAGCAGCCGCCCGAGCAGCGGCGCATACGTCCGGCGCGGCAGCAGCACCGTCACATTGGTGTCGGGATGCTCCTTGCTCGTTTTCGCCACCAGGATCTGCGCGGCGCGGTTGATCCGCCGGTCCGGGCAGTCCACGATGCGCAGCCGGGTATCGAGACCGAAGTCATCCCAGCGCTTGCGAAGGTGTGCGGCATGGGCCGCGTCGACCATGAAGTGCACCGCGATCAGCTCGTCGGCCCGTAATCCTTTGCCATATCGCAGTCCTTCGATCACGGCGAGGTCGACCGAGTTCACCAGGATGTACACCCGGTGCCGGGCGTACTTCACCATTTCCGGTCTATCGGTGCGGAACATCTCGAGAATGGCTGCCTCGGCGCGGTATTCGCGGTTGAGCCGGATCAGCATGAAGACCAGCAGCGGGAACACCACGACCACCAGCCACGCGCCTTCGGTGAATTTGGCGACCGCGAAGATGCCGACCACGATCGTCGACAGAATGCCCGCCGAGAGGTTGATCGCCAGCCGGTGTCGCCAGCCGGGTTCCCGGTGGGTCAAGTGATGTTTGGTCATCCCGTAGCCGGCCATCGAGAAACCGGTGAACACGCCGATCGCATAGAACGGCACCAGAGCGTTGACCGAACCGCCGGTGGTCACCAGCAGCACCACCGAGAGCGCGGTGAGCGCGATGATGCCGTTGGAGAACACCAGGCGGTGCCCGCGCTTCATCAATTGCCTTGGCAGGAAACGGTCTTCGGCGACAAAACTGGCCAGCGCCGGGAAGCCGTTGAAGCTGGTGTTGGCGCCGGTGAACAGAATCGCCGCGGTAGACGCCTGCACCAGAATAAAGAAGACGTTCCCGATCATGCCGTTACCGAAGACCGCTCGCCCGATCTGGGACAGCACCGAGGGGTACTCGGTGAGATACGGCGTGGCGTGGGTGGCGTAGGCGAGATAGGCCACGCCGGCCAACAGGAACCCGAGAATGCACGCCATCGCGGTCAGCACCCGACGCGCGTTGCGGCCCTGCGGTTTCTGGAACAGGTCGACCGTGTTGGAGATCGCCTCCACGCCCGTCAGCGACGACCCGCCGTTGGCGAAGGCACGCAACAGCACCAGGATCGTCGCGCCCATCACCAGCCCGTTGCCCTGGTGAACCGGGACCGTGCCGGGCAGTCGTCCGGGGTCGTAGACCGGCAATCCCCAGAACAGCTGGCGGACCACGCCGACCACGATGGTGCTGGCGACCATGACGATGAAGAAATAGGTTGCGGCGGCGAAAGGCGTTCCCGCTTCCCGCATTCCGCGCAGGTTCAGATAGCAGATGAGGATGACAACACCGACGGTGATCTCCAGGCTGTACGGCCCCAGGGCGGGAAGCGCCGAGACGACAGCGACCGTTCCGGCGGCCGATTGCACCGCCACGGTGACCACGTAGTCGATCAGCAGCGCCGCGGCCGCGATCTGCGCCACTCGCGGACCGAAGTTGTCCCGCGCCACGATGTAGGAGCCACCCGCCCGGGTGTAGGCCATCACCACCTGGCGGTAGGACGCCGCGACCAACATGAGGATCAGCAGGATGACGCCGGTGACCGGCAGCAGGAGCGCGAACGCGGCCAGTCCGGCGTTGGGCAGCAACTCGATCAGGATCTGTTCCGGGCCGTAGGCGGTCGAGGAGATCGCATCCGGCGACAGCGCACCCAGCGCCACTCCGTTCGATAACCGCTCACCGGCCAGCTGCTCGGTGATCAGCGGCTTGCCCAGAAACACTCGCTTGAGGACGTCGCCGACGGTCAGCGGGATACGCAACCTGCTCACCGACTTGCCCGCCGGACTGGCCAAGTCCACACCCCCTGCCTCGTTGCTCGCCGAGCAGACACAAAAGCACCCAAAAACCGCCGATAAAAGGTGATTTTGTGTCTGCTCGCGCTAGAAAGGCTAGCCCAGGCGGGCGGCGGCGGCGTTGATTCGCTCGTCGGTGGCAGTCAACGCGACGCGGACGTGCCGCGCGCCGGCGGGACCGTAGAAATCGCCGGGCGCCACCAGGATGCCGCGTTCGGCGAGCCACTCGACGGTGTCCCGGCAGTCCTGGCCACGGCTGGCCCACAGATACAAACCGGCCTCCGAGTGGTCGACGGAGAAACCCGCGGCCCGCAGCGCCGGCAGCAGTACGGCACGACGCCGTGCATACCGCTCGCGCTGCACCTTCTCGTGGTCGTCGTCGTCCAGGGCGGCCACCATCGCGGCCTGCACCGGCGTCGGCACGATCATCCCGGCATGCTTGCGCACCGCCAGCAGTTCGGCGACCACATCCCCGTCTCCGGTCACGAAGCCGGCCCGGTAACCGGCCAATGACGAACTCTTCGACAGCGAATGCACCGCGAGCAGCCCGGTATGGTCGCCGTCGCACACCGAGGGGTGCAGCACCGAGAGCGGTTCGGCCTCCCAGGCCAACCCCAGGTAGCACTCGTCGGAGGCCACCAGCACGCCGCGTTCCCGGGCCCACCCCACGACCTTGCGCAGGTGGTCGATTCCGAGCACCCGCCCCGTGGGATTGCTCGGCGAGTTCAGGTAAATCAGCGCCGGGGACTGCGGCCCGAGTTGGGTCAGCGAATCGGCCCGGATCACCTGCGCCCCGGCCAGTCGCGCACCCACGTCATAGGTGGGATACGCCAGTTCCGGCACGACGACCACGTCAGCGCCGCCCAGCCCCAGCAGGCTCGGCAACCAGGCGATCAGTTCCTTGGTACCGATGACGGGCAGCACCGCTGACTCCGGCACGCCGGTGATACCGAACCGGCGGGACAGTGCCGCCACGGCCGACTCCCGCAACTGCGCGGTACCGGCGGTGGCGGGATAACCCGGCGCCGCGCTGGCCGCGGCCAGGGCCTCGCGGATCAGTGGCGCGACCGGGTCCACCGGGGTGCCGACCGACAGGTCGACGATGCCGTCCGGATGGGCCGCGGCAGTGGCCTTCGCCGCTGCCAGAGTGTCCCAGGGGAACTCCGGCAGCGACGCCGACACGTGCTGTCGCGCGCTCAGTCGTCCTCGCCCTGCGGCGGCAGGTCCTTGACCACTTGCGGGTCATTCTCGGTCAGGCCGACCTTCGCTGCGCCACCCGGCGAGCCCAACTCGGCGAAGAAGTCGGCGTTGATCTGGGTGTACTGGCTCCACTGGTCCGGCACGTCGTCTTCGTAATAGATCGCTTCGACAGGGCAGACCGGTTCACATGCTCCACAGTCGACGCATTCGTCGGGGTGGATGTACAGCATCCGGGCGCCCTCGTAGATACAGTCGACCGGGCACTCTTCGATGCACGCCTTGTCCTTGATATCGACGCAAGGCTGGGAAATCACGTACGTCACGGACGTCTCCTCAACGTGTCCTCCATGAACGGGCTGCGGGTTGCGTCACCCCAGGGGCTTCGAGGGTGAGCGTTCGGTTACTGATACTAAACGTCGCACATACAACTCCGGCAATTGGCACGCCCGTCGCCCCCACACCGCGGAGAACGACGTTGCGTCGCCGCGTCCGCCGCCCTTAAGGTTCGCGGGTGGCGCTGCCCCGCGCAATCCTGGTTTCGCTCAGCGAACACGCCGGTTCGGGCTCCGGACTGGCCAGTCTTCCCTACCGCTCGATCGCCACCGCCTCCGGTCCCACCATCGGGGTCGACGCAGCGCGGGCGGAGCGCGCCGGGCCATGACGCAGTACCCGCACTTGTCCGCCCCGTTGGATCTCGGCTTCACCACCCTGCGCAACCGGATCACGATGGGTTCGATGCACACCGGGCTGGAAGACCGGGCCGCCCACACCGACCGGCTCGCCGCGTACTTCGCCGAACGGGCCCGCGGCGGTGTCGGCCTCATCATCACGGGCGGCTACGCGCCCAACCGCACCGGATGGCTGCTGCCGTTTGCCGCGCAGCTGGTTTCCCCGGCCGAAGCGCGGCGCCATCGGCGTATCACCAGGGCAGTGCACGACGAGGGCGCCAAGATTCTGTTGCAGATCCTGCACGCCGGCCGCTACGCCTACCACCCGCTGTCGGTGAGCGCATCGTCAATCAAGGCGCCTATCAACCCCTTTCGCCCGCGGGCGCTGAGCGCACGCGGCGTCGAATCGACCATCGCAGACTTCGTGCGGTGCGCCCGGCTGGCCCGCGAGGCCGGATACGACGGCGTCGAGATCATGGGCAGCGAGGGATATCTGATCAATCAGTTCCTGGCCCCGCGCACCAACAATCGGACCGATTCCTGGGGCGGTTCGCCGGCCAACCGGCGCCGGTTCGCGGTGGAGATCGTGCACCGCACCCGCGCCGCAGTCGGGCCTGACTTCATCATCTGCTACCGGCTGTCGATGGCCGACTACGTCGACGATGGGCAGAGCTGGGACGAAATCGTGGCGCTGGCACAGGAAGTGGAGGCCGCCGGCGCCACCCTCATCAACTCCGGGTTCGGTTGGCATGAAGCGCGAATCCCGACGATCGTCACCTCGGTGCCCAACAGTGGCTTCGCCGACATCAGCAGCGCCCTGGCCGAAAAGGTCGGCGTTCCGGTCATGGCCTCCAACCGCATCAACATGCCGCAGGCCGCCGAGCGGATCCTGGCCGAGACCCACGTGCAGTTGATCTCGATGGCACGGCCGTTGCTGAGCGACCCGGACTGGATGCTCAAGGCGCAGTCTGAGCGGGAGAACGAGATCAACACCTGCATCGCCTGCAACCAGGCCTGCCTGGACCACGCCTTCGCGAAGAAGGCGGTGTCGTGTCTGCTCAATCCGCGCGCGGGACACGAGACAAAGCTGGTGCTGTCGCCGACACGGCGCGCCCGCACGGTGGCTGTTGTGGGCGCCGGACCGGCCGGGCTCGCCGCCGCGGTCGGCGCCGCGCAACGAGGACACCAGGTCACCCTGTTCGACGCCAACGATTTCATCGGCGGCCAGTTCGACCTGGCCCGCCGTATCCCCGGCAAGGAAGAGTTCAGCGAGACCATCCGGTACTTCTCGACCATGCTCGGCAAACACCGGGTCGACGTCCGGCTCGGTACCCGGGTCACGGCCGCCGATCTCACCGGATGCGAACCCGGATACGACGTGATCGTGCTGGCCACCGGCGTCGCGCCGCGCCGGCCGGGCATCCCGGGCATCGACCACCCGAAGGTACTGACGTATGCCGAGGCGATCACCGGTATCCGGGCGGTCGGCCGATCGGTCGCGGTGATCGGCGCGGGGGGCATCGGGTTTGACGTCAGCGAGCTGTTGGTCACCGATCAGTCGCCGACGCTCAACCTCGAGGACTGGCGAGCCGAGTGGGGCGTGCTCGACCCGGGCGAAGCCAGCTCCGCGCGCGGGGGGATCACCACAGCCGTGCCGGCGCCCCCGGTTCGCGAGGTGTACCTGCTGCAGCGCACGGCCGGGCCGCAGGGCAGACGACTGGGCAAGACCAGCGGGTGGGTACACCGGGCATCGCTCAAAGCAAAGGGCGTCCGCCAACTTTCCGGGGTGCGCTATGAGCGCATCAGCGACGACGGCCTGCACGTCAGCGTCGGCGCGGACCGGACCCGGTTGCTGCCGGTGGACAACGTGGTGCTGTGCGCGGGCCAGGAGTCGGTGCGCGACCTGGAAGGCGAATTGACCCGGGCCGGCGTGCCGGCACACGTCATCGGCGGCGCCGCGGTGGCCACGGAATTGGATGCCAAGCGCGCCATCCGGCAGGGCACCGAGCTGGCGGCCCGGCTGTGACCGGTGCCCGGGGACCCGATTTCGCTCACCGCGAAACGGCGGTTTACACGCTTCTGACCTGGGAATAGTTACATCCGCACAAAGCCGTGCGATATCAATTTGCGTAGGAGCAAGTCCAGGGGGCCTGGTAGCCTTGACCGGAGACGGCAACCGCTGGGCAGATGTCGTCGCCGTTGAAGCTAGCGGTGCAATAAGTTGGGGAAGGTGTCCACATAATGAGGCTGTCGTTTATCGGAATGGGTGTCGCCGCTGGCGCCGCCGCCATGTCTTTGGGTTTGGGAGCCGGCGTCGCCTCGGCAGACCCGTTCGACGGAGTCGTCAACACCACCTGCACGTACCCGCAGGTGATCGCCGCGCTGAATGCAACCAACCCGGGTGCCGCGGCGCAGTTCAACTCGTCGCCGATCGCGCAGAGCTACCTGCAGCGGTTCCTGGCTTCGCCGCCGCCCGCCCGGGCGCAGATGGCAGCCCAGCTGCAGGCTATGCCTGGGGCTGCGCAGTACATCGGCGTTGTCGGTGAAGTCGCCGGAGTCTGCAACAACTACTGAGATCGACCCGCGAGCGTAACGCCGCGGCGCTACTCCTGCGGGAGTGGCGCCTGCGTTACGCTCGCGGTTTTTTTGGCGCCTGATCGGTAGCCGCTCAGCGAGCGGCGCGCCCGGCGCACAGTCTGCGGACCGACTCGACCGCAAGCTCCGCGACGGGTCACGTGGGCTAACCTCAGAGCATCAACCGCCGGCGCGGCACGGTCGCTGCCGGAGTATTCGCTGACGCGCCGGCTAGGCGACCAACGTGGCGTACGTCGTCGTGCGCTGACGCGCCGGGCGGCCGATGCCCTCCGCGATCGCGGCCAGCTCGGCCGCCGATTTCGCCGATCCGTGTTCGGAGCCGGCCATCCGCGAAATGGTCTCCTCCATCAGCGTGCCGCCCAAGTCGTTGGCACCGCCGTTGAGCATGACCTGGGTGCGCTGCACGCCGAGCTTGACCCAGCTGGTCTGAATGTGCGAGATGCGCCCGTGCAGCATGATTCTGGCCAACGCGTGCACCGCGCGGTTGTCGCGGTGAGTCGGTCCCGGCCGCGCGGCCCCGGCCAGGTAGAGCGGCGAATTCTGGTGCACGAACGGTAGCGGCACGAACTCGGTGAAACCGCCCGTGCGGTCCTGAATGCCGCGTAGCACGTTGAGGTGCCCGACCCAGTGCTTCGGAGTGTCGACGTGGCCGTACATCATCGTCGACGACGACCGCAGACCCACTTCATGTGCGGTGGTCACGATTTCCACCCACAGCGACGTCGGCAGCTTTCCCTTCGTGAGTACCCACCGCACCTCGTCGTCCAGGATCTCCGCGGCGGTGCCCGGAATGGTGTCCAAGCCCGCCTCGCGAAGTCCGGTCAGCCAATCGCGGATGCTCAGCCCGCTCTTGGTCACGCCGTTGGCGATCTCCATCGGGGAGAACGCGTGCACGTGCATCGAGGGCACCCGCGCCTTGACCGCCCGCACCAGATCCGCGTAACCGGTGACCGGCAACTCGGGGTCGATACCGCCCTGCATACAGATCTCGGTGGCCCCCGCGACATGGGCCTCCCAGGCCCGGTCGGCCACCTCCTGCGCCGACAGGGAATACGCGTCGGCGTCGCCCTTGCGCTGGGCGAACGCGCAGAACCGGCAGCCGGTGTAGCAGATGTTGGTGAAGTTGATGTTGCGGTTCACCACGTAGGTCACGTCGTCGCCGACCACCTCGCGGCGCAGCGAGTCAGCCAGCGCGGCAACGGCTTCCAGCGCGGGGCCGTCAGCGGTGGCCAGGGCGAGGTACTCGTCGTCGGTACAGCCGCCCGGGTCGCGCTCGGCCGATCGCAGCGCCGCCAGGACATCGGTGTCGATCCGTTCCGGTGCCCGGGAGGCCAGTTCGTGGACACGCGACCGGATGGACTCCCAGTCTCCGAAGGCACTGTCGAGGTCGCTGCGGGCCTCGGTGTTGCGGCCTTCGGTGTCGATAGCGGCGCCGAGGTCCACCCGGCCCGACGACGCGACCTCGTCGGGTTCCTGCCACGGCAGACCCTGAGGATTGACATCGCGGGCCAATCCGGTGGCCGGATCGGCAAGTGCCACAACATGTCCGCGTACCCGCGGATCGATCCACGCCGCACCCGCCTGCACATACCTGGGCTGCGCGGTCAGTCGCTGCACCAGGTCGTACCCGGCCTGCTCGGTGACGGCGGCCAGGTCGTCGAGGGCCGGCCAGGGCCGTTCGGGGTTGACGTGATCGGGTGTCAGCGGCGAGACGCCACCCCAGTCGTCGACACCGGCCGCGACCAGTGCCAGACATTCGTCGCGGGACACCAGGTTCGGCGGCGCCTGGATGCGCATTGCGGGTCCCAGCACCAGCCGGGCCACCGCGACGGTCGCCAGGTAGTCCTCGATGCCGGCGTCGGGCACGTCCGCCATCGCGGTGTGTTCCTTGGCCCGGAAGTTCTGCACGATCACTTCCTGAATGTGGCCGAATTCCTTGTGCGACTTGCGAATTGCGTGCAGCGTATCGGCCCGCTCGGCCAGTGTCTCGCCGATTCCCACCAGCAGCCCCGTGGTGAACGGAATGGACAACCGGCCGGCGTCGGTCAACGCGCGCAACCGCACCGCCGGGTCTTTATCGGGACTGCCGTAATGGGCCAGACCCTTGGTCTCGAACAACCGCCGTGACGTCGTCTCCAGCATCATTCCCATCGACGGTGCCACCGGCTTGAGACGAGACATCTCCGACCAGGTCATGACGCCGGGGTTCAGGTGCGGCAGTAATCCGGTCTCTTCGAGCACCCTGATCGCCATCGCCCGCACGTAGGACAGGGTCGAGTCGTAGCCCCGCTCGTCGAGCCATTCGCGGGCCTGCGACCAGCGGTCCTCGGGACGGTCACCGAGGGTGAACAACGCTTCCTTGCAGCCGAGCTCGGCACCGCGGCGGGCGACATCGAGAATCTCGTCCGGTTCCATATACATGCCGATGCCCTGGGCGCGCAGCTTGCCCGGGACGGTGACGAACGTGCAGTAGTGGCAGGTGTCCCGGCACAGGTGAGTCACCGGGAGGAATACCTTGCGCGAGTAGCTGATCGGCAACCGGCCGTTGGGCCCGCAACGCCCCGCCGATTCCAGGCCGGCGTCCCGGACGCGCGCCGCACTGGCACACAGGTCGGCCAGGTCGTCGCCGCGTGCCGACATCGCGACGGCAGCCTCGTCGAGGTTCAGCACGACCCCGTCCCGGGCCCGGCGCAACACGCGGCGCAACGCCGAGCTACTGACTTTGGGTGGCACGACGGGACTGGGCAAAACCGTCGGCTCCGGTGGCCCCGGTGTTACTGGCACGTTGGTGTAACTTCCCCGCTCTCCGATTTCATCCGCACGTCCCACCCTGTGAGACCGTTCCACGCCGCGAGAATCCTCTGTATCCCCGGTCCCCCGCAACAGTAGCGGCAGGCGGCGGCCGGCACGCGACTGACTAACGGGGGCGGGGCCCCGGGGGCCATTTGACCAAGTAGCGCAACTACCGGCGGCGATCGGGATAAAATCGGTGCCTGTCCGCCCAGCCTGACCATGGCTGGGCATCGTCGACCCGGTATCGAATAGGAGGTGAGTGGGATGTCCTTCATGCACGCGGATCCGGAGGCGCTGAAGGCGGCCGCCTCCAGCATTGCCGGCATCGGCTCCGAGATCAGCTCGGCCAACGCGGCGGCGTCACTGCCCACCACCGGCGTGGTGGCCGCCGCCGCGGATCAGGTGTCCGCCCAGGTCGCGGCGCTCTTCTCGTCGCACGCACAGGGATACCAGCAGCTCAGCTCGCAGATTTCGGCGTTCCACGAGAAGTTCGTCCAGGCCCTGGGCACCAGCGCCGCGTCCTACGCCAACGCCGAGAGCAGCGCGGCACAGACCCTGGCCAATGCGGTCAATGCCCCGGCTCAGCAACTGCTGGGACACCCGTTGACCGGGCCGGCAGCGCCGAGTCTGGCCGCGGCGGCCGCCCGGGCGGCGACGCAGGTACAGGGCGTGTTGCAGGGCGTCGGGGCCGGCAACCTGCTGGGCGCGCTGGGCCTGACCCCGACCGGCGGTATCGGCAGCGTGGCCGCCACCAGCGCGCTGCTGGGTCCGATGGCCGCGCAGGCGGCACCGGCGGCGGTGATACCCGTGTCGTGGGCTACGGCCATCGAGAACTTCTACAACTTCGTCGAGCCGTACGTGGCGTACGGCTTCAACCTGGCCTCCTACCTGGTCGGCTGGTTGCCGTACGTGGGGATTCTGGCGCCGCAGATCAATTTCTTCTACTACCTCTTCGAGCCGATGGTCCAGGCCGCCCTGTTCAACTCGCTGGATTGGCTGAGTGGAACGATCAGCTTCAGCCAGGGCCTGGCCAACTTCTGGTCGGTCACGTCGGCGTCGATCAACCAGTTCATCAACACCGAGATCTACTGGTTCCTCAGCTTCTTCCCGCCGCTGCCACCGTTCCCGCCGCTGCCGTAACTCCGGCTCACGGATGGGCCCGGCGGCGCCACAGCACCCACACCGGGGGCACCACGCCGAGCACGATCAGCACCAGGGCCGCGTAGGCCATCACACCCTGGCCCCCCAGGATGATGTCGCCGCCGGGACCACCCAGGCTCGCTACGGCCACGGTGAGCAGCCAGGTCCACAGCGGGAGCGCGGCCATTCTGGGTGAGGTGGTCCATCGGCTCGCGGCCCACACCAGCGCGGCGTTGACCAGTCCACTGATCAACGCGCTGATCGGGAAGGGAACTGAGCCGATATAGGAGGGCAGGAGCAACGCCCCGGCCAGCGCGGAGAGCACCCCATCGACGGCCAGCAGCGCCAGGACAACAAAACGTATCGCCGGATCTGTCGCGCCGGTCTCCTCACTCAAGACGGCGCGTGGCTGGGTGTCGGTCAGGTTGGGACGCTGTCGATCTGCGAGGCGATGGAACCGAGTACCCACTGCAGGCTGTCGAGTCGGTCCTGCCAGTGCTGCAAGTTAGGGTCCAGATCGGGGTCCATGCGCGTTCCTTCCTCTTCCTTTTCGAGGCGGCCTGAGCTAAAGCCTAGTTGTCAGACCCGGTGATGCCCAGACCGGCAAGCAAATCCGTTTCCCACCCGCGTTCGTCGCGCTCCCCCGCCGCACCCGCGACGAGAATGTAGTGCTCGTGCGAGAGGATAGGCAGGGCAAGGTTATTCGACAGTGCGCAGGCCCGCCCGGTTGCGCCGACAGTGAGCTGGGTGGCGTGCGCGGCGAGCGCGGCGACCTTGGCTGCGTGCGCGTCCGCACCGGCCTCCACCACGGCGTTGATGTCCTCGTCTGGGAACGTGAAGGGAATGTCCTCGGGCGGCAGTGTCCACTCGGGTCGCAGGTCTTCGGGGACGAGTGCCCGCAGGCCGGCGGCAATCGCGTTACGGGCCAGGACCGTCCAGTAGAACTTCGGCACCGGCCACGGGTCGCCGGGGAAGTCCTCCGCGTGGCCGGCCGCGGCCACGGCCGAGGTGGTGATCGCGTGAGTGCGGATGTGGTCCGGATGGCCGTAGCCGCCGTTGGGGTCGTACGTCACCACCACGTGCGGGCGCAGCTCACGGATCAGCGCGACCAGGGCGCCGACGGCTTCCCGCTCGTCGGCGTCGACGAATCGGCGCGGGCTGCGCGGCTCGGTGCCGGCCATGCCGGAATCGCGCCACCGTCCCGCACCACCGAGATACACAGGGCCACGGACGCCCAGCGCGTGCAGCGCGCGGCTGAGTTCGCTGATGCGGTAGCCACCGAGTTGGTCGGCATGGTCGACGGCGAGTTGCGCCCACCGGTCCCCGACCACCTCACCCTCCTCACCCAGGGTGCAGGTCACTACGTGCACCTGCGCTCCGCGCGCGGTGTAATGCGCGATGGTGGCGCCGTTGGCCAGGCTTTCGTCGTCGGGATGTGCATGAACGAACAGCAGCCGCGGCGTCTCAGGCATGGACGAACCCTACCGCCGACTGGTCGTCAAGCCGAAAAACCGCCTTCGGCAGCCGATAGGAACGCTTACGGCTACTATCGACCAATGCCGCAGGGGACCAAGACCACACCCGGCGCCGGCCGCAGCCGGCGGCGCGGCGAAGTTCTCGAACGGGCGCTCTACTCGGCGACTTTGGCCGAGCTGGCCGCGGTCGGGTACGGCGGTCTGACCATGGAGGGCATTGCGGCACGCGCACACACCGGCAAAGCAGCCCTGTACCGGCGCTGGGCCAGCAAGCATGACCTCGTGCAGGCCGCCATGACACACAACGTGCCGCCACTACCGGAGCCACGCCCCGGCCGGTCGACCCGGGAGAACCTGCTGGCGGTTTTCACCGCCCATCGTGATGTGTTGGCGGGCAAGACGGATTTCCCCGGTCTCGAGATCATCAGTCAGCTGATTCACGAGCCCGAACTGCGCGCGATCTTTGTCGATGCGGTGGTGGTCCCGCGCGTGAAGATCGTCGAGTCGATTCTGCAGACCGCGGTTCACGACGGTGACATCGATCCGGCGACGATCACCCCGCTGACCGCACGGATCGGGTCGGCCCTGATCAACCAGCACTTCATGCTCACCGGAACGCCGCCGACCCGCCGCGAACTCGCACTCATCGTCGATACCGTGATACCCCCGAAAGCCTCTGCAACGCGCGTGAATTGACATGCGCTGCCGATTCAGGCGTCCTAGGTACCGGTGATCAGACCGGCCAGGTCCAGGCCGGCCGCCATGCTCTGATCGAAAGCACCCAGCAGGCCTCCGATCTGGCCACCGTTGAACGGCTGAGCCGCGGTACCGAGCAACAACCCCGAGTTGAAGTTCACCGGCACCTGCGCCCCGGAGAACAGGTTGAACGCCTGCTGACCGGCGCCCAGCAACATGTTCCCGACATTGAAGCTGCGGTTGAGGAAGCCGTTCAACGCGCTGTCGGTGTGGAAAACCTGCTGCTCCCAGCCGACCTCGTTGGTCACCAGATTCTGGTTGAAGGTGGTCTCGCCGTTCACCAGATTGGTGTTGAAGTTGATCTGGGCGGTTTCTATCTGATGCAGGAAGCTGGCCGGCGAACCCAATAGCGACTGCGCGGGCGCGGGAAGCACGCTCAGCAGCGCCTGCCCGGGCGGACTTCCCACGAACAATCCGGCGAAGTTCGCACCGGCCGCCAGGGTTTGATCGAATGCGCCCAGCGGGCCACCGATGGCGCCACTGTTGAAAACCTGTGCGGCACTGCCGGTCAACAGGCTCGACGTGAAATTGGCCGGAACTTGAGCGCCCACAAGCGCGTTGAATGCCTGCTGCCCCGTGCCCACCAACAGATTCCCGGCGTTGAAGCCACGATTGATCACGCCATTGAGCGCGGTGTCGCTGCCGAAAATGCTTCTTTCCAAGGCGAGTTCGTTGGCTACCAACGCGTTGTTGAACGACAGTTCGTTGGCCACCAGGTTCGAATTGAACGCTATCTGCGCCTGCTCCAGCTGCTGCATAGGAGATGTCGCCGCGGCAATCGCCTGCAGCGGTGACACATTGGCGGCTTCGGCGCCGGCGAAGGCAGACCCTGCCGATCGCATGGTCTGTACGAACTGCTCGTGGAACCGCGCGGCCTGGGCGTTGAGAGCCTGGAATGCCTGGCCATGTGCGCCGAAAAGTGCTGATATGGCTGCGGATATCTCGTCGGCGCCGGCCGGCAGCACCGATGTCGTCGCCGCGGCCGCGGACGATCCGGCCGCGCCGATCGACGAACCGATGCCGGCCAGATCGTTTGCCGCAGATGCTAGATACTCCGGCATGATGGTCAAAAAGGACATCGAACACCTCCCCGTTCCTGCGCGACGGCCTTCCCCGTTCGGCCGCCTGAATCGCCAGGATGTGCCGATCGTAAGCAGATCAGGATTCAGTGCTTAAGCGTTTACTATGAATAGAGCGGTTGCTGCGCCTAACAATTCGTGGCGCGGACATTTATTCGCATTACGCACCTTTCAAAACCGATCGGCCCGCCACCACAGGTGACGGGCCGATCAGGGGATGTATTCAGCGCAGCGGCTATAGGTTCGTGCCGATGTCTCCACCGATGGTGCCGCCGACCGTGCCGCCGACGGTACCGGTGCCGGTGAGGACGCCCGTCAGTGTGGCGTTGATGTTGGCGAGCAGGCTGGGCAGACCGCCGGTGAGCGTCACCTGGATCGGGGAGAAGAGACTGCTCAGCACCGCCGCGTCGAACAACCATTTCTGCTCGAACGCGCCGAGCAGGCCGCCTGCGGTGACGCCGCCGAAGACGTCGCCCGGAGCGGTGACCAGCAAGCTGCCTGTCAGGTCCACGGCCGGGGCGCCCAGCAGGGCATTGACGACTCCCTGCGGTGTACCGACCAGGAGCAGGTTCAGGCCGTTGAAGGCGTTGTTCACCGCCCCGTTGAGAGCACCGCCCGTCCCGAACACCATTGTCTGGAACAACTGCTCATTGGCCACCAGGTTGGCGTTGAACGCCAGCTGGCTGTCCACCAGTCCCTGCAGACTGGCGGGGGTGAGGTTCAGCTGCGCCAGCAATGACGTGTCGAGCCCCGGCACACCGCCCACCGCCGTGTTCAGCGAAAGCAGCTGGTGGGCAACGCCGGTCAGACCACCGCCGATCGGGAAGTCAGGCGCCTCCAGCGCGCCGTTGACGATCAAGCTACTGGTCAGGCCCGCCGCCGGCGCACCGATGACCGCATTGACCAGCTGCTCACCGGTGCCCACCAACAGGTTGCCCGCGTTGACGGCATATCCCAGCGGCCCGGCCAGCGCCGGTGCCCCGAACAGCGCGACCTCGTTGGCGACAAGTGCTTCGTTGAAGGCGATTTCGTTGCTGACCAGCCCGCCCAGCATGCCGCTCTGCAGCTGCTCGAAGCCGGCCAGGCCCGTCGTCGGAAGGGCCGCCACCGCATTCACCAAGGCGGTGACGCCGGTGGTGTCGCCGTTGAAGGCTCCGCTCAGCGCGGCACTGACCTGCCCACCGAGGGCGGGCAGGCTGAGATTCAGGTTGGCCAGGCCGGTACTGATGTTGCCGGCCAGCGTGGCGCCGGCTTGCGTCAAGGCGGCGAAGTTCGGCACCGCGAAGTTGAAGTCCGGCAACGCGAAGTTGAAGTTCGGCAATGCGAAGTTGAAGTTCGGCAACGCGAAGTTCGGCAACGCGAAGTTGAAGTTCGGCAACGCGAAGTTCGGCAACGCGAAGTTGAAGTTCGGCAACGCGAAGTTGAAGTTCGGCAGCGCGAAGTTGCCCGACAGCGCCCCGTTGAGCGCGGCGCTGAGCTGTGTGCCCAACCCGGAGAAGCCGCCGGTGATATCGGCAACCAGCGCAGGCAGATTCGCGGTGAAACCGCCGGTCAGAGCGGGCAGGGTGATGTCGAAGCTCGGCAGCCCGGTCAGCGCGGCACTGAGGTTGGCTGCCAACGTGCCGCCGGTCTGAGCCAGGCCGGCCAGGCCAGAACTCAGGCTGGTCGCCAGCATCCCGCCAGTCTGGGCGAGACTGGTGAGACCGGCATTCACGTTGGCCGCGAAGGCATTACCCAGAGTGCTGAAATCAGGCAACCCGCCACTGAGGCTGCCCGACAGGGCAGCGTTGAGCTGAGCGCCCAGGCCGGACAGCGCGCCGCTGAAAGCGCCGGAGAACAGTCCGGGCCCGACATTGGCGTCAAGGGCGCTGTTGATGACCAGACTGGTATTGAAGTTGGCCGGAACCTGTGCTCCGAGAAGCAGATTGACGGCCTGCTGACCGCCACCCACGAACGAGTTCGCAAAGTTCAAGCCGGTGTCGACAGCATTGGACACCGCGTTCCCGCCGCCGAAGAGAGCCTGCCGCAGCGCCACCTCGGTACCCACCAGCGACTGATTGAAGGACACCTGGGCATTGACGATGTTGGCGGTGAAACCGGCCCAGGCCTGGCCCAGCCCCTCAAACGACACGCTCGGGGCGGCCAGCCCGTTGACCAATGCCTGCACCGTATTCGCTTCTGCCGCAGCATAAGCGCCGGCACCCGCGGTCACGGCTTGCACGAAACGTTCATACGAGGCCGCGACCTGCGCGCTGACCTGTTGATACCCGGCTGCGTTCTCTGAGAACAGTGCGGCGATCTGCACCGACACCTCGTCGGCGGCCGCGGATAGCACGCCCGTTGTCGACGCAGCTGCTGTCGCATTGGCGGCGCCGAGCGCCGAACCGATACCGGACAGATCTGCGCCGAACGCCGACATTATTTGTGGCTCGACAAAAACGAATGACATGGACCGACCCCTCACCGCAAGATTGCTGGCTTACCCCGGCCCGATCAGGTGCCCTCTACCCCCGACCGAAGCGTATCGCGGGGGTTGACCGGAGCATGCGATTTTCAAACGTAGATTTGTAACAATTTGTTGCGCGCCCGATTGGCCGGTCTCCACTAAGGCGAGCACCATGCGAGCAGTTTCCAGATCGTGCCGAAATGATCTGTATGGCATGGATTTCGGGGTTATTGCCCGGTCTTCACCCACTGACCGGCATCGCCGACGATGCCGACCGGCACCGCTCCGGTCAGGCTGACGTTCTGCACGCTGGGTCCCGCTCCCACGATCGTGGTGTCCTGCAGGATCGGCAGCACGGTCGACATATTCCACAGGCGCGGCTCCACCGCGGTGATCACGTCGTTGATGTTCTTCGACCCGTTGAGGGCGGCGTCGATGTTCGATTCGACGCTGCGGTCGCAGATCCCGGTGAGGTTCGACGGTGCTTTGACCAGTGCACCGGGTTCGGGCTGGCGGCTGGGCGTGGTCGGCATAGACGTGGTGTCCGGTGCCGCCTGCGTCGTGGCGGCTGCGGATGTCGGGGACGTAGTAACGGTGGGAGCCGTCGGTGCCGGTATCTCGGTCGCCTGCAGTGCCGGGCATCCGAACCGAGAAGCCAAGGAGGTGGCCAGGTTTCCGCCGGCCTGGTGCCAACCCACCAACGCGTCCACCTGGTGGTTGTTCAGCGCGTCGCGGTAGAGCGTCACCGGATCCAGCGCCAGCACGCTCGCGGCGATACCGACGTTGCGAAGCTGGTCTGCGGCGGTATTGGCCACGGCCACCGACGTCGGGTCGTTGACCGCCACACCGATCACCAGCGATAACTGTTTGCCGTCCTTGCTGATTCGGCCCCGGATCACTTCCGGCGGTCCGGTGCTCACCGGCGCGGTCGTGGAATTGGGTGCCGGGGAAACCGATGTGCTGCTTTCGATCTGGAAGCCGGCGGCCTCAAGCAGGCCCATGGCGGCGGTGGTGCTCATGGCGGGCGGCGCGGTGGGCACATAGCCGGGGTCACTGGGCGAGCGGATCTGCGCCTGGGCCAGGGTGACGGTGTTGTCGCTACCGGCCCCTACCGCGGCGAGCAGGTCGACGTCGACCAACCCCAGGATCGCCTTGCGGACCTGCGAGTCGGCCAGTTTCGGCTCGTTCGCCCGCAGCGTCAACTGCATCACGCGGGGCGTCACGATGCGGGCGGTCCGCACATCGGGGATCGCCGACAGCTGAGCGAACGCGGCCGAACCCCCGTGCACCTGAGCCACCTGGGTGTCGCCGTTGCGCACCGAGTCGGCCAGCGCTGCTGGAGCGCCGGCCCGCCGGAACTGGATGAGCGCCGGCTTGGCGGGCGGCCCCCAGTAACGATCGTTGCGGGCGATCAGGATCTCGTCGCGCTGCGGATCGATGTTCTCCACCCGGAACTGCCCTCCGGTAACCGGCAGGGCACGCGCCAGCCCCGAGGAGAACCCGCCCGGCACGTCCTTGACGATGTGTGCCGGCAACAGATTGTTGAACAGTTCCCGCCACGCCGGGTACGGCTGCGCGAACGTGACAACGGCTTGCTTGCCACCCTCGAGCGACTGGACATTGGTAATGAGGTCATAGCCGGCCGGGTCCACCACCCCGGGCTGACTGACCATCTGCCGCCACAGATACCAGAAGTCGTCCGCCGCGATCGGGGCGTTGTCGGTCCACTGCGCCTCGGGCCGGATCTTGTAGGTGACCGTGAACGGGTTCTCGCTCGTCACGTCCGCGGACACCAGCAAGGTGGGGTCCATCTCCCAGCGCGAACCCGTCGACGAATTGGGGTCAGGCACCGGACGGAACGCGCTGGGCAGCACCAGGGCGCTGATCGCCGCGTTCACCGGCGACAGGTCCGACAGCAGGTGGGGGTTGAAACCGGCCCCGATCGAGTCGATACCCATGATGATCTGGCTGGGATGCTGCGGCGGCGGCGGCGTGTTGTGGGGCGTGTCCGTGCTCTGCGGCGCCGGCGGCGGGCTGACCGTGCACCCCGACAAAACCAGCCCGATGGCCGCGACCAGCACGCCGATAGCCACCAGGACGTGGCGGGCTCGATGCAGCACGCCAATCAGGGTATCGACGCGCACGTGGCCTACCCGCGAGCCTTGGCGCGCGAGCGGCTGCGGGCGCGGGAGGTGGCGTCCAGCTCGACCTTGCGCACCCGGACGATCTCCGGGGTCACCTCGACGCACTCATCCTGCGCGCAGAACTCCATGGCCTGCTCGAGGTCGAGCTCGAGCGGCTTGGCCAGGGTCTCGATGACGTCGGCCGTCGACGACCTCATATTGGTGAGCTTCTTCTCCCGGGTGACATTGATGTCGAGATCTTCGGCCCGTGGATTGATTCCGACGACCATGCCCTCATAGGTGTCCTGGCCCGGTTCGACGAAGAACTGGCCACGGTCGGCGAGCTGAATCAGCGCGAAGGGGGTGATGACGCCGGCGCGGTCGGACACCAGTGAGCCGGTGTGACGGGCCCGGATCTCGCCGGCCCACGGGCGGTAGCCGTCAAACACGGCGTTGGCGATGCCGGTGCCGCGCGTCAGGGTGAGGAAGTCGGTGCGGAAGCCAATCAGGCCACGGCTGGGCACGATGAAGTCCATCCGGACCCAACCGGCGGCGTGGTTGGTCATCTCCTCCATGCGCCCCTTGCGGGCGGCCATCAGCTGAGTGATCGCGCCGACGAACTCCTCGGGGCAGTCGATGGTCATCGCCTCGTACGGCTCGTGCAGCTTGCCGTCGATGGTCCGGGTGACCACCTGCGGCTTGCCGACCGTCAGCTCGAATCCTTCGCGACGCATCGTCTCGACCAGCACGGCCAGCGCCAGCTCGCCGCGACCCTGCACCTCCCAGGCGTCGGGCCGGCCGATGTCGACGACCCGGATCGACACGTTGCCGACCAGTTCGGCGTCCAGCCGGTTGCGGACCATGCGTGCGGTCAGCTTGTGCCCGGAGACCTTGCCGGCCAGCGGTGAGGTATTGGTGCCGATGGTGACCGAGATGGCTGGTTCGTCGACGTGGATCCGCGGCAGGGCGTGGGCATGGTCTGGGTCGGCCAGGGTGTCGCCGATCATGATCTCGGGCAGCCCGGCGACGGCCACGATATCGCCTGCCACGGCCTCGTCGGTGGGGCTGCGCTCGACACCTTCGGTGGCCAGCAACTCGGTGATCTTGGCATTGGTGATGACGGGCACTCCGTCCACCTCGCGCATCCACGCCACCTGCTGGCCCTTGCGCAGCTTGCCGTTATAGATGCGGATCAGGGCGAGTCTGCCGAGGAAGGCCGATGCGTCGAGGTTGGTGACCAGCGCCTGCAACGGCGCCTCCTGGTCACCTGAGGGTGCCGGGATGTGCTCCATCAGCACCTCGAAGAGCGGATCGAGGTTGTCGCCGGCCGGGGCCTCACCGTCGGCGGGCTGCTCGGTGCTGGCGATGCCGGCGCGCCCGGAGGCATACAGCGTCGGGAGGCCCAGCGCGTGCTCCGCCGCCGCAGCCGCTTCGGGGTCGAGGTCGGAGGCGACGTCGAGCAGCAGGTCGTGACTGGCGTCGACCACCTCGCCGATCCGGGCGTCGGGCCGGTCGGTCTTGTTGACGACGAGGATCACCGGCAGATGCGCCTGCAGCGCCTTGCGCAGCACGAACCGGGTCTGCGGCAACGGGCCCTCGGACGCGTCGACCAGCAACAGCACCCCGTCGACCATGGACAGACCGCGTTCCACTTCGCCGCCGAAGTCGGCGTGGCCGGGGGTGTCGATGACGTTGATCACGGTGAGCGTGCCGTCCGCGTTGTGACGGTGCACGGCCGTGTTCTTGGCCAGAATGGTGATGCCTTTTTCCTTCTCCAGGTCACCGCTGTCCATGATGCGTTCCTGGGTGTCGTCACCACGGTGGGTCAGCGCACCGGACTGCCGCAGCATCGCGTCGACCAGGGTTGTTTTGCCGTGGTCGACGTGGGCGACGATGGCGACATTGCGGAATGGCACGTCGGTGATTGTGGCAGCGGGGCCGGTTAATAGCGAACCGGGCAGGTCACCACCGGCCCGGCCGGCGTGCTCACCAGCCCCGTCGGCGCGGTGCCGAACCGACCAATTGGTGTTTCTCCGCCGTGTCTCGGCTGCGGTAGACGATGTAGGGCCGGAACAGATAGCCGATCGGCGCGCTGAACGCGTGCACCAGCCGGGTGAACGGCCACAGCGCGAACAGCAGCAGCGCGATGAGCACGTGGATCTGGTAGTACGCGGCCGCCTGCACCATCAGATCTCCGCGCGGGTCGAGTAGCCAGATCGACCGGAACCATATGGACACCCGCTGCCGGTAGTCGTGCAGTTCACCGAAGTGTGTGAGGCCCATCAGCGTGCAGCTCAAGCCCGCCACCAGTGCGCACACCAGTACGAGGTACATCAGTTTGTCGTTGCGGGTGGTGGCCAGGGACACCGCCGCGCGGGTGCGCCGCCGATAGATCAGCAGCCCGATGCCCAGCAGGGTGGCGACGCCGGCCGGCACGCCGAGCAGCACCGCTTGCATGTGATAGAGGTGATCACTCATCCCGACCGCCCTGGTCCAGGACTCGGGAATGAACAGCCCCATCACGTGGCCCATGATCACCGCGAGGCTGCCGAAGTGGAACAACGGGTTGGCGATCGACAACAACCGCGACTCGTAAAGCTGCGACGAACGGGTGGTCCAGCCGAACTTGTCGTAGCGGTACCGCCACCAGGTGCCCACCACCGCGATGGAGAGCACCACATAGGGAATGTCGTCCCAGAAGATCTCCAGCAATTTCAGGTGCACCCGACGTCAGCCTCCCTCGGCGCGCCGCGGCGGCACGGTCAACGTAAACGGTTGCAGTCCAACGGATTCGACGGGCGGCCCGGCGGCGGCAAGCCGCCGCGCCCGGCTCGACTCCGCTTCGGTGCCGGCCGGCAGCGTCCCGCACACCGCCGCCACGGTGTGCGCATAAGGCGATCCGGCGTCGGCCAGCGCGCCGCGGAGCACCTCGATAGGGACACGGTGCTCGTGCAGCAGGCGGCGGCCGGCTTCGGCATCGACGGTGGCCGCGAACTCCAGCACCACGGGCAGGAAATCCGGCGCCTCCGAACGTGGCGGCTCGACGCCGGCCTGCCGGTATGCCGTTGCAAATGCCAGCATCTCGCGGCCGCGGTTGCGGGTGTCCCCCGCTGTCCAGTAGGTGAGGTACATGGTGGCCCGCCGCCCCATGTCGAACGTTTCGACGTAATGCGCCGCGGCGGCCATTGTCGAGCGGGAACGCAACGCAGCGGCTGTCCGGCCCAGCAGCGCCGCCGCGGTGCCGCTGAGATGACTCAGCAGCTCGTCAACCATGTCCAGCCGCGCTGGGTCATCGGGATAGGCCAGCAGCAGGGAGGCCCCCTGCCACACCAGGCGGTCTCGCATGGTGTCGGCGGACGCGCGGGCACGGGACAGCAGCTTCATCGGCGGACCGGCCCGGCTTCCGGGAACAAGCTCTCGGGCCTGCCTCTGCCGTCCCAGTTCAGCAGGTTTGTCTGTCGCCGGCGCAGCGCGTGGAAGGTCTCCACGGCGACCGGGACAGGGTGGCCGCTGCCCTCGCCGAACGGACCTGACTCATACATTCCCGGTCCGCCGTCGAACGACAGCGAACATCCCATCTCATCGGATGCCGCGCCCGGGTGCAGATCTGGCGCGTATGCCGTCGGAATCACATACCGCTCTTCGTATTTCGCGATGGCGAGCAGCCGGTACATATCGTAGATCTGCTCTTCTGTCATCCCTACCGCATGGGCGATATGCGGCTGGGTCTGACGGCCCAGATTGACGTCACGCATGTATGAGCGCATCGCCGCCAGCCGCCGCAACACGCCGGCGACCACCTGCGTGTCACCGGCGGTGAACAGCTCCGCCAGGTACTCAATGGGGATGCGCAGTGCGTCCAGGGCACCGAACAAGTTGCCCAGATCCTCGCCATCGTGACCGTCGTGGCTGACCGCGTCGACCACCGGGGACAGCGGCGGGATGTACCACACCATCGGCATCGTCCGGTATTCCGGGTGCAGCGGGAGCGCGACTTTGAAGGTGTTGATCAGCGCGTACACCGGCGAGCGCTGCGCGGCCTCGATCCACTCCTGCGAGATGCCCTGCGCTCGGGCACCGGCGACAACCTCGGGATCGCCGGGGTCCAGGATGATGCGGCGCTGCGCTTCATAGAGGTCGGTGTCGCTTCGCACCGACGCCGCCTCGAGCACCCGGTCGGCGTCGTAGAACACCAGACCGAGGTAGCGCAACCGGCCCACACACGTTTCCGAGCACACCGTCGGCAATCCGACCTCGATGCGCGGGTAGCACAGCGTGCACTTCTCGGCCTTGCCCGTCTGGTGATTGAAATACACCTTCTTGTAGGGACATCCGGACACACACATGCGCCAGCCCCGGCAGCGGTCCTGGTCGACCAGGACGATGCCGTCCTCGGTCCGCTTGTACATCGCACCGGACGGACAGGACGCCACGCATGACGGGTTCAGACAGTGCTCGCAGATCCGCGGCAGGTAGAACATGAAGGTCTCTTCGAGCTTGAGTTTGACCTCTTGGTTGACCTTTTTCAGGATGGGGTCGTCCGGCACGATCTCCGTTGAGCCGGCCAGGTTGTCGTCCCAGTTCGAACCCCAGGAGACCTTCAAAGGCTGACCGGTGAGCGCGCTGCGCGGGGCGGCGGTGGGAAAGGTGTCCCCCGCCGGCGCCCGGGTCAAATTCTCGTAGTCGTAGGTCCAGGGCTCGTAGTAGTCGGTGATGGTGGGCAGGGTGGGGTTGGCGAAGATGCGCAGCAGTTTCTGGAATCGGCCGCCGTCGCGCAATCTCAGCCGCCCCTTGCTGTCACGCAGCCACCCACCACGCCAGCGGTCCTGGTCTTCGTAGGTGCGCGGATAACCCACTCCCGGGCGGGTTTCCACGTTGTTGAACCACACGTACTCGGTGCCCGGACGGTTGGTCCAGGCCTGCTTGCACGTCACTGAACAGGTATGGCAGCCAATGCATTTGTCGAGGTTCATCACCATCGCCAGCTGCGCCATGACTCTCATCTAGTAGGTCACCTCCTGGCTGCGGCGGCGCACCGTCGTCACCTCGTCACGCTGATTGCCGGTGGGCCCCAGATAGTTGAACCCGAACGTGTGCTGGCCATAACCACCGGCCAGGTGGCTGGGCTTGATCCGCACCCGGGTCAGCGCGTTGTGGTTGCCACCACGCTTGTTGTTGGTCTCGGTTCGTGGCGTATCGACGGTGCGCTCCTGCACGTGGTAGACGAACACCACACCGTCTGGCATCCGGTGTGACACGATCGCGCGGCACACGAAGATGCCGTTGGCGTTGACCGCCTCGACCCAATCGTTGTCGCGCACTTCTATTTTCGCGGCATCACCGGGACTCATCCACATGGTTGGACCGCCCCGGGACAGGGAAAGCATGTACAGGTTGTCCTGATATGTGGAGTGAAACGACCACTTCGAATGGGGCGTCAGATAGCGCACGGTAAGCCCGATCCCGTCACCCCCGAGCTGAGGCTGATTGAACAACCGCGCCATATCGAGCGGCGGCCGGTAGACGGGCAACTGCTCGCCGAGTTCCTCCACCCAATCGTGGGCGAGGTAGAAATGCATTCGCCCGGTCAGCGTATGGAACGGCTTGAGGTGTTCGATGTTGATCGTGAACGGCGCGTAGCGACGTCCACCGGTCTCGCTGCCGGACCATTCCGGGCTGGTGATCACCGGCACCGGACGGGCTTGGGTGTCCGCGTAGCTGATGCGTTTGTCCTCGCTGCCCTCAGCCAGTTGCGCCAGCCGTTGCCCGGTGCGCTTTTCCAGTTCCAGGAACCCTTCCACCGCGAGTCGGCCGTTGCACGTTCCCGACAGAGCGAGAATGGCGTCTGCCATCCGGTGGGCGCTGGTCAGCGCCGGGCGCCCGGCTGCGACACCGGAATTCATCACCCCGAACTTGGCGGCCAGCTCGCTGCACTCACGGACCGGGTAGACCGTACTGCCCTTGACCGTCGTGCCGAACGTCTCGACTAGCGGCCCCAACGTCACCCATTTGTCGTAGGTGGCCCCATAGTCACGCTCCACCAGGGTGAGCCTGCCCATGGTGCGGCCCGGCACCGGAACCTCGCCGGTACTCGGCCAATCACGCTGCGTGCCTTCCGGATACGCCATCGCGTCCGGACTGTCGTGTTGCAGAGCGGTCATCACCACATCGGTGCGCGTACCCAGATGTTGTGTGGCCAGCACACTGAAGGCGCGTGCAATCGCGGCGAATGCGTCGTAGTCCGAACGGGTTTCCCACGGTGGGTCGATCGCCGGACTGAACGCGTGCACATACGGGTGCATATCCGTGCTGGACAGGTCATGCTTCTCGTACCAGGTCGCCGCGGGCAGCACCACGTCGGACACCAGCGTCGTCGACGTCATCCGGAAGTCGATCGACATCATCAGATCCAGCTTGCCCTCGGGCACGCCGGCACCGGGCGCCTCGGCCTGCACGTTGGAGTCGGTGCCCAGCAGATGCCGCAGGAAGTACTCCCCACCCTTGCCCGACGAGCCGATCAGGTTCGCGCGCCACACGGTGAGCACCCGCGGCCAGTTGGCGGGGTTGTCCGGATCGCCGGCCGCCAGGTTCAGGGTCCCCCCGCTCAGTTGTTCGGCGACGAACTCAGCGATATCGCGGCCGTCCGCCTTCGCCTCATCGGCGACGTCGAGACTGGACCGATCGAATTGCGGGTAGAACGGGCTCCATCCCATCGCCGCCGCCGATTTGAGCAGATCCATGGTGTGCCTGCCGTCGAAGCGCCCGCGTCCCACCGGACTGGCCAACTTGTCGGCCGAGTACTCGTCGTAGCGCCACTGGTCGGTGTGGGCGTACCAGTACGAGGCGCCGGGAACCTGCCGCGGCGGCCGCACCCAGTCACCGGCGTTGGCAATGGTCTGCCACCCCGTCAGTGGCCGGACCTTCTCCTGGCCGACGTAGTGGGCCCAGCCGCCACCGTTGCGCCCCATCGATCCGGTCAGCATCAAAAGCGCCAGCACCGCGCGGTACATCACGTCGCTGTGGAACCAGTGACAGATCCCTCCGCCCATGATCACCATCGATCGCCCGCCGGATTCCTCAGCGTTGCGGGCGAATTCCCGGGCGACACGGATGGCCTGCACGGCCGGAACCCCGGTGATCGCCTCCTGCCAGGCAGGGGTGTTCGGCCGGGCGGGATCGTCGAAGCCGGTCGGCCAGTCGCCGGGAAGGCCCCCGCGGGCGACGCCATAGTGGGCCAGCATCAAGTCGAACACGGTGCACACCAGATGCGTGCCGACACGGCGCACCGGCACCCCTCGCGACACCGTCTCACCGTGACCGTCGACGGTGTCGAAACTGGGCAGGTCCACCAGGACGGCCCCGTCGCCACCGTCGACGCTCAGCGCCGGTATCACCGCGCCCAGGTCCAGGTTCCACTTCCCGACGCCATCCTCGCCGAAGCGGAAACCCAGCGACCCGTGCGGTATCACCACGCGTCCGGTGACCTCGTCGAGCAGCGCCGGCTTGAAGGCCGCGTTCTCGACTTCCCGGCCGATGTCGGCAGCGGTGAGGAACTTCCCGGGCACGAACGTGTCGTCGCGCTGCTCGAGCTTGATCAGAAACGGCAGATCGGTGAAGCGCCGCACGTAGTCGGTGAAGAACGGAACCTGCTTCGTGACAAAGCATTCGGTGAGAATGACGTGTCCCATCGCCATGGCCAGTGCCGCGTCGGTACCGGCGGCGCAGCGGATCCACTCGTCGGCGAACTTGGTGTTGTCGGCGTAGTCGGGGCTGACCACCACCACCTTGGTCCCGCGATAACGCACCTCGGCCATCCAGTGCGCGTCGGGAGTGCGGGTGATCGGCACGTTGGAACCCCACATCACCAAATACGAGGCGTCCCACCAGTCTCCGGACTCCGGCACGTCGGTCTGGTCGCCGAAGACCTGCGGAGATGCCACCGGAAGGTCGGCGTACCAATCGTAGAACGAGGTCATCACGCCGCCGATCAGCTCGATGAACCGCGATCCGGCGGCATGGCTGACCATCGACATGGCAGGTATCGGTGAGAATCCCGCGATTCGGTCCGGGCCGTAGGTCTTGATCGTGTGAACGTGCGCGGCGGCGATCATCTCCGTCGCCTCGGCCCAGCTCACCCGGATCAAACCGCCTTTGCCCCTGGCTTTTTGGTAGCGACGGCGCCGCTCGGAGTCGGCCTGAATGTCTGCCCATGCCAGCACTGGGTCACCGAGCCGTGCCTTGGCCTCCCGGAACATCTCCACCAGCACGGCGCGGGCATACGGATAGCGCACCCGCGTCGGCGAATAGCTGTACCAGGAAAAGGACGCACCCCGGGGACATCCGCGCGGCTCGTATTCGGGACGGTCCGGGCCCACCGACGGATAGTCGGTCTGCTGCGTTTCCCAGGTGATGATCCCGTCCTTGACGTAGATCTTCCAAGAACATGACCCGGTGCAGTTGACCCCGTGGGTGGACCGGACGACCTTGTCGTGGCTCCATCGATCGCGGTAGAACACATCGCCTTCGCGCCCCCCGCGGCGGGTGACGGTGCGCAGGTCCGCGGAGAACTCCCCGGGTGTGAAGAATCGCCCGCTGCGCTCCAGGATTTCCTCGAGGTGCCCACCGATATGTGGCGTGGCAGTCAAGAGATTCAGGCCTCCTACTCACTCGCGGCGCGCCGCCGGGTGTGCACCGGCCGGGGCGGCCGGCAATTCCAAACCAGGGGTAGGTCAGGGTCCTTCAATCCCCAGTTGACGACGCGTACCTTCCGAGACGCTGTGCGTTCACCGAAATGCGGCTGTGAGTAGGCATCAAAGTTGCTGTGTGCGTCTTCGATCGGCGGTCTCGTTACCGCCGTGGCGTTCGGCCCCCGCATCGCATGGTCGGCAATGCCACGACCCGATCGAGCAGCGCACACCCGCCGCGGCTGCCGGCCCAATGGCCAGGATTTCGCGGTAGCCTAAAAGCGTTGTCATCCAACCGAATCGGCCAGGCCACGGGTCTGCAACTGCGGGGTGCTCGACGACGGCTCGTCAGAGCGCTGCCGCCAGATCGGGGAGCCACGCGCGATCGGCCGGTACCCAGTCGACGTCATCGAGTTCGGCGGCCGTCACCCAGCGCAAGGCCTGGTGATCGCGCGGGTGCGGTTCGCCGCTCACCAGGCGGACCCGATAGGCCCGCAGGGTGATGGCCTCACCCAGAAGAACGTCACCGCCGAGGCGCTCCCCAACGGTGGTGTCGATTCCGAGTTCTTCAGCCAGCTCGCGGGCCAGCGCATCGGGCTCGGTTTCACCCTCGGCCACCTTTCCGCCCGGAAGTTCCCAGCGGCCGGCCAACTCCGGGGGCCGGATGCGTTGCGCCACCAGGACCGCGCCGCCGCTGATGATGGCACCGGCGACGACGATCTGGGTCGGCATGGCCACTGACGGTATACCTTCGGAGTTATGGCTGTTCTCACCGATGAGCAAGTTGACGCCGCGCTACCGGACGGCTGGGAGCGCGCCGATGGCGCGTTGCGCCGCTCGGTCAAATTCCCGGCATTTTTGGCCGGCATCGACGCCGTGCGCCGGGTGGGCGAGCACGCTGAAGAGCAGGATCACCATCCTGACATCGATATCCGTTGGCGGACCGTGACTTTCGTGTTGGTCACGCATTCCGAGGGTGGGATCACGCAGAAGGACCTCGATATGGCGGGTGAGATCAACGGGATCGTCGCCGCGGGGTAAATCAACGGGGCTCGGCGACACCCTCACGCCGGCGTGAACCCCGAGCCGTTCGCGTCGTAGCCACCCAACCCAGCGTCGCCAGCGCCGCGACCACATACACCGATCCGGCCCAGGCCAGGTACCACGGGCGGCTGATCACCCAGATTGTCGGCTGCTCGAAGCTCAGTAGCCACGGCACGCCGATCACGGTGAGCACCAGCCAGCCCCAACCGAGCACTCGCGCTGCCAGACGCTCGCGCAGCGGCCCGTGAATCAGCCACACCATCAGCGGGACCAACCACACCCAGTGGTGCGTCCAGGAGATGGGTGAGAGCAGCAGGCCGAACAGTTCGACTACCAGCAGCCTGCCCAGAGCATCAGAGCTGTCCAGCGCACGCCATGCCAGCACGGCAACGACGGCGGTGACGACGAGCGCGGCCAGCACCAGCGGTCCGTATCCGGCGTCATAGCCGACAATGCGCGAAATCGCGCCCCGCCAGGACTGGTTGAACGAGGTGGCGATCGGCCCCACCCGGTGCGCGTCGCCGAGCAGATCGGTGAAGTAGTAGCGGGCCTGATCGCCGACCACGAACAGCGATACCCCGATCGTGAACAGGAACACCGCCAGCGAGAACAGCGCCGCCGACCAGCGGCGCGCGCCCAGTAGATAGATGCCCGCGACAGCCGGGGTCAGCTTGACCGCGGCGGCCAGGCCCACCAACGCCCCGGACAACCACCATCGCGTCGTGTACACCGCCCACAGCACCGCGAGCACCAGGAACACGTTGATCTGCCCGTAGTCGAAGTTGCTGCGCAGCGGTTCGATCCAGATGCCGACCGCGGTCCACAACATCGCGGCCGGGCGGTCCGCGGCGGTGCCGATCAAGCGTTGACTGACCCGCACCACGCCGTACAGCGCCGCCACGATCGCGACGTGCCAGAGGAACGCCAGCACCCCGAACGGCACGAAGTGAAGCGGGTAGAGGAGCACCGCGGCAAACGGCGGATAGGTGAACGGCAGCGGGAAATCCGGGGTCTGGTCGGCGTAGACATAGCTGTACAGGGTGCCGGGATGATCCAGTGCCGCGGCACCGCCAACGTAAACGTGCAGGTCGACGAAGTTGGCCCCATTCGGCGCCAGATAAGTCCACGCGAACCGTGCGGCGATGCTGAGAACCAAAAGTGGCAGCGCCAACGTCTGCAGCAAGCTGCGACGGCGCCGGGGAGTTACTGCCGCATCGGCGGCCGAAGTCGTGTCTATCGGCCCGACTTTACCGACCCGGCAGCACGCCGAGCCTTTTGTAACGGCGCGAACACGATTCCCAGGTCGCCGGTCACCGCCCTCACTCGTATCGGTAACGATCGCATAAATGCCACACGTGTCACTTGAGTCACTTCTGTACCAAGCTAGCTTCGGCTCTGGGACCAGTCATCGATCAACTCAGGGAGAGTCATGCCAACCATGTGGACTTACGTCCGAGCCGCCGCCGTCCTGGTCGGCTCATCCGCCGCGCTGCTGACCGGCGGCATCGCCCACGCCGACCCCGCGCCCGCTCCGGCCGAGACCAACATTCCTCAGCAGCTGATCGCCTCAGCGGCCAACGCTCCGCAGATTCTGCAGAACCTGGCGACCGCGCTGGGTGCCACCCCGCCGGCGCCTCAGGGGGTGCTTCGTTCACCTGACCCGGCGCCTGCCGCTCCGGGTGGGTTGAACCTGCCTTCCGTCCTGCCCGGTGCAACCGCTCCGGCTCCGGCGGCCGCCCCCGCGGCCACGCCGTCCATCCCCGGCGTGAACGCCCCGCTTCCCGGCCTCACCGCTCCCGCCGCCCCGGCCGCCCCAGCTGCGCCGGCGTCGGTTCCGTCGATCCCCGGCGTGAACGCACCGCTGCCCAGCCTGGCCGCACCGGCCGCTCCGGCCGCACCCGCCGCCCCGGCGTCGGTTCCGTCGATCCCCGGCGTGAACGCACCGCTGCCGGGCCTGACCGCGCCGGCAGCTCCGGCGGCACCCGCTCCCGCGTCGCTTCCGATCCCGGGAGTCACCACCCCGATCCCGGGTGTCACGGCTCCCGCCGCTCCTGCCGCGCCCGCTGTGCCCGCGACGCCTGCCTCGTCGTTGCCTGGTTTGGCGACCGCGATTCCGGGGCTCGCTCAAGCCGCGTTGCCGGCTATCACCTCAGGTATTCCGGGTCTCGCGGGCGCCGGTGCTCCCGGCGCGAGCGGTCCGCAGACCCTGCTCGCCGCACTGCCCTGAGTCCGGTAATCACCGACGGCTGACCTACCACCAACAACCGGGAGAAAACACCGTGGCAAGCACTTGGAGTCTGTCCAAAGGTTTGGCCGCAGTCGTCGTCACTTCGGCTGCCGCGCTCATGCTCACCCCGAGCGCGGCAGCCGACCCGGCGCCGACGCCGCCCAACCCCGCTCAACAGCTACCGGGGCTGCCGGCGTTGACCGAGTTGAGTCCGATAATCCAGCAGGCAGCCGGCAATCCGGCGCAGGCGACGCAGCTGCTCATGGCCGCGGCGCAGGCTTTCACCCACAATCCGACCGCTCCCAGCGAGGCCAAGAACGTCGCCGCGTCGGTCAACCAGTTCGTCGCCGACCCGGGCGGTAGCCCGCACTTGAGCACCCAGGTGCCGCCCGGCGGCACTCCGCCCGAGGGCGCGCCGGTGCCGCATGTCCCGCCGCCCGGCGTCGAGCCCGGCTCGCTTCCGCATCTGCCGACGGGCGTCGACCCGCATCACGCGGCGGGTCCCGCACCCGAGGGCGACGTTCCCTCCGTGGTCAATCCCCGGCCGGTCGATCCGCCCCCTCCCGGCCCGGAACCGGCGCCCCGCGCGGTGCCCGCGCCCGCTGCCGCGCCGGCGGCGTTACCCGCTCCTGCTCCGGCCGCCGCCCCCGCTCCTGCTCCTGCTCCGGCCGCCGCGCCGGCACCGGCTCCTGCTCCGGCCGCCGCCCCGGCACCAGCACCTGCTCCGGCCGCTGCCCCCGCACCGGCTCCTGCTCCGGCCGCCGCCCCGGCACCAGCACCCGCACCAGCCGCTGCCCCCGCACCGGCACCTGCGCCCGGTGCGGCGCCCGCGGCCGCATCTCCGGCTTTCGGTCCTGACGCGCCGCCCACCCAGGACTTCATGTACCCCTCGATCGGGACGAACTGCCTTGGAGACGGCACCAACGCCCTGGCAACAGCGCTTTCGGTGGCGGGACCGGCTCCGATCCCGACACCGGGACCGGGTCCCGGCCAGACCGCTTACGTGTTCACCGCGGTCGGTACCCCTGGGCCCGCGGACGTGCAGCGTCTGCCGCTGAATGTCACGTGGGTCAACCTCACCACCGGGAAGTCAGGCAGCGCCACGCTCAAGCCGCGCACCGATATCAACGGTGAGGGCCCCACGACGCTGACCGCGATCGTGGACACCGGCTCGGGCAGCATCATGTCGACGATCTTCGGGCAGGTCACCACCAAAGACCGTCAGTGCCAGTTCATGCCCACCATCGGCTCGACGGTGGTGCCTTAAAGGCATTGCGCTGCCGCACCGGCCCGCGAGCGTGCGCGGATGTACATCGGCCACGGTGTGTCGTTGTACGAATGCGCACGCTCGCGGCGCGCGGCGTCAGTAAGCCATGAACAGGATCGCGTCCCGGTCGTAGTCCAGACCCGGGTGCACGCTGGCGAGGTGGGCCTGAGTCAGCTCCACCAACTCGTCCTCATCCTTGCCGACGATGGCTTCGCCGCACGGACACGTTATGTGTGTCTTCACGTTGCCGCCTTTCCCTTCCCAGAGGCTTTCCCCGAGGCTTTCCCCGAGGCAGCAGCCTTCATCTGCTTCTTATACGACCGCACCTGACTCAGCGACTCGGCATCGACGATATCGGCAATCGACATGTGCGTGCCCGCCTTGCCGTACGCCCCCGCGGCGGCGCGCCAACCGGTGGGCGTCACGCCGTATTGCTTGCCGAGCAGCGCGAGGAAGATTTGCGCCTTCTGCTCGCCGAAGCCGGGCAGTGCCTTGAGCCGCTTCAGCAACTCCTTGCCGTCCGGGTCTCCGGCCGTCCACAGCGCCGCGGTGTCCCCGTCGTAGCGGTCGACGATGATCTGCGCAAGCGTCTGGATGCGCTTGGCCATTGTCCCCGGAAACCGGTGAATGGCAGGCTTTTCCGAGCAGAGCGCCGCAAACTTGTCCGGGTCGTGATCGGCGATCTCGGCGGCGTCGAATCCCCCCATCCGATCGGCGATCTTCTTGGGGCCGGCGAACGCCGTTTCCATGGGAACCTGCTGATCAAGCAGCATCCCCACCAGCAACGCAAAGGGATTGGATTCCAGCAGCGCGTCGGCGGCCGGGTCTTGAACAAGCTGCAGTTTCGCCACGCAGCCAGTTTAGATCGGCGTGGCGGGCGGGCCTTCGGAGCGTCGCCGGGCACTTGAACCCGGTTCGCCGAAAGCTCGAATTCGGTTCGCCGACAGCGCTATTCGAGTCGGCTAGCCGCTCTTGCGGCGGAACTCCCGGCGGTTACCGGCTGCGCCGTGCGCCCGCGACTGCTTGCCGCCGCTGTCCTTGTGGTCGGAGCCGCCGGACGACTTCGCCAGCTTGCGTTCGAGGGCTTCGCGGAACTTGCGCTTGTTCTCGTCCTCTGGCTGTTCAGACGATTCCGGGGCGTTCGTTTCGGCCATACCGGCAGCCTAACCGGTGAGGCGGCAAGCCGGTACGCAATATCACCGCCGGCCCGGTGGCATCCCGTACACATGCGAGATCGGCATGGTCAGCAGCACCCGCCGATCGGTGACCATGGCTTCGCGGTATTCGTCCCAATCCGGGTGCTCACCAGCGATGTTGCGGTACAAGGCAATCAGGGCCTCAACGGTGTCGTCGCCGGGCGCCATGGCTGGCGGAGTCAGTTCCGCAGTCCCTTCCGCGACCGCATACGACCACCCGTCATCGGCATCGACCAACAACGATGCACGCGGGTCACGCCGCAGATTGCGGGTCTTGGCCCGCGGCTCGGTGATCGACACCTGCAACACCAGACCGCGGGCGTCGAAGTAGTACTGCACGTTCGACAGCTGCGGCCGGCCGTCGCGCTTGATGGTGGCCAATACTCCGATCGAGTTGCAACTGATCACGGCCAACAGCTTGTCGTCGAAGACGTGGCGTCCCATGCCGAAAGCCTACGTCGCGTTGCATCGTTGTTTGAGGGCCTGCTGGAATCGACTCAGTGTCAAAGTGAGGTCGCCGCGTATCGCGGTGGTTGGATCCTGATCACCTGGTGTCTGGCTCATAGAATCGGTGCCACCT